>NZ_RHOH01000009.1 GCF_003946115.1 Lacticaseibacillus daqingensis | reverse complement strand
ATCTGGCAGGGCTTGGCCGGTAACGCGGACAAGACCGAGGAAGACTTCATCGCCAGCCTGAAGGGTGAAAAAGGTGACACTGGGGCCAAGGGTGACCAAGGTACCGCAGGTACGAATGGTCAAAGCGCCTTTGAGCTGTGGCAGACCTCTGATCCTGACAATGCAGGCAAGACGGAAGCTGACTTCCTGGCAGCGCTGAAAGGTGCGGACGGGAAGAGCGCTTATCAAGTCTGGGTTGAAGCAGGCAATGAAGGTAGTGAAGAAGACTTCCTGAACGGCCTGGATGGGAAGAGTGCGTTTGAGATCTGGCAGGGCTTGGCCGGTAACGCGGACAAGACCGAGGAAGACTTCATCGCCAGCCTGAAGGGTGAAAAAGGTGATACTGGGGACACGGGTGCGCAAGGTGAGACTGGTGCGAAGGGTGAGACCGGCGCAGCAGGTGAAAGTGCCTTTGATGCTTGGAAGAACACGCCGGCAACGGAAGACCTGAACGGCGATGACAAGATCGATGACCAGGATAAGGACCTTAACGGAGACGAAAAGGTTGATGGCAATGACTTCGTCATCACGCTGAAGGGCGAAAAGGGTGCCACCGGAGCGAAGGGTGAAACTGGAGCGCAAGGTGAGACTGGTGCAAAGGGTGAGACCGGCGCAGCAGGTGAAAGTGCCTTTGATGCTTGGAAGAACACGCCGGCAACGGAAGACCTGAACGGCGATGACAAGATCGATGATCAGGATAAGGACCTTAACGGAGACGAAAAGGTTGATGGCAATGACTTCGTCATCACGCTGAAGGGCGAAAAAGGTGCCACCGGAGCGAAGGGTGAAACTGGAGCGCAAGGTGAGACTGGTGCAAAGGGTGAGACCGGCGCAGCAGGTGAAAGTGCCTTTGATGCTTGGAAGAACACGCCGGCAACGGAAGACCTGAACGGCGATGACAAGATCGATGATCAGGATAAGGACCTCAATGGAGATGGGACCGTCGATGGCAACGACTTCGTCGAGTCGCTGAAGGGTGCCACGGGAGCTACTGGCCAGGACGGTCAAGACGGCCAGGACGGCCAGGATGGTCAAGACGGTCAAGACGGCCAGGACGGTCAGGATGGTCAAGACGGCCAGGACGGTCAGGATGGTCAAGACGGCCAGGACGGTCAAGACGGTCAGGACGGTCAGGATGGTCAGGACGGCCAGGACGGTCAGGATGGTCAAGACGGCCAGGACGGTCAAGACGGTCAGGATGGTCAGGACGGCCAGGACGGTCAGGACGGCCAGGACGGTCAGGACGGCCAGGACGGTCAGGACGGTCAGGACGGCCAGGACGGTCAGGACGGTCAGGACGGTCAGGATGGTCAGGACGGCCAGGACGGCCAGGACGGTCAGGACGGTCAGGACGGTCAGGATGGTCAGGACGGCCAGGACGGTCAGGACGGTCAGAATGATCAGGACGATCCTACCGGCAGCAATGATTTGCCTGATACCAACGATGGGTCTACACTGACAAATCTAGAGGTGTCTGAAGGCGAACAAGTGACTATTGATCTTGTTGGACCGGCAGTTTACTATGATCCATCAACGGAGGAAACCGAAAACAGTGATGACAAGGGACGTATTGTCAAGATAGTTCGAGTTCCTGCAGCGGTTTACCAAGTTGCAACTCCTGAGGATGATGACCCAACGACGGACCCGACCACAGACCCGACCACGGACCCAACCACAGATCCGACAACGGACCCAACGACGGACCCGACCACAGATCCGACCACGGACCCAACAACAGACCCAACGACGGACCCGACCACAGATCCGACCACGGACCCAACGACGGACCCGATCACAGATCCGACCACGGACCCAACGACGGACCCGACCACAGATCCAACGACGGACCCGACAACGGATCCGACAACGGACCCGACAACGGACCCGACTACAGATCCGACAACGGACCCGACGACGGATCCAACGACGGACCCGACTACAGATCCGACAACGGACCCGACGACGGACCCGACTACAGATCCGACAACAGATCCAATTACGAACAATCCGAGTCAACGCGGCGGAACCGCTGGAACTGCGGGCGGACAGCGCATGGTCAGAGCGACCACATCCGCTAGCAAGACGTTACCGCAGACTGGTAACGCGGCAGATGACGCGCTTGCCGCTGCAGGGGTAGGACTGACAGTGATGGCAGCCACGGCAGCCTTTGCGTTTGCGAAGAAGCGTCG
Organism: Lacticaseibacillus daqingensis; assembly: GCF_003946115.1. Classification (GTDB taxonomy): domain Bacteria; phylum Bacillota; class Bacilli; order Lactobacillales; family Lactobacillaceae; genus Lacticaseibacillus; species Lacticaseibacillus daqingensis. The sequence goes on along the minus strand of NZ_RHOH01000009.1, from coordinate 70,258 downwards.
CGATGACGACGATGAACCACTGTACTAAACTCACCATGTGGTGAGTCTCGGACAAGCTGCTGCTCTCAAGCAATTGGGGGTGAGCAGCTTGTTCATACATATGAGAACTGGAGAACGATTATGGAAAAGTTGTTGTCGATCATCATGCCTTTTCATCAAGAAAATGAGGTACAGCTGAAGCGGATTCTGAGTAGCCTAAACAATCAGGTTGAGGTGCCTTGGGCTGAGCTGGAGTTGCTTCTAGTGGGCGATGGTGTCGCCGCACTGCCGGAACGGGTGACGTCGGTCGTGACGCAGCTGCCAGTGCAACAGCTGGTTTACATGCCGAGCCGTGGGGCCGGCGTGGCTCGGCAGGCGGGGATCGATCAGACGCGCGGCCGGTACGTGATGTTTTTGGATGCTGATGATGTGCTTGCGGATGTGTTCGCGGTACGCGACTTGCTGGCGGCAGTGCGGACGGCGACGCCCGAACTCGTCATTGCGCGCTATGTGACGCAGTTTCGGCGCGGGGCGGGGTTCGGTTATGTCACCTCCAGCGCGCAGGACGGGAAGGCGGCGTATGCGAAGTTGTTCCAGCGGGCGTTCCTGGTGGCCAAAGGGCTCCGCTGGCACCCGGACTTACGACTATATGAGGATACCTACTTTGTTGGACTCGCCTGCAAACTGGCGACGGATATTGTGACTGTCGACCGGTCGGTGTATGTCTGGCTGTGGAATCCGGCTTCGACGGTGCGGCAAAATGGGCACGCGTTCAATCGCCAGCTGCATGTCTGGGCGCAGGCCAATCGCGCGGTGCTACGGGTATTACGCGTGCAAGCTCCTGTGCGTTGGCAAGGTGAGTTTTATAACTATTGTGCTGATTTGTTCTTTCGGCAACGGCGCAACGTGCCAGCGGATGAGGTGGCATTTTTACTTGAACAGCAGCGCCTGCTGGCCGCGAACCGGACGCTGTGGACGACTGCCGGCATGGCGCATATCCGCCGGTTGATCGGCCAGATGGCAGCGCCTGGCGGACTTCACGCCGGGGTGGCGACTGAGGGTGTGACTGAATTTCTGGCCGCACAGGAGCAACTGCTCAGGCAGGCGTTTGAGGCGGAGCAGGCCAGTGCCCGATAATCGCTGCAACAAGGCTTGGAAGCGGTTGAGGTTCAGGTTATACTATTATTAATTAAATATTATGACTTAATTACGGCGCGGGTCGGCATATGAAGGAGTAAGCATGGACAAGTTATTGAGTATTATCGTTGCGGCAGATTCGGCGACCGCAGAGGATCTGAGTATTCCCTTATCCTCGATCAACAATCAGCTGGGAATTGATTTTCGCCAAGTAGAAGTCATCCTTATTGACAATGGCCGCTATCAGCTTGATAGTCTGGAGCCACTGCGGCTGTTCAATCACCTGAAGTTTCGCTATATCAAACCAGCGCAAATTTGGGCGTGGGAAGTCGCTCTGCAGCAGGGGCTGACGATGGCGACCGGCAAATTCGTCCTGTTCATGGGGCCCAATATGCAATTGAATCAGGTCGATGTCTTGCAGCGCTTCTTCGTTGCGGCGCAAGATAATTCGGCGGCGCAAATTATCGGCGGACTGCTGCTGACGCAACAGATGACGACCACGCGCGAGGTGACGTACCAGGTGGGGTCAACGACTCGCCGATTGTGCGGGCGGATGCTTAACCGGGCGCTATTGATGCGGGCGCAGATTGCCTTTGAAGCGTACGGCGACTACACGGAGGAACTCGTCGCGCGGCTGGCCGAGGCGGTCGCGGGCACGCACCAGCATGAGGAACCGGGGATCGCATGCGCACAGTTTCTGGGGCGCACGGTGTCTGAGGCGGTGATGGCGCCGAGCCCGACCGTTCTGACGCCGGACTGGGTCCGAATGATGACGCGCTACTTTGAGCGGCTCAAAGCGTTGACGCCGGAGCAGTACCCGACCACGCTGGGCCGATGTGTGGTCCGGTTCTATACGCAACTGCAGGCGGTGCCTGGGGCAGACCGAGAGGCGATGCTGGCACTGATGGCGGACTTGGTGCGGCAAAATGCGGCACAGTGGGCGCATGTTGCGGCGTTTATTGACGAGCTACGCGTCAGCGACCGATCGATGGAAGCCCCGTGGAACCATGCGCCAAAGCAGTTTGATGCGTACTTAGCGCGGCTGCAGGCCGTGGTCGCGTGACGGGGCGTTGCCACGCTGTGAAAGGAGCACCCAGATGCCTGAAGGAACCCCAACGATCAGTGTGATCATTCCGTTTCGGTGCGATTACGGCGCTGATCTTGCCGCACTTTTCGCCTCGGTGGCGCAGCAAGTCGGGGTGGTGTGGTCGGCCTTTGAGTTCATCTTGGTCAACGATGGCGGGGCCGCCCTTGATCCGCACGTGTTGGCGCCAGCGCCCGCAGTGACGATTCGCCAGTACACGCTGACAAGAAGCCTGGGCGCCGGTCTCGCGCGGCAGTTCGGGATGGACTTAGCGCGCGGGCCGTACCTGATGTTCATGGATGCCGATGACGTGCTCGAAAGCGCGACCGCATTCGCGCGGCTGCTGGCCGCGACCGCAGACACGCCAGACTTGGTCAAAGCACCATTTACGGCCGAGGTTTGGCGGCAGGGTCAGCTGCGGGACAAACAGTATCCGGCCTCAGACGGCCAGGCGGTCATGGGCAAACTGTTTCGGGCCGATTTCCTTGCCGCCCTGGGTCTGCGTTGGCATCCACAGTTGCGGGTGTACGAGGATACCTACTTCGTGACGCTTGCGCACCATTTTGCCCAGCACGTGGTCCGACTCAGCGCGCCGGTTTATCGCTGGCGTGCGAACCCAGTCTCCACGGGGCGGCGCGGCGCGCACGGCTTTGCGGATCAGGGCGATGAGTGGGTGCGGTCACAGCGGTATCAACTGGCGTTTCTACGTGAGCGTGATGTCGATTGGTGGCAGCACGAGTTCTTTCGGTTTCTGGGGACATGCTACTTGCATGAGCGCGTCTTTGTGGCGCGCGATCAGGCGGCGATGGATGCACAACTGCAGTTGGCGCTGCACGAAAATTGCGAGCTGTGGGTGCCAGCCGTTTCACCCGCGTTGATCCAGCAGATCGCGGCTTATTACCGCGAGCGCCGGTCGTATTATCACCATGTGTCGCTTGCTGATTTTCCGCAGTATCTCGCCAAGCTTGAGGCGTTGCGGCGGCGAGGGACCCCTGTCAAATTGAGTGAGGCCAAGTCATGACAAACGAGTTCAAGACGTTAGCAATTATTATTCCGTTCCACAATGAGACCCCGGCGCAGGTGATGCGCCTGCTCAGTTCGATCAACGGTCAAATTGACGTTCCCTTTGATCAGATCGACATTCAGCTGATCGGCGATGGGGTGAGTGCGTGGCCGCTTGATCAGTACGCGCTTTTGACCAATCTCACGGTGCGCTTTTTCGGTTACCCCGAGGGGCGTGGGGCGGGTTTTGCGCGGCAACAGGGGATGATGCACACAACGAGTCAGTACGTGATGTTCATGGACGCGGACGACGAGCTTCAGGATGCGCTGGCCCTGCACGCCTTCTTTCAGGTCGCCGAAACCAGTGGGTCGCATGAGCTGATCATTGCGCGCTACACGCAACAGTCCTGGTATCGTACGGGGTACCGCTATTACCCGTCCCATCCGCGTGACTGGAAGTCCCCGGTCGCCAAGTGGTTCAATCGCGCCTATCTGGCTCGTATCGGCCTGACATGGCATCCGCAGCTGCGGATCTTTGAGGACACCTACTTCGTGGGGCTGGCCTGCGCTATGGCGACAGACATTGTGTACCTCGACCGGTCGGTGTACCTGTGGCTGTGGAATCCGCAGTCGACCGTGCGCAAGGACAACTTTGCCTTTGACCATCAATTGGCTGAGTGGGTGCGCGCGCATCGTTATGCATTGCGCTATCTCCGCCAGCGTGCGCCGGCGTTGTACCGGCGCGAGTTCTACGACTATCTGGCGGACCTGTACTTCTTTGAGCAACAGCACACGCCGGCCGACCCGGCGGCGTACGCCGCCCAGGAGCGCCTGTTGCTGGCTGAAAATCGTGGCATGATGAATGATCCGCAGACGGCACCGACGATTGCCGCATTGGCGCACCGCAAAGCGACCCCCGGCGAGCAGTACGCGGGGATGGCGATGACTGGCTTTGACGCCTTTTGGGCCAACCAGGAAGCGTTGCTGTACCAAGCATTTTTGGCCGCCCAGCAAGCGGCGCGAGAGGCGGCCGCACATGCAGATCCTGCGTGAGTCTGAGCAAACAACGGTGATCGTCCCCGTTGCCACAAACCCGTGGGCCGCGGGGGTTGCAGGCAATGCGGATGCGTTGCGCGTGCATCAGCGCCTGACGCGCAACGGGCTGGTGCTGGTGCGCACCGAGCAGCACGGGGCGCAGTATCATCATGTGTACGTGCCACACGTCGCAGTGCCACTGCGGCCGGGAGACCAGCGCCAGGGCCAGTTGGTCTATCACCTGGATCAGATCCCGGTGACTGGCCTGACCCCCGGGGCTTCGCGCCACTTGGTAGTCACCTTCAGCCACATCGGGGCGCCCAGTGAGTTGATGGCCGCCGATTACCAGCAACGTATGGGTATCAGTCCATTCAGCCGCTTGCAGACGTGGCTGGTGAAAAACACGCTGGTGCTGCGGCTGCTGGATACCAACCTGACGGCGGGCTCTTTTTTTCGCAACACAGCCGGGGCGCCAACGTTTGAAGCCGACGTGGCGGCCGTGATTGCCCGGGTCCGGGCGACCTACCAAATCGCGCGGACGCAAACGCTCCTGTACGGGGCCTCAAAAGGGGCGACGGCCGCCATGTACCACGGGTTGAAGCTGGGCTACCGCTTCATTGCCAACGATCCGATTGTGGATTTAACCCAGTACGCGTATCGACCGCTGCTGCTCGCGCTGGATGACCAGATCGCGCTGGACATGGTGCCAAAGCTGAATGATTTGGCCCGTGCGACCCCTTATCAGGGGACGGTGATCGCGAATCATCACACGCCGGAATCGTGGCCTGGGATCGCGCGGCTCAAGCACCTGCTGCTGCATGACCTCAACGATGCCACGCTGGCTTATCATCCGCAGGTGACAGTGGCCGCCACGCCCGTGGTGCTCGGGTTGATGAATACGATGCTGGTCGACTTGGTGCGGCGCTAATGGCAACGAAAAGGGCGGCCCATCTGGTCGCCCTTTTTGCAAAGAAAAAAACCACTGCAGAGGCAGTGGTTTCGTTGCGTTGATTAGATTTCTTCAGGAACGAGCTTAACGGACTTGGTGCCCATCCAGCCGCAGATTTCCTTGAAGGTATCCGTGATCGCCTGCGTGCCAGGGGCAAGCAGCTTGCGAGGGTCGTAACCCTTGCCCTGCTGGTCCTTACCGGCGAGGATGTATTCACGGGTTGCCTTAGCAAAGGCAAGCTGGCATTCGGTGTTGATGTTAAGCTTTGCAACACCCATCTTGATCGCCTTAACGACTTGGTCTTGAGGAATCCCGGAACCACCATGCAGAACCAGCGGCTGCTTAACGGCTTCGCCGATTTCCTGAAGGCGGTCGAAGTGCAGACCCTTCCAGTTAGCTGGGTATGGGCCGTGGATGTTACCAAAGCCAGCGGCCAGGTAGTCAACGCCCAGATCAGCAAACGTGGTTGCTTCTTCAACGGAAGCCAGTTCGCCTTCACCGATGATCCCGTCTTCTTCACCACCGATGGAGCCAACTTCGGCTTCGACGGAGATGCCCTTAGCGTGGGCCAGGGCGATGATTTCCTTGGTCTTGGCCAGGTTTTCTTCGAAAGGCAGGTCGTGACCGTCGAACATTACGGAGTTGTAGCCGGCAGCAATTGCTTCCTTAGCAGCTTCGTAGTTCCCGTGGTCCAAGTGGATCACAACAGGAACAGTGATGTCCATTGCCTTAACGGTAGCTGCAATCAACTTTTGGCAAAGTTCGTAGCCACCCATGTACTTAGCAGCGCCCATGGAAGTCTGGATGATGACAGGAACGTTCAGTTCTTGCGCACCGGCAAGGATCGCACGGGTCCATTCCAGGTTGTTGGTGTTGAAGGCACCAATTGCATAGTGACCTTCGCGAGCTGCCTTGACAAGTTCAGTGCCGTTAACTAATGGCATAAGTGTTTTTCCTCCTAAAAGATGAAAACAAAATTTTTTACTTCCCCATTCTAGCATAGATTTTCAAAAGATGCCCCTTTAATTTTTGCGTGCTTTCATTGGCGTAGACCGCCGGTAATCCTAGGCGCTTGGCACCGCTTCCGCGAATTGCCGGCAGCAATCGCAGGCGTGGGCGGGTCACGTGCGCCGGGTCCTTTCAGCGTGAGACAATTAAATAAATGATGGCCATTCGTTGACATTTGTAGACGAAAAAGATAATCTACAAATGTAGACAAAAAGAAATGTGAGGCAGACAACATGGGAAAATCAACTGAGAAGCCGCAGCCAGAAGCAGACAAGGCGGCGCACGGCGAGATGCCGATGGGCCACGACCACGCGGCGATGCACCACGACGACAGCCACGAGATGCCGATGGGCCATGACCACGCGGCGATGCACCACGACGACAGCCGCAAAATGCCGATGGGCCATGACCACGCGGCAATGCATCATGACGACAGCCACGACATGGCGATGGGTCACGACCATATGGCGATGCATGGCGGCCACGACATGGACCACATGAACATGGCCGGTGGGCACGATATGCACGCGATGCACCATGGCAACTTTAAGCAGAAGTTCTGGCTGTCGCTAGTGGCTGCGGTGCCGGTGTTTGTGCTGTCGCCGTTCATGGGACTGCACCTGCCGTTTCAGACCACGTTCCCCGGCTCGGACTGGGTGGTGCTGGTGCTGGCCACGTTCCTGTTCATCTATGGCGGGCAACCGTTTTTGAGTGGGGCGAAGGCGGAGCTGCAGCAGAAGGCGCCGGCGATGATGACGCTGATCGCCATGGGTATTTCCGTGGCGTACCTGTACAGCCTGTACGCCTTCGTGGCCAATCACTTCCTGAATCCGAGCGGCCACGTGATGGACTTTTTCTGGGAGCTCGCCAGCCTGATCGTCATCATGCTGCTGGGGCACTGGATCGAGATGAACGCGGTGATGAACGCCGGCAATGTGCTGGAAAAAATGGCCGCGCTGTTGCCCGGTGAGGCACATGTCCTGAAGGCGGACGGCACGACCGAAGACATGCCGCTGGCACATCTTAGCCAGGGCAGTCGCGTGGTGGTGCGCGCTGGTGAGAAGGTGCCGGCTGACGGCGTGATCGAGGCCGGCGCAAGCGCGCTGAATGAAGCGTTGGTCACCGGTGAGGCCAAGGCGGTAGCCAAAACCGTGGGTGCGCAGGTGATCGGCGGGTCGGTCAACGGGGACGGGACGCTGACGGTGCGCGTCACCGGCACCGGCGAGTCCGGCTACCTCGCGCAGGTGGCCAAGTTGGTGACCGCCGCGCAGCAGGACAAGTCCAAGGCCGAGAGCCTGGCAGATCTGGTGTCACGGTACCTGTTTTACGCCGCGCTAGTGGTTGGGTTGGGGGCCTTTGCCGTGTGGCTGGGTATCGCTAACATGGACACCGCGCTGGAGCGGCTGGTGACCGTGCTGGTCATCGCGTGTCCGCACGCCCTGGGGCTGGCGATCCCACTGGTGGTCGCACGCAGCACGAGTCTTGGCGCGGCCAACGGACTGTTGGTCCGCAACCGGCAGGCGCTGGAGACTGCCGGCAGAATCGATCACGTGTTAGTGGATAAAACTGGCACGCTGACGCAGGGCGTGTTCCAGGTCAATGCCGTGGTCAGCTTCACGGCCGCTACCGAAGACACAGTGCTTGCCCAGTTGGCCGCGCTTGAGGCGCACTCGAGCCACCCGCTGGCCACCGGCATTTTGACCGCGGCCAAGGCGGAGGGACTGACGGTGGCACCGGCGACGGACGTGCAGGCGCAGCAAGGCGTTGGGCTGACCGGCACGATCAATGGGCAGGCGTACGCTATCGTGACGGCGCGCTATCTGGCGGATCAGGGGCTGGCCTTTGACCACGCGCGCTACGACGAGCTGGCAGCGGCCGGTAACTCGATCAGTTTTCTCCTGCACGACCGCACGGTCCTCGGGCTGGTGGCGCAAGGGGATGCGATCCGGCCAGAGGCGCCGGCGCTGATCAAGCAGTTGCGCGCGCAAGGCATCACGCCGGTCATGCTGACCGGGGACAACGCAGCGGCCGCGCAGACCATCGCCAAGCAGCTCGGTGACATTGACGTGCAGGCGGAGCTGCGGCCAGCGGATAAGGCGGCGATCGTTGCGCAGTACCAGCAGGCGGGCCATCACGTGATGATGGTCGGCGATGGCATCAACGATGCGCCGTCGCTGGCGCGCGCGGACATCGGCGTGGCGATCGGGGCCGGTACGGATGTCGCGATCGACACTGCGGACGTGGTGCTGGTCAAAAGCGATCCGCACGACATCCTCACATTCCTGCAACTCGGGCGTGCCACCACGCGCAAGATGATCCAGAACCTCTGGTGGGGCGCCGGTTACAACCTGCTGGCGATCCCGCTGGCGGCGGGGGTGCTGGCCGGGGGCGGCATTATCCTCAGCCCGGCGGTGGGGGCGATCATCATGTCCGCCTCCACGATCATCGTGGCACTCAACGCCATGAGCCTGAAGTTGAATCGTTGAGGTATTGGTCGAGGCTGAGAAAATGCGGTTGCGCCCAGAGGATAAGCGAGTCGCCGCGTAAAACCCGAAACTGCACTCAGCCCTGTCAAGTTGACAGATGAAATAAGCTAAACTTTTGTCTGTTTCTAAACGGCCTCATTCCAGTATTCATCTGGTGTGAGGCCGTTTCTTTGGGCTGAACGATTGTGGTGGTTGAAGGATTCGATGCCGGTCTCACGAACGCTGCGGACGTCTTTGCCAGGGGGTCATGCGGCGCCGAAAATTTGGGCCATGTAACCGTTTTTTCTGCTACACTGAAGGAGCAGGAGGTGGCAAGATGACCCAAACACTTTACTTAATGCGCCACGGCGAGACGCTGTTCAATGTGCTTCACCGCATCCAGGGATGGTGCGACTCGCCGCTCACGCCGGCAGGGATCGTGCAGGGGCAGGCAGCGCGCGCGTGGTTCGATGCCCAAGGGGTGACTTTTGACGCGGCGTTTTGCTCCACCGCGGAGCGTGCGGCAGACACCTTGGAGCTGGTGTGCGATCAGCCGTATACGCGGGTCAAAGGCCTGCGTGAGTGTGGCTTCGGACGCTTTGAGGGGCAGGCGGAGTACCTGAACCCCACGCCGCCGTACGGGGACTTCTTCGTTCCTTATGGTGGCGAGGCCGATGCAACGATCGATGCGCGCGTTGGGGGCACGGTGGCTGAGTTGATGGCGAGTGCTTCGGGGCAGGCCGTGCTGATGGTGTCACACGCGGGTGCGATCCACCACTTCATACGCCTGTGGGCCAACGCGGCCGTGACGCTGCCAGGCGGGCGGCTGCCCAACTGCGCCATCGTGCAGTACGCGTATGACGCGGGCCAGTTCACGTTGCAGCAGGTGATCGACCCGCTGCACCCCCGGGGGTGAGCCCATGCCCAATCGCGTGCATCCAGAAGAAATTCGTGCCCTGCAGGTGCTGACGCAGATCGAACCAGACAAGTACGCGGCGGCGGTGAACGCCGACCGGCCCGATATTCAGGTGCCGGGGCGGGTGGGGGTTGAGGTGACGCGTGCGCTTGAGCGCAGTGTGGCCGCGCTGTTGGCGACCGATGCCCACCTGGCCGCGCGGCGGCCGCATCCGCTGCGCCTGCACCTCGGCCACACGACCGGCGGCCCGCGGGACGTGTTTTTCCCCAGCGCCAAGTGGGGGTCGGGCAACGACTTGATCGCCGCCCTGACGCGTAAAACGCGGCTGCTGCCGGGTTACGCGCCGTTCCCGGAGCAGAACCTATTCCTGTTCATGCTGCCGGACGCGCCGGACATCGGCCGCCTGCGCGCACACCTGCGGACGCTGGCGCAACCCAGTGGCTTCACCTTCATCTACCTGTACGACCAGCGGCATTGCTGGCGGTTGCGGACAGGGGATGATACCATCACGCGGTTTGTCGTGCCAGGCCGTGATGTTGCGCCACTTTAACAGCAGACTAAAAACCAGCCCTCGCGCCAAGCAGGGCTGGTTTTTGAGTGGTTACAGCGCTTGCAGCATCCGCAGCTGTGCATCGTATAGCTGGAAGTAGGCACCGTGGGCTGCCATCAGCGCGTCATGCGTGCCGCTTTCGACGATGCGGCCGTGGTCGATGACAAGGATCTTGTCGGCACGGCGAATGGTGGACAGGCGGTGTGCCACGATAAAGCTGGTGCGGCCTTTCAGCAGCTGATCCAGTCCGGCCTGCAGGAGCTGTTCGGTGTGGGTGTCGATGGCGGCGGTGGCCTCATCGAGGATCAGGATGCGCGGGTCGGCCAGCAGGGTGCGGGCAAAGGCGATCAGCTGGCGCTGACCGGCCGACAGCGAGACGCCGCGCTCCTGCACGACGGTGTGGTAGCCGTCCGCGAGGGTTTGGATGAAATCGTCGGCGCGCGCGATTTTGGCGGCCGCGATCACGTCTTCTTCGGTGGCGTCGAGGCGCCCGTAGCGGATGTTGTCGAGGATGGTGCCGGAGAAGATGAAGGTGTCTTGCAGCATCACGCCCATCTGCGCGCGCAGGGAGGCCAGGGTGACGCGGCTGATGTCCACGCCGTCGATGGCCACCACGCCGTCGGTCACGTTGTAAAAGCGCGAGAGCAGGTTGATGATGGTGGACTTACCGGCACCGGTGGGACCGACCAACGCGATGGTTTCGCCGGCGCCGGCGTGGAAGCTGACATCGTGCAGGATCTCGGGCTCATCCGGCGCGTACTTGAAGGACACGTCCTGGAAGGCCACCTCGCCGTGGATCGGTGGCAGGGTGAAGGCGCCAGCCTCATCGGTCACCTCAGGCGCCTCGTCCAGCGTCTCGAAGATGCGCTCGAGGTAGGCGGTCGCGGTGATCAGCGAGTTGTAGAAATTGCCGATGTTGATGACGGGGTTCCAGAAGTTTGTGATGTAGCCGAGAAACGCGATCAGCGTCCCGGTCGACACGACCACGCCGACGTGCTGAATGCCGATGTAGTAGATCAGCGCCGTCGTGAGGGTCGCGATGTTTTGGACCCCCGGCCACAGCGCGTACTGGACCTTGACGGCGCGCATGTAGGCGACGCGGTTTTCCTCAGCCACCGCGTCAAAGGCGTTGATCGCGTTGGCTTCCTGGGCAAACCCCTGGGTGACCTTGATGCCGGCGATGCCTTCGTGAATGAACGCGTTCAGGTTGGACTGCTTGTTGGATAGGGCCTGGAATGCTTTTTGCTGCTGTACTTGGATCACGTAGGTCCAGATGAACAGCACCGGCAGGAGCACAAGGCTGTACAGGGTCAGGCGCCAGTTGATGGCGAGCATGAACACCAGGGTCACCAGCAGGTTGATAAAATCCGAGATCAGGTTGATCAGCCCGTTGGACAGCAGGTCCGACAGGGTGTTGATGTAGTTGACCACGCGGATCAGGATCTTACCGTGCGGGCGCGAGTCAAAGTAGGCAAACGGCAGGGTCTGCAGGTGGGTGAACAGGTCCGTGCGCATGTCGCGCAGCAGGTCCTGGCCGATCTCGGTGATCGTCCAGATGCGGTAGCGGTAGCAGGCCCACGCCACCAGCAGGGTGATCAGGAACACGCTGGACAGCAGGCTCAGCGCCAGCATGTCGTGATGGGGGATGATGGTGTCGATGGCGACCTTGGTCAGGTACGGGCCGAGGATCAAGGCGACGTTGCCCAGCAAAATCGACCCGAGCGCCAGCGCGAGCTTACCGCGGTAAGGCCGCAGGTAGTGGCCAAGGCGCGCATAGTCGTGCCAGTTGAAGGACTGCTTGAGCGTTTCGTCTTCGTTGTAGGTGTTGCGCTTAGCCATTGTCCTCACCGCCTTCCTCATTAGCTCCGAGCTGCCGCTGGTAGGTTTCCGCATAGTAGCCGCCTTGCGCCAGCAGTGTGTCGTGCGTGCCGCGCTCGACGATGCGGCCGTGGCGCAGCACAATGATCTGGTCGGCGTGGCGCAGGCTGGAGATGCGCGAGGCGATGATGAACACCGTTTTGTGCGCGGCAGCCGTTGCGAGGTGCTGCTGGATCTCGGCTTCCGTTTCCATGTCCAAAGCGCTGGTGGTGTCATCGAGGATCAGGATGCGCGGGTCCTTGACCAGCGCCCGGGTCAAAGACAGCCGCTGCTTTTGACCCCCGGACAGGCCGACGCAGCGCTCGCCGACCACGGTGTCGTAGCCGTCCGGCATGGCGGCGATGAACTGGTCGGCCGCCGCGATGCTGGCCATCTGGCGGACGAACGAGCCATCCGCCTGCGGGTTGCCGTAGCGAATGTTGTCGCCGATGGTGTCGGAAAACAGGAACAGGTCCTGCATGACCACAGTGATCTGGTCGCGTAACGTGTGCACCGGCCAGTCCTTGGCGTCGATGCCATCGATCAAGACGCGCCCGGTGGTCGGGTCATAGAAGCGCGCGATCAGATCCATTAAGGTCGACTTGCCGGCGCCGGTTTCGCCCAGCACGCCCATGGTTTGGCCGGGTTCAACGGTGAAGTTGATGTCATCCAGCACCGGCGTGGCCGGCGCGTCCGGATAGGCGAAGCCGACATGGTCAAAGGTGACCGCGCCGTGCATGACATGTGGGGTTGCGACGGCCGGTGTGGTGATGGCGGGCTTCGCTGCCATCATCGCGCGGATCTTGACGGTTGCTGCGGCGAAGCGCTGCATGTCGTTGATCAGCCAGCCGCTCATGCGCATTGGCTGGTTAAGCATCCACAAGAAGCCGTTGAACGTCACGAGGTCACCCAACGACATGCGCCCAGCGATGACAAAGCCGCCGCCGAGCAGCAGCACGATCACCGTCAGAAGCGACGCCAGAAAGTCCAGCGGCGGCAGATAGCGCCGCGAAATCGTAGCCGACGCCATGTTTTGCGCCTTGTAGTCGCGGTTCAGCTTCTCGAATTTTTTGACTTCGTAGGCCTCGCGGGCAAAGGCTTTGACGACGCGGTTGCCGGAGATGTTTTCCTCGACCATCGTGTTCAGGCGCGCGAAGCTCTGGCGAATGTTGAAGAACACCGGCAGGGCCTGGCCGCTCATCTTGAAGGTCAGGTAGCCGATCAAGGGCGTCAGCACCACCAGCGCGATCATCAGCGGCACGTTGATGACGCTCATCACGATCACCGCGGCCAAGAACCACAGCACGCACTCCATCGCGTTGTAGGAGACCCAGCACAGCATGTGGCGGATCGCCTCGGTGTCACCGGTCAGGCGCGCCATGATGTCGCCGGTGCGCGTCGTGTTGAAGAACGTGAAGTCCAGCGACTGGAGTTTTGCGAACAGGTCGTGGCGAATGTCGAACAGTGCGTTTTGGCCCAGCCGTTCGAACAAAATGGTGTAGCAGTAGCGCATGATCGTGCGCGCCAAGGTGACGCCGATCATGATGGCGAGCATCGGCACCAGCCGCTCTGTGTGACCACCTTCGATGACCTGGTCGACGATCATCCCGCCTAACAGTGGCGCCACCACGATGGCGAGGGCGTTCAAAACGATCAGGACCGTGGCCCCGATCAGCTGGAACCGATTGCGCCGAACATAGGGCCAAACCCAAGTGTAAGGATTCATGTTTGCCTCCCAGAAGCCGGGGCGCTCGCGTGGCGGCCCCGGCTTTTTCTCTATCCCCGATTATCCGAGAACCGCTGGGGGAATGAATGGAGAGAACCGACGGAAACCTTGGACTTTTTTGACCATTATTCCTTAAGTTTGGCGATTGAAGCGGGCGGGTGCGGCCGCTTACACTAAGGCGTGAACCCAAACAAAAAACGCCCGCAAGGCAGGCGCTTGATTTAGTGACCGAAGCGTTTTTCCAAGCTCGCCAGGGTCTGCGTGTAGATGATGATGAAGACCAGCCCGAGCAGAAACGAGCGGAGGCCAAAGGTCCAGGCGCCGATGCCGAGAACGGTGAAGTTGATCACGCGCAGGCCAAGCGCCACCGAGACGCGCGGCCAGCGGGCGTTCACCACCAAGGCAAACACATCCAGCCCCGCGGTCGACGCGTGGTGGTCGATGCACAGAAAGTAGCCGGCGCCGACGATCATCCCGGCGATGGGCAGGCTGAGCCAAACCGGTCCGGTGCTGTCGGGCTGCCAGCTCTGCGCGAGGCTGAACCAGCCCATGTAGCTGAAGCTGGACACCAGCGAGTTGACGAAGTTGCGGCGGCCGAGGAATACCAGTGAGGCGCCTAGGCACACGAGCGTGATGGTATTGGTCCAAACCGTGACCGACCACGGACTCATGCGGCCGGCGATCATCGCGCTGGCGGTGACGCCGCCGGAGATGACGTTCAGCCGCACCAGCACCCAGGAGTATGCGAACGCGGTGATGCCGTTGCCGATGATCACACCGATCAGGTCCGTGATGGCCTCACGCGAGCTCAGCGTCGTCGTTTGTTTCATGTGGAACCTTCTTTCCGTGCAGAATACCCGTATTGTAAAGAATATGTAACGGATTGTGAATGGCCATATTAAACTATTTATTAACTCGAAGGCTGGTGTGGTTTTACGTGCTGGGCTCCGGCCCAGCCGGTAACACCTCCAGCTCCGGCGAGCGGCGGCGGAACGCGTGGGGCTCCCCCGAGCCAAAGTCTGGTCTCGGGACCCGCCCTTGCTGTAAGCCGGCAAAGTGCGCCGACTAACAGCAATTTCACGCCTCCGGTCGCGATGCTCCCTACGGTGGCTTGCGGCGTTGCCGGCAAGCACGCTGGCTCGCCGCTCGCCTCCGCTTCCGGTGTCACCGACTGGGCCTCCGCCCTTCGATTTAGAACGGCTCAATTTTGAGCCGAAATGGTTTCATCAACAAGGCATGACGATTGCGGCGCAAATTTATGCTGTGCTTAAAGCGTCTGAATTGGTTCTGATCCGAGTGCTTGAACTTTGAACGTAGAAGGATTTTGCGGTGGGACAAGATCTACGAAGCACGCAGTCGCACAGTTAAATCGCGATTAAATTTCTGATGTCGCCATTTATCTTGGCTATCCAAGTCGCTCACCGTCAGAGGACGGAGGTTCAGCCAGCGGTACTGGAAGCGCCGCTGGCTGGGCCGGAGTCCGGCAGTACAGGTTCGCGCGCTCGTCAAACGCCGTCTCGCTAAGTCCGCGCCGTGTCGCTCTGGGTCTGAAAGGAGGTCCCTGTCCGTGTTTGATCTGAAGAACTTTGCCCCGGAACTGCTGTACGCGTTCACGTTCCATAATGCGCGGCCGGGGACGTATCCGTATCACCAGCACGACTTCATCGAGCTGTCGATCTTGCTGGACGGCAGCTCCGACTACCGGATCAGCGGTCAGTGGCAGCACGTCACGGCCGGCCAGGCGCTGCTGTTCAACCCAGGGGTTTGGCACCAGGAGACTCAGAAGCCGCGGACGCACAGCACGCAACTGCACATCGGCCTGCGCGAGCTAGCCTTGCCGGGGGTGACCCCCGGGGCGCTACCGTTTGCCGACAGCGTGGTGGCGCTGGGGGAACAACAGGCGGCCTTCATGGCGTGCGCGCGGCGGGTGGCGGCGGAGAGTCAGGCGGCCGGGGCCTTTGGGCACGATGTGATGGTGCAGGCGCAGGTGGTCGAGTTGCTGTGCCTGCTGCTTCGGGCGCTACCGGACAACCGGGTCAGCGCCGACCGTGTGATGACTGGGGAACCGGCGGCGACGACAGACCAGCGGGCGCTGGTGGCTGCGGCCACGTACTACCTGGAGGCGCACTACCGTGAGGCGTTGACGCTCACCGCGTTGGCCGCGGAGCTGCACGTGGCACCGGCCCACCTGTCCCGCACGTTCAAGGCGGTCAACGGCGTCAGCCCGATGACGTTTTTGACCCAGCTGCGACTGAAAAAAGCGCATCAGATCCTGCGGGACACGGACTGGCCGGTCAATCAGGTGGCCGGCGCGGTCGGCTATCAGGACCCGTTTTACTTCAGCCGGTTGTTCAAGCAACACTACGGGTCGCCGCCATCCGCGGTGCAAGGCGCGTGGGATAAATAGTATTGCCGGGTATGCCAACTTTTCACAAATAAATGGTTGCGCTTACTTCACACCCAGTTAGACTGAACTTATAACCTCAAAGGAGTGACGCTCTTGAAACGGAATGTGATCTTGATGATTGCCGATGACCAGCGCTTCAACACCATCCACGCGCTGGGCAACCCCGAAATTATTACCCCCAACTTCGACCAACTGGTGGCCCGGGGCACCAGCTTCACGGAAGCCTTCATCCCGGGTGGCTCAAGCGGCGCGGTGTGCATGCCTTCGCGTGCGATGTTGCACACCGGTCGCTATGTGACCAGCTGGGAGGACGATGGCGATACGATCCCAGACGACCAGGCGCTGCTAGGTGAGGAGCTGCAAAAAGGCGGCTACACCAGCATCGGCGTCGGCAAGTGGCACAACGGCACGCGCGCCTTTGCCCGCAGCTTCAACGATGGCGGCAACATTTTCTTCGGCGGCATGTGGGACCACTGGAACGTGCCAGTCAACGACTACGACCCGACTGGCAAGTACGACCACTTCAAGCGCTTCGTCCAGGACCCGTTTTCGTCTAAGCGCATCATCGACCTGCCGGCCGACCGCATCAACATCGGCAAGCACTCCACCGACCTGTTCGCCGACACGATGATCGAAAAGATCCATGAACACGCCGAAGACGATCAGCCGTTCTTTATGTACGGGGCGTTCATGGCACCGCATGATCCGCGGACGATGCCAAGCAAGTACAGCGCGCTGTATGATCCTGACACGATTTCGGTGCCGGACAACTACCTCCCGCAGCACCCGTTCGAGTTTGACATGCGCGCCCAGCGTGACGAGTCGCTGGAGGCGTACCCGCGGCCGATCGCGGCGGTCAAGCGCCACATCGCGGACTACTACGCGATGATCACGCACATCGACGACCGCGTGGGCGACATCGTGGCGGCGCTTGAGGAAACCGGCCAGCTCGACAACACCCTGATCGTTTACGTGGCTGACCACGGGATCTCCCTCGGCCAGCACGGGCTGATGGGCAAGCAGAACCTGTACGACAACTCGATCCGCATTCCGATGATCCTCGCCGGTCCGGACATTCCTGTCAACCACCGCGTGGCGGGCAAGGCGCTGCTTTTGGACATGATGCCGACGATCCTCGACTACGTGGGCTTGCCCAAGCCAGACGGCATGTTTGGCCACAGCCTGCTGCCGCAGATCCACGGCGAAAACGCCGGGCGCGACGCGGTGTACCTGCAGTTCACGGATAAGATTCGCGGGGTGGTGACCCCGGACTACAAACTGATCGAATACCGGACGGTGCAGGGCTCCCATACGCAGCTCTTCGACCGGCACACCGACCCGCTGGAGGAAGTGGACCTGGCCAAGACCGAAGCGGCGCAACCGATCGTGGCCGAGTTGCGCCACCAGCTGCGCGTGATGGCGGCGGCGCAAGGCGACTTGGCGTTTTCACAGGGGCAGGACTTCTGGGCCCGGGAGGAAAAATGATGCGCATTACCACTTACAATGTGCGTTACGACACGCCGAACGATGGCGATTGGCGCTGGCCGGCGCGGCGCGCGGGCGTCTTGGCGAACCTGGCGCGCCTTGCGCCAGACATTTTTACCGTGGAAGAGGCCCTGCCGCACCAGTACGTCGACTTGAACGAGCTACCGGGCTACGCGCACGTTGGCGTGCCGCGCGATGACGGCTTCAGCAAAGGCGAGGCCACGGTGATCTACTACCGCGTGGGGCAGTTCGACCTGCTCGACTCGGGGCACCGGTGGGTTGCCCACACGCCGATCGTGCCAAGCACGTTTCCGGGCACGGGCAACAAGCGAGTCTTCCAGTGGGCGCACCTGCGTCGGCTGAAAGACGACCAAGAGCTGGTCGTGGTGGCCAATCATTTGGATGACTGGATCGCAGCGGCCCGGGTGCTGGGCGTTCAGCAGGTGACCGCCTTCTTGGCGCCCTACCTGGCCGGTGGCGTACCCATCATCTGGTGCGGCGACTTCAACATGCAGCCGGGCGACGTGGCCTATCAGGCGGTTCCGGCGACGCTGCAGGACGCCGCGCTGATCGCGGCGACCAAGGTGGATCCGTTCAACGGCACTTGGCCGGACCAGGAGACGTTTGCGCCGGTGACCACGCAGGCCGTGCAGCGCCTGGATTTCTTCTTTGTCAACGCGGCCGTGCGGGTGCAGCGTTACACCGTGGACACGACGGCCACGGCGGATGGACGCTACGCCTCGGATCATTTTCCGGTCACGCTTGAGGTCGAGTTGGGAGGCCAATCATGAGTAAAACCCCGAATGTGTTATTTATTTTGACGGATCAGCAGCGCAAGGACACGCTGGACGCGTACTTTGACGGGGCGCTGTGCAAGACCCCGAACATCGACGCGCTGGCCCAGCAAGCCACCGTGTTGACCTGTCCGATCTGCACTCCGGCGCGCGCGTCGCTGCAAACTGGGCTGTACCCGATGCACCACGGCATGCTGACGAACTCGTACAACTACGGCAACATGGTGCAGGAGCTACCGGACACACCGGAGCTGTTGTCCCGGCGGCTGAACGCGGCGGGCTACCAAACCGGCTACACCGGCAAGTGGCACCTGGGCAGCGGCATCTACAACGTTCAACACGACGAGTACCTCCAGCACTACATGGGTGACATCCAGTTCGCCGAGTACGCCAAGGGCTTCGATTCCGTGCCGACGCACATCGGCTACACCGGCGACGACTTCCCGGGCCACGGCTTCGGTGGGTTCGGCTACCCTGAGTACTTGGACTGGCTCAAAGCCCAAGGCAAGGAACTCAAAATTGAGCACCGCATCAACGGGTTTTATGAAGGCCACCAGGCGGGGCAGATCACCAGCGGCAAAGACACCAGCATCGACCAGTTCCTGGTCGATCGCACCGAGCACTACCTCAAGCAGTTCGAATCGGCCGGTGAGCCGTGGTACTTCCAGCTGAACTTCTGGGGCCCACACGAACCGTACTTCGTTGCCAGCGAGTTCTTGCACGAATACGACGACGTGAAGCTGCCGCCGTGGCCGAACTTCCAGGACCCGGCCGGCAGTCAAAAACCGCGGGTGCACGACCTCAAGCGCGGCAACATCAGCAGCTGGGATGAGCTTGAGCCGATCATCAAGCACTACTACGCCGAGATCACCTCGATCGACTATCAGATCGGCCGGCTGGTTGCTTGGCTCAAAGCCAACGACATGTACGACAACACGCTGATCATTTTCTCCGCCGATCACGGCGAATCGCTGGGCATTCACGGGGGGCTGTTCGACAAGGCCATCTTCATGTATGACGAAACCACCACGGTGCCGCTGATGCTGAAGCTGCCGCAGCAGCAGGCCCAGACGCGCATCGCGCCGTTCGTCACCAGCGTCGACCTGTACTCGACGATCCTCGACTACGCCGGCGTCGGCAAGGCCGAGCGCGAACGCGACGGCCAATCGTTCCGACCGCTGATCGAGGCGACCCCGATCGATTGGCCGGACACGGTGGTCACCGAGTGCTCCGGCATTGGCAGCGTCCTGTTCTCCCAGCGGATGCTGCGGCGCGGTCAGTTCAAGTACGTGTTCAATTCCGGGGACATCGACGAGCTGTACGACCTGGCCACGGATCCGCACGAAATGGTCAACCAAGTCGATAACGTCGGTTACCAGAACACGCTGCACAGCCTGCGCCTGGCGATGCGCGACTGGATGATCGCCCATCACGACAACTTGATCTATGAATTCAATCACATGCGCTTGCCGTTGAACGAGCGCGAGAGCGGCCGGCAGTTCTAGTTGCTTAATCTCGTGGGCAGCCAGCAACACCTCCAGCTTCGGCGGGTGGCGGCGGAACGCGTGGGGTTCTCTGGAGCCTGCATGCCAGCGCAGCTCGCGCGCTGCTGGAGGAAGCGAAGCGACCGGAAGCACAGGTCTCCAGACCCGCCCTTGTTGTAAGCCGGCAAAGTGCGCCGACTAACAACAATTTCACGCCTCCGGTCGCGGTGCTCCCTACGGTGGCTTGCGGCGTTGCCGGCAAGCGCGCTGGCTCGCCACCCGCCTTCGCTTCCAGTGCCGCTGGCCGCGCGGCCGTCCTCTGGTTGTGAACGCCTCAAACGCATTGGAAATTGGGTTGATCGATTCGTTTCGACTCGAAGCGCAGCCGAACGGAAGCGATAGACTCAAAATTAGATTCAAAAAGGAATCGACAACGATTTAAAATGTTGTCCGATTTCGGAAAGGCCCCATCATGAAAAAAACGGTTAACCTGCTCATCAAACCCGCTTCGGCGCTGTGCAACCTGCGCTGCAAGTACTGCTTTTACGCCAACATCAGTTCCATTCGTGAGGTCCGCTCCTACGGCAAGATGAAGCAAGCCCTGGTCGACGAAATGATCCCGAACATCTACGCCGACCTGAACGATGGTGACGAGCTGTCGATCGCCTTTCAGGGCGGGGAGCCGACGCTGGCGGGGCTGAGCTACTTCGAGCACTTCATCGACGTGATCAACCAGCAGACCAAGCAGGTGACCGTGCACTACGCGATCCAGACCAACGGGACCATCATCAGCAAGCTCTGGGTGCCGCTGTTGCGTGACAATCATTTCCTGGTCGGGCTGTCGATCGACGGCGGCCCGCTCTACCACAACCTGAACCGTGTGGACACGCACCAGCGCGGCACGTTTTGGCGCGTGCTCCAGACCAAGGAGCTGTTCGATGAGGCTGGCATTGACTACAACGTGCTGTGCGTGCTGACCAACGAGCTGGCCAAGCACCCGCAGAAGGTCTACAAGTTCTTTCAGGAACAAAACGTGCCGTTTGTGCAGTTCATCCCGTGCTTGGACGACCTCGATGCGACGAGCAAAAGCGATTTTGCGCTGACCCCCGAACGCTTCGCGAGCTTCTACCAGCAGCTGTTCCCGCTGTGGCTCAACGAGCTCAAGGGCGGCCACTACCGCTCCATCAAGCTCTTTGATGACGTGCTGAACCTGTTTTTGCACGGTCAGGTCAACGCCTGCGGGCTGACAGGCCAGTGCCAGATCCAGTACGTGATCGAGGCCGATGGGTCGGTGTACCCGTGCGACTTCTACGCGCTGGACGAGTACCGCCTCGGCTACATTCAGGAATCGACGCTGCGCGAGCTGTTCAGCCAACCGATCGCCTTTGACTGGCTGAAAAACAAGCAGCCGCTGCCGACGTACTGTGACACCTGCCCGTTCAAAAAAATGTGCTGCGGCGGCTGCAAGCGAATGAAAGACGCGATGTATGTCGCGCCGTCCAACCGCTTTTGCGGCTATCGCACCGTGCTTGAAACGGTGCTGCCGCGCGCGGAGGAGATCATGCAGGTCATGGCGATCTGCCGGGAGCGGGAGCGTCAGCTGTTCAGCGTGCTGGGGCTGCGGCCTCCGCTGGCGGCGCTGGACACGGCCTACTACTGCGACATCGACTTGATGCAGTGGGTGAAGGAACGCTACGGGATCGCGTTTGCCAAGTACTTGGCGAAGCACACCACGCCGACGCAGATCTTGGTGCAGCTGGCGCAGCGCGAGCACCTGATGCTGCTCAAAACCAGTCCGTTCGGCAGCGACACCTGGTCCGTGCGCGTCAGCCTCGCCAATCTGGCCACCGCGCAGTACGCGACGGTGGGCCAGCGCATCATTGCCCTGTTTGACCAAGACTATGCCAGCTGGCATCACCAAGGAGGTGGCCCGGATGGGGACCACAAAATTCGATGAGGTTGCCGCCCAACTTGCGGCGCGCGTGCGCGAGGGGCGCTACGCCACAACGCAAAAGCTGCCGTCAGAGTACGACCTGGCCAAGGAGTTCGGCGTCAGCCGTCTGACCGTGCGCAAGGCGATCGACGCGCTGGTGCAGCGCCAGGTGCTGGTCAAGGACCCAGGCAAGGGCACCTACGTGATGTCCGGCCACGACCCGGCGAAAGTCGAAAGCGGCCGGCTGGGCCTGCAGGGGTTCACCGAGGCGGCCAAGGCGTATGGTCAAACCAGCCGAACCGAGGTGCTGCACTACGGCCCGCTGCCTGACCCGAGCGCCACGGTGCGCGAGAAGCTCGAGCTGGATCGCCGCCTCGACCCGACCGTGGTCAGCCTGACCCGGCGGCGGTTCTGGGGGGATGACCCGATGACGTTGGAACAGATCGTGATCTGCGCCGAGTATGTCCGTGACGCGCTGGCCTCAGACTTTGCCGGCTCGCTGTTCGCGTTGTTGAGCCAACGGGTCGACATCGCGTACTCCCATCAGGAAATCGAGGCGATCCTCGTGGACGCGGAGATGAGCCGGCTGCTCAAGGTGCCGGTGGGGGACCCACTACTGCGCGTCGCGTCGGTGACCTACACCGCGGATGCGAAGCCGATTTTCTACGACACCTCGTACTACCGCGCCGATAAGTACACGTTCAAATCCACGCTGACCCGCTTCGGGCGGGCGTGATGCCGCCGCCGAATGCGGCGAGAAGGGAGTCTCTATGTTAGATTCTGCAACGATTCAAGCCACCATTGCCCAGTCGCGCGACGAATTCGTGCGTGACCTAGCCACGCTGATCGCAGTGCCCAGCGTGCGTGGGGCCAAGGCGCCGCACGCCCCGTTCGGGCAGGAACCGCGGCGGGTATTAGACGTTGCGGTGGCGCTGGCGACCCAGTACGGCTTCAAGGCCAAGGTCGTCAATGACGCCATGGCGTACGCCCAGTGGGGGGATGACGACCAGCACTACATCGGCATCGTCGGGCACCTCGACGTGGTCGCCGCCGGCACGGGCTGGACCAGCGATCCGTTCACCCTGGCGGAGCGCGCCGGGCGCTTTTACGCCCGCGGCATCCTCGATAATAAAGGCCCCGCGTTCGCCTGCCTGTTTGGCATGAAGCTGCTCAAGGACCTGGGCGTGCAACCGCGCCGCACGGTTCGGATGATCTTTGGCTCCGACGAGGAAAGCGGTAGCGGGGACATCCCAATGTATCTCGCGAGTGAGCCGGCGCCGACGTTCGGTTGGACCCCGGACTGCAAGTACCCGGTCGTGTACGGGGAGCGCGGGATCGTCAACTACCGCGTGACCACCTCGCTCCCCGCGGCCGCACTCGCTGAGCTGGGCCCCATTACCGGTGACCAGGCCAAGGACCACGTGCCTGATGACCTGCGCGTGACCGTTGCCAGCCAGCCGCTGCACGTGCACGGCAAGCGCTCGCCAAGTAACGCGCCGGAGCTGGGTGTCAACGCGCTGACCCTGTTATCCCAGCAGATCGTCAGCCACCACCTGGTGCAGGGGCCACTTTTCGACTACTTCCAGTGGCTGGACGCCAGCCTACGCGACAAGCATCATGGGGAGGGCCTGGGCATCGACTTTGCCGATCCCGACAGCGGCACCCTCATCGTCACCCCGTACTTGCTTGAAAAAGTGCCCGGCGGCCTCGCGCTTGAGCTGGCCATGCGCTACCCGGTGACCTTCACCGAGGCGCAGGTCACGGCGGGGCTTGAGGCCCACGTACCGACCGGGTCCACGGTCGACATCGTCCGCAGCATGCCCGGCACCCTGCACGCCAAGGACGACCCGTTCATTCAGGTGCTGTCGGATGTGTACGCGGAGGTGACTGGCTTGGACGGCACCCCGGTGACGACCACCGGCGCCACCTACGCGCGCGAGATGCCTAACATCATTGCCTTTGGCCCGTCCTTCCCCGGTCAAAAAGGCATCGCGCACAAGGAAGACGAATGGATGGACGAGAAAGACCTGATCGCCAACATGACGATCTACATGACGGCCATCGACCGGCTGGTGACGAACTAGGGGCTGAGGGGTCCGTGAAGTAGAGCCCCTGCGTGTCTCAACGATATCTGTTTCAACTGAACGTGTTACAGGTGGCAGTTGCCAATGATCTGGCTGGGCCGAAACCCGAGATTTTCAAACAGGAACTAAGCGAGGGGCTCTGCTAAATACATGTTTTGCCACATTTGAAACGAGCGCCACAACGCAACGCAGGTGCGCCTCGCGACGCTAAGTCACTCGGGGCCAAGACCGCCCCAAGCGCCTTAGCTAGGCGATTCGAACTGCTAAACCCGCGTTGTTCTGCTCTCTGAAAGGACTGATTCAATGACTTGGGGAACGATTGCAACTTGGCGGATGGCGCATGATGGTGTCGTCAAAGCCAGTGACCTTTTAACTGCCGGCGGCCAAGCCGGTGACGCGGTGGAGGCCCTGATCAACGTGGTCGAGGCCTACCCGTACTACAAGAGCGTCGGCTACGGTGGCCTGCCGAACGAGGAAGGCGTCGTTGAAATGGACGCCGCCTTCATGGACGGCGACACGCTGGCGCAAGGGGCCGTGGGCGGCATTCACAATGTGATGCACGCCGTGTCCGTGGCGCGCGCGCTTAGTCACCAGCACTACAACAGCTTCCGCGTCGGGGACGGCGCGACCAAGTTCGCGCAGCTCAACGGCTTTGAAATGACGAACATGCTGACGGACCGCGCCAAGGCCCGCTGGCAAAAACGGTTGGCTGAGCTGGCCACCGAGAATATGACGCCATACGACGGGCACGACACGGTCGGTGCCATCACACTCGACACGACTGGCTCGATGGCCGCCGCCACCTCCACCTCCGGCCTGTTCATGAAAAAGGCCGGCCGCGTGGGCGACTCGCCGCTGTCCGGCTCCGGCTACTACGTGGACAGCGAAATCGGCGGTGCTGCGGCCACCGGTTTGGGCGAGGACATCATGAAGGGCTGCATCTCGTATGAGATCGTTCGGCGCATGGGCGAAGGCGAGACGCCGCAGGAAGCCTGTGACCACGCCGTTTATCCGTTCGTCGCGAAGCTCAAGAAGCGCTACGGCAAGGCCGGAGAGTTTTCGCTGGTGGCGATGAACAACCGCGGCGAGTGGGGCGTGGCGACCAACGTGGAGTTCACCTTCAGCGTCGGCAACGACCAGGCCGCACCGCGCATTCTGATCGCGCACCCGGGCGTGGACGGGCATTCCACGCTGATCGAACCGATCACGCAGGATTGGCTGGACGCGTACGAGAAGCGCATCAAGGCACCAATCGAGTAGGGCCACAATGGGCGCGTGTTGCGCGGCAACACGCCGAATGATAAAGGAGGATTGACCGTGAAAGCAATTATTATTCTAGATCAGATTCAGTCCGGCCTCGGGGGCAAGGAGCGGGCCGATACCCCACTGGGCGGCAAGAAGCTGGCCATGGGGAGTGCGGAAACCATCGATAAGGCGCTGGCTAAGGTCGATGGCAGCATCATGGCCACGTTTTACTGCGGTACGGCGTATTATGCGGACAACCCAACGCTAGTGCAGGACAAGTTTGCCAAAATGGCGACCAAAATGGGCGCCGATGTGGTGATCGCCGGGCCGACTTACGACTACCCGGAATTTTCCCGGATGGCGATGGCGATTGCCGCGCACATCCAAGACACGACCGACATTCCGGTACTGGTGGCCAGCGCCAGTGAGAAAAACGCGGACGCGCTCAGCGAGTTCCAGGACCGCCTGGCCATCGTCAAGATGCCCAAGAAGGGCGGTACCGGTTTGTCCGATGGCATCGCCAACTTGGCCACCGGTTGCCAGATCGTGACCCAAGGCGGCGACCTCGCGACATTCAAATCTGAATTCTGTTACCACAGTTAGGAGGGGTAGCCATGCAAAAGAAGTTCGAACAGATCCTGATGCCTGTGGCCACAAAGCTCGGCAATAACGTGGTCCTGCGCTCCCTGCGTGATGGGTTCCTGATCATCACGCCGTTGATTATCGTCACCTCTATTTTCCTGCTGCTGGCCAACTTCCCGATCCCGGGTTGGGAAAGTTTCTGGACCGGGATTCTGGGTGAAGGCTGGACCAGCTGGTTCAGCGCGGTTTCCAACTCCGTCTTCAGCTTCACCGGGATCTTATCCTGTATGGCGATCGGGTATGCCTACGGGAAAAACCGGGGACTTGAAGCCATTCATTCCGCGGTTGTCGCGCTGATCAGCTTCCTGATCCTGACCCCAACGACCGTTGAAGTCGGCAAGCAAACCACCAGTGCCGTGGGTCTGACCTACGTTGGCCCCAACGGGATTTTCCTCGGGATCTTCATCGCCATCTTCAGCGTTGAAATCTACCGCTTTGCCGTTAAGCGCCACTGGACGATCAAGATGCCCGATGGCGTGCCGCCGGCTGTCAGCCAGTCCTTTGACGCGCTGATCCCGAGCGCGATGGTCATCGTGGCCTTCTTCCTGGTGCGCATCGCCTTCACGCTCAGCCCGTTTGACACCGCGTATAACTTCATCTACTCGATGCTGCAGGCGCCGCTCAAGCACGTCGGCAACTCGCTGCCATCCGTTCTGCTGTACAACTTCCTGGCCAGTCTGCTGTGGTGCTTCGGGATCAACGGACCGACCATCACCAACTCTGTGTGGTCGCCGATCTTCTTCGTCCTCACCCAGGACAACCTGAAAGCGTTCCAGAACCACCTGCCATTGCCACACATTTACACCCAGCCATTCATTGATATCTTTACCACTTACGGTGGCGGTGGGAGCACGCTGTCGCTTTTGATCGTCATGTTCGCTATCTGCAAGTCCAAGCGCATTCGTGAGCTGGGCAAACTGGCGATTTTGCCAGGCATCTTCGGCATCAACGAACCGATCATCTTCGGGCTGCCGGTCGTGCTGAACCCGATCATCGCCATTCCGTTCATCGTGGTGCCGGTGCTGAACACCCTGATCTCTGGGATCGTCTTCACCATCGGATGGGTGCCGTACACCAACGGCGTGCTGCTGCCATGGACCACACCACCGATCATCTCCGGCTGGCTCGCCACTGGGAGCTGGACCGGTTCAGTCCTGCAGCTGTTCGAAATCGTCTTGGGGATCATCATCTACTATCCGTTCGTCAAAATGCTGGATAAGCAGTATTTAGGGGACGAACAAGCCGCAGCCGAGGCTGACCTTGAGATCGACTTTAGTGAAGTCTGAGGGGTTGGCTTAGGGACTAGAAACAATTGAGTGCGCAAAAAAACAGGGACGCCACCGCAGTATGCGGGGTGTCCCTGTTTTTTTGCTGTTAGTGTGATGCACGCTTGGGTAACGCAGACGGGTCAGTTAGCGGGCCCTTGACGAGGTTGGGATAAATGCAGGCTCAGGTTGGAATTCTGAATGATCCCGGACTAGGTTAGCTTTTTCCAAGCTGAGCCAACCGCTTTATCATCCCAATCTCGGCGTTGGCCTGATTGCCACGCACTTCACGTGTGACACATTGAAATCGTGACTGTTGGGAACTAAGATTGCATTGAACAACTATCATATGACAGGGGGAAAGACCATGACAACGTTAAAATGGTTCGCGGGTGGCACGGATAGAGCGGCACAAGCGATAAAAATTATTGATGACTTGCGCCATGAGCTGAACGGTGCCCCTGAGAATACCATGGGTCAGAATATGCTACTAAAGTATCGGCGTGAGCTGGTGGCGAAGGAATCCAGCGTTCCGTTCATCTTGAGCCGGATGAATCTAGAAGTTTCGAACGCGATGATAAAAAGCGGTCTGACTTTATCCGCGGATCAATCGCGCAAATTGAAGCAACTCATGGCCTTGGCAAATATTAGGTATGGTTACTGACTGCAGATAAACTCGTTCGGTATTGGTGGTGAGGTTGTTCAATAGACCGATCCAGTTATCGGTTACGGGCATGACCACGATCAACCATGTTAGGCCTTTTTAGCGAACACCCTGTAAACGAGACGAACGCCTCAATACCCAATTTTGAGTGTTGAGGCGTTCGCAATATGACGAGCTAGGGCTGGCACGGTTGCCAGCGACAATTATGCTTAGAATTGATTCTTATCGCCGTACCAGGCGCGATACGATCCGTTTAAACCAGCGCGTTGACCAGCCTGACTCAGCTGTGTAACCAGTGCGTCTTGTTGGTCAGTAAATGTGATTTTTTCAGTATAGCCGATGAAATGGATATAGTTGGCGAGTTTGTTTGCGACAACGATCGGGTCTCTTTGAGGCAGGTGGCGATAGGAACGCAACAGCACGTCACGAATTTCGGCTGTCTCCTCGTGATCCTGCTCGGCCAAACTGTTGTATAGATTGTGAATTAAGCTGGGGACATCATGTTGTTGTGCGAGATTTGGCAAGGTTTCATCACCTTTCAGCTGGCTCGAATGGAGGATCCCCTGGAAAAAGATCAACTAGAAGACCACATTTGGAGGATAGCTCTTTTGATCAGGCAAGTCAAAAATAGAAAATACGGGCGTATAATGAAGGCACGAAACAGGCGAAAAGAGGGTAGCTGTGGGCATTCAAACCTTGGCGCAGAAGTTGGTGCATGCGCTCGGGCAACTGGCGCGGGATGAGGATAGTCCAGCTTGTTTGGGCAACTTGTCAGTCAAATTAGGGATGGCAACCGGCTGACCCCGGGGGTTTATTTGGAGGAAGTATGAACAAAGTCAAAATCATCCAACATCGCCTTGGTGAGGGCGCACTTGTCTTCCTTATTGCGATTGGTTGGGCTGCCTTATCCGGAATCGGGGATATTGTTTTAGGCGTATTTCAGGTCAACGTCCGCTCCCTGCCGCTGAATTTTTATCTGCTGTCAATGTTGTATTGTGAAGGGATCGCAGTCTTGGCCATGTTGGTGAGGTATCGTCAGCGACCACTGTTGTTGGGGACTTCAAACAGTGACATAAACATAGACCGCGACTATCTCTGGGGCCTGTTGCTGGGGGGCATCGTGTTCACTGTGATCTGGGCTTTGATCCTCATTCAAGGTGGCTACGCTCTCAGCGTGGTATTTAAGGCAAGCCACTTGTGGTTGATCGTCCTCTATCTGTTTGGATTCATGATTCAGTCGTTATTCGAGGAACTGGTTTGTCGCGGCTATGTCATGGGGTATTGGCTCGAACAGGGGCACGTTTTGACAGCAGTCTTGCTCAACGCGCTACTCTTTATGGGCCTGCACCTTGGCAATCCTGGCTTCAATAAACAGGCAGCCTTAGGGATCTTCTTATTCGGGATCTTAATGTCGTTGGTCCGATTGGCTTGTGGGTCGATTTGGATGGGTGCGGGGTTTCATGCGATTTGGAACTTTTTTGAGGGGATCGTCTTTGGCACCGCGGTTTCTGGGCTGCCAAATATTGGGTTGATCGTTAAGTCGTCCGCCACTGCGAATAATCCGTTGGCTTCTGGCGGTGTATTTGGCTTGGAAAGTAGCACCACTTCGATTGTTGTGCACTTGATCGCCATTGCGGCAGTATTATTCATAATTCAAAATAGTGGTCCCAAGGGCAGCTTTAGTAAACGATTGTCGCTGAACGGCAAGGGCACGAATGTTGAAGCCCGAGATGATTGATCACGCAAACGGGAAGACTGACCGTGAGCTAATTTGCGGGCGAGGTGTGCTGAAACAGTCAAAATGGGGATCGTCGCGTGGTGTGCACGTTCCGATCCCCATTATTAATTGCGTGAGCGTATACTGAAGGCACCAAAAGGGGGCGAAAAAATGGAACTCGTGTTCAACCAAACCTTGGTCCGAACACTAGCGCACGCGCTGGGGCAACCGGTGCTGACACTGGCGCTGGAGGCGCAGTTCGGTGCGCTGACGCGCTGGGATGACCGAACGGATCCGTTTTGGGCGCGCAAGGCGCAGTATGCGCGCCCGCGCGTCACTGCCACTCAGTGCTGGGCGGGCTTTCAGCGGCAGCGGGTTGCGTTTCAGGCGGCCGTTGCAAGCGGGGTGCCACTGCGGCTGTGGTGGAGCGACACGGCGGAGGACCAGTTGGGCCAGCTGTGGGTGTTCGAGCAGTTGGCCGCGGCGCCCAATCCGCTGACCGCGGTGCACGTCCCACTGGTTGCCGCCCATGGCGACGGGGCGGCCGCAACGCTGACGACCATGGCCGCACCACGGGAGTTGGATGAAGCGGCGTTGCGTCATCTGACGGTCACGGCCACGCCGCAGCCAATGGCGTTGCGGCAGGCGTTGCGGCAGGCGTTGCACTGGCAGTGGCAACAACTGCAGGATGAGGCGGCGCCGGTGCGGATCGCGCTGGAGGGGCAGCTGATCGGTGTGGCGGAAGACTTCTTTGACCGGTTTCTGGCGCCGCACCGGCCGAACGAATCAGCCACGGCCGTGCTCGGGCGAACGATGGGCCAGACGCAGCTCAATGTGCCGGAGTGGTGGTGGCGCTATCGGCTGGTGCAGACAGGAAGGGCAGCAGAATGAAAGCAATCGTTTTTGATCAATTCGGGGCGCCTGCGGTTTTGCACGCAGTCGAACTGCCTGCGCCCACGCTGACGCCCACCACGGCGATCGTGCGGGTCGAGGCCGTGGCAGTGAACCACGTGGACACCTTCATTCGCAGCGGCGCCTTTCAGACCGCGCTGGCAACGCCGCATGTGGTGGGGCGGGATCTGGTCGGCGTGGTGACTGCGGTGGGGCGTGATGTCACCACCGTGCACGTGGGCCAGCGAGTGTGGACGAACTCGGCGGGCTACGAAGGCCGGCCGGGCGCCACGAGTGAGCTGGTGGCCGTGGCGGCGGACCGGTTGTACCCCGCACCTGATCGGGTCGCAGCGCCGGTGCTGGTGGCGGCGCTGCACCCAGGGGCGCCGGCCGCGATCGTGCTCAGCGCGGTGATGCAGGCCAAGCCGGGTCAGCGCTTGCTGGTGGAAGGGGCCGCGGGCCACGTCGGGCGCGCCTTCGTGACGCTGGCGCACCACCTTGGGCTGACGGTGGCCACGACCAGCGCGGCGGCAGACCGGGCGCAGCTTGCGGCCCTTGGCAGCACGCAGTGGCAGGACTATCATGACCCGCTGCCGGCGGCGTGGCGTGACACGTTTGACCATGTCGTGGACACTTCGGGGCGCGTGGCGCTGCAGGCCAACTTAGATGCGCTGCGGCTCGGCGGTGCGGTGACGCTGATCACCGCGCCGGCGGATGACCGGTTCACGTTCGGCGTGCGCGCGTTTTACATGGCGCAAAAGCGGCTCAACGGCTTTGTCATCAGCCACGCCACGGCCGCCCAGTTGGCCGCCGCGGCAACGGTGCTCAACGGCGCCTTTGCGCGCGGTCAGCTGCTCGATGCGCCGCTGTTGGTACGGCCGTTCGAAGACGCCGCGTGGGCGCACGCCACCTTGGCGGCTGGCACCCACCACCTTGGCGGCTGGCACCCACCACCGTGCGCGCATCGTGCTGGTCCCCAACCAAGTTGATTGAGCGCACTGCCAAAAATCCGCCGTGCAGGCAACTGATCGTTGCTTGCACGACGGATTTTTTTGGCAGGATTACTTAACGACCGTCCACGCATCGATGGTTTTGCCTTCGGGGTCGGTGAGCTGTAGCCAACTATTGGTGTTGGCGAAGTACAAAAAGTGACCGACCTCATTGACGCTTTTGAGCGTGACGTCTTCAGTGGTCGTGAAGTCGGCACTGATGCTGGCGGCGTGCTCCTGGCGCAGTTGCTGGGCAAAGCGCGCGGCAAAACCCAGGCTCCCATCGGCGTTCAGGTCGGCTTGTGGCTTGAGCTTGGCGCCCGCCTTGATCACCAGCTCGTTGCGCTTGGCCCAGTAAACAGTGGCCTGACTGCCGCCAAAGGTCGTGGTGAACGGCACCTTGGCCACAGCGGCGCGCCAGCGGTGCTGCGCCTTGGCCGGTCTCTTTTGCGGCGCAAGGGTCATGCCAAGCAACGTGAGCAACGGGGTGAGGGTGGTCCAGTAGGCAAGGGCCGAGGCGCGGTGGTTGGCCGGCAGGGCATCAGTCGGGGCCTGCACCAGCTTGAGCTTGGCGCTGTCGGCCTGTTCGGCAATGAGGCGCGCGAGGTAGGCCGGCTCAAGCGTCACAGGGGGGATGATCGTCAGGGTCCGCGTCACCGGTGTATCCGCGGGCACCCCGTCGATGCCGATCAGGTGCGCAGCGTGCCAGTAAAGGGTGACGGCTGCAGCATCAGCCGGCACTAGGCCGGCGGCGAGGTGCAGCGTCCCTTGCGCATCGGGCAGGGTCAGGGTGAGTGTGTCGCGGATCCAATCGCCAGAGAATGGGGTCATCGCAAAAGCCTCCTAGTGAATGATTGCTTTTAGTATACCGCAGTGGCGAATGACCGCGCTTGCCAAAAAACAAAAATTAAGGTATACCTAAATTAGCGCCAAGAAGCGCCGAAAGGAAGGGATGCCCATGTTGAAATTCCAACCCGTTAGGTCAATGCCGCAGCGCCGCGCGTGCCTGACTGTTTACCGTGATGCGATGGACTATTTTGCCCGGTGTGGCGCGCCGTACCCCGGCCGCAGTACCGTTGAAGACGACCGGACCACCATGCCTGAAGCGCCGCACGGCGAGAAGGTTTACGCGCTGGTGATGCGCGACGGAACCGTGGTGGGGGTGATCGCGTATGTTTTGGCCGCGCCAGGGCCACGCGAAGTCACCCTTGAGCTGCTACTGGTGCCCACGCAGGTGCGCAACCAAGGCATTGGGACGCAGGCCCTTGCGCAGCTGCAGATGCTGGCTGCGGCGGCCGGTATGCAGCGCCTGGTGGTGACGCTGATCAACCCCAAGAACGCGGATGCGGCATTTTGGCAGCACCGTGGGTTTCGGGTGGTGGGGCAGGCGCGTGAGGCACTGGCGGCCGGCGTTTACCGGCGCGTCGTGCGCTTGAGCGCACCGGTGCGCGTGCCCGTGACCGTTTAGCGCGCATCAAAAGGGGGCCCGTCCGCGTGCGGATAGGCCCCCTTTTTGCATCACTAGAACCAGCTGAGGATGTGGGTGATCAGCCCGCTGTCCCAGAAGACGTATAGCCCGATCAGCACGTAGCAGACGCGCATCAGCGGCTCACCGAAGCGGTCCATCAGCTGTGTCACGACCGGGGTGGCGGCGACTAGGTGAATTAGCCAGACGATCAAAAGCGTCAGGGCACCGATAAAAATCAGCGTTAGGCCGAAGTGACCGAATGATTCGCCGGCCAGCACCGGCAGAAAAATTGCAAGGTTGCACCCGGCACAGACGGACAGGTACGTCAGCATCACAGTCATCACCGGCTGGTGGTGCGTTGCGGTGGTCTCGTCATCCGAATCCGCACGCAGGGCCATCCAGATCGGAAGCACCCCGAGCACGCCCAGCAGCCATTCAGGCAGTATGCTGGCCAGCACCTTCCCCGCGGCAAAGCTCAGGGTCAAGAGTAACAGCGTGCCCAGCAGGTAGCCGAGCATGACAGTGTGCATGGCGTACTTCTTGAGCAGGAATAAGAGCATGAAGAAAAAATCGAGGTTCACGCTAAGAAACGTGAGGGTGAGCAAGACGTAATTCATCAGGTGCCTCCAAGTCGCATTTCCCCATCGCGGGATGATTCACCTATTGTAGGGCAGAATCGGGCCGTGGGCAATTTTGCGAAGTTCATGCAGACCAAAATTTCAACGACCGCTCAGTTGCCGCGGGCGATCGCACCGTTGCCCGCCCTCAACCGAAAAACCGGCCGGACTGGCGTGCCAACCAATCCCACACCGCAATAAGTGACCGCCAAAAGTTCTGTAAGCAGCAACTTTTGCCAACCGAAACCCATCAAATGTCGCGTGTAGACTGATACTGGCACCGACGGATCGTTGCGAAGAAGGCGTTCAGCCACAATGGCGGTTTTCAGAAATTTTGCGTGT
The DNA here is from genome assembly GCF_003946115.1 of Lacticaseibacillus daqingensis. Classification (GTDB taxonomy): domain Bacteria; phylum Bacillota; class Bacilli; order Lactobacillales; family Lactobacillaceae; genus Lacticaseibacillus; species Lacticaseibacillus daqingensis. The sequence continues at coordinate 36,523 of NZ_RHOH01000009.1, read as the reverse complement.
TACTCGCACCGCGGATGAATAAAATGTGTCGGATAATTATTTTCATCGAATGCTTTGAAACGCCTAATTCTACAAGGCTTGGTATATCAGGTGATACCCGCTTATCAATTTAGAAATGTTAGCTTACCCTCAAAAAAATCTTGCCTTTGGATTTTTCTGCCGTATACTAACGGTGGTTCCAAAAATCCTCACACGGTGGGGCGCCGCATGAGCGGCAGTTCGGATCGGGGCACGATCCGGACAGAAAGGAAGGGTTGAGATGAAAGATGCACCAGAGACACCCCGTAAGCATAAGCTGATCGAGTATGCGAACGGGCCCTCATTGGAGGAAATTAACGGCACGGTTGAGGTGCCAAAAGGTAAGGGCTTTTGGCGGACGTTATTCGCCTATTCCGGCCCAGGTGCGCTAGTTGCGGTGGGATACATGGATCCCGGCAACTGGTCGACTTCCATCACAGGGGGGCAAAACTTCGGTTACCTGCTGATGACGGTCATTCTGGTTTCAAGCTTAATCGCGATGCTGTTGCAGAACATGGCGGCTAAGCTTGGGATTGTCGGACGCATGGATCTGGCTCAGGCCATCCGCGCCCGCACGAGTAAGACGCTCGGGATCATCCTCTGGATCATGACCGAGTTTGCCATCATGGCGACCGATATCGCCGAAGTTATTGGGGCCGCGATCGCCCTGTACTTGCTGTTCCACATTCCGTTAGTGATTGCCGTATTCTTAACCGTATTAGACGTTCTGATCTTATTACTGCTAACGAAAATTGGGTTCCGCAAAATCGAAGCGATCGTGGTCTGCTTGATCCTCGTGATCCTCTTGGTGTTCGTTTACCAAGTGGCGCTGTCTGACCCGAACTGGGGTGCGGTTATCAAGGCCCTTGTCCCATCCGCTGGGGCGGTCGCAACGCATCCAAGCGTGAACGGCATGACGCCGTTGAGCGGGGCCCTTGGGATCATCGGGGCGACCGTGATGCCGCATAACTTGTACCTGCACAGCGCGGTTTCCCAGACGCGCAAAATTGATCATGACGACGAAGAAGAAGTTGCAACGGCCGTTCGGTTCAGCCAGTGGGACTCTAACATTCAGCTGAGCTTCGCGTTCGTTGTCAACTCCCTGCTTCTGATCATGGGGGTCGCGGTGTTCAAGTCTGGCGCCGTCAAGGACCCGTCGTTCTTCGGGTTGTTTGAAGCCCTGTCCGACACCTCGACGCTGAGCAACGGTGTGCTGATCGCCGTGGCCAAGTCCGGGATCCTCTCCATTCTCTTCGCCGTGGCGCTGCTGGCGTCCGGCCAAAACTCCACGATCACCGGGACCCTGACCGGGCAAGTGATCATGGAAGGGTTCGTGCACATGCGCATGCCGCTGTGGGCCCGCCGGCTGGTCACCCGACTGATCTCGGTCATTCCGGTGTTGGTCTGCGTGGCTATGACCAGTGGCCTGAACAAGGTCGACCAGCACGAGGCGCTGAACACGCTGATGAACAACTCGCAGGTCTTCTTGGCCTTCGCGCTGCCGTTCTCCATGTTGCCACTGCTGATGCTGACCGATAGCAAGGCCGAAATGGGCCAGCGCTTCAAGAACTCGACTTGGGTCAAGGTCTGCGGCTGGATCTCGGTGATCGGCCTGACGTTTTTGAACCTGTTGAACCTGCCCGACTCCTTTGCCGCCTTCTTGGGGGACAACGCGAGTGCCGGTGCAGTCCAAAGCGCACATATCGCCGCTTACGTCGCCATTTTCTTGATCCTGGCCCTGTTGGCCTGGTGCTTGGCAGACCTGTACCGCGGTGATCAAAAACTGGCCGCGGCTGAAGCGGCAGCTGAATTGGCAAACAAGGAGGCAGAATAATGACTGAAGATTTCAAGAAGATCCTGGTCGGGGTCGATGATTCCGCAGACGCACTGGCGGCGTTTCAGTACGCCCTGCACCGCGCCAAGGCGGATGGGGCCGAGCTGATCATCGCCAGCATCCTCGAGGATGATGAGATGAACGTGTACCAGGCGATGAACAAGGATTACGTTCACGGCGAGCGGGCCGAGCTTGAACAGCACATCAACGAATATCGCCACCTGGCCGAGCAGGCGGGGTTGACCAACGTGCGCGCCATTATCGGTGAAGGGAACCCCGGCGAGACGATCGTGAAAACGATCATCCCAAAGGTCAAGCCGGATCTCTTGATCATCGGGGCGGAAGCGAAGAAGGGGCTGGCTAAGCACTTCGGGAGCCAAGCCACGTATATGGTGAAGCACGCCACAATTTCAGTCTTGGTCGTCCGGGAATAGCGCAACGGACCATCATATCGCGGAAGGGCGCTGGCCCTTCCGCTTTTTCTTTTGGTGCCCAGCGCAAAGGGTTAAGCCAGCCCTCGTGCGCAAAGCGCGCAACAATTGACCCAAAACCGGCCGAAGAAATGAGGACGAGAGATGACAACCAATGAAACCTTACGCACCCAGCAAAAAGCGGGCATTCTCGAAGTGGCCCGCCAGTTATTTGCCGCCCAGGGTTACCAGGCGACCACCACGCGCCAGATCAACGCCGCTTTTCGGGGAAGCGAAGGGCTGTTGTACTATTACTTCCGGCAAGGGAAACGGGAGATCCTCGATGCCGTGATCGCCCAAGGCGCCGACTGGCCGCTCCCTAAGGCGTGGCGACTCGGCGCACCGCAAACGCCGGCGGCCTTGGAGCAGCAACTGCTGGCGGGCCTTGAAACCTGGTGGCAGGTGATGCTGACGCCGGCGGTGTACGAAACGATTTTGATCCTCATTCGGGAACGGCCGCAGCTGACGGATGAGCAGGTGGCTTGGTGCACCCAGCGGGAGCGCGCGTTGCACGATGACCTCGCCAACGCGCTGGCCGCACTGCCGGCCCCGTATGTTCTGACGCCGCGCCGGGCTGATGCGACCGCCACGCTGATTGTTGGGTTGTACCAGCGCGTGGTACTGGAGAATCTGTTGATCGCGGGGCAGCCGCGCCAGGCGGTGGACCTATTTGCTGAGTTGCAGCCCAGTCTGCACGCGTTGATCGCGAATTGGGAGGCGTCTGATGTGGCCGATCAGCCTGGATGAACCGGTTGTCGCGGCGTTGCTGGCGCAGGCGTGCGGGGATCAGAAGGCGCAACAGCCGTTGCTCAGGGCGCGCGTGCTGCTGGATACGCTCACGCTTGCCGGTCCTCGGTTGGATGGGCCTCAGGTCAAGTATCGGGAAACCGCAGGGCAGCTCCTGATGCAGCTGCGTCCGAGCCCCCATGATGTGCTGTTCGTGGTGCCGGGGCAACCGGGGTACCGGGTGGTGGCAGTCGCTACTTACCAAACCGAGCGAGAGCTGAAGCAGGGGGTTCAGACCGCGCTCCAGGCACAAACCGCGCGACACCGTCCGCGGATGGCGTGGGCGCAGGTCCGCTCCCAGCTCCCCCCGGCCGAGCCGGCGGCGGCGATGGTGCTGGATGCGCTTGCGCAGCTGATCGGTCGGCGCTTCCTGCAAGGGGTCGATGTGCCAACGCTGGCAGCACGGCTGGCAGTGAGCCCGGCGCAAGTCGCCAAGATCGAGCGCATCGATGCACGGCCCACACTGGCGACGCTCCAGCGGTACGCCCAGGCGCTTGAGCTGACCCTTGAGTTGAACGTGCGATAAATGAAACAGGGGCTGTGACGATTGTCACAGCCCCTGTTTGACGCAAAAAAGGAAAGGGTTCGCGGCACTAAGGCGCTTGGCAGGCGCCACCGCGGCTGAATTGTAAAACGCAATTAGGTTGAGATGAAGGGCAAGGTTAAGGTCACCCTTAACCTTACATACCTATCATACCGCGAGTTGCGGTGACCAGGCGATGAAAAAGAGGCCAAAACAGCATTAACGCCCAAGAATGGATCACGATGATTCCGGAATGGTCCGAGCCAAAACGCAACGCCCGTGCCGTAAAAGCCGGCCACCATGGCAAACCTAAGCGCGGGTTTGTCATGGTGGCCGGCTGATCCGCTGGGCTAAAAGCGCGTTTTGTCTCAGCTTGGGCCGAAGCGCTTAGTCTTGCGCGAGGCCGGCGTGGATCTTGTCGAGGTTCCATTTCATCATGCTGTAGTAGGTGTCGCCGGTGGTGCCTTTTTGCGCCAGGGAGTCGGTGAAGATCTTGCTGTAGATGCTCAGCCCGGTTTCCTTGGCGACCTTGTTCATTGACTTCGGCGAGACGGAGGATTCGACGAACAGTGCGCGCACGTCCGAAGCCGCGATCTTGGCCAGAACGGCCTTCATCTGCGCCGGGGTGCCCTGGGCCTCGGTGTTGATCTCCCAGATATAGGCCGGGGTCACGTGGTACGCGGCGGAAAAGTACTTGAACGCCCCTTCCGAGGTGACGAGCAGGCGCTTTTCCTCAGGAATGTCGAGGAACTGCTGGGTCGCCGTTTCGTGCAGCTTTTGCAGCTTGGCGGTGTAAGCATCGGCGTTTTTTTGGTAGAAGCTCGCGTTGTCAGGATCCTTTTGCTTCAGCACCTTGGTGATCGTCTTGACGTACTGAATGCCGTTTTGAAGGTCAAGCCACGCGTGCGGGTCCTCCTCGTTGACATTGGTGGTCAGGTGCTGTGCCTTAACGCCCGTGCTGGCGGCAAAAACGTCCTCGTCAAACGCCTTGTGCGAGGTTTCCACCAGCTTCTTGAACCAGCCGTTGCCACCCGTTTCCAGGTTCAGCCCATTGTGGAATAACACATCGGCCTCGGTGGCCTCGGAGATGTCGGTTGGCCGGGGTTCGTACTCGTGCGGATCAGTGCCGCGCTGCACGATGCTGTACAGGTGGATGCGGTCTTTGCCGACATTGCGCACCATGTCCTCAAGAATCGAGTTCGTGGTGACCACGCGGAGCTTGGTGGCCGTATCGGCTTCCGGCTGCTTTGTCGTGGTGCGGTGGTTGACGAACCAGAAAATGCCGGCGAGAAACGCGACTAAGGCCGCGGCGGTGATGAGCAACTTTTTCATTCAGATGGGTCCTCCTTGGAATTGGCTCACTTGCGCTTGAACAAGTTGCCTTGCTTGGGGGAGACGAGAAACGAAATGGCGAACATGGCGGCGGCGACGATGACGATGGCCGGGCCGGATGCCCAGTTGAAGGTGTAGCTGAAGTACAGTCCGACCATCGACGCGATGACGCCGAAGCTGGCGGCCATGACCAGCATGTGGCTCAGCTTGTCCGTCCATAAAAAGGCGGTGGCGGCCGGGGTGATCAGCATGGCGACCACCAGGATGATCCCGACCGTTTGAAGCGCGGAGACGGTGACCAGGGTCAGCACTAGCATCAGCGCGTAATGCAGCAGTTGCGTGTGCAGGCCGTAAGTCTTGGCGAAGGTCTCGTCAAAGGAGGTGATCAACAGCTCCTTGTAGAACACCACCACGAACAGCACGACAAGGGCCAGCACAATGGCTGTGGTCAGAATGTCGGAATCGCTGACGGCCAGGATGTTCCCGAACAGGATGTGGTGCAGGTTCGTCGCGCTTTCGGCCATCGAGATCAGGATGAACCCGAGGGCATAAAAGGCGGAGAACACCACCCCGATCGAGGTGTCCGTTTTGATTTTGCTGTGCGCGGCGACAAAGCCGATCAGCATGGCAGCCAGGATGCCGAACACCGAGGCCCCGAGCAGCACGTTGATGCCCAGCATGTAGGCAACGGCCACCCCAGGTAAGACGGCGTGGGAAATCGCATCGCCCATCAACGACATCCCACGCAGGATGATGAAGCTCCCGATGAGTCCGGACATGATGCCGACCATGATCGCGGTGATCAGGGCGCTTTGGAGGAAGTCGTACTGGCCGAGGGCGTGAAAGAAATTCGTCAGTGAGCTCATTGGGCCGCCTCCTTTTCAAACAGAACGGCTGACAAGTCTGCCGAGAACGCCTTTTCGATGTTCGCCGCGGTGTAGACCTGCGCCACCGGTCCGTAGTCGATGATGCCGTGGTTCATCACGACCAGGTCATCGAAGTAGTGGGAGACCTTGTTCAGGTCGTGGTGGACGACGATGATGGTTTTGCCTGCGTCGCGCCACTGCCGCAGGATCGCCATGATGGCCGTTTCGCTTTGGAGATCGATGCCGACGAACGGTTCGTCGAGAATAATGAGGTTGGCGTCCTGCACGATGGCGCGCGCAACGAACACGCGCTGCAGCTGGCCCCCGGACAGGTTGCCGATCTGGCGCTGCGTGAAGTCAGATAAAGACACTTGCGCCAGGGCATCGGCCGCGGCGGCCTTTTCGGCCTTGCCTGGGCTCTTGAACAGCCCGAGGCGGCCGTACGTGCCGGTCAGCACGACATCGAAGACGTTGATGGGGAACGTCAGGTCCAGGTCCTTGCGCTGTTCCACATAAGCAATCTGCTTTTGCATGTGACTCAGCGGTTGGCCGTTGAACGTGGCCGTGCCGGCTGATGCGGTGATCAAGCCAAGCATGGCCTTGATCAGGGTGGATTTGCCTGCACCGTTGGGCCCGATGATGCCAGTGATTTTGCCTGCGTCAAATTGAACGGCAGCATCAGTGAAGACTGGTGTGTCATCGTAAGCAACGGTGAGGTTTGTGAGTTGTAACATAAGCCCCTCCTTTTAGGCGCAACTAAACATTGTACACCTAATTTTATCTGAATTTTTGCGCCTCAGCAACTGTAGTTTAGTTGCGGCTAATCTTTTTGCGCAAAAGTGAGTTCTGGCGCAGTTTCGTGATGGGAAATCGGTGAGAAGTCGTGCATCCGGGCCGCTGACCGCGGGAAAAAACAAATTGCAAAGTCGAGTGTACTGTTTATAATAGTACACGTAATACAAGGAGGGCAGAACATGGATGATGCGCGCTTCACGCACCTGGCCTACTATGAACGGCTGGTGCTTCAGATCAAGGAACAAGTCGTCACCGGCGTCTTGGCGCCTGGCGCCAAGCTCCCGTCCGTGCGCGAGATGGCCAAACAGGTGCAGCTGAACCCCAACACCGTTGCCAAGGCGTACAAGCAACTGGAAAGCGACCGGGTGATCACGGTGCGGCCGGGGCTGGGCTCGTTCATCGCAATGGATGCGCCGGTGCAACCGGAAGCCATCGCGGCGCTGCGGCAGCGCTTCAGCGCGCTGGTGGTGGCGGCCAAGGCGGCCGGCGTGACTGACACCCAGCTCGCAACCTGGTTAGAGGAGGAGAGACAATGACACTGACGGTTCATGAGTTAGGGAAGACCGTGACACACAAGCCGGTGCTACAGGCCATCACCTTTGCCTGGCAGCCCGGAGAGATCATCGGGCTGGTGGGCCGCAACGGCGCAGGGAAAACGACCCTGATGCGCACACTTGTGGATCAGTACCACGCGGATCACGGGGGCGCAGAAATCGACGGCCAGCTACTGGCCACTCACCCCGCGCTGCGGGCACAGCTGATCTACATCGATCCGACGCAGACCTTTTTTGCGCGCTACACGCTGGCGGCGCTGGGCGATTTTTACGCGCTTGCGTATCCCGCGTTTGACCGGCAGCGCTTCGCTCAGCTGGCGGCGGATTACGACCTTGGCCTGCATCAGCGCTATCGCGAGCTGTCCAAGGGCTACCAGGCCTTGGTGGTGATGCTGTTGACGCTGGCCAGCAACGCCCCGTACATGCTACTGGACGAGCCGTTCGATGGGCTAGATCTGTTCGTGCGCGAGGCCATCGTGACGCTGGTAATCAACGAGGTCGCAGACGGCACCCGCGGCTTTTTGATCGCCTCACACGACCTGCGCGAGCTCGATGGGCTGGCCGACCGGATCCTGTTTTTGAAGCGCAACACCATCAGCCATGATTACGCGCTGGAAGACTTGCGGCAAAAGGCCGTCAAGTTGCAGCTGGTGTTCAAGCAGCCGGAGATCCCGCAACCGGTGCGCGACTTGGGCGAGATCCTCAGCGTGCGTGGTCGCGTGATCGAGGCGCTGTTTCGCGACTACACCCCGGCGGTGGAAGCCCAGTTGCGGGCGCTTGAGCCGGTGCTGATGGCGCCGCTGTCGCTGGATCTGACGGACATTTTTCGCAGTGAGTACGGGCGATTGAAGGAGGGCAAGTAAAATGGCGATCTTACGATTGATCTGGCGGCGGCACCGCTGGCTGTGGCTGGTGGCGGCACTGCTGATGGTTCTGTATGGTGGGTCTGTCGTCGATCAGGCGCACAAGACGCATACCGCGATGCAAAAAGAGATGATGACCCCGGTGCGCTTTGACCGCGAGCTTAAGAAGCCCAAGGATGAGCGCAGCACGGATGCCAGGACGTACACCGAGTACCGCGATGACACCCTGATGCTGTACCACGAGCAACTCAATGTGGTCGACGACACTGCCATGCTGCCGACCACGTATGGGATCCAGCCGCTGCGCGTGGATTTCTTCTATCTGGGGGGGATCTTTCTGCTCGGGGTGGTGGTCGCGGCATGGGACCACTACAGTCGCTTCGACCGGTTCCTGATGGCAGCCGGGCTGACGCGACGGCGCACCTACTGGACGCGCGCGGGCCTGTTCTTCGGGCTGGTCGTGCTGGGTACTGTACTGGTGGACACGGGCATCGTCGGCGGGCTGTACGCGCTGTTGCCCGCGCATGATGTGAACCTCTCCTTGCAACAGGCGTTCGGGCTCACGCTGTACAACACAACGTTGGCCGCCTTGTGCTTTGCAGTGGGGCAACTGTACGGGTTGCTGTGTGGTCGTCTCTGGTTACTGGCAGCGCTGGTGCCGCTGACGCTGGCCAGCGCCAACCAGACGCTCCAGAACCTGGGCGTTCTGTTCGGTCAGACCTTCGTGAAGGCGAACGTTTCGTGGCCGCGGGTGGATAATCCCTTGTGGGCGTACTGGCCGTTTGTCATCGGGTTCGTGTTGGTGACCGGCATCTGTCTGGGACTCGCGGCGTGGGGCTTCACCCACCTGTCGCTGGAGCACGATGGCACAGCGCTGATGGTGCCCGCACTGCGCCCGCTGGTGATCGGCATTGGCATGGTGGTGGCCTTCGCCCTGTTCATGGGGACGGACGACCACGGGCACTTCGTCTGGCAAAGCAGCCTGTTCGCGCCGCTTTTGACCCTGGCGCTCGGCGTGCTATGGGCGCAATGGTCACGGCTTACGGCGGCCATCGCGCGCCGGCGGGCTGCGGCGTAATTCAGCTCGGGTTGTGCGCCGCAAAGCCCACTGTTTTGCAAAATGCGCGCTGGAATTAATTAAGGCACCGTTGCACGCCCGTCATCTTATGCGATGGCGGCGACAACGGTGCCTTTTTGGCGGCCGACGCTAGGCGCGCGACCAGAGATCCAGCTCGGCTTGGGCCAGGATGTGGCCGGCCATGGCGTGGCGGGCCTCATTGAGCCAAAAGCCTGGCGCGAGGTCAAGCGCAGTGTCGAGTGCGTACACGGTCAGCGTGTACGCGTGATCGGCGTTGGGCGGCTGCGGGCCCACGTAACCCGTGGCGATCAGCGGGTCGGTCGCGCCGACCATGGCCCCGGCGTTGCTGTTGCGGCCTTGCACCATCGGCACGATGCCACTGCGGCTGGCGTCCTCCGGTATCGTCGTGGTGGTGTTCGGCAGGTTGACGGCCACCCAGTGGATCCAGGGAAACCCGGACACGGGGACGGCGTCAAAGTCGATTAGCGTGAGCGCTAGGGTCTTCGTGCCGCTGGGGGCGTCGCTGATCGTGATGGGCAGACTACGCTTGGGCGTCCCGGCGTGCAGGTCGGGCCCACTCGCGTACTTGCCGAAGCGGTCGGCCAGGTAACCCGCGGTGAGCGGAACAAGTATTTTCAATTGAATCGCCTCCCAATAATGGTTACTCTAATAGTAACACGACCGCAGAAAGGAAACGGTTCATGACCTACTACGACCAGCACGTGCACACCTATTTTTCCTTCGACTCGCAGGCGCAGTTCGAGGCCTACCTCGCCCAAACCACGCACCCGTTCGTCACCACCGAGCACTTAGAGATGGCCAATCCCGATGATGGCGGCCGCGATGATGCGCCGGACTATGCGGCGTATGTGGCAAAGCTCGCGGCGCTACGGCAGCAGGTCCCGAATCAGCTGCTACGCGGCATCGAGGTGGGTTATTACGCGCCCAAGCAGGCAGCGCTGAGCGCCTATCTGGCGGCCGGCGACTACGACTTGGTGCTGCTGAGCTTTCACCATGACGGTCAGTACGACTACCAAGACAAGCACTTCCTGACGGTGCCGCTGCGCGCCCATGTTGAGGCGTACTACGACCGGATGCTGGCGGGGCTGACCGCGTTTGACGGCGCGGATGTGCTGGCGCATTTTGATTACGGCTTGCGCGTCTTGACGGTGACGCCAACGCAGCTGATCGACTGGGTCGGCCCAACGCTGAAGCGGATTTTGCAAACCGTGATCGCCAAGGACATGGCGCTGGAGTTCAATGCCAAGTCTGCGTACCAGTGGGACAACCTGGCGCTGTATGAACGCGTGCTACCGTGGTACGTGCAGCTTGGCGGCACCAAGGTCACGTTGGGCAGCGACGCCCACACCGCCGACAAGTTCGAGACCCATTTTGAAGATGCCAAAACTATCCTGCGCGCGGCCGGGGTCACCCACCTGACCACGTACCGCGCGCACCACGCCGAATTGGAGGCCCTGTAACATGATCCCAGAAACCTTGCAACCACTGCTGACCGCCGTTCAAGCCCATTACAGCATGCCCATTGAGGTCGTCATTGACGGTCCGGCCAGCGGTGTTTTGACCCACGAGCAGTCCCATCAGGAACTGCTTGCCAACGGCCACCTGCAGCTGACCGTCAGCGATACCACTGATGTGGCCTACACGCTGAGCCACGAGCTGCTGCACATGCAGCTGACCACCGCCGGCTACCCGCCGCTGCAATTCCACCTCGCGACCGGCGAGCCGCAGGTGGATCAGCAGTTCTTCGCGGTGGCAACGGCGCTGTACGATGCCGCGCTGCACGGGCAGATCCGCGCCTGGCAGGTGGCGCATGGGCTGTTCACCCCAGCCGTGGAAAAAGCACTGGCGGCCGGGTTCACGCAGAAGCTTAAAGGCGACGACGCAACGCAGCTGAGCGTCTTTCGCACGCTGACGGCGCTGGATGCGTACGTGATGTTTGACGGCCGCGCCGGTGACTGGCTGGCGGACGTGCCAGACGAGGCCACGGCGGCCGCCGACTTGTACGGGGTGCTGGCGGCCAAGCCGATCGACTCGCCGTTTGCCTTCCGCCGCACCGTCATCAAGCTATGGCGGGCCTTCGACCAGACCCTGACGCGCCACGGCTACCAAGAAACCGGCAACGCCGAGTTCGCCACGCTACCGCCGGTGCTGTCCGAACGGCAGCTGCGCCTGGCGCTGAACCAGACCTTTGAGGTGCGCCACAGCGCGCTGCGCGATCGCACGACCCGCCAGCGCGCGTACGTCGCGCAGGGCAAGGGTGACGGGCAAAACGCCTTCGTGCTGCCACTGCCGGCCAGCTTCAGCCCGGAGGCGTTCCAAAAACTGTATCAAACCCCGCTGAGTGACATCCTGGCGCGCTATGAGCTGGATTACACCGTGCGCTAAGAACCGGGTTAAAGTGGTGGCATTTCAGGAAAGGAAGCGGTCGAATGTTTGCCCTCAAGGACGCGATTGCACAAGCCGAGTTTGTCACCTTCATGACCGGCGCCGGGGTGTCCATTGCCTCGGGCATCCCGGATTACCGCAGCAAGGGCGGGTTGTACAGCGGCATGGCGCGGCCGGAAGCAGCGCTGAGCATTGACAACTTGCGCGCGCACCACGCGGCGTTTCACGAGTGGGTCTGCACCAACATGTACTTCCCGGCCGCCCGGCCCAACGTGATCCACAAGGCAATGGCGACCATCACGAACCAAAAAGGGGCCATTGTGACCCAGAACGTGGACGGGTTGCACACGTTGGCTGGCGCCCAGCACGTGATCGAGTTTCACGGTAACTTGTACGAGATCTACTGCCAGACCTGCGGTGCCCACGTTGATTACCAAACCTATCAGGCGTCCGATGTGCATGCGGTGGACGGCGGGATTTTGCGCCCGGCGATCGTGCTGTACGGGGAGCCGATCGCCAGCGCCGTGATCGCGGCAGCGGTGGCGGCCATTCGGCGCGCGGACCTGCTGGTGGTGGTCGGGACCAGCTTTCAGGTGTACCCGTTCGCCGGTCTGATTCAGGAGGCCCGGCCCGATGCCGTACTGGCGGCTGTCAACCGCGAGCCGATCGCGTTGCCGGCTGGCGCTCACATGGTGGTGGGGGATGCTCAGACGATTTTTGCCGCACTGTCGTTGCACTGAACGCGTCGTTGGGGGGCGGCGCATGCCTGAATGGAGGAGTCGCACATGCCGAAAGGTCGACTTGAAGCATTTACGGATGGCGTGATCGCCATTATTATCACGATCATGGTGTTGGAGCTACGGCCGCCAGCGGGGGGCACGTTTGCCGCGCTGTGGGGGCTGCGCTACTCATTGCTGATCTACTTAGTCTCGTTTTTCACCCTCGCCGTGTACTGGAACAATCACCACCACCTGTTTCTGATCGTGCGCAAAATCAGTGGGCGGGTGCTGTGGGCCAATGTCTTGTTTCTGTTCACCATCAGCCTCTTTCCCTTCGCCACTGCCTGGGTGGGTGAGCACCATGTCGGCAATGCCGCACCGGAGATGACCTATGGTATCGTGGTGTGTGCCACGAATGCGGCGTTTTTTCTGCTGATCCGGTGCCTGAGTCACGCGGACAAAACCAACCATGACTTTGCCCAGCTCGTGGGGCGTGACTATTACAAGCCGGTCGTGTCGGTGCTGGGTAGCTTTGGCGGCATCTTTGCCGCGCTGATCTGGCCGCCGCTGACGATCATGATCAATGCGGCGCTGCTGCTGTTGTGGGTGCAACCCGAGCGGCGCATCGAACGGCATGTTCAACACAAATAAGGTAACGCGAACAATCGTGGCCTGTGGGCGACGATTTTTTGATCGGACGCAAAAAGACTCGAGGCATCATTAACGGCCCAAGAATGAGTCACGACTACACCAGCATAGAACGAGCCAAAAAGCGACGCCCGAGCCGAATAAGAGGGAGGTACTGTCAAACCTAAGTACGGGTTTGTCAGTACCTCCCTCTTCCATTCTGGGCTAAAACCGCTTTTTGGCTCAGCTTCGGGTTGGCAATCAGGATTAAGCTTCGGCCTGCTCTTCGGTCATCGCTTCTTGGGATTCCTCGGAAACGATGGCAACGGTGGAGTCCTTGTCGAAGAAGTGGGACTTGTTGATGTCAAAGCCCATGTCAACCTTGTCACCAGGGTTGTGGAAGTCGCGGGCGTCAACGGTGGCAACGAATTCGGTGCCATCAACCTTGGAGTAGAGCTGGGAGGTGGCCCCGAGCAGCTCGGACACGACCACATCGGCGTGGACCGTGGCGCCAGGCCAGGTTTCGATGAAGGCTTCCTCGGTGTGGATATCTTCCGGGCGGATCCCGAAGACGATCTCCTTGCCATCGTAGCCGCGGGCATCAAGCACCTTGGAGCGGCCTTCTGGCAGTTCGAGCACCAGGCCCTTGCCATCCGAGATCTTGCCGTCCTTGTAGGTCACGTTGAAGAAGTTCATCGCAGGGCTGCCCATGAACCCAGCCACGAACATGTTGCGTGGGTTGTCGTAAACTTCGGCCGGGGTGCCGATCTGCTGCACCTTCCCGACGGACATGACAACCACGCGGTCAGCCATGGTCATCGCTTCGGTTTGGTCATGGGTCACGTAGATGGTCGTCGTGTTCAAGCGCTGGTGCAGCTTGGCGATTTCGGCACGCATGGAGACACGCAGCTTGGCATCCAAGTTCGACAGCGGTTCGTCCATCAGGAAGATCGGCGCGTCACGCACGATCGCACGGCCCAGGGCAACACGCTGGCGCTGACCACCGGACAGGTCGGCCGGCTTGCGGTCCAGGAATTCGGTCAGCCCGAGGATCTCGGCGGCTTCGTCCACGTGCTTTTTGATGTCTTCCTTGCTGTACTTACGCAGCTTCAACCCGAAGGCCATGTTGTCAAACACGGTCATGTGCGGGTACAGGGCGTAGTTCTGGAACACCATCGCGATATCGCGATCCTTGGGCGCCACGTCGTTCATCAGCTTGCCGCTGATGGTCAACTCGCCCTTGGTGATATCCTCCAGCCCGGCGATCATGCGTAGCGTCGTGGACTTGCCACACCCGGAAGGCCCAACGAATACGATGAATTCCTTGTCTTTCACGTGCAGGTTAAAGTCCATGACGGAATCACTGTCCGCATTTGGGTAACGCTTATAAATATGATCCAGTGCGATTTCTACCATTAGTCACCACTCCTTTTGATTTCACTTATCAGTTTAGTTGTAAGCGGTTGCGGATTCCTCGGCAGAATGCCCAAGAATCCGGCGCGCTTTTGGGCAAAATGGTAAACTGAAGGCGAGGTGAGCACACATGACAAAAGCACTGACCGTTGTTCTCGTTGAGACGCTCACGGGAATTATTCTGATCAACCGGCGCAAGCCCCCGTACCGTGGCCTGTGGAACGGGCTGGGGGGCAAAGTCGAACCTGGCGAGCACCCCGCAGCCGGGGCACGGCGCGAGGTCGCCGAGGAAAGTGGCATTCAGCTGGCGCCGGGTGAGTTAACACCGGCTGGGCTGGTGCACTGGCACGTGGACGGCGCGCTGCTGGGCGACCTTTACCTGTACACGGCCCAGACTGAACGCACGCTGGCCGGGCCGCAACAGACACGCGAAGGCATCATTGCCCCAATGCCGCGCGACTGGCTGCTGGCTCCCGATAACCTCGGGTTGGTGCCAGACCTGCAGCCGCTGCTGACGCCAATGCTGGCGGGAGAAGCGCGTGAGTACGACTCGTGGTTCGTGGGCGACCGGTTCGACCGCCTTGAGGTGCTCGGGCCATGGGCGTGATCCAAGTCGGCCTGACCAGCGTGGCCGATCACCCGAGCCTGGCCAGCCGTGGGGCAACGAGTACGCTGGCGGATCTAGCGGGGCACTTTCCGGTCGTAGAGCTGGACACCACGTTTTACGCGCAGCCCAGCGTTGCCACGGTGCAGGCCTGGCAGCGGCAGGTGCCCCCGACGTTTCGCTTCATCCTCAAGGCCACGCAGTACATGACCCGGCACAAAACGGCGCCAGATCACGAGCTGGTAGCCGAATTCACCGCGTTTCGCCGCGGGCTCGCCCCGCTGCTCGAAACCAATCAGCTTGCGGCTATTCTGTTTCAGCTGCCGCCGTATTTTGGTGTGACCCTAGAAAACGTGCGCTACTTGCGGCAGCTCCGGCGGCTGTACCCGGACCTTCCGATCGCGCTGGAGTTTCGCAATAACGGCTGGTACAGTGCGGACTATCAGGCCAGCACCTTCGATTTGATGCGCACGCTGAAGCTGACCCATGTGGTGGTGGACGAACCGCAGACGCCGGCCGGTAGTGTGGCGCAGGTGCCCGTGGTGACCACGGCCGACCTGGCGATCCTGCGCCTGCACGGGCGCAATACCGCCGGTTGGCTGGAGCGCGACCCACAGTGGCGCAGTCGGCGCACGAACTATCGCTACAGTGAAGCGGCGCTGCAGTCGCTAGGGGCCGTGGCGCGTCAGCTACCGGCCCAGCAGGTCATTGTCATTTTCAACAACAATGGGGGCCACGATGCGGCTGCTAACGCACGGACGTTCATCGCACAACAGAACCTCACTTTTGACGGGCTGGGGCCGAGTCAGCTGGACCTGTTTTGAGCCGTCACTCTAGCGGTTGATTCTGATAAACCTGCACCGGGTCCTCGTTACCGGTACGGTCGGCCGCCTGAATCATTGCCCTGGATTCTCCGAGGTCGGTGTAGAATAGCCCATTGGGCGTGTAAGCATGGAAGTAGTATGTGGTCTCACCCAGCGTGGTCGTCCGGTAAAATAGCGTGATTTGGCGGCCGCCTTCGGTAAAGGTCGCCTCCCGCGAGCCGAGAAAGCGAACGGCAGGGCTGTTGTGACCCCAGCAAAACAGGGTCAGACTGAGGCTGATGGCCAGTAGCACAGGACTGGGACGAGGCTGCCACCACAGAAGCACCACAACGACGAGGCTGACCAAGCTGAGGGTCAGGCCAACGGGGGATTGAATGAGCGCGCGGCTGCTGAGGAGCAGGGCCAGAATAAACGCGGCGGTGGCAATCGCGGCGTGCGTTTGATTTTTCATGAGGGCACCTTCTTGCGTTCAGTGTACGCGCTGGTCGCGGCGGTCGGTGAATGGACAGTGCAGTTTAACCAAAGCTTGGGAAAGCGTGGCTAGTGGTGATTCTTCCCACGACTGGGTGCAAGTCATGGTATACTGAAAGCAATCTGAACACTTTTTCCATAGACAAAAGTGATTCTTGCAGGAGGCACATTATTCATGGCAAAACCAACGTTCTACGTGACCACACCAATCTATTACCCAAGCGGGAAGCTACACATCGGGAACGCCTACTCGACCATCGCCGCCGACGTCATTGCGCGCTACAAGCGCCTGATGGGCTTTGACGTCTTTTTCCTGACGGGGACGGACGAGCACGGGTTGAAGATCGAGCAAAAAGCAGAGAAGCTGGGCATCACGCCGCAAGCGTATGTCGATGGGATGGTCGCGCAGATCAAGTCCTTGTGGCAACTGCTCGAAATCACTAATGACAAGTTCATTCGCACAACCGACGAAGAGCACGTTTTGGCGGTGCAGCAGATCGTGGAGCGCCTGATCAAGCAAGGTGACGTGTATCTCGGTGAGTACACCGGCTGGTACTCCGTTGAAGACGAGGAGTACTTCACGGAACCACAGCTGGCCGAAGTTTACCGCGATGATGACGGCAACGTCATCGGTGGGAAGGCCCCATCTGGTCACGAGGTTCAGCTGGTCAAGGAGGAGAGCTATTTCTTCCGCATGAGCAAGTACGCGGATCAGCTGCTGAAGTTCTACGAGTCGCACCCAGACTTCATTCAGCCTGCGTCCCGCAAAAACGAAATGATCAACAACTTCATCAAGCCGGGCCTAGAAGACTTGGCGATGAGCCGCACCAGCTTCAACTGGGGCGTGCCAGTGCCAGAAAACCCGAAGCACGTGGTGTACGTGTGGGTTGACGCGCTGCTGAACTATATTACGGCGCTGGGCTACGGCTCCGCCAACCATGACCTGTTCGATAAGTACTGGCCCGCTGACTTGCAGCTGATCGGGAAGGAAATCGTGCGGTTCCACACCATCTACTGGCCGATCATTCTGATGGCGCTCGGGCTGCCGATCCCAAAGAAAATCTACGGCCACGGCTGGCTGGTGATGAAGGACGGCAAGATGAGCAAGTCCAAAGGGAACGCGATCTACCCTGAGATGCTTGTGGAGCGTTACGGCCTGGACGCCTTGCGCTACTACCTGATGCGCGCCATTCCGTTTGGCAATGACGGCATTTTCACGCCTGAGGACTTCATCGACCGGATCAACTATGACCTGGCCAATGACCTGGGCAACCTGTTGAACCGGACTGTGGCCATGATCAATAAGTACGTTGACGGCGTGCTGCCGGATCTGACCCAAGTCACGGCCACCCCGTTTGACGCTGATCTGGAGGCCACGGCCGCGCAGAGCATTGCCGCTTACCACGACCTGATGGGCAAGCTGCAGTTCAACGATGCGCTGGACGCGACCTGGAAGCTGGTGGCGCGCGCCAATAAGTACATTGACGAAACCGAACCGTGGAACCTCGCCAAGGATCCCGCTAAGGCTGGGGAGCTGGCCAGCGTCATGGGCCACCTGGCTGAAAGCCTGCGCCTGATCGCGCTGTTGATCCAGCCGGTCATGACCCACGCACCGAAGCAGATCTTCGGTCAGCTCGGGTTGGACGCGGCACTGGACGAGCAGGAAACCCTTGAATGGGGGCACCTGCCGGCCGGCAACAAGATCGTTGAGAAGGGCACCCCAATCTTCCCTCGCCTGGATGTCGAGGAAGAGGTCGCCTACATCAAGTCTCAGATGCAGCCGCCGAAGAAGCAGGCCACCGTTGCAGCCGATACCCGCAAGCCGGAAATCGACTTCAAGGCCTTTGATCAATCGGAGATCCGCGTGGCGGAGATCCTCAACGTGGAGAAGGTCAAGGGAGCGGACAAGCTCCTGAAGTTCACCTTGGACGCCGGGGATGAAGGCACGCGCCAGATCCTGTCCGGCATCGCGGCCTACTACCCACACTTCGAGGAACTGAAGGGACAAAAAGTGATGGCCGTCGTCAACCTGAAGCCGCGCAAGCTGAAGGGCGAGATGAGCGAGGGCATGCTGCTGTCCGCCGAAGACAGCCAGGGCCACATTACGCTGCTGGCCGTGGATCAGAGCCTTGAGAACGGGAGCTTGATAGGGTAACGGATTATTGATGTACATGCGCTATCCTGGTGCAGGGAATCAATTTGAAGTTATCTCAAATAAACTCTTCAAGGTGCAGAGCCGGTGGTGCTATCAGCGCCTTTGATGAATGGCGTTTTCTGACTTTAGCGAGATCAGTACAATATGTTATGGTTCATCAACGGAGTGGCAATCTTCCTCGACTTGGAAGATTGCCATTTTGTTTCGTGCGAGAGAGAAAAAGACCCGTAATTTGGGTAAAAAGCTGACCACGTGGACGATGACCTTGACGAATCTTGAGATGATGGGCCAGTAAGTACCTTTTAAAAAGGTAATTTATGTTTGACTTTAGTTTTTAGAAATAAACGACATTCGTTTATGTGATTTTAGCAACTAGCGTGACACAGTGCGTGTATGCTACGGCCGAATTTCTATTTTTAGGTTAGAATCCACGTTTTGTTGATGGGGATTATGTTCCTTCTCGTACTTATCGAGCAGGCTGACCATCGTTGGACAAAGCATTGCCGTTACGATGATGGCTGCTGCAACTTGGACAGTAGCCTGCGGCGCAATTGTTTTAAAAGAAGCGTCAATTGCGGCCACAATTGCTGGTGTTCCAATCGCGTTTCCTGCAGTGGCGCCAACTGCGGCGCCGACTTGTGGATACTTAAAACCGAACAAATGGAAGATGCCCCAGCCTGCAAACCCAGTAATGAGCGTGCAGGAGAAACCCAATAAAATACCGGCGCCACCGGCTGATGCTAATTGCCCGAGATTCAGCGCAGCACCGAGGGGGAAAGCAAAGAAGGGAATTAACAGGGTTGTGCCTGGCTTAAGAAAATATCGAATATCCGAGTCGAGATTTCCGAGAATAAAGCCCATCAGGATTGGCATTAGCGCTGCTAGTAATGCAGTAAGTGGAATTCGTGTTAAACCTGTTACCCCAAAAGCTAGCATAGTGAAGAACGGGCCGTCGCTTAACGCAATAATGGATGTAGCTCCAACATCTGAAGTATCACCATATTCGTTAGCTAGGGCCGCATACAGACCGCTATTCTTATTGGTCAGAGAGGAAACAATTGCGAGTGGGCTAAGTCCTAATATTCCTTTTGGTCCCCAAAAATGTCCGACTGTAATTCCTAAAAATGCTCCGATAGAGACCTTTGTGATAAGTAAAATTATTCCCTTCGATATAGACACGCCAGCTTGTTTGATATCAATCTGAGCACCGCTGCAAAAGAGAAAAGCGGCGAGCAAGGCAGTAGAGCCAGACTTAAAAAGCGCCTCGGTAAACCCACCGAGGGCGAAGAACTGTGGAAAGAATGTGTTTGTTAACGCACCTATTAATAATGGGCAAACCATTATACCACCAGGTACGCTCTTAACGACATGTAATATTTTCATTTCTATTTTCTCCTGTAACCTTTTCGCTTTGCTACATGTTTATAAACGTTGTCTGTGAAATCACCAGCAAATATTGAAACGAGACATGTGTCTAATCACAAAGTGTAAGAGCAACCGTCCCACTACAAATAAAGACGAGTTGGTTGTTTGCGTAGACTGTGTAGTCATGCATGTTGTGAGATGGAAAATAAGTAATTTGAACAGAACCTGAAGAGGTCGCGAAAATAGTGGTCGACTCCTTGAGATGCTTTCACTTGTTCTAAATAAAGCGTCACTCTAATTAAACGGCACCCAAAAAAGAGTCGGTTATCACGGCCGGCTCCATTTGTTTAGTGAGTGTTCGATACTGGGATTATTTGGAGGTGTGTTTGATATTAACATTGAGTACGCGCTCACCGGCGTTAACTTTTTTGGTCGTTATAAGTGGGAGTGGGAGTGCAATAGACATATTAGAAATAGCAACGATTACCGTGGATCCAGCTGACTATTTTGTATATCGCTTAAAGACATCGTTCCTAGGAGATCTCCCGCTTGAATATGTTGCCCTGCCACAACGGTGAGGCTAAAAGGTGTGCCATTAAGACTAACGGTATCAAGCCCGAGATGGAGAATGACTTCTAAGCCGGTTTCGGTAGTGATGGTAAGTGCATGCTTTGTCGGGAAAACACTAGAGATCTCTCCTGAAGCCGGTGAGACTAGAGTGCCATTGTTTGGAATGACAGCGAAGCCATCACCAATCATTTTTTGAGAAAATACAGGGTCGTTAACTGAGGTGATTGGAATTAATTGTCCATCAACGGGGGCAACAAACTCTGTTGATAACTGGCTTTTTTTAAAAAAATTGAACATGGTATCCCTCCCCTTTATCTGCTAAACGCTGCTGTATCATAACAATTTGCTGACATTGCCAACAAGTCCCAGGGGGGAAGATGAACTTATTTTTCGTTAAATGAAACGGCCGGCAGACTTTCCTGTTTATTTCTCTCAATCAAGATTGCCTGGATCAAAAGATCAAACGCAAAACTCATTGACGTGATTTGCCAATGTAAGCGCCCGGCACGGCTAGGTTCACTTGCAAAGAATAACGAAATCGAGGCTTCTTTACTTAACGATGTTGGGGCGTCGCTTGTCACACTAATAATTGGAATTCCGCGAAGATGTATCTCATCAGCGGTATCCTCGTAGCCACTTAGAGTTCCAGACATCGACGTAAATAGTAAAAGATCATTGCTAGTCATATGAGTGACAGCATTTGCCAAATCTGTTTTGTTACGTAGTGTCAGACTTTGCTCACCGTAAATTAAGAGGTCAGTTGAGAAATTGTCAACGACTTGTTTTTGCTTCCATCCCGTGCCATACACGTAACGCGCATCGGCACCGAGAAAAAGTCTTGCAGCTGATGTCAGCTGAGCTTGATTTAGCGCATAGGTCTTGTTGATTTGGTTAATTGTCATATCAAGTAAATTTGAAGGTGCGGGATACTTCGGCGTTTCTTCGACTAACGAGTCACTTACCCGGTATTTGAAAGTTGAGTAGCCATCAAATCCAAGTTTGCGAATTAAACGATAAAGCGTGGACTTTGAAATGAAAAGCTGAGTCGCCATTGTCGAAATTGTAGATCCTGGAATTTCATTGGCGTGCCGGGATAGTTCGGTCAACAAGGCTAGCTCGCTAGTTGAAAGGATTGACTTATATCGGTTGAATAAGGACAAAAAAAGTGATGTCAATGTTAGATCCCCTTTTTGCAATATTTTTCAGATGTTGACACAAATTTTCTGTGTAGGAAAATTCGCATCTACTATCGGTTGAACGCTTTCATTGTAACTTATTTGAGCGTGTAATATACATGTATCAAAATATTGTTAATGGAGGAGTTCTCTATGAGTTACGTTATAACTATTGCTGGTGGGGGGAGTGGACATACACCCGGAATCTTGCTGACGGCGTTGAGATACAGGAAAGAATTTCTGATCAACGAAATTCGTCTCTACGATACTGATGAGGTGCGCAACGAAGATATGCGCATTATTATGGATTTCCTGCTGAAGCGTGAACATGAAGATGTCAAATTAGTTGCTACTTCAGATCCCAAGGACGCTTTTACAGGCTGTGATTTTATTTTTTCGCAGATTCGTGTTGGCGGCATGGAAATGCGTGAGCTAGATGAAAAAATTCCGTTGAAGTACGGTTTGGTTGGTCAAGAAACATGCGGACTTGGTGGTTTTGCTTATGGTATGAGAACCATGAAAGGCTTTACTGAGATGGTTGGGTTCATTCAGCAGTATCCACCTGATGCATGGATTCTAAATTACACCAATCCTGAAACGATTGTCTCCGAGACGGTCCGGCGTCAGTTCCCGAATATTAAAATTATCAATGCATGTGATATGACGATCGGGATTGAAATGCTTCTGGAGCGATCCTTCGGTTATGATCGCAAAAACCTCGTTGCTACTTACTACGGATTAAATCACTTCGGCTGGTATCACGATATTTACGATGTCACAAAAGGTAGAGATGTTATGCCGGAAATTCTCGAAAAGATCAAGCAGCAAGGCTTTAATACCGAAGGCACAGAACCGTCGTGGGCGCATACCTGGAACATTATGGCAGATATGCAGCGTGTTTTCCCAGATAATCTAATGAACAACTATCTACAGTACTACCTGTTCCCTGATAAGATCGTTGAATCTGCTAATCCGACCTACACTCGGGCGAATGAGATAATGGATGGCCGTAATAAAACAATTAAAGAGAACGTTGCAAAAATCCAGGAAAATCGAGATCTAGATACAATTGACTACAAGAGCGTGGCACATGGCCAATATATCGTAGAAATGGCAATGTCAATTATTCATAATCAGAATAAACGGTTTATGCTAATTGTTCCAAATATGGGTGCAATTCCGAACCTTCGCCCGGATGCTGTTGTAGAGATTCCTTGTTATGTGAATGCGAAGGGAGTCGAGCCTATTTCGCTTCGATTCGACATTCCGGACTTTCAGAAGGGTTTGATGGAAGCGCAGGTTGCCGCCGAAAAGTTGTTGGTAGATGCTTTCTTCGAGAATTCTTATCAGAAAGCTTTGGAGGCATTTACGTTGAATCAAACGGTACCAAATGCAACGGTTGCTAAGAATGTTCTTGATGACTTCATCGCGGCAAATGGCGACTATTGGGTGAATTTGAAGTAGGAGGATTTACATGAATTTATTGATTATCAATGCGGACGACTTTGGATATGGTCCAGGGCTAAACCATGCTATTTTGGATTCCTATCAATTAGGCGTTTTAACATCTACGACGCTAATGGCAAATATGCCAGGCTTTGACCAAGCCGTTGCAATGGCAAAGGAAAATCCTGGCCTGGGTATAGGCGTACATTTAGTTCTAACCTGTGGGACACCAATTTTAAAAACTGGTAGTTCGATTACAACTGACCAAGGTGATTTTAAAAAGATTTCCTTTTATGAAGAACACTTTGAAATTGATCCCGATGAACTCTATAAAGAATGGCATGCGCAGATTGATCGGGTTTTCGCTGCGGGCTTAACACCCGATCATCTTGACAGTCACCACCACGTTGATATGTTGCCAGCGATTCAGCCTGTTTACGAGAGATTAGCTCGCGAGTTTGGGCTCCCTGTGCGTCGAAATTATGAGGTTCCAAGTGACATTAAATCCCCTGCACACCTTGACGATGCGTTTGATCATCTTGGATTAACTAAGGCAATCTGGAAGCCAATGACCACACGAAACCTTATTGAGGATGTTCATGCCTGTGGAAGTGTAGAGGCGATGTGTCATCCAGGGTATGTTGACGCGGAACTAAACAGTCGCTCAAGCCTGACGACCAATCGTGTTTATACTGCCCGTGAGTTACAACGCCCGGAGTATAAGGTAATGATGAAAAATGAGGGTATCACCTTAGGTAGATTCAGTGATTTATAGAGTGTTAGTGAATCGGAAGGGCAAATGCTTGCGAGATTAAGTGCGCTCGATTGAGTCTATGAGGAATAATTATGACAAAAGCATGGTGGAAGGAAGCTGTTGTATACCAGGTTTATACGCGATCATTTCAAGATAGTGATGGAGATGGAATTGGTGATATTCGGGGAATTATTAACCGACTCGGCTATATAAAAGAACTGGGCGCTGATGTGATCTGGCTCAATCCGATATTTAAGAGTCCCAACGTCGATAACGGCTACGATATTAGTGATTATCAGGCCATTCACTCAGATTTTGGGACCATGGCCGACTTCGATGAGCTTCTGAGACGTGCACATCACGAGGGTATAAAAATTATCCTTGATCTCGTAGTCAATCACACAAGCGATGAACACCCATGGTTTATTGAAAGTCGTAAGAGTCGCAATAACGAGTTCAGTGATTATTACATCTGGCAGAACGGAGATAATGGTGATGCACCGAATGACTGGGAGTCGAGATTTATGGGTTCGGCGTGGAAGTACGAATCTTCTCGTGAACAATATTACTTGCATATCTATACGGATAAACAACCTGATCTAAATTGGCGTTCGAAGTTCGTTCGGGAATCGATCTTTGAGATGATGCGTTGGTGGTTAGACAAGGGAATCGATGGCTTTCGTATGGATGTCATCAACATGATTGCAAAGCCGGAAAAGTTCAGTCAGAATACACCAAGGCCAATCAATTTACCGGAAGTACAGGAGTACCTAAAAGAGATGAATAATGCTGTACTACAGCATTACGATATTATGACCGTGGGCGAGATGATGGATACAGAGCCAGAACTTGCCAAGGAATATGCTGGATTCGACTCGAATGAATTAAATATGATTTTTCAGTTTCAGCATATGAGACTTGATCACGATGATAAATATGCGCAATGGCGCCTTCACCCGCTTAAACTCAGTAAGCTTAAGTCGATTATGAGTCGATGGCAAGAAGGACTAGATGGCAAGGCTTGGAATTCTCTCTATTGGAATAATCATGACCAACCACGCGTCGTGTCACGCTTTGGCAGTGACACTGAGAAATTTCGTGAACGTTCGGCTAAAATGTTAGGCGCAGTACTACACTATCAGCAAGGAACCCCTTATATTTACCAAGGGGAAGAGCTTGGGATGACCAACAACTCAAATTTTTATCGACTGGGCGATTTTCGTGATATTCAAAGTTTGAATGCTTATCATGAATGGGTCGAAAAGAATCGTGAGTTAACGCCAGAGCAAATGCTGGAGGCGTTACGTAGAGGTTCACGTGATAATGCACGCACACCGATGCAGTGGGATAATCGACCTAATGCGGGCTTTACAACATCAGATATAAAACCGTGGATAATGGTTAATCCGAATTACCAGGCAATCAATGCAGAAAAAGAAATTAGGGATGGAAACTCTGTATTTTCTTTCTACAAGCAGATGAATCGGCTGCGTCGCCTGTACCCGATTATTGTGTACGGTGACTACCAGTTAATAAGTCCTGAGGATGAGGAGGCTTGGATCTATCAAAGACGTTTTGAGGGGCAGACATTGACTTTAATTGCAAATTGGACAGATCGAGAGATTTCGCGCGAAATTGCAGCAAGAGACGAACGGTTGCTACAAAGCAATTACATGGATGACCGTGGTGCCTACCTCCGAGCGTATGAGGTGAAAGTCTACTTGAACAAAAATTGAAAGTATCGATTAGCGCAGGCTTTGAAAAGCAAAATGTAAGCGCTAACCTAACTGAAAAACCACTTCAAATAAAAAAAGACTGGAGGCAAGAACATGAAAGTGAAACTTCAAAAATTGACTCAAACATTTGCGAGAGCCATTATTCAACCTGTGATGTTCATGGCAGTATCTGGGCTATTTATCTCTGTTGCTGCGTTATTTAAGATCAAAGAAATGCCAGCCCTTCTGCAGACTGTCGGAAATGGTATTTTTACCGTTCTCAACGGGGCAGCAATCAGCCAACTATCCGTTATTTTCTGTGTCGGAATTGCGACTGCGATTGCCAAGAAGAAAAAAACAGATGCCGCAATTCTAGCAATTACAACCTTTCTAATTTTTCTCTACTCAAACCACTTTTGGCTTGATCTAACTCACAGATTAGCTAAGCCTGGGCCGTCTGGCCTGTATGGTACAGGGCAAAACCTCATTCTCGGTATTCAAGCGACTGATATGGGGGTTTTTCTTGGAATTATTCTAGGGTGTTTAGTAGGATTCTTTGTTAATAAATTTGGTGGCGTTAAGTTTAAGGTATCCTTTCTAGCTCCTTACGAGGGAACAAAGTTTACCTATGTTTTGTTAATCTTCACAACGATGTTCTTTGCAATTCTAGTTTCCTATGTGTGGCCACCAATTAATCACTTGGTTACCTTATCGGTGGAAAGCATGTCAGGAATGGGTGCGCTTGGATACATGTTTTATGGATTCCTTAATCGGTTGATGTTGCCGTTTGGTATGCATCACCTTCTCTGGATGCCAATTTACTATACGCCACTTGGTGGCACTGCACGAATTGCGGGGAAGACTGTAAGCGGTGCCATGAATATCTGGCTGACTGAGCTTGGAAATGCAAACAGTCTGACCCATATGGATCCATCAATTGGGTATCTTGGCAATATGGGGCCGATGTTCTTGCCAATCGGTATTGGGCTGGCGCTTGTTGCTACAGCACTTCCCAAAAATAAGGCGCGCGCGAAAGCAATCGTTTGGCCTGCTGTATTCACGGCTGTTGTTGCGGGCATTACTGAACCGATTGAATTTCTCTTCTTGTTTGTTAGCCCGATTCTGTGGTTCGCGCACGCTGTTATTTATGGTTTCGGTCTCTTTTTAGCAAACGTTGCTGGAATTCGAATCTCGGTGGAGGCCATCATCACCACGGTCATGTATAGTCTGGCTATTCCACCGAGTGTAGGACATCAGATAATGATCATACCAGTTGGTTTAGCAATGATTGCAATTGAGTACTTTGTGTTTAAGACGCTGATTGTAAAGCTTAAGATTCCAACCATTGGCCGAGAGGATATCATTGGAGTTGATCTTGATACTGACGGAGATGTCGTTCTCGATAATCCTTCGCCAACGCTTGACCCTAGCAAGGAAGGCTCTGATGTATTTGACTCACAAGAAACACCTTCAAGTAATCAAGCACCTGCACCCAACGCACTTAGTACAGCGGGGAATTTTAAACCTATTGTTGAAGGGTTAGGAGGCATTGATAACATAGAAGAAATCAATAACTGTATCTCACGATTACGGATTGATGTTTTCGACCCTAATAAAGTTGACGTTGCAACGCTGAAAAAGTATCCTGCTGCAGGTGTAATTCAAAAGAGTCACAATGTGCAAATTGTGATCGGCGTAGGCGTCTCAGATGTGGCGGAAGATTTGAAGGACTACATTAAAGGACTAAGCGCAGTCGCGGAGTAGCGAAGCTTCTAATTGGTAGGCAAATTTCCTTTTATTTGGAAGCTATTTTGACGAAGGGACGCAAATATCGGAACGGATATGACCAAATTTTCTTGATAGTTAGAAATCTAAATGTTCTCAAAAAGCCCGCCCCAGCGCGGCCGGGTCCTGCAATTGCAGGACATCGGCCACGCCAGAGGCGAGCTTTTTGGGTTAGGCCAGTGTCAGCGTAAAGCCGACGGTTTTGTGGTCGCCACCCTTGAGTACGGTGTTGCCAGCTTTTTGAAGCCAGTTGCTCGGGTGACCGGCCTGGTCCGGCAGGCCATCGAAGGGTTCCACACAGATGAATGGGGCCTGTTTGTGCTCCGGGCTCCACAGGGTCAGGTACGGGAAATCCGCCAGGTCGATCGTGACGGTGTGGCTACCGTCTGCGGTGGCGAGAGTGGCGCTGGTCGCGGTGCGGGCGTCGAGAATCACGAGGCCGTCGTCCAGCAGTGCGTAGCTGAGCGGAATGGTGGTGCCTGCCGCCGCAGCGAGTGGGGCCAGCGTCTCGTCACGGAACGGGACGGGGCCGATACCGAACGCCTCAACTGGGGTCGTGGCGCCGTTCAGGGTGACGGTGTAGTGATCAAGCGGCTGGGTCAGTGCAAACCCGGGGTGAAAGCCCAAGGCAAACGGCATTTTGCGCGCTGGGACGGCGTTGCGGTTGGTGACCGTGGCCTCGACCTGTAGCCCGGTGGCAGTGAGCGTGTAGGTAATGGTCAATGCGAAGTCAAACGGGAACAGCTGCTTCGTCTCCGGGGTGGCGTGTAGTGTCAGGTTGACGCTGTCGGCCGCGTTTGGGGTGATGGTGTCGAACGTAAAATCGCGGGCAAATCCGTGCTGGCGCATCGGGTAGGTTTGCCCGTCCAGCACGTACTCGTCTGAGTTGGAGCGGCCGATCGAGGGGAAAAGAATCGGCGCGTGGCGGCTCCAGTAGCGCCCGTCTGCATCGGCCCAGATGTAGTTGCGGCCGTCCGCGTTGCGGGTCAGGGTCGTCAGCTCGGCCCCCAAGGGATTGATGGTCGCGGTGAACTGTGAATTCGTAATCGTGAGCATGGTGGCCTCCTACAGTGCGGTGACGGTGACTTTGGCGTAGTATTCGTCAAACAGTGCCGGGTTGACGAAGCCGGTCTGGGCTTCCATCGTGTTGAGCATGCCGGTGGTCATGGCCGTCTTCATCACGGCTTCGTCATCCTTGCCGTCCGCGATCGCCATGGCAAGGCCGGCCAAGGTCGAATCACCGGAGCCAACAGGGTTGACAACGTTGATCTTCGGGATCGCGGCTTGGTAGTAGCGGTCGTTGTGCTTAACGAACGCACCGGCGGCCCCGAGGGACACGACGATCCACTCGATACCCGCGAACACCGGGGCCTGAAGGTGTTGCTTCAAGGCCGGCAGGTCGTGCTTGTCGACCGGGACGTTGAGCAACGCGGCCAGCTCGTCTTCGTTAGGCTTGATGAGCAGTGGCTTGATCGAGGCGGTGATGCCGGCCGTCAAGGCGGCACCAGACGCATCTAGGATCACCTTGACCTGCTTGGCGGCAGCGTGGGCGATCATAGTGCTGTAGAAGTCCGGGGCTAAACCGCGTGGCAGGGAGCCGGAGATGGTGACGAGGTCCGCTTGCGCCAGCAACTGGTCGAAGTGGGTGAGAAAGGCCGCACCGTCTGCGGCACTCAGCTCAGGCCCGGCTTCGAGGATCTCGGTTTGGTTGCCGCCGTCGTGCAGGATGGCGATGCACTGGCGCGACTCCTGA
Source organism: Lacticaseibacillus daqingensis (assembly GCF_003946115.1). Classification (GTDB taxonomy): domain Bacteria; phylum Bacillota; class Bacilli; order Lactobacillales; family Lactobacillaceae; genus Lacticaseibacillus; species Lacticaseibacillus daqingensis. Next base: position 7,622 of record NZ_RHOH01000009.1, on the reverse strand, counting down.
TCGATGTGGCTGAAGTCGTGAGGAATGCCGTCTTCGTCGAGCTTGGTTTCGATGAAGCGGCCGAAGTTGCCGCCCAACACACCAGTGGCGACCAGTGGGTGGCTCAGCAGGTGGATCACGCGCGACACGTTGAGACCTTTGCCGCCGGCGGTTTTGCGGACATCAGTGATGCGGTTGACAGTGTCGATGGCCAAATGGTCCAGTGGGTAGGCGATATCAATGGATGGGTTCATGGTAACGGTGAGAATCATGGCTAAAACTCCTTTCCGCACACAGGGGTGCGAACAGAAAAAGCCGGTCCCGATAACCGGGATCGGCTTTTGTGTGACGTCGCTTAGTCGGTGACCACTTTGTTCGTCCAAGGGGTGGCGGTTTCGGCCAGCACCTTGTTCAGACGGTCGATGTTGGCCTTGCCTTCGGTTTGCAGCCAGGTCTTACCGGCTTCTTCGCCTTCGGCAGCGAATGGCTTCACACCGTTCTTCCAGGTTGCGCGGCCGCAAAGCACGCCGTTGAAGGTGGAGCCCGCGTCCTTAGCGAATTGCAGTTCCTTCAAGAACAGGTCGTTGGTCACGCCAGCGGACAGGAAGATGAATGGCAGGTCCGTTGCGTCGGACTGTTCCTTGTAGTAAGCCGCAGCTTCTGCCTTGGTATAAACGGCTTCGGTGCCGTCTTCGGTGAAGCCTTCAACGAACTTCTGGTTAACCGGCACTTCGAGCTTCAACACGGCAACGTTGTAGCGTGGCTTGGAGAATTCCTTGGTCATTTCGATGACCTTGTGTGGCTTGACCTTGGAGTAAGCGGCATCGGTCACGGAGTCCATGTTGGCATCGTAGGAAACGAGTTCCAAGAACATTGGCAGGTCGTTGGCCTTGGCTTCGGCCCCAACGCGTTCAACGAAGGCCTTCTTGCGGTCGTTGATGGCATCGGATTCGTCTGTGTCGTAGTAAAGCAGGAACTTAACGGCGTCGCCACCTTCTTCGGCGATGCGCAGGGCGCTTTGGTCGTCGATCAGGTCAGGGAAGCGGCCAGGTTCGGTGGCATCGTAACCGGTCTTTTCGTAGGAAAGCAGCAAGCCGGCGTTTTCATCGCGCACGTTGGCAGCTGGCAGGCCGTATTCTGGGTCCAGCAGGATGGAGCTGGCGTACTTGGTTAATTCAGCGGAAACGGCCTTCTTGAAGTCAACGATTTCAGTTTCGTTAGAAGGTTGGTTCGCGGCCGCCGCGATCATCTTCTTCAGGGAACCGCGCTGGTCGATGGCCAGGGCGGAGATCACGTTGTTCTTGTCAGAGAGTTTCTTCAAGTGTTCCAATTGACCAGCAGTAAGCTTTACAGACATTAATAGTCCCTCCATATTGTGGTGTCCCGGTCGCCCGGTCACCGTCTAGATTACAGCAACAGTGTCAAACTTGCGCATTTTCCGACTCGCCAGTCAGCACTTGCGTGAATTGGCCGTACGCCGCCCGGTCGGTGGCGTTGATCGCAGCGTTGGTGATCAGCGCTGTGGTTTGGTCCAACGCGTAGAACGTGTAGAAGTCGCGGTGGTTCAGCTTGGTCAGGTCGGCCAGGACGTAGCGGGCCTTGGCGTTGTCAAAGGCGATGCGCTGGGTCTGGCCTTCATCGGGGCTGGCATTGGTGATGGCGTTACCGTCAATGCCGTTCACATTGATGAAGGCCAGATCGGTGCGCAGCCTGAGGATCACCTCGTTGGCCAAGCTGCCGATGAACGCCCCGGAGTGGGCCTGATAGGTCCCTCCGATGAGCTGCAAGGCGAACTGGGCCGAGCGGTCCTGAAAGCTTTGGAAAACGGGGAGGCTGTTCGTCACCACCCGGACGTCTGAGAGGTTCAGGTAAGTGGCAATCAGCTCGTTGGTGGTGCCGGGGCCGATGTAGATCGTGTCCCCGGAGTGAACCAACCCGGCCGCAATTTTCGCCACCTCGTTTTTCTCCGCCACGTTCAACGCCCGCCGCTCCAAGCGTGCGATCTCCGCGCTTTGGCGGTAGCGCATGCTCTGCGCGCCGCCGTGAATGCGGACCAAAGCGTGCTCTTCCGCCAGCTCATCGAGGTCGCGCCGGACGGTCATGGTCGACACGCCCAAGCTATCGCCGATCTCGTTGACAGTCATGATGCCCTTGTCATCGACCAGCGTGCGAATCTTCAGCAGTCGTTCTCGTTTTAGCAAGTGCTCACCTCGATTCTGTTAGAAAATGTTTGTTTCTGTTTACTCGACCACGATAACACGGACTGAATCCGCCGTCAACCCCTGATGAAACCGGTCCCTGCATCATCGCGAACCGCACTGGGGCGCGCCTTATTGGTCAACCTCACGCGCGCGGCAGCGGAATAAACATTGGCAAACAAAAACACACAGTCGCAGGGGTGACCGCCGGGCAATGGTCTACTTGTGTGGTGGTTGTCGCGTCGTCAGGCGCGCCGTGAGCGTTGCGATCTGTTGCTGAAGCGCGGCACCGATATCGGTTTGGGCGACCGTGCGGCGCTGGCGTTCGGCGGCCACGACGCGCTTGGTCGAAAGGATGTCCGTCAGGTCGCGCAGGGCTTCTTTTTTGGACACGAACGGTTGGTGGGTGACAAGCTGCATCCCATACGAGTTGTCCAGCAGGGTGTAGCCGCCGATGCCGGTCGTGGCCTGATAAGGGCGGGAAAAGCCGCCATCAATGACGATCATTTTGCGGTTGGCCATGATGGGGGAGTTGCCCTTTTTGATCGGCGTGTGGCCGTTGATCACGTGCCCAACGGCCTGGTCCAGCCCGAACTCGCGCAGGAGCCGTTGGACGAACGCGGGGTCGTGACGCAGGTGATAATAGGGGTTCGGATGCTCGTCATGCGCCGCTGTGGCCTGAATGAAGTAGCGCTCGAACGTGGTCATGTCGTGCTTGCCAAACAGCGGGGAGTACGGCCCGGTCCACAGGTACCACAGCAGGTCCGTGGCGCGGTCCGCCGACTCCGCGGGGTGGGTGTAAGCCACGCGCAGGTTCGCCTCCAGCATCTCAAACAGCGCGCGGCCGGCGTAGGTCACCCCGTCCAGCGTCAGGCCGACGAATGCGCCCGCATCGTTCACGGGCACACAGCCGTGCAAGAGCAGGTTCTGGTTGTACTGCAGGAACATGTGGCCGTGATCGACCAGAAAATCCATGTGGCGGTGCAGGCGTTCGGAGTGCGTGAAGGCGTGGACCAGCTGATCGATGACGGTCTGTTCTTCCGGTAATAGCGTGAACGGGGCGGCGGCATCCACCGTGACGAAGCACCCGTTCGTCACCGGATAGTCCTGGCCGTTGAGGTGCACCTGCGTGCGGTCTGCAGTGAGTTTATCTAGGATCAGGCGGTGCGTCATGTGAAATTCGGGGCGGCGCAAAATGACGGGGCCCTCCAGCTTGAACTGCAGGATGGCGATGGCCTGGTGGATTTTGGTCACTTCCAGCTGTTCATCAACGCTCAGTGGCGCGCGGCCACTGTCCAGCTTGGGCCGAAACATCGGGTTGTCGGCGTAGTAGCGTTCGGCGAGGCGAGTGAGCGGCCGCAGGTTGATGCCGTACGCCTCCTCAAGAATATCGAGGTTCCCATAGCGGGCGCAGATGCGGATCAGGTTGGCGATGCACAGCGGGGAACCGGCCGCGCCGCCCAGCCAGAGAATGTCGTGGTTGCCCCATTGCAGATCCACGGTGTCGCTGCGCTGGATCAGCGTCTCGACAATCTGATCCGGGGCGGGCCCACGATCGTAAATATCGCCGACAATGTGCCAGTGGTCGACGGTCAGGCGCTGGATCGTGTGGCAGGTGGCCACGATCCAGCCGTCCACCTGGTGCAGGTCGATCAGCGTGTTGATCAGCGTGCCGTAGTAGGTCACCTTGTCATCGGCAGTGGCTGAGTTGTACAGCAGTTCCTCGGTGATGTAGACAAAATTCGGGTCGAGTGCCTTGCGCACCTTGGAGCGTGTGTACTTCATGGCCGTGTATGCGAGCAGGCGGAGCAGTTGACGCACGGTGGTGAGGTACCACTGCGTGAGCGCCTCGCCGGTGGTGCGGGTGTGCTGGACGGTCAACCGCTCGCTGGGGTAGTAGACCAAAAAGGCCAGCTCCTGCAGGGCGGTGGGCGTCAGCTCACCGATGAAGCATTCTTGGATCTTGACTTTGACGTTGCCGCTACCACTGCGCAGGACATGCTGAAACGCATCGTACTCGCCGTGGAGATCGCTCATGAAGGCCTCGGTCGGCTTGGGCAAGTGCAAAATGGCAGTCAGGTTGATCAGCTCAGTGGTGATGGCAGGCAGCGTCTGGTAGGCGGCAGTTGGGTCAGCCACAGTATCGTCTCCTTTGCTAGACCAGTTTGCCCCCACTATACCGGAAGTTGGCCGAAACACCAAATGTCACTGCCTGATTTTTGGACCGGATACGGGTGGACCAAAGCAAAAACGACCACCCTTCACCAGACTGAGCGACGTGCTGGCGAGGGGTGGCCGCATCAATAAGGGGCGCGGCGCCTTATTCTTGTGGGTGGCCCTTGAGGTTGTGGGGGCTGGTTTCAATGACGGGGTAGGTGGCAAGCTGGGGCAGGTCGGTGTCAAGCGGCACCGTGTACAGGAGCAAGTGGATCGCCGCGGTGGCTTCATGCCTAAGCTGGTTCAGTCGCGTTAGCGCCTTGGCGTGATCGGCACTCGCGTAGATGACTTCGACGACCTGCCGATGGTCGAGGTCGGTATACACCCGGACAATCAAATTAACTGTGGACATCAATATTCCCTCCAAAGAATTTGATTACATTATAGCAGGATGATACTAGAATGAAAGATGAATTATGGTTGGGGTCATTCACCTTCAAACCGACCCCGAATGCGTGCGGGGATTAGTGTATAATGGAACGGATACGAAGGCAGGGAGGCCACAAGATGGAGATTTTTGACTCACACACCCACCTGAACGATACCCCGTACGCAGGCCGCGAGGCGGCGTATGTGGCGGAAGCCGCAGCGCTGGGCGTCACCGAGATGGCCATCGTCGGGTCGGACACGGCGATGAACGCCGGAGCCATGGCGCTGGCGGTGCAGTTCCCGCAGCTGTACGCGATCGTCGGCTGGCACCCCGAGTCCAGCAAGGATTACACGCCGGCCGCCGAGGCGCTTTTGATGACGCAGCTGGCGACGCCCAAAACCGTGGCGCTGGGCGAGATCGGCCTGGACTACCACTGGGACACCAGCCCCCGCGAGACCCAGCGCCGCGTGTTTGCGCGCCAGCTGGCGATCGCCCGGGAGCAGCACATGCCGGTGTCGATCCACACCCGCGATGCCTTTGAGGACACCTACACGCTTTTGAAGGCGGCGCACCTCGAAGACTTCGGCGGCATCATGCACAGCTTCACCGGAGACGCCGAGTGGGCCAAGCGCTTCCTTGACCTGGGGATGTACGTCTCCTACTCGGGCATCGTCAGCTTCAAAAATGCCCCGGCGGAACACGAAAGCGTGCAGGTGATCCCCGCCGACCGCCTGCTGGTGGAAACCGACGCCCCGTACCTGACACCGGTGCCGTACCGCGGCAAGCCGAACCAGCCCGCCTACACCCGCTACGTGGTGGAAGCCGTGGCGAAGTACCGCGAGACCACGCCTGAAGCGATCGCGGCAATGACGCGCGCCAACGCCCACCGGGTGTTTGGCCTCACAGACACAGATAAAGGATAAAACATGACATTCAAGCAAGTGATCGTGGTGGAAGGCCGCGATGACACCAAGCGGCTTTACGAGACATTTGGCCCCATTGATACGATTGAGACCCAAGGCAGCGCGATCTCCCCGGCCACGCTTGCGCTGATCCAAAAGGCGCAGGCGACCCGCGGGGTGATCGTGCTGACGGACCCGGATTTTCCCGGCGAAAAGATCCGCAAAACCATCAGCCGCGCCGTGCCCGGCGTGACCCACGCCTTTTTGCCCCGCGCCGAAGCGGTGCCGGACAAGCAGGGGTCGCTGGGTGTCGAGCACGCCAGCCCGGCGGCCTTGCGCGAGGCACTGACGCACCTGACCACCGAGCAAGTGGCCGCGCCGACCCTGATCCCGCGCACCGACCTGCTGGACGCCGGCCTGCTGGGCGGCCCCAACGCACGTCAGCGCCGGGAGCAACTCGGCGAGCTGCTGCACATCGGCTACACCAACGGCAAGCAGTTGCAAAAACGCCTCGCGCAGTTTCAGATCACTCCGGCCGCGTTTGCCGCGGCCATACAGCAGCTTCAATCCAAGGAGGACGCCCATGCCTGACCACATTGCAACGCCGAGCCGCACCAATGACATCCTGCGCCGGCACGGCTTTCGGTTCAAGAAGAGCCTCGGCCAGAACTTTTTGACCAACCCGAAGATCCTCAGTAACATTGTGGCCGCTGCCGCCGTGTCAGCCGCCGATGACGTGATCGAGATCGGCCCCGGCATCGGCGCGCTGACCGAGTTCCTGGCCACCGCGGCGCACCAGGTGCTGGCGCTTGAGATCGATCCGCGGTTGCTGCCGGTGCTGGCCGAAACGCTGGCGCCGTACCCCAACACCACGGTGGTAGAAGGGGATGTCCTGAAGGCGGATCTGGCGACGCTGATCGCGACGCACTTTGATGGGCAGCACGCCATCAAAGTAGTGGCGAACCTGCCGTACTACATCACAACGCCGATCCTGATGCACCTGATCGATGCGCCCATCGACTTTGCCAGCATCACGGTGATGATGCAAAAGGAGGTGGCGGCGCGCCTGACCGCTCAGCCAAACAGTAAGGACTACGGCAGCCTCTCCATCGGCGTGCAGCAGCACATGGATGTGGCCGTGGCCTTCACCGTCAGCCGCACCGCGTTCGTGCCGGCCCCCAACGTGGACTCCGCCATCGTTACGCTGACCCGGCGGGCGACCCCGCGTGCCGCCGTGGTAGATCAGGCCGCATTTGATCGCCTGGTGCGCGGCAGTTTCGTTGCCCGGCGCAAGACCCTGTGGAACAACCTGACCAGCCTGTATGGTAAGAGCGACGACACCAAGGCCAAGCTGACAACCGCGCTCGCCGCGGTTGAGATCGCGCCGAGTCAGCGTGCCGAGCAGCTTTCGATCGCCCAGTTTGCCGCACTCAGCGAGGCCCTGCGAACAGCTGGACTGTAAGGGCCCCCACATCAATGAGAAAACCCTAAAAAAACGCCGAGTGGCGGCGCGTTTTGGTTGCGGGGTTTGAATTGTAATGGTATAATTGCAAATTTCTTGCATTTGTGCTATTATCTCTTGTAAGGGGTGAAGTGCATGCCAATTACAATCGCAAGCATCAAGCAACAACTCGATTCAAAAATCGGGGAAAATCTAACCGTTGTCGCTCAGGCCGGCCGCAAAAAAGTGACCCGCCGCAAGGGAACCCTCAAAGAAACGTACCCGGCAATTTTCGTGGTCGACCTGGACCAAGACGAGAATGCATTTGAACGGGTCTCATACAGTTATGCGGACCTCCTCACCAAATCGATTCAGATCACATTTGATGACGAAGTAAAAGCGTCGTAAAAAACCGGCTGTGGGCCGGTTTTTTTGTGCGACGAATTGTCAACTCAAGTGCAACTTTTTACCCAGGTAGACTTCTGATGGTGTCTTCCAGCCTAAGACCTTGCGAG
>NZ_RHOH01000008.1 GCF_003946115.1 Lacticaseibacillus daqingensis | reverse complement strand
GCAATGTTTTAATTCTCTTCGATTCAAGATCGAAGACCCTATCACATTTACGAAACTTTGTTCAGTTTTCAAAGGACTACTTTGTCCAAAAGACAACTTAGAAATCTTATCATCCAGAGCCGTAAGTGTCAACCGAAAGTTTTAATTTCGGTGACCACGTTTGCGCCCTCGTTGCCTCAACGACGCCTTTTATCTTATCAGGATGCGGGCACAGCGTCAACCAATTTTGCTACTTTTTCACAATCCCGAACTTAGTCAAAAACGGCCGATTGATTGTTTGGTTTTACCGGAAATTGCATCCCTTTCGCGACCAAATTCTTCGCGTTTTCCACACCACCGCCTGACCGCTCGCAGCCACGCAAAAAGGTTCCCGCAAGCGGGAACCTTTTGTGGTGGTGAATTATGGACGCAGGGTCGGGAACAACAGCACATCACGAATCGAGGCCGCGTCGGTCAGCAACATCACCAGCCGGTCGATCCCGATACCCAGTCCACCGGTTGGCGGCATGCCGTACTCCAGTGCTTCGACGTAATCATCATCGATGCCTTGCGCTTCGTCGTTACCCGCAGTTTTTTCTGCCGCTTGGGCTTCAAACCGCGCGCGCTGATCGATGGGGTCGTTCAGTTCGGTGAAGGCGTTGGCGTACTCGCCCCCGTCGATGAAAAGCTCAAAGCGATCCACAAAGCGTGGATCAGCGACACTCTTCTTGGCCAACGGGGAAACCTCGATCGGGTGCCCGTAGATGAAAGTCGGCTGGATCAGGGTCTCTTCGACGAATTCCTCAAAGAAAGCGTTGATGATATGGCCCACCGTCCAGTAGGCCTCGTAGTGCACACCCTTTTCATCCGCCAGAGCCTTGGCTTCATCGACCGTCATCGGCTGCCAGAAGTCCACGCCGGTCTGAGCCTTGATGGCATCCACCATGTGCAGACGCGCAAACGGAGCCTCTAAATCGAGGGCTTGGCCCTGGTAGCTGATCTTGCCGGTGCCCAGCACCTTGTTGGCGGCAAAGCGGAAGATGCCTTCCGTTTCGGTCATCACATCGGTCAGGTCCCAGTAAGCGGCATAGGTCTCAAGCTCCGTGAACTCTGGGTTGTGCTTGGTGTCGATCCCTTCGTTGCGGAACACGCGGCCAATTTCGTAGACGCGCTCCATTCCCCCGACGATCAGGCGCTTGAGGTGCAGCTCAAGGGCGATGCGGAGGTACAGGTCGATATTCAGCGCGTTGTGGTGCGTGATGAACGGCCGGGCGCTCGCGCCGCCGGCCTGGTTGTGCAACACCGGCGTCTCAACTTCGAGGAAGCCGTTGCCGTCCAGGTACTCGCGCACGGCGCTGATGATCTTGCTGCGGCGGACGAAGCGGTCAAAACTGTCGTCGTTCGCGATCAAGTCCAGGTAGCGCTGGCGGTAGATCTGCTCCACGTTGGTCAGCCCGTGGTACTTGTCGGGCAGCGGGCGCAGGGCCTTGCTCAGGTGCGTCAGGTGCGTGGCGCGCACGGTCAGCTCCCCGGCATCGGTTTTCATCACGTCCCCTTGAACGCCGATGAAGTCCCCCAGGTCGGCCTTCTTGAAGATCTGGTAGTTCTCTTCGCCGACCATGTCCTTACGCACGTAGATCTGAATGCGGCCGGAGCGGTCGCGCAGGTCCGCAAAACCGACCTTCCCCTTGCCACGCTTGGACATCATCCGCCCGGCGATCGTCACTTCAGGCGTGGCGTCGAGCAGCTGGTCCTTATCCTCCTGGTCGTAACTGTAGTGGAGCTGGGCCGCCAGGTGCGTGCGGTCGAAGCGCGTGCCGAACGGGTCGATGCCCGCCTCACGCAGCGCGTCCATCTTTTGACGGCGCGCGATCATCTGGTCGTTCAATTCACTTTGCTGTTCCTTTGCCATGTCATCCTCCGTTTTGTCTTCCACAGGTATTCTGCCAATGTTTCAGGCAAAATGCAACCGCCTAGCGGGCCGCCTGCTTTGCTGCATCGTGGGCCTCGGTTTCTTCGACAAAGGCGTCAAAGATGTCGACCACGCCTTGCTCGGTTTCCGCCGCCATGGCCGCGTTCTTGGTGCGCGCCGCGCGCGGAATGCCCTTGAGGTAGTACGCCGCCTGGGAGCGGAACTCCCGCACGGCCAAGTCCTCACCCTTGAGCTCGACCAAACGGTGCAGCTGTAGCTTGGCGGTGGCGATTTTTTCGCGGGGGGCCGGTTCAGGCACGAGCTCGCCGATGCGCAGGTAGGTTTCCACTGAGCGCAGGATCCACGGGTTGCCCAACGCGGCACGACCGATCATCACGGCATCGGCACCCACCTCGGTCAGCATGCGCTGCGCGTCTTCAGGGGTGCGCACGTCGCCGTTGCCCATGAACGGAATGTGCAACTGGCTTTTGACTTCCTTGAGGATGTGCCAGTCGGCGTGGCCGGAATACAGCTGCTTGCGCGTCCGGCCGTGCATGGCCAAGGCGCTGGCCCCGGCGCGTTCGGCGGCCAGGGCGTTTTCAACCGCGTAGATGTGGTCCTCGTCCCAGCCGGTACGCATTTTCACGGTCACCGGCTTGTGCACGGCGTCCACCACCGCTGCCACCATTTCGTAGACCTTGTTCGGGTCCAGCAGCCAGTGGGAGCCGGCGTCGGTTTTGGTCACCTTGGGCACGGGGCAGCCCATGTTGATGTCGATGATGTCGGCCTCGGTGTTTTGGTCGATGAACTTGGCCGCGTTCACCAGGGTCTCCTTGGTGCCGCCGAAGATCTGAATGGAGATCGGGTGCTCGCGCGGATCCACGAACAGCATGCTCAGGGTCTTCTGGTTGTGGTACATAATGCCGCGGTCGGAGATCATCTCACAGACGACCAGCCCGGCGCCAAACTCCTTGGCGGTGACGCGAAACGCCGCGTTGGTGATGCCGGCCATCGGCGCCACCACAACGCGGTTGGGGATCGTCACATTACCGATGTGCCATTCGAGTGGATTAGTTGTCATGTGGGGCCGCCTTTCGCAGTAAGTCCGTGAGTTCAGCTTCTGAGTAAGCGTAGCGCGCCCCGCAGAATTTGCAGGTGACGCTTGCGCCGTGGTCCTCTTCGATCATCTGGCGAATATCGCTGGGTGCCAAAGTGGCAATGATCTCGGCAAAATGCACCTTGCTGCATGTGCAGGCAAAACTGAGCGGCGCCGTCGCCACGACGTTGATCGGGGTGGCCCCCATCACCTTGGCCGCGATCTGTTCCGGGGTCAGCCCCGCCTTGAGCATCTCAGACACCAGTGGGAGGGTCTTGAGGGTGGTTTCGACCTGCGCCAGCGCGTCATCACTGGCGCCAGGCAGGGCCTGCACCATGAAGCCGCCGGCGACTTGGATCGTGTTGTCCGCGTTGACGAACACGGACAGCCCGACCGCCGCCGGGATCTGTTCGGACTTAGCCAGGTAGTAGGTAAAATCCTCCCCGAGCTCGCCGGACACCAGCGGCACTTGGCCGGTGAACGGATCACCGACACCGACGGACTTGGTCACGGCCAGCAACCCGGTGTGCCCGACGGCGCGCGCCACGTCGATTTTGCCGACGGGGTTCAGCGGCAGGGTCACGTGCGGGTTTTGAATGTAACCCCGCACGGTGCCTTGCGCGGTGCCGTCCGCCACGATCGCACCGACCGGGCCATCGCCCTTGAGGCGCACCGTCAGCAGGTCGTCGTCATTCTTGAGGCCGGCCGCGGCCAGCAGGCTAGTCGCCACCAGCGTGCGCCCCAGCGCGGCGCTGGCGGCAGACCAAGTGTCGTGGCGCTGCTGAGCCGTCTGCACGGTCTCGGTCGCGTTCACGGCAAAGATGCGAAACGCGCCATCGGTTGAGACGGCGGTGATCAGTTTATCTCCCATGCGTATTTCTCCTTTGTTTGGTGCTAAACGCCAATATCATACCAGAATCTGGCGTGGTCGCCAACTCAGCGGTGCGCCCCACCACGCAAAAAGAGACGAGCCAGGCCCGTCTCTTCATGTTTATTCCCCGTCGCTGGAATTGTCATCCTTTGGCGCAGGGTCAGTCGGTGCGGCAGGATCCGGGGTCGGCGTGACGTCCGGCTGCCCGTCCGGCGCGTCACCATCCGGGGCCTGGTCAGGGGTCGCCTGATCTTCCGCCGGCTTGTGGCCGCTGGCTTCTGCTGCCTGCTTCTCCGCATCTTTTTGCTCCAAGGCCTTCTTTGCCTCTTCAAACGAGGCGGCCTTTTCGCTTGGGAACTCATCTTGCTTCTTCTCCGGCATCTGACCGGTCGTGAAGATCGCAAGGATTTCCTTCTCGTTCAGGGTTTCGTACTTGAGCAGGGCCTCAGCGATCGCCTTGTGCTGCTCGCGGTGGCTCTCGATGATGTCGTGCGCCTGCTGATGGCCTTCGTCAATGATGCGCTTGATCTCATCATCAACGGCCGCCGCCGTGTCCTGGGAGTATGGTGGCATCTGCCCGTAGTTGGCGCCCACGAACGGTTGCCCGTTGGATTCCAGGGTCACGGTGCCGATGCGGTCGCTCATCCCGTACTGGGTGATCATCGCGCGGGCCATGTTGGTTGCCTGCTCAAAGTCGTTGGACGCCCCGGTCGCTTCGACGCCGAACACGATTTCTTCGGCGGTGCGGCCGCCCATCAGCCCGGCGATCTGTTCCATCATGTCCTTCTTGGTGAGCATGAACTGATCTTCCTTTGGCAGGGTGATCGCGTAACCGCCGGCGCGGCCGCGTGGGATAATGGTGACTTTGCGCACCACGCGGGAGTCGGACAGCACGAGCCCGATCAGGGCGTGGCCGGCTTCGTGGTAGGCCACCATAGTGCGGTCTTTTTCGCTCATGACCCGGTCCTTCTTGGCTGGGCCGGCCATGACGCGGTCTTCGGCCTCGTCGATGTCACTGGCATCGATGGCCTTCTTGCTGCGGCGAGCCGCCACTAAGGCCGCTTCGTTCAGCAGGTTTTCAAGGTCCGCCCCGACAAAGCCTGGGGTGGTCCGTGCGATTTCCTTGAGGTCAACGTCTGGCGCAAACGGCTTGTTCTTCGCGTGCACCTTCAGGATCGCTTCGCGGCCCTTCACATCAGGCCGCCCGACCAGGATCTTCCGGTCAAATCGGCCCGGCCGCAACAGCGCCGGATCGAGGACATCGGACCGGTTGGTGGCCGCCATCACAATGACGCCTTCGTTCCCGGTGAACCCGTCCATTTCGACCAGCAACTGGTTCAGGGTCTGTTCGCGTTCATCATGACCGCCGCCCATGCCGGCGCCACGCTGGCGCCCGACCGCGTCGATTTCATCGATGAAAATAATGGACGGCGCGTTTTTCTTGGCTTGGTCAAACAGGTCCCGGACCCGGCTGGCCCCGACCCCGACGAACATTTCCACGAAGTCCGACCCGGAGATCGAGAAGAACGGCACGCCGGCCTCACCGGCCACCGCTTTGGCCAGCAGGGTTTTACCCGTCCCAGGAGGGCCCTCGAGCAGCACCCCAGACGGAATGCGCGCCCCCAGGCCGGAGAACTTGCGCGGATCCTTCAGGAACTCAACGACTTCGACCAGTTCCTGCTTCTCTTCCTCGGCCCCCGCAACGTCGTCAAAACGCACCTTGTTGGCCTTCTTGTCCGCCTGCTTGGCCTTGGACTTGCCGAAGCTCATCACGCGACCGTTGCCCCCGCCACCTTGGCCGGCCTGGTTCATCATCATGTAGAAGAAGACCAGGATCAATAACATCGGCACCACGGTGATGGCAATGCTCAGCCAAGTCCCGGACTGGGACTCGGTCAGCGTGTTGGTTTTCACCTTGTTGGCCGCGGCGGCCTTGTCGATCGCCGCCAGCGTGGAATCATTCGGGGTCACGTAGGCCGTGAAGTGCTTGGTGGTCGCTTGCTCAGCGCCACCGATCAGGCTCAGGGTGTTGGCAGAGTCGCCCGTCAGCTTCTGCGCCTTGCGGTACTCCCCGGACACCTTGTACACCCCGCCGGAGGGCTGGATGTCAAACGACTTGATCTTATCTTGTTTCAGCTGCGTCACGAACTGACTCGACTGCAACTCCTGGGTCTGGCTACCACCGCTGCCGCGCAGGTAAAGCGCAAATGCGGCGACCAGGAAGACGAACATCACGACATACATTAAGGTGCCGCCGAACATCCCGTTTTGTTTTTTATTCATGCATAACCTCCAGCAACGTTTAAGTTCTGGTGGGCCGACTGCGCACAGGCAACCACACCGCTAATCTTCGCAGCCCCTCAGGGGTGCGCGTACACTTCCGGCTTCAACACCCCGATGTAAGGCAGGTTGCGGTACCGTTCCGCGTAATCCAACCCGTAACCGACCACGAACTCGTTGGGCACCGCCGTGCCGACGTAATCCGCCTTGACCTCTTTGACCCGCCGCTCGGGCTTGTCCATCAGCGTGCAGATCTTGACGGACTTGGCATCGCGGGTCGCAAACAGGCGCATGAGGTAGCTCAGCGTCCGTCCGGTGTCCACGATGTCCTCGACGATCAGCACATCGCGCCCGGCGACGCTCGTGTCGAGGTCCTTGATGATCTTGACCTCGCCGCTGGACTCGGTGGCATCCCCGTAGCTCGACACGTCCATAAAATCGATTTCGAGGTAATCGTCCACCTCGCGCACGAGGTCCGTCATGAACATGATGGCCCCCTTCAAGATCCCCACGACCAGCGGCCGCTTACCGGCATAATCGCGCTTGATCTCCTGGGCAAGCCGCGCCGTGATGGCCGCGATGTCTTCTTTGGAATACAGCACTTTGAGAATATCGTCATTCATGTGGTTGTGTCGTCCCCTCGGTGAGTGTTTGAAATGCCAGTACAGCTTGAATTATATCAGTTTGCGGCACTTGAAACAATTGTGCCCGTTCCTTTCCCTGCACCCACACCACCGTGTCTTCGGTGCAGGCGATCAGCCGCGTGGCACGCGCCCAAGTGGGCACTTTCGCGTTGATCCAAAAGCGCCGCAGGAGCTGGTGCTGCCCGTTAGGCAGCACCAGTCGATCGCCCGGCCGGCGCGTGCGCACCGTCAGCGGCCCGGCCGGTACCAGCGCCCACTCGGTCGCTTCCGACGGCCGAGTGGCAAACCGCCCGATGCGCCCGCCTGGCACCGCGTACCACTGTTCCGCCGCCGCCAGCACCACCGGCGTCATCGCCGGCGCCGCAACGCGCACACGGTGCAGGCGGTGGTCACTGACGGTCAGCGTCACCGCCCCCGCAGCAAACGTGCGCGCCCCCGGCGCCTGCTGCAGCGCCTGCAAAAGTGCGGTTTGGGTCGCCTGCGGCAGGTGACACTGCCAGGCGCGCAGTTGCGCCTGCAACAGCACCTGCTGGGTGCTGTGCGCTTGTGCCAAAAACGGGTGCCAGTCCACCGTGTCCGACCCCACGGCCGCCGCCGTCAGCAGCTGGCTGGCCTGCTGATCAGCCAGGGCGATCAGGCCGCTCAGCTCGGTGGTCAGCCGCGTCGTGTGCGCCAGCACCTGCGGGTTTTGCGCCTTCAGCACCGGCACCACCTGCGCGCGCAACTGGTTGCGGCTGAACCGCAAGTCCCGATTGCTCGCATCCTCCAGCACCGGCACCGCATGCGCGGCCGCAAACGCTTGGAGTTCAGCCTTGGCCACAGCCAGGAGCGGATGGATCACCGTCAGGTCGCCCAATGGGCGCGCCGGCGCGATCCCGGTGAGCGCGCGGGCGCGCCCGCTGCGCGTCAGGCGAAACAGCAGCGTTTCAAGCTGATCATCGGCGTGGTGGGCCGTGGCGATGACGGTGGCCCCACAGGCGTGCGCCGTGGCGGTCAAAAAGGCGTAGCGCGCCGTGCGCGCGGCGGCCTCAAGCCCCGCATGCGGCTGCGCCGACCGCTCCCAGCGGCCCGTTTGTACGGGCAGGCCCAGCTGCTTGGCGTAAGCCACCACCGCCGCCTGTTCGGCCGCACTGGTCGGGCGCAGCTGGTGGTCATACTGCGCCACCGTTAGCCGCAACTGATGCGGATGCAGCGGCGCCAACAGCGTCATTAAGACCATTGAATCGACGCCGCCAGACACCGCCACCACGACCCCGGTCCCCGGCGTCAGCGCGTACGGTGCCATCAATTGCGCCCCATCAAGCATGGCGACTCCTTTCCGCGTGCGCTCCCACACGCTGCCCTTGTGACAGGATGTCACTTACCATAACACACCGGCCCCCACCCGAGGCTCAGCCTTAAGGCGGATTCTGGCTGGGTGTCACCGGCGTCTTGTCTAAGTGCGGGCCCAAGTATTTTCCGGGCCTTTGCCCTGAGCCCTAACGCGACCCACTTCCTGCCTCGTTGACTGTTTTCCAGCCTTCGTAGAGCCGCGTGGCGCAATGCGGGCGCGGCTTGCTTCCGTTCAGCTTCGCCTCGTTCCACAGCAGTGCTTTGCTACGGGCTGGCACTCGGTCCTATGTACGGGCGCAAGCACCAACCCTAGGGTGTGTTTTAAATACCTGAGTCGCCCATATTTCGATACTCGTTGGTTCGAAAATATACCCATTTCTTCGGATATCTGAGTTGACCATAATCAGAGGACGGAGGTTCAGCCAGTGAAACTGGAAGTGGAGGCGGGTGGCGAGCCAGCGCGCTTGCCGGCAACGCCGCAAGCCACCATAGGGAGCATCGCGACCGGAGGCGTGAAATTGCTGTTAGCTGGCGGTCTTTGCCGGCTTACAGCAAGGGCGGGTCTGGAGACTTGTGCTTCCGGTCGCTTCGCTTCCTTCAGCAGCGTGCGAGCTGCGCTGGCACGCAGGCTCCAGAGAGCCCCACGCGTTCCGCCGCCACTCGCCGGCGCTGGAAGTGGCACTGGCTGAACCGGAGTCCGGGATTTTAAAACACTCTCTAGGCTATCCATCCCGCTAAGTGCGCTTTGCTTCGCTCTGGTTCGTCGAGCTACGTGGCGCATAAGGGTGCGCGGTCTAAGTCATCCTGCCACTCGCGCCTAAGATCGGGCGCAAGCGTCAGGCTGGATTTGATCAGGCTGTTCGAACGCAGTGAGTTACAGCCTGACATGTGTAGAAAGCCCAACCCTTATAACCGCGCCACTTCGCTCTGGGACACAAAACGCCGACCCCGTCAGCGTCTCAGAAAGATGCTGGCGATGGTCGGCGTGCAGGTTAGGAGCGCCGGCCACCGCGGCCGCCGCGTTTGCCTTCCGTGTTGCGGCGTAGGCTGCTCAACCGGTCTTCGCTTTCCTTCAAGAACCCGGACATCAGGCTGTCAAAATCGTCCTTGGGTCCCTGCGGTTTGTTCCCGTATGGCTTCGCGCCACCGGCAAACTCGCGGTGCGGCTTGGCCGCGTGGGCGTTACTCCCCGCATGCGGTGCGCTCGGCCGAGGGCCACTGGCACTGGGGTGTTCGCGCCGGTCGTGGTGTTCACCGGCTGGCTTGTCGACCGCCTTGCGGATCGACAGGCCGATCTTGCCTTCCTTGATGGACATGACTTTGACAGTCACGGTATCGCCGACGGTCAGCACATCGTGAATGTCCTTGACGAATGCGTCTGAAACCTCACTGATGTGCACCAGCCCCGTCTTACCGTCTCCCAGATCAACAAAGGCGCCAAAATTCGTGATTCCGGTGACCTTGCCGGAAACCTTTGCGCCAACTTCAACTGCCATATAAAAAGTCGTCCTCCTAGTGAATTGTGTCTCTTAGTATACCATGCAAAAGCCGACGCGCAAGCAATCGGCCCGCCTTTTAGCGAGTGGTCTGCGTGTCGGCCCCAGGGTCTGGTAATGAGAAAACCGTTTCGCCTGGCTTGGACATCATGTACCGCTGCCGCACTAACTTGGCGAGGTATTCCTCATTTTTGAGCTGATCGATCTGCACCTTCAAATTGTGCTTTTGCGTCTGGACCTTCGTCAGCGATTGCTTCGCGTCCTGCACCGCGGCCGTCTTCGTGGTGATCGCCTGCTGCGTCGAGAAAAGCTGCACGCCGCCCACGCCGCAGATGGTGAGCAGCGCACACCCGAGCACGATCAGCCGGCGCCGGTGCACTTTCGTGTGCCGGGCCGGGCCGGCTGGCGGTGCCGCGGATTTCGGTGCGGCGGCCGAGGCCGGGTGAAGCAATTGAATTTTCGACTGCGCCATGCCACATCCCACCTTGCATCGTTAGTTAGCCCTAGTATAGCAAAGAATCCGTTTTCCGCGCACGGCTTTTCAGTAATTTTCCTTGTAGGTCTCACTTTCGACCGTGTACATGTCGTTGGCCAACTCTTTTTTCGTTGTTTCGACCAGCGCTTGCACCTTCACGGTCAGTGTCTTGTTGCCAAAGGCGATGACGAGCACATCCCCGATCGCGACATCACTGGATGATTTCGCCAGCTTGCCGTTGATCGTGATGCGGCCCTTATCTGCGATCTCCTTGGCCACTGTCCGCCGCTTGATGATGCGCGATACCTTCAAAAATTTATCTAATCGCATGAGTTATCCTTTCCGTTGCGTTAATTTGGTCCAAAACTTCATGAATCGGCGCCCCAGCGGGATCGACAGGACCTCGCGGACAGTATACAGCTTCAGCACCGCCGCCAGCACCACGTAAAGCACCACGCCGGTCGGCACGGTGATCGCCACCAGGTTCAGCACATCCATGCGCGACTGGAGCACATAATGGATCGCGATCTCGTGCACCGTGACGCTCATGATGCTGATCACCAGAAACAGCCGCAGCTCGAATTGGCGCGGGTCCGGGCGTCGAATCACGTCCGGTAGCTGGATATACAACAGGACGAGGATCACCGCCAGGCTCAGCACGGTGGCGATCGCCGCACCCTTAGTGCCGTACAGCATCACCATCGGCTGGTTGATCACCAGCTTGAGCACGAAGCCTGCGATCAGCGCGTACGTCGTGATGCGGAAGCGGTTAAGGCTTTGCAAAATGGCGTTGTACGCGTTGACCATCGCCACCAGCACGATGCTCAGCGTGTAAATGCGCAGCGTGGTCTTGTCTGCCATGTCCCCGAACAGCAACCAGTTGATGGCTGGCATCAAGGCGATCAGCCCGCTGGCCGCCGCCAGTGACAGCGACAGGTTGAAGTGGATCAACTGCCGCGCCGTGGTGAGGAACGTGGTCATCTGCCCCTTGGCAAACGAGCGCGTCAGGCTCGGCAAAAGCGTTGCCGATAGCGAGGTGGCCACCACCAGCCCCAGTTGCACCAGCGGCTGGCCGCGGTCGTACACCCCTTTGAGCGCCTTGGCGGTTTCCGGGACCACGCCTTGCGCGGCCAACCCGCGCGTGACGGTAAAGCTGTCGATCAGCTGCAGCACGATCAGCATCGTGGCAAACAGCGCGATCGAGCCACCTTCGTGCAGGAAGCGCCGAAATAGCGCGAGGTAATGGTTGAAGCCGGCAAAGGCGAAGTGTTTGCCGCGGAACACCTTGGCGTACGCCCACCACACCGTGGCCAGCGCCGCTAATCCGCCGAAAAACGCACCGCTCATCGCCCACGCGCCCATGCGGTACGGGTCCCAGCCGCGGTGCACCGCGATCCACGCCGCGATCAGGATCACCGCGACGCGCACCACCTGCTCGACGACCTGACTGACCGCCGTTTTGGTCATATCAAAGGTGCCTTGGAAGTAGCCGCGCGCTGTGGCCAGCACCGGCATCGTGAGAAACATCAACCCCACGCTGCGGATAATTGGGGCCAGCGCCGCATCCGCCATCAGGCGCGCGATCAAATCGGCCCCCAGCTCCAAGACGAGGAACATCCCCGCCGCCAGCCACGTCATCAAAACCAGCGCATGATGCGTGATCTCTGCCTGGGTTTCCGGCTCGCGCGCCTCCGCGATCAACTTAGAGATGAACACCGGAAAGCCGGACAGCGCAAACGTCATCCCGATGCCGTACAGCGGGTACACCTGCTGGTACACGTAAAAACCCGTGTCACCGACCAAATTCTGGAACGGCACGCGGTACACCGCGCTGAGCAGCTTGGCGATGAGCCCTGTGAGGCTCAACAGCCACGCGCCTTTCATCAGCGTTTTCATCTGGTCATTTTGCACCGAGGGCCCTCCTTTGCGGCTGATACGAGACATTTCAAAGCACACCCTAGCCTTCCGCCAGCGCCTGACAGAACGCGGTCAGTTGGGCCAGCCAGGTGGACGGCGCCGCACCGCTTGGGAGCAGCAGCGTCACCTGTAGCCGGTCCTTGACGGTGGCCACGCGCGCCTTGAGCGTGGTGTGCGCCAAGGCGGCAAACAGCGCTTCGCCATCGTGGGCGGCGGTGCCGGCCTTGCTCAGCGTCACGGTCAACTGGTTGGCGCCCTGGCTGATTTTTTCGATCAAGGCCGCGTCTGCGAAGCGCTTGAGGTGTGTGACGGCCAGCAAGTTGGCGACCGGCTCCGGGTAGTCCCCGAAGCGGTCGATCAAGTCGGCCGCGATCTCGTCCTCCTGGGCGGCGCTGGTGCTTTCGCGCAGGCGCTTGTACAGCTCGATTTTCTGGCGCGAATCGTTGACGTAAGTATCCGGCAAGTAGGCCTCCAAGTCCAGCGCGATCTCGGCGTCCGCGCGCTTGGGCTTGGCTTTGCCCTGCTTGACCGCCACAGCGTCTTGCAGCATCTGCGTGTACAGGTCATACCCAACCGCGTCGATGAAGCCGTGCTGCTGGCTGCCTAGCAGGTTGCCGGCACCGCGGATCGCCAGATCGCGCATGGCGATCTTAAAGCCGGCCCCCAGCTCGGTGAAATCACGGATCGCCTGCAGCCGCTTCTCCGCCTCCTCGCTGAGCACCGCGTTGACACGGTACATGAAGTAGGCGTACGCCACCCGGCTGGAGCGCCCGATGCGCCCGCGCAGCTGGTAGAGCTGGGACAACCCGTAGCGGTCGGCGTCCTCGATGATCAGCGTGTTGACGTTGGGCATATCGACGCCGGTTTCGATGATGGTCGTGGTGACCAGCACATCGTAGGCGCCGTGCAAAAAGTCGTAGATGACGTTTTCCAGCTGCGTCTCCGTCATCTGCCCGTGGGCGTACGCCACGGTCGCAGTCGGTACCAGCGCCTCGATCTCAGCTACCGTGCGCTCGATGTCGTGCACCCGGTTATGCAGGTAAAAGACCTGCCCGCCGCGCGCCATTTCCCGCTCGATGGCGGTGCGCACGACCCCGGCGTTTTGTTCCATCACAAAGGTCTGGATCGGGTACCGGTTGGTCGGCGGCGTCTCGATCACGCTGAGGTCCCGAACGCCGAGCATCGACATGTTCAGCGTCCGCGGGATCGGGGTAGCCGTCAGCGTCAGCACGTCGACGTTGGCGCGCAGCTGTTTAAGTTTCTCCTTGTGCTTGACCCCGAAGCGCTGCTCCTCATCGACGATCAACAACCCCAAGTCCTTGTAGCGCACGTCCTTGGACAACAGCCGGTGGGTCCCCACCACAATGTCGACGCTGCCGTCCTTCAGGCCCGCCAGCGTGGCCTTGATCTGCGCCGGACTGCGGAAGCGCGACAGCATGCCCACATTGACGGGAAAATCGGCGAAGCGGTCGCTCATCGTGTCGAAGTGCTGCTGCGCCAAAATGGTGGTTGGCACCAGAAGCGCGACCTGCTTACCATTTTCCACCGCCTTGAAGGCCGCCCGCAGCGCCACCTCGGTTTTGCCGAAGCCAACGTCGCCGACCAGCAGCCGGTCCATCGGCCGCGGCTGTTCCATGTCGCGCTTGATCTCCTTCACCGAGCGCAACTGATCGGGCGTTTCCGGATACGGGAACTCGCCTTCGAACTGGCGCTGCAAATCATCATCCGGAGCAAACGCGAAGCCCGGCTCCGCCTCGCGCTCGGCGTACAGCTTGATCAAGTCATCGGCGATGTCCTCGATTTTGGCCGCCACGCGTTTCTTGGTTTTCTGCCACTCGCTGCCGCCCAGCTTGTTGATGCGCGGTGACTTACCATCGGCGGCCACGTACTTTTGCACCAGGTGAAGCTGGTCCACCGGAATGAACAGCTGATCGCCTTTTTGGTAGGTGATGGTGATGTAATCGCGGTGCACGCCGTCGACTTCAAGCGTCTGCAGGCCCATGTACTGGCCGATCCCGTGGTTGACGTGCACCACAAAATCGCCGGGGGTCAGCTCGGTGTAGCTGCGCAGCCGCTCGGCGTTGGCGAGCGTTTGGTGGCGGGCGCGCCGGTGCACCTTGGCGTTGAACAGCTCGTGTTCCGTCACCACCACCAGATGTGCCGTGGGCAACTCAAACCCGTTTTGCAACGTGCCACGCACCAGCTGCACCGTCTGTGGTAGCACGGCGTCAGGCTGGCTGATCACGCTGTCGATCTCGAAATCGCGCAGCGTCTCATTCAACTTATCAATGCGCGCCTGCTCCGACACGAGGAACACGACCGTCTGGCGCTGCTTTTGCCAGCGGTCGACCTCGGTTTTGAGCAGCGGCATCTGGCTGAAGAACTGGGGGATGTTGCGGCTGGTCAGCGCCGTCAGCGACTGCAGCCGCACGTTGCCCATCCCTTTTTGAAACAGGCTCAGGTATAGGTGAGCACGCGTGTCACCGCGATCCAGTGCCTGCAGCGTCGGGTTCTCCGGCATCGTGGCGATCTGGCCGCTGGCTTGCAGCCCGGCGAACCAGTCCGTGGTTTCCTGTAGCAGCGCGATATCGCTGTCGGCCAGCTTCGTGTAATCGTCGAACACGAGCATCGCCGAATCCTGCAGGTACGCCGTCAGCCGCACGGCATCGGGGTAAAGTGCCGGCATGTACAAGGCGAGCTGCGCCGGGCGCTCCCCGGCCTGCAACTCAGCGGCGGTGGCCAGCACCCCATCGGTCACGGCTTGCTTGGCCACCTTGTCCTTGGCTTTCGCCTTCTGCGCTTGGCCCAACTGCGCCAGCCGGGCCCCGGCCGCCTGGAGTGTGGCCGTTGGGGCGATCAGATCCGTGGCGGGGGTGATGTCGAGGTGATCGACGTTCGCCAGGCTGCGCTGGGTGCCCATGTCAAACGTGCGCAGCGAGTCGACCTCGGTGTCAAACAGCTCAATGCGCACCGGGTTGTCCGCGTTCAGCGGATAGATGTCGACGATGCCCCCACGGATCGCAAATTGGCCCGGGGTCCCCACCAGGCTGTCGCGTTTATAGCCCATGGTCACCAAGGACTGGGTCAAGGCGGCCAAGTCCACGGTGCTGGTCATGTCGAGGTGCAGCGTTGCGGCGGCAAACGTCGCCGGCGGCACCAGTAGCCGCTTGAGCCCGGCCAGGCTGGTCACGATGATACCCGGCTGACCGGTTGCCAGCCAGCTCAACGTGTTGAGCCGCTCGTTCAGCGTATCCGGCGAACTGGTCGCGACTTCAGCGGCCATCACGTCCTCAACAGGAAAGGCCCACACCTGCTGCTCACCGACCAGGCTGGTCAGGTCGGCCACCAACTCGTCGGCGTGGTAGCGATTGTCTGCCACCACCAGCAGCTGGCGCTGGGTCTTGGCCAGCGTGGCGGCCAGCATCAGCGTCTTGGCCGACCCGTTCAGGCCGGTCACTAAATGGCGCCCGCCAGACAGCTGCGGCCATAAGTCCGCGAGCTCTGGCACCTGCGCCATCACCTCAATGAGATTCATTTGATTACCTCGGTTTAGTTGTAACGGTTCATCAACGTGGCAAAGTCCGCACCATCGATCCAGTCCAAAAGCGCGGCCTGCAGGTGATCCAGCCCGGCGTTGATCGCCGCCTGCCCGGCTTCATCAAACGGCGTCAGCACCCAGTCCACCACTTTTTGGTGCGTTGGGTGCTGGATGCCGATCTTGGCGCGGTAGAAGTTCTGCGTTCCCAGCACATTGATGATCGACTTGATCCCGTTGTGCCCGCCAGCGGAGCCCTTGGCCCGCAGCCGCAGCCGCCCCATCGCCATGTCCATGTCATCCTGAATGATCATGATCTCCGTGTCCTCAAAGCGGTAAAACGCCTTGAGTTGCCCCACGGCGCGGCCGGAGTCGTTCATGAACGTCGTGGGCTTGACGAGCAGCACCTTTTCACCGGCCACCCACGCCACGCCGGTGAGCGCATTGAACTCCTGCTTGGTCAAGGCGACCCCAAAGTGCGCGGCCAGGCGGTCGATCGCCATGAACCCCACGTTGTGCTTCGTCTTTGCGTACTGACTGCCCGGGTTGCCCAGGCCTACGATCATCTTCACGAGTGTGCCTCCATTTCACGCAAAAAGGCTGGAAGTCACCCTTCCAGACCGGTTTTGACCATTATACCAGAAGCCGCCGGGGGAAACAGCCGCCAGCCGGCGTAACGGTACAGTTTTGAATTAACTGTATCTAATCAATTTAATACAGGGCGTGGTGCCGCGACAGGGGCATGTAAGCGTTATGCAAAGACGTGACAGATGTTATTGTAACCGATTGCAACCATTGCCCGCCACTGGTGAATAATTTCACGGAAGTCCCCTTATAAAAGGCTCTGGAAAATGTAACAAAAAGTTGGCGGCCCTATTTTTTTCTGTAAAACTGTCCGCATCCGGGCTGAGATGTGTTATACTTCATGATGAATTGCACAAAGGCAAATACGAAAGGATGATATCACCGTGGCAAACGCAAACAAGGATCACCAAAAAGTAATTCTGGTTGGTGATGGTGCCGTTGGTTCTAGCTATGCATACGCAATGGTATTGCAAGGCATCGCTCAGGAAATCGGGATCGTTGACATTTTCAAAGACAAGACGAAGGGTGACGCGATCGACTTAAGCAACGCGCTGCCATTCACGTCTCCTAAGACGATCTACTCCGCTGAATACAGCGACGCAAAGGATGCTGACCTTGTTGTCATCACCGCTGGCGCACCGCAGAAGCCTGGCGAGACCCGTCTTGACCTGGTGAACAAGAACCTGAAGATCTTGAAGTCCATCGTTGACCCGATCGTTGAGTCCGGCTTCAACGGCATCTTCCTGGTTGCGGCGAACCCAGTTGACATTCTGACCTACGCGACCTGGAAGCTTTCCGGCTTCCCGAAGAACCGCGTTGTCGGTTCCGGGACCTCCTTGGACACCGCCCGCTTCCGTCAGTCCATCGCTGAGATGGTCGGCGTCGATGCGCGTTCCGTCCACGCCTACATCATGGGTGAACACGGTGATACCGAATTCCCTGTTTGGTCCCACGCCAACATCGGGGGCATCAAGATTTCTGAATGGGTCAAGTCTCACCCAGAAATCGACGAAAGCAAGCTGGTCGAGATGTTCGAAAATGTCCGTGACGCGGCTTACGAAATCATCAAGCTGAAGGGTGCCACCTTCTACGGGATCGCGACCGCCCTGGCCCGCATCTCCAAGGCCATCCTGGACGACGAAAACGCCGTTCTGCCACTGTCCGTTTACATGGACGGCCAATACGGCCAGCACGACATCTACATCGGCTCCCCAGCCGTGATCAACGCCAACGGGATCCAGAACATTCTGGAAATTCCTTTGACCGACCACGAACAGGAATCCATGGACAAGTCTGCGACCCAACTGAAGAAGATCATCGACGACGCCTTTGCCAAGAACGACATCGAAACGCGTCAGTAATCTCCTTTACTGAAAAAAACCGCGCTTGGCGCGGTTTTTTTCTTGCCCTAAAACGGTGATTCTCATCTTGGCCTCATGTTACCGGATACTAGCGGCTGTCATGCTTGTGCATGACCCTGAATGTGGTATCATGAACCTAAATGAGAAAGATTTAATAATTCCAGTTTCACTAGATGGGGGATCATTATGCTAATCAAATCACTCGTACTCAAGAAAGAATTCCTGACCACCGTCAAGGAAACCGTGACCCTCGAGGATGCCCTCAAGGTCCTCGAGGACTCCGGCTTCCGCTGTGTGCCGATCGTGGACGAAAGCGGCCAGATTTTCCGCGGGAACATCTACAAGATGCACATCTATCGCCACAAGTCCCAAGGCGGCGACATGAGCCTACCGGTCACCTACCTGCTGAAGAACGCCACCAAGACCATTCCGGTCAACGCCCCGTTCTTCAAAGTCTTCTTCAACATCAAGGATCTGCCGTACATCGCCGTGCTCGACGAAAGCGCGAACTTTTATGGCATTCTGACCCACAGCAAGCTCCTGGCCATGCTGTCTGAATCTTGGAACATCGACGTCGGCTCCTACGTGCTGACCGTGATGTCCACCGGTCAGCGCGGTGATTTGGCCCAGATGAGCAAGATCCTTGCCAAGTACGTCTCCATCTCCGGGTGCATCACCTTGGATGCTAAGCGGGATGAGTTCGTGCGCCGCACCCTGTTCACCCTGCCGGCGGGTACCGATGAGGCGACCCTCAACGAAGTCGTTGCCAAGCTCGAGAAGAAGAGCTTCCGGGTCGTTGAGATCGATGACCTCCAAAGCGGTCAACCGATTCGCGTCGACGAAGAGTTGTAAGCCAAAGGGCCGCTGGTGGTCGTCTCCAGAAGTTGGAAACGACCCCAGCGGCCCTTTTTGGTCGCATCACATTATTGCATGCGCCGGTCAAAATGCACGGCGCGGTCTGCCAGTATCATGATTGGCGCCGCGATCAGAAGCATCACGGCCTCAGACGGGAGCAGCGTTGCAAACGTTGGCAGCAACATGTTGGCGCCGAGGTGCCCCGTCCAGACGATTTCCCACGCGATGATGATCATCGTCAGGGACATCGACACCGTGGTCAACGCCAAGCGTTGCCAAAGGGCTGGCAGCTTGGGACCGAGCCACGCGACCAGCCCGAGCCCGATCAGGGTCTGCCCCCCACCGAAGACAACGTCCACCCAGCCCATCGGTGAAAACAGCGCATTGTACAACACCACGCCGAGGGTCACCCCGATCAGGTATTTGCGGTTGAACGCCACCAGATGGTTCAGTGACTCCGACAGGCGGAACTGAATTGGCCCACTGGCCAGGTTGAAGATGCCGCTGAGGATCGACAGCACCACGTAAAGGGCCACCACAAGGGCGTTGATCACCCACGGTCGACTTTTTTGACTCATTAATAATGCCTCCTAGTTTTTTATCGTGGGATGGCTTTCGAACCACGTTGCTTCAGTGTGGCACGAACCGTGCGGCTTGTCCAGCAGATTTCAGAAACCCCTGCCCAAGCCTGCGCAAATGGTGTACGCTTAGAGCAGACAGCGTAAACACAATAGAAAGAGGTATATGGATGACAGAAGCAATCGCGTACCGGCTCAAGCAGATCATGACAACGGAGCACCTGAGTCTGACGCAGGCCGCCAAGCTGATCGGGATCTCCCCGTCCAGCATGCGTAAGGTGCTCAAGGACACCCCGATGAGCCGGCCCATCATGTTCAAGATCAACCGGTTCATCGATGAACACGCCACAACCACCGAGCCACACAGCTTCACCATTTTTGATTCCGAAGCGGCCGTGACCCAGCAGGACCAAGCCGAGGCCAAGCGCCAAAAGGCCGCCGCTGAACCCGCCGACGCGCCGAAAGCAAACCGCCGCCGCAACAGCCGGCAGACCAGCGACGCAGCCAAGACCCCAAACAAGCGGCAGCCCCGCCAGGCCCAAGCGACCCCGGTAGAACCTGCGGCGAACACACGTGGCAAGCAGGCCACCAAGGCGGACACCCCAACGAAAGCGCAACCGACCGGCAAAAAGGCCAACCAGGCCGCCGAAACGTCGGCTAAAGCGCCGCGTCAAGCGAACAACTCGACCGAGCAGGCCGCAAAGGCAATGCGCCAGGCCGCCAAGGCGGACCAGCAGGCCAAGCCAAACAAGCGGCGCACCAAGACGGACTCGCAGGCCAAGGCCGCGGATCAGCCGGCCCAGCTGAACGAAAAAGTGAGCCAGCCGGCAAATCAGACCAACCAACGGCCAGCAAAGGCCGCGCCAGCCAAGCAGCAGAATCAGGCCGCACCGAAGGCCGAACAACAGCCGAAACAGACTCAGCCCGCGGTCAAGCCAGGACGACAGGCGAAGCAACAGCCTCAGGCGGCCCCAAAGGCGGCGCAACAGGCCAAGCAGAACCAACCCACCCAAAAGGCGGATCAGCAGACCAAGCAAAACCAGTCCGCCTCCAAGGCTGAACGGCAGACGAAGCCGCGCCAGGACGCGCAAAAAGCGGACCAGCAGGCCAAGCAGCCAAACCAGTCCACCCCAAAGGCGGACCAGCAGACCAAGCAAAACCAGCCAGCTGCAAAGGCGGCACCACAGCCCAAGCAACCACGCCAGTCGGCCAAAAAGGCGGTACCACAACCCCAGCAGCCAAACCAGTCCACCCAAGCCCCGGCGCCGCAAGCTAAGCCAAGCCAGCCGGCGCCTAAGCCGGACCAGCAAGCCAAACCGCAAAATCAATCCGGTGCAACGCCGGCCCCACAAGCCGCGCAAGCGACCACCACGACCACCGTTCAGCCTGCCAGCGTGACGCTGTCAGCGCCGGCAGCCATGCCGGTGGCAAAGCCGATCGGCGTGGTGCCTGTTGCCCCTAAACAAGGCCGCCAGACGATTCAGATTTTTATGGATGAATCCTTCAGCGGTGGTTCCGACTACCAGCGCAACATGTCCATCGGGGCCACGGTGATCGACCCGAACAACGCGCAGGCGCTGGACGGCTTCACCAACACGCTGTACCCGTTTGGCTGGCAGCCCGGCGATGAGGTCAAGGCGCGCGGTAAGTCCAGCGCCCAGATCAGCACGATGCTCGGCCGCGCCCACAATGACGCCGTGCAGGTTTACGCGGTGCACTCCCCGCTGAGTGACGCCGGGAACTTCTCACTGAGTTTTGGCATCATGTACCCTTACGTGGCCGCGATCTTGCGCATTATCGACGCGCAAACCGCCCTGCCCGCCAAGGTCCGCGTGACGCTGGACAACCGGAGTGAAATCGACACCCAACAGCTTGGCATGGCCGCGCGGATGCTGCACGCATACGTCAAGGCGCAAACCTCGCATGACGTCGCCTTCTTCTTCCGCACCGCCGACTCCAAGGACACGATCGGTGTTCAGTACAGCGATTTTGTCAGCCACGCCGCCGTGTTCTTCACCAAGGCGCAGATGGCTACCAGTGGCATTCAGCGCCTGGCCGACATCGGCAGCCAGCTGGGCGATCAAACCACCCTGTTTGCGATGGTCGGGTTGCAAAAAGACTTGCTGGACGAGCGCCCAACCGCTGTTCGTGCGACAACGTACAAGAACCCTGTGCTGAACGCCGCGCTGCGCATGTTCAACCTGGCGACCAAGGCGGCCACCATGACGCAGGTGCCGGATGAAACCTTCACCCAGGCCAAGCTGGTCATCACACAGCTATTGCAGATCGTGCCATCCAGCGTCAACGGCGGCATCAACAAGCTGCCGTTCCAAAACTGGTACGATATGTGCGCCCGGGCGACGAGCTTCCTCCACTACACGGACGAATCGTTGCCGGAGTTTGACATCGACCCTGATGCGATGCAGATCGTCACCGATGCCCTCAACAATATCGCGAGCCTGCTCGCCGGCGGGCGCTAACCCACCGCATCAAAAATGCACGGCAGCCACTTTTGGCCGCCGTGCATTTTTTGTTGTATGTACTCACACCGGGCGCAGGCCCACCGACACGGCCAAGGCCGTGTCGACGGCTGCCATTTTGGCCGGTGACAGCGCCGTGACCTTGTCCATCAGGCGCTGCTTGTCGATGGTGCGGATCTGCTCCAGCAGCACCACCGAATCGCGCTCAATGCCGTCTTGGACGCCACTCAGGCCCACATGGGTTTTCATCTTCGGCTTCGCGATACGCGAGGTGATCGCCGCCACAATGACGGTTGGAGAGAACCGGTTCCCCACGTCGTTTTGAATCACCAGCACGGGCCGCAACCCGCCCTGCTCGGAGCCCACTACCGGCGATAGATCGGCAAAATACACATCGCCACGCTTAATTCCTTCGGCCATGCGCCGCCTCCTATCTCGTCAGCATGTGGGCGTAGGCTTCGCTTTCGCACGCGGTGAATTCGCGGCAGATGGCCGCGTTGAGCGCCCCCATATCGAGGTAACCGCCGATCATCTCGGCCACCCCTTGGTTATCCTGCGCCAAAAAGCTGCGCAACGCGATCACGGCAACCTGCTCGGCTGTCACCGCGTGGGCCTGGCAATACTGATCCAATTGCGCCTGTAGCTGCGGCTCCAGCGGCAGTACGTGTATTTCCTGCGCCATGATGATCCCTCCAGCGATATTTTCTCTATCCTATCACACCCGTGAGCAAAGGCAAGCAGAACGCGGCCATCAAAATACCCCGAAAGCGTCAGCTTTCGGGGTAACGGGTGGGATCAGTGGGTTTGCTTCCGTTTCGCCAAACCGATTAGGCTGAAGAAGCCAACGATTGCCAGCGTCAGCGCGCCTGCTAGGCCCATCGCGCGGGTCGGTGACTCACCCGTTTGCGGTAGCGCGCGCTGACCACCAAGGGCTGGCCCCTGCGCCGGGGCTGGCGTCTCTGCCGGCTTCGGCGTCTCCGGTTGCCGGTCGTACGGCACCGTCAGTGTGAGATCCGCATCGGTCGCTTCAACCTCAGCGGCCGCAACTTCATTCTGCCCCGCGGTGTAGCCTGCAATTGCCGGTGTGGCCTGGGCCGCAAAGGTGGTCGTCGTTGCCGGACGCCAATCACTGAAGGTAATCGTCGGCTGCCCTGCCGCCGTTAGGTGTTCATAATCCACCCGCGCCGTTCGGGTAAAGGTCAGCTGGTCGACCTGCGAGGCCCGTAGCAGCTGTCCCGTTGCCCGATCGACAAACTGAATCGTTCGCGTCACGGTCTCATTCAAATCAGCTTTTGTCAGCCCCTCAATGTACGGGCCCTCCGGTGGGACCACCACGACTGCGATACTGTAGCGGAAGGTGTAGTCAATTGGGGTACTCAATGCCGTCACCGTCTGCGCATCCAGGGCTGGGTCGCGCGTGAACAGGTTGTCGAATACTAAGGGGCCCTGCACATCAAACGTGTCGGTCGTTTTTGCTTGCCAGGCCGTATAGGTCACCGTCGGGTTGCCGGCCGTCAGATGCTCATAGTCCACCGTGGCAATGCGCGTAAAGTCCAGCGAAAGTACGGTATCTGGCGCGAGTGCTGCGCCGGTTTTTGCGTCAACGTAGTGCACCGTTTCCGTGATCGTCCGGTTCAGGTCCGCGTGCACAACTTCATCCGTAAACGGTCCGTCTGGTGGCACCACCACCGTTGCGACCGCATAGTGGAACGTGTAGTCGCTGTCCGTATCAGTGGCCGTCACCACCTTTGCATCCAGGGCGAGGTCGCGCGTAAACAGGTTATCGAATACTAAAGGTGCCTGCGCCTCAAACGTGTCCGTGGTGTCCGGCACCCAGTCTCGGTACGTAATGGTCGGCTTACCTGCCGCATCCAGGTGCTCATAGTCGACCAACGCTGAGCGCTTAAATGTCAGTGTCGTGATTCGATCAGGTGCCAGCGCCTTATTCGTCGCCACGTCCACGTAATGAATCGTCTGCGTCACCGTTGCATTGAGGTCGTCAGCCTTGATGCCCTCAATGTACGGGCCTTCCGGCGGTACCACCACGGTTGCGATCGCATAGCGGAACGTGTGGTCGCTGTCCGTATCAGTGGCCGTCACCACCTTTGCGTCCAGGGCTAGGTCGCGCGTAAACAGGTTGTCGAAGGCAAGCGGTGCCTGCGCATCAAACGTGTCCGTTGTGTCTGCCGCCCAGTCTCGGTACGTAATGGTCGGCTTACCTGCTGCGTCCAGGTGCTCATAGTCGACCAACGCTGAGCGCTTGAACGTCAGTGTCGTGATTCGATCAGGTGCCAGCGCCTCATTCGTCACCACGTCCACGTAATGAATCGTCTGCGTCACCGCCTCATTGAGGTCGTCAGCCTTGATGCCCTCAATGTACGGGCCTTCCGGCGGTACCACCACGGTTGCGATCGCATAGCGGAACGTGTGGTCGCTGTCCGTATCAGTGGCCGTCACCACCTTTGCGTCCAGGGCTAGGTCGCGCGTAAACAGGTTGTCGAAGGCAAGCGGTGCCTGCGCATCAAACGTGTCCGTTGTGTCTGCCGCCCAGTCTCGGTACGTAATGGTCGGCTTACCTGCTGCGTCCAGGTGCTCATAGTCGACCAACGCTGAGCGCTTGAACGTCAGTGTCGTGATTCGATCAGGTGCCAGCGCCTCATTCGTCACCACGTCCACGTAATGAATCGTCTGCGTCACCGCTTCATTGAGGTCTTCAGCCTTGATCCCCTCAATGTACGGGCCTTCCGGCGGCACCACCACGGTCGCGACTTCATAGCGGAACGTGAAGTCGATCGGCCCGGTCGTTGCGGTTACTGTCTGCGCAGCCTGGGTGGGATCGCGCGTAAACTTATTTTCAAAAGTTTTCGCAGGTTGCTCGGCGAACGTGGCCGTTGTCTCTGGCAGCCAATTGGCGTAGGTCACTGCCGGCTTCCCATCGCGGTGGTAATTCGTGAAATCGATCGTCGCCACACGCCCAAAGGCCAGTGTTGTCACCAGCGGCTCCGCCAGTGCCTGATTAGTCTCAACGTCAACGTAGCGAATGGTTTGCGTGACGCTTTCGTTCAGGTCGGTATACGTCACCCCGGTCGGGTACTTTGGCCCCTCCGGATCTGGGTAGATCAACGTCTCAGCTTCCTTCGGGTCGGTTGGCGGCACCACCACGCGAACCGGGTAGTAGACAACGGTGCCGCTCAACGGCAACACCGGCGTTGCGTTCAACATCTCCGGCGTCACCACTTCCTCAGGGTATTCCAGCTTCATGGTGAAGTAATCCGGCACCGGCGGATTCACCACTGCGGCAAACCCGGTTTGACCGGCTGGCGCGGGCTGCCCCGCCACGGTGGTCAGCGTCCATGCGCCATACCCGGTCACCGTCAAATTGGTCAGGTCAGTCAGATCTAGGGTGGCCGTCCGCGTGTACCCCAGCGTCACAACGCGATCTGGTGCAACGGTTTGCCCGGTTTGATCAACGTAGTGAATGGTGCGCGTGATCGTTGTGGTCAGATCCTTCACGGCGACGCCCGCCGGGTAAAGCGGCACCTCTGGCCCCGGATCGATTTTGGAAACTTCATCGCCGTCATTCTTTGGCGAAACCGTATTGGTGGTGGGATCATCCGTCAGCTTTCCGGGGTCGACCGTCAAGCTCTCCGGGTAATAATACGCCGTCGCCGTCACCGTATGATTGGTGGCCGGGTTGACTTCAAATGCCTGCGCCGGCACGTCACGACCCTGCTTGACAAATCCCGCGATCGTTGGCAGATCACTTTGGGCAATCGCCGGGAAATCCTTGTTTGCGGGCGTGTTGGCATCGACCCATTCCCCTGGTACCACCGTGAACAGGCCCAACAGTTTAGTGGCGTCATTGTCTGTCGCGTACGCGGCCAGCGCGGTTTGTAACGCTGCAGGATCTGCCACCGTCACGGTGGCATCACGACTCAGCGCCAGCTCTTTGTGCTCATCCGCAGCCACCTTTTCTCCCGTCAACGCATTGAGAAACACAATCGTTTCGTGCGCCGTCAACGTCTGGGTGGGAATGATGAGGCCGGGGGTATCCCCAAGGTCGTTATGCTCGATGACAACCAATTCATCCGTGGTAAACGCCGCGGTATCCACCGACCAACTCCCGTCCGCGCCCACTGTGGTCGTGGCGGTCTGGCTCCCATCTGCGGTGATGACCGTGATCGTATTCCCCACTGCCGTTCCAGTCCCAGTCATGAGGTGTGTCGTCGCGTCATTGCCCGTCACCGTTGGCGCCAACGCAATGTGGATGAACGGGAGCACGTTCATCACAAAGTTCACGTATGGCCGCGTCTGAAACACATCTGGGCCATCATAATTAAACGTCATATCGTCATACAGGCTGATCACGTACCCAGTGATATGCGCCGGATCAATGGTCGTACCCGCCACTTGATGCGAGTAATCACTCGTGGCGAGGCTTTGCTCCAGTGTCTGGTTGGTCGTAAATGGACCAAAATTGGAATCAATGGAGTATTGACGCCAGAACCCGTCATTGCGCGCCAGTGTGGTGAGCGTGTAATAATCCTGCGAGGTGTTCGCCGCAGTGTACATTTTGTTATCATCGCCTAGCGCGTAGGCATGCAGTTGGAGCGCAATCGGAGTACTGCCGACGGTGTAGCTGAAGGATTGACCTGGCAGGGTCACTGTCACGATCGATTGGCTGGTCAGGCTGGTCCGGCCATCGATTTGGCGGGTATTGGTCGCCGTGATGGTATACTGCATCGTATCAGTCACCAGCGAATTTTCATTGGCAATCCGCTCAGTCAAGTTCGCCAGCATTTCATCCGTACGTTCTTCGTTAGTCCCCATCAAGTAGGCAATACTGCCGTCCTTGGTAATGATTGCAGGCGTCTGAATAACATTGGAGTTGATGTACCCATCCAAAGTCGGCCCGGTCACATTCACCAGTGCTTCGTACTCTGGGCTACCCTTGATCCCCTCATTCGTGACATCCTTGGCCTCGACTGTCACCGCGGAAGCCCGGGGCGGCACCGGATCAGCTGCCGGCGCGTTGACAACAACTGGCACCGCGGCCGTCTCTGTAGTTACATCGGCAGCCGGCGACAGCTCGGCTGCTGCGTCAGCCAGTACTGGTGATTCTGACGCTTCTGGTGCTTCTAGTGCTTTTGGTGCCTCTGACGGACTGATCGCGCCAGAATCTGGCGCCTCGCCAGGTGCCGCAACGTCCGGTACTAGCGCGGTCTCTGCCGGCTGGCCCGTCCCGATTGCATCCGCCTCCGCCGCTTTCACCCCCAGCGGTTGCGTGACGAGGCCCACGCCAAACGCGAGGGTGGCGAGCCCAGCAACTAGCCAGCCCCGCCGACTCCGATAGAGCTTATAGTGCCGCCGTTCTTCAACCGCGGCTTGCATAACTCGTTGACGTTGATGGTGATATTTCTCGTTCATAGCACTGCCTCCTATACGCAGTCGCGAAAAAGAACGCCATGTGTCCATCCAAAAAACGGGGCCGATCAATCCGATTGACAGCATCAGCCACGGCTTCATCGTTGTAGATTCAGTATAATCAGTTCGCAAAGCAATTCACCGTCAACATTCGAGAGATATTTTTGCAATAAATCACCGATTTTCGAATTATTATTCAATTATGAAAACAATCCAGTTTGATAATAACATCTTAATATTCATTATTCTCATAGAATATTAAGCGTCGTTTAATCCTGACCGCCGCGTTACCTCGTGTTTTTTGGGAGATAAGCGATCATCTTGGACTCGTTTTTGACGCAAAATAAAAAGAAGCGTATTACCCGCTTCTTCTCGCAATTTATGCCATCACTTAACTGGTGCCACCGACTCCCGCGGTAGCCGCGCAGCCAGTCCACAGGCAATTTCGTAGTGAATCGTCTGACTGTAATCCGCCACGTCCTGCAGCGTGATGGTTTGGTCCCCACTTTGGCCAACCAGGACCACCGCCGTTCCGGTTGGGTAGGCGTGCGGCAGGCGAATCATGAACTGATCCATGCAGACGCGGCCAACGATTTCACAGAACTGGCCGTCCACCAACACATGGAACCCTTGGAGGCGGCGGAGCCAGCCGTCGGCGTACCCCATTGGCACGGTTCCGATCCACTCCGCCTCAGCGGCGTGGTAGGTAGCGCCGTAGGACACGGCCTCGCCAGCCTCGATCTGCTTCACAAAACTCAGCGTGGACACCAGGCTCATCGCCGGCTTCAGGGGGTATGGCGTCGCCTCGATCGCCCGACCGGACGGGTTCAACCCATACATGGCGACGCCGAAGCGAATCACGTTGCCGTTGCAGGCCTGGTGCCAGAGGCTCGTCGCGGAGTTGGCCACATGCACGTAGCGCGGCTTGGTCGGCAGTGCCGCCAGAAAGGCCTGAAAGCGCGCGACCTGCAACTTGAAGTACGTGGTGTCCGGCTCATCAGCAGTGGCAAAATGGGTGAACAGCCCCTCGATTTCAAAGGCCTGCGGGTTCGCCACGGCAACGGCGCACGCCGCCTTGAGCGCCGCCACATCGCGAAAGCCGATGCGGCCCATCCCAGTGTCCATCGCCAAGTGCACGCGCAGCGGTGGCAACGCAGGGTCTTGAAGGTGCGGCAACGCTTCGTCGAGCCACGCGGCGCTACCCACCGGGACGGCCACGTGGTTGGCCGCCGCGATGGCCGCATACGCGGGCTCGATGATGCCCAGCACCAGGATCGGGGCGGTAAAGCCGGCTTGGCGCAGGGCCAAAGCTTCATCCAGCACCGCCACACAAAAGCCGCTGGCGCCCGCTTTTTGCGCAACACGCGCCACCCGCAGCAACCCGTGACCGTACCCGTCCGCCTTCACCACGGCAAACAGAGCGGTTTCCTCCTTAAGCTGCGCCAAGGCGTGCTGAACGTTCTCAAAAATTGCTGTTTCATTCACGCGCACCCGGGTTGGGCGCAACGTTGCCGTCACCATTGTCATGCGTTGTCTGCCTCCAAAATCACTTCTGTCATCACCAGCGTCGCCGTGTGGGAAATGGACACCAACGCCCGGCCAGCAAACGGATGCCGCGTGATCACGGGCTGCCCGCCGGCCTGCGTGAGTGTCTCCACATCCTGCAGTGCCACGGTCCCCAGTCCGGTGCCGTACGCCTTGGCGTAGGCTTCCTTCACGGAGAAGCGACCCGCCAGATACTCCACCGCCCGCCGGCCGCTCAGCGCCTGGTACTGCGCCAACTCCGCTTCGGTCAGCACTTTTTGCGCAAAATGGGCGTTCTTGTTCTGTGCCGCCTCGATCCGCGCAAGCTCTGTGATGTCGATGCCCAATCCCTTGATCATGTGTGGTCCTCCCGTTCAATGTTCTTTCATTATAGCCGTCTTTCCCTTCACGTTGGGCCGTTCTGACTTGAAAATCGATCATCTTAATGTGTGAGTGACTCAAGCGCCTCTTAAGTGAAATAGTTTTTGGGCTTGGGCTGTTACCGAATAGCGAAAAAAATCTGATGTAATAATGTCTGCGTCATTCGCGACCGTTTTTTAATCTCAAAATTGCCGATTTTTTTGACGAAAAATCGGTTTGGTGGTACGCTCTGGCTCTAAGACTTAGCGGATCATCGAGACGTCGAGGCATCGACGGGCTCCCTCGGTTGGTCAGGCGATTTCCGCGCCAAGCTCCTTTGGCGACGCCACCCCGGCGCGTGCACATGCTTTTCGCCCCGACAGCGCCATCGTCGGACATCAGGGTATAAGCGGAGGACAGTCAGGCACACTTGCAACACCAGGACAACCGCCACCGGTAACGGGGCGCGGCGGCATGAGGGACCGGCCCTTAACCCACCGCCCACCAGCACCGAACGCGGCCCACCTGCAAGCGGGCTTGGCCACACAAGGACGTAACCGAACGCACCGGCCACCGAAGCGCAAGCGACGGTGGCTTTTGTGCGCGCTGAATCTGCCGGGTACGCCCCGCGGCCAAGCCATGCGCGACGGTTCAAGGCCAGCCGGACCGGCATCCACGAGCAAGTCCGCAGACATTTTCACAGCGCATCAAAAATCGCGCCGACTCCCTCAAATGTGAGGTGGCCGGCGCGATTAACGTCACGCTTAGTCTTTGTGCTTCTTGAAGCTCGTCTTGGCGTTGGAACGCTCGGAGCGCTTCTCGGAGTAACGGCGGCTCTTGTCGAACTGGCGCTTCCCTTCACGGTTGCCGCCGCGACGGTCGTTGCTGCGACGATCGCCACCGCGGTAACCGCCATTGCCGTGCCCACCGTTGTTGCGGGCGTAACCGCCGCGGTGTGGCAACGGGCGTTCCGGCGTGATCTTGACCGGCACGGTCGCGGCATCGTCTGGGCTGACGGCCTTGAGGTAGGCGGACACCAGCTGAAGCGGCGTGAACTGCTCCAGCAGGCCTTCTGCCATCGGTTCGTACTTGTCAAAGTCATCGGCTTCGATCTGCGCCTTGATGGTTTCAAGCCCAGTGGAGACCTGGCCCAGGAAGGCTTCCTTGGCTGTCGGTGGCTTGAGCGGCATCATCCGCTTCTTGGTCAGGTCCTCGATGGTGCGCAGGTAACCGACTTCGTTAGGGGTCACGAAGGTCACGGAGACCCCGGACTTACCGGCACGGCCGGTCCGCCCGATACGGTGCACGTAGGAATCGGGATCCTGCGGAATGTCATAGTTGTACACATGGGTGACCCCAGAGATGTCCAACCCACGGGCCGCCACGTCGGTCGCCACCAGGAAGTCGAGTTCGCCGGCCTTGAACTGACGCAATACGCTCATGCGCTTTTGCTGAGTCAGGTCGCCGTGAATCCCTTCGGCACGGTAGCCGCGGGCCTTCAAGCCGCGGGTCAGCTCATCAACGCGACGCTTGGTCCGGCCAAAAATCAGGGTCAGCTCAGGCGACTGAACGTCGAAGAGGCGCGTCATGATGTCGAACTTCTCGAAGTCCTTGGAGCGCACGTAGTACTGGTCAACGGTATCGGCGGTCAGCTCCTTGGACTTGATCTTCACAGTCACGGGTTCGTGCATGAAGGTATCGGTCAGGCGCATGATTGGGGCCGGCATCGTGGCGGAAAACAGCAGGGTCTGGCGCGTTTCCGGTGCGGACTTCACGATGTTTTCGATGTCTTCAATGAAGCCCATGTCGAGCATTTCGTCGGCTTCGTCCAGCACCAGGGTCTTCAGGTTCGCGAGCTTCAGCGTGTGGCGGTTCAGGTGATCCAACAGTCGACCAGGGGTCCCCACCACGATCTGTGGGTGGTCGGCGAGGCCGCGGATCTGGCGGCGAATATCGGCACCCCCGTAAACGGCCTGGACCTTCACGTGCTTATCCGCGCCGAGCTTGTACAGCTCTTCTTGCGTTTGCACAGCGAGTTCACGCGTTGGCGAAATCACCAGTGCCTGAACATTGCGGTCGGTGGTGTCGATCATTTGCAGGATCGGCAGGCCAAAAGCCGCGGTCTTCCCGGTCCCAGTCTGTGCCTGGCCGATGACGTCTTTGCCTTGCAGCATCAACGGAATCGTTTGCGCCTGGATCGGGGTGGCTTCCTCGAAGCCGGACCGTTCGATCGTTGACAGCAGTTCTGGGGCTAATCCGAGTTCATTAAACTTCAAAAAGGTTCCTCCTTAGAATCTGTGCTGGCCCTGCCAGCACTCCGGGTCTTACAAAAAGCCGCCCAAGACCAAGAAAGAAACCTAATGTCCCGGTCAACCACGGCTATTTTCTGAAAAGTGTCCTAACTATCTTACCATTGATTGGAAGTGAACACAAACTTCCCAGCTGCCACTCACATAAAAAGCCGGCAATTGCCGGCTTGAGTGGCACTTAGGCGCGCGCGCCGGCCAGCAGCGCATCCAGCACCCGCTCCAGGTGCAGGCCGTGGCTGGCCTTGAGCATCACCATGTCCGAATGGCCGACCCCATCGAGCAGGGCCTGCGTCAGCTGGTTCTGCGCAGCTTTAGGGTAGTAGTGCACGTGCTCTGGGGCGTATTTGTCCATCAGGGCCGCTTGCAGCGCGGCGATTTCATCCCCGTACAGGTAGACTTCCTGCACCTTGGCCGGATCCAAGGCCTCCGCCACGCTAGCGTGCAGCGCAGCGCTGGCATCGCCCAGTTCCAGCATGTCCCCGAGCACGGCGATGCGCCGCCCGGTGCACGGAAAGTCGCTAAAGTCAGCCAAAACCGCCTTCATCGCGGTCGGGTTCGCATTGTACACGTCGCTCAGGATCTGCTCGCCCGCATCCCCGATCACCCACTGGGTGCGGTTCTTGGTGATCTTAAAGCCGGCCAAGGCCGCCTGGATCGCCTCGGGCTTGATGTGAAACCGGCGCCCGACCAGGATCGCCGCCAGGGCATTGGCCACGTTGTACTCCCCCATGACCGGAATCGTGAAGCGCAGGTCCGGCCAGCGCGACAGGGAAAAGTCGGTGTGGTCCTCGAAGGTTTCAATGTCCCGGGCGAAAAGCTGGTTGTCGGGGTCCAGGCCAAACGTCTTTTGCGCTTGGGATACCGCCTTGGCGCGTTCGCGCAAAAGCGGCTCGTCCCCGTTGTAAATGAACAGGCCGTCCGAACGCAGCCCATCCGTGATCTCCATTTTCGCATCGGCGATTTTGGCACGCGTTTTGAAGAACTCGATGTGCGCCTCACCGATCATGGTGATCACCGCGATGTCGGGCTCACACAGCAGGCTTTTTTCTCGTAGCTGGTCGGGGCGATCCATTCCCATCTCGACCACCAACACCTCGGTATTGGTGTCCATCGCCAGGATCGTCATGGGAACGCCAATTTCGTTGTTGAAGTTGTCCTTGGTTTTCCACACATGGTACTGCGTTGCAAGCACCGCCGCGGTCATGTCCTTGGTGGTCGTCTTACCGTTGCTCCCAGTGATCGCGACGACCTTCGGGTTCACCTTCATCATCAGGTAGTAGCGGGCCAAATCCTGCAGCGCCTGCAGGGGGTCGGCCACCACCAGCTGGGGGATCGTTGTCGTCAGCGGCGTATGATCCGCCGCAACGAGGGTTGCCGCGGCCCCGGCCGCTGCGGCATTAGGGATAAAGTCGTGACCATCGCGCGCATCCACCAGCGGCACAAACAGCTCCCCTGGTTGCAGTTCCCGGGTGTCAAAGGCCACCCCGGTCACCGTTGGGCACGCCGCCTCAGCGACGGGGCACGTGGCCCCCACCACGCGCGCGATTTCACTCAGCTTCATCTTCATTCTTCGAACACTCCTTTATCATGCGCCTGCTCTGCCGGCGTCCGCCAGTTCACGCGCCATTGCCCCGTTGCCCGCACCAACACTAAATCACCGCGCCGCACCACCTGTTCAGGGCCCAGCGCCTGTTCGGGCATGAACCGCCGCAGGTTGTGCGCCAGCGGGATCTTCACTTGGTCACGGCTAAACACCCCGCGCGAGAAGTCGAGCATCAGCCCCTCCTCGAACTCGGGGTACAGCGCCGCGATGACCGCATTCGGCACCGCCGGCACGTGTAGCTGACGTAGCCGCAGCCAAAACGGCTGGTCGTTGGCGGCCAGGCGCAGGTGGCGCACGATCGCAGCCGACAGCGTCTGGCTGAACAAGTCGAGCTTGCGCACATACAGGGTCACCATGTCGTTGGCCAGCGGCAGGTACACCACTTGGTTTTGCAACTTGTAGTAATACGGTGGCTGGATATGCGTTTTGGCGTGCCCCAAGTACAGGAGCTCGGCGATCTCGTTGGGCGTCAGCTCGCGCAGGTAACTCCCGTGCTTGTAGTCGAGCCACGCGCGGTCACGCGCCTGCTTGCTCCGCAAAAAAGCGGTGACGGCCTCCGCCCCACTGATCTCGTTGAACCCGGTGTGCGGGTCAATAAACGCAGTGTCGGACACCGGCGGCAGCAACAGCAGGTGGCGAAACGGCGCCTTACTAGCGGCCAGCACATCACTTGCAGACAGGCCCGCCGTTAAGAATAAATGCGCTAGCGGTTCGTAGTGCACATAGATCATTGTGTTACGCAACGTCTTGCTCCTTTTGGCATACTACGCTGATTATACGACTTTTTATCCGCGGATGCTGAGGAACGTGTTAGGATTGAGGCAAACTCACAGAAAGAAGCGCTGCTCATGCTGCCCTGGCCCACTGCCGTGCCGCCCCTTGACCGTCCCACGCTCACCGATGACCCGCGGTGTCCTGCCGAATACCTGACCACCCTAGCGACGGGCCAGTGGTGTCGCCGGTGGTTCTGCCCGACCCCTGAGCCAACCAGCTTTGCCCTAGACGGTGCCCCCATTTTCGCGCTACTGGCGCCGGGCCCAGGCGTGGCCCAACCGCCGCTCACGCCGACCCTAGTACCCTTTGCCATCGATGGGCCCCAGTTCTTTTGCTTCGACTACGCTACCACACCGCCCTCAATTCGCTACGTTGACACCGAGGTCGACCAGTGGCTGCCTGTGGCCCCCGACTTCACCACCTTCATGGCCCGGCTAACGTGGCGTCCGCCGATTCTGGATGACTTCAGTACCGCCCAGCAGCAAGCCAGTGCCTGGCTGGTGGCCGACGCCGCGAGCCTCCCGGGCCTGTTCGAGTGGGCGCGCACCACGCAACCAGCTGACTGGCTGACATGGCTTGGCGTGCTGCGTCACGATGCCGACCCTGCCCGCGCGGCCGGCGCGCAGGCCGAACTAACCTTTATCCAAGACTTCCTGCGTCCAGGGCTGACCGCCGCCCAGCGCGCACAGCTGGCCGCCATGGCGTGAACCGAGAATGAGGCTGAGACAAAAAGCGGTTTTAGCCCAGAGTATAATTAAGGCCTCCTGTAAAACCCAAGCTTAGGTTTTTTGCAGGAGGCCTTGATGATACGGCTTGCTCTGCTCGTTCTAACGTAGTGAGTTACGAGTAGACATGCGTTAGAAAGGGCGCCGCTTCTTGTGTCGTACTGGCCCGAAATAGTCGTGATTCATTCTTGGGCCGTTAATTATGTCTCAGCCTCATTTTACCACTCGGCCGCGGCCGCTATTCCCAGGGTTGAAACATAAAGGTGTCCAGCCAGGCGCGGTCCTTGCGCACCCCGACGAACGTCCAGCCGGCCAACAGTAGTGAGCCCCCGACATCGGCGAACAGGTCGCCCATGGTGTCCATCAAAGCAGCGCGCCCGGCAAGTAGCGTATGACCGCTCATGTAGCGTTGCATATTCAGCCCCAGCAGGCCGTCGCCGGTAAATTCGTAAAACTCCCAACACACGCCGAGCAACACGCCAAAGCTGAGCGCGAACAGCGCCAGCAGTAGCGGGCTGGTGCGCTGCAGGGTCATCTTCGGAGTCAAGGCGCCAAAGATGGCCAACCCAAGTCCGGCGAGCAGCGCGGCAGAGAACAGGTGCAAAAATTTATCCCAGTATGGCACATTGTAATACTGCATGCCGGTGCCCATAAGCACCGCCAAAAGAATGAAGCACTCAAAGATCACTTTTAACAGTAGCGGAAACCGAAAGTGACCGATCCGCTCGATCCCCATCGGCGCCAGCGCCAGCAGCATGCCCGCGACGACCTGACCCGCCAGCATCGCCTGACCGGGATAAATCGGATGCCCCGCCCACAAGGCTGGCAGGCACACTGCCAGGTACACACACCCGCCCACAACGTTCAGCGCAACCCCAAGCTTCAGTAATCGTGTCATCATCCGCTCCCTTCTGGCAAGCGTGGTGCCTGCCCTCTCCTTCAGTCTACCGGGCTGCCCGCGGCGGCGCAAGGAAGGCAAAAAAAAACCACCATCGCTGGTGGAAAAGTTTGGGGGAACTTTTTTGGGAGTGTAAGTTAATGTGTAAGCATAAGGCCGATTACCATTGCCTTAATATGTTTATATTGTATACTGAAAAATCAATAAACGGGGTTCAGGATTCGTAAATTGATTTTTGTTTTTGTGCGCGTATGAGCGGTATTTTCACAAAATTTGTGGGCTCGAATTTACCCTCCGGCACACTGCGCCCTTGTGGTACCGGTCTGCCGCCGCAGCGACTTTTACGTGATCAACCTGTGAGCGCTTTCTTTTTGTGATACAATTAACGTATCAAGTGAAATGAGGTGGCAGAATGACTGAACGGAAAGTGATCCTCTATTTGTCAGAAAGCCTGGACGGCTTCATCGCCGAGCGCGATGGGTCGACCAACTTCCTGAGTAAGCTGAGTTCCAGCGCGGCCGATGCAGCGTACCAGGACTTTTACCAAAGCATCGACACGGTTCTGATGGGGCGCAAAACGTACCAGCGCACGCTCCAAAAGGCGGGCACCTACCCGTATCAGGACAAAGAAAGCTACGTCTTCTCCACCACGCTGCACGATACGGACGACCCCACCACGGTGGTGGCCGGCAACATCCCGAGCTTCGTGCGCAAGCTCAAGGCCAAAGAGGGCCAGGACATCTGGCTGGTCGGCGGGGCGGACATCTTCACCGACTTGCTGAAGGAGAACCTGATCGACACGCTGATCATCACCATCGCCCCGGTCCTCTTGGGCGACGGCATCGGCTTGGTCGCCAGCAACCTGACCGATGTGCCGCTGCGCCTGACCAACGCCACGCAGCACGACCAGT
The DNA here is from genome assembly GCF_003946115.1 of Lacticaseibacillus daqingensis. Lineage (GTDB taxonomy): Bacteria > Bacillota > Bacilli > Lactobacillales > Lactobacillaceae > Lacticaseibacillus > Lacticaseibacillus daqingensis. The sequence goes on along the minus strand of NZ_RHOH01000008.1, from coordinate 38,247 downwards.
TCGTGACGCTGACCTACGCCGTCCAGAAGTAACGGCGCCAACGCCAAAAGCACCGGACTGAGCTAGTCGTCTCAGCGCAGAAATGCGCTTGACGAGGCCCCCCGGATCCGTCAACCAAACACGGCCCCGCAAGATTCCAGCGAATCTTGCGGGGCCGTGTTCTGGTTTAAAGCCGCGCTGTGGGGGGAGCTGCACAGTGCGCGCGGCTTTGGCATGGTGGCCAAGTGGCGCCGGGACCCGGCACCGTCTGGCCGAGTGCGGCGCGGGACTCAGCCCTGAGCCGCGGCAACCAGGTGCGCCTGCGCGGCGGTTGCCACAATTTCATCGATTTTGGGCACCAGCTGGGTCAGCAGCTGGCGATAGCCGCAAAAGTCGCCGGCGGGCGTGACGTACATCGCGTCTTTCATCCGCTTGCAACCACCACAACAGGCCTGCTTGAACGGGCAGGTGTCACAGTAGGCCGGCAGTGCGGCGCGCGGCTGCACCCAGTCAAAGGCCATCGGTTGGCTGAACAGCTCGCGCAGCGTCTGCTCTTGGATGTACCCCATCCGGTACTGGTCCAGCGCGAAGAAGTCACACGGGTATACCGAGCCGTCCGCCTCGATGACGTACTGGATCTGGCAGTGCCCGTCCAGCCCACACGCGGTGCGCCGGCGGTACTTGAACTGATTGACCACATCATCGAAGAGCTTGACGCTTTGGTACTCGCCGCGCTGCAGTTGCGCCCACCACAGTTTGAAGTACGTGGCGTAAAAGCTGGCGAAGCGCTCCGGCGTCAGCGCGAACTCACTGCGGCTGGTGGCGTCCATATCATCCAGGCACGGAATGAACTGAACGTACTGCACGTGGTTTTGGTGGAAAAAGTCGAAGACCTTCTTGGCGTGCTTGGCCAGCGGGTTCGTCAGCACGCACAGCACGTTGTAGGCGATGCCGTACTGGTCGAACAGCGCCTTGGTGCACATCACCCGGTGAAAGGTGCCCCGGCCGCGCACATCTACGCGGTTGAGGTCATGGTAGATCGGGGTGCCGTCGATGGATAACCCGACGAGAAAGTCATGCGCCTTGAGCATCTGACACCACGAGTCGTTGATGACCATACCATTGGTTTGTAGCGCGTAGTGGACCAAGACCTGCTTGGGCTGCTGCGCCACCTTGGCGAGAAAATCCTCGAAGTAGCGCTGGCCAGCCATGGTCGGCTCCCCGCCCTGAAAGGCGATGGTCAGCTCGTCCCCGTCCTCAAGGTCGGCAAACACGTTGGCGATCAGCGCAGTGGTCGTGGCCGGTTTCATCCGGCCGTACGACTTCACCTCGCGCAGGGAGCTGATGTTAGCGTAAAAGCAGTACTTGCACCGCAAGTTACACAGTGAGCTGGCCGGTTTGATCAAAATCGAGATGTGTTTGCCCATGCGGCGCCTCCAGAATCAAATCAAGACCCCGATCAGATTGGCGACGTCCAGCAATAAGACGCCCCAGATGACCAGGTTGTACAACAGTAAAATGTGTTTCTCCGGCACCTTGTTGCTGATGTTGGCACCAAGCCAGCCACCCACGAGCGCGGCAAGGATGATGCCCCCGATCAGCGGCCCGGACACCTGGGTGACGCTGCCGGAAAGCAGCGCCTGGATCAACTTCGCGCCTTGGCTGAAGAAGATGGTGATGATCGAGTAGATCGTCGCCTGGCGAATCCCGAGCCCGAACACGAACAGGAAACAGGCGATATTGATCGGGCCCCCACCGATGCCCAGCACCGTGGCCAGCCAACCCAGGGCCAACCCAGCCAAAAGCATCAGCGGCCACCCGCGGCGGTTCAGGGCCGCCACGTGGCCACTGGCGAGCCACAGCGAGAGGAGCAAGGACAAGATGACGAGCACCATTTGGCAAACGACGCTGACCGCATCCCCCACCACTGCATTGAAGCGAGCGAAGCTATAATCGCCCAACGCCCCGCCGGCCACCGAGCCCAGCGACAGCCACGCGGCCGTGCTCAGGTCGATATGGTTGTGCGCGCGCAGCTGCTTGGTCGTCGCGCTGATGGCCATGGTGAACACCGCCACGCTTGAGTAGAAGTTGATCAGCACCACTGGGTCCAGGTCAAACAGCTGCAGCGCCGGTTTGATGATCACCCCGCCGCCCATGCCGGAGATCGCCCCGATGGTGTTGGCACACACGATGACGACCACATAGAGAAGCCCCTTCATCATCAGCGTCACGCGTTGGCTCCTGGCGCGCTGGGCAGCGTTGCGACGATGGCCGATACTGGCACCGCCGTCAGCTTACCGTCTTGCACAAAGCCCTCGGGCCGGGTGCGCAACGTGTCCACAAGCTTAGCGGTCAGGCCTGTGATGACCGACTGGTAGGCCGAATCGGCGATCAGGTTGTGCTGCTCGTTCGGATCAGCCTGCATGTCAAACAGTTGGTACGTGTCGCGTACCGGGAACCAGATGAACTTGTACTGATCCGTCAGCAGGTACTGACTGGAGTCTTCCCCGAGGCTGTGTTCCCCGTGGAACTCGTGGCGCCAGCCGCCGTACTCGCCGAACAGCAACTGCTTGACACTGCGGCCATCCACCGCCACGTGTTCGCCAAGGGCCAGGTCCACCAGCGATGGGAAGATGTCTTGCAGCTTCACCAGTTGCTTGATCTTGTGCTCATGACCGGCGATCAGGTTGCCCGGGTCGTAGATGAACGACGGAATGTGAATGCTGCCCTGGTACGGGTAGGCTTTGCGGAACAGGTAATGCTCCCCGAGCTGGTCGCCGTGGTCGGACACGAACCAGATGAGGGTGTCCTTATCGTGGCCGAACTCCTTGAGCGCGGTCAAAAAGCGGCTGATCTGGTGATCGATGTGCGTGATCAACCCCAGGTAGGCGGCCACCATGCGGCGCTCATCGTCCGGCTTCAGCTTGCCGCGCAGCGCGTAGATGCCCGGCACCGCGTCCTGCAGCGTCTCCCAGTCCCCGATGTGCAAGTCGAGGTCCTTGGGGAGCCGGTCCATGTACATATCGAAGTAGTACTGCGGCGGGTCAAGCGGTGCGTGCGGCTTTTCAAAGGACATCTTCAGGAAAAACGGGACGGTGGGGTCGCGGCGTTGCAGGAACTTGATGGATTCGCTGACCACCCAGTTGGTCGGGTGCAGGGCCTCGGCGTGCGGCCACGGGCGGGCCTCCCACGAGTTGCAGTTGACGCCATCATCGATGATGTCCGCATCGTGGCCGAGCTTCCCCTTCAGAAAATCGAGGTAGTCATCGGTGTACTCGAACTGACTGCCGTACGGCTTGGCGTACTTACGGTCGGCATGCAGGTAGCCATCGTGTAGCAGCACGTGGTCGTACCCCAGGCGCTTGCGGGCCGGGTACACGTGCATCTTCCCGATACACTCTGTTTGGTAGCCGAAGTCCTTGAAGGTCTGCGGCAGGGTGTGGGTGAAGTGCCACGGTACCTCGTCCTCGTAGCCGACGCGGCCGCTGGTTTCTTGGTCCATTCCCGTCAGCAACGCCGCGCGCGCAGGGACACAGCTCGGCACGGGTGAGTAGGCGTTTTCGAAATTGTAGCCCTCGCTTGCCATCATATCGAGCGTCGGGGTGCTGGCAAAGTGGTGATCATCGTTGATCGACAACGCTTCGGCCCGCATCTGGTCGACCACGATCATGATGACGTTGGGCTTTTGAGATGCTGTCATGCGGTTAGTCGCCTCCTCATTGATTAACGGGCAACAGGGCTTGGCACTTGTGCGCCAGCCCTGCTGCCAAACTCCTCACGCCTTGGCCTATGCGCCAACGGCCAGTAACTTGAGACTGTACAACACGATCGACCCCAGCAGGAAGATCCAGATCACCCGCGTGGAGTTCAGGTGCTTGCGCCCGAGTAGCCAGTAGGCCAAGGCCACCAAGGCGATCGGCACGATGGCCGGCAGGATCTGGTCCAGCATGTCGGTTTGGATCGACAGGGCCTTCTTCCCGATGGTCAGCTTGAACGGCACGACCACCTTCACCACGGTCGGGATCAGGCCCCCGATGACCAGCACGCCCATCAGGGTCGCGGCGTCGGTCAGGTTGTTCAGCAGGTTGCCGACATTGGAGACCAGCTTCTTGCCTTCGCGGTATGCGAGTGGGAGTTCAAAGTAGCGCAGGCCGAGGATCACCACCGCGGCCAGCAGCCACAGCAGCACGCCGACCGGGTTGCCCTTGATGCCCATGTACGCGGCCAAGGAGCCGAAGATGGTCGGGATCACGGCGCCGAACAGCGAGTCACCCACCGCGGCGAACGGTCCCATCAGGCCGGTTTTGATCGCGGCCACGGCGTCTTTGGACTGCGTGCCGCTTTCGTTTTGGAGGGAGAGGTCGATCCCGGTGATGATGGCGGACAAAAACGGGCTGGTGTTGTAAAACTGCATTTCCATCTGCAGCATGTCGCGCAGCACTTCCGGGTCCTCGCCGTACATTGCGGACATTGCCGGCAAAATAGCGTGCACGTACGCGACGTTCATCATCCGTTCGTAGTTCCAGCCGAGCTGGCCCCCGAACATGTAGCGCAGGTTGACGCGGCGCAGGTCTTTGTCAGTCAGTTGCTTATGTTCACTAGAGTTCATCATCTGTGATCTCCCCCTCGCTTGATGCGCTGACGGCAACCGCTGGGGTCGCCTTTTGCTTTTCCGTCAGGCCGTTAAAGTGCACCATCGCGCAAACCAGGCCGAACAGGGCGATCCCCATCATTGGGATCTTCATGTACGCGGCCAGCAGGTAACCGACGATCAGGAAGGCCATGAACTTGTTCACCGGCAGGTAGTGCAACAGGATCGCGATCCCGACCACTGGCAGCACGGCACCGGCCAACTTCAGCCCGCCCATCAACCAGTCCGGCGCGTACTTCAGCACGGCGTTCACCACCTGGTTCCCAAAGATCAGGGAGATGCCCACCGGAATGGCGCGGGACAGGCCGATCGGGATCAGGCTCAGCCAAGCCTCTCGGTTGATCTTCTGGAACTCCATGTTGGCAATGTGCTTGTCGACGCGGTGAACGAAGTAAACCCCGCAGAAACGGGCGAAGACGTCCAACTGCACCATCAGCAGGCCAACTGGAACGGAGATCCCGATGGCGAACTGAATGCCTTTGCCGCTTACAACGCCCAGTGCCGTCCCGATGATCGCCCCGGTGGCAAAATCAGGGATCGAGGCACCCCCGAACGTGCCGACGCCCAGCACCATCAGTTGCAAGGTGGACCCGACCACCAGCCCAGTCTGAATGTCGCCCATCAGCAGGCCAGCCAGGAAGCCGGCAATGGCGGGTTTACTTAACTGCAAACCGGATATGTAAGGGTCGATCCCGCACGCCGCGGCCAGCAAGGTCAAAAGCGTGATCTGGATCATTGAAAGATCCGCTGTCATATGATTCATCCTCCTTCAAAACAAGGGAAATAAGGTCATTTACCGATGCGCGCGTGAATCCGCTCTCACCACCGTTAGTTATACCGCCGTATTTACTAAACGTCAACTTGTTTCGTAAACAAAATGCGAAATTTTTTGATCGTGCGTCGCCATGGGGAAAGCGGCCGGGGGCTGAGCATCTCTGCCTGGACCCACGGCAGCCAACTGCGCCAGGTCGCGCATTCGGTTCCTTCCCCGCAAGCGCTGAGTTGGCGTATAATGAAAGCACGGGGCATGATGCCCAAACGGAACAGTTCGATTTTATTTAGTAAAACAAACACAACATAGTAAACGAGGTTTGAACATGGCCACTATTCGTGAGATTGCAAAAAGCGCCGGCGTTTCCGGGGCCACCGTTTCCCGCGTGCTCAACGGCGACACCACCTTGTCGGTCAGCCCGGAGACGCGCGAGCGCATCATGGCGACCGCCGAGGCGATGCACTACGAAACCAGCAGCCCCAAAACCGGCGAACAAATTGGGACAGTGGCCCTGACCAGCTGGTACACCAAGGAGCTGGGGATGACCGACCTGTACTTCCACGCCTTGTCGTGGGGGGCGGAAACTGCGCTGAAGGCCGCCAACTACACGGTGGTGCCCACCGTTTTTAACGAGGGCCTACCGGACGCCGGCAAGGTCGACGGGCTGATCGCCATCGGCCGTTACAGTGACGCCGACCTAAGCAAGCTCGCCGCCTTGAACAAGCCGCTGGTCGTGATCAACCAAGACACGCTGAAGGCCGGGCTCAGCTGCGTGGTGGCCGACTATGACAACGCGGTATGGGAGCTTCTGGCGCACCTACAGGCCCATGGCGCCCAGCGCATCGGCCTGCTCACCGGGCAGTCCACACACCACCCCGAAAAGGTAGACCCGCGCGCCCGATCCTACCGCGCCTTCATGCAGGCGCGATCGGCGCTGGACGAGCAACTGATTTTCACCGGCGACTTCAGCATCGCCAGCGGCTTCGATCAGATGACCACCGCCATCGAAACGCTCGGCAACGCGCTGCCGGACGCCTTCTTCGTGGTCAGCGACACGATGGCCATCGGCGCGCTCAAGGCGCTCAACGCCCACCACATTGCCGTGCCGGAGCGGGTGCAACTGATCGGCTTCGGCGACCTAGACGTCTCCAATTACACCGTGCCGAGCCTGAGCACGGTCCACCTGGCCACCCGCCAGATGGGCACCACCGGCGTCATGCTGCTGCAGGCACTAATGGCGGGCACGATCATTCAGCCGGTCAAGCTGGTCACCAGCAACCGGCTGATGCTGCGGGACAGCACCCGTTAATCCCAGAGGGAGGCCGCGACAGCCTTCGCGGCGCAAGGCTGTCGCACACTGATTCCAGAATCGAACGAAAAGGGGGCCGCACGCTTCTGCCAACTGGCAGGCGTGTGGCCCCTTTGTGGGTGCGGGTGCTGATACGCTGGGCACAACCGCTTTTGGTTGCCGTCTCGCTTAGAACAGGCTTTGCACCCAGTCGAACAGCGCCTGGAAGAAGTTGGCGATGCTGTTGCCCACCTTCTGCAGGAAGTTGCGGTTCTCTTCAGTGTTCAGGCTGGACAGCTTGCTGAACAGGCTCTTGGCACTATTTTGGATGCTGGTCGCAAGCTTTTGCGCCTGGGCCTTGAAGTCGCTGGACTTCAAGGCGCCGGAGTCCTGGATCTTCACCAGCAGGTTGACGATCTGGGTGCGCTGGTTGTTGGTGATGATGTTGGTCAGGTTGTTCGAGCCGAGCTGGGAATCAACGATGTTGCCGATCTGGTTCTGGGACAAGGTCTGCTCGCCGGAATTGCTTTGGCTTGCCATGTCCTTCTTCATGCCAGCGACGGCGTTGTTGAGCTGCTTATCGGTGTAGCCATCCTTGTCCTTGTTGGCGCTGGTGATGCCGGACAGGGTGTTGACCTCGTCTTGGGCGGCGGTGATCTGGGCGGTATTCAGCGTTTCCCCGTTTTGGGCAAAGGCGGCGTAAACCCCGGCCATCGCCCCGGAGCCGTCGATGCGCACAGCGCTTGTGATGAAGAGGTTGGCGTTGGTGACCCCGGCGGTCAGCGCCGCGTTGCGGTACTGGTCGGCGGTGATGGTCGTGATGTTGTTGGTGCCGTTGTACGGCACGATCTTCACGTTGATACCCCCGTTATCGGTTTTTTGCACCAGGGCCGAGGACCAGACCCCGCTTTGGCTGGTGAAGGTCGAGCCGGCCGGGTTCAGGTACTTGACCAGGGTGTCGCCGGTGACGGTCAGCTCTGCAACATCGGTGACGCCGGCTGCGTTTTCCAGCGTCGCCAGGGTGCCGCTTTTCTGCGTTGCCGTCAGGCTTGTGCCGAGCGTCGCGACCGGCTGCCAGGTGTCGGCGTGCACGGGCGTGGCGGCGAGGCCGAGCAGCGTGGCGGCCGCGGCGAATAGTGCCAATAGCGTTTTTTTCATGGTGGGCTCCTTTTTGCGGGCCGGGCTGCATGGACAAGGCAGCGGCGCGCGCGTCAGATTTGACCGTTCGTTTCCCATAGTGTAGCAAACCCGGCCGCCAGTGCGTGACGGCCGGGTGCTTTTTAACGAAACCTTTGGGCTTACAGCGCCTGCGCGTTGAGGTAAGCGTACAGTGCGCCTTCACGCAACCCGTTTTGGGAAAAAGTCAGGCGGTCGGAGTCCAGGTAGCGGATCATCGTGATGACCGGGATCAGGCCGCCGACAATGATATCGGCGCGCTCTTTGGACAGGCCGGGGATCGCCTTGCGCCCTTCCAGGTCGCGGGTCAGGATGTCGGCAAAAATGGTGTTGGCCGCCAGGGTCGGCATGCGATAGCCGTGAATGTCCTCGAAGTTGACCACCTGCTCCTTGCGCCGCTGGATCTTGGCCAGCGTGCGGTTGGAGCCGCCCAGCGCCACCAGCGGCAGGTTCAAGGCCTTTCGCAGCCACCAGATGGAATTGAGCACGCGGTTGAACTCGGAGATCAGGTTGAACAGCTCGGCGGCGGTGATCCGGTCGCGGTTCAGGTAGCGCTCGCTCAGGTTCACCGAGCCGACCGGCAGCGAGATGCGGTGCTGCAGCTTGCGGTTTTGCACCAGCACCAGCTCGGTGGAGGCGCCACCGGTGTCGATGATCAGCGCGTTTTGGATCGGCAGTGTGTTGATCACCCCGAGGTAGTCGAGCTCCGCCTCGCACGTGCCTTCGATCACCGTGATGGCCAGGCCGGTCGCTTCCTTGACGCGGCGCAGGAAGGCCTTTTGGTTCTGGGCCTGGCGCGTCGCCGCGGTGGCAAACGCCTCCAGGTGCACGTCGTCAAAGGCGCGCGCCGCCTGCACGAAGCGACCCAGCGCCGCCACGGTGCGGGCGATGGCAGGCTCGCGCAGCAAACGCTCGGCCCCCATCCCCTCCGACAGGCGCACCATTTCTTTGAGCTTCAACACTTGGCGCGGGGCCCCGTCCGCGTCCAGCGCCCAGATGCTCAGGCGCGCGGAGTTAGAGCCCAGGTCAATGACCCCATAATACATCAGTCGTCCTCCTCATTGTCCGGCGCCACCATCGGCGTGAACCGCCGGGTGTGCTGCGGGTCGTCCACTTGTTCGGCCTGGTCCACCTGCGCGGCATCGCTCAGGGTGTGCGCGTGCGCCTGGGCCATGAAGGTGGCCTGGGCGTTCAGCTTGGTTTGGCCCCGCAAGTCGATGCGCTCCCATGTGTCATCCGGCATCAGCACGCGCGTCTTCACGTTGTCATCCCACAGCGTCTGGAAAATCGCACAGACGCGCGCGTGAATGTCCGGCTGCAAGATCGGGAACAGCAGCTCCACGCGCCGCGACAGGTTGCGCTTCATCAGATCGGCAGAGCTCAGGTACAGGTGCTCCTCCCCGCCGGCGTAGAAGTAGTAGATGCGGCTATGCTCCAGGTAGCGGCCGACGATCGAGTGCACCGCAATGTTCTCGGAGACGCCGGGCAGGCCCACCTTGAGGTCGGTGATACCGCGCACGATCAGCTCAATTTTGACGCCGGCCGCGGCCGCCTTGTACAGCTCAGCAATCATGTTGGCGTCGGACAGTGAGTTCATCTTCATGCGGATCAGCGCCTTGCGCCCGGCCTTGGCGTGCGCGATCTCTTCTTTGATGCGCTCCACCAAGAAATCCCGGATGCCCAACGGCGCGATCACCAGCTTGTTGAAGTAGGCGGGCTCGGAGAAGCCGGAGAGCATGTTAAAAATGTTCGAGGCGTCCGCGCCCATTTCGGCATTGGCCGTGAACAGCCCGAGGTCGGTGTAGAAGTTGGCAGTCACATCGTTGTAGTTCCCGGTCGCCATGTGCATGTAGCGGCGAATGCCAGTTTCCTCGCGGCGCACCACCAGCGCGAGCTTGCTGTGGGTCTTGAGCCCGACCAGCCCGTAGATCACGTGGCAGCCGGCGCGCTCCAGCTCCTGCGCCCAGTGCACGTTGTTTTCTTCATCAAAGCGCGCCTTGAGCTCGACCAGCACGGTCACCTGCTTACCGTTTTCCGCCGCCTTCTTGAGGTAGCGGATGATCGGCGACTTGGAGGAGACGCGGTACAGCGTCATCTTGACCGCCAGCACCTGTGGGTCAACGGCGGCCTGGCGGATGAATTCCACCACTGGCGCGAACGAGTCGTACGGATGCTGCATCAGGATGTCATGAGCGCGAATGGCGTGGAAAATGTTCTCGTTCATCAGCTGGGTGTTCAGGTACGGCGTGAACGGCGCGTACAACAGCTCGCTGTGGTTGCGCACCGCCTTGACCAGCTTGCTCATCACGTTCAGGTCAATGGGCCCCTTGATCTCGTAGATGTCCGCGTCGTCGCGCACGTCCAGCCCTTTTTCCAGCCGCTTGCGCAGGTACTTGCTCATCCCCGCGTCGATTTCCAGCCGCATCACCTTGCCGCGCTGGCGCTTCTTGAGCTGCGACTGGATCTCCTTCATCAGGTCGGAGGCGTCCTCTTCGGCCACGTCCAAGTCCATGTCGCGGGTGACGCGAAACAGCGCGGTTTCCTGGATCTCGGCGCCGACAAACAGCTCACCGACATAGGCCTCGATGACGTCCTCCAGCAGGATGAAGTCGTTGGCCGCGGCGGGCAGGCGCAGCACGCGCGGGAACACGCTTGGCACCTGCACCATCGCAAACCCGCGCGCCTTGGCATCGTCTTCCTCATCCGGACGCTGCAGGCGGATCGCCAGGTTCAGCGAGTTGTTGCCCAAGAACGGAAACGGCCGCGTCGGGTCCACGCCCATCGGGGTCAGCACAGGGTAAAGCTCCTGATGGAAGTAATCGGACACGAACTCGCGCTGCTTACCTGTAAGTGCATCAAAGTCCTTGAGCTGGATGGCGAGGCTGGCGAGCTTGGGCACCAGCGACCGCGACCAGGTGGTGTACTGCTTGTCCACCATCGCGTGCGCCGCCTTGGCGATCGCGCGCAGCTGGGCCGCCGGCGTCATTCCCGCCGCGTCCGGGGTCTGGTAGGCCACCGCGACCATTTTGCGCAACGAGGCCACCCGCACGTTGAAGAACTCGTCCAGGTTGCTCTGGGTGATGCCCAAAAAGCGCACGCGCTCCAGCAGCGGGTTGCTGTGGTCGCGCGCCTCTTCCAGCACGCGGTCGTTGAAGGCGAGCCAGGACAGCTCCCGGTTCGTGTAGTACTTGGGGTTGGTATAATCGAGCGGTTTTGCCATCAGATGCGCGTCCTTCCTTTCAGTTCGATCGGCAGCCCGAACACTGCCGCGAAAAATTGCCCCTTGCGCCGCAGCGTCCAGCGCTCCAGCTCCACGTCGTCGTTGGCCGTCGCGGTCAGCAGCACTTTGTCCGGCAGCAGTGAGACGCGGATCGCCGCCACTTTTTGCTGACGGGAGGCATCCAAGGAGTCGGCGACCCGCAGCAAGGCGGAGAGCTTGGCGATCACCAGCCGGCGCCGCGAGTTCATCTCGTTGAGGTCCGACAGGTCGGTTTGCGGCGTGTCACTGGAGTGGTAGCGCGCAATGGTCGCCACCATGCGCTGCTCGGCGGCCGTCAGCCCCATCAGCTCGCTGGCCTGAATAATGTAATCCGAGTGCTCGTAGTGCTTGTGCGTGTCCACGTAGCTGCCGATGTCGTTGACCGTCGCCGCGATCTGCAGCAGCAGCCGCTCGCGCTTGCCCAGCCCGTGCAGGCGGCGCAAGCGGTCGAACAGCTGTAGCGCGAACGTGACGGTGGAGTCGCGGTGCGCCACATCCACCTGGTAGCGATCCGCCAGGTTTTGGGCTGAGATCAGGATCTCCTTGGTCGGGTCGATGGTGACCGCCTTGCTGCCGGCGGCCACCGCGCCGTTGATCTCCAGCCCGTCCAGTAGCTTGAGGTTGGAGATCCACAGGCGCTCGGAGTTCAGCGTTTTGACCAGCCGGTACACCAACAGCACCGTTGGCAGCACCTGCGCCACCTGCGTCGGGGTCAGGTCGTAGTGGTCGCTCAGGTACTGGTCGGAGGCGTGTGTGACCTCGTGGTAGATCAGGTCGAGCCCCTCGTTGTCCGTTTCCACCGTGCGCTCGCCGGTCGGGATCAGCGTTTCAAACAGCGACAGCGCCGACCCCATCAGCACCATGTTCGGGTAGTGCACATCGCGTGGCAGCAGGCGCATGAAGTCGACCAGCCGCGAGTCGATGTAATCGCGCATCACCTCGACATAGTTGGGCACGCTGCGCTGCAGGTCGCTCATCACCTCAAACACCCGCAGTGGCCCGATCGACAGGTTGCGCGAGAAGCCGAACTCCCCGCCGACAAAGGCCGTCAGCTCCACCGAGCCGCTGGAGATGTCGATGAGCAGCGTCCCGGTTTGGGTCACCTGCTCGAAGTGCGGGAACTTCGCCAGCACCGCCTGCGTGCGGTAAAACGATTCCTGTGACAGCGTCAGCGGTGACAGCATCCAGCCGGTGCGGCTGAGGATCTGGTCGCGGACGAACTGCGCGTTTTTGGCCTCATAGAAGCTGTGGCTGCCGACGATCTCGACGTGCCGCACGCCGTAATCCGCCAGCACCCGCCGGATGGCCTCCAGCGCCTGCACCAAGGCATCCACCGTGTCCGCCTCGATCTGGTGGGTCGCAAAAATGTCTTCCCCCACCGCCACCGGGTACTGACCGCGCTCCACCACCGCCATTGTGCGGAGGTTCGTGATGCTGAACGACACGCTTTGCGCGCCGATGACAACGAATCCCTGTTCTGCGACTGCCATGTGCTGCCTCCTTTTTGTGCCCCCTAGTTTTTCAGGTTAATCATACCACGCAGGCCCACCCCACGGAGGGTCCGGGACCATATTCACCGGTGCGGAAAGCGCTGTTTTGTTTTTGGCCCGCAGTGTGCTACGCTGAGCTTAACTGAGCCCGCATGGGCACAAAAGGGAGTGAACTTGTGAAGAAAATCAACCTCGGCCCAAGTGGCCTGCAAGTCTCAGCCGTCGCGCTGGGCGTGATGCGCATCACCAAGCTCGACTTGGCGCAAGCCACCGCGCTGCTGGACACCGCCTACACCAGTGGCATCAACTTCTTCGACAACGCCGACATCTACGCCGGCGGGGAAGCCGAGACGCTGTTTGGCGCCGCGCTCAAGAACGCGAGCTTCAAGCGCGAGGACGTGCTCGTTCAAAGCAAGGTCGGCATCGTGCCGGGCAAGCGCTACGATTTTTCCAAGGCGCACATCATCGAAAGCGTTGACGGCAGCCTGAAGCGGCTGGGTCTCGACTACCTCGACGTCCTGCTGCTGCACCGGCCGGATGCACTGCTGGAGCCTGACCAAGTGGCGGACGCCTTCAACGCGCTGCAAAACGCCGGCAAGGTCCGCAACTTCGGGGTGTCCAACGTCAACCCGGGCCAGATCGAGCTACTCAAGTCCGCCGTCAGCCAACCGCTGGTGGCCAACCAGCTGCAGCTGTCCCTCATGCACACCGGCATGATCGACGCCGGCATCCACGTGAACATGACCGATGATCGCTCCTTCGACCACGACGGTGGCATCCTCGAGTACAGCCGGCTGCACAACATGACGGTCCAGGCCTGGAGCCCGTACCAGTACGGTTTCTTCGAGGGTGTCTTCATCGACAACCCGAAGTTCCCTGAACTGAACGCCGCGCTGGACAAGCTGGCCGCCCAGTACCACACCAACAAGAGCGCGATCGCCAGCGCCTGGCTGACCCGCCTGCCGGGCACTCAGGTGATCGCCGGCACCACCAACGCCAAGCGCCTCGCAGACATTGCCGAAGCCGGCAACATTCGCTTGGAAGCGCAGGAGTGGTACGACCTGTACCTCGCCGCCGGCAACGACTTGCCGTAACCTGTGCACGCAAAAACGCTTCGTCACCGCCTGATCGTCAGGGGGACGAAGCGTTTTTTGTGTGGTCAGGTTAGGCGTGGCGACGCTTGATCAGCGCGACCCCCACCCCAGCGATCAGCACTAGCCCGCCCAGGGCCAGGCCAAGCTGCGTGGCATTGCCGGTTTGGGGCAACTTGCCACCGGTCGTGGTGGGATGCGTTGCTGTTGCGCCCGGCTTCGGGGCCGGCGTCGGCTTGATGCTTGGGGTCGTTGGCGTGGTGACCTTCACCAGCGCGTCAAGTGCCGCCTGAATGGCCGCGGCCATCGCGTCAACTTGCGCCTGCGCCGTGATCGGCAGCTCGCGCTTCACGGCCTTCACGGCGGCGGTCACCGCGGCAAAGTTCGTGTAATCCGTCGCCGTCAGCGCATCGGCCCGCGCGATGGCGGCATCCACCTGCGTGTAATCGGCCAATCGAAGCGCCAGCCCCTTGACCGCCGCAGCCAGGGCCTGCGCTTGGCCATCAACTTGGGCCTGCTGGCTGGCCCGCAGGTGCAGCTCGCGCTGACCCAGTGTCGCGTTCAGTGCGGCAACGGAGGCCTCTGTGTAGCGACTCAGGTCTGCCGGGACCGTGGCCTCAGCCGCATCCAGTGCGGCGTAGTCCGCTAACGGATCCATCTCATCACGGTAGGCCGCGCCAAAGCCGCGCATCAGCTGCATCACCTTGGCCATGTCTAAGGGATTCGCCGGATCATCTGCCCAGATGGCCTGGGTGCTCCCCATGATTGGTAGCGTCTTATCGGTGCCCGTCACGGTGGTGAACGCCTTTTTGTCGAGGTTCGCCAGCGCATTTTGGAATGGATAGCCCCCGTCTTCTGGCGTTTCACGCCCGATCACGTAGTACCACGCATCGTTGGTGTTCAACAGCGTGTAGCCGTTATCGACGAAGAAGTCTGGCTTGGCCACATCGTAGCCCCACCAGCCGGACGTCCAGTACGAGATGATCAGGGATGAATCAAAGGTGCCAAAGGACTGATCGCTGTTGTAGTAAATCCCATCGTTGAACACGACCGGCCGCATCCCGGCTTTTTTTGCCATCGCGGCCAGGTCGTTGACGTAGGTGACGAACTTCGCATACGTCCCGGACTGCTGGAGCTTGGCCCAGCCACCGGTGTCGACATCGTTGGCATATTCGTCACAGCCAAAGTTGAACAAGTCCGTGTGCCCGGCAAAATACGTCACGTACTTCTCAAGCAACGCCTGGGTAAACGCCACCGCCGCCGCATTGTTCAGGTCAACGGTGCGCTTGGAGCCATCAAATGACGGGTTGGCGATGCCCAGCGCAGCCATCGCCTCAAGAATGGCATCCATGTGGCCGGGGCTATTGATCGTTGGCACCACGTTGATGTGCCGTGCCTTGGCGTAGGCCAACAGGTCATCCATCTCCGCTTGCGTCAGATGGTCCCCGTTCGGGTCGGCGTAGTAGGTCTTGTTCCCGGCCTCAAGCGCCTGCTTCACCGCATCACTTGCGTACGTCTGCCCATTGGCGGTGACGCTCATATCATCCAGCATGAAGCGCAGCGCGTCGTTGCTCAGCATCAGCTGCAGGTCCGTGTAACCGGATCGCTCCGCCTGATCCACCACTTGCTTGAGCTGTGCGAGTGAGAAGTACTTGCGTCCCGCATCAATGGAAATGATGCTGCGCATGCCGGTGGCCGCGGCCACCGGTTGCGCTGGTAGACTTGCCGCGCCAATGAGCGTGACCGCCGCGGTCGCCAATCCGACCAGAAGCTTTTTCAGTGTTTTCATCGCGTTCTTCCTTTCCGTGCCTGGACCGGTTGCGGTCCACAGGTTCAGAGCCTAGGGGCGGCGACCGTGTGCACCCGCATCGCCAACGCCCTCAGTGTAAGCGATGCCACGGCGCCACCTCAAGGCCAACCACACCACCGTCAGCGTCTTCTCATTCTTTCAACCGTCTAAAGTAATGGCCTAGGCCGCTCAAGTTGCGGTGGTCGTGCGCCACAACGGCACGTTTTCCGCCGCTGGTCCAACCCCCGGTTTTCAGTCTGATGAAACCGTTCAGCTCATTTGTTTCACGGAATTACCCGGTGGCCGCACCAAAAAACCGGCCCGCGCAATTGGCGCGAGCCGGTCGGTCATCCTTAAGCTTAGTCTTCAGTGCCCAGCAGGAAGCGCCCGGCAAAGGCCGCCACGATCGCGCCAACTTCCGGGGCGACGATGTACAACCACAGGTGCGACAGCGCGGAACCCCCGGCAAACAGCGCAGGGCCGATGGAGCGTGCTGGGTTCAAGGACGCCCCGGTCAGGTTCACAGAGAAGATGATCAGGAGCATCAGCGCCACCCCGATGGCCAACCCGGCGAACTGAGCGTTGCCAAAACGGTCCGCTGTCACGGCCAGGATCACCATGAGGAACAGGAAGGTCGCCAGCGCTTCAACGAAGAAGGCGACGCCCACGCTGAGCTTAGGAAAATCGGTTTGGGCCATCTGGGTCACGGGCAGCTTCAAGCCGTCAACCACCACGCGCACCGCACCACTGGCGGCGATCGCACCGATGATCTGGGCCACGATGTACATCAGGCCGTCAACCAGCGGCGTGCGCCCGTTGATGACCATCGCGGTCGTGACCGCGGGGTTGAAGTGACCACCCGAGATGCCGCCGAACGCGTAAGCAGAAATGGTGATCGCCAACCCAAAGCCAATGGCGATGGTCAGCACATCCCCCTTCGCAAACAAGACGGCGCCACTGCCGAGAAAGACCAGCAGAAAGGTGCCCATGAACTCCGCAAATAATTTTTGCATGTCTGAACCCTCCAAATAATTTTTCAAATCATTGCAATATTCTACACTTCTAGGATACCACAATTTGAGTTGTAAACAATGCAACTGCCCCTGGTTACATGAAGAACGCCGCCTCGTTGGGCCGCTCGCGGTTGCGCAGAATCAGCTTCAACACGTCAACGTAGTGGTGGTCGCCCTGCACCCCAAGCAGGCGTTCGATGCTGATGGCCTGCTGACACGTCTGCGTCCCGCCGGCCACATCGTCTTCGATGATCTGCACCCACCCGCGGCAAAACAGCAGGTGGTTCGCGTGCGTCAGGTCCCCGGTGGCCGTGATCTGCTTGGCCGCCGTGGCCAGCGCGTCCTTCGCCCATGGCAGCTGGCGCGCGTTGACGAAATCGCTGAAGGCCCCAAATAGCAGATCCAGGCGCATTTCTTGAACACTGGCAAAACCTGCATACTGCGCGGAGCGCGTCATCGCCAGGTGCAACAGCGCGTGCTCGGTCTCATTGTCGATGAACGTGTGGAACATCGCGAAGGTCGAGAGCTCAAAGTATCCCCACTGCTCCACCTGATAAAGGTAGCGCACCACGGGGCGCACCCGATCGTTGAGCGCGACCATGAACTCGGCCACAGACGGCCGCGCCTCCGCGGCCGCGCCCTCCTTGGCGTTCATCCAGAGAATGCGCTGAAACACCTCGATCAACAGCGCGGCAAACTGGGCGCGCCGCGTCGGCCGCCCGCCCCCTGCCGGATGGCGGTAGCGCGCGATCTCTTGGTCGTACGCCTGGATCTTGGCCGCAGCCACCGGCCCTTGGGCGGTCAGCGCCCCCATTTCGCGCACCACCGCGCTAAAGTGTGGATCGTCTTGGCTGTTGAAGTGGTCGTTGGCTTGGGCCTGCCAGGCGCCGCTGGCGGTGGCGCGCAGGAACATGAACTCCTCCAGCGACACCTCGATGCGCGCCAAGACATGGGCGAAGCGCGGCGCCGTCAGCGTCAATTGGCCGCGCTCGAACCGACTGATCGCAGCCGCGGACACCTGCGCATCCGCGACCTGCTGCAGCGTCAGGTGCCGCGCGCGCCTAAGCTGGCGAAATAGTGTGCCGTCTGTCATGGTTGGCCTCCGATTTTTTTGCGTATGCTCAAATTTTGACTTGCCTGTAGTCTACACCGCCTACACTGAAGTTACAAATTCATGAGAAAGCCGTGAGCTTCATGCACGAATACTTGACCAACCGTGGCTACCGCGCCACCCTGAACGCCGCCGTCCTCAGCGGCATCGGCGATTCCCTGTACAACATCGTCTTCATCATCTACGCCGCCCAGATGCCGTTCAGCCAGCTGGCCGTTTCACTGGCTTCAATGGCCGGGCTGATCCCTAGCTTGTTGCAATTGATCACGGGCTACTGGGCCGACGAAACGCGAGCTAAGGTACGCGGCATGATCGCCACGCGCCTGATCCAAGCTGCGCTGTTCGGCGTTTTGGCCGTCGCGATCGCAATGCCGCACAGCCTGCCTCTGTTTCTCGGCCTGCTGCTCATCAACATCCTGTCCGACGTCTGCGGCCAGTACGCCAACGGCTTGGAGCTGCCGCTGCTGCAGCGGCTGATCCCCGCCAGCGAGCTGAACGCCGCGATGGGATTCAACACGGCCAGCCACACTACCGTTCAGATCATCTTCCAAGGGCTCGGCGCCACCGTGATCGTCCTCTTGCACCATAACTACGCGCTGTTCGGTCTCCTCAACGCGCTGACCTTTGCCGCCGCGGCCTTCGTGCTGCTGCACCAACGCCGTGTGTTGGTGGCCGCCCAGCCGACCGCTACGCCGACCCCCGGCCCGCGGATCCCGATGCACCGAAGCATTCCGGATGCGTTGCGCTTTTTGGCCGCGAATCACTTCCTGTTCGCCACCATCTGGATCGCCACAGCGTTCAACCTGTTCGGCGCGTCCATCAGTGCTCTGATGAACGTCTCCCTGCTGCACGCCCCGCAACTGTACTTCGGCAACTTCGGCACCACCGTCGCAATGCTCAACATCAGCACCTCACTCGGGCTGATCGCCGGGTCCCTATTCGCCCACGACGGCCTGCAAAAAGTGCCCCTGATGAAGCTGATGGTGGGCGGTGCCGGCCTGCTGGTGGCATGCGGCGCGGCCTTCATCTGGTCGGGTTCGCGCGTGCTCATCCTCGTTTTGATGCCGCTGTTCGGCTACCTGATGGGCAAGGTCAACCCGCGCATCTCGGCCATGATGATGCAGCTCGTGCCCCAAGCGCAGTTGGCCAAGGTGGCCGGCCTCATCAGCATGCTCGCGATGATCGGTGCCCCCATCGGCCAAGCCCTGTTCTTGGGCCTCGCGAACTTCCTCGTGCCGACCGTCGCGTGGTACGCCTTCGCTGGCGGGGCCGCCGTGCTGATGCTCGCCACCGCGATCGTCGACCGCCGGGTGCCGGAGCCGAACTTAGATGCGAAGACACCCGCCTAACGCCAAAGAGGCTGAGACAAAAAGCGGTTTTAGCCCAGAGTATAAGCATGGCCTCCTGTAAAACCCGAATTTAGGTTTTATAGGAGGCCATGCTTATACGGCTCGGGCGTCGCTTTTTGTGTCGTACTGTCCTGGAATAGTCGTGGTTCATTCTTGGGCCGTTAATTATGTCTCAGCCGTGTTTGCCCAAGGCGTCACAGGATCGGTGAGATCAGCCGCGAGAAGGTCTGCTTGAAGCGCAGCCACCGCGACATTTTGGCAAAGTCCGCCGCCGTCACCAGGCGTGCGTGGTCAAGGTCCTTCAGGAACAGCTTCTGCAGCCGCGTGGCCACCACCCGGTCGTACAGGAAGGCGTTGGCCTCGAAGTTCAGCTTGAAGCTGCGAAAATCGAGGTTAGCCGAGCCCACCGAGGCGATCGCGCTGTCCGCCACGATCGCCTTCGCGTGCAGGAAGCCAGCCTCATAGAAGTAGATCTTAGCCCCATCCTGCGCCAGGCCGCGCGCGTAGTACTGGCTGGCGCGGTAGACGAAGGGGTGGTCGGGCATGTGCGGGATCATGATGCGCACATCCACGCCCGAGTGGATCGCCCCGCGCAGCGCCGTCAGCACAC
Source organism: Lacticaseibacillus daqingensis (assembly GCF_003946115.1). GTDB lineage: Bacteria > Bacillota > Bacilli > Lactobacillales > Lactobacillaceae > Lacticaseibacillus > Lacticaseibacillus daqingensis. Next base: position 18,669 of record NZ_RHOH01000008.1, on the reverse strand, counting down.
TATCATCGGGGATCAGGTAAGGGGTCTGGATCACCAGCGTTTCGCGCGCCGCGTTGATCAGCTTGAGGTACCCGAGTTTGATCTGCTCCAGGTCGTCGTGCGGCCCACTGGCGACGATCTGCATCATCGTGCTGCCCAGCCCGCCGGCTGTTTTGGGAAAATGCGTCTGGTTAATGTCCAGCGGGTGCGCCGTGACCGTGGCGTCCCAGTCGCGGATGAACTGCTGCTGCAGCGCCAGCACCGCGTCGCCTTCAACCTTCAGGTGCGTGTCGCGCCACGGTCCGAACTTTTTGCTGCGCCCGACGTACTGGTCCCCGATGTTGAACCCGCCGATGTAGCCGGTCCAGCCATCGATCGCCACGATCTTGCGGTGGTTGCGGAAGTTCAGGCGGAAATCAAAGCGCGAGCGGATGCCCAGGAACGGTTCCACCAACGCGCCGGCCTCGCGCAGCGGGTCGAAAAACGTCCCCTTGGTGCCCAGCGACCCCCACGCATCGTACAGCACGCGCACGGTCACGCCTTCCTGCGCCTTGGCTATCAGCGTGTCGCGCATCGCGTTGCCCAGCTGGTCATCGTAAAACGTGTAGAACTCCACGAAAACGTTGTGCTCGGCCTGCATGATCTCTTTTTGCATGTCGCGAAACAGCGCGGTGCCATCGGTGAACAGCGCCGTCTGGTTGTTCAGCGTCACGAAGCTCTGATCCGTGTTCTGGAACTCGCGGATCATGCTTTTGACCGTCGATTGCACCTGCGTGTCCGTGGGGCTGGCCGCCGGCAGTTGGGCCTGCTGCGCCGCCAGCACCGCCGATAAGTCCGCGTGCGGCTGCACCCGGATCTTATCCAACTGCCGGCGCGACAGCTTGCGGCCGAAGAAGTAATACGCCACAAAGCCGATCAGCGGCGCAAAGTTCAGGACCAACAGCCACGCCCAAGTCGCGGCAATGTCGCGCTTCTCACGAAACACCGTGAGGATCGCCCCGGCTACGTTCAGCACGTAGATGACGGTGATGATGGTTTTGATTGTCGCCCAGTCCATTGATTCAACTCCTTTCGAAACCAGAGCGAAGCAAAGCGCATTTAGTAGGTCAGCTAGCCTTCCTAACGTATGTCTGCCTGTAACTCACTGCGTTCGAACAGTCAGAGCAAGCCAAGGCGCTTGGGGCGTCCTTGGCCCCGAGTGACTTGGCGTAGCTAGATGCACCTGCGTTGCTTTGCGTAGCTCGACGAAGCGCGGAAAGTAGTAAGCGAGTCGGGACGCGCGTGGCCGAGAACACGCAGTCAAAAGTCCCCGGAAAACGCCCGCACTTAGGCGCGAGTGGCGGGATGGCTTAGACCGCATCCTCATGCGCCACGGAGCTCGACGACGAGCGCAGTGGCGCGGTTATGAGGGTTGGGCTGCCTAGGCCGCTCAGGTTCCTAGTCGTTCGCGTTCAGCCACCCGTCCAGCACCGAGATGAATTCATCGTGCTGATCCAACAGCGCCAGGTGCCGCGAGTTGGCGAATAGGTGCCACTTGGCGTTGGGAATGTGGTCGGCCACCGCCTTGGCGATCAGCGGCGTGCACAGGTCGTCGGTGCCGTTGGTGACCAGCACCGGCACGTGGATCTTGTGCAGGTCCGCGGTCACTTCGAAGTCCGAGATCGTGCCGTTTTCCGTAAACTCGTTCGGGCCTTCCGCGATGCGGCTGGCGCGCTGGCCGTTGGTGGGGCGGCGCAGGCACTCCGGCGACTCCGCAGTCGGGGCATCCCAGCAGTAGCGCGCCATGTAGCGCTCGTTGGCCGCCAAGTACTGCGCGCCAGTGAAGTCGCCGGTGCGCTCGGCTTCCGCGATCGCCGCGCGGTCCTCGTAGCTCAGATACGAGATCAAGCGGTGCTGCTCCTGCGTCCAGAGCTTGATGGAAGCCGGCGACCCATCGATCATGACGGACTTGATGCCTTGCGGATCGAACTGGGTCAAATAGTACATCTCCAGCATCCCACCCCAAGACTGGCCGAGCATGTGCAGCTCATCCAAGCCGAGGTACTCGCGCAGCGCGATCAGCTCCGCCGCCCAGGTTTCCTTGACGTACCACTGCTCGTCTTCGGGCAGGCTGGAGCGCCCGCAACCGACCTGGTCGTACATGATCAGCTGCCGCCCGGTGGCCGCATAGTCGTCCATCAGCTCAAAATAATTGTGCGACGACCCCGGCCCGCCGTGAATCAACAGTAGCGGTGCCTTGCCCGGCGTTTTTTCCCCCACAATGCGGTAGTACGTCTTGAACTCATGAAACGGCATGTAGCCTTCTTGGATTTTCATTTTGATTACCTCGAATTAATGGATTTATGGCTGATTGTACCCCTGTCAGCCGCGCGACTCAACCGGCTTGGTAGGGCACATGCGCCGCGGCCGGCACCTGATCCCACGCCACCGGATAACCGGCGCCGTGCGCGCAAAACACCGAGTCGGGGGTGTTCGGCAGGTCGGCGGTCGGCGCATACGCCGCGGCTTCGATCACGGCTGCGGCATCGTGGCACGGCTGGTAGCCCGCCACTGTGCACTCAAGCGTGCCTTGGCCGTGCGTATACGCCCCGACGGCCTGCGCGTAGTTTTGCAACCCCGCCACCGGTGCCGTGCCAGTCAAAACGGTCAGCCCCGAAGCCTCGACCGGGGCGTCAAACTGGCCGCCCATCGCCTGGATGTCCGTCATCGCGCGCCCGATCTGCGTCGCCCCGACCGTCAGCCGGAACTGATACCACGGCTCCAGCAGCTGGGCATGCCCGGCCGCTTTTGCCATCATCAACCCCTGCCGCACCGCACGCCAGGTGGCCTCGCGAAAGTCGCCGCCCACCGAGTGCTTGATGCTGGCGCGGCCACTGACCAGCGTGATCGTCACATCGGTCAGTGGTGCACCGATCAGCACCCCCAAGTGCGGCTTGGCCGCGAGGCTCGCCAGCACCTGCGACTGCCAGTTACGGTCGAGCACCTCATAGGCGCAGGTACTGGTCCAGCGCACCCCGCTGCCCGCTGCGGCCGGCGTCAGCATCAGATGCACCTCCGCATAATGCCGTAGCGGCTCAAAGTGCCCGACCCCTTCCACCGGTGCGGTGAGGGTCTCCCGGTAGCGGATGTGGCCGGGACCAAAGGTGACCGCAAGCCCAAAGCGCGTCGCCAAAAGCTGAGTCAGCACCGCCAGCTGAATCGGCCCCATCAGCGCCACACGAATCTCCTGCAGCTGCGCGGACCAAGACACATTCAGCTGCGGGTCCTCCTCCGCCAACTCCTGCAGCGCGTGCAGGCAGGCCTGGACATCCACCTCACCGGGCACCAGCGCGTAGCTGAGCACCGGCGTCAACACCGGCGCCGGCAGCGCAAGCGTGGTCCCGAGCCCCTGGCCGGCCACTGTGTCGCGCAATCCGACCAACGCCCCCACCATCCCTGCCGTCAGGGCCGGGACGACCGTGGCCTTGGGCCCATTATAGACGCGCAGCTCACCGATTTTCTCCGCGCCCAGCTGCTGGCGCGGCGTCAGCGTTCCGCCGGTCAGGCGCACCCACGACAGGCGCTCCCCCTTGGCCGTGTGCGTGATCTTGAACACGCGCCCGGCCAAGGTCGCTTCCGCGGGCCGTGTCACGACCCACCGCGTCAACCCGGCCAGCAGTTCCGCCACGCCTTGGTTCTTCAACGCCGCACCGAAAAACACCGGGAACACGCGCCGCGCCTGGATCAGCCGCTGCACCGTGGCGTCGGGCAGCGCTTGCGTGTTCAAATAGTCTTCAAGTACCGCCTCATCCTGCAAGGCGATCGTCTCCGCGACCGCATCAGTCAGCGGCCCGGTCGGTAGCGGCAGCACCCCATCGCCGAACGCCGCCTGCAACTCGGCCAGCACCTGCGCCTGGTCAACGCCTGGCGCGTCCATTTTGTTGACGAAAATCACGGTGGGTACCTGATAGCGCGCCAGCAGTCGCCACAGCGTGCGCGTGTGCCCCTGCACCCCCGCCGGCGCCGACACCACCAGCACCGCGTAGTCCAGCACGCTGAGCACCTGCTCCGTCTGACTCGCAAAATCGACGTGCCCCGGCGTGTCCAAAAGCGTCACCTGCAAGTCCGGCGTGGTCAGCATGGCCTGATGCGAGAAGATCGTGATGCCGCGCGCCCGCTCCAGCGCATCCGAGTCCAAAAAAGCCGAGCCGTGGTCGACCCGTCCCAGCTGGCGCACCGTCCCCGCGTTATACAACAGCGCCTCTGACAGCGTGGTTTTGCCGGCATCGACATGCGCAACAATGCCCATCACAATTGACTTCATTCGAGTTTCCCTTCCGCGCGCCACGTGACGCTTAAAGACACAAGAGGCTGAGACATAATTAACGGCCCAAGAATGAACCACGACTATTCCAGGACAGCACGACACAAAAAGCGACGCCCGAGCCGTATAAGCATGACCTCCTATAAAACCTAAGTTCGGGTTTTACAGGAGGTCATGCTTATACTCTGGGCTAAAACCGCTTTTTGTCTCAGCCTCCCGACAAGCTTAGAAACAGTGACAATCCTCGTTCTGGTTGAACGTCTTGCGACACAGCAACAGCGTGTCGTATTCGGCCTCGTGCACATACAGGCACGCGCCGTCCGCGTCCTGAAGCAAAAAGCCCGTGGCCCCTGCCGCGGCGGCCGGCGTCAGCAAGTTTGCCCCCAGCGCCGCGACCGCAGCCGCCTGATTGCCGTCGATTGGACACGCCGCGCCCAGCGGCGTGCGGGTCATCAGTTGTCCCGCGGCATCGAAGGTCACGCGCTCGGCCGTGACGGCTTCCATGCCGATAGCGGCCATCTCATAAAAATCCTGAAGCCGCTCACTGGGCACATGGCGCACCACATTACCCGGGATCGTCGGCAGTTGCGCCAGCCGTGCGGCCAGTGCTGAATCGTCTAGTGCCTGCATTAAAGTCATTCGATCCACCCTTTCCGTTCATTGAATTAACGCCATTATACCGCGCCAAGAAACCGGTTGCGCGCCCGACCCGGCCTCAGTCGAACTCGTGCCGGTGCGCCGCAAAAAAGGCCGCGTACGTCCGCACCGCATCCAAGTCCGACCACTTTTTCGTGGTGACCGGCACCGCGTCCAAGTCGTAGATCCGCGCCCCCGGCAGCGCCAGCACGAACGGCGAGTGCGTAGCGATCACGAACTGGTTGCCGAAAAAGCGGGCGCTGTCCACCAAAAGGCGCACCAGCTCCTGCTGGCGACTGGGCGACAGCGAGTTCTCCGGTTCGTCCAGCAGGTAAAGCTGGTTATCCTTGATGCGCTCAGAAAAAAAGGCCAGCGCGCTTTCCCCATTGGACTGCTCGACCACGTTCCGGTGCAAATGCTCCCGCGTGTAGCGCGACTGCGTTTTACGCCGGGTCTCCAGCGTTTTGGCCAGCTCGTCGTAGTCGCTCAGGTCATGGTACTGGAAACTGCCAAACTTGTGGTCGAGGTAGTCCTTGAACACGTCCTCGCGCTTGGCATCGATGCCCTGATTCAGCGCGCGCAAGTCCAGCATGTAGTTGAACACCTCGTCGCTTGCGATGATGGCCGACTGCTTGGGCAGCGGCACGTGCATCGTGTAATCGCACAGCGCCAGGTAATCCTCGAAGAAGCTGGAGCGGTTGTACAGCGCGTTGCGCGCCAGTCCCAGTTTCTCCGCGATCACATTGAGTAGCGTCGACTTGCCCGACCCATTGTTGCCGTAAAAAATCGTGATTGGCGCAAATTTCAGCTTCGGCACCTGCTTGGGCACGAACACCTGAAACGGATAGTAGTCCGAGTACGCGCGACTTTTTTGCGCCATGAAGAATTGCCATTCCTGGTCTTCTGTCGCCAGCGTGAAATCTTCCAAGTACTGCATCGTGCCCTCCTTGCCGGTGTTGCTTGACTGCGGCGCCGTCCCCGCCACGCACCGCATTCAAGCAAGCCACACCATCGCATCGTGATCTTCCTTTAGTATGCGAAAGTCGCAGGCACTTTGCAATGCCGCGGACCAATCGCGCCGCCACGCCCACCCCGACTTCACCGCCGCCAAAAACGCCAGCCCCCTGAGCATTCGCTCGGTTGACTGGCGTCATCATCGTGGTATCGCGGACACTTACTCGCGGCGGCGTAGCTCGTGCGCCAGGCTCGCCCCGGATATGCCCAACAAAATCGGGGTGGCTGTCCATAAGTGCCAATCCCAGCCAAATCGTAGCCCCACTAAACCGCAAACCACGAAACACACCCCGAACCCCAGCCACGCCATTTGCTGGCGAACCGCGGCCATCGTGGCCAATTTGGCCTCAACGTACTGCTTGCGTAATAATTCGGCGGTGGTCGCCTGGCCCAAAATGATCCCAAGCATCAGGAGCTTTGTCCACCAGCCGAGTTGAAACCCCGGCAAGGCTAACAGTTCTCCCGCGTATATCGCCGTTACTAGCAGCAACATCGCGACGTTCGCGAGGAGCCCCCGCCGGGCATCCGCAACGTGGCTTTCACGCTGCTTCAACACCTGCAGCAATTCCCCCTCAGGCCGCAACAACTCATCTAACGATAACTGGAGCAAGTCCGCCAGCCGGATAATACTTTCAATGTCCGGATAGGTGCGCCCCGCCTCCCAGCTTGAAACGGTTTGCCGCGCAACGTTGCAGGCGGTTGCCACCTGTTGCTGCGTGAGTCCCTGTGCTTTTCGTGCCTGCATTAACCGCTGCCCGATCGTCATCCCACTCACCTCCGCGCTCATTTTCTCACGGGCCGTCCCGATAAGCGACTGATTTCCCAGTAAACAACGGGCTACATTTTGTTGCCCCCAGACCGACGGCGGCTCAGTCCGCGCTGAGGCGGCTATTACCCGGGCAATAACCGCCATTAATGGGTGAACCGGCTGCCGCACCGGCGACGAAAAAAGCGGTCCAAAATGCGCACGCCTTGCCACGCTTTTGGGTCGCTTTGCGCTCAACTCAAATATCGTGATGACATTGATCGCACCGGCTAGTCTTCAGATTTCAGCGCCGTCAGTGCTTGTCGTCCTTGCTTCACCTGCGTCCGGTTGACGTTACCCTGACGGAGTTGCTGCGTCAGCGCTTCTGCCGCTTGCCGATACCAGTCGTTCATCAGCGCAACCGCGCCTTTATGTTTCGCAATAGGTTGATCGCTGTAGATGTCCTCCGCTGACTGAACGGCCATATTGAACGTAAAGCTGCCCGCATCATACTTCTTCCCCGTGAGCCCGGTATAGCCAAACGTATAATTGAGATTATCAACCGGGATGTATTTGTCACTGAAGAACTGCGCCCAGATGATGTCGCGCGTGCCCGCCACCCAGTTGTAGCCGCCAAACCGCGTGGCCAACTCTTTGTTGTCCGTACTGGTCAACGCAAAATCAACCTCAAAAACGCTGGGCTTGGGGTCGCGCGAAACCGTGATCTGATCACACAGCTTTGCCACAACGCGGCCGTTTTGAAACACTAACGTCAGTCGCTGATCCGTGTCAGCGAAATGCTGCCAAGTGACCACCCCACTAACCAATTCGCCTGACTTGACCCGCGCCAGGATCCGGCTTGGCTGCCCCAAAAGCGCTTCGACGGCGCGATAAGACAAGGCGTTCGCCCGGTCAATATGCAGTTGCCAGAAGGTGGCTTGCGCGGTTGTCGCAATCACCTGCTGACCGGCCACCGCCTGCTTCGCCGCGGTGATCGTCGGATCGATGGTGCGCGCAACGTTTTTAGCTGGTGCCTTAATCGGCGTCTAGCTCGGCGTCTGCATCGTCACCCCCGCAGTGCCGACTAAGACGCATTGGCAGACCACCAATAGCCACCAATTGGCCCGCACCAGCAGCCGAGGCGGCGTATAAAGATCGGTTTGAGCCGTGGCCAGCAACATCTGATCGTAGTGCCACATGACGACCGCCAACCCAAGCCCCGCAATAATGAAGCCCGCCACAGTCAAAATAGCCAGTGGTCGCTGGGCGACAGGTAGGACGACCCAGCTCGCCCGGCTCAGCATTTGGCCGATCAGCGCGACCAGCGCCACCCCGTTGATCCCGATCGCGAGGCGTCGAATCCAGCGCCAAACCGGATGAGCCCGATACCATTGCCGCTTAAACATGCGTTGCGCCTGCGCGATTTGCTTGGGCAACATCTCGTGCTGACGCGCTTGCACCGCGCTAATGATTTGCTTGTTTAGCCACAAATGGGCGAACCAGAAAATGGCCAGCATAGCGATCAATAGAATTAACATCACGATTCTCCCTTAAACGCTAATCGAACGGGCATCCTTGCCCGGCCAACCCACGTTAATCAGCCCGCCGCCAGCCCATCACGAGCGCCGGCTGGTGCACCGCCGTGTCTTCTTCACGCTGTAGTACCGCAAAGCCTTCACGCGCATAAAAGCGCACCGCGCCGGTATTCTGGTCGTACACCGACAGCGTTAGGCCCGAATACCGGTCCTTGAGCGCGGTCATCAGCTGGTGCCCGACCCCGTTGCCGCGCGCCGCCGCGGTGACGAACAGGCCCGCCAGGTAGTGGTCTTGCACCCCGGCAAAGCCGATGAGCCGACCGCGCTGGCGCGCCACCAGTAGCTGTGCCTCGGGCAAGGCCGCGCGCACCGCGGCCACATTGGCCCGCCAGTAGCCCGCCGGCACAAAATCATGCGCCTGCTCGTTGGCGGTCAGCCAGATGGTCATGAGCTGATCCAACTGCGCCGCGGTTGGCGGCGTGAGCCACTCAAGGGTCACCGGTTGCGCTTGTTCTGTCATCCATCCCACTCCTTCGCTTCGCCTAGCCGCCGCACGCCGGCCCTCACTCACGATGGCCAACGTCGTCATAATTGCCGCGCCATGGTGATGAACGGGTAAACCCCACCATTCGTCGCCTGCTGATGCCGCCCCGTCACGCGAAAACCGGCGCGCGCGTACACTTTTTGGGCCCGCACATTAAACGCCGCGACATCCAGTACCACGCGGGCCTCAGCCAGCTGACAGCGCAAATGGGTCAGGATCTGTTGCAGAAAATCCTCACCACGGCCACCACCGGTCAGCGCTGGCGCCAGTCCCAGACCAAGCTCAACTGTTCCCGGCTCATCCGTTGCCATCAACACCCAGAAGCCGACAAGCTGCCCCTTTTCATCGGTGGCCTGATGGTAGGCCGTGCCACGCTGCTGCGGGTCGATCAGTTCCTCGTAGTCCTCAACATCCGCCGTCATATCATAAAAATCATACGGGACCGGATAATGCCACCGATCTGCAATCGTCACGGCGTTGGCTTGGGTCAGTGGCTCGAAATGATAAGTCGCCATGCGCATCTCCTTAATGGGTCAGTTCACTCGGTTGGCGCTGACAACCGTCCTCAGTTGCGTGAAGCCGCACGCCTGATACGCGGCCGCGGCAGACGCGGCGCTGGCCGCTTGAACCAGTGTCACCGTCGTTGCCCCTGCACTGGTCAAATCGGTGTATAGCGCGGCCATCAGCGCCTTAGCCAGTCCGCGCCGCCGATACGCTTCGGCCACCACCACGAACAGCAGATGGCCGTCGCGTTCATCGCCCAGCTCGCCTTGGGCATACCCCATGACGTGACCGTCTGCCTGAATCACAAACAGTGGGCGCGTCGGGCCCGTGGTCGCGGCAATGTGCCAACTGCTAAAATGATTTCGGCGCTGTAACTCGGCAATCTGCGTTGCGATCCAATCGGGGGGCGGGGCAAGATACCGCGCGATCGGCACGCGCGGTTGCGGCAACGCAGCCATCTGCCAAATCGTTTGCTGGCGAAACGTGAATCCCCTCGCTTCAAGCAACGGCCGAAGCAGGTTGCGGCCATCAATAAAAAACGCGCAGACGGTGCCGGCCGCAACGGTGGTCAAGACCTGATCCAGCGCTTGGTCAAGGGGGACTTGAGTGCCGCTGAGAAGCGGGTATGGCCCCCAAATTTCGGCGTACGCTTGGCCCTCACTGGTGTATTCATCCAGAACGGCCAAGTTCCCCTCGCCTGCCGCGACTCGAACACCGGGGTCAGCCAAGGCGCCCGCGATCCCAGTCTCGGTGTCCTCAACGAACGCCGAGTAATACGCGTCGGTCCTATTTTGCTGAAAGATTAAGTGCGCGATCTCTTCACGTGTCATCCGTTACTCCTCACAACCAAATCCGCTCGGCCAACCGGCGAAGTCGCGCCGTTAACGCAACTGCCTCACCGCCGCGCCCAATTCCCGTTCCCCTCCAGTATGCGAAACCGCGGCGGACATTGCAACGCTTTCAGCGAGACGCCCCGTTTTCCCCGCTGGCGCCACGATACCGGCCACTCAAAAAGGCCGTGACTCCCCTCACAAACGAGGGACGCAGCCTGCTAGCGGGTTAAATTAGCGTCCTGGCACTGGCGCGGTGCCTTGGTGTCCTTCTAACGATCTCGCGCTATTCGGTGAATTGAATGCCGTTGTCTCGGCACCATTGCCGCGCGAGTTGGACGTAGGTAGCGGCCTTTAAGGCGTCCCACCGCTGCGTGAGGTCGAAGCGGTCAAGCGTGGCGCGGAAAAAGCGGAACGCACCGACCTGCAGCGCGGCACGCAGGCTTTCTCTGCTCAGTTCTCGTTGTGCTTGACGATACAGGTCAGCCATTACAGACCCCGCCTCATTGTAACGGTTAAGCTTAATTCGCTTGCCATTGATCATACGAGCGCCTATCATACGCACATACCAGTGACAACTGTCACGTTAAAAGGAGCATGACGCCATGGGGACAACACCGCAACAACCGATCGCTAGCCCGTTTGACATGACCGCAACGGCCAAGCAAGTGATGAAGGGCATCGACTTGCACGACCGAACCGTCATTGTGACCGGAGGGTACAGTGGTATCGGGTTGCAAGTCACCAAGGCCCTTGTCAAAGCAGGCGCCCACGTCACCGTTCCCGCCCGGACGCTCAAGAAAGCCCAAGAAGCAGTCGGCAATCTGCCGAATACCGAAATCGGCGTCCTGGATTTAATGGCCCCCGCCTCGATCACCAGCTTTGCCAACGAATGGCTGCGGCATCACGAGCACTTGGACATTTTGATCGAATGCGCTGGCATCATGTTTGCCCCACTGCGACGCGATCGCCGCGGCAACGAATCGCAGCTGTCGACCAATTACCTCGGCCACTTCCAGCTCACCCAAGCCCTTTACCCCGCGTTGAAAAAGGCACCCGCCGCGCGTGTCATCGTGGTGACATCACGCGCGCAAAGCTGGAACGGCGTGGACTTCACGGATCCCAACTTTGAGCACCGCGACTACGATTCACATGTCGCCTACGCCCAGTCCAAGGCCGCCGACAGCTTATTTGCTGTCGCGCTCGACAAGCGCGGCCAAAAAGACGGCGTCCGCGCATTCGCCGTGCACCCAGGACTAGTCCCTGGCACCAGCCTAGGCCGCTTTATGCCCCATAATCGCCACGTTCAAACCGCTGCGAGCTTCGTGCTGAATCAGCTCCAGTTCAGCCGCGTGATCAGCCTTCGCAACAAATTGAGGGCGCGTCGCCACGGCCAATCGGAATACGATTATTTCAAAACCGTCAGTCAAGGTGCCGCTCCCATCCTGTGGGCCGCCACCAGCCGCCAGTTAGCTCGCAAAGGCGGTGTCTTCATCGAAGACGCCAATATCGGCACTGCGGTCCCCGCCGCCAGCCACTCAAAGTTCGGCGTGCGACCCTGGTCGATCGACCCGAAGCTTGCCGAGCAGCTCTGGGCCCTCGGGGAGGACTTGGCTGGCGTCAAGTTTGACATTCGATGAAGGGGCCTGGCTCATTTCGAAGGTTGCCATAAGCACCATTCGCTGAATTTCGGTCACTGGATTTCAGTGATCATTCTCGCGCCCCCACCTGATCGAATTGCGTCGTCATTTTCAAAATGATTTTCCCCGCGGCTTGACCGGACTTGGAATAGGTTAACGCTGATTCGATTTGATCAAAGGGCACCACGCGGTCAATGACTGCATGAATCACCCCGTGCTCAATAAGCTGGCGAAGTGTTTCAAGCTCGGCACCGCTAGGCTTCATAAATAAGAACGTGTATGTTGCACCCGTTTGCTTCTCCAACTTGGTCAGCTGGCGCGTCGCAACGCCAAATGCCCACCGCTTCCACAAAGGCACCCCATATTCACGGCCAAACCGTGCATTGGGCAGGCCCGCGATGCTGACGATCTGCCCACCTGGCCGAATGATCTTGAACGCATCTGCCAAGGTCTGGCCACCACGCGTATCCAGCACAAAGTCGTAATCAGCCAACACTTTGGAAAAATCGGTGGTGCGATAGTCGATCAGCTCATCTGCGCCCAGTGCCCGGACGAGCGCAAAGTGATCCGCTGATGTCGTGGTCGCCACATAGGCCCCCATGTGTTTGGCGATCTGAATCGCGATGCTGCCGATCCCCCCTGAGCCCCCTTGAATCAGCACTTTCTGACCGGGGCGAATCGCCATGATGTCGTGAAGCGCTTGATAGCTGGTCAACCCCACCAAGGGAATTGACGCGGCTTCCTCGAACGTCATGTTTGCCGGCTTCAGCGCAATGTCACCTTGATCCACGGCGATAAACTCTGCGAACGTCCCGATTCGATTTTTTTGTACCCGGCCGTATACCACATCACCAACATGATAGGTTGAAACCGACTCACCAATAGCCGTGACCACCCCAGAAAAATCACTGCCCATAATGAGGGGCATGTCATACTTCAAAAGCATCCTGAGCCCGCCATCTTTTGTTTTCAGGTCGATCGGGTTGATGCTGGCGGCTACGATCTGCACTAGCACATCGTTGGGCCGAGGCGTGGGGATCGCGACTTGCTTCAAGGTTGGCATCGGCTGCTGATACGCCTCAATGACGGCAGCTTTCATCGTTTCGGGCATTCTGTTCTCCTCCGATTTGTTCATTGGTTTAATTTTTAGAACCGTTAACTCGAACAACTTTAGCGTATTGGTTTAAAGTTGTCAACCAACGCAAGTTCGCATTGCCTGCCACCCGCGCAAACAAAAACAGCGCCTTTTCAGACGCTGCCGATGCTTACTTCAGTTCATTGCGCAACAATTTTGCGACGGCCCGGACCGAGAACGGATTCTGCCCCGTCAAAAGCCGGCCATCCTTTACCGCGTACGTCTTGTAGAAGCGCTTTTGGGTGAATTTTGCCCCATGAGCTTCCGCCACTTTTCGGTTGAGGAATGGCACCACCGACTGCTTACCCGCAATCATTTCCTCACTGCGCGTGAAGCCGGTGACAGTTTTGCCCGCGATCAAATAGTTGCCCTGGTCGTCCTTGATGTTCAACAATCCCGCAATGCCGTGACAGACGGACGCAACGTAGCCCCCCTGAGCATAAATCGCTAGCGCCAATTGCTGCAGCTCAGGATTATCTGGAAAGTCCCACATCACCCCGTGGCCACCCGTATAGTAGATCGCGCGATAATCCTCAGGCTTCACTTGATCCGGTCGCAAGGTCGCAACCAACGCACGTTGAACAAAGTCCGGCGTCTCATAAACAGCCATGATGGCTGCATCCGTATACTTCATGCTGCGCGGATCTAGCGGGACAAAGCCCCCTTTAGGACTGACGTAATCAACCGCGATCCCCGCCTGATTCATCTCATCGACAAACTCCGCCGCCTCTCCCAGCCACAAGCCGGTCGGGTCCTGCGTTCCTTGATACCGGGTGACATTGGTTTCGACGATCAACACTTTCTTCATCGGTTGTGTTCCTCCATCACCGTTGCAACGTCCGCTAACAGGCGTTGTAGCTGCGCGACCGCCTCGGTGTCGTGCGCTAGAAAATAGTAGTTCTTCGTTCCCTCGCTCCGGTAATCAACAATTTTCACATCGCGTAACACTTTCAAATGGTGTGACACAGCTGGTCGAGAAAGGCCTGTTGCTTCGGTCAGATCCGGCACCTGCAACCCATCACAAACCTTCTCCGCTTCCAATAGCCGAATAATGATGGCCTGACGTTTCGAATCCCCTAACGCCACGAGAAAATCACTACAAGCCGCAAACTCCTGCTTCAATGCAACAAAATTTGCCATGTGCATGCTCCGTTCGTTGTTTTGAACAATTAAACCATCGAGATTGGCAAATGTCAACTTTGACGAGTCACAGCGACTGCCGGCCCTGCTGCTGGGCGCCAGTGCCCCTGCAGCGTCAGCTTCCCCTGCGCTTCTCCAGCCGATAAAGCTGTTCATCGTCCAGCTCGGCCAATCCGTTTTTGAAGTCGTAGCCCATGTGCCGGTAGAAGGCCAGTCCCGTGATCGACGCGGGGATCTCAACCCGCTCAGCGCGCTTGAAATAGGGATCGCTTTCGAGCGTTTCGAGGATCAAGCGCCCGACTCCTTGGCCCTGATAGTCTGGCCGCACAAAGATATCAAAGAGGCTGAACTCGGTCTCACTACCCCAGTACGACCCGATTGCACCAGTCCCAATAATCTGCGCCTGATGCGCAAAGACATAGAAGTGTGTCTGCGCGGCTTTCTCAACGAAAAAAGTCGCCGATAGCCGGCGAACATCCGCCTCAATGTAGGCCTCAGCGTAATCTTGCCGATTGGATTCGCGCAACGTGCGCGCAACCAGCCGCGTAACGGATTCGGCATCGCGGTTTTCAAAACGTCTCACCTGAATGTCCATGTTGTGCTCCTTATCAGGCCATGGCCGATCAATGCGACCGCCGAAGGGCTACGGCTGCGTCAAACCCATTTCGCTGAAGTATCGGTCAAGTTGTGCCTGCGCTGCCTGCCGAACATTTGGCGCCAAGAAATACAGCGCCTCGCACACACGCTTGAAAGTGCTGATGCGGTAGTAATTCTGGTTGTTCGACGGCTCTCGATCGTATTCCTGCCAATACGCCGCCCCACAATCCGTCAGCAGTTGTGCGACCTGCTCACAACCGCTCGCGTCGACCGTGAATCCCTGCAACACCACGGCCAATCGTTCTTCCTCATCATCTTGAAACGGAGCCTGCGTCGCATCAAGAACCGCGCGAATAGCGTGCATCGCAGCCGATCGGCGCGTCACTGGAAACGCTGGATGCCGAATTGCCGCGCTCAGAAAGTCACTGCCATGCGCCATTGCATGTGCCCAGCCCCGGCCAGGGACAAAACCGCGCCGATCACGCTCCCGCGGCAAATAATCAACGGCTGCCCGAAACCAGACCGTTTGCTGCGATGCCGTCAAAAAAGGTGACTGCGCATCTGCGCCCAAGATTAATGCGCCGAGCAACGCTGAAAAGCTCCGCAGAAACACTTGATCTCCGCCATCAGATCCGATGTCGGTCCATAATCCCTTGTCTGCTTCTACCTGAGTTGCCACGGCCACTTTTTGACAGGTCGTAAAGCCGCCGGCCATGAAGCCCCGCGACAACAGCGAGTAGGTGAGGTGATCCCGAACGTCCCCATCCAGACCACCGACATGGTCGAGTAGCCATGTGATGTCAGTACTTTGAAAGATAAGCGGATCTGGCAGTTCCAGCATCTGTTCGAGCTTAGCTTGTTGGGACATCTGTTCTCCTTTTGTTAGATCAGAACGTAACAAAACCGGTTCGCGACTCGATTAGTTCAGATTTGCTCATTGATGCGACGACAAGCTCATTAAAGCACGCGAAACCCATTAAAACCATCCCAACCTCATTGACATGTCTCGATATAGTCAAAGCGTTGGTATGCCGAAGTGAACGCCCCCTTCCTACGATTACGCATGCGCTAATATCCAGCGAGCGGCAGCCGCAAGATCCACTTGTTCGATAAACTTGCCTTCAACTGTGTCACGTCCAGCGTTGCCGCGTCCCGTTGCAACATGAATCCCACGTATCCCTGCGTTCGTTGCGCATTGCATGTCTGCTCGGTAGCTATCGCCAATGATCACCGCCTGATCTGACCGAAACCTAAATTGACTCTGTGCCTGCACAATTAATCCCGTACGTGGTTTACGACAGAAGCAGTTGTCGCTCTCCGCATGTGGACAAATAAATACCGCGTCACAGCCGAGGTCTAAGAGTGACTCACGCAGTTCTGTCGCACACATTTTGCCTGCTGCGATCTTCGTCTGATTCGTCAGCGCCAAAACCTTGATGCCCACTGATTTCAGTTGATTGATCGCCTCGACACTTCCAGCATATGGCACAAACCCCTCAACCGCAGTATAGTGTCCATCCCCACCAATAGTTCCATCACGGTCCAAAAACACGGTCGTTATTGTCATCCAAATACCCTCACTATTAGCAAGCTTCAGCAACTGCATGCAATGCACCCTTGTTTTTGGCCATCACAAAGGCCGTCAGTAAACCTCTTGGCGGCAGTGACGGTCCGGTCCCATTCATGAATGCCAACCGGCTTTAACGATCTGCGTAGCCGTCGTGGTCACACACGGCATCCTTTCGACTTAACCGTCTCATGCGCAACCGTGGCCCTCAACAATATTTAGTGACCACATCGTCAAGCGCGTCACCTAAGCGCTGGCGTAACGCCGCCAATTGCTGGGCATCTGGATCATAATCATCTGCGAACATCACTTCAGGCGCCACCCACCATACCGGCCCTGGATTCGGCGTGTCATCCAGATGCCGCGGGAACAAATGCCAGTGGACATGGGCATCCCCATTCCCCAGCAATTCGAGATTCATCTTATCAGCGTTGAACGCAAGCGCACAAGCTTCCGACACCCAACTCATTTCTTTCAAAAACTGCAACTTCACTTCTGGTGCCATTCGATGTAATTCAGTCACATGTTGCTTCGCCAAAAACAGCGTGTAGCCCTTGAAATATTGGCCGTCTCCAATCACAACATATCCAGTAGAGAGCGCTCGAACAAAATACGGATTCGTTCCGCTTTGAATCATCTTGATTCGTTGGCAAATCAAGCAGTTGTCAGCCATTTCAGTCATCCTTTCAAATCAACCCTCACTTATGATACGGACTTGCGTAACAATCGAGACGGCGGTTAACATATGCCCTTTCGCACAAATAAGTTCGATATTATCTAACTGGAAAGACCCATTAACGCGCCTCTTTGTGATCATCCGGTAAGACGCTTTTTAATATCAAGATAATCGTATTTATTGAGTTTATCAAGTTTGATTTTGAAAATGAATTATTTTTGTTTTCTGGGTGATGAATAACATTTCTAACGAATGTTGGTGTAGTATATCTAATTCGAGATGTTCTGCCACCATTAGAGACTTTAATGTAATTCGTAACATAATTTTTCGCACCATGTAATTTCAACCATTTATCCATGCTGGCAATAGTACTGTTGTTTCGGCTTTCTTGAATGGCAATTTCCTGCAATCTACCATAAATTGCATCATGAGAGACTTTTAACATGTTCTCGTCAATGTACTCAATATCAGCCAAACTGACCCATCCATTTTCGATAACCTCATGACAGTACCAGTTTAAATTCATCTTAGAATTATTATCGTTCTCGCAAAACAATCGTAAGAGTATATATGGTCCTACCTGTTCTAATAAAAAATAATCTAAGTCATCCCAGTATTCATCACCAATCTGCTTTTGTTTAGCTAACTCCAATTCAGAGTATTCGTGATCACCGCGTATTCGATCTGCTAACCAATCATAGAAACTTTCGTAATTCTTTTCAAAAATATAACGATCCGTAACAACCGGTAAATTGATTTCAAAAATGATACGCTGTAAAATCTGAAAATTTAGTACGATATACGTTCCATTCGGTTGTCGTTCAATTAACTCCTTAAAGCGGTTCTCACATTCCATTAAGGAGTAGCCCAAAACATTCATTCGAAATTTTACATCTGACAGTTTTATAGATAAGGCTAACTCACCATCCGAATAATTCCAATCATCATGTCTTAGGCAAAAGTTTGAATTATCGAATAGCCAAAAATGACCCGTAAAAGAGTTGTTCTTTCCCCAATCAATAGTCAGTTTGTTAACGCTTAAATTCACTTCCGTACCCAATTTGCTTACCTCTTAATAATCAGATAATGTATGCTGAAGCATCCTGCCGCCAGCACCCGCATCCGTACGGGATTGAAAAGACGTCACATTTCGTCGTGCACTCACTAATTACAACCTGAAAGATAACTGCCCCGTTAGTTGACTAGCTAGTCATCTCTCTTTTTCCTTCGCCTAATAACACACCGTAAGATACGCCAAAAACGCCCCTGCAACTTGGTGAACCGAACGTGTCTAATTCATTGTTACAATCATATATTTGGGAATCGATTGCGACCGAATTTGTTCGATGAGGTGTGCATTCACCTTCATTGCTGTGGGACACATTCACCAAACACTTGCTTGCCATTTGTTTTAATCAAGCACATGTTGAGGATAACAACATTAGCTTGCGAGGTGAATCGGCTATGACAAACGATCCAAGATTTCAGCGCACAGAACAGCTACTGCAACAAGCCTTCATTCAGCTTATGGGCACTGATGGCTACGACAAAATTACAGTCATGCAGCTCATCAATAAAGCACAGATTAATCGTACAACATTTTATGCGCATTACCAGGACAAAGCTGATCTCTTGCAGACACTATAAGTAAACTTGCTTAACGGAATACTGGAGCACTCAAAGACCTTGCCTTCGAACGTATTTTTCCATGACTCACTCAGGTCTGATCCTACACAAGTGGCAAAACTGAAGGCGGCGAAGCGAATTGCCCAACTCGGCGATCTTTTTTACCCCATTCGGTGCTAAAATTGACACCACTCGGCG
>NZ_RHOH01000007.1 GCF_003946115.1 Lacticaseibacillus daqingensis | reverse complement strand
TTGTCTAAGCGCTTAGGCCACTCGTCACCAGAGATTACGCTGAAGCACTACTCGCACTTGTGGGGCGGGCTGGATGCCGACATCGCAGAACAGATTGCGGGTAATATCACGATCAAGACAGCGGGTCAGAATCAGGTGCGGTTCGTGGGCAATCAGGCGGTGAAGTACGACCAATTAAGCCCCGCCAAACTCCCCGCCAAAATGCTGACTGAGGCATAGAAAATCAGTGATGACACGGGTTAGCGCCGCCGAAGATACGCTTGAATGGAACGGTTATCCATTGGTAGCTCATCCTCTCTTCTATATAGAAGAAGACCGTCCAGTAGTGGTTATCTGGGAGACCCTGCTGTATCTAGTTGTCTATGGCAATACTTCAAACGTCAGTCCCATGATGTCTTCAAGTGACTTGATGGTGCAGGTACCATGCCGGTTCTTGTGCATTAGGAAGTGGATGGCCTCCGGCGTCTTGACGACCTTGGTCTCAACGCGGTCCAGCCATAAGAGGATCTGGCCGTGCTCGACGTCATGTGCTCCCCAGATGATGGAGATGATCCGGGCATCACCGATCTCGATGGCCGCGCGGAGCTAGGCATCAACAGCATCGACGAAGTTGTGGAAGTTATCATATTCAAAGCATATGTTACAGATGGACAACGTTTATGGCGTTGAAAATACTCGGAAAGGATGTATAATTGCTTGTGGAAGCGTATTCTAATTATTTTTTTGGGGGGTGTTTGTATGAGCGTAGATTCAGTAGAACACAGGCAGTTAGGTAATCAAATAGGCGGAAAGTCGGCATCTATTGCGGAAGTATTTGAAATGTTGCGTAAATACAAGGAACTTTTTCCGCAAATGACCGCAAATGATCAGAAAATATTTGAGGAAATGTTGAAACTTTTCCCGATTAGCGATGAAAATCTCAATATAGCAGGATCCAAAGCTGTACTAGACGTGTTTAATGAGCTAAATACTGTCAAAGAGGACTATGTAATTCCTGCAAAAGACTTTGAAATTAGCGATTTCCCGCGTAGCTCTGGAGATTCTCGGATTGAGATGGCCTTCAAATGCTGGGAACCGGACCATAAAGGGATTTTTGCAGAGGGCACGACAATTTATGACGCTCGAAAACAATATTTAGATAAGTCGTACAAGATGAATACCTTCGCAGAGGCACAAATTGAGGAAGGGAATACTTTATTAATTTTAGAAACACTTGAAAAGCTTCGTGGGATTACTCCGGACCGGGCATTTAAATTCAGGTTCCTGAGAAAGGGAAAGCAAGAAGACGGCAAGCTTCTTTTGAGATCTGTAGTGGGTGATCAGTCGTATAAAAACTATGACAATTGTGAAGTTCTATTTTTGGCTTTGATGGGTGCATACCAATATGCTAAAGAACAGCATGTAAACTTCTATGTTAGCTCGCTGGACGTCACAGATTCTAAAATGGATCTACTGCTATTATCGCAAGACACAACCGAATTAGAGGGTGGCGTGCACGCGCAAGTAGGACTTGCAATTCGTAACAGTGAGATTGCAGACGGTAGTGCCAATTTTGAGTTGTTATATAAACTCGATTACCGGGAGTCAACTGTCACGCTATCTGATTCATCTGTGTTCACGATTAACCATGGGTGGCGGCTGGAGACAATTGCGGAAAGGCTAAAAAATCTTAGCAGGCTTCATGAAGCCTCTAATCAAGTCTTCCTGGCTGTGAATGCGGCAAAGCTTTACGAGCCTGCGAGCGATGCCTCGTTAGCCAAAATTTTCAATCCTTTACTCAGATCAAAGTCAATTCTTACAGAAAAGACGCGTGAAGAGGTTGTTAAATTGCGCACGGAGGCTGAAACTGCCGACCAAGTTGAGACATTGCTTATACTGTTCTCTAAATTGGAGGATCTGGCAGCGGCGACCAACAATCAAGAAGTGATTTGGACAATCAGGGAAGCTTTGAGTAAGTATATTCGTAATCGATAGTGATATGAGGGGGGCGTTTGTCAGAGTGCGTGAGCCATTGAGTGACTCATATTGAGTATACGAGCAGTAATTGTTCGAGGTTTTCTAAAAACCAGCATCTATTATCAAGAGGTGGATTGCTGGTTTTTCGCATGTCGAATAAATATAAATGTTAGTTATAAATAGTTTGTTGAGGCAACTAGGGTTGTTGAAGATGTGTAAATTGTTGCAATGTTTAGCTGACAGGGATCTTACACGTCAACGCGTACAATTGACCGTCTGTTTTGCATTACAATCCCCGGCAGAGTATCATCAATTTGATCATATTAGTAAATTCGTTTACCTGCTCTAAATGTGCCAATACGTCGCTCCGTCCTAACAGAGCACTGGCGAACTCTTATTTTCGTGACAAATAAGAATTCCGTTCATGTGCAGTTGCTGGTCATTTACTACAAAGGATAAGGAGGCCCACGATGTCTATTTCAACTTATCAACGCGAAATCACCCCTGGCGCATCAGACGCATATCTCCGCCGACTTTCACGCTCTGGCAAACAAGTCGATCTAGCGCCGCTAACACGCGTCGACATCGTGTTTGAAAATGTCGAGGTGGTCAGTTTGCGGCCTGATGCGATCAAGGAATTGTGGGTTGACGGACAGCGTGCGGATGACTTCTATTTGCGGTTACCGGCGACTGAGGCCAGCGTGTTAGAAGCGCATACCTTCGAACAGCCAAGGCTGGCAGAACCCGGGATTCAGCGGCTACAGAATTTTCAAGATATCACGGCCATCGAGTTGTATCGTGGTGAGAACCGGCAGGTCTTTCCAGTGGCATGGTCAGTGATTTCACCGTCTGATCAGGAAAATTTTGCGCAGCATTATGCGCATGTGGACGATGACCTCGTGTTGTGCGCATACTTGCCGCAGCAGTATTCAATGGCTGAGGTGGTGCACGCTGCGAACGACCGTGAGAATCGGATGGCGCTGATCGGCACGCTGAATGACACAAGTGACAAGTTGCATGGACACGCAGCGGAATTTGTCGATGAGGTGCTGGCAGAGCTGCGCAGTTTTGAGGGGTTGGCGGAGTTTAAGGATTGGCACTTGGTCGTTCGCTATGACCCTGACACCGACGAAGAGGGGATGCAGTGGCATTCGGTGTACCGTGTTGCAGGCGATGCTGAAGATTACAGTGGTGTCGATTTGCTGAGTTATTCAGAGCTGATGGGGATGGATGTCACGATTGAGGGGCCAGATTTTTGGACTGGATTTGCGGACCTACTGTGGTGGCTGACATATGAAGGGACGGAAGCTAACCAACGGGAGGCAGGGATTGCACGCTTTTTGGCTGAGTTACGCGCTGGTGAAGAAGAAGCTGCTGACTTTGACGCGGCAACTGCAAAAATGAAGCGCTTCTTAGATTGGTATGCCCAAAGCCACGCAGGCGACAGCGATGTAGCTGAAGTGGTTGCGCAGTATCAACCGTTGACTGGCGGAGTGGTCGAGTACCTGGCAGATGACTCTGAAAGTACGGTGGTTCATGTGATGGTGCAAGACGAGAAGCTACTGGCTGCGTTCATGCGCGAGCACGGGGATGAATACGCGACGTTTGAGGATCTTGGCGAATAAAGCGCTAGACCCGGCAAATGTGCTTTGGTGGCGCGTGTGGTTACTGGTCTTAATTTGACCGTAAAGATTGTGGCAAAGCGCCTAACGCGCGGCACTTTGGCGTAGATCGTCGGTGCCGGTGCGATGGTCGTGGAGGCACAAAAACGGCTGGCCAGAGACTTGATTTGAGGCGCGGGTGTTTCAGGGAAGGGGGGAGGCGCTTTGCGGCTATGGACGATCCAGCCAGAACCTTTGTACGACCAGCTGCGGCAGGAAGGCGTCATTTATGCGGAATTTGCCAGGTCACCATACGCGGACTGGGATGATTTTCATCAAGCGTATGACTGGCTGGTTGCGCAAATGCGTATGCGCGTCGGCGCGCCGCCTGCTGGGGTGACCTATCTGATTTGGGCGTGGCACACGTTGAATTGGCAACACAAGAAACCGGACTTGCGGGCAGCCGAGTTTAGAAACTATTCAGATCCGAGCGTGTGCTTGGAGCTTGAACTGCCGGACAGTCAGGTATTACTAAGCGACCAGGAAAACTGGCACGCGGTGCTGAACCAGTGGTACGTGGGTGATGCTAAGAACGAGGCTGTGATGACGGCGGAGGATGCATGGCTGGATGCCCGTTCGGTGGAAGAGGCCTTGGCGTTGAAGCAAAGGTCATGGACGAGAATTTTTTGTGTCACGCCCTTTGATGATGCGTGGCAACGGCGGGGATGTTACGTTCAGGCGACGTTTTGGGCGTTGCGCTTGGCGGATGTGCGGACGGTTAGACGGTTCCATTGGTCGCCACTGCGGCATTGACCGAGTGTTTGGCTGGCAGTGTCAGGATCAAATGTGGCCGCTTCAGTAGGTGGTGACACCTGGCGGCCACGCTCGCATCAGCCATTGGCACGCCTCAGTGTTGCGCCCGATAATACGCCATTTTCTCCTGGAAGGTCTTCTCCGTCACGCCGTAAGCGGTGTAGGTGATCGCATTGGCCCCAGCCGCGATGGTGGCCTGGATGTGGGCATCGGTTTTGCCGCCTGACGCAATGATCGGGAAGTTGGGCACCGTGTCGTCCAGCGACTCGCGGATCCATCGCACAAGGGCCGCGGTTTGGCTCCCACCGGCCACGTTGAGCGCGCTGACGCCGGCTGCAATGTAGGCGTTAAGGTCCGGGGCCTGATTGACCACGGTGTAAAAAATCGGCACATCGACGATTGCCCGAATATTCTGAATGGTTTCGAGGCTCGCCGGCGCGTTGACCACCACGCTTTGAGCGCCGTTTTCCTCAGCAAAGCGGGCAACGGTCGCCGAGCGCAGCCCCTTGGTGAGCCCACCGCCGACACCGGCGAGGATCGGTACGTTGGCGACACGGCTGATCGCATCGAGTATCCGGGTGTTCGGCGTCCACGGGTACACGGCCAAGATGGCATCCGCATCGCAGTTCGCAATGGCGGCCACGTCAGTGGAATACACGATGGACTTGATCCGTTTGCCAAACAATTTGATCCCCGAGGCGCCGCGAATCGCAGGGGGCGAGGTCACGATGCTGTTGCGGAGTTCGGACGTTAAATTGGGAATCTCCCGGTTGATAGTCATAAGCGTTTACCTCCTTGAGTTGATACGAACTGGCAACCGCCAAGCTGGAGCAGTTGAGGGTCGCGTCTATATTGTTAAAACTATCATAGGGGGCAGTGGGGCTCAAGCATTGGCACTGGCACATGACGTGGCAGTATTGGTCACGACTGAATCACCAGGCGGTAGGCAACAGATACCGCCTTTTTGCGCAGGTGCATGCATGGTCGTTGCATGCGTTTGCACAGATTCAGTCTTGGTCACGCTTGCCCGTTCTGCGAGGGGCGTACGAAAACGCGTGACTTGACGCGTTTTAAGAAAAACGACACACGGAAAATTTTTGCATCGGATGCGGCCCCAAATTGCGGCTGATGAGCTGCGCCGCGCTATTCGGGCATTCGGGGCCAGCGCCGCGTCATTTTTTGGATTGGTCGAGTGCCTTTTTCCTTGAAATTCAGTGTGTCGCCCGATTTGGGCCGGCCCGCGCGAATTGTAGCGTGATTGACGGGAGCGCCGCAAAATTGAGAAAACGCACCAAGTGTGAGACGCCGGTGTCGTTGCCCCCGCAGCATGACGCCATCGATGCGCTGTTCGACCGGATGCAACAAGGCGAGATGATGCCGCCACGCTCGCAACAGGCCGTTGACGCGGGGTTGGTGGCCCATGCCTTCAGTGACAAGGACGTGGATCCGGCGCATTACCGTTATTACCACTGGGTGCGCGACCACTGTGCGGCTTTATCAGGGACGCGGGAGCTGTCGGCACAATTGATCGGCATGGCGTTCGTCAGTGCTAACGTTTTCGCAACATCGCTGCCCCAACCCCTGACGCTGAACCCTTGGCAGGTGCCTGCGATGGGCGACTGGCCGTTGGCGGCGAACCGTGCCGTGGTTATCGAAAATAATGGGGTGTTCATCTGGCTTCATCATCGGCACCCTGACTGGCCGCTGATCGCGCAGGGCGGCAACGATTTTCAACCAGCCTACCTGACGCTGATGCAACGCCTCGTCGCGCGAGGCTTGCAGGTGACCTACCTCGGCGACCTCGATGCAACCGGAATTCGCATCGCGGATACGCTGAAGGCGGCCCTGCCGGATTCAGCGCAGCTCCTTGTTTTACAGACTCCGCCCCGCGTGATGGGGTGGTTGAGTCTCAAAGGAAAGCGCGATGACAAGCGCACGCAGGCACTGCGGATTGCGGATCCGACGTTGCAGACGGAGATGGATAGCATTGCGGTGCTGGGGCGGTTTGTGGAACAGGAACAGCTGATTGGGGAGTACGAAGCATTGATCGCGGCGTGGCTGATGGAACAATGGTGAGCTGACGGGTGTCTTACCGTAAAAAATGAGTAGTTGAGCGCTTGGTTTGGGTGAGTAGCCTGGGCTAAATTGTTTTTAACAACTTAGGAATTGGTATCATAACGAATGTTTCGAATTGTAAATTAATGTTGATAAATGAGCACTTAAGTGAATTTGGTTTAAACGAAACAATATCTGCTTGATATAGTAAGCGCTTACGTACATAATGCAGATATGGAGGGGTCCTTATGTACGCCGAAGATGATTACTTAATGATTTCAGGTATTCAACACTTTCTCTTCTGTCGCCGTCAATGGGCACTTATTCATATCGAGCACCAATGGGAAGAAAATACGCTCACTTATGATGGTCGTGCTAAACATACGCGAGCTGATACACCAAGCTTACGAGAGAAGCGAAAGGACAAGCTACTGGTCCACGCAATGAGAGTTCACTCCTCGGAGTTAGGAATTTACGGTGTTTGTGATGCTGTTGAATTCACGGAATCTAATGACGGAATGAGATTAGTTGGAAGATCTAAACGATATAGACCGGAAATTATCGAGTACAAACACGGCCATCAGAAACGGGATCTATCTGACACCTACCAGTTACTGGCAGAAACCCTTTGTCTAGAGGAAATGCTCGGAGGACGAATTGATTTCGGAAGCTTATATTATTTCGAGACGAATCAGCGGGTCACGATTGAGTTTACCGAGGCAATGCGTCAGGATCTTCTTGATCGACTTCAGGAGATGCGTCGGTTATGGAAGCGTCAATATACACCAAAGGTGAAGACGGGTCCATGGTGCAAACGGTGTTCGCTTCAGGAAATTTGTCTGCCTGCTTTGATGAAAGAATCTTCTGTGGCAGCATACATTGAAGGACGGCTGGATGAATGAAAAAGATTCTCACAACATTATATGTGACTAACCCCAAAGCGTATCTTAAGTTGGATGGCGGCAATATTGTGGTGACCAGTAACCACGAAACAGTGGCTAAACTACCGCTAATCAGTTTCGAGGGCATTGTTACCTTCGGCTATCCAGGGGCTAGCCCTGGACTAATGCGATATTGTCTTGAACATAATGTTGCGCTGAGCTTTCTGTCAGAGACAGGTCAATTTTGTGGCCGTTTGACAGGGGAGCTGAATGGTAATGTGCTTTTAAGGCGAGCGCAGTATCGTGTCGCCGACAGTGAGACTGAGGCATTGCAGTTGGCCAAAGCATTTTTGATTGGCAAGCTTTTTAATCAGCGCTGGGTTTTAGCTAGAGCAAAGCGCGATCATAGCCTGGTAGTAAGCGCGACGCAGCTTGACGCTGCAATTCAGCAGCTACGGGAAGGCCTTCAAGCGTTAAAAAAAGTAAACGATGCGACAACGCTCCGCGGAATCGAGGGGAATACTGCGAGAGCTTATTTCAGCGTTTTTGGTGAGCTGATCTTACAGCAGCAATCAGAATTCTCGTTTTCTGATCGCAGCCGTCGGCCACCGCTTGACCGAACCAATGCTTTGTTATCGTATGCCTATACGTTATTAGCGCATGACTGTGCAGCCGCCTTAGAGGCAGTTGGACTAGACGCTTACGTGGGATTTTTGCACACAGATCGACCGGGTCGAACATCTCTCGCACTTGATTTGATGGAAGAGCTCCGCAGTGTCTTTGCGGATCGTTTTGTGCTAACTCTGATCAATAAGCGAATGGTCCGTAAGCGCGACTTTATGAGTCAGGAAGACGGTGCCGTGCTGTTGACGGAGCAAGGGAGACGAACTGTCCTAGCAGCTTGGCAGGATCGGCGAAGTGAACAGTTAGTTCACCCATTTTTGAAAGAAAAGATTCAATGGGGACTGGTTCCTCACGTTCAGGCGCTATTGTTGGCGCGTTATCTGCGCGGGGATATCGATGCGTACCCACCGTTTCTTTGGAAGTAGGAGGTCGCTATGATTGTGGTTGTTTATGATATTGCAATTACGTCACCGAAGGGTTCGCGGCGTTTGGCTCGCGTTGCGAAGCTTTGTGGGCGTTACGGTCAACGGGTACAGAATTCGGTTTTTGAATGTTTGATTGATAATTTGCAGTTCCACCAATTGCAACACGAGATGCTTGCAATCATCGATCCGGACTTAGATTCGGTTCGTTATTATCAGTTGGGGAAGCAATATGCGAACAAAATCAGACACGTTGGCACCCGCGAGGTTGAACCGCTGGATCATGCAATAATTCTTTGAGGAACTGCTGACAAGCTGATATGATTGGGGGGTAGTTGATGAGACTATTACTGAAAGATCAGTACGTCGTGGGACGTGAATTGAAAAATATGGGTGTAAAATTGCAGTCAAGAGCCAGAATACAGAGTTCTGGTGTACTCTTAATTTAAATTTTCATATGTGTGTATAATTTTTGAAGAAAATAGATTTTGGCGTTA
Organism: Lacticaseibacillus daqingensis; assembly: GCF_003946115.1. Classification (GTDB taxonomy): domain Bacteria; phylum Bacillota; class Bacilli; order Lactobacillales; family Lactobacillaceae; genus Lacticaseibacillus; species Lacticaseibacillus daqingensis. Next base: position 144,950 of record NZ_RHOH01000007.1, on the reverse strand, counting down.
TACTCTACTTATGGGCTAGAAGTTTCTTAGGCCGGGACGGCTGTTAGCTAGAAAGCGTTGTTTGGAGGTGACTTTACTGTGTCGAGTGAGAATGTATTAACGTTCCAGGTTTGGGGCCCTAATGCCCTTTTTACTTCGGCTCTAACCAAGGGGACAGAGCGAATGAGTTTACCGATTCCAACGTATCAGTCGCTGATTGGAATCGTTGAGAGCGTTTACTGGAAGCCGACTATAGTCTACGTAATCGATGAAGTTCGTGTCATGCGTGAGATTCGAATTGAGTCGAAGGGGATTCGGCCTATTCAATTGGATGGGAGCCCGGATCTTGCTTATTATTCGTATCTGAAGGACCCGTGCTACCAGGTAAGAGCACACATCGAATGGAACATGCAACGACATGACTTGAGGCAGGATCGCAATATGAAAAAGCACATAGCTGTGTTTAATCGGGCCTTAGCTCGTGGCGGTCGGCGGGATATTTATCTTGGAACTAGAGAATGTGCCGCGTATGTTCGGCCGATCCACTTCGGTGAGCATGAGGGGTTTTATGATCACCGAGAGGAATCCATCCGTTATTTTGGCACAATGGTTCATGGTTTTAACTACCCTAGCGAAACTGGCCACAACGAGTTCTCGGTTCGACTCTGGAATCCGTCTATGGTGAACGGAATCATCAAATTTCCGCGGCCAGAGGCGGTTGAAGATGTTCAACTGATTCGTTTGGTTGATCCACCAATGCAGCCACGGCCGATTGAACAGCCGGTCGATACCTTGTTTCACGAGTTGTTGGGAGGCGATTAGAGTGACTATCTACCAAGAATTAGTGGCAACCTTCGACGAGAACGCAGACGAGGTAGGTCGCTTTGACAGCGCCGGGCAAACTTTGATGCCGTTAGCGCATGTCTCAGTAAAGGTTGATTACCAGATCAGCATCAATGAGGCGGGGAAGTTTGTAGGTGCGCGTGCGCTTGCTGATGATGAGCGCCTGACTGTGATTCCAGCCACAATCACTGCCGCAGGGCGGGCGAATAATGTGGCAGCATTTCCGTTGCATGACAAAATCAAATACGTTGCCGGTGACTTTGCACCTTATGCTGGTGATAAAGCCAAACGTGCGAGGGAATGCTACCTGGCCTATCAGCAGACGATCAAAGACTGGGCAGCAGATGTTGAGGCACCACCAATTGTTAAGGCTGTGGCGACCTATACTGCGGGTGCAACCGTCATGGTAGACTTATTAGCGCAATTTGATGATGCGAAAGCGATTAGTCGGATTGAAAAAGGTGAATCGTTCATCCGATTTGCTTTGGTCAGCTTAGACGTTAGCGAGGAAACTCCGTGGCGAGATAAACGCCTTTTTGAAGCGTGGCAAGCGTATTACTTACCTGTCATGAAGCGCACCTTGCCAGAAGCGATTGATTACTTGACTGGGAATTTGCAGCCTGAGGCACCGATGCTGGAAAAGAATATTTACCCAACAGCTAGCAGTGCTAAGCTGATTTCAGCGAATGATGGCAGTGGGTTTTCCTATCGGGGGATGTTTTTAGACACGGAATTTTATCACATTGGGCTGGAGTCTTCGCAGAAGATGACGCATGCACTGAAATGGTTGATTCAGCGGCAGGGTATAATGCTAGACTCTCGTGTGTTTCTAGTCTGGACTCGGGGCGGAGACGCACAGTCACAACCAGCGGCAGGCGTTTTTCGGCTGGTGTTCGAAGGACCGCGAGACCTTGCCGGACAAGAAGTCGCCACGGCCTATCATGATGCGTTGTTTAAACGGGTCAGGGCGTTACCTGAAGATCAGAGCGTGAACGTTTTATTTTTGGATGCCGCCACGACGGGACGAATGTCCGTTGTGTATTACGATTTGATGCAATCTGGCACGTTTCGAGCCAACCTGCTCCAGTGGAATCGGGGCGCGACGATTCAGTGCAGCTGGGGCGTCTTCACGCCTTCACTGAATCAGGTGATCGAATCCGCCTACTTAATCGGTGCCGGTGGCCAGCGGTACACGGCAATCCGGCGGCGAGCAACCAGTCGCTTGGCACTCGCAATCATTAATGGCCGGCCAGTACCAGATGATATCCGTCAAGCGATTTATCGCCGCATCAGTAAACCCGTGGGGTATACGAATGTGACGCGCGGCCAGAAAAAAGGGGCCGATGTTTGGACACAAGACGTGCTTGTCTATGATAGCTTGCTAAATTACAATTCACGGTTTCTGGATAAGGAGAAGATGGATATGTCGCTAAATGAACATGAACACGACCGCTCTTATGTGTTTGGTCGACTATTGGCTATCGCTGACTTCATTGAAACTCGCGCTCGGACGCTCCAAAGCCACACTAGCGGTGCTGGGACAACGCGGCTTACGACTGCATTACGTTTCTATGCCAGCTTTATCGCCCAACCCAGCACAACCTGGAATCGTATCGCAGCGGCAATGATGACGGCATACTTACCCAGAGTGACGGCTCAGTCTGAACGTGAACGGTATATGGGACACTGGCAACAGGCAACTGAGCAGTTTGAAGATAACGCCATGAAGAACGATGACCCACTGACCGGTAATGTGTTCAAGGGGTTCATGGATCAGCGAACGGCATTACAGCAGGAAGCGGCACAAATTTTTTCGGAACGGCAGGCCACGAAAGTAAATGGGGGTAAGGATCATGAGTAATGTTTTAGCACACAAAGTTGATTTTACAGTCGTCATTGGCGTTAAGAACGCGAATCCGAACGGGGATCCACTCGATAGTAACCGCCCACGCGTCAACTCGGATGGGCTCGGAGAAATCAGCGATGTGGCCATCAAACGTAAGATTCGCAATCGGTGGCAAGATATGAACTTGCCGGTGTTGGTTGAATCGCAAGACCGGATTCCCGTGGGAGAGCCAACTAATTTGCGTGATCGGCTTAAAGCGAGTGAGCAAGTTCAGAAGGTGTTGGCGGGTGTAACCAAGAAGCAACCAGTTGACCGATATGCGCTTATGGCCGCAGCTAACGCCAGTTGGATTGATGTCCGTGCGTTTGGTCAAGTCTTACCGTTCAAAAGTGGGAGTAACGATGGACTAGATGGGGTTTCAATTCCACTGCGCGGCCCAGTTAGCATTCAGGCCGCATATTCAACAGATCCAATCGTCATCCGCGAGGAACAAATTACTAAGTCAATTAACCTAGAGCCTGGTAGTGCCAAGGGAAGTGATACGATGGGCACCAAGGCCGTTGTGCCATTCGGCGTCTATGTTTTCAACGGAAGTATCAACATCGAGCTGGCGCAGAAGAGTGGCTTTACGCAGGAGGATGCCGCTGCGTTGAAAGAAGCATTGCGTACGCTGTTTGTTAACGATAGTTCTGCTGCCCGTCCGGAAGGCTCAATGGCGGTAATTAAGCTTATCTGGTGGGAACACGATTCTCAGCTTGGTCAATTAGCGCCGTATCTTGTCCATGGCGCAACTAAGGTTAAAAATCCAGTGGCAATTCAAAAGGGAGAGTTGTTTGCGGATGATCAAGGTCGTTATCAGGACGCTGACTTTACTAAGGTGGAAGTTAGCGTTGAAGACCCGAACATCGAAGGCCTACATGTGGAAGTGATCGATGGATTCTAAGCATCGATTCATCGGTCATACTGCGGGCGAAAAAAACGTTCGCGAGCAGGGCCTACGTGATCACCTCATCGCAACGGGGGAACTATCTGCACAATTTGGTGCGGCTGTTGGGCTTGAACACACGTGTCGGCTGGTTGGCCAGCTCCATGATGCAGGTAAATATTCGGCGCGTTTTCAAAAACATATCAAGGAAAACGACAACGCCCAAGTTAATCACGCCTTTGCAGGAGCACGGCTTCTGTTCGAGGAGTTACGTCAGAACCACTGGCTGACAGGGGACTTTGATGATCCTCAGGAATTGGCGGTGGTCACGTTGGCTGACATGATGGCGAATGCCATCATGGCGCACCATAATCCACTTGGCCCATACGATTTCTTGGATCCAATCAAAAATGTCGTAACGACGGAAGTTGATGATTTTGCACCTTACTTCCCGTTCTTTGCCAAAATGCAAGAACCGATGGCGGATTGGACTCCAGCAGAAATAGCGACCGCGTATTTCAGCGTCGGTGAAATGTCACACGCTGACTTTATTAACGAATGCATTGCTGTGGTTGCCGAAGCTCAGCGTATTGGTGCGGATGAACTGCTTGCAAATCAGCTGTATTACCAGCGCTTTATTGCATCCTGCCTCGTTGACGCCGATCATACTGATACGGCCAACTTTTCGATTAATCGTCCCAATCAAATTTTCACGAGTACTGAACGACTGTTGGAGTTGAATCAAATCAACGAAGCGAGTGTTGTGGCTCGGTCGAGTCAGGTGTGTGCAAACGAGGCTACCCGTCAGCTCAACCTGGATCGGCAACAGATGTCGAACTTGAGTGCCATTGCTGGAGATGGCGATTCAGGCCTCTATAGTCTTAGTGTTCCAACTGGCGGCGGAAAAACCTTTTCAAGTCTGAGATTCGCATTGCGCCAAGCACAAGCCCAGGGGATGAACCAAATCATTTACGTTGCCCCATATACGACGATTATTGAGCAAAATGCAAAGGCGATACGCGCTGCCTTGAACGTTGCAGATGATGATCTGACGACCGTTCTTGAGTATCACTCAAATGTTGTCGTGAACGATGATCAGATTTGTGAAGAGTATCGCTATACTCGAGATGCCTGGGATGCGCCGGTGGTTGTGACCACACAAGTTGCGTTTTTTGATGCAATTTTTGGTAGCGGCAGTCGCAACCTGCGGCATATGCATCGCTTGGCGCACAGCGTTATCATTATGGATGAAGTGCAGACGCTACCGATAAAAATGATTGCAATGCATAACGCGTTCGTTAACTGGGTGACCGCGCATGGTCGTGCAACTGTGCTGCTTTGCACGGCCACACAACCCGACCTAAGCGATAAGCGGCTGAGCCAGGGATTAACCACAGAGCCAATTGAAATCGTTCCAGATATTGAGCGAGTTAGTGAGACGTTTGCGCGAACGCGATTGGTGTCGCATCTGGATGAACAATGGACAATCGAACAACTCGATGACTTTATAACTCAGCAGCTGACTTGTGTTGATAGCGTTCTGGTTGTATTGAATACAAAGGGCGCAGTTAAGCGTGCCTATGAGCAGTTCACCCAAGAAGGCGTCCGAACTTTTCATCTGTCAACGGATATGTGTCCCGCTAATCGTCAGAAACGGTTTGATTGGATTCGGCGCGCGCTAGGACATCAGAACGAACAGAAAGTTGTCGTCTTTTCAACGCGATTAATTGAAGCCGGCGTCGATTTAAGCTTTCAGATGGCTATCCGATCTTTGGCTGGACTGGATAGTGTCGTTCAAACTGCGGGGCGTTGTAATCGTAATCACGAGATGCCAGTCGGGTTTGTTCATCTTGTTAGACTGGTGAGTTCAGCAGAACGTATGAGTAGTTTAAAGGAACTAACGGCGGGGCAGTCAGCCACACTCGCAGTTTGGAAGCTTAATCCCAGCGCTGAATTGCTGGCACCAAGTTGCATCAAGCAATTTTTTGCACGGTATTATGACGGTTTCGATCGCATGCAAACCATGCGTTACCCGTATGAAAAATCATTCTTGTTTGACTGGGGCCATCTCCTACCGCAAGGCCACTTGGTCAACAATGCGCGTTTTTCATCAGTCGCACGAGCCAAACCTGTACTGGGCACGCAAGGACCACTTGCGTCTTACGGTCTCGTTAGTGCAGCTTCTCAGTCGATTAGTCGCCATTTTCAAGTTATTGACAGTCCTACGACACCGGTGATTGTCGGTTACGATCCTAACGTTGACTTAGAGAATGGCGAAATAATCAGTCAAGATCATGCAGTCAGTGGTCTCGATATTATCACTGCGTTGTTATCGAAGGAAACCCCAGCGGATCATCTTTCCATTTTAATGAAGCAAGCGCAAGCCTTTACCGTGCAGGTATACAATTTAAGTAAGTTTAGTCAAATCGGTTATATTGAAACCTCAAAGCAGGGTGGGATATACTATACAATGAACTATGATCCGGAGATGGGAATCAGTGAAGATCTTCCGGTTCATGCCATGATACTTTGAGTTACTATATAAGTTGGCTGGTGCGAAACGATGTCGAACATAACATGCTCGGCAGATTCGCACCTTTTTTTACGATAGATTCGTTGTTTTTGTGGAGAAATTACCTTATTATTATGAGTGAAATGATTACTAGCCGCAATATCTAGGTTTAGGGAAGCCCTCTACACATTATGTTGCGGTCGCACTCTACGTGAGTGCGTGAATTGAAATAAGTCTTGGAGGCGAGCCCAGCGGGTCTATTGCGTCGCACTCTACGTGAGTGCGTGAATTGAAATTGTTACAGGTATTGAAGCTTCGAGATCAGCTGTGTCGCACTCTACGTGAGTGCGTGAATTGAAATTTGACCGTGCCACCGCTGTCAGTAGCGGCCTTGGTCGCACTCTACGTGAGTGCGTGAATTGAAATTCAAAAGGGGATATCCTCAGCTTTCCGACAGAGCTGTCGCACTCTACGTGAGTGCGTGAATTGAAATCAGAAAGATCGGCGTTGACAAGATCGGACTGGATGTCGCACTCTACGTGAGTGCGTGAATTGAAATTATCAGAAATTATCGAAGTCTGCCTGTGTTGCCGTCGCACTCTACGTGAGTGCGTGAATTGAAATGCAGACGCGGCTTCGACGTTACCGCACTTCCCGTCGCACTCTACGTGAGTGCGTGAATTGAAATTCCAAGCTTGGCATCTGGATCGAAGACGGTACCGTCGCACTCTACGTGAGTGCGTGAATTGAAATATCCAAGGATTAGGTTTGTCGACCGCTTTGGCGTCGCACTCTACGTGAGTGCGTGAATTGAAATATGCCTGCCTGAATCGGGTAACCGATATTGCCGTCGCACTCTACGTGAGTGCGTGAATTGAAATTCCATGTATCGGTTGATTACCTTCTTGGTAACAGTCGCACTCTACGTGAGTGCGTGAATTGAAATAAGAAGGCATCAGTGTCTTTGAGCTGACCGGAGGTCGCACTCTACGTGAGTGCGTGAATTGAAATTTGAGCTGGATGACATCAAACGCTTGGGGGCGTAAGGTCGCACTCTACGTGAGTGCGTGAATTGAAATATATACTACGCCGATGAGCGCTTTGATTTCGGGTCGCACTCTACGTGAGTGCGTGAATTGAAATACCCGGTACAACCACCTTGGTGAAGAAGTTGCGTCGCACTCTACGTGAGTGCGTGAATTGAAATTGGTCTCCGCCAAGGGTATGCACATTGTGCAGACCGTCGCACTCTACGTGAGTGCGTGAATTGAAATATATCGAACCCGGCGGTGGAAATGATAAACGTCGTCGCACTCTACGTGAGTGCGTGAATTGAAATAAATCAAGAACTGAAAGGAAGATTAAACATGAGTCGCACTCTACGTGAGTGCGTGAATTGAAATACCTATATTGCCGACCTAAGCGGTTCCCAAGGAGTCGCACTCTACGTGAGTGCGTGAATTGAAATGAGCTGCTGTGGAGGGCGTTACTAAGTTGATTGTCGCACTCTACGTGAGTGCGTGAATTGAAATATTGCCGCGCTCCGAAGCAATGCGTTTCTTGAGGTCGCACTCTACGTGAGTGCGTGAATTGAAATAATCCATTCGGGGTGCGTCATGAAAGCATCGTCGTCGCACTCTACGTGAGTGCGTGAATTGAAATAAACAAAAATCACGTTGCGGCTGTTTGGCAAGGTCGCACTCTACGTGAGTGCGTGAATTGAAATATCTTTCCCCGTGATAATCGAGGCGTTGCCCGGTCGCACTCTACGTGAGTGCGTGAATTGAAATCCGAACTGCTGGCAACTCCTATCGTCAAGAAGGGTCGCACTCTACGTGAGTGCGTGAATTGAAATTGTTCCGACCCGTCTTTACCGGGTTACAGCTACCGTCGCACTCTACGTGAGTGCGTGAATTGAAATATACGGAGGACTAATCATGGCAACATCAAGCGAGTCGCACTCTACGTGAGTGCGTGAATTGAAATGATTATGCGGGGGAATTCACCGAAACCATGCTGTCGCACTCTACGTGAGTGCGTGAATTGAAATGATTGTAGGCGTTTTGGTATCTTAAATGCGGCGTCGCACTCTACGTGAGTGCGTGAATTGAAATTTACAGGGATCAGGTAATTTCCCAACGTCATAGTCGCACTCTACGTGAGTGCGTGAATTGAAATACATAAAAAGCGACCCCTTTCCACGGAGGCCGCGTCGCACTCTACGTGAGTGCGTGAATTGAAATGATTGTGGCCGAAGCAGATGCACCAGCATAACGGTCGCACTCTACGTGAGTGCGTGAATTGAAATGATACACTCAATGGCACGCTTGACCCGAGTAACGAGTCGCACTCTACGTGAGTGCGTGAATTGAAATACGATTTCGCCGGTTCCCTCCACGCGCCAGACACGTCGCACTCTACGTGAGTGCGTGAATTGAAATCGCAGCTACAAAGCCCTAGGCGGAAATGGAACGGTCGCACTCTACGTGAGTGCGTGAATTGAAATTACAACAAATCACAGACTGATAGTAAAGACGCCGCGTCGCACTCTACGTGAGTGCGTGAATTGAAATTAAGTTATTGCCTGAAATCACCAAGCTGGTCGAGGTCGCACTCTACGTGAGTGCGTGAATTGAAATTACAAGTCGGATGGCACCAAGTGGGTGGGGCAAGTCGCACTCTACGTGAGTGCGTGAATTGAAATATCGATGCGGTCAACCTGTCCGCGCTGAAGACGGTCGCACTCTACGTGAGTGCGTGAATTGAAATCGGGAATTACCGCAGGCGCAACGCTCACATACGAGTCGCACTCTACGTGAGTGCGTGAATTGAAATTGCAAAGACCACACGGGAGGCGCGAGATGAGTAGTCGCACTCTACGTGAGTGCGTGAATTGAAATTTGTGCCAAATCAACTCCTCGCGCACGCTTAGCGTCGCACTCTACGTGAGTGCGTGAATTGAAATAACTTTGTTCATGATTTTCCTCCTATGCGGCCATGGTCGCACTCTACGTGAGTGCGTGAATTGAAATAGAAAGGCGTCGGTGTCTTTGAGCTGACCGGAGGTCGCACTCTACGTGAGTGCGTGAATTGAAATGATCGGCATGTTGGCTGTGCCAGTGTGACTGCGGGTCGCACTCTACGTGAGTGCGTGAATTGAAATTTGAGCTGGACCGCGCTGATGCTGGCAAACGGGTCGCACTCTACGTGAGTGCGTGAATTGAAATGTCCAGAAGTCGAGTTGATTGTCCACACGTTCGTCGCACTCTACGTGAGTGCGTGAATTGAAATGCTGGGCGTCCACGATGACGGTATGCTGGGACCGTCGCACTCTACGTGAGTGCGTGAATTGAAATCTGCACCGACCATCAGGACAGCCGCGCCGAATGTCGCACTCTACGTGAGTGCGTGAATTGAAATATGCTGCCGCCGCTGAGCTGCATAGTGAAATCCGTCGCACTCTACGTGAGTGCGTGAATTGAAATGCGGCATCGATAGCCTTTTGCGCCGCGTCTATGGTCGCACTCTACGTGAGTGCGTGAATTGAAATCGTGATTGTTTGCATCGACTGGAGTGTTCGTCCGTCGCACTCTACGTGAGTGCGTGAATTGAAATTGGAGCTACTGCGACACCACAGCCGTCAGGTATCGTCGCACTCTACGTGAGTGCGTGAATTGAAATTTTAACCTCCCCGCAGGTGAGATTATCTCTGTCGTCGCACTCTACGTGAGTGCGTGAATTGAAATAATCTGCTGGGTGTGGCCACGGCCGGTGGTATCGGGTCGCACTCTACGTGAGTGCGTGAATTGAAATTATCAGTCTCAACGCTGGCAACACAAGCGCGCCGTCGCACTCTACGTGAGTGCGTGAATTGAAATGACCACGACACCGGAAAGGTGCTAGGGCGTACGGTCGCACTCTACGTGAGTGCGTGAATTGAAATAAGCCCACGGCACGCCTTGCTCGTGCCTGTCGCGTCGCACTCTACGTGAGTGCGTGAATTGAAATAGCAGGTCGTGGACGAAGCGCAAGAAAAGGCTGTCGCACTCTACGTGAGTGCGTGAATTGAAATCAGTCCGAGGCGGCAATCAAGGACGCTGTGAAGTCGCACTCTACGTGAGTGCGTGAATTGAAATGACTCCCGGGGGCTGCATTGCCACGATGCCCCGGGTCGCACTCTACGTGAGTGCGTGAATTGAAATTACAAGAAAGGCACTGACTTACGACGGTTCCAGTCGCACTCTACGTGAGTGCGTGAATTGAAATACTAAAGTAGGCCATTCAGTTGGGTTTGACACCGTCGCACTCTACGTGAGTGCGTGAATTGAAATGGTTGGGAAGACGATGGATGGCTGACGATGAGGTCGCACTCTACGTGAGTGCGTGAATTGAAATCCAGACGAGCTACACAGCACCGACCCGCTGACGGTCGCACTCTACGTGAGTGCGTGAATTGAAATAGATACCCATCGTCACTCAAGTAGACGCTGGCCGTCGCACTCTACGTGAGTGCGTGAATTGAAATAATGATTGCGAACCAGAATTTGAATCCAAGATGTCGCACTCTACGTGAGTGCGTGAATTGAAATAACAACGCGTGGAAGTTAGCAAAGGCTGGCGCAGTCGCACTCTACGTGAGTGCGTGAATTGAAATCACTCTCTGAATCATCGACCAGGTAAGCGCAAAATCGTCGCACTCTACGTGAGTGCGTGAATTGAAATGATACTTCAAATCGCGTCAGCCCTTGGCTGTAGTAGTCGCACTCTACGTGAGTGCGTGAATTGAAATACTGCATACATCTTTCCTTCGTCTGTCATACTTGCGTCGCACTCTACGTGAGTGCGTGAATTGAAATGAGGAATTTGGTTATATTAAACAGCTCGCGATAGTCGCACTCTACGTGAGTGCGTGAATTGAAATATGGCTGACGTTGACAAGCACCAGCTTAACCGCGTCGCACTCTACGTGAGTGCGTGAATTGAAATTTTCCGCCGCCCATTGCTCCGCCAACCGAAGCGTCGCACTCTACGTGAGTGCGTGAATTGAAATAAGAATCATCCAGATCTTACAGTGGACGGTGTTGTCGCACTCTACGTGAGTGCGTGAATTGAAATAAGGAGACACTACCATAACCACCACTATCACCGTCGCACTCTACGTGAGTGCGTGAATTGAAATCCGAAATTTGGCACCGATGATTATGACCAACTGCCGTCGCACTCTACGTGAGTGCGTGAATTGAAATCGTTATACGACATGCACTTCGGCATCACCACGGTCGCACTCTACGTGAGTGCGTGAATTGAAATATGGTAGTAGCCTCCTAATGGCTTAAGTTTTGTAGTCGCACTCTACGTGAGTGCGTGAATTGAAATTTCCGCGGTGGCGAAGTCGTGGACGCTTATCTGGTCGCACTCTACGTGAGTGCGTGAATTGAAATAAGTTATCAAGGATCAATTAAACGGCGCCGCAATGTCGCACTCTACGTGAGTGCGTGAATTGAAATCACGTCTGCAATGCCAGCATCGGGTACCGTGTCGTCGCACTCTACGTGAGTGCGTGAATTGAAATATTCATTGGCCCGAAGCGGTTAGAGTTGCTCGTACCAGGTCGCACTCTACGTGAGTGCGTGAATTGAAATTAAAGTAATGAGTAGCATACAGCGACGCAATGGGTCGCACTCTACGTGAGTGCGTGAATTGAAATAATTCTAACCGTGCGTTGCAACGGCAGGCCTGCGTCGCACTCTACGTGAGTGCGTGAATTGAAATAGCGCTTGTTGCTTCTGGTGCGACATTGCCACAAGTCGCACTCTACGTGAGTGCGTGAATTGAAATAAAGAAAAATTGGAAGATCTAGAAAAATTGAACGTCGCACTCTACGTGAGTGCGTGAATTGAAATAACTCTGGATCATAGTAGCGCGAATCATCAGCGTCGCACTCTACGTGAGTGCGTGAATTGAAATCTAACTGTGAAGCCGTGATTATGTGTAGGCCGAGTCGCACTCTACGTGAGTGCGTGAATTGAAATTTTGGAGGAACTGATCGCATGTGCCAACAGAGTTGTCGCACTCTACGTGAGTGCGTGAATTGAAATTTGATCGCCTCGTCCATGCTGATACCGTCGCGGGTCGCACTCTACGTGAGTGCGTGAATTGAAATATCACACAGTTCCACCAGGTAGCGGCGGGCCGTGTCGCACTCTACGTGAGTGCGTGAATTGAAATAAGCAGGCCTACACGGACGAGACCAAGCGGCAGTCGCACTCTACGTGAGTGCGTGAATTGAAATAGTGAATCGAGCCGCTTCTCATCGCTGGCCAGCGCGTCGCACTCTACGTGAGTGCGTGAATTGAAATAAGTAGGCTTCTTCGGCCGCACTGCGTGGGTTGTCGCACTCTACGTGAGTGCGTGAATTGAAATATGTTAACCATGGCCGAGATTGAACAACTAGGGCGTCGCACTCTACGTGAGTGCGTGAATTGAAATGATGTGTCCAACATGATGTGATGCAAGTCTTTGGTCGCACTCTACGTGAGTGCGTGAATTGAAATTCGCAGTCCTGCAAGCCGTAGCGCTCGATCTCGGTCGCACTCTACGTGAGTGCGTGAATTGAAATCACTTAAGACACCGATAATCAGCTGACTCCAAATGTCGCACTCTACGTGAGTGCGTGAATTGAAATCAATCAAAAAGGCCGCCTCTGGCGAACCTAAATGTCGCACTCTACGTGAGTGCGTGAATTGAAATTTAGTGCAGCGATGGCAGACCCTGCAATTCGACCGGTCGCACTCTACGTGAGTGCGTGAATTGAAATAACGGTTTAACTAGCATATTCATGTAAGACTGTGGTCGCACTCTACGTGAGTGCGTGAATTGAAATGCCCTAAGCTGCGCTCACACAGATATTCGGTTGACCGTCGCACTCTACGTGAGTGCGTGAATTGAAATACAATCAGCAATGGCGATCGGGTTCTGGTTGTGGTCGCACTCTACGTGAGTGCGTGAATTGAAATCTCCTCAATCTGATAGCCGAGCAACCACGCTAGGTCGCACTCTACGTGAGTGCGTGAATTGAAATTAGGACGATTCGCGCGGTGGGTGCTTCGCGTCAACGTCGCACTCTACGTGAGTGCGTGAATTGAAATGTTTTGCACCTCACGGCGATCACGCCACTTGTCAGGTCGCACTCTACGTGAGTGCGTGAATTGAAATTCAACTGTCACCCGATGCCGATGCTGCTTAGCTGTCGCACTCTACGTGAGTGCGTGAATTGAAATTGTTCGGCTTACCAGCTTGGCATACCCTGCAACCGTCGCACTCTACGTGAGTGCGTGAATTGAAATCATAGACCAACGCGTCGTTGGGCTTAGTATCGTAGGTCGCACTCTACGTGAGTGCGTGAATTGAAATACAAGCCATCATTGTTGTACCCGATCCACCAAACGTCGCACTCTACGTGAGTGCGTGAATTGAAATATAGGTGTCTTTTGTATCAACGAGGCGCTGATCCGTCGCACTCTACGTGAGTGCGTGAATTGAAATTTGGAGATAACGCCATCTGCCGGAGTGCCAAGTGTCGCACTCTACGTGAGTGCGTGAATTGAAATAACTAATAAATCCATATACTACCCTCCAATCGGGTCGCACTCTACGTGAGTGCGTGAATTGAAATGTTGACAAGTCGAAGTGTTCATACAAGTACGCTGTCGCACTCTACGTGAGTGCGTGAATTGAAATAGACCAAAGTTTTTGACCCGTTTTTGTTTTAGGTCGCACTCTACGTGAGTGCGTGAATTGAAATATCAAGCGAATCGCCTTCAATGCTTGTATCGCCTGTCGCACTCTACGTGAGTGCGTGAATTGAAATACCACGATGTAGGATAACTCCGCCGGCACCGTGTCGCACTCTACGTGAGTGCGTGAATTGAAATATGCTTGTCCTCCTCAATCTGCACGTCCGGCCACGTCGCACTCTACGTGAGTGCGTGAATTGAAATACCTCCTTCCCGGATTCATTATCCGCCAAGAGGTCGCACTCTACGTGAGTGCGTGAATTGAAATATGCGGAAGGAGTTCCGCAGCATCGCTAAGGAGTCGCACTCTACGTGAGTGCGTGAATTGAAATTCGATGATAGACAGCGCGTAGGTCGCAATGTAAGTCGCACTCTACGTGAGTGCGTGAATTGAAATCACGCGCTGGGGTGACAGAAGGGATGTCTATCAGTCGCACTCTACGTGAGTGCGTGAATTGAAATTTGGATACCATATCGCGTGGCCATCTCCACTGACCGTCGCACTCTACGTGAGTGCGTGAATTGAAATCACTTTTCACCTTGAGCCGTCGTGGTCAATCGTGTCGCACTCTACGTGAGTGCGTGAATTGAAATAATTAATTTCCTCCTAGATTATTTGAATGCCTTGTCGCACTCTACGTGAGTGCGTGAATTGAAATGTATCAGCGATTAGATAACCCGCTGCGAAGCCGGTCGCACTCTACGTGAGTGCGTGAATTGAAATATCGGCTCCCCGGAATCAATAAGCATCAGTGTCGTCGCACTCTACGTGAGTGCGTGAATTGAAATGCTGACGCGGTGGCCACGAGCCATACCAGTATCCGTCGCACTCTACGTGAGTGCGTGAATTGAAATCTGACGACATCGCGAACCAAGACATTCGTGCAGTCGCACTCTACGTGAGTGCGTGAATTGAAATTGAACGCACGCCTGAAGATGGCGCGGGCGGCATTGTCGCACTCTACGTGAGTGCGTGAATTGAAATGATTGGTCGGCGCTACTTAGTTTTTTGTTGTGGGTCGCACTCTACGTGAGTGCGTGAATTGAAATAACATGGTGCGCCATGTCGAGGATAGCGACAAGGGTCGCACTCTACGTGAGTGCGTGAATTGAAATTTGGTATTCAGGACAACCTGGTCAAGCACGTTCGTCGCACTCTACGTGAGTGCGTGAATTGAAATGAGAGCTCTGAATAGCGCTGACCCGGGTTACTGTCGCACTCTACGTGAGTGCGTGAATTGAAATTCGGCGTTGCGCGCAGTAGCTGCGGCTTCACCTGTCGCACTCTACGTGAGTGCGTGAATTGAAATCTAATCGACGGAATCCCGCCACATACTTGCGTCGTCGCACTCTACGTGAGTGCGTGAATTGAAATGATTGACTTGTCGTTTTCATCGCTGTCAGCGGCGTCGCACTCTACGTGAGTGCGTGAATTGAAATAGCGTTTTGTTGAAGAACTCCAGCCGTGTCTGCGTCGCACTCTACGTGAGTGCGTGAATTGAAATGACACCGAGGCTAAGATCGGCAGCCGTGAAGCAAGTCGCACTCTACGTGAGTGCGTGAATTGAAATATGTCTGGGTCACCGGTCGCTTTCATGCCAATGTCGCACTCTACGTGAGTGCGTGAATTGAAATGCGTGGTCTTTGGTCGTTTCGTTCGGGTTCGTGTCGCACTCTACGTGAGTGCGTGAATTGAAATTTTTGTGCCGCCCGTATATGCGCCCGTGTTTACGGTCGCACTCTACGTGAGTGCGTGAATTGAAATGACAAAGACGGCAGTGTGACGGCGCTCGACCTTGTCGCACTCTACGTGAGTGCGTGAATTGAAATAACCGTGCTGGCGACAAAACGGATAGCCTCACCAGTCGCACTCTACGTGAGTGCGTGAATTGAAATCGGTATGGGGAGGGCGAGCAATGAAGCTTGTAAGGTCGCACTCTACGTGAGTGCGTGAATTGAAATTTCCATTGACAAGGGGCACGACAAAGACGTGCGTCGCACTCTACGTGAGTGCGTGAATTGAAATACGCCGGTAACGGTCAGATCATCGAGGAACCACGTCGCACTCTACGTGAGTGCGTGAATTGAAATTACAACATTCGATTGTCCTGACTTTGAGCACCGTCGCACTCTACGTGAGTGCGTGAATTGAAATCAGAAAGTGGAAGTCAGAAGGACGCCGCCAATAAGTCGCACTCTACGTGAGTGCGTGAATTGAAATTGCTCAGGCGGCCACGAGCAGTACGAAGGTCAGTCGCACTCTACGTGAGTGCGTGAATTGAAATAGACTATCGGACGCGTCTGTAATGTCGCCAACCATGTCGCACTCTACGTGAGTGCGTGAATTGAAATTCCAATTCGCGACACTGGAAAGCTTTACCAAGATGTCGCACTCTACGTGAGTGCGTGAATTGAAATAATCTAATAGTAACCAGCTCAACGTGACCCGTAGTCGCACTCTACGTGAGTGCGTGAATTGAAATTATCAATGTAATTAAAGAGGTGCTAGAATTACGTCGCACTCTACGTGAGTGCGTGAATTGAAATGAGGATAACCACATAAGGCTCGAATGGTATGAAGTCGCACTCTAAGTGAGTGCGTGAATTGAAATTTGCAGTGGTGCTGTGAAAATGTCGCCCAGCCGTCGCACTCTACGTGAGTGCGTGAATTGAAATACCTACGCGCTCAAGAACATGATTCCGCAGGCTGTTGCACTCTACGTGAGTGCGTGAATTGAAATGCGTACTATGCGGGTGAGCTACTGGCTGATACTGTCGCACTCTACGTGAGTGCGTGAATTGAAATACCAAAGCAGACGGAGGGAGTGCGGGCAAGGTCACGTCGCACTCTACGTGAGTGCGTGAATTGAAATTTTACCTGCTAAAGTGATCTGCATAATTTCCTCGTCGCACTCTACGTGAGTGCGTGAATTGAAATATCAGCGTCATGTGTGTGCGGGCATCGGCGTAGAGTCGCACTCTACGTGAGTGCGTGAATTGAAATGATAGCCGCGTTGACCCACGCGCCGCCATCACCGTCGCACTCTACGTGAGTGCGTGAATTGAAATTTGAGCTCCTTACGTTGATAAGTGATTGCCTTGGTCGCACTCTACGTGAGTGCGTGAATTGAAATTCCAAGATGCCGCCCTTTTCGTCTAGGGTGGCGCCAGTCGCACTCTACGTGAGTGCGTGAATTGAAATCAAGTAGTCGCCAGTGCGATAGTTGCGATCATTGCGTCGCACTCTACGTGAGTGCGTGAATTGAAATATCAACGCGTATGCCGCTGGTACCGTAACGCCTGTCGCACTCTACGTGAGTGCGTGAATTGAAATTTCCAAGCCAGTGCATACGGTGCGAAGTGCTTGCGTCGCACTCTACGTGAGTGCGTGAATTGAAATCTTGTGTTCCGTCTCAGTGATATAAACAGTGCTTGCGTCGCACTCTACGTGAGTGCGTGAATTGAAATCACAGGTGCCAGTTAATCGCAAGCGCAACAACCAGTCGCACTCTACGTGAGTGCGTGAATTGAAATAATCCCAACGTGCACGCGCTGGATATGATACGGTCGCACTCTACGTGAGTGCGTGAATTGAAATACCACCACGTGATCATGAACCGGATGAATCGCGTCGCACTCTACGTGAGTGCGTGAATTGAAATCAGTTCGACGCGCCACCTCTTTGATTGGTGTGTTCGTCGCACTCTACGTGAGTGCGTGAATTGAAATATGACGATGTCTTTGGAGCGCGGCTTCTTGTTGTCGCACTCTACGTGAGTGCGTGAATTGAAATTCAAGTCTCACGAGCAAGCACAAGCGAAGGCCGCGTCGCACTCTACGTGAGTGCGTGAATTGAAATATCGATAGCCTTGCGCAGTGCCTTGTTAGCTTCCTGTCGCACTCTACGTGAGTGCGTGAATTGAAATCAGTCGCTTATATCGCGCAACAGAGCGAATATTGTCGCACTCTACGTGAGTGCGTGAATTGAAATATACGTGCCAGTCTCGATGCTGACCGGCCCGAAGGTCGCACTCTACGTGAGTGCGTGAATTGAAATCCAGTGATTACCGAAGAGCAAGAAAACGAAATGGTCGCACTCTACGTGAGTGCGTGAATTGAAATCCAGTGATTACCGAAGAGCAAGAAAACGAAATGGTCGCACTCTACGTGAGTGCGTGAATTGAAATCCAGTGATTACCGAAGAGCAAGAAAACGAAATGGTCGCACTCTACGTGAGTGCGTGAATTGAAATCCAGTGATTACCGAAGAGCAAGAAAACGAAATGGTCGCACTCTACGTGAGTGCGTGAATTGAAATACGACGATTATGCAAACTCGATTATCGATGGCGTCGCACTCTACGTGAGTGCGTGAATTGAAATCTGACGTACTGAGAGGCCGTTGGCGGCGTATCAGTCGCACTCTACGTGAGTGCGTGAATTGAAATGTTTCCCCTTTCGTTATTTATCACCAGTCTACCGTCGCACTCTACGTGAGTGCGTGAATTGAAATCGAACGTTTCGACCCTACCCGCCTTGAAATACCGTCGCACTCTACGTGAGTGCGTGAATTGAAATAAGTCTGAACTCCAAGCGACCGAAAACGTCAAGGGTCGCACTCTACGTGAGTGCGTGAATTGAAATCAAAATTCGGCGGCGCTCGTTGTGTTGCCAAGGTCGCACTCTACGTGAGTGCGTGAATTGAAATTGGTGCACCAACATCCTGTCTGCTGACAAGCTGGTCGCACTCTACGTGAGTGCGTGAATTGAAATCAGTGTCAGTCCCATGATGATCTCCCTTCATCGTCGCACTCTACGTGAGTGCGTGAATTGAAATATTTTACGGTGCTATACTTAAGTTACTCCTCCAAGGTCGCACTCTACGTGAGTGCGTGAATTGAAATATTTCGCACCTCTTTCATAAACACCAGCCAGTGTCGCACTCTACGTGAGTGCGTGAATTGAAATTTGGCATCCGCGAACAACGGATACTGCTCTTCCGTCGCACTCTACGTGAGTGCGTGAATTGAAATTTCAGACGTCTCGTGGCTGTCGTTTACCGCCGGGTCGCACTCTACGTGAGTGCGTGAATTGAAATTCAATACCCGGCTGAGCAAAGTGTGATTCATTGCGTCGCACTCTACGTGAGTGCGTGAATTGAAATTAGTACCCGCTTTCCAATGAAATATCGTCATTGTCGCACTCTACGTGAGTGCGTGAATTGAAATAAGTTGGAAAACCCTGTTATTATATCCGCTCCGCAGTCGCACTCTACGTGAGTGCGTGAATTGAAATATCAGCGTCATGTGAGTGCGGGCGTCTGCGTAGTCGCACTCTACGTGAGTGCGTGAATTGAAATTTGAGCCGTTTCGGTACGCCTGTAACATCGATCGTCGCACTCTACGTGAGTGCGTGAATTGAAATTGGATCCAAGCAACAAACTTGGCCCAAAGCGCTTGTCGCACTCTACGTGAGTGCGTGAATTGAAATCTCCCTATGAATTGTAAAAACGCTTGGATTGAGTCGCACTCTACGTGAGTGCGTGAATTGAAATTCGACCAACTGGCACCGATACCACACCAGTTAGAGTCGCACTCTACGTGAGTGCGTGAATTGAAATAAGGACAAAGACGGGAAGGAACACGAAGGCTACACGTCGCACTCTACGTGAGTGCGTGAATTGAAATGAGTGGGAGCTGGAGGTGTGCCTGACCAACCTCAAGTCGCACTCTACGTGAGTGCGTGAATTGAAATAACCCGGCGTGTCTCTGCCATCGAGAACACGGCGTCGCACTCTACGTGAGTGCGTGAATTGAAATATCACAGCAATGGAAAAGGATTTTGTAGAAGACTGTCGCACTCTACGTGAGTGCGTAAATTGAAATATGTTTGAACGAAACCGATTCGTTTCCTACATAGTCGCACTCTACGTGAGTGCGTGAATTGAAATCGGCGGGCTACATCAAGTGCACCGTGCTGAGTCAGTCGCACTCTACGTGAGTGCGTGAATTGAAATGACATGATGTCGATTTGACTGACACCTTGATCGTCGCACTCTACGTGAGTGCGTGAATTGAAATAAGAGCAAGTTAAGGCAGCGCTGGGTTTATCCGAGTCGCACTCTACGTGAGTGCGTGAATTGAAATTCTTGCTTCACGGTTTCAGTTGCTTGCTTGATGTCGCACTCTACGTGAGTGCGTGAATTGAAATCAGACACGTTCACTGACTTTTGGCTGAAGGAGGTCGCACTCTACGTGAGTGCGTGAATTGAAATGATGCCGTCGCCAAAGCCTGACCCCGTGACTGGTCGCACTCTACGTGAGTGCGTGAATTGAAATATTGTGGGATCCTTGCGCCGCCGTTTGACGGCGCGGTCGCACTCTACGTGAGTGCGTGAATTGAAATATCAGTCCCACTTGGCGGTTAGCCAAGCGCACGCGTCGCACTCTACGTGAGTGCGTGAATTGAAATGCGGAGACCTACCACATCTACGACTACCGACAGTCGCACTCTACGTGAGTGCGTGAATTGAAATGAGATGCAGCGTGAGGCAAAAGCCTTCATGGCCGTCGCACTCTACGTGAGTGCGTGAATTGAAATTTGTAAAGCCAGCGATCCATGTATTGATCTAGCGTCGCACTCTACGTGAGTGCGTGAATTGAAATTTTCACAGATGACAATCATTGGTATCCCTACTCGTCGCACTCTACGTGAGTGCATGAATTGAAATGATGAGTCACTCGAGCATGGTCAGTGGATGTGCGTCGCACTCTACGAGAGTGCGTGAATTGAAATGTACCGACCGCGCTCAGTTTCTCACCAACCGAGTCGAACTCTACGAGAGTGCGTGAATTGAAATTCACCCTCCGCAACCACCAGCTCCTTGAGCCGCGTCGCACTCTACGAGAGTGCGTGAATTGAAATCACGGGCAAAGGCAAGGGTCTTAGCGTGACGTGGTCGCACTCTACGAGAGTGCGTGAATTGAAATAATCGGGCCCGTTTAGTGGGGTGAGGGGGTCAGGGTCGCACTCTACGAGAGTACGTGAATTGAAATATCATTCGTCAGTTTCGTCTGGTGGTTGAGTTGCGCGATGCAAGGGGCGCCAAGACTCGCGGGCCGACCGTACTACCGTAAGACGTCACGTTTCAGGCAAAAGGACACGCGGAAAATTAAAAATTTAACGCGGTGTTAAATTTAAGTGGAGGCGTGAACACTCGGTCGATCGCGTTTTTGCCCCTGCTTCGCGCCAATTTTTGCATTGGCCGTGTGTCGTTTTCCCTGAAACTCGTTCAGTCGCCTGTAATCCCGCGCGCCTCGCGGATTGACGTGCACGCGGCGGTAGCGGACAATTAGGGCAACAAACTGGAGGTGGAACGGATGGCGACAGGAGGCTTGCGGGGGAGCAAACGGACGGTGATGATCATGCTCCGCCTTTTTACTGGGGCGGCGCTGACCAAAACCGCGCTTGCAAGTGAGTTTCAGTGCTCGGAAAGTTCGGTGCAGCGCGATATTCGCGAGATTCGCGCGATGATCGCAGAGGCGGGGCTGGCTGAGCAGTTTCAGATCAGCACGGCGGCAGGCCGCGGCACGTACCAGCTCAAGCAGCGCAGCGCGGTGGCCTTGACACCGACACAGCGGTTGGCGGTGGGCCAGATTTTGCTGGCCAGTCGGGGGCTGAGCAACACGGAGATGGCTCCGATTCTGCAGGCGTTGTTGGGGCAGGTGGAAGCAGCGGCGCTGAAGCCGTTGCTTCAAAGCGATTGGCAGCAGTACCGCGGGGTCCCGGATGAGGCGGCCGAATCGGTGCTCGCCACGCTGGCAGTGGTGGTGCAGGCGATTCGCGAGCATGCGCGGCTCCGGTTCACGTATACGTTCAACGGCCAAGCCGTGGTGCTGGAGCGGGTGCCGACTGCGGTGTTTTTTGCCGACTTGTACTTCTTCATGACGTCCGGGTGCGAAAGCGCCTATGACGACCTCGATGTGACGCGGTTGCATAAGTTTGCGCTCACGTCGATGACCGCGGTGCGCCGGGTGGGGCGGGCGGCGGCGCCATCGCAGGCCCAGCGGTTGGAAACCGGGCGCTTGCGCCAGCACACGGCGCTGCCGTTCTTGGGCAATCCGGTGACGCTGGTGATCGATTACTTCTCGGACCCGCAGTACGTGCGCGATCGGTTTCCCCAGGCCAAGCAGCTGGCCACCCCCGTGCCTGAGGCGAACTGGCCGACTTGGCCGGGATGGACGCAGCAGCGGGTTCGGTTCGCCATTGAAGTGAACGACGGCTACGGGATCCGAATGTGGTTGTTGCAGCAGGCGCACATGCTCAAGGTGATTGAGCCGACCGCGCTGCGGGATTATGTCATCACGCGAATGCAGTGGACGCTGGCGAGCTACGGGGCGCAGTGACCTGTGCAAATAACGCACACTGCGGCTGGTACACTACAGGCAATGGTGCGCTGCAGGCACCGACACGATTGTGAGGGAAAAACGATGACATGGGTCAAACACTGGCAGGCACTGGCTGCCTTGGGATTAGGGCTCGGGCTGGCGTTGCTTCTGGGCGGGTGCGCGCCCAAGTCGCAGCCGGCGCCGCACGCGTCAGCGGCCGTTGAACGGCTCACGCACTTTGAGCAGGCGGTGGCGACACTCTATGCGAACCGCGCGGCCACGCAGCCGAGCAAGGGGCTGACCGCGACGGCGCTGGCGAAAGTCACCACGGCGCAGAAGGCGGCGACCGCGCAGCAAAAAAAGCTGACGGCCGCCCAGCGGAAGCGGCTGACCACGGCGCGCCAAAACGTGCAGGCGGCCAAACAGATCTTGACGGTACAGACGACGTTAGCGCAAGCGCTGGATGCACAGGACACGTTGCGTGACGAACAGTTTGACCCAGCACCGCTGCAGGCGGCGTTCAAGGCGGTTCAGGCGGCCAAGCCGAAGTACGCTAAGCGAATCGCCGCGCGTGTGGCGCTGGTCACCACGGAGCTGAACCTGGTCCACCAGCTGGCGGCGGCCCAAACGGAAGCGGCGGCAGCCGATGTGCTGACGGCGATCCAGGCGCTCAAAGCCCCGGGGTTCGTGGCGAAGTACAGTCCGCTGGCAACGGCCAAGCGCGATCAGTTGCATGCCGCGGCGGCCCAGGCGGCCCAGGCCGCCGCTGACGCCAAGGCCAAAGCAGCGGCTGCGGCCAAGGCTGCGGCTGCTGTAGCGCAAACGGCCACCGCACCATCGACGCAAGCGGCTGCGCCGGCCACGACGCCGGCCGCCAGCAAGGTGCTGGGCGTTGCGCGGATCGATCAGTATGCGGCGGGGGCGCCGATGGGGTGTGAAGGGGCCAGTGCGCTGGAGGCGCTGCATTATCACGGGCAAGCGACCGGCTACAACCTGGTCAGCTTCCTCAACACGATGCCGATCGCGGCCGACGATAATCCGTACCACGGGTTCGTTTACAGCCCGTTCAAGATCGCGGATGGGCCCCTTTACCAGTCGATTTTCCCCAGTGCCTTCGTGCCGTGGATCAGCCAGTACGGGACCGCGACCAATATCAGCGGCACGGACAGCGCCGGCTTCGTGGCGGCCATCGATCAAAACAAACCGGTGGTGGTGTGGATCGTCAACCACTACAACGCGCCGCGGTGGGGCAGCTACGCGTGGAGCCGCGGCGTCAACAACGCCCACGTGGTCACGCTGGATGGCTACCGAGCCGGCAGTTTTCACGTGGTGGACCCGGCCAACGGCACGTACTGGATCAGCCAGAGCACCTTCATGGCGGCGTACAACCTGATGAAGTTTGCCGTGGCGATCGGCTAACGGCGGGGCGTGCTGTTCAAATCGTGCACAGGGGATGTGCCATACTGAGGATTGCGCACCGGTTGGCCGCTTGGTTCGGGGGGACGGCGGCTGGGAGAGGCGCGCAGTCGGTCAACACCACGTGACGCGATTGGCGATAGAAAAACCGAAGTGGCTGATCACCAGTCGCTTCGGTTTTTTGGTGTGGTTGCGATCAAGCGAGCGCTGCCACGCGCCGACTGATCTCGTCGCGTACCTGGCGAAAAACGGCCATGACCGTCGCGTCATCGCCGGTGGAAAGCGCTGGATCCGGCAGCGGCCAGTGCACGCGCGTGACGTGTGGTGGGGTGGTGGGGCATTGGTCCCGGGCATCACCGCACAGGGTGACGACAAGGTCAGCACTGGCCAAAAAGGTGGGATCGATCGGTTTGGCGCGTTGGGCCGAGATGTCGAGGCCCACCTCGGCCATTGCGCGCACGGCGTTGGGGTTCAGGCGCTGCGGTGTGAGCCCGGCGCTTTGCACCGTCCAACTGGCATCCAGCAGGTGGCGGGCAACGCCTTCCGCCATTTGGCTGCGGCAGGTGTTACCGGTGCACAGAAAGTAAATTTTGGGCATGGCGCACCTCCGGGTTGTGGTTGCGTTCATTGTCGCACCTGATGCCGCACCGGGCAAGTGGGGGGCAATCTGTTTCATTTCTTACCTCGATCTGTCATTGCATTGACACCGCTTACCGACTTGCTGATAATCGGGGTATTAAAGCGCTTTATCTTTGACTTGGCGGCTTTGGGCGTGACCCGATGCGGTTGAGCGTGCGGCGCAGAAGCGGGGCAAGTGGATGACAGGAACGAAAATCGTGCGGTTATGGGTGGCGCTCACTGTGTTAGTCGGCGTGATGCTCGGGGCATTGGCGGCGCGGCCGGTGCACGCGGCAGCACCGGCAACGGTGGGCTATCAGATGGACAAGGCGGGCACCACGCAGCCTTCGCTCGCCAACGGCTTTTTCACCGGGCAGGCGACCTTGACCCAGGCCGCGGACGGCCGGGTGACGGCGGTAACGCTGCACCTGAGTCGCAATGCCAGCCTAGTGACGGCACTGAAAACCGCCAGCCAAACCGCCACAATTACTAGCACCGGCGCGGACACGGCGGACTTTACGCTGCCAGTCGATGACGCGTTTGCGACGGCCCGCGTGCGCGTCACCATTCAGGTGATGGGGATGACGCAGCAGGCGGACCTGGTGTTTGACGCTGCGCTGGCGCCATCGACGCCGGCGGTCAGCACTCACGCAGTTGCCTTTCAGCTGAATAAGCACGGCACCACGCAGCCCTCGCTGGCCAACGGCTTTTTCACCGGCAGTGCAACGGTGACGGCAACGGTCGGGCAGCCGACCACGGTGACCCTGCACATGGCCAAAAACGGCAGCATGCTGAAGACCTTCACCGTGGGCGACCAGGCAGCGACGATCACGCCCACGGCCGCCGGCGGGGCGGACCTGGTGCTGACGGTGGACCAAAGCTTCGCCACGGCAACCGTGGTGGCCACAATGACCATGGTGGTGATCAACATGACGCAGCAGGCGGACTTGGTGTTCGCGACGCCGCTGCTGCCGGCCGTAGCCCCTGGAACGGCTGATGCGGCGCCCGATGAGCCGCCGAGTGCGGTCACCGACCCGGCGCAATCGGCCCCTGCCGCCACCATGCCGGTTCACCCCACGCCGCCGCCCGCGCCGGGCACGGTGGGCATCCGCGTCTACCAGTCGGTGAACGGTCAGCTGACAGGCCAGCCATCCGCCGCCCAGCAGTTTCTCGCGCAAACGGCGACGACGCAAGCGCACGGTGCCGAGACGACCCTCACGCTGCCCACCACTGGCGCGCTATACCTGCGGCAGTTGCGCGTTGCGGGCCAGTTGGCACAGGTGACGGCGCAGCACGGCAACGCAGCCGACTTGGTGTTCACCCTGCCCACAGCCGCGCTGAGCCGCCCGGTGCCGGTGACGTTTGCACTGACGCTGCCGGATGGCACGCAGATGACGCAGCCGGCCTTCTTTCTGATCGATCTGCCGGTGACTGAGGCCGGGGCAGTGGCGCAACCCGTGGCCGCGGCGGCCACAGTGGGCACAGGGCAGCACGTGTTGACCGCGGGCTTGGCGACGCAAACCGTTGGCTACACCGTGTGGAACGCTGCGCGCAGTGCGTTGTCCACGGCTAACGCGTACTTCACGCACACTGCGCAGGTGGTGCAAACGCCAAGCGGCTACAAGGTGCTGCTGACGGTGACCGCCACCGCCGGGCTGGTGCAGTTCACCCCAGTGTCGGTCAACGGCGCCTCGGTCGTGGCCACCACGCACCGGGTCAGCGCCGGCCGCGATGTCTGGCAGTTCGGCTTTTTGATTCAGTCCGCCACGGCCCTGGATCAGCCGCTGCCGATGGTGATCACGATGCGGGTGCCGATGGCGGGCATCACCGGGCAGTCCTTTACGCTGTGGCTGACGTTCACGGGCAAGGGCACCGCGGCGGCCGCTACGGCAACCCCGGCATCGGCCAGCGGCGGGTTAGCCCCGATTCAGATCGCCAAGCAGCCGAGCGAGCCGCGCCTCCGCGGGGTGCAAGCGGCGCAGCCGGTGAAGTTGCCGGCGCTCAAACACTACCCGATCGTTGCGGAGCTGGGCGGGTTCGGCCTTGCCAGCCTGGCGATCATTGGGGCGACCGGCGTCATTAAGTGGCGCCAGAAACACGGCAAGGAGGGCGTGCATGATGCACAAAACGCTTAGCAGTTGGCTGGTTTTGTTGGCTTTACTGGCGGGCCTGACGCTGACCCACCGCGCGCAACCGGTGCAGGCGGCCAGTGTCGGGTACCAGGCGCTGACCAGTGGCACCGCGCACGCCTCGATGGCGACGCAGTATTTTGTCCAGCCGGCAACCGTGGTGGCCAACGGCGGTCAGTACTTGGTCACGATGACGATCCGCACCAGTGCCAGCCTCGGTAAGTGGCCGGTCACCGTGCTGGCAATTGACGGCAGCGGTCCGGCCAACGTGACGAAGACGCGCCATGGCGGGCAGTACGACTACACTTACGCGTTTCAAACGGCCGCCCTTGACCGCCGCATCAAGGCCACCATTGCCATCAATGTGGCCGGAGTCTACGCCGCGCAGCAACCCATCGACTTCCAGTTTGCCCAGTCGGCACTGCCCAAGCTTGACCCCAAGGCCACGCCGGCGGCCCGGGTGGTGCCTGAGCGCGCGTCAACGGCGCGCGCAACGCGGCAACAGGCGGCTGCGATCCGGGCCCTGAACCGGCAAAATGCGCGGACGCAGCGGGCCGTTTTGCTCGGCGGCCCAGCGGTGGTGCTCCTGCTGGCGGCCGGGGCGTGGGGCCTCATCCGGCGTCACTGACCCACCAAAATCGGCATCCGCCGCCGCCCGAAATGCCCGGGCAAGCGTGGGATGCCGATTGCGTTAGTGCTGCCGGCGTTCCTGAATGTGGGCCAGCGTCAGGTGGTAAATCGCCAGGACGTGGTCGTCCACGAGCCGGTAGAAGATCTGCTTGCCGTCACGGTCGCCCAGCACCAGGCGCTCCTGCTTGAGCAGGCGCAGCTGGTGGGAAACGGTCGATTGGCCCAAATCCAGGCGCTCGGCGAGCTCGGTCACGGTGATCGGCCCCTCGGCGATGGTCAGGATGATCCGCAGGCGGGTCGCATCGCTCATCGTTTTGAACACTGCCAGCACCTCGCGGAGGTCCTCATCGGTGGGAATCGTGTCTGTTTGCTCATGCATCTGCCGTCACCGCTCCTTGTTTGTCTAACGGTTAGTCTAACAGATTTGCGGCGGTAGGTCACGACTCGCGGCGCATGTGCAGCAGGCGCAGGCCGTTCAGGATCACGAGCAGGGTACTGCCTTCGTGAAGCACCACGCCCCACGCGATGTTGGTCAGCTGCAGAGCGTTCAACCCCACCAGCAGCACGACCACGCTCATGGCAAAAACGAGGTTCTCGCGCACGATGCGGTCGAGCTTGCGTGAGACTCGGTGGGCAAAGGCGAGGCGCGCCAGGTCGTTGTCGACCAGCACGACGTCGGCAACGTCAATGGCCACATCGGTGCCGGCGCCCATGGCGATGCCGACTTCGGCGCTGGCCAGCGCCGGGGCATCGTTGACCCCGTCGCCGACCATTGCGAGCGGGGCAAAATGGGCCTGCAGGCGGCTGATGACGCTGGCTTTTTGAGTCGGCATCACGTTGGCGTACACGGTGTCGATGCCCAGGCTCGCCCCCACGGCGGCGCCGGTGGGCTGGGCGTCACCCGTGATCATGACCGGGGTCACACCGTGCGCCTTGAGGTAGTCGATGGCTCCCTTGGCGCTGGGTTTGGGTGCGTCTAGCAAGGCGATCAGGCCTACCACCACCCCGTCTCGGGCGATCAAAATGACCGTTTTGCCTTGATGGGTGAGCGCGGCCACCTGCGCCTGCCACGCGGCCGGGACAGGCGCAAAGCGGGCGGGCTTGCCGATGATGAACTGGTGGCCGGCAACGGTGGCGGAAAGCCCCTGGCCCAGCTGGCTGTGCACGGTCACGTCACACGGCGGGACCGTCGGAAAATGGGCGACGATCGCCGCTGCCAGCGGGTGGTTGCTTTGACGCTCCATCGCGACGATGACAGGCAACAGCTCGGCTTCGACCACGGCGGCGCTGAACCGCACGTCGGTCACGCTCGGATGGCCGGCGGTCAGCGTGCCGGTTTTGTCAAACGCGATCGCCTTGAGCTGCTTGAGGTTGGCCAGGTAGCGGCCGCCCTTGAACAGCACGCCGTTTTTGGCCAGCGTGGTGATGCCGGCCAGGGTGGCAGGGACGGCGCTGGCCGCCAAGGCGCACGGGGAGGCGGCCACGAGAAAGCCGATGGTGCGGTACCAGCTGGTGGCCCAAGACCAGCCAAAGCCAAGCGGTCCAGCCAAAAGCACGAGTGGCAGGGCGGCAAGCACCAAGCGCACATAACGCGGCTCGAAGCGCTGGATCATCGAGGCGGTTTGGGTCGGCGTGTTCTGCGCTGCCGCCACGAGCCGGATGATCTGCGCGAACACGGTGTCTGACGCGGCCTTGGTCACGGTCATGTCAAAGGGGTGGTTGCCGTTCAGCGTGCCGGCGAACACCGGGTCGCCCGGCCCTTTTTCGCGCGGAATGGCCTCGCCGCTGATGGCGGCCTCGTTGATGGCGCCGGTACCGGTCAAAATGGTGCCATCGATGGGGATCTGCGCACCGTTTTGAATCAGGAGTCGGTCGCCCACGGCTAAGTCGTCGACGGCCACCACCTCGACGCGGCCGCCTGCGGTGTAGCGCCGCGCATTGTTCGGTGCCATGGCCATCAGCGCGGTGATCGCGCTGCGGCTCTTGTTTTCAGCGTATTCTTCCAGAAAGTGGGCGCCGGCGAAAATCAGGATCAACAGCGCGGCCTCGGTGGGACTCCCGATGGCGAGTGCCCCGAGCGCGGCGAGGATCATCAGCAGGTGAATGTTGGGGGTGAAGCGGTGGGCGGCCTGGGTCTGCACCACCGTGTCATGCAGGCCCTCCCAGGCCACATGGTAGCCGGCCAGGCCCGTGGCGAGGGTGGCCAGCGCGGCCTGGGCCGCCGGGGGCACGACCAAGGACACCAGAAAGGTGCCAGCGCCAAGCAGGTAAGCAGTGGTTTCGCGGTTAAGTTTCATCAGTGATCTCCAGAGATCTCCTTACTACGATTGAACATATGAACAATCATTCATTTGATAAGACCACTGTATCAGCTGACGCAGGCGGTTGTCAACGACCAAGCGTTGAAAAAATGACCTGCGCCAAGGTCTCGCGGGCGGGCCTGCTCACGGCGTAAAGTGGGCGCTTCGCCTTAACGGCTGTGGGTTCTGTTCTGGCCGCATGACTGGGAATTTTTTAGGAACACCGAGCGTACTGGCGGCAGGCGCTGATGCGCACACAAAAATGACTTGCACACAACCTAAGATGATGCGACACTGAAAGCGGAGGGTTTGCGATGAAGGTAGCCTTTAGTGTTGATAATCATGTGGACGTGAATCAACTGGACGCCCAAGCGGTCGTGGCTCGGCAGGCGGCTTACCTGACCGAACACCGGATCAGCGTGTACGTGAATGCCGGCGATACGTTCAACGACTTCACCAAGACGCTGGCGTTTTTTCAGGCGTTGCAACGGCAGGCGCCGACCACCACCGTGCGTTTTTTGGCTGGGAACCACGACTTGGTCAACGGGATCAGTTACGCGGAGGCGCAAAGCCCGGTCGATCCGCTGTACCTGCACGAGCAAACGCTGGCGCTGCCGAACACGGACACGGTGATCGTCGGCAACAACGGCTGGTACGATTACTCGCTGGCCGCGCCTTGGTTGCACAAAACGGCGGCGGAGTTTGCGCAGTGGAAGCGCGCCTACTGGATCGACCGCGGGATCGACCAGCCGGTGAGTGATGCCGAGCGGATGGCGCGGGTGCTGGCCACCACCCAGGCCGCACTGGCCGCCAACGCGGGTAAGCGGATCTTGTACGCCACGCACTTTGTTCCGACGGGGTTGTCGATGGCCCCACCGGAGGCGCCGGAGTACTGGCAGATGGCGATGGCCCTGATGGGGTCGGCGCACCTTGGGACACTCCTGGAGGCGCACGCGGTTTCGGCGGTCGTGTACGGTCACCTGCACCGCCGCGAGGCCCCATTGACGGTCGACCGCACGGTATTTTACCACCAGCCGATGGGGTACGGCCTTCGCCGCCTGTACGAGTGGCAGTCTGCTGACTGGTTCACCGAGTGGACGCGCACACTGGTGGTGCTGGACATTCCGGAAAAAAAGGTTGCCACGCCGGCGTAAATTTTGTATAGTATAAAACGTTGATTCGCGCACCACTTATGGAGGATTAGCGAAGAGGCTAAACGCGACGGACTGTAAATCCGTTCCTTCGGGTTCCTAGGTTCGAATCCTAGATCCTCCATCACAGCAGCGCCCCAAGTTTCCGACCGGAAACTTGGGGCGCTTTTTTGGATTTGGGAAGCTGCTGAGCAAGTTACTGGGCAATTGTGAACGCGCGTGCTAGACTGCAACCGTTCAGGAGGTGACGAAAGATGCAGAATTTTGGCAAACCACACGACCAGGCGGGCCAGTGGGGGACCAACCGCGGCCGGCAGGGGGGTGAGAAAGGGGGTGGGGCCACATGACGGAACAGGCATGGGCAACGCACTTAAAGCACTTGGCCACCGCGGAAGCGCTGGAGGGTCCGGCGCTGATCGCACGCGCTGAGCGGCTGATGCAAGATGATTACCGCTTCGATGCCCCGTACGCGATGGAGCCGACGCAGACAACGGTGCACTTAGCGCCGTTGGACTGGCGAGCGGTGCCCAACGGTGACCCGGAGTGGCGCTATATGCTTCAGCGCCAGGAATACCTGCTTGAGTTGCTGGGAGCGGGGCTGTTGACCGATGATCCACGATTTTTCGCTAAAATGAAAGCGCTTCTATTGTCGGCGGTGGTGGCCGATGCGGACCCGACCAACTGGCGCACGCTGGATATCGGCTTGCGGTTGATGGCGTGGGCGCCGGTTGTCGCGTCACTGCAACGGCTGGCGCAGCTGACGGTGGCGGAACAGGTGCAGATCGATCAGGCGGTCAGCGCGCAGATCGCGTTTTTGATGGCCCATGAGCGGCCCACTGACGGACTGTCCAACTGGGGCATTCTGATCACCAGTGGAGTGCTGGCCTACGCGGCGCGGCACCCGGCGAGTGTGTCGCGCGCGCAGCAGGCGTGGGCGGCCGAACGGTGGCAGGAAGGGTTCGCGCTACAGGTCACCCCGGCCGGCAGTCACTGGGAGCAGGCGCCACTGTACCAGCTGGAGGTCTTGCGCTCGGGGCTGGCGGTGGTGGCCGCGCGGCAGGCCACCGGTGCCGCGACGCCGCCCGCAGTGTTACACCAGTTGCACCAACTGGCTGTGGCGTTAAGTCAGGCCGTGTTGCCGTCGGGGCAGCTGCTGCAGCAAGGCGATTCGGACGCCATTGCGGTCGCCAGCGTGTTGACGACCGCGGAGGTGTTGCTCGGGCAACCGCTACGTTGGGCTGCGGTCCGCGGGACGTACGATTGGCTGCTGCTGGCCTTGGCGCACAGCAGTTGGCCGGTACCCGAGGCGGGGCACCTGGCGCGGCCACGGCAGTTCTTCGACCCGATCAGCGGCAACGCGTTTTGGCGCAGCGGGGATGAGGCCACGGCCGATTTTTGGCACGCTGCGGCGGGGCCGGTCGGCAGTGGGCACGGCCACGCCAACCTCGGCCATATCGACCTGGTGATCGGTGGCGTGCCGGTGCTGATCGACCCGGGGCGCGGCACCTATGTCGATGGGCCGTTGCGACGCACGCTCAAAAGCGCCGCGGCGCATAACACATTGGTGCTGGACGACCGCCCGGCGATCGTGCCGATCGACGCGTGGCAGGTGACGGGCGTGGGCCAGCCGCTGGCGATGACGCTGCAGCCGCTGGCGCAACAGGCGCTGGTGCGGATGCGCTACCGCGACGCCGACGCCGTGGTGACCCGAACGTGGCTGGGGCTCCCAGACGGCTCAGCCTATGTGCTGTTGGATGTGGTGCAGGCCGCCGGGGCCCACACCGCGACCCGTTACTTTCAATTGGGCTCCACGCTGACGCCGACTGTGGTGCCCGGCGGGGCGCAATTGGGCCCGGGGCTGATGTGCCTGAGTTCCGCGGGCACGCCGCAGGTGACCATCGGCCCATGGGCGCCGGCGTACAATGTTCAGGCGACGACGCACCGGCTCACGTTGACCCACGCGTTTCAGGACTGGGACGCGCAGGTGACGGTGTTTGGCGCGCTTGATGCGGTGGTCAAGGCGCCGCTGGCCGCCGGCGTCGGCGCGGCTGCCACCGCGGGGTTCACCCTGCACGGGCCCACCCATGAGTGGCTGCTGACCGTCGCCCCACAACCGCCGGCCAACCTGATGGCCCCAACCGTGGTGGCGGGTGTGCCCACCATCGGCGAGCTCAACCTGTTTCAGCGTGAGGGCGACCGCGCGCTGGCGCACTGGCGCTTGGCGTAGGTGGTGCCGGGCGCGCATGAATCGGCCGGCGAGTGATATTAATTGACTGAAACCGTTTTCGGTGATATAAAGTGGCCATGACTTAAGCGCTTAAGTCCAAAACTGGTCAAAGGCTAGGCAATGTGCACATGAAACCAAATCTCAAAGACATCGCGGCGCGCGCTGGTGTCTCAGTTGCAACTGTCTCATACGCGTTAAACGGTCAGGAAGGGGTCAGCGAAGCGACGCGGCAGCGGATCCTGGCGATCGCCGCATCGCTGAACTACACCCCGCACCTGTCGGCCCAGATCCTGGCGACGCGCACCTCGAAGCTCGTGTGTGCGCTGGTGGATTCCTATCAGGCGGATGTGACCACCCAGCTGATCGCGCGGATCGAAGCCGCATTTATCCAAACCGGGTACCAGTTGCTGGTCACGGACCGGCTGGTACCAGAACTGTTACGCTCAGACTTATTCGACGGCCTGATCGTCTTGGATCTGACGCTAGACGCCACCCGGCAAGCGGAGATCTTGGCACTGGGCTTACCGACCGTGTTTTTGGCGGGTACCGCAGCCGGGCCAGGGGCGTGTGTCGTCGGCGATAACGTCGGCGGCATGAAGCTGGCGTGGCAGGCGATGCAGGCCTCGGTCCACCGGCGGCTTTGCGTCTTGGCCGGTCGGCGCGCGTCCGTGAACAGTGCGCAGCGCTTGAATACACTGCGCGCCACCTTCGAAGACGCGTTTCCACAAACCAACTTTGACGCGCGGGTGGTCCCCGCGGACTTCTCGATCACTCAGGCGTATGACGTGAGCCACACGCTGGTGAAGCAGTACGATGCGTTCATCTGCTTGAACGATGCGATGGCGCTGGGGGTTTATCGCGCGGCGTTCGAAGCCGGGCTGCGCGTTGGGCAGGACCTCTCCGTCATCGGTTTCGATAATTTGCTGGCAGGGGCGTACGCCCTGCCGGGACTCACCACAATAGGCTTTGATCCGACTGCCTGGGCCAACACGGTCTTGGCGGTGTATGAGGCGGTTCGCCTGGCGCCACGGGGGGCGCAGGACGGACAGCACCGGTTGATCCCCGCAACGTTGATCGACCGACATTCGATTCGCAAGCGTGATTAAACTGAAGTGAGGATGGTAAAAGATGAAAATCAAGTCAATGGTGATGGTGACGCTGACCGCTTTGGCCGCGCTGGTGCTGGTGGCGTGTGGCGGCAAGTCCAGTTCCTCCGGTAGCAACAGCACGTCGAGCAGCGCGCCGACGCTCAAAACGGCACGGGTGAAGACGGGCACGCTGACCGCGTATGTGCCGGCGGGTAAGAACACCGATTGGTTGAAGAACGCACTGACGCTTTACAACAAGAAGTACGGCACGAGCTTGACGCTCAAGACCACCGATGTGGCGCCGGCTGTGCCGATGGTGCAAAAGATCACCCCGATGCTGGTCGCAAAGCAGACGATGCCGGATCTGATCATGTTGCAAGACAGCAACGCGGGCTCCATTCTGGCAAAGTTCCAGGATAGCTTCTACGCGTCGCAGGACTTTGGCTTTATCGGCCAGTACGGCAAGGACTTTTACCCGGCCAAGATGAGCTACGCCAAGACGATCGCGCCGAACAAGAAGGTCTACGGGTTCCCGAACGACTGGGGCACCAGCATGATGTTCTACAACGCCACGCTGTTCAAGCAGGCTGGGGTGGACATGAGCCAGGTGAAGACCTGGGATGACCTGATCGCGGCCGGTAAGACCCTGAAGGCCCAAACCGGCAAGAACCTGCTGTACATGCGCGACACCGGGGAGCTTGACACGGTCAAGAACATCGCCATGGAGCTCGGCGCCACCTTGATCGACAAGGATGGGAACGTTGATATCACCAACGCCAAGGTGCTGGAAGCCTACGCGATTTTGAAGAAGATCCAAGATGCCGACATCGTGTCCTACGGCAACACGGCCGATTACCTGAAAATTGGGCAAGAAAGCGGCATGATCCAAGCCGGGGGCTGGTTCGCCGCGATGCAGCAAACCACCTACACGAGTGGCAAAGGGGACTGGCGGATCGCCCCGCTTCCGCTGGTGAACGCCAGCGACAAGCCGGTGTCCCCGATGAGTGGGGGCTCGTCTTGGTACGTGGCTAAGAAGGCTAAGAACCCGGTCGCTGCGATGCAGTTCATCAGCTTCGTGCTGACCAACAAGGATTCCTTGGATGAATACCTGAAGCTGACGGGGCTGCCGGCGAACACCACGGCCTACACGTCAACGCTGGCCAACCAGACCTTCGACTACTACGGTGGCCAGAAGATCCTGCAGGAAATGAACACGATCACCAAGGCCAGCATCACGGGGTACGCGTTCCCGTATACGGCTGATCTGGACACCTACCTGGCTGCCGCCAGTTATGAAATTCAAAAGAATGGCACCGCCCCGAAGACCGCCCTGGCGGATCAAGCGGCGAAGTTTGCGGCCAAGTACAGCATCAAAGTGGTGCAGTAACACGGCGCTGACGTGACAACCGAGGCCGGGGAACAATTCCCGGCCTTTCTTGTTGGCGCTGGCAATTGGAGGAATTGAGAATGACACATCACACGAAAAAAGGGGTCTCGAATTACTCGCGGGCCGCGTGGGTGATGATCAGCCCGTTTCTGCTCTTCTTCATCATCACGCTGCTGATCCCCACGCTCATCTCGCTTTATTTCAGCTTCGCCAGCATTGGCGAGCAGATCCAGTTCGTCGGGCTGGAAAACTACATCAGCGTCTTTCGGGACCCGCTGTTTGCCAAGGCTTACCTGAACACCTTCATCTTCATGGCGGGCTCGATCCCCGTGACGGTGTTCTTGGCCTTGATCCTGGCGGTTTTGCTGAATCAGCCTCACATTCACGGTCGTGGGTTCTTCCGCACCGTGTACTACCTTCCGGCGGTCACGTCGGTGGTGGCGGTCGCCTCGGTGTTTCTGACCTTCTACAACCCACAAGGTCTGTTCAACCGGATCGTCACGATGATGGGCGCCAAGCCGATCAACTGGTTGACGGATCCGTTTTGGTCGCAGATCTCGATCATCATCGTCATGGTCTGGCTCAACGTGGGGTTTTACACGGTGATGTTTCTGGCCGGCCTGCAAAACATCTCCAGTGAGGTCTACGAAAGTGCCGAGATCGATGGGGCCAGCAAAATTCGCCAGTTTTTCAGCATCACCATTCCGCTGCTGAAGCCGGTGGTGCTGCTGGCGATGATCCTGAGCACGATCAACGGGCTTGGCGCCTTTGAAGCGCCGAACATCCTGTTTCAAAACAGCTACGGACCGGAAAACGCGGCCGTCACCGTGGGGGTCAACCTCTACAAGACCAGTTTTGAGCTGGTCAACTTCGGGAAGGCCTCGGCCATCGCGTGGACCATGGTGATCGTCGCGGTGGGGCTGTCGCTGGGCCAATTCATCCTGGGAGGACGCAAGCATGCAAAGTAAACGTCGCATCACGCGCACGGCGCTGTATCTGGTGCTGGGGATCGGCCTGCTCGTTTTCATTCTGCCGTATGTTTATATGCTGCTGGCGGCGACGCAAAAAAACGAGGTCATCCTCGGGCCCAACCCCTTCTTCGGGTTTGGCGCCGACTTTCTGAAGAACTTAGCCGAGGTGCAAAAGGACTACAACTACCTCCGCGTCCTCGGCAACTCGATTCTGATCACCGTGGTGGGCACGCTGGTGTCGATGCTGGTCACCACCCTGGCCGGCTATGTGCTGGCCAAGTACCGCTTTGCCGGTGGCACGCTGATCTTCTATGCCGTGATGCTGGCGCGGATGGTGCCGCAGTTTGCGCTGATCATCCCGACGTTTTACATTCTGTCCGGGATGGGGCTGACCAACACGTACACCGGGGTCATTCTGCCCAGTGTGGCCTCGACCACAGCGGTGTTCATGATGCGGCAGTACGCCCTGGACTTCCCCAGTGAGCTGATGGAGTCGGCGCGCATTGATGGGGCCAGTGAGGCGCAGATCTTCTGGCGCATCGCCGTGCCGGTGCTGGAGCCCGCGATTTTGACCACCGGCCTGTTGACCTTCATGGGGTACTGGAACGCCTACCTGTTCCCGCTGATCATCTTGAACGACCCGGAGAAGTACACCGTGCCGCTGATCATCCAGAACATGACCCAAAACACGTACAAGCCGCTCAAATACGGCGCGCTGATGGCAGTTTTGGCCACCAGTGTGGTCCCGATCGTGATCCTGTACATGTTGTTGCAAAAGAAGTTTCAGTCCAATAACGTCGGTCAGGCGATCAAGTGAGGGGGAGACGTATGGCAACACAACAACCACCGCTCACCCCAGAGGACCAGCTCGACCGCGTTGTCGCAAAACTGACGGCGGAAATGGGGCGCTTGGACGGCAAGATCCCATACATTGCCACCGAAGGCCGATATGTGGCCGACGCAGGCACCGATGCGGTGTGGTGGACCAATGGCTTTTTTGCCGGGATGCTCTGGGCGCTGGATAGCCTGCACCCGGACGACCGCTTCCGCGCGCTGGCGCGCGCCCACGAGGAGCGTCTGATGACGCGGTACCAGCACTTCTCGGCCATCGATCACGATGTCGGGTTTGTGACGCTACAAACCGCCGTCAGCGATTACCGGCTGACCCGCGACCCGCAGGCGCGCGAACGCGCGCTGCTCGGGGCAACCGTGCTGGCGGGGCGCTACAACCCGGCCGGCCAGTTCTTTCGTTGCTGGAACCAACCCGGGCGTGCTGGCTGGGTGATCATCGACAGCATGATGAACCTGAACCTCCTGTTTTGGGCTAGTCGGACGATCGGTGACCCGCGCTTCGCCAACATCGCGATCGCCCACGCCGACACCGTGATGCGCCACCAGGTGCGCGCGGATGGGAGCGTCTACCACATTGTCGCGTTTGATCCCGCCACCGGCGCCGTGGCCGGCCATCCGCAGGGCCAGGGCTTTGCGCCTGAGTCTGCGTGGACGCGAGGGCAGGGCTGGGCGCTGTACGGGTTTGCCATGGCCTATGCGCAAACCGGCTTCGTCCGCTACCTCGCCATGGCGCAGCGCGTCGCCGACTACTTCATCGGCCAAGCCGAGGCGCACCAGTGGCTGATCCCGGCGGACTTTGCCGCCCCGGCGACCACGGCGCGTGACAACTCCGCCGCGCTGATCGCGGCCAGTGGGCTGCTGGACCTTGCGCACTTGACGAACACGCCACGGTACAAAGTCGCGGCCCGGCGGCTGGTGACGGCCTTGCTCCCGCAGCTGGACTTTGATCCTGCGCGCGATGGCATCGTGCCCGGCACGACCGGTCAGTACCACGACGAAGGGCGCGGTGAGGAGAACCAAACCATCGTTTACGCGGATCACTTCTATCTGGAGGTGCTGATGAAGCTGACCGGGCACACGTTCACCGTGTGGGCGCTGCCACCCAAAGAATGACCACCCCAACGCTGGCCGAATCTGGTCAGCGTTTTTTGCTGGGCACCTGAGCGCCAGCTGTGCATTGACTTGCCTCAGTCATTCGGCTAGGCTGGAGAAAAGTGCGGCCCAACCGCACACAGGAGGCGGATTCGATGAAGGTACAGGCAACGGATCTCTTTAAGCTCAAGACACTCAGTCAGCCGGTGGGCGTGGGCGCGGCAGTGTTTTACCAGGAAAACTGGCTGGATGAGGCGGACAACGCTTACTACAGCCGGATCGTGCAGCTCGATCGCACCACGCGGCGGCGGACGGTGTTTGGTGCCGATCAGCACCATGACCATGCGCCGCAGCTGAGCGCGGATGGCCAGTGGCTCGCGTTTCTCAGCCAGGACGACACGAAGCACCCCCAGATTTTTCTGCAGGCAGTGACCGGCGGCAGCGCCCGGCAACTCACGCGGGAGGCGGCCGGGGTGACCGCGTTCTTCTGGGGTCAGGCCGCATTGGTCTATGCGACGCATTCGGTGCCAGCCAAGGCCGAGCGACCGGCGCCGGTGGTCGTGACGCAGGCGCGGTACAAACTCAATGGAGCGGGCTTGTTGCCGGAGGGGCTGACCTATTGGATCAAGCGCCAAAGCGTGACGGCCAAAACGGGCCGGGTGGTGTTCACCAGCGACCAGCCGATCGAGCTGACGGCGGTGGCACCGGCCGGGGATGTGGCGGCGATCAGTCAGGCCACGCACCCGGCCGACCCCAGCGACTTCGGCGACACCTGCAGCCTGTTGGACCTCGCCACCGGGGCGCTGACGCCGGTCACCACCAGTGTGCCGGCGGGTAGCTTCAGCGGGGTGGCGTTTGCCCAGGACGGCCAGCAGCTGCTGGTGTACGGGACGGATAACCACGCCCCCAACGTCGCGCAAGATCACTTGTGGCATTACGATCGCGCCACTGGCGCGTTCCAGGATGTGACGGCACCACTGGATCTGGCCGTCAACGGCGCGCTCACCGGCGATGTCCAGCAGGGGCTGAGCCACCGGATCGCGGCCTTTGCCACCACGGATTACTATTTGACTACCGGGTTTGACCACGGGCAGTTCAGCCTTTACGCAGGGGGGCCTAATGAGCCACTGGCGGTCATTCTCGGCGGGGCGCGCCACATCACTGACTGGTCGCTGACCCCCGACGGGCGCAGTGTGCTGTTCACGGAATCGACGTTCACGCAGCCGAGCCAGCTGAAGGTGCTGGACCTGATCACGCTGGCGGAAACGCTTTTGGTCGACCCCAACGCCCAGTACGTGCGCACGCACGACTTGGTGACGCCTGAACACTTCAGCTTTGAGCGGGCGGATTTCACCCTTGAGGGCTGGTACTACCGGCCGCAAACCAGCGGCAAGCATCCGGTTGTGTTGGATGTGCATGGGGGGCCGGCGGTCGGCTACGGCAACACGTTCTTCCATGAAATGCAGCTGCTGGCAAGCCGCGGGTACGGGGTCATCACGATGAACCCGCGCGGCGGCCAGGGCTACGGTGAGGCGTTCGAGGCGGCGGTCATTGGGCACTACGGTCAAGGCGACTTTGCCGACCTGATGCAAGGCGTGGATGAGGTGCTGGCCATGGATCCGCAGGCGGACGCGGCCCATCTGTACGTCACCGGCGGCTCTTACGGCGGCTTCATGACCAACTGGATCGTTACCCACACCGACCGCTTCAAGGCGGGGGCCACGCAGCGCTCGATCGCCAACTGGCTCAGCTTCTACGGCACCAGCGACATCGGCTACTACTTCACGCCGTGGGAGCTGGCCGGTCAGTGGGCCGGCGACACGGCCGACGTTGCGCGACTCTGGGATTTTTCGCCGCTCAAGTACATTGCGGCGGTGACGACGCCGACGCTCGTGCTGCACAGTGAAAACGACCTGCGCTGCCCGATCGGCCAGGGGGAGGAGTTTTACATGGGGCTCCTGCTGCACGGCGTGGAAACGCGCTTTGTGCGCTTCCCGCAAAGCACCCACGAGCTGTCGCGCTCGGGTCTGCCGAACCTGCGGCTGGCGCGGCTGAACGAGATTCTGAGCTGGTTTGACCAGCACCAATAACAGGAGGACACTGAGATGAAACTAGGGTTTATCGGGGCCGGCAACATGGCCCAAGCGATTATCGACGGGTTACTCAAAGCCAAGGCGCTGGCGCCAACGGACATCATCATTCACGGCGGCACCGCGGCGCACTATGAGGCCTACGCGGCCAAAACCGGGGTGCGCACGGCCTTCAGCAATGTGGCGGTGGTCGAGCAGGCGGAGCTCGTGATCCTGGCGGTCAAGCCGCGCTTGGCCAGCGATGTGATCGACGAGCTCAAGCCGACCTTGATGGCACAGCAGACGCCGCTGGTATCGCTGATGAGCGGCGTGTCGCTGCTGCAGATCGAGGGGTACCTCGGCACCAAGGATTACCCGCTGGTGCGTACGATGCCCAACCTGAACGTGGCCATCAATGCGGGAATGACGGCGTATGCGGCCAACCCGGCGGCGGCCGCAGTGTTGCCACACGTGATCGACCTGTTTGCGGCGCTGGGCGAGACGATCGCACTGGAAGAGGCGCACTTCTCCACCTTCGTGGCGCTGTCCGGCTCCAGCCCAGCGTTCGTCTACCTGTTCATCGACGCGCTGTCGCGGGCGGGGGTCAAGTATGGGCTGACCAAGGCCGCGGCGACC
Source organism: Lacticaseibacillus daqingensis (assembly GCF_003946115.1). Classification (GTDB taxonomy): domain Bacteria; phylum Bacillota; class Bacilli; order Lactobacillales; family Lactobacillaceae; genus Lacticaseibacillus; species Lacticaseibacillus daqingensis. The sequence goes on along the minus strand of NZ_RHOH01000007.1, from coordinate 104,098 downwards.
CGGATCGCGGCACAGGCGGTGCTGGGAAGCGGGGCAATGGTGCTGCAGAGTGACGGGAGCCCGTTTGACCTGATCGATAAGGTGTCCAGCCCCGGTGGCACCACGGTGGCCGGTCTTTTGGCGATGGAAGCGGCGGGCTTCATGCCGGCTGTGGTGGCCGGGGTGGACGCGACCATCGCCAAGGACCAGGAAGACTAGCAACTTTTTTGTGACAGGGCTTGCATTTTTGGTCTATACCATTTAAACTAAAGCTAATTGGTCCAGTTACGCAAACAGCAGCAGAGAAAGGACGTCACGCGGTGGAATCTCCAGTCTATATCCAAATTCATAACCAGATCCGACAAGACATTGAGGCAGGCAAGTGGCAGATCGGGGATCGGATCCCGAGCGAGCGCGACTTGGCGGTCACCTTCAACGTCTCCCGCATGACGCTTCGCCAGGCGATTCAAACGCTGGTTGACGAAGGGATCCTCGAACGGCGGATCGGGGCCGGCACCTATGTCGCGAACCGCAAAGTGCAGGAGAAAGTCTCCGGCGTGACCAGCTTCACCGACATCATGATCGCCCAAGGCAAAAAGCCGTCGAGCAAAACCATTTCGTACCACGTGGCCAAGCCCTCGCTGTCCGAAAGCGAGAAGTTGCAGCTGCCGGATGGGGCGCAGGTGTTGCGCATGGAGCGGATCCGCTACGCCGACGCCGTCCCGATCAGCTTTGAAGTGGCCACCGTGCCCTACGACTTGGTGCGCGACTTCTCCAAGAGCGAAGTCACCAAGTCCTTTTACCACACGCTGGAGAAGAAGGGCGGCTACCACATGGGCGGCGCGACTCAAACCGTCAGCGCTCAGCTGGCGTCCGAGCGCATCGCTGACTACCTGGAGATCAAGCGCGGTGAGGCGATCCTGCGCCTGCGGCAGATCTCGCTGCTGCAAGACGGGCGGCCGTTCGAGTACGTGCGCACTCAGTACGTGGGGGAGCGCTTTGAGTTTTATCTGGAACGCTAGTGCGGGCGAAACCGGGACATCAGCCAAATGTCTCGGTTTCTTTTTTTTGCCTAAAAGCGGGTGTTGAGCGGGCGCCGGGGTGGGTCAGTCTGGCTCAAGGCGCAAACGCGGATTGGGCCGCATAACGGCTCATGGTGACGTTTTCATTGCGATAGTTGGGGTCAAACTGGGAGCCACCGCTGGTTTTCTGGTATAATATTCTCCAAGTTGATCTAATCACACGCCCACTCAGTTGGGCGACAACGGCGGCGCTTCGGCGTCGATAAAGGAGAAAAAGCGCATGGCCTATGAAGATGACAGCTTAGTCCTTCATACAGATTTTTACGAGTTGAACATGATGTACACCTACTGGCAGCAGGGGATCGCCGAGAAGAACGCGGTGTTTGAAGTCTACTTCCGCGATTTGCCGTTCGGCAGCGGTTTTGCCGTGTTTGCCGGGCTTGAGCACGTGGTGGACTACCTCAAGCACCTGACCTTCTCTGAAAGCGACCTGGCGTACCTGCGGGAAACGACGCCGTGGCCGGCCGCATTTCTCGACTACCTGCGTGACTTCAAGTTCACGTGTAGCGTGCGCTCCGCCGTTGAAGGCGACCTCGTGTTCAACCACGAGCCAATTTTTCAGGTGGAAGGGCCGCTGGCGCAGGGGCAGCTGATCGAAACTGCCGTGCTGAACATCATCAACTATCAGACGCTCGTGGCCACGAAGGCGGCCCGCATCCGCGCCGTGGTCGGCCAGGATCCGCTGATGGAGTTCGGGACCCGGCGCGCGCAGGAAACTGAGGCGGCGATCTGGGGCACCCGAGCGGCGTTCATCGGCGGCTTCAACGCGACCTCCAACGTCCGCGCCGGCAAGCTGTTCGGTATTCCGATCTCCGGCACCCACGCCCATGCGCTGGTGCAGGCCTATCGCGATGACTACGCCGCCTTCAAGGCGTACGCGGAGGCCAACCGCGATGTCGTTTTCCTTGTGGACACCTATGATACCCTGCGCTCCGGCGTGCCGGCCGCCATTCGTGTGGCCAAGGAAATGGGCGATCGCATCAACTTCCAGGGTGTGCGCATCGACTCCGGCGACATGGCGTACATCTCCAAGCGCGTGCGCCAGCAGCTGGATGAGGCCGGCTTCACTGAGACCAAGATCGTTGCGTCCAACGACCTGGATGAGCACACCATCCAGAACCTGAAGATGCAAGGCGCCAAGATCGACACCTGGGGCGTGGGCACAAAGGTCATCACCGCTTATGACCACCCGGCGCTTGGCGCGGTGTACAAGCTTGTGGCTATCGAAGACGATAACGGTGAAATGGTGGACACCATCAAGCTGTCCAGCAACGCCGAGAAGGTGTCGACGCCAGGCAAAAAGCAGGTGTGGCGCATCACGCGGCACACCAACGGCAAGTCCGAAGGAGACTACGTCAGCCTTGCGGATGAAGACATTGCCGGGCTGCAGGAGCTGTACATGTTCCACCCGAGCTACACCTACATCAACAAAACCGTCACCGACTTCGACGCCCGGCCGGTGCTTCAGGACATTTTCAGTGCCGGGGTGCAGGTGTACCAACTGCCAAGTCTGACCGCTATCCGCGAGTTCTGCATGCACAGTGTCGACAGTCTCTGGGACGAGTACACCCGTGTCTTGAATCCGCAGGAGTACCCGGTTGACCTGTCGCAGGCCGCCTGGGACAACAAGATGAACCTGATCAAGCACATCAAGGCCAAGGTCGCCAAGGGCAAACTGTAACACCAAAAGCCGCCTGCTTGTGGGGCGGTTTTTGACTTGGCGGCCGGCGGCGATCAGTGAACAACGGAGGAAAGCGAATGCGAGCGATGCAACAACAGATTATTGCGGATTTGAAGGTGCAGCCGGACATTGACCCAGCAGCAGAAATTCGGCGAAGCGTGACGTTTCTCAAGCGTTACATCCGCCACTACCCGGGACTGAAAACCTACGTGCTCGGCATTTCCGGCGGGCAGGACTCGACGTTGGCCGGGTGCCTGGCGGAACAGGCGATGATGGAGCTGCGCGCCGAAACTGGCGACGCGGCCTACCGCTTCATTGCGGTGCGCCTGCCTTACGGTGAGCAGGCGGACGAGGCGGATGCGATGGCAGCCATCGACTTCATGCAGGCGGACGAAACCGCGCGCGTGAACATCAAGGCCAGCGTTGACGCGATGGTGGCGGCGGTCACCGACACCGGTGCCACCATCACCGACTTCAACAAGGGCAACATCAAAGCGCGCGCCCGTATGATCGCCCAGTACGCGATCGCCGGCGCCCGCGCCGGGGTCGTCATCGGCACCGACCACGCGGCGGAGGCCATCACCGGGTTTTACACCAAGTTCGGTGACGGCGGCGCGGATGTGACCCCGCTGGCGCGGCTGGACAAGCGGCAGGGCGCGGCGATGCTTGCGGTGCTCGGGGCGCCCAAGCACCTGTACGAAAAAACGCCGACCGCGGACCTTGAGGAGGACCGCCCGGCGCTGCCCGATGAGGTCGCCCTCGGTGTGACCTACACCGACATCGACGACTACCTGGAGGGCCGGCCGGTGGCGGAACCGGCCGCGGCGAAGATCGAGGCGTGGTACCAAAAATCCGCGCACAAACGGCATTTGCCGATCACCGTGTTTGATACGTTCTGGGAATAGTTGCGAAACGGTCGGCGACTCGGTATACTGTTATCGTAGACATAAGGGAGTAACTAGCGGCGCGGCCGCGGCAGTATCACCAGCTAGGCGAATATTCTGGTGCTGCCTTAATTAGTGAGACTTATGAGCTGCCCTATTTGGGCGGCCATGGGTCTCTTTTTTTACCCCCGCTATTCGCCAAAGGAGGAATCAATTTGACCGAACGACCTGCATATTCAAGAACCACGCGTGAAACGCTTGACGCGGTGCACACCGACCTCGCCACGGGCCTGAGCCCGGCTGAGGCGAAGACCCGCCTGGCCAAAAACGGCCCCAACGCCCTCGCCAAGGGGGAGAAGAAAACGCTGGCCCAGCGCTTCTTGGATCAGTTCAAGGACTTCATGATCGTGGTGCTGCTGGTGGCGGCACTGATCGCTGGGTTTGTGGTGCATGAGTGGGCCGATGCCGGCATCATCCTCGCCGTGGTGATCCTGAACGCCATGTTTGGCGTGTTCCAGGAAAGCAAGGCGGAGGAGGCCATCGACGCGCTGCAGAAAATGGCTACGCCGAACGCCCACGTGCGTCGCGGCGGCAACGTGGCCACCATTCCTAGCTCCGACTTGGTGGTCGGTGATGTGGTGCTGCTGGAGGCGGGTGATGTGGTGCCAGCTGACCTGCGACTGGTCGAATCCGCCAACCTGAAAAGCGAGGAATCCGCGCTGACCGGGGAATCCGTCCCGGTGGAGAAAACCACTGCGGCACTGACAGACGGCGACGTCGGCATCGGTGACCGCACCAACATGGCCTTCATGAACGCCAACATCACGTACGGCCGCGGGGTCGGCGTGGTGGTGGCGACGGGGATGGCAACCGAGGTCGGGCGCATCGCCGGTATGATCAACGCGGCGGACGAAACCACGACGCCGCTGCAGGAGAACCTGAAGGCGCTGGGCAAGACGCTGACGCTGATGATCCTGGTGATCGCGGCCATCGTCTTTGGCGTTGGCCTGTGGCGCGGTGCCGCCAGCCTACCGGAGATGTTTTTGACCGCGATTTCGCTGGCCGTGGCTGCGATCCCGGAAGGCCTGCCCGCCATCGTCACGATCATCCTAGCGCTGGGCACGCAGAAAATGGCCAAGCGTAACGCCTTGGTGCGCAAGCTGCCGGCTGTTGAGACGCTGGGCTCCACGGACATCATCGCCTCCGACAAAACCGGGACGCTGACGCAAAACAAGATGACCGTCGAAAAGGTGTACTATGACGGGCAGCTGCACGATGCTACGGCCGGCATCACCGGCGGCAACCCGCTGATGACCATCATGAACTTCGCCAACGACACTAAGATCCAGGCCGATGGCACGATGCTCGGCGACCCGACCGAAACAGCGCTGGTCGCTTACGGTCAAAAGCACGACTTCGCGCTCAAGGCCAAGCTGACCGGCGAACCGCGGGTGGCCGAGGTGCCGTTTGACTCCGAGCGTAAGCTGATGTCAACGATCCACCAGTTGCCGCAGGGCGGTTTTCTTGTGGCTACCAAAGGGGCGCCGGATCAGCTGCTTCGCCGCGTGACGCGCATCGTTGACGGCGACACGGTACGACCGCTCACGGCGGCGGACCGCGACACCATTTTGGCCGAAAACACGGCGATGGCCAAGCAGGCCCTGCGCGTGCTGATGATGGCCTACCGCCAGATCCCGGAAGTGCCGGAAGAGGTGGATTCGGACACCATCGAGGCCGACCTGATTTTCGCTGGCTTGGTCGGGATGATCGACCCTGAGCGACCGGAAGCCGCAGCGGCCGTTGCCGAAGCGAAGGCGGCCGGCATTCGCCCGATGATGATCACCGGGGACCACCAGGACACCGCCGAGGCGATTGCGGTGCGGCTGGGGATCATCGATGCCGGCGACGATGCCGCGGTCATCACCGGGGCGCAGTTGGACCAGCAGTCCGATGAGGAATTCAACCGCAACGTGACCAAGTACAGCGTCTACGCGCGCGTGGCGCCGGAACACAAGGTGCGCATCGTCAACGCCTGGCAAAAGCGCGGCAAGGTGGTCGCGATGACCGGGGACGGGGTGAACGACGCACCGGCCCTCAAGGCCGCCGATATCGGCATCGGCATGGGGATCACCGGGACGGAAGTGTCCAAGGGGGCATCCGACATGGTGCTGGCCGACGACAACTTCTCCACCATCGTGATCGCGGTGGAAGAGGGCCGCAAGGTGTTCTCCAATATTCAAAAGAGTATCCAGTACCTGCTGTCGGCTAACCTCGGCGAAGTGCTGACGCTGTTCATGATGACGATGCTGGGATGGGACCTGCTCGCGCCGGTGCACATCCTGTGGATCAACCTGGTCACCGACACCTTCCCGGCGATCGCGCTGGGGGTCGAGCCGACTGAACCGGGCATCATGAACCAGAAACCGCGCGGGCGCAAGTCGAATTTCTTCTCCGGCGGCGTTGGCCCGGCGGTGATCTGGCAGGGGCTCCTGGAAGGTGCGCTGACGCTTGGCGTGTACTTCATCGGTATCACCTGGCCAGTGCACACCGGCAGTGGCGAGATCCACGCCGATGCGCTGACCATGGCGTACGCGACGCTGGGGCTGATCCAGCTGTTCCATGCCTTCAACGTCAAGTCCGTGCACCAGAGCCTGTTCAAGGTCGGCTTCTTCCGCAACAAGGCCTTTAACTGGGCAATTCTGGCCTCCTTCATCCTGCTGGCCGCCACGATCCTCGTGCCGGGCTTCAACGGGTTGTTCCACGTGACCAGCCTGGATTGGCACCAGTGGCTGACCGTGCTGGGCGCCGGAGTGGCGATCATCGTGATCGTCGAAATCGTCAAATGGGTGTTACGTCAACGCAAAAACTAGTAAACTAGCCTTAGTGGCCCACTGGGAGACCGGTGGGCTTTTATTTGTAGCGGCAGGACCCCTGACCGCTCACCAATTCAGCGCCTTGATGCACCACCCCTGATGGGGCTGGCGGCCGGCGCAAACGGAGGATGCACATGAACAAAAATCAACTCAAGATGGTGCACTACGGCCAGCTGGTCAACCAGGTCATCACGACCACCGAGGACATTCAGTCGACCATGAGCCCGAAATTTGAGACCCTGCTTCAGGCCATCGATGCGGCCACTGTCGCGGCTCTTGATCCGGCCGACTATACGGCGACCAAGGCGGCGTTCGCAGCGGGCACGGCGCAGTATGAGGCGCTGGGGCAGCAGCTGAACGGTGTGGTGGCCCCGGCGCGGCTGATGGGCAACCACAAGCTGTTGGCGGGTGCGTACGCCGAGTTTGTCGCGGGGTGCCAGGCCATGACCGCCAGTCTTGGGGCTGCGCCGGCTGATCTGGACACCGCCGCGTTTGATGCGGCGGAGACGGCCCAGGACACGGCAACGGCGAAGCTGATGAAGCACCTGCAAAAGATTTCGGCGCTGGCCTAAAAAAAATCAAAAAGGGTTTGACAACCGCGCCTTGGCGCCTTATTGTTAGATACAAGAAAACTTCGAGGAGGAAGCAGACATGATCAATCGTTTATCTACTGTCATCAAAAGCTGGCAAAGCCAACAGTAGGTAGGTTGTCGCGACACAACCTGCCAGACGCGCAGGTTGTGTCTATGTTGGCTTCCATCTCGTCCGCATAGGCACCCATACTGGGGCTATGCGGGCGTTTGTGTTTTACGGCAGATTTCCGCGCACCGTGGGAACCTGCCGTTTTTTGTTCCATCACACACACAACCATTCAGGGGGATTCACATTATGAAACGTATGATCGCAGTTATCGTGGCATTACTCGCTTTTATCGGCATCGGCTACTTCGTCAGCACCAACAACCAAAAAGCACCAGCCAAAAAGGCCGTGCCCACCGTCGGCATTTTGCAGATGATGAGCCACCCGGCCCTGGACCAGATCCACAAGGGCATCATCGCCGGCTTGAAGGACGCCGGCTACACGGTGGGCAAGAACGTGAAGATCGATTTCCAGAACGCGGAAAACGATCAGAGCAACATGAAGACCATGTCTGAGCGCTTCGTTGATGAAAACGCGGATGTCGTGGTCGGCATCGCAACGCCGGCTGCTCAGGCGCTGGCCAACGCGACGAAGAAGACGCCGATCATCCTGGGCGCCATCACCGACCCCAAGAGCGCTAAGCTGGTCAAGAGCAACACCCGCCCCGGCGGCAACATCACCGGGGTGTCCGACCAGGCCCCGATTGACGCGCAGCTGAAGTTGATTCGCCAGCTGATGCCCGACGCCAAGGTGCTCGGGGTGATCGCCACGTCGAGTGATGATTCCGCGCAGACGCAGGCCAAAATGGTCGAACAAAAAGCCGGCCAGTACGGCTTCACCGTCAAGCGCTTCGGCATCAGCTCCACCAATGACCTGAACCAGGTGGCGGGCCAGATGGCATCTCAGGTCGACGCCGTGTTCGTTCCTACCGACAACACGATCGCCGGGGCGATGCAGACGCTGGTCGCGGTCACCGACGCCAAAAAGATCCCGGTGTTCCCAACCGTGGACACCATGGTCAAGGACGGCGGCTTGGCCACGATCGGGCTGAACCAGTACCACCTGGGCGTCTCAACTGGTAAGATGGTAGCAGCGGCCTTGAAGGGCAAGAAGCCGGCCACCACACCGATTCATTTTGAAACCAGTGGGGACCTGATCGTCAACCTGAAACAGGCCAAGAAGCTGGGCATCACGATCCCGCAAAGCGTGATCGATGAAGCGCAAAAGACTGGGGAGGTCATCAAGTAAGATGGATTTAGGCGTATCTGCCATCGGGCAAGGATTACTGTACGGATTACTGGGGGTCGGGCTGTTCCTGACGTTTCGGATCCTCGATTTTCCGGATATGACGGTTGAAGGGACGTTCCCGTTCGGCGCGGCGGTGGCCGTGTCGGCCATCACGCACGGCATTCACCCGCTGGTGGCAACGCTGATGGCGATGCTCGCGGGGATGCTCGCCGGGCTCACCACGGGCCTGCTGTCGACCAAGGGCCACATTCCGGTGCTGTTGGCCGGGATCCTGGTGATGACCGGGCTGTTTTCCATCAACCTGCGCGTCATGGGGCGCGCGAACCTCTCATTGTTGAACCAGGCGAACCTGTTTGACAATCCGTTCCTGAAGTCGCTGCCGCTGTACGTGGACAGTGTGGTGGTGGGGGCCGTGGTGTGTGCCATCGTGGTCATCGCCTTGATCCTTTTTTTGAACACGCAGCTGGGCCAGGCGTTCATCGCGGCTGGGGATAACCCGACCATGGCCCGCAGCCTCGGCATCAACCCGGCCCACCAGCAAGTGCTCGGCCTGGTGCTGGGTAACGGCCTGATCGGCCTGTCCGGCGGCCTGATCGCTCAAAACAACGGCTATGCTGATGTCAACATGGGCATCGGGGTCATCGTCATCGGCTTGGCGGCCATCATCATCGGTGAGGTCGTGTTCGGCCAGCTCAGCTTGAGCCAGCGCCTGCTGGCCACCGTGATCGGCAGCGTGTTGTACCGCTTCGTGCTGCTGATCGTGCTGAAGCTCGGGTTTGACCCGGATGACTTGAAAATCATCTCCGCCATCGTGCTGGCCGTGGCCATCATGGTGCCGCAGATCGAATCGCGCCTGCGCATCAAGCGGGTGCTGCGAAACGGGGTGAAGGCTAATGGCTGAGACACAACTGGCACTCAAAGACATTCAGGTCAACGTGGCCGTGGGGGAAGAAGTCAAAGCGCTTTTGACCGACATCAACTTGGCCGTGCACGCCGGCGACTTCATCACGTTGCTGGGGAACAACGGGGCGGGCAAGTCCACGCTATTCAACGCCGTGACCGGCGACATTCCGCTGGCCGGCGGTTCCGTGACCCTGGCCGGGACGGAAATTTCGCGCGAATCCCCGGAAAAGCGCGCGCGGCTGATCGCCCGCGTGTTCCAGGACCCGAAGATGGGCACCGCCCCGCGGATGACCGTGGCCGAAAACCTGGCGCTGGCCTCACGGCGCGGCGCCCGGCTAACTCTGGCCTCGCGCAAGCTGAACCGCCAGCTGGCTGAGTTCAAGCAGCTAGCGGCCCAAACCGGCAACGGGCTGGAGCTTGCGCTGAACAAGCCGACTGAGCAGCTGTCCGGGGGCCAGCGTCAGGCGCTGAGCCTGTTAATGGCTACGATGCGCAAGCCGGAGCTGCTGCTGTTGGATGAGCACACCGCGGCCTTGGATCCGCACACCAGCGCGGCCATCATGCACCTGACGGCCGAGATCGTGGCGCGCGAGCAGCTGACCTGCCTGATGATCACCCACCAGATGGAAGACGCCTTGAACTACGGCAACCGCCTGATCGTGCTGGACGCCGGGCGCATTGTCGCCGATTACGACGCGGCGGCCAAGGCGAAGCTGACTCGCGCCGATTTGTTGCAGTACTTCGGCTAATTGACCGACCAAAAAGAGACCGAGACATAATTAACGGCCCAAGAATGAATCACAACTATTCCCGAATAGTACGACACAAAAAGCAACGCCCTGGCCGTATAAGAGAGGCTCCCTACAAAACCTAAGTTCGGGTTTTGCAGGGAGCCTCTCTTATACTCTGGGCTAAAACCGCTTTTTGTCTCAGCCTCTTGGTGTGGGTCAGCCGACCCAGTAGGCGGTTTCGATGGTCCGCAGCATTTTGATCAGCTGCGCGGTTTCGGTCACGTCATGCACGCGCAGGATGTTGCCGCCCTTAAGAAACATGGCGGCCTCGGCGACCAGCGTGACTGGCAGGCGGTCGTCTTTGGCGAGGCCAAAGAGGCGGGCGCCAAAGCCCTTGCGCGAAATGGCCACCATCAAGGGGCGGTGGAAGTCATTGAGCTGGTCGAGGTTGCGCATCATAGCGTAGTCCTGCTGCCCGTCTGCAACCTTGGCATAGCCGATGCCTTGGTCCAGTGCGATGCGGTCGCGCGCAATACCGGCCGCCTCAAGCGCCGCCAGGTTGGCCGTGAAGAATTGGCGCATCTCGTGGGTGAGGTCCGTGTACTCGCTGTCGCGGTTGCTGTGCATGGTGAGCAATCCGGCCGAGCTGTTGGCCAGTAGCGCCAGCTTGCCCGGATCGTCTGTGAAGCCGTTGACGTCGTTGATGATGTCGACGCCCAGGGCCAGCGCCTCCGTCATGACCGGTAGCTTGTACGTGTCCACCGCCAGCGGCAGTTCGCGGTATTCGGCGCGCAGAAATTCAAGTACCGGCACGATCCGTGCGAGCTCCTCTGCCGGCGTGATCGCGGTGAAGCCCGGGCGGGTGGTTTGGCCGCCGACCTCGATGACGTCGACGCCTGCGGCCACCATTTGCGCCACTTGCGCCTTCATGTCCGCTTGATCCACGAAGCGCCCACCGTCGTAAAACGAATCCGGTGAGACGTTCAAGATCCCGTACAGCAGCGGCCGGGCGGTGACGTCAAAGGTGAAGCGCCCGGCCTGCCAAAGCACCCGATGGGCCTCGCGCAGCGCCGCTACCTGCGCGGCGGCTTGCGGCCAACGGCGTGCTAGCGCTTGTTCAAGCGGTGCTAGCGCGGTCAGCGGCACGATCGCCGAGTTGGCCGTGTGAACCAGGTCAAACTGGGCGAACAGCCGACTGAGCGCGCCGGCTTCCGTTGCGCTGATGTCAAAGCGCAGCAGGACGCTGCGGTCGCGCGCCACGGCGGCGCGCAGGGCCTGGTCGCCCAGCGTTGGCGCGGCAGGTGGGGTCAGTTCAGTGATCTGCATGTGTGAGGCCTCCTAGTAGTTGGGTGAGGGCGCGGGTGCGCGGCAGCTGGGGCAGGCGCTCGGCGGCGGGCAGTTCGGCCAGAGTTTGCGTCGCGCCCAGTGGCACCAGCACGCGGTCAAAACCGGTGCTGTGGATGCCTCGCGGTGCGTCAGCCACCAGCGCGGGAAGCTGACCGGTCGCCGTGGTCGTCGTGCCTGCCGGCGTGATCAGTACCATCGCGCTGGTCAAAATGACATGGCGGTCGTGGCCCGCCAGCAGGGCCAGCAGCGCCTGATTAGTCCCGGTGCGCGGCAGCTCGCGCGCCGTCTGCACGCCTAGCTGCCCCGGTAGCGCAGGCGCAAACAGCCCGCTGTCGTCCGCCAGCACCCACGCGCGGGGCAGAGCGGCGTGAACCGCCTGGGCCTTCGCTAAGGCGTTCGCGGCCAGCGACACCGTGCCTTCCGGGGGCAAGGCGCCGTCAAAGGCGTGGGCGGTGTGCCCCCAGCGGGTCAACAGCGCCTGCACCTCGGCAAGTTTGCCCGCGTTGTGGCTGGCAAAGATGAAATCAGTCATTCAGCAGCCCCCCGATCAGGTAAAACGAGCCGGTCACCAGCACGACATCGGTTGGTTTGGCTCTCGCGCTTGCCGCCGCCAAACCGGCTTGCACGGAGGGGGTCAGCTGACTGCCGGGCACCAACGTCTGCAGGGCCGCGCCGCTCAGCGCGCGGGTCGGGTGCGTGGGCGTCGTGACCCACACCCGGTCCGCGCTTGCCAGCTGGTGGGCCAGCGTGGTCGTGTCCTTGTCCGCCAAAAAGCCTGCCACCACCAGTAGCCGTGCGTCTGGCACCATCAAGCGGCGCAGCGTCGCCAGCACCTGCGCGAGGGCATCGGGATTGTGGCCGGCATCGATGAAGGTGTGCGGCGGGTCGGCCAGCGGTTGCAGCCGACCCGGCAGCTGCACGGTAGCCAGTGCGTGCACCAGCGGGGTCAGGTCGGGCAAGGCGCCCCACTGCACCAGGACCTGCGCGGCGACCCAGGCCGTGCGCGCGTTGTCGATCTGGTGGCCGCCGAGCATCCGCAGTGTGACCGGCTGGCCGGCCAGTGTCAGTTGGGTGCCGGCAAAGGTTGCGGCCTGTATCGCGGCGGTGATGGTGGCCGCGTTTCGGACCGCTGTGGCGCCGCGCACCGTCGCCGCTTCCGCGAGCACAGCGCGCGCGGCCGGCTCCTGGTGCGGCGCGATGACGACCGTGGTGCCGGGTTTGATGATCGCGGCCTTGTTGCGGGCGATCGCAGTCACAGTGGGGCCGAGGATCGCGGTGTGGTCCAGCGCGATGTGGGTGAAAATGGCCAGTGCCGGCGCATCGATCGCATTCGTCGCATCGGTCGCGCCACCCAAGCCGGCTTCCAGCACCACCCAGTCGGCGTGCTGCGTGGCGTACCACTGCAGGCTGACCAGCACGTCCCATTCGAAGGTGGTGAAGGCTGCGCCAGTGACCCCGAGCTGCGTCTGAATGGCAGTCAGCGTCTGCGCGTAGGTTGCGGCTGGGATGGCGCGCCCGGCCAGCTTGGTTTGATTCAGCTCCCCGCCCAACGGGGGGCTGGCAAAGTGACCGACTAAAGCGCCGGCGTGGGTCAGTGCCGCCGCTAAAAAGGCCCCAGTCGAGCCTTTGCCGTTCGTGCCGGCAAGGTGGATGATGCGAAACGCGCGGTCAGGGTGGCCCAGCGTCGCCAGTGCCGCCTTCAGGGCCGACACACGGGCTGGGTCAGCGGCGCGCATCTCGTGGTCCATTGCGGCGCGCAGTTGCTCATAGGTTGCCATTGGTGTGCCTCAATTCGCGCTGGAATTCGGTGCGCATCGCTAGATCCGTCTGGAACACGCCGGTGTAGCGCGAGGTGTAGGTGAACAGGTCGCCGCGGTTGATGCCGCGCATCTCCATGCACAGGTGGCGCGCCGATACCGCCACCGCAATGCCTTGCGGAGCCAAAACGCGGGCCAGCTCGGCGGTGATCTGGGCCGTCAGCGCCTCCTGCACGTTGGGGCGGCGCGCCACGAAGTCGACGAGCCGCGAGAGTTTGCTCAGGCCGATGATGCGCCGATCGCGAGGCAGGTAGCCGATGCTGACGTGGCCGAAAAACGGCAGGAGGTGGTGCTCGCACATCGAGTAGAAGGGGATCTGTTGCACCATCACCAGGCCGGGGTCCTCCGGTACCGTGAAGGCCTTGTAATCCGTGAACGTCGGCGCGGCCAGTGAGTGAAAGACTTCTTCGTACATGCGCGCCACGCGCGCCGGCGTTTCCAGCAGGCCTGGGCGCGTCGGGTCCTCACCGACTGCGGCAAGCAGTTCGGTGACAGCTTTTTCAATGCGGGTTTTATCCATGTGTCTCATCCTTTGCGGGGGTGTATGGGCGCAGCCAGTGGGTGTCCGGCGTGGTCGCCAGCCACTGCTGCACCTGCGGCGCAAGCGCCGGGCTGGCGACTTCCAGCAGCGGTACCAGCACGAAGCGCCGATTGGCTAGCTCCGGGTGCGGCACCGTCAGCGTGGGCGTCTCAAGGTGCGTGTCGCCGTACAGCAGTAGGTCGAGGTCCACGGTGCGCGGCCCCCAGCGCACGATCCGCTGGCGGTGCAGGGCGGCCTCGATCGCGTGCAGCCGGTTCAACAGCGCAAGCGGCGGTAGCGTGGTGGTCAGCGCGACCACCTGGTTCAGGTAGTCATCCTGCGGCACGCCGCCCACGGGCTCGGTTTCGTACACCAAAGAGGTGCGGGTGACGGTTAGGCCCGGCGTCTGACCCAGCAGGCGCAACGCTTCGGCCAGGTGCGCTGCGCGGTCACCGAGGTTGGCGCCGAGCCCGATGTACGCGTCAGTCATCTGTTGAGACCTCGATTTCGACCGTGTCAAACACGCCGGCGATCGGCACCGCGCCCTTGCGGATCTTCAACGTGATCCCGCTGACCGGGAAGGTGGCCATCAGGTGCTTGAGCAACTGATTGGCCAGCATCTCGATCAGCTGGTACGAATGTGTGGTCACGAATGCCTCAACCTCGCGGTAAACGGCGCCGTAGTTGACCGTTTCCGCCAGGTCATCGTGTTGCACCTGTGTCTCGATCGGCAGGCGCAAGGCGACATCCACGGCTAAGCGTTGGCCGAGCTTGCGCTCCTCGGGGTAGACGCCATTGTACGTGTGAAACTGCATGTTGGTGATTCGAATGATTCCCATGGATTGCTCACTTTCTTTCATAATCGCGAACACTATCGCTTCTGGTGGCCTTATTGTAACGGGTGGCTCCGAAAAAAACTAGTAATTCTGGCAAGATTGATTGGCTTTTCTCATTCGGATGGCACGCAAATTGCCACCGTCCTTCCTTTATTATCAGGGGTGCGGTGGCGCGGATTCAAGTTTGGCCGGTTGGCCGTTTTGTGATACAGTGACCGCATGACCGATCAAGACTTGCAACGCCTCGTGGAGCAGGTGTCCCTCCAGGCGTTTCATCAACCCTTTGTGAATCAGGCGCGCTTCAACGCGCGGCTACGCACCACCGGCGGGCGCTTTCACCTCGGCGATGGGCACTTGGACTTTAACCCGACCCTGTTTGCGGCAAGCGATGCAACCGTGCAGGCCGGCATCATCAAGCACGAGCTGTGCCACTACCACCTGTACCGCGCCCGGCGCGGCTACAAACACCGCGACGCGGACTTTAAGCAACTGCTCACCCAAGTCGGTGGGCTGCGGTACGCGCCGCGCCTTACCGCCACACCGGTCCGCTACCGGTATTGTTGTCCGCAGTGCGGCACCGAGTACCTGCGCCAGCGCCGGCTCAACCTGAGCCGCTACGCGTGCGGCCGGTGCGGCCACCGGCTAGAGGGGCCGCTGGAGGGTTAGCCAACTGGCCACGAAGTCGTGGCGCGCGTAGAACGCGCGCGCCGCGTCGTTGGCCGCCAACACGTTGAGCTGGATGAAGTCGAGCTGAAGCGCTTGGCCCCAATCCTGGATGGCTGTGAGTAGTTGCTGGCCATGGCCCTGGCGGCGCGCGGTAGGCGCGACGTACAGGTCGATCAGGTAGGCGAACCGGTGGAAGACGCTGGTTGCTTCTGTGCTGGTGGTGGCGGTCACCACCCGGGCAAAGCCGGTGATCGTTGCACCGGCCACGTTCACAAACACGGCGCTGGCCGGATCATCGAGGTAGGCGGCGAAGTCCTCAGCGTCTGATGCGGCAGGTTGGATGGTTTGAGGTGCCAGCGTCGCCATTTCTTGTGTCAAGGCGGCGGCCAGCCCCATGAGGGCCGGGAGGTCGGCGCGCGTGGCCAAGCGAATCATGAGCAGTCCTTCTTTCAATGATTTTCCTCTATTATGCCCAGGATGCAGCGCACTTTGCACGGGGGAAGGGCTTTTCGCCACAATTTAGGCGAAAAGGCGTTGACATTAGGCGTCGCGCCTAATATACTATTTCTTGTGCTTATGAGTCATGCGGGCATGGCGGAACTGGTAGACGCGCAAGATTAAGGATCTTGTGGGCATTGCGCCCGTGGAAGTTCGAGTCTTCTTGCCCGCATTTTAGGACGGTTTACGTCTCGGATGAACCCCTCAACCGATAATGGTTGAGGGGTTTTTTGGCGCGACAATTTTTGGAGTTGATAGGCAGCTTGTCTGTTGGCGCCTTTTTCTGGCCGCAATCGGTGCGGTGTGGGTCTGGCGTTAAGCGCAGCGCGCCAAATGACCAAATGTGTAGTTGACTTCACCTGGGCGACGTGATTTAATGTTGGTGAAGTTAACTTCACACGGAGGCGATAATGAGACTACGCAATCGCGTCGCGGCGCAACGTAAAGCCCGCGGTTTGACGCAGGCAGAACTGGCCCAAAAAGTGGGTGTGACGAGACGGACGATCATCTCACTGGAAAAGGGCAACTATTCCCCGTCGCTGACACTCGGCTTGTTACTTGCGCAGGCACTGAATGTCGAGGTCAATGATCTGTTCGCATTGGAGGAAGAATGATGAGAAAAATTGTGATTGAACAAGGCGGCAATGCGGTCATGTTTCTTTTATTTACGCTCACGGCGCTTGATTTCATGCAGCGGTCCGTGGTGGGCGCGACCCGGGTGATGTTTGAATTCGGGTGGCCAAGCTTCGCGTTTGTGGGGTGGATGATCGGTTTTGGCCTCATTCGTTACCGCGAGCATCGGCGTGACCCGCACTTCAGACTGACAAGCGGAGAGGCGAGTGCCGCAGATGAGCGCGAACGGTTGATTTCCTTCAGGACTGCGCAGCGCACCCTGCAAGTGGTGGTGACGCTGGCCATCCTCCTGTTGGCAGTCACAGCGGTTTTTGGGATCGATCCGCGAGTCCAAGCGATGGATTTTCGAGTCATCATGATTGCGGCGTTTGGGGCGTTGCTCATGGTCTATTGTGTCACGTTTATCGCGTTTTGGTTTTACTACGATCGGCGACTTTAGGTCAGCCGGCCACCGGTGCGGCTCGTGAAATGATGGTTTTGCGCCAGGGTAAGGCATGATCAGGTAACGCCCCTGAATTGGCGGGGATCAGGGGCTCGACCACTGATTCTGGGTTCAGATCAGGCCGTTGTGCTAGTCAAGCCCTCACCTTTTTGGTATCATAGGCGGCATCAAGTTCAGACTGGGAGGGACATCATGACACGCAAGGGGTCTTCGTACACGATCAGCATCCTCGGTGTTTTCGGGGCGCTGATTATCTTGCAAGCGTACATTCCGATGATTGGCTATATTCGCATCTTTCCCGCGTGGCCGGCAATTTCGACCATTCACCTGACGGTCATCCTCGGTGGGGTGTTGCTGGGCGTGCGCGGCGGCGCAGGGCTGGGACTGCTGTGGGGCACCATTAGTTTGATCAAGGCCTACACCAGCGCAACGGATCCGATGACGCTGTTGCTATTCCAAAATCCGGTGATCGCGATCGTGCCGCGTGTGATGGTGGGCATTGTGGCGGCGCTGGTCTTCAACTACATCGCCAAAAACGTGCGTACCGGCACCGGCGCGACAGTCAAAATGGTGGCGGCCGGCGTGGCCGGTGCCTTGACTAACACAGGGCTGGTGATCGGCTTTACCTGGCTGTTTTTTGCCAGTCGCGCCGCGCAAGTCGTACCTGGGGCTGATGCCAGCAACTTGGGTTGGCTGCTGATCGCGGCCCTAGCCATCAACGCCATGGCCGAAGCGGCGATGGCCGCGGTGGTCACGCCGATCCTGGGGACCGTGTTGCTGCAGGTGCAGCACCGGCACCGCAAGGCTTAGCACAACTCAAAACGGGTCGCCCTCAACTTGTGAGGGCGGCCCGTTTCGTTTAGTCCATTTCGTTGATCGCCTTTTGGAGCGTTTTGGCTTGGGCCGCGACCGTTTCCAAGTTGGCCGTGACGATGTCAGCCTGCTGACTCAGCGAGCTGGCGTACTGATTCAGACGCGACAAGGCGGCATCGACCGTTTCACGGTCGGGGGCCGCGCTCACTTGATCGAAAAACAGGGTCTGGGCGCTGCCTAGTTCGCTGTAGTAAGCGTCAAAGGTCTTGTGGTCGAGCTTGGCGAGCTTCAGGCTGTCCAGCGCATTGGTCAAGGCCGTGCGCGGCAGGTTGTCATTGGCCTGTGAGCTGAGCTTGGTCAGTTTGGTGATGGCCGCCTCTAGCTGCTTATGCGCCGCTTCAAGTTGCGTGAACGCTGCCTTGCGCTTGGTCACCAGTGCGGCGACTGCCCCTGTGGTGGCAAAGTCATGGGTCGGATCGCTGGCATAGGCTTTTTGAAATGTGGAAGGGAACGCCGAGGCAGTCTCGTCCACCACGGCGATCGCTGCCCGTTCCTTTGCCACCTGGGTGATCACGGTGGCGGTGGCTTCCTTCAACTGGGTTTGTTGGTCGAAGACTTGGCTGCTGCAACCCGCCAGCAAGACGAGCCCGCCGAGTAACCAGAGGAGTAGTTTTTTCAATGGTGGTGGCCCCCTTCTATCGGTAAGTCAATCGTAGCCGATTTATCCGTGAATTACCAGCCCCGCGCCGAGCACGCCGTACAGGGTCAAGAAAGCGCCGCCAATTTGTTCGGAAGCATTGCTGTCGCGACAGTTAATTAATGCTTTTATAAAAAATGGCTGTTTGTTCGGTAATTCGACCCGAATCGTGATTATTTTGCCGCGCTTCTTGAACGCTTTTTGGGATGGTGCTAGAATTTAAGAGTACTTTTTGAATGGCGTCCGAGATCGCACCTGCAATCGGCAGCACCTACCCAAAAAGACAATTTTATCAAAACGCGCTTTGGCGCAAGGAGGATGTTCATTCATGGAACACGGCACAGTTAAATGGTTCAACGCAGAAAAAGGTTACGGCTTCGTGACGCGCGAAGACGGCTCTGATGTATTCGTTCACTTCTCTGCAATTCAGGGTGACGGCTACAAGACGCTCGAAGAAGGTCAAGCAGTGACCTTCGATGTTGAACAAAGCGATCGCGGCCCACAGGCGGTCAACGTCAACAAAGACTAATTTCGGCCATTAATGGCAAAGGGGGTCAGGCGATTGCTTGACCCTTTTTTGGTGCGCGCGGCCCCGTTCGCCCGACAACCGTGCTAGAATGACCGAAAGAAAGGAGGCGCGCCATGCAAATTGAACCGTGGACGGGCCACCAGCGGCGCCTGGCGCATCAGCTGCTGTTGGTGGGCGATGAAGACCCCGTCATGCTGGCGCAGTACGAGATGGCTGGCACGCTGTGGGCCGGCCTTGAAGCCGGGGCACTGGTGTGTTGCGCCTTGGTCGTGCGCTGTGACGCGACCACGCTGGAACTAAAAAACCTCGCCGTCAGCCCCGACAAACAGGGGCATGGGCGCGGTTCTGCAATGCTTCAGTTTTTGGTGCATCACTACCGGGGACAGGCGGCCCGCATGCTGGTGGGCACCGGTGATGCAGAGGTGCGCAACCTGCGCTTTTACCAGCGCAACGGGTTTCACATTTGCGGCGTGCGGCCCAACTTTTTTGCGGCCTATGCGCCGACCCCGCGGGTCAACGGTGTCCCATTGCGGGACATGGTGCTGTTGGACTACTCGTTGGGGTAGCGGAAGCCCCACGCCGTGCGCGCTTCGGTCATGATGGCCATGACGTCGCGAGTCCAGGCCAGTGTCGGGTTGACCCCGGTGGTGACGGCTTCGGCCATGTCCGTGGCTTCGTAGGCCAAGGCGTCTTCGGTCAGGTCGGCCGTGATCGGGGCGTTGAGCTGATCAGGGGTGGTGAAAATCGCCTCCTGGCTGCGTGGGTACTGATCAACGGTGAAGTAGCCTTCGCTGTAAGCGACCACCCCCCGCTTAGGCATGCGGGCTTCTAGGTTGAGCGCAACGTTGACCATTTCGTGGTTGGCGTTGTTGAGCATCAAGACGCTTTGCCCATCCACCCCGGTGGTGGTCGGGGTCCACTGGGTGGCGACGAGCTTTGGTGCGGCGCTCAGGAAGCGCCGGGCAAAACTCAGCGCGTAGACGCCAATGTCGAGCATGGCGCCGCCGCCAAGTGCCGGGTCGTACAGGCGGCTGTTCGGCTTTCCTTTGGCGTACGAGCCAAAGGTGACATCGATGGTTTTGAGCTGGCCCAGCTGCTGGCGCTGCGCGAAGGCCGTGAGTGTCGGGTACAGCGGCATGTGGTAGATCGTCTGCGCCTCCATCAGGATCAGGTTCTTGGCGGCAGCCAGCGCGATCAGCTCATCCAGTTGGGTGAGGTTCAGCACGATCGCCTTTTCCGCCAGAACGTGCTTGCCTGCCGTCAGGGCCGCCTTGATGTTCTCGTAGTGGAAGTTGTGGGTCGTGGCCACGTAGACGATGTCGATCTTGGGATCGGCAAACAGGGCCGCGTAATCCGCGAAGGCGTGCTGCGCGTGGTACTGTTTGGCAAAGGCGGCGGCGCGCGCCGGGTCGTGTGCGGCCACACCGTACAGCGTCTGGTCTTTGGGTAAGTGGGCGGCGAACTGGCTGCCGATACCGCCCAGTCCGATGATGCCCCAGTTATATGTGGTCATGGTGATCCTCCTTGAATGACAGATGCGGCACAATCGCCGCCTTCATGGTACCACTTGCGGAAGGCTCTGGTACAATAGAAACAGAGGTGATTAAGGTGAATGATCAGACATTACTTGAATTAGCCGCATTAACGCTTCAGACCCGGGATGGTGAGGGCCGTGCGCAGCTGGTGGACCAGCTGCACGTGCCGATTGCCGCCGTTTTGGCCGGTGACGCCGCGCTGACAGATGTTCAGCGGCAAAAATTGCGCTACCTCTTCACGGATTACGAATGGATGCTGGCCCAAAAGGTGGCGGTGCTTGAGGAAACGGCGCGCAGTGAGCAAGGCGTGACCTGGCGCTACCAAAACGCCAAGGCGACGATCGCCATGGCCTGGCTGGCCAACGCGAAGGTGACCACTGCGATGACGCAGGTGCCTCAGCCGAACGGGACGCTGGCGCACCACCTTAGGATCAAGCGCACCTATGGCGTTCACGGCCTGGAGGACATCCTTGATTTCGTAGTGCCCAAGCCGGTAGCCCAGCAACTGGCCACCAAGAAATTAGACCTATTGACGTGGGCGGCCGCGCAACTGCCGGCCCCTCAGCCCAAGTAAACGAAAGAGGCAACTATGGCGAAGCGCCGCAAGCACCAGCTCCCAATCGGGTTAAGCATTGTGATCGCAATTTTGATGATCTGTGTCGGGATCGTTGGCGTGCAGACGCTGATGGTGCGCCGGGAAGCCGCGCGCCAGCAACAGCTGGCCGCAAGCGAAAGCCAGGCCGCCGCGGCGGCGAAGGACGCGTTCATTGACCGTCTGGCCCCGTATGCGCAGGCCTTGCAAAAAGAGTACGCGGTGCTGCCCAGCATCACACTGGCGCAAGCCATCCTTGAGTCCGACTGGGGCCACTCGACGTTGGCCAGCCAGTACCATAATCTGTTTGGCATCAAGGGCAGTGACCCGGCGACCACCAAGCTCCTGGCGACCAAGGAGTACGTGAACGGCCAATGGGTGACGGTCAAGGCGCGCTTCAGGGTGTACGACAGCGATGTGGCCTCAATGAAGGCCCACGCCTTGCTCTTTGTCAACGGGACCGCTTGGAACGCTAACCAGTACCTGGCGGTGCGCCAGGCCAAAGACTACAAGACGGCGGCCTACGCGCTCAAAGCCGGCGGTTATGCGACCGATCCGGATTACCCGGAGAAGCTGATCCGGGTCGTTGAAACATACGACCTCAATCGCTTAGATTAGCGCGATGGCCGAACGCTTCCGGGTTGAACCGGATGAATGATTGGCAAAAATAAGCAACCCGACTTAAAACCCGAATGATCCGGGTTTTATTTTTTTGCCCGAAAATCGGGTCGAACAAGCGCTATCACGCGCCTAAAAGCGGTTTTTGCGGTGAATGAAGCCGATGGGGGATCGCTCAGTTTCCGAAAGACGCGTTGTGCGACCTGCGGATCTGTGGTAGAATTTGTAAAATTTAACTCTTGGAAAAGGATGTGCGAACTGGTGAAATTACTGGAAGACCGAATCAAGAATGACGGGCAAGTGTTGGGGGAAGATGTCTTGAAGGTGGATAACTTCCTGAACCATCAGATCGACCCGGACTTGATGGCGGCGCTGGGGGCGGAATTTTACGCCCGCTTCAAGGACACGAAAATCACGAAGATCCTGACCGTTGAAAGCTCGGGCATTGCCCCAGCTTTGGCCGCGGGGATGCAGTTCCACGTGCCGGTGGTCTTCGCGCGCAAACACAAATCGCTGACCCTGAAGGACAACCTGTACACCGCAGAGGTTTACTCATTCACCAAGAAAACGGCGAACATGATCGCCATCGCCGAGAAGTTCCTCAGTGCGGATGACACCGTGCTCATCATTGACGACTTCCTCGCCAACGGGCAGGCGGTCGAGGGCCTGATCGACATCATCGGTCAGGCCGGCGCATCGTTGGCTGGCGTGGGCATCGTGATCGAAAAGACGTTCCAGAAGGGCCGCAAGCTCCTGGACGAGCGCGACATCCACGTGGAATCCTTGGCGCGCATCGCGGCGTTTGAAAACGGCCAAGTCGTTTTCGCTCAGGACTAGGATAGGAGGCCATCGTGAAGAAACAACCGGACATTTCCGCCCCAAAGGCCGCCGTCTTAGGGCTTCAGCACCTGCTGGCCATGTACTCCGGGGCCGTTTTGGTCCCGATCCTGATCGGGGCCTCGCTTCACTTCACCACCGAGCAGATGACCTACTTGGTGTCCATCGACATTTTCATGTGTGGGGTCGCAACGGCCCTTCAGATCTTTGCCAACCGCTTCTTTGGAATCGGCCTGCCCGTGGTCTTAGGGTGTGCCGTTCAAGCCGTAGCGCCGTTGATCATGATCGGGCAGAAGTTCGATTTTCAGACGATGTACGGGGCGATCATCGCGGCCGGGCTGTTCGTCTTCCTGATCTCTGGCACCTTCGCGAAGCTTCGCCGCTTCTTCCCGCCGCTGGTGACGGGCACGTTGATCACGGTGATCGGGCTGTCCCTGATCCCGGTGGCGTTCCAGAACCTTGGCGGTGGGGACACCGCGGCCAAGAGCTTTGGGAGCATGGCCAATCTGGGCGTCGGCGCCTTCACCGTGCTGTTGATCCTGGCCTTTAACGTCTGGGGCCGCGGCTTCGTGCGGTCGATCGCCATCCTGATCGGCCTGATCGCCGGCACTGTGCTGGCCGGCTTCATGGGCATGGTCAGTTTTCAGCCGGTGCTGGAGGCGAGCTGGTTCCACGTGCCAACGCCGTTTTACTTCGGGGTGCCGCACTTTGAGTGGAGCTCCATCGTCACCATGATCCTGATCTCCCTCGTGTCCATGGTGGAATCCACCGGCGTGTTCTTCGCCCTGGGTGACGTGGTGGGCCAGCGCATTGAGGCGGATGACCTGAAGCGTGGTTACCGCGCCGAGGGACTGGCCGTGCTGTTGGGCGGGATTTTTAACACCTTCCCGTACACTACCTTCTCCCAAAACGTGGGGCTGGTGCAGCTGTCCGGCATCAAGACGCGCAAGCCGGTGGTCTTTTCGGCCATCTTCCTGGTGCTCCTGGGCCTGTTGCCGAAGGTGGGCGCCTTGGCCACCATCATTCCGGCACCAGTGCTGGGGGGCGCAATGCTCGTGATGTTTGGCATGGTGGCCGTTCAAGGCGTGCGCATGCTGCAGCAAGTGGATTTTCACAACGACAAGAACCTGCTGGTCGCGGCCATCTCCATCGGCCTGGGCCTCGGGGTCACAGTCCAGCCCGACATCGTGCAGTTTTTGCCTAAAACCGCGCAGCTGCTGTTCTCCTCAGGCATTCTGATGGCTTCCATTAGCGCCGTGGGGCTGAATGTGCTGTTTAACGCCAAGCACGCGCAACCGGACTTGGACATCAAAGATGGCCTCAACGAGAAGGATTAGGACTATTATCTGCGCGGCGATGTCGTTACAATAGAAGCTAATACGGGTCGACAGTGGTCGGCGCGAGGAGGCAGAAGTATGACAGAATTTATCCGGCCAGGCGCCGTGCTGGGCATTATCGGAGGCGGCGTGCGCGCCTACCGCCTGGTGGCCGTCGCGAAGCAGTTGGGGCTGAACACCGTGGTTTTGGCGTCGGATCCCAAGGACATTGCCCTTGAGGTGGCCGACATGGCCGTCACCGGCGCGGCGCAAGACGCCGCCGCACTGGCCCGGGTGGCCGAGGTGGCAACGGTGATCACCTACATGGACGAGAACGTCGATGGGGATGCGCTGGCGGAGCTGACCACGGCGCGCCAGTTGCCGTCCGGGGTGGACATCCTGGCGGTGACGCAGGACCGGTACCTGGAAAAAGTCTTCCTTGATGACCTGAACATGAATATCCTGCCATACGCGCAAGTGGTCACGGCCGGCGATATCACCAAGGCCATCGAATCAGTGGGCTTCCCCGCGATTCTCAAGCCGATCCAAAAGGGTATCGGGGCCGACCAGCAGTTGCTGCTGCGCACGCCTGAAGACGTTACCCGGGCAGCGGCCGTGATGGCGGCGCGCCCGTACGTGCTGGAGGCTTGGCTCGAATCGCCGCGTGAGTTTGCCGTGGCGGTGGCCAAAAGCGAGGCGACCATCCGCGTGATGCCGGTGGTCCAAACCGTTTTTGCCAACCATGAGTTGCAGGCGGCGGTGGTGCCGGCAACCGGCGGGATCGCGGTCACCCATGAAATCGAACGCATCGCGCGCGTGATCGCCCAGCGGCTCAGCTACACCGGCGTGTTCGGCGTCGAGCTGTTTTTGGCCGCCAACCAGACGCTGTACGTCAAACGGGTCTTCCCGGGGCCACAGCTCAGCGGGCATGTGCTCGCGCCCACTGCCGGCCGCTCGCTGGATGAGCTGCACCTGCGGGCGCTGCTCGGCTGGCCGCTACCAGAGGTCACGGTTCGCCGACCGGGGGCGCTGGTGCCGCTGCGTGAAGCGGACCGCGCGGCGGCCATGACCCAGCTCCAGATCAAACCAGACTGGCAATTTCAGTTTTACCCCAGTGGTGCCGCACTTGTCGGTGAGCTCGCCTTGTTCGGCGGCCCGGCCACGGTGCAGCAGGCATTGGACGCAACGGATCATTTTCACCTGACACTGTAACTTGACCCGTGCGGTCAAGTTGACCCGACGATAGAACCCACAAGGAGGATTTTTCGTATGATCGACCGTTACAGTCGCCCCGAGATGGCGGCGGTGTGGACCGAAGAGAACCGTTACAAAGCATGGCTTGAAGTTGAGATCTTGGCGGCCGAAGCCTGGTCAACGCTGGGTGAGATCCCGGCAGAAGACGTGCAGGCGCTGCGCCAAAACGCCACTTTCACCGTGGATCGCATTCACGAAATCGAAGCCGTGACGCGCCATGACGTCGTGGCGTTCACCCGTACGGTGTCCGAGTCCCTCGGCGCGGAGAAGAAGTGGGTGCACTTCGGTCTGACCAGCACCGACGTGGTGGACACGGCGCAGGGCTACGTCCTTAAGCAGGCCAACGCCATTTTGCGCGAAGACCTGGTGGCGCTGACCGAGGCACTGGCAACGCTGGCCAAGGCCTACAAGCACACGCCGATGATGGGGCGGACCCACGGCGTGCACGCCGAGCCGACCACCTTCGGGCTGGTTGTGGCGACCTGGTACTCCGAGATGAAGCGCAACCTTGACCGCTTCGACGAAGCCGCGGCCGAAGTCGAAGCCGGCAAGATCTCCGGCGCCGTGGGCACGTTTGCCAACACGCCGCCAGCCGTTGAAGCTTACGTGACCGCACACCTCGGCATCCGCGCGCAGGAGATCTCCACGCAGGTGCTGCCGCGTGACCTCCACGCCCGGTACATTCAGACACTGGGCCTGATCGCGACCTCCGTTGAGCGCTTTGCCACGCAGGTGCGCCACATGCAGCGTACCGAAGTCCACGAAGTTGAGGAACACTTCAACGCCGGGCAAAAAGGCTCTAGCGCGATGCCGCACAAGCGCAACCCGATCGGCTCCGAGAATGTCTCCGGTCTGGCCCGCATCGTGCGTGGCTACAGCATTCCGGCTCTGGAAGACGTTAACCTCTGGCACGAGCGCGACATTTCCCACTCCAGCGCTGAACGCATGATGTTGCCAGACGCCACCGGATTGTTGGATTACATCCTGCATCGCTTTACCCGCATCATTGCCAACCTCGACGTCTTCCCAGACGCGATGATCGCCAACATGAACAAGACGCATGGGCTGATCTTCAGCCAGCGGGTGATGCTTAAGCTGATCGAAAGCGGCCTGAGCCGCGAAGCAGCCTACGACCTAGTGCAGCCCAAAACCGCGCAAGCCTGGGATGAGCACCGCGACTTCCGCGCGCTGCTTGAGGCTGATCCGAAGGTGACCGACCGACTCGATCAGGCCGCGCTCGATGACGCTTTTGACTACCACTACCACCTCAGCCATGTGGACGAGATCTTCGCCCGCATTGGCCTTGGCGACTAATTCACATTCGCCTCGACGCCCCGCAGCTGCGGGGCGTTTTTGTATGCCGGTCAGGCGTCGGGCAAAGGACGTCGTTGTGTTTGGTGTTGTGCTTGTTTTCGCAAGCGTGTGTGGTGCGTGGGGGAGACACGCCACAATCAGTGCGCACCGAGCATTGGCAAGCCCCAAACGTGCCAAGCGGTTGTGCGATAGTGAGCGTATGGATAAGGATGAGTGCCGGATTAGATAGGTCGCGGGCTTAACGAACGGCGGGAAGACCACTACAATGAACCCATAAAGCGTTTACATTATCTAACTATCAATATTTATTGAGTGAACGGAGGGGTATCATGGCAGCACGTCCATACATTGAGTCTTATGTTCAATTTCCCACCGGGCGATTGACCCTAGAAGAGATCCAGCAGATTTTTAGCACCATTCCCTTTGAAATCGACCTGATCGACCGCACGGATCACTTCAGCTGGTTCTCCAACAAGCCGCACCGCGAGCATGAGCGCTCGATCCAATCACTGGGTGAACACGTGCAGAAGTGTTATCCAGCCAAGGCCTGGCCGATCGTGGCCAAGATCATCGCCAGTTTCAAGGATGGCTCCCGTGATTTCGTCAGCCGGCCGCTGGTGATGCACGGCCATCGTGTGCTGATCCAGTACTACGCGCTGCGTGACGTGGACGGCACTTACTTGGGCACCATCGAGTTCACCGGTAGCGTCGAAGCCATTCTGCAGGCCTACGACAACGGTGGCTGGGCGGATGCGGCCACCAGTGCTTCCAAGGCGGATGGCAAGACGGGCCAGACGCCTGCTGTTGAACCGAGCGACGCCGACACCGGCGCCTCGCAAACCGAGACCACCGACAAGACGCTGCCAGGCACGGTGACCGCTGAGCCGGATGCGACCAGTGGCGCGTCCGATCACCCGGCAACGGGGTCTGCGCAGGACTCGGGCACGGATGCCATCGATGCGTATGCCGGGGCATCGGAGTCACCGGCGACCAGTCCGCTGAACGATTCGGGTCAAGCGGACGGCGTGACCGGGGCATCTGAGTATTAAACAGGGAGGAAAAGACGATGACAGAACCAGATTTTGGGAACGTTCAACCCGTTGACGTGTTGAACCTGAAGAGCCTCGAGAAACGCGCAGAGGCCGTGATCGGCCGCGGCGAGTTCGGCTACATTGTGGAGGCCGCAGACGATGGCTACACTAAGTGGCGCAACATGAACGCCTTCAAGGACGTGCACATGCTACCGCGGGTGCTGCAAAACGTGGAAAACCCCGACCAAAGCACCACCTTTTTGGGTGAAAAGCTGAGCTCTCCGCTACTGACCGCACCGATCGCCGGCAACTCGCTGGCACACCCGAGCGGTGAGCTGGGCCTGGCCAAGGGCGCCAAGGAAGCAGGCATCATGATGGCGCAAAGCACCTTTGCCTCCAAGACCATTGCCGAGACGGCACAGGTCTCAGCCGGCGCACCGTACATGTTTCAGCTGTACATGCCCAAGGACTGGGGCTACTGCCAGTACCTGCTGGATGAGGCCCGCCAGGCCAACGCGCGCGCCATCATCCTGACGGCGGACTCGACGCTAGGCGGCTACCGCGAGATGGACATCATGAACCACTACCATCTGAAGGGCAAAATCGCCAACCTCGCTGGTTACAACACGGGTGAAAGTGGCGCCGGGGCCGGCTCCCTGTTCAAAGAATCGATGCAAAAGCTCAACCTCGGCCTGATCGAAAAGTTGGCGAATTACGCCCAGCTCCCGATCATCATCAAGGGGATCCAAACCCCAGAAGACGCAGACGCGGCCATCAAGGCGGGTGCGGCGGGGATCTACGTCTCCAACCACGGCGGCCGCCAGCTCGACGGGGCCCCGGGTTCCATTGAGTGCCTGCCGGCCATCGCCAAGGTCGTGGATCACCGCGTGCCGGTGATCTTCGACGGCGGGGTGCAGCGCGGGACGCATGTGCTCAAGGCGCTGGCGCTGGGCGCCGACCTGGTTGGCGTCGGCCGGCCGTTCAGCTACGGCCTTGCCCTGGGTGGCTGGCAGGGCGTCAAGTCGGTGGCCGATCACCTGAAGATGGAAATCTACATCGCCATGCAGCTCACCGGCTGCCAGACGATCGAAGACGTCAAGAAAATGCAATGCACCACCAGTTTCGAGATCTAATGGCCTCCGGCCGGTACGACAACCCCATGTCGTGCCGGCTTTTTGAATACCAGAGCGGAGTGGCGCGCACTTAGCGGAACGGGTAGCCTAGCCCAAGCGCTTGTGCCCGCACTAAGGCGCGAGTGCTTGGGCGTAGCTAGCCGCTTCCGCGTTGCGCCACGCAGCTCGACGAACCAGAGCGGAGTGGCGCGGTTATGAAGGGTGGGCTTTCTACGCATGTCAGGCCGACTTAGACCGTACCAACATAGCCACGTCGCTGGACGAAGACCGGAAGGCAGTAAGCGTGGCAGACAGCCAACCAAGAAGCTCAGTAAGAAAACACAACGGAAAGCCTGTACCTAGGCGCTAGATCGCGAAGGTTGCGCCTTGTTCCCGGCAATCAACGGGTGTACGCTCACATTATCACAACGATGGAGGCGGGCAATGGACACGCATTTCTTCTTGTTAGCGGATCTACATGTGGATGCGCGCTGGGCCACCCTGGCGGCGCTCAAGGCGGGGCTGGCCCAGATGCAACGGCTCGATGCCGAAAGTCCCGTGGTGATCAACGGCGACCTGACGAACCTCGGGACGCCGGGTCAGTTCGAAGCTGTGTGGACGGCGCTGGCGGCGTTGCCCCAGAGCATGCCGGTGATCGCAAGCCTCGGGAACCACGATGTGCGCGGGCCGCACGCGCGCACTTGGACGAATGTGCCCACCGCACGGCCGGCGTATTTTACCGAAACGGTGTTGCCCAATTACCGGCAGGCGTACCTGCAACCGGTGACGGGGCAACACCGGGTGTACTTCAGCCGCGTCACTGGAGGCATTCGCTGGGTGGTGCTCAACACGGAGGTGGGGCTGAAGGACGCGGTGGTGTGTTCACCGGCGCAACTGGCGTGGCTGGACCGGACACTCACGGCGGGCGAAGCAGCGGGTCAGTTCAACGCGGTGCTGGTGCATCAGGCACTGGCGGGGACCCACTGGCGCAGCAATCAGTACGGCGGGATCGGCAGCGCAGACGCCCCGTTGAAGGCGGTGCTCCGCCGGCATCCAGGCAGCTTCATTTTTTCCGGCCACATTCACAACGGCTTGGGCGTCTGCGAAGTGATCGAGCGCGACTTTGGTGTGTGCGTGGACCAGCCCGCTTACGCGGTGAGTGAAAACGGCGTGATCGGTCAGGGGCTGGGGTACTATGGTACGGTGGGCCCCACGCAGGTGCACCTGGCGGCCTGGGACTTCGCACGCGGCGTGGCGCTTTCGGCCTATGATGTCACTTGGGCGCGCACTACACTGGCCAGCCGCCTGCCACAGCTCCCCGCGGCGGCGGCAAAAACGGCGCGCGGGCTGTTAGCGCGGGCGTATGATCAGCGCAAGTATGCGGACCCCGCCCATGCGGATGATGTGGCCGCGCCGGCGCAGCCGCTGTTTGGGCCGGCTTACCGAGCGGTAGTGGCCGAGTTCGCCTAAAGTTTGACGAGTGGTCGCTTATTTTTGGAGAGGCGCGCAAGGCGCGGTTGCGGTAGAATGGAACCGGATTCAAAAATGATAAAGTGAAGGTGAAGATATGACCCGTCTCGGCAGTATTGAGGCTGGCGGCACCAAGTTTGTGCTGGCGGTCGCAGATGAACAGTACCAAATTTTGGCAAGCAAGCGGGTGCCCACCACCACACCGGCGGAAACGCTGGCCGCGTGCGCCGCATTTTTTGCCGCTAACCCGGTGGATGCGCTGGGCATTGGGAGCTTCGGCCCCATCGGGATCAACCCCGGGACCCCGGAATACGGACATGTGCTGAAGACCCCGAAGGCCGGCTGGGAAGGCGCCGACATTGTGGGCACGCTGAAGGCCGCGCTGAACGTTCCGATCGCGTTCACCACGGATGTGAACGCCTCGGCATACGGGGAATACAGTGTCGGTGCCGGGAAGGACGCGCACTCGCTGGTGTACTTCACCATCGGCACCGGCATTGGCGGGGGCGCCATTCAGGACGGGCGATTTGTTGGCGGGCGTGCGCACGCCGAGATGGGGCACGCAGTGGTGCTGCCGCACCCGGATGACCACTTCGCCGGGGTCTGCCGGTTCCACGGCAACCGCTGTTTTGAGGGGATGGCTTCGGGCCCGTCGATCGAAGCGCGCACCGGTCAACCCGGCGAAACCGTGCCGCGCACCGCGCCGGTGTTCGACTACATCAGCTACTACGCCGCTCAGCTGGCGTTCAACACCTATGTCAACCTGGCCCCGGAGAAAATCGTCTTCGGTGGCTCTGTGCTGAGTGACGCCGAGCTGCCAAAGGTGCGCCAGTACTTCGCCGAGCTGAACAACGGCTATGTTGATGCCGGCGATTTGACCACCTTGATCTGCCTGTCCGGGGTGCCGAACAACGGGTCTGCCACCATCGGGGACTTCGCGATGGCCAAGGCCTTGCTTTAGCCGCAACAGCACGCGCTTATCTGCGCAGTCGTCTGAGTCCTCGCAACGTTGGGGGCAGGCGGCTGCGCTTTTGATCAAGACGCAAAAACGCAGGGTTTTGCGTCGGCTGGTTGGGTCGGCTATAATACGGGCATAGATTGGAGGTGGCGCGATGCTTGAGTACGAAGAGATTGCCCGGCAGTTTGAACAGGGCCAAAAGATCAACTACGATTTAATTCTGCAGCGTGTCATCAAGGGGTGGCAGGCGGCCGCGATTCGGCCACGGTTGCTGCTGCACAGCTGCTGCGCGCCGTGCTCAACGTACACGCTGGAGTACCTGACGCAGG
Source organism: Lacticaseibacillus daqingensis (assembly GCF_003946115.1). GTDB lineage: Bacteria > Bacillota > Bacilli > Lactobacillales > Lactobacillaceae > Lacticaseibacillus > Lacticaseibacillus daqingensis. The sequence goes on along the minus strand of NZ_RHOH01000007.1, from coordinate 72,914 downwards.
TCGCAGACATCACCGTGTACTACGATAACCCCAATATCCACCCGCGCATGGAGTACGAGCGGCGGCGGTTGGTGCAAGAGCAGTTCATCCTCGATTTTAACCGCACGACGGGCAACCGGGTCCAGTTTTTGGCTGCGCCGTACACGCCCAGCGACTGGCTGGCGCAGACCAAGCACCTGAAGGATGAACCGGAAGGCGGCGCGCGCTGTCGCGTGTGTTACGAGTACCGGCTGGACCGGGTGGCTGCTAAAGCCCAGGAACTGGGGTTTGACTACTTCGGCAGCGCGTTGACCATCAGTCCAAGCAAGAATGCGGCGGTGATCAACGAACTCGGCCTTGAGGTGCAGCACCTGTACTCGGTGGCGTACCTGCCCAGCGACTTTAAGAAGCGCGGCGGCTACGCGCGCAGCGTCGAGATGTGCAAAACCTACAACGTGTACCGTCAGTGCTACTGTGGCTGTTTGTTTGCCGCCAAAAAGCAGGGGATCGACCTGGCGGCGGTCAACCGCGAGGCAACGGCCTTTGTGGCCGCGCATGCGGATGATGACTTTGCGGCGATTCAGTTCCACCTCGCGGCGCAAACGGAGGCTGATCGGCGATGACACAGTCAACTTTACCGCCGACTGCGGCCGCCTTTGACGCCGAATTCGGCTTCGCCGGCTGGCTAGGCGTACAGTATGCGCCGCACCAGTCGCTTTTTCGCTTGTGGGCGCCAACCGCACAGCGCGTCAGCTTATGCGTGTACGCCAGCGCCGCACCAGCCGCCGGGTTAGTGCAGACCTGGCCGATGACGCCCGGCGCCCACGGGGTCTGGTGCGTCACGCTGATGGGGGACCAGCGCGACTTGGTGTACACGTATCAGCTTCAATTTGAAACCACCCAGACGGAAACCATTGACCCTTACGCCACGGCGGCGACGCGCAACGGGGCGCGCGGCGTGGTCTTGGCCCCAGAAGACCAGGTGCCAAAGCGCTGGGGCGCGCGACTGCCTGCTTTTGGGTCGGCCACCGATGCGGTCATCGTTGAGGTCAATATTCGGGACCTGTCCAGCCAGCCGAGCAGTGGCATCGCGCACGCAGGTCAGTACCTCGGGCTGACAGAAGTCGGGACGCACACGCTGGCTGGGACGCCCACCGGGTTGGATTACCTGGCCCGCAGTGGCGCCACCCATGTGCAGCTGATGCCCTTCTTTGACTTTGGTTCGGTGGACGAGGCCGCGCCGCGGGCCACATACAACTGGGGGTACGACCCAGTCAACTGGAACGTGCCTGAGGGGAGCTACGCCACGGATCCGGCGACCCCCAAGGCCCGGGTGCAGGAAGCCAAGGCGATGATCCAGGCCCTGCACGATCGGGGACTGCGCGTCATTATGGATGTGGTCTATAACCATGTTTTTGACCCGGCGACCAGCCCGCTGGCGCGGTGCGTGCCGGGGTATTTCTTTCGGCAGTGGCCGGATGGGCAGCTGGCAGATGGTACGGGGGTCGGCAACGACTTTGCCTCGGAACGCGTCATGGCGCGCAAGTACATCGTGGACTCGATCACGTATTGGGCACAGACCTACCAGCTGGATGGCTTTCGCTTCGACTTGATGGGCATCCTCGATGTGGCCACAATGCAAGCGGTGCGTCAGGCACTGGATGAGGTCGCTCCGGGCGCGCTCGTGCTGGGCGAGGGCTGGGACATGAACACCCCGTTAGCCCCGGCGCAAAAAGCAACTCAAGGCAACGCGGCGCAACTGCCATCGGTCGCCTTCTTCAACGATCAGCTGCGCGATGCCATCAAAGGCAACAACTTCGACGCCGCCGCGCCGGGGTTTGTGGCCGGCAATCAGGCGGCGGCTGCGGCGGTTGCGTTCGGGCTGCTGGGGGGCGGGCCCCCGTATGTTGCCCCAACGCAGGTGGTCCAGTACGCCGAGGCGCACGACAATTTGACCTTGGTCGATAAGCTGGCGGCCAGCAGTCCCACGGACACGCCGGCCATGCGCGTGCGGCGCGTGAAGCTGGCCAACAGCCTGGTGGCACTGAGCCAAGGCGTGCCGTTCTTCCAGCTGGGGCAGGCGTTTTTGCGCAGTAAAGGGGGAAACGCCAACTCGTACAATGCGCCAGACGCAGTCAATGGGGTGGACTGGCCGCTGGCCGCGACTAACGCCGATGCGGTGGCGTACCTGCGGGGACTGCTGGCGCTGCGGCGCAAGGAGCCGGCGCTGCGTCAAACCAGTTACGCGGCCATCGCGGCGGCCAGTCAGGTGCTGCACGCCGCGGATGGGGTGGTGGTGGTCGCTGTGGGGCCGCTGATCCTCGCCTTTAACGCGCAGGCGACCGCGGTTGAGCAGTCGATCCCGGCCGGTGATTACCGGGTGCTGGTTGAAGATGGGGCCATTGTGGTCGGTCGAGACCGGCACAGCGCCGGGACGGTCACGCTGGCGCCGGTGGCCGCACTGGTGCTGAAGCGGTTGGCTTAATTTAAAAACACACGACATGACAAAAGCCGTCGCAGATTTGCGGCGGCTTTTGGTGTGTCGTGTGCTTTAGCGGCGTCGCCGGGTGATGGCCTTGCGCGCCTCTTCCAGCAGGAACAGTGGGATCGGGATCGCCATCAGGAAGGCCCAGTCGGTCCAGCCGAGGGGCGTGGTGTTGAACAGTGTTTGCAGGCCGGGCGTGATGGTCAGCAGGAAGAACAGCACGACCTCAAAGGCGATGCCGGCCCACACCCGGTGATTGGCGAACAGCCCGGTCTTGAGCACCGAGGCACGCTTGGTGCGGCAGTTCAGCGCGTTGGCGATCTGGGAAAAGACGATGGCCCCGAGCACCATGGTGGTGGCACGGGCGTAACCGGTGCCGCTGGCCGCAAGCGCCACGTCGGGCCAGCCCGCCTGCCAGTTGACGAAGAAGTAGGCGAAGGTCGCGATGACACTGGCAAGCAGGCCGTACCACGCAAAGGCCTTCCAGATCACACTGCGGCTGAGTAGGTGGGCGTTTTTCGCGCGGGGCGGCTGATGCATGATGCCGGGTTCGGCCGGCTCGGAGCCCAGGCCCAGCGCCGGCAGCATGTCCGTGCCCAGGTCCACGGTCAGGATCTGCATGACGGTCATCGGCAAAGGGATCAGCCCGCGGGAGAACAGGAACAGGATGGACGGCACGGCCTCGGGTACGTTGCTGGTGAGGATGTAGGTCAAAAACTTCTGGAGGTTGCTGTAAACGGTGCGACCTTCCTCAATGGCGGCCACGATGGACGCGAAGTTGTCATCGGTCAGGATCATGTCCGCGGCGTCCTTGGCGACATCGGTGCCGGTGACCCCCATGGCCACGCCGATGTCGGCCTTTTTGAGCGCCGGCGCATCATTGACGCCGTCACCGGTCGAGGCGACGATCTCGCCGTTTTTCTGCAGCGTGGCCACGATCTTGTACTTCTGCTCCGGGGCCACCCGCGCGAAAATGATCTCACCGCGCAAGGCGGCTTGCAGCTCGGCCTCGCTCATGCGCTCAAGCTCGGTGCCGGTGACCACGCGGGCCTGATCCGAGGTCAGGCCGATTTTGACGGCGATCGACTTGGCCGTCAGGGTCGAGTCACCGGTCACCATGATGATCTTGATCTTGGCGGCATGACACTTGGCAACGGCGTCATAAATCTCGGGGCGCGGTGGGTCGGCCATCACGGTCAGCCCGATGAAGGTCAGGTGGACCTCGGTGTTGGCAATGGTCAGGTTAGCTAGCTGTTGGGCCTGATCGGCCGCGGCGGGCAGCTCGCGGTAGGCAACGGCAAGACTGCGCAACCCTTGCTTGGCGTACCCCTCATTGGCGGCGTTGATCGCGGTGCGGTCGCTGGCCGTCAGGGGGCGCTTGACGCCGTTGAACTGAATGGTGTCACACTGCGGCAACAGGTCGCTCAGGCTGCCTTTGACGCAAACCGACAGGGTGTGGGCGTCGTGCTGGTGGATCGTGCACATGCGCTTGCGCTCGGAGTCAAAGGGGAACTCCTGCAGGCGCGGGGTCTGTGCGGCCGCTTGGGTTAGATCAAAGCCCGCCTTTTGCGCCAAAATCACCAGCGCGGCTTCGGTGGGCGTGCCGAGGATCTTCGGCTTGCCCGCTGCGTCGGCCTGAACGCTGGTGTCGTTGTTCAGCGCAACCACCCGGATCAGCGTCGCCAAATCGGGGTCATCGGCCCACTGCAGCTTATCGTGCCCGCGCTGCACGCTCCCGTTGTTCACGTAACCGCGGCCGGACACCGTGAAGGCTTGGGCACGCGTCCAGACGTGCTCGACGGTCATCTGGTTTTGCGTCAGCGTGCCGGTTTTGTCCGAGCAGATGACGGTGGTTTCCCCCAGTGTTTCCACCGAGTTCAGGTCCTTCACCAACGCGTGCTTCTTGGCCATGCGCTGCACCCCTTGCGCAAGGCTCAGCGTGACGGTCGGCAGCAGGCCCTCGGGAATGAACGCGACGATCATCCCCAAGGCAAAAATAAACGCCTTGGCCGCCGGATAGTGGACGAAGAAAATCGCGGCCAGGAAGAAACTCAGGCCGATGGCGATGGCGATCAGCGAGATCTGCTTTGTCAGCCGGTCCAGCTCCAGCGCCAGTGGGCTCTTGGCCTTGGTCTGATTCTGGGTCAGTGCGGCGATCTTGCCGAACTCCGTGTGCATCCCGGTGGCGTAACACACCGCCTTGCCGGTCCCGGCGCCCACTGTGGTGCCCGCGTACACCAGCGTGCTTTCGGCAAACTCACCTTCTCCTGGGTCGTAGCGGGTGGTTTTGGACTCCGGCACGGATTCGCCGGTCAGCGCACTCTGGTCTACTTGCAGGGAGGTGGCCGCCAGCAGCCGCGCGTCCACCGGGATCGCATTGCCAGCTTGCAGGCTGAAAATGTCTCCGGGGACCAGTTCCGTGGCGTTACGCTGCTGCAACTTACCATCGCGCAGTACCTGCACATAAGTCGGCAGCATCGCCATCAGGGCGTTCGTCGCCTTTTTGGCGGCCCGCTCCTGCCAGTAGCTGAACAGGCCGTTGATCACATTGACCAGCCAGATCGCGATCCCCAACTCGACCGTCCCGGTGAGCATGGCGATGGCCCCGGAGACCCACAGTAGCATCGCCATCAGGCTGGCGAAGTTCTTGATGAACACCAGCCACTCCGATTGGCCTTTCGTCCGGGTGATGGTGTTGGGCCCATACTGCGCCAGACGGGTTTGGGCCGCCTGTTCGCTGAGGCCGGTCACCTGGGTGTCCAGGGTTTTCAAGACGGCCGCCGCTGGGGTGGCTGCAAACTGTTCGCGTTTATCCGCATCTGCCATAACTGTCCATCCTTTCAGAAGGCGCAACGCGTGTTCGTGATCGGCAAGTCAGGGCACAGCCGGTGAACACGCTGTCTATACGCTTATTCTAACGCTTTGGCCAAGGGCGAGAACATTCTTTTGGCTGAATCTTTACAGCCCCGCCGACCTGGCAAATGGCAAAGTGTGGGCGTGACAAGGTTAGGTCGGCTAAATAAGATGCAATAAATATTCGATATAACTATATTAGTCAAGACCACGCCCGTGACCGGCATTTGTCAGTCACGGGCGTGATTCAGGGAGATCAGTTGGCGTGGATCAGGTCGCGGAGCTCGCCGATCAACTCGTTGGGGTGGCGGGTGGCGACCGCCACGGTTTTGATGTTCAGCAGGTCACGGTCCGTCAGGTTGTGGGAGATGGAGTTCTTGCCGTAAGAGCCAGTACCCAGGGTCAAAGACGGGGTCAGGCGGTTGAACAGGCCACCGATCCCCCCGAGGGAGCCGGGGGTGTTGACCAGGATGCGGCAGGCTGGCATCGCCAGGCCAAACGCGTCACTGACCCGGGTGTCTTGCGTGTGGATCACCGCCGTGTGACCGAGGCCACCGTAGTCAAGCAAGGCGCGGCACAGGGCAAAGGCGCTGGCCTGATCGTTGGCCACGTACAGCGACAGCACCGGGCAGAGTTTCTCGCCGGACAGCAGGAAGTGTGGGCCGATGCCGTCGAGTTTGGCGATCAGGAGCTTGGTGCCGGCGGGCACGGTGAGGCCAGCTAGGCGCGCGATTTTTTCCGCGCTTTGGCCGGCAATGGGGCCGCGCACGGTGCGCCGCTCGGGATCGATGACGGCTTCCGTGAGGGCCGGGACGTCGGCGGCGGGCACGAAGTACGCGCCGCGAGCCCGGAGCGCTTCCTTGAACGCGGGGTAGACGCTGCGGTCCACGACCACGCTGTTTTCGGAGGCACAGATCATCGAGTTGTCGAAGCTCTTGCTGAGGATGATATCGGTGGCTGTGGCATCAAGGTCGGCCGTTTTTTCAATGTAAGCCGGGGCGTTGCCGGGACCGACGCCGAGGGCCGGCTTACCGGTCGAGTACGCGGCCTTGACCATGCCGGGCCCGCCGGTGGCCAGGACGAGGGCCACTTGGGGATGATTCATCAGCGCGTTGGTGGCGGCGATGCTGGGCTGGGCGATGCACTGGATCAACCCAGCTGGGGCGCCGGCTTTGGTTGCCGCCTCGGCCAGGCCCAGCACTGTGGCCTGACCGCACTGCTGGGCCTGGGGGTGCAGGCCGAAGATGATGGCGTTGCGTGTCTTGAGCGCAAGCAACGCCTTGAAGATGACGGTTGACGTCGGGTTGGTGACCGGGGTGACCCCGGCGAGGATGCCCAGCGGCTCGGCGTATTGCTTGAGACCGTTTTGGGGATCCTCGTGAATGAGCCCCACGGTTTGGTCGTCTTTGATCGCGTTCCAGATGTACTGGCTGGCGTAGATATTCTTGATGGCTTTATCTTCCGCTACCCCGCGCCCGGTTTCCTTCCAGGCCAAGAAGGCGAGGTCCTTGGCGTGCTGGCGGGCGCTGGCAACGACGGCGGCACAGACCCGGTCAACGGCGGCCTGATCGAAGGATTGGTAGGCGTTGAACGCGGTTTGCGCGGTGGCGACCAGCGCATTGACGGCTACGGTCGGGTCTGGCGTAGTCGTGGGACTTGGGTTTAGCACAGTGAGTGAGGACATCTCAACATCTCCTATCTGAGTTTACGCGTTCATCGTACACGCTGAAAAATTGGTTGTAAAGCCGATGAAAACACGGTGTAACAGGATTTCGCATGACGTTTCAAGAACGTCTTGGCCCGTGCGTTGGGCCGGTGTGACACAACTCTGTGTAATTTTTCACCAATTTTTGGTGCCGGTTTCAGTTGGGCCCAATTGGTACAGCATTTTTTTCTCGCGCAACAGCTCGGTAGCCTGGCTGGCGGAATGCGCCGGTAGACTCGAAGCGGACGTGGTATAATGAAACACAAATATGAAAAAATGGAGGACAAGACATGCAGGATTTCTTTGCCTCGCTCCTGCGGTGGTCGACGTTGGCGAACCTGATTGACATCCTCGTCGTCTGGTACGTGGTGTACCGGCTGATCATGCTGATTCGCGGCACCAAGGCGGTCCAGCTGCTGAAAGGCGTCTTCGTGATCGCCATCATCAAGCTGGTCAGCGTGTTTTTACACCTACAGACGGTGGGGTATATCATTGACCTGATCATCACCTGGTCGGTGCCCGCGCTGGTGATCATTTTTCAACCCGAAATTCGCCGAGGCCTGGAGCATCTGGGCCGCGGCTCGGTATTGCCGTGGACGCGGGTCAACCGCCACGATGTTGAGGAGCGAATGGTCAAGGAGCTCGACAAGGCCATTCAGTACATGAGCAAGCGCCGGATCGGAGCGCTAATTTCGATTCAAAAAAACACCGGTCTGGAGGATTACATCGAAACCGGGATCCCGTTGGACGCCGATGTGTCTGGGGAGCTGTTGATCAACATCTTCATCCCCAACACGCCGCTGCACGATGGGGCCGTCATCATTCGCGACAACCGAATCGCTGTGGCGGCCGCGTACCTGCCGCTGTCTGAAAGCAACCTGATCCCCAAGGAGCTGGGGACTCGGCACCGGGCGGCTGTCGGCATCAGCGAGGTCACCGATGCCTTGACCATTGTGGTGTCGGAAGAAACCGGTGGGGTGACCATCACGAACAACAACCACCTGATTCGTGACCTCACCCGTGAAGACTACCTGAAGCTGTTGACCGCGCAACTCGTGCCGGCTGACACCGCCAAACCCAACCCAGTCAACCAGTTCTTGGCCGGGTTGGGGCCAAAAGGGGGGAAGAAGCGATGAAACTGAACCAGTTTTGGGAAAGTGCGTGGTTCTATCGCCTCTTGGCCCTGCTTCTGGCAGTCGGGTTGTTCGCGTACGTGAACGCGGAGGATCTGAGTAGTCTGACTCCGAGCTCGCGGGGCAACAACGCCATCACCGCAACGACCGAGCGAACGCTCAAAGTGCCGCTGCAACTGAAGGCGGACACGGATAAGTACTTCATCACCGGCTACCCCGAGAAGGTTTCCGTGACCCTTAGCGGGAGCACGAGCCTTGTCACGATGACCGCCAACACGCTGAACTTCCGCGTCATCGCGGATCTGAGCCAGCTGGGGGTGGGCAAGCACACGGTGAAGCTGCACCAGGAAGGGCTCAACAAGGACCTGACCTACACGCTACGGCCCAAAACCATTGAGGTGACCGTGCAGGATCGCAAGACCAAGACCATGCCGATCCAAGTGAAGTACAATAAGGACAGCCTGGCGCCGGGTTACACGGCAGGCGCGGCCAAGTTGAGCATCGAAACCGCGCAGGTGACCGGGGGGAAGGGCGAGATCAGTCGTGTTTACCAGATCGTGGCGAACGTGGTCATGAACCGCAACACCAAGGAAACCGTGGATCAGGAGGTGCTCTTGCAGGCGCTGGATGCTGATGGGAACACGGTCAACGTGGTGGTGTCACCACAGACGGTGCACGTGAACCTGCCGATCCGCCTCCCGAGCAAAAAAGTCAGCCTCAAGCTGACACAAACCGGGCAGGCCACTGCCGGTCGCCTGTACGACCTGAGTACCGCAACCAACCGGGTCACGATATACGGGGCACAGGACGTGCTTGACCAGATCGACACGCTGACCGTGCCGGTGGACATCAGTGCGGTGACCAGCACAACGACATCAACCATTCGGCTGCTCGATGCGAACAGCAAACTGGTGGCGACCGATCCGAAGACGATCAAGGTCACCATCACCGTCGCGCAAAGCGGGGCCGGTGACGTGCCCGCGGCCAGCACCAGCAGCAAGAGTAGTAGCAGTGCTGAAAGCAGTAGCGAGAGTTCAGCGACAGATTCGACGACCAGCGATGATGATCAATAGCAGAAGAAATGAGGAAGTTATCATGACGAAGTATTTTGGGACCGACGGCGTTCGCGGTATTGCCAATCAGGAACTGAGCCCGGAGCTCGCTTTTCGGCTCGGTCGCTGCGGCGGCTACGTGCTGACGCAACACAGCCAGGACCGCTCCAAGAAGCCACTGGTGCTGGTGGCGCGCGACACGCGTGCCTCCGGTGAAATGTTGGCACAGGCGCTGACGGCGGGGCTGTTATCCGTTGGGATCGAGGTGCTCAACCTCGGCGTGATCACCACGCCGGCGGTCGCCTACCTGATCAAGGTGCAAAGCGCCGATGCCGGGATCCAGATTTCGGCCTCGCATAACCCGGCGGCCGATAACGGGATCAAGTTCTTCGGGCCGGACGGCTACAAGCTGTCGGATGCCACTGAGGAAGAAATCGAGGCCCTGCTGGACGCGGAAGTCGACACATTGCCGCGGCCGGCAGCTGAAGGGCTCGGTGCGGTTGCGGATTACCCAGAAGGGGCGCTCAAGTACACCCAGTTTTTGGAACAGACTTTGGCCGATGATCTGGCCGGGCTGCACGTCTGCATCGATGCGGCTAACGGGGCAACCAGCAACTTTGTCAGCCGGCTGTTCGCCGACTTGGACACCGAGTTTGAGACGATGGCCACGCATCCTGATGGGCTGAACATCAACAAGAACGTGGGCTCAACGCACCCTGAGGCACTGGCCAAGATGGTCGTGGAACAAGGTGCCCAGGCCGGACTCGCGTTCGACGGTGACGGCGATCGCTGCATCGCGGTGGACGAGTTGGGTAACATCATCGATGGGGATAAAATCATGTTCGTCCTTGGCCAGTACATGAAGGCACAGGGCCGCTTGAAGCAAGACACCGTGGTCACCACAGTGATGAGTAACCTGGGCATGTACAAGGCGCTGGAAGCCAACGACATGAAGTCGGTTCAGACGGCCGTTGGGGACCGCCACGTGGTGGAAGAGATGCGCGCGCATGGCTACAACATTGGCGGGGAACAGTCCGGGCATGTGGTGTTGTTCGATTACCACAACACCGGGGACGGCATGCTGACCGGGATTCAGCTGCTGAACGTCATGAAGCAAACCGGCAAGCCGCTTTCCGAGCTGGCGGCGCCGGTGCAGACTTACCCGCAGAAGCTGGTCAACGTGAAAGTGACCGACAAGGATAACTGGCAGGACTATCCAGCGATCCAGGCGGCCATTGACCGGGTCGAACAGGCGATGGCTGGCGATGGGCGCGTCCTCGTGCGGCCAAGCGGTACCGAGCCGCTGCTGCGGGTGATGGCCGAGGCCAAAACCGAAGCGTTGGTGAATGACTACGTGGATCAAATTACCGCGGTGGTCACCGAAGAAATGGGCTGCTAATTCACTGCGAAGCACACGCAAAACGATCCTCAAGGCCTGGCGTTACGCCGGCCTTGCGGGTCGTTTTTTGCGTCGCTCAGCGGGCTGGACCAATCACCGAGTCGTGGCGGCTGGCCGGCCATGACACCGATTTCATCTGCGAGATTGCGTGGGTCGATCACTAGAATGAACTAGACCAAAATTATTAAGATTAGCTATACCAATTACTATTTTTAGTTGACACTAGACTTATTTTCGCTTAAATTAGGCATTGCGTTATCACAACCAATCTTGTGATAAAAACTAGACCAATCGAACGGAGACGAGTGCAATGTGTGGAATTGTTGGTGTCATTGGGGTGCCCAACGCCCCTGAGGTCTTGCTGGCCGGGCTGGCGAAGCTGGAGTATCGCGGGTATGATTCGGCCGGTTTGTACGTGAACGACCAGGCGGGCCACGACTTCTTGGTGAAGCGCGTCGGGCGCATTAGCGCGCTTGAGGCCGCAGTTGATGCAAGCGTTCAGGGGACGATGGGGATCGGGCACACGCGCTGGGCGACGAATGGCCGCCCAACGCTGGCCAACGCGCATCCGCACGTGTCGGCCGATGAGCGGTTTTACCTGGTGCACAACGGGGTGATCACGAACGCGGCCGCGCTACAGGCCCAGTACCTGCAAGGCGTCACGCTGGCCAGCGACACGGACACGGAGGTCGTCGTGCAACTGATCGCCGTTTTTGCGCAAACCGGGCTGTCGGCTAAGGCGGCCTTCCGCCGTGCGCTACAGCTGATCGAGGGCTCGTACGCCTTTTGCTTGGTGGACCGGCTGGATCCGAGCACTCTGTTCGTGGCCAAAAACCAGAGTCCGCTGCTCATCGGGGTGGGGACCGGCTTCAACGTGGTCGCCTCGGATGCGCTGGCGATGCTTGATCAAACCGACCAGTTCATTGCGCTGGCGGATCATGAGCTGGTGACGCTGACGGCCACCACCGTACGCATTGAAGCGCTGGATGGGACGCCGGTAGTGCGCGCCCCACAGACGGTGCGCCTGACCGATGGGGATGCGGAACTGGGGGCGTATCCGTTTTACATGCTCAAGGAACTCAACGAGCAGCCGACGGTGCTTCGGCGACTGCTGGCCCGCTACACGGCGGACGGCCAGGTTCAGCTCCCTGCGGCCGTTCTACAGGCCTTGCAGGCGGCCGATCGGCTGTACCTGGTGGCGGCGGGGACCAGCTACCACGCTGGGCTGGTGGGCAAGCCGCTGTTTGAGCAGTTGGCTGGTGTACCGACAGAGGTGCACTTGGCCTCCGAGTTCGCGTACCACCAGCAGCTGATGGCGGCGAAGCCTCTGCTGATTTTTCTGACGCAAAGTGGGGAAACCGCCGATCTGCGGCAGGTGCTGCTGAAGGCCAAGGCCGAGGGGTGGCCGACGCTGACGCTGACCAATGTGGCCAGCAGTACGCTGGCCCGCGAAGCCGATGCGGCGCTCAGTTTGGCGGCCGGCCCGGAAATCGCGGTGGCGTCCACTAAGGCGTACACCGCACAGGTGGCGCTGCTCGCCATTCTCGCGCAGGGGTTGGGGGTCGCGCAGGCACAGCCGGCCGCGGCCGCCTTTAATGTGGCGCATCAGCTGAGCCTGGCAGCCAGCGGTCAGGCCCAGCTGATCGATCAGGCGCCACGCCTGCACGAGGCGGCGCAACACCTGTTCACCGGCGCCACCCGCGCGTTTTACATCGGCCGCGGCACCGATTGGCTGGTCAGCCTGGAAGCGGCGCTGAAGCTCAAGGAGATCTCCTACATCCAGGCGGAAGGCTTTGCCGCTGGGGAGCTGAAGCACGGCACCATTGCGCTGATCGAGGCGGACACGCCGGTGATCGCCTTCATCACTGATCCTGCCACCGCAGCTCACACCCGTAGCAATGCGGCAGAGGTGGCCGCGCGCGGCGCGCAGGTGCTGCGCATTGCCAGCGCCGCGCTGGCTGAGCCAGGCGACCAGCTGCGGCTGCCAGACTTGGACGCCTGCTTGATGCCGCTGTTGACAGTGATACCGGCCCAACTCTTGGCCTACTTTGCCAGCCTAGACCGCGGCTATGATGTGGACCGGCCGCGCAACCTAGCCAAGTCGGTGACCGTGGAATAAGCCCCACGCAAAAACGCGTGCCCCCCGTTAAGTGAGGGAGCACGCGTTTTTGCGTGGGGTCAGCGCAGCTGGTTGCTCAGGTCGATGAAGGCCTGGGCATCGGCGGCGGCGAGGTCGATGCCTTGCTGCCAGAAGTCCGGTTGTGTCAAGTCGACACCGAGGTGCTTTTGCGCCAGTTCTTCCGTGGTCATGTTGGCCGTGTCGGTCAACAGGGCGATGTAGTCGTCCTCGAAGTTGCCCGGCTGGGCCTGCGCCTTGGCGTAGATGCCGCTGGAGAAGAGGTAGCCGAAGGTGTACGGGAAGTTGTAAAACGGCACGTCATCGATGAAGAAGTGGAGCTTATCCGCCCAGTACATCGGATCAAAGCTGGCGAGGCCGCCGGCGTAGGCGGTTTCTTGCGCCTGTTGCATCAGCTGTTGCAGCTGCGGCACGGTGACCGTCCCGGTTTGGCGGGCATCATAGAAGCTGCGCTCGAACAGGTAGCGGGCGTGAATGTTCAGGAGCATGTCCTTGGGGTTGCTCATCTTGGCGTCCAACAGGTTGAGCTTTTCTTCGGGGCTGGTGGCAGCCTTCACGGTGGCATCGGCGATGATCAGCTCGGCAAAGGTCGAGGCGGTTTCGGCCACGTTCATCGCGTAGTCGCGCCGCAGGGCTGGGTAGTCCTTCAAGATGCTGGCGTGAAAGGCGTGGCCGAGCTCGTGGGCGATGGTGGAAACACCGGACGCGGAGCCGTCGAAGGTCATGAAGATGCGGGCCTCCTTGACGTCTGGCACCTCGGTCATGTAGCCACCGGGGCGCTTGCCGGGTCGATCTTCGGCCTCGATCCAGCCGTTTTCAAAAGCGTGCTGGGCAAAGGCGGCCATCTTCGGCGAGAACTTGCCGAAGTTGGTGATGATGAACTCGGCGGCCTCATCGAAGGTGTAGTGCTTCGGCGTGTAGTCGCCGACGACAACTGGGGCCCACTGGTCGTACCAGTCCATCTTGGGCTTACCCATCAGCTTGGCTTTTTGGTCTAGGAAGGCGACAAACGGCGCCTTGTTGGCGCTGACGGTGGCCCACATCTGGTCGAGACTGGCCTGGCTCAGGCGGTTGAGTTGCAGTGGGGTGTGCATGTAATCGGTGATGCCATGGGCGTGGTAGTTGGCCAGGCGGAACCCGGTGAGGTGATTCAGGGTGTCGGCGAACGGCGCGGCGTTTTGGGCCCAGGTGTTGGTCCAGGCGGTGAAGGTCTTCTCGCGGTTAGCCGGGTCGAGGTCGGACTCAAAGCGGTTTTGCGTTTGGCCAGCGGACAGCGTCAACGGCGTTCCGTCAAGCGTCACGTCAAAGTGCAGGCTGGCGCTCAGCGTGTCGTAGTGCGTGGACCAGCCGTGGAAGCCATCGACAGCCAGCTGGTTGATCAGCGCTTCCGTCTGGTCGTCCAGCAGTTCCTTGCCCTGTGTGCGCATCTCGCCGAGGCCAAACTGGCTTGGTGCAAGTGCCGGGGTGGCGGTCAGACGCGCAAAGGTCGCATCGTCCAACGCGACCAGTTTTTTGGTCAGGGCGGTGATCGCCGCCGTCAGGTCGTTGGCGATCAGCTGGATCTGGTTCATCACCACGCCGGCTTGCTGGTTAGCCGAATCGGCGGACTGGATCATGTTGGCAAAGGTGCCGGCCGTGCGCAGGCCGTTGCCGACATCCTCCCAGCGCGCCATGATGGCCGTGAAGCCAGTGAAGTCGGGATCTTCTGGCGCGGTCCACGCATCGATCTGCGCCGCTAGGGTCGGCAGTTGGGCCTGCACATCCTGAATGCGCGCCTTGAGCGCCGGGGAGTCGATGCCCCCGGGGAAAATGTTATCGAGTTGCCAATTGATGGGATACGTCATGTGTTTGCCTCCGAGTGTTAGGATTCTCTCATTGTAACCTAATCTTAGGCCATATGGTATGCTAGGAGGCGAAATGGCTGACTTGGAGGACAACGCATTGACATTATTCCGCAAATATAACTGGTTGTGGCTCTCACTCGCGATCATCGGGGTGCTGTTCATTAGCTCCAGCATGACCTACCAGCAGCAGACGGTTGTGCCGCTACTGGATGGGATCGTGCCGAAGAACGCGCCGTTCGCGTGGCTGCGGGCGATCGATTTTACCTACGCGGGGACGCAGGTGTCCGCGGCCGCTCTTGGGTTTCCTGCGTTTTGCGAGTGGTTTTTGCGCAAAGGGGCGCATTTTACCATTTTCTTGTGCTTTGGCTTTGCCACGGCCCGCGGCTTGCGCGGCTTCATTCGCGACCGCGGGCTGACCGCGATCGTGGCGCTGTTGAGCAGCACCGGGGTGGCCGCCTTGGATGAGTTTCACCAGATGCTGACGCAAAACCGGACGCCGCTGTTTCAAGACGTGATGCTCGACACGTGTGGCGCGCTAGTTGGGGTCGTTTTGGCCATCGCGCTTCGCCAGCGCCGGCGCGGCCGCTGAGTTGCATTTGGGGGCGTTGTCGCCTCGGTTCCTTTTTGGTATAATATGCGCGTATGTGCAACGAATAATTTGAAAAGAGGGTTTAACGATGTCAGGACACAGTAAGTGGCATAACATCCAGGGTCGTAAGAACGCCCAAGATGCCAAGCGTGGCAAAATTTTCCAGAAAATCTCCCGTGAGCTTTTCATGGCAGCAAAGCAAGGTGGTTCTGACCCCAACAACAACCCGGCGCTTCGGTTAGTCATGGATAAGGCGCGTGCCGCTAACATGCCAAAGGACAACGTCAAGCGTGCCCTAGATAAAGCAGATGGCGGCGACGCAACGCGGTACGACGAAGTGACCTATGAAGGTTACGGGCCGGCGGGGATCGCGGTGCTGGTGCAAGCCTTGACCGATAACAAAAACCGGACGTCCTCCTCTGTTCGGGTCGCGATCACGCGCCACGGTGGCACGATGGCAGGCGCCGGTGCGGTGTCTTACATGTTCGACCGCCGGGGAATGTTCGTGATCGACCGCGAAGACCTCGATGTCGATGAAGACCAGATGTTTGAAGCCGTGCTTGAGGCCGGCGCTGAAGACCTGGAAACGACGGACGACGAGTTCACCGTTTATACAGACCCCAAGGACTTCACCGCCGTGCGCGATGCGTTGGAGGCCCAGGGCTTCAAGTTCACGACTTCTGAGCTGACCATGGTGCCGCAAAACACCGTGCCCGTGCCACCGGAAAAGCTCGAAACCATGCAGAACATGATCGATGCACTGGAAGACGATGACGATGTTCAAAACGTCTACACCAGCGCTGAATGGCCAGACGAAGACTAATTCAGACGATCAAACCGGCGTGATGCCACTCCCACGGGAGCGCATCACGCCGGTTTTTTTGCGTCCGCGACCAAATTTTGGTGACCTTCGAGGGAAACCGGCGCGATTGGCAGAATATAGAGTAGGAGGTGTGCCATGGAGGACTTACTCGCCGTTTTAGCGCAGGCCGTGGCCGCGCGCGCGAGTGACGTGTACCTGTTGCCCAAGCCTGCGGGGTACGCCGTGGTGCTGCGTCAGGCACGTGGGCTCGTTGCGCTTGATGTGGTCAGCCCAGCAACGGGTCAGCGCTGGCTCAATTACCTGAAGTATCAAGCGGGGATGAATGTCACCGAACACCGGCGCGTGCAACTGGGTGCGTACACGCCACCGCAGCTTGCCGTGCCCTTGCGGCTGAGCACCGTGGCAGATCACACCGGCCAAGAAACCCTGGTCGCGCGCCTGCTTTACGGGGTCCCTGCGCTGGATGCCTTTACCGCGCCGCTCGTGGCCCGGCTGCAAACCGTGGCCCAAGCCCGGGGCATGGTCGCCGTGAGCGGGCCGACCGGCAGTGGCAAAACCACACTGTTGTATCAACTGGCCACGGCGCTGGCGCAGGAGCAGATGGTGATGACCATCGAGGATCCGGTCGAAATCGTGCAGCCCGCCTTCTTGCAACTGCAGGTCAACCCGGCCGCCGGGATGACTTACGCGGCGCTGCTCAAGGCCGCCTTGCGCCACCGGCCGGATGTGTTGTTGATCGGGGAGCTGCGCGACTTTGACACGGCCCAACAGGCCTGTGAAGCGGCCATCAGCGGCCACTTGGTACTGACTACCGTGCACGCGCGGTCTGCCGCTTTGGTGGCCCCGCGTTTGGTGGGGTTAGGGGTCGCGCCCGCGCTCGTGACGGCCGCGCTGGTGGCTAGTGCGGCCGTGCGGCTGGTTCACACGCCGGTGACGCATCCCGAAGTGGTGCTGCGCGTCGTGGATGAGGGAGGACGGGTGCATGAAGAAACTGCCTAAGCTAAAATTGGCAGACCAACTCGTGGCCTGCGAGCGCTTGATCACGCTGCTGTCGGTAGGATTTTCGCTGGCCGATGGCCTTACCTACCTGCGGGTCAGCCAACCACGGGCCGCGCCCCGCTGGCGGCAGATGCGCCAGACGCTGGCACGGGGCGGATCGGTTGCCGCGGCACTGCAGCAGGCCGGGTTTGACCCCGTTATCGTGACCCAAGCGCAGCTGGCCACGGTGCACGGCCAGTTGGCTGACGGCTTGACGGTGGCGGTGCGCTTCTTGCGCCTGCAACAAACCAGCCGTCACCGGCTGATGCAGCTGCTCGTGTACCCAGCTGTTTTGATGACCCTGCTGCTCGTGCTGCAAGGTGTCTTGATCCTCGGCGTTATTCCCATGCTCGGCGCCACGCCGCCGGGGGTGGTGTGGCTACCGTTGGTGGGGCTGGGGCTAGGCGGTGGGGTCGGGCTGCTGGCTTTGGTTGGGTGGCGCCGGTGCACGCCCTTGCAACGGGGGCGGCTCCTGTTGGCCTGGCCGGGGGTACGACAGCTTGCGCGGCTGTACTATCAGGCGGTCTTAGTCAGCGGGGTGGCGCAGTTTTTGGCGGCGGGTCAGCCGGTCACGGCGTACCTGGCCCAGCTGGCCGCGCTGCCGCCGGCGGTTTTACCGGTGCTTGCGCAGTCGGTGCTGGGGCAAGTGGCGGCGGGCCAGTCCTTGGAAGTGGCGCTACGCCACCCGTTGGTGTACCCGCCCGCGCGCGAGCTGATGACCTTGGGCCAGCCCCCGGCCTTGGTGCAAACTGGCATGGCGCTGTTGGCTCAAACGCTGCTGGCGACGTTGCAGGCGCGGCTTGAGCGCTGGCTGGCGGTGGTGCAACCGCTGTTGTTTCTGGTGATCGGGGCGCAGATCGTGTTGATGTATCAGGCATTGCTGGGGCCGCTGTACGGCCAAGGAGGCATCGGATGAAACGATTGCAGGCGCGGCGACGCGCGTTTACGTTAATCGAGGTGTTAGCAGCGCTGGGGCTGATCATTGTGCTGACGCTGACCCTAGTGATCACGATCCGCGCCCAACTGAAGCAAGCGGAGGCCAAGCAACTGGCCGCCACGGTCGCCACCGTGAACACGCAGATCGCGGTCGCGTACGATCAGCCGGGGGTCTTGCTGACGAACTTTACCAGTGTGGCGGCACTGGTGAAAAATGGCATCATCACCGCTGAACAGCGCGATCAGTTGACCGCCGCGCGCTATGAGGCGACGACCCAGCCCCCGGCGTTTAGTGTGAGTCCGTGAGGCGGCGAGGCGTCACGCTAGTTGAAGTGGTAGTGGTGTTAGGTTTGATTGTGGCGACCGCGCTACTGGGGGTGCACCTTGGCCATGCCCTCATCGTGCGCCGAACCGAGGACCAGTTCTTGACCACTGTTGAGGCGGAGTGGGCCCGCTTCGTTCAGGTGCTGCAAGTGCAAAACATTGCTGGCCAGGTCAACTATGCCCATGCCAGTGTGGCGTTCAAGTACGGGGTACCGGTCACACAGACGGTGACGCTCCCGCT
Organism: Lacticaseibacillus daqingensis; assembly: GCF_003946115.1. Taxonomy (GTDB): domain Bacteria; phylum Bacillota; class Bacilli; order Lactobacillales; family Lactobacillaceae; genus Lacticaseibacillus; species Lacticaseibacillus daqingensis. The sequence continues at coordinate 54,376 of NZ_RHOH01000007.1, read as the reverse complement.
CCCGGCCGGGATGACGGTCAGCAGTGTCACCCCGTGGGTGGATTTTCGGCAAGGCGGCGAAGTGAGGATCCTGCAGACACTGACCTTTACGCGCGCGGATGGGCAGCAGGTGAAATACAGTGTTGGCTTGGATTGGGGGGTGTTGGTACGGCAGTGAGAAAAGGCGTGCTGCTGGCGGAACACTTGGCGGCCCTCAGCGTGATGACGCTGGTGGTGGTGTGGCTCGTCATCGTGGCGCGCGTCTATACGCAGCAGATCAGTCCACTGGCGCGCCAGGTCGCGGTGGCCACAGCGGCTCAGGTGGCCGTGCGCCGTTTGACGCCAGGCGTGCCAGGGCATGAGGCGGTGTGGGTGGGACGGGAACGCTACGTGGTGGCCGTAACGGCGGCCGGAATCGAGGTGTGGGATGACCAGCAGCAGCAAGTATGGCAGATTAGCGCGCCGTGACGCGTTCACCTTAGTGGAGGCACTGGTGGCGCTGGGGGTATTGGCGAGTGTTGCCCTGCTGTGGCGGCCGCTGGTGCGCGCGGCGTCAACCGCCCCGGGCCAGGATGCCCAGATGCTCCGGCTGTACCAGGCGCAGCACGACCTGCAGGCCTATGTGAAGGACGCGACGATCGAACCGACGTCAACCGGTCAGGGGCTAGTGATCCACAAGGCGATGAAGCGATACGAGCTGGGGTACTACTACCGGCTCGGCGGCTGGCAACAGCTGCGCCTCACCACGTCTGATGGTGGCTATCAGCCGGTGCTTCTGGACGTGACTGAGGTTGCGTTTACCACCGTGCGGCCCAATGTGGTGGCGTTCACCTGGCGCCTGCAGTCGGGGCTGATGCTTGAGGGGGTGCTTTATGGACAAACGCCAGGGTAGTGCGCTGCTTAGCGCGATGATGGTCCTGCTGGTGGTGACGCTGATGGCCACGGTGACGCTGCATCAGATGGCGGTTTGGCGGGGGATGTATCAGCTTCGCCTGCAGGAACAAGCGCAGGCAGCGGCTGCCGCGTACCGGGCGTGGCAGGCGGGTGAGCCACCGCGTCCGCCAACGCCATGAATGCCGATTTGACGCGAAAGAAACCGCTTGAAACTCACTTGGTTCACCGTTAGAATTGAGGAGTACATCTAAGGAGGTTGAAGCGTGGCAAACGAGCATTTAAAAGCTTTGTATGCAGTGTTGGAACAAACGACAGATCTGCTGCACAAGCAACTGAACACAAGCTACTTGGAAGCAGCCACAGAATCTGGCGATGACCTCCTGACGGGTCAGATCACGCATCTTGATGGGCTACCGGACGAAGCCGCAACGGCAACACTTGCGGCGCAGTACGCGAGGATCAAGCTTGCTGACTACACCCCTGAAGAAATTCGCGAGGCATTGCAACTGCTATTGGTCAAGGCGATTCAAGTGGACGGCATCGAACCCAACAAGCAGGTCACTCCTGATCTGATGGCGGGGTTGGCCACATTCATGGTGACGGTATTTCTCAAGCAAGTACCGGCGCGCATGACGGTGGCTGACTTGGCCGCGGGGTCAGGGAACCTGCTTTTTGCCGTGATGAACCGCCTGCATCAGGCCGGGGCCGAGCACGTGAGCGGGCTGGCGGTGGACAACGATGAGACGCTCTTGGCGTTTGCAGACATGAGCAGTCACCTGCAGCGGCTGGATACAACGTTGTACCATCAGGACGCCTTGGCGCCGCTGCAATTTGGCGCCGTTGACGTGGCAGTGGCAGATTTACCGGTGGGTTTTTACCCGGTGGACGAGCGGGCCAAGCAGTTTGAAACCGCAGCGCAAACTGGGCACAGCTACGCGCATCACCTCTTGATCGAGCAGAGCATGGCGGCGGTGGCACCGGATGGCCTGGGGCTGTTCTTCGTGCCGAGCACCGTGTTCCAATCGGATGAGGCTGCGGGGCTGACGGCCTGGTTGACCGCACACATGCATTTTCAGGGGTTGTTGAACTTACCGACTGAGCTGTTTGCGACAACCGCGGCGCAAAAATCGCTGCTGGTGCTACAAAAGCCGGGGCCGAAGAGTCAACAAGTCAAGCAAGTCCTACTGGGCACCTTCCCTGCGCTCAGTGACACAAGCGCGTTTGGGGCCTTTCTGGATGCGGTTAAAACCTGGTCCGCAACAAATTTAGTGTAGGAGATGGAAGAAATGTCAAAGATTCTTGCAATTAACGCCGGGAGTTCCACGCTGAAGTGGAAGCTGTTCGTCATGCCGGATGAAACCGTTGTGGCCTCCGGGATGGTGGACCGTATGGGCCTGTCGAACTCTGAGTTCAAGGTGAAGTACGGTGACGGCCAAAAGTACGTGATCAACCAGGACATTCCCACGGCTGACATGGCGGTGGACATGCTGCTCAAGGCGCTGATCGAACTCAAGATCATCGCCAGCTATGACGAGATCCAGGGGGTCGGCCACCGTATCGTGGCTGGGGGCGAGCGCTTCAAGGAATCCGAACTACTGACGGAAGCGTCCCTGAAGGAAGTTGACGATCTAGCGGAGTACGCGCCGTTACATAACCCAGCGGAGGCCAATGGCATTCGCGCGTTCATGAAGCTGCTACCAGGGGTGCCAGAGGTCGGCGTGTTTGACACCTCGTTCCACACCTCGATGCCGAAGATGAACTACCTCTACTCCATCCCTCAGAAGTACTACGATGAGTATGGGGCCCGCAAGTACGGGGCCCACGGGACGAGCCACCGCTACGTGTCCAACCGCGCCGCCGAACTGCTGGGCAAGGACTTGAAGGACCTGCGCATGGTCACCATGCACCTGGGCTCCGGGGTCTCCATCACGGCAGAAAAAGACGGCCAGTCCTTTGACACGTCCATGGGCTTCACGCCGCTGGCTGGCGTCACGATGAGTACCCGGAGCGGGGACATCGATGCCTCACTGGTGGCTTACCTGATGCAAAAGCTCAATATCACCGATCCCGAGGACATGATCGACATCCTCAACAAGCAGTCCGGCTTGCTTGGGCTGTCCGGGCTGTCGCCTGACATGCGCGAGCTGGAAAACACCCGCAACGAGCGGCCGGACTCCCAGCTGGCCATCGACATCTTCACCAACCGCATCGTGAAGTACGTGGCCGGTTACATCGCCGAGATGGGTGGCGTGGATGCCTTGGTCTTCACCGCCGGCATGGGCGAAGGGGACAAGCGCGAACGCAAGCGCATCATCGAGGGGCTGAGCGTCTTTGGTGCCAAAATCGACGACGAACGCAACGACGTGATGGCCGAAGAGCGCCTGATCTCAAGTGACGATTCCAAGGTCAAGGTGCTGCTGGTGCCGACTAATGAAGAGCTGATGATCGCCCGCGATGTCGTGCGGTTGAGCAAATAACCTCGCAAACTAATCGCGGGCGTTGGCCCGTGATCAATCGAGGGGAGGTGAGACCATGCACTGGATGACAATACTACTGGTGGGGGTCTTAGTGGTGGCGACCGGCGCGGTCGTGTTGGTGCGACGATCACTGCAGTTTGTCGCGCGGCCCAAGCGCGCGTGGCAAATTGGCTACCTCACGCTGGCCGGGTTGATGACGGTGCTGACAGCGGTGACCAGCAAGACGCTGGACGCGGCGGTCAGCGGTGGATTTATCGTGGGCATGTGCCTCGTGTTTGCCGCGTGGCGGCGCGGACTGACCCGCCAAGAGTTGATCAATGGCTTTGGGAGCATGCGCCCGTATTCTCAGCTGACCCAGATTCAGCTGACGGCCCTGCCGCAGGGAACGCAACTACAGGCCCGCGTTGGGCAGGTCGTGGTGGTGACGCTGGTGTTTGCCCAAGCCCCTGCCACGCTAGCCCAGTTTTTGAAGCGGCAGATGCCACCGGAACGGGTGGTCATGCTGTGATGAATTAATTTCATCTAAGTTGAATGAACGTGACGAAAAAGGCGGTCCCGTGCGATGGGGCCGCCTTTTGCACGCGCGATGTCACTAACCGGGCGCTTGGTGTTGCAGGCACAGGTGGGTATAATTTTAATAATGTCTGGAGGAACCCATATGTCAACTACCGAAACCCACCCTGAGCTTGCCCGCAGTCTCAAAAGCCGCCACATTCAGTGGATCGCCATCGGGGGCACGATCGGCACCGGCCTGTTCCTTGGCGCGGGGCAGTCGATTCACCTTGCGGGGCCATCCATCGTCCTGGCGTACATGCTGGCTGGGGGGATGTGCTTTTTGCTGATGCGCGCCATGGGCGAATTGCTCGTCTCCGATGTGTCTCAGCACAGCTTTGTCGACTTCATCAAGCGGTATCTGGGCGATAACGCGGCCTTTGTGACCGGCTGGACGTACTGGATCTGCTGGGTGTCGATCGCGATGGCAGAGGTCACGGCCGTGGGGATGTACATCCGCTACTGGTTCCCGAGTTTGCCCCAGTGGATCCCGGGCTTGCTGGCACTGGTTGCACTGCTACTGTTGAACCTCATTTCCGTGGGCCTGTTTGGCGAAACGGAGTTCTGGTTTTCACTGATCAAAGTGGGCGCCATCATCGCCTTGATCGTCGTGGGGGCGTGGATGATCGCCACGCATTACCCAACCACCAGTGGGCACGCCAGTTTGGGTAACTTGGTCAATTACGGGGGCTTTTTCCCCAAGGGCTTCGGGGGCTTTCTCGCTTCATTTCAGATGGTGACCTTCAGCTTTGCCGGAATCGAAATGGTCGGTATGACCGCTAGTGAAACGGCCAATCCGAAGAAGGTGATTCCAGAGGCGATCAACGAGTTGCCGGTGCGCATCATTCTGTTTTACATTGGGGCGCTGCTCGTGATCATGAGCATCTATCCGTGGTCCGCGGTGAGCCCGAGTTCCAGTCCCTTCGTGCAGGTCTTCAACAATGTCGGGGTGCGCGCAGCGGCAGACATCATCAACTTCGTCGTGCTGACGGCGGCGGCTTCGGCCTGCAACTCCAGCCTATTCACCACCGGCCGCATGCTTTTTTCCCTGACGCTGAACACCAAGAACCACGCGCTAAAACCGTTTGGGCGGCTGTCGCGGCGCCAAGTCCCCGCCAACGCCATCATCGGCTCCGGCGTCGTGATTGCCGCGGCGGTGGTGCTGAACATGATCCTGCCGGGGTCGGTGTTCACGTTGATTGCGAGTGTTTCCACCACCAGTTTCCTGTTCGTCTGGGCGATGATCATTCTGGCACACCTGAAGTATCGTCAAGCAAACCCGCACGCCAAAGGGTTCGTGGCGCCGTTCTTCCCGTACGGCGATTACCTCGTGCTGGCGTTCTTGCTGGGGATCGGTGTGATCATGCTGAAGAATCGCACCACCATGGTGCCGGCGCTGCTGGCTATCGCCTGGCTCCTGGTGATCGGGTTCGGCCACCGCTGGCACACGCGGCACGGCAGGGCCGTGAAGCAGCCCTTCTGAGACTGGCCAAAAGGAACTGGGACAAACGCCATACTTGTCCCAGTTCCTTTTTTCGTGGCCGAAGCATAACGATTTTTGTTCACTGAATAAAAACACTTGTGTATACTGGAGACTATTGATGAGGAGGCTGACATGGCAACGCAGACAGATAAGCAACTGGCCCGCAATCTCAAAGGGCGACACATTCAGTTAATGGCAATTGGCGGCACGATCGGCACCGGCCTGTTCCTGGGCGCGGGCAAGGCGATCCATGCTGCCGGCCCGGCCATTATATTGGCGTACCTGCTGTGCGGGCTAATGTGCTTCTTTTTGATGCGCGCGCTGGGCGAGCTGCTCATGTCTGATCTGACCCAGCACTCCTTCCTCGACTTCGTGGGCCGCTATCTGGGCCCGCGCGCGGCCGCGGTGACCGGCTGGACCTACTGGCTGTGCTGGGTGGCGCTGGCAATGGCGGAAGTCACCGCAGTCGGGGTGTACGTCCGCTTCTGGTGGCCGAACTTGCCGCAGTGGCTACCCGGGCTGGTGATCCTGCTGGTCCTGTGGGCGGTCAACCTGATTTCGGTGGGCCTGTTCGGTGAGGCGGAATTCTGGTTTGCGCTGATCAAAGTGGTGGCGATACTCGCGCTGATCGCCCTGGGCGCCGTTCTCCTGATCGGTCGGGTGCATACCGCGGCGGGTACGGCAACGCTGACGAACCTGTGGACGCACGGGGGCTTTTTCCCGCGCGGCGTGGGCGGCTTCATCATGGCCTTTCAGATGGTGGTGTTCAGCTTCACCGGGATCGAGCTCGTGGGGCTGACCGCCAGCGAGACGCGCGATCCGGCCAAAACGATCCCCAGCGCCATCAACCAGCTGCCAGTGCGCATCATCTTGTTCTACGTGGGGGCGCTGGTGGTCATCATGAGCCTGTCGCCGTGGACGGCCGTCAGTGCGGACCGCAGCCCGTTCGTGCAGGTGTTCCAGACTCTGGGCATTCCCGGGGGCGCCGACATCATCAACTTCGTGGTGCTGACCGCGGCGGCATCGGCCTGCAACTCGGGGCTGTACAGCACTGGTCGGCTGTTGTTTTCGATGGCCATCACCAGCCGCGACCCGCACCTGCACCGGCTGGCGAAGCTGTCCAAGCGTCAGGTGCCGGCGCGCGCCATCACCGCGTCAACGGCTGTGATCGCGGTGGCGGTGGGCTTGAACTACTTCCTGCCGGCCGCGGTGTTCACGCTGGTGGCCAGCGTGGCAACCATCAGTTTCCTCTTCGTGTGGGTGATGATCGTCTTGGCCCACCTGGCGTTCAAAAAAACGCGGCCGAGGCGGCCAACATTTGCCGCGCCGTTGTATCCACTGGGCGATTGGTTCGTCCTTGCATTTCTGGCGATGATCGTCGTCATCATGATGCTGGCACGCGACACCGCGATCGCCACACTGGTCGCCGGCGCCGTTATTGTGGGGCTGGCGGTGTGGCAGGGGCGTACCGGCGTAAAACACACAAAAAACTGAGTCGACAGTTGTCGGCTCAGTTTTTTTGACTGCGGATCGGTGGACCTAGCGCTGGCCCGCGACAGCTGCCCTGAGCGCGTGAGTTTTAGCGCGGGGCGGCTGCCGCGGCTTGCAGTGGCCATGATCCGGCGTACAGGCGTGTACGTGATCTTTCTTTGGACTTTGTGCACAAAATGTTCATAAGTTACTGGCAACATAGAAGGTGGCAACAAGTGTCGGTAGGGGTCCGACCGAAAATCAAAATGGTCTAACTAAAATCAGAATGAGTGGCAATAAAAAACTCCCGAAACGCTGCTGTAACAGCATTCTGGGAGACAATCGCAATATCTGGAAAGGGACTTAATGGAGGTGATGTACCTCCAGCGTAGCATCAATGCGGGGAAGCGGCCGTTCTAGCTCACCACGGCTCATTAAAGCTCATTAAAGTTCACCACAGCTCATCAATCTAGGCTCACTCCGAAAGGGGTGGGCCTTTTTATTTTACTTTTTGTGCAACTACGCACAAAAGCAGCACACCCGCCTACTTCGCAGTTAGGAGCTAGTACACTTCAAACTAAATCCTGATGATTACTGCACGTCATAAGCAACCTCCGCGAGTGGAGCAACATTTCAATCGAGTACCGAGACACAAAACACTTAATCCACCCTGGAACAGACATTGTATAAGACACTACCCATGCCCATAGCACTTGCAATCAAACCTACGCACCTTGGCGGCCAAACCAATACACTCAATAAAAAAGGCTTCTCATCTCTGAGAAACCTTCGAAGCATAAAAGATTTCGATGTGAGCACTTATTTCAACGTCATCATGATCAGAGCAACTATAAGGCATATGGCCGCCAGTCCAATGGCGGCTAGTCGCCACTTGGAATGGCTGCTATTTTTGCCATTAACCGCAGCTACCATATCCAAGAGTCCGGCAAGCACGACTAAGAATGTTGTCAATTTCCATTCCACACTCCTGCCTGGCTATTGGTGGTCCAGTAAACGTCCCATCTAATCTTCTTGGTTGGGTAAGCTCTTTGAGCTTCGCTTAATGTTTGGTACCAGTTTTTGAATACCCATGAGCGTACTCCCGAGACTGCTGACAAGAAGCCTAATCCGAAAGATACTGCCGGGAATAGATATGTGAGTACCCCAGCAACACCTGCGGGCGTAGATAAAGAGCCCTCGCTTTGTGATGCGTTACGAAGCTGGCTGATGTCCTTATATATAGCTGCATTTGAGCGATATATATTCCTGACACCGTACCACTCAAGATATGTCGTTTTACCTGGCAGAGAATTTAGCGCTGTGTAGCTTGACGCTACCTTCGAGACTGGATCAATTAGCATGCTTGAGGACCGTACCGCCTGGTTCGCAAGATTAAGACTTTGCTGAATAGACTTCACAGTATTGGTATCCTCGCTTCGAGTCGCCTCGTCAGAGAGCACGTACTGGTTATTTCGTACCTGAACGTAGTTGTCCATTCGAACGAATTGGGCAGGAGTTGTCAAGATTGTAGACCGTTCATGCAATGGAATTGAGGGGGATTCTGTGGCTTTGATATTTACAGCCGGAGTGGTTGTGGAGCCTATAAGAATCGTTGTCAGAGCAACTAAGAGCGTCTTTTTTCTCACAGTAATCTCTCCTTTACCTATGCTAGAGTCGAGTTTGGTTAGTTCACCCCCTTTCGCGAATCAGGTTAACTTAAGTAAAATCATCAGTCAACAATAACCACCCGCTTTTTCACTGGGGGAAGAGCATGCCGAGATCAAGACGGTAGACTTTTAAGTAACAGTCTGGGTAGCCTTGGAGTACGATGTAGAGTTTCCCCGCAATGCGTTTTTTTATTTTGTTCCAAAAAGTTCGGCAAGTATCTCAAATTAGTCCGCAGCCTCTTCGGCAGTGGCGAGGTCGTGGACGCTTAACTGGATCACGCGTGTACCGTCCACCGCGATGATGGTTGTCTCATCCGCGCGCTCAACTCCTTTATGGAGATTACGCAAAAAGGCCCCAGTTCCCCGAGGCCTACGTTGCTGATATGATTTTGACGTGTCTAATGCGGTCGATGGGCATTGTGTCGCCCGAGCTGAGTGCCACGCTGTCAGCACCACTGTATCCCAGCACCTTACCTCGCAGGTTTGGCAACAAGAATTCACGATTTGGTTATTTAATTTTCACAAAGTTTTGAGACTATAATGACAGTCAAAAAAGCGCTCGCCCACTGTTGCCCACGAGTTCGTGGGCAACAGTGGAAAACAACGGCAAACAAAAACACCGAAACGCCTTTATATCGGCGTTTTCGGTGTTCAAACAAGTTCAACGAAGCACTAAAAATGGAGGTGAGGAGAATCGTATACCATTTTTCCTCATCCCTTGCGTGGCACGGTGTATAGCCGTTTTTGGCCTTGAAATGTGGCCCGTGGTGATATGCGTGGTGATATTTGGTCAAAATCCGAGATAATTGGCGACCTTGACGGCTGCCTTTTCGCCTTGGCCCTTGGTGACGTGAGTATACACGTTTAGGGTTGTCTGAGCGTCCTCATGGCCAAGCCTGTCCTGCACCTCTTTGATCGTCATGCCAGCCGCAAAGCAGGCGGACGCATGGCTGTGGCGAAAGCCGTGGGTGGTGATCGGGTGAGATAGTTGGGGATGCTCCGCCTTGGCGTCCGCATCTTCGATTGCCCGCAGCCACTTGGACGGCTGGTAGAGAAACATGTGGGTATTGTTCCTGCTCGAAAAAATAAGCTGATCGGGCGTATTCCCGTTGAACCCCTGGGCCATGAGCTTCTTAAGTTGCATCACTCGCCAGGTACGTAGCGCGGCCATAGTTTTATCGTCCATGGCTACCGTTCTCCGGCTCTTTGGTGTCTTCGGGGCCTGCACTATCTGTTTACCCTTAACGCCCTGTGTCAGCGTCTTATTGACCCGTATAGCCCCGTCAGAGAAAGAGACATCCCCCCAGGTTAGCGCCAGCACCTCCCCACGGCGTAGACCGCCAAAGGCCAGCACCCGGAACAGGGCATACTTTTGTGGCTCGCTAGCTTGGTCAATATAGCCAAAGAAGGCTGCTAGTTCTTGCCTATCCCAGAAGTTTTCCGGCGCGTCCCCGGGCTTGCGCTGCTGCTTGGGCACCTTGACCCGCTTGGCCGGGTTTGCGGGGATGTAGCCTTGTTCCTGGGCGTATTGGAGCACCGCAGATACGTAGCCAAACCAGCCCTTGTTGTTGTGTGTGACCTCTTTGGCCCAGTGATTCACCGCCTTTTGTAGCTGCGCCGTTGAAATGTCGCCGATATGCCGATCACCAAAAAATGGTAAAATGTGGTTGTCGAACATGCCGCGTGTCTTAGCGTAGGTGGATTCAGCCACCTCATTCACGTATGACAGGTACCATTGTTCGTAGACATCTCGAAACCGTAGCCGCTTACGTTTAGTCAAGTCATCGCCGGCAGCATCCAGGGTCAGTCTGGACGCTGCCAGGGTGGCTTCTTTTTTTGACGTAAAGCCACGTTTGTGCAGGTAACGAGGCCTGCTAGTTAGATCATCCCTGCCGACAAAGACGCTAATCTGGTAGCGCTCTTCGCCGGCTTTTGTTGTGTATGTCGTGATTGATGCCATTGTTTTCCCTCCGTACCGGCTGGCGGGCAGGTATGTAAGGGAGTTGCTGTGACGGTTCAATGAGGACTTGCTAAAAATTGACACGTTCGATGTTTTGGCATCTTCGCATGGTAACAAAGGTAACACCCTAAAAAGCGAAACACTCATAAATCAAATACCTTAAAAAGTGCTCTCACTTGAATCTTTTTGTATCTAGATCGAGTTGTTTCGATCGCCGCGCATGAGTTCCATCACCTTCGTTCAACATAATATCAAACTGAACATTAATTCTCGTCTTATCCGCAAAAGTATTAGAAGTCAATAAATCAGATTGTTTCAAGAGAAAGTCTTCTAACAGCGAAAAAAGAGTAGCCTGAATTAACTTTTGAAAACGTACCGGCAATTTGATGATGAGAGATTCATATAAATCATCAGCAGACAATGTTACTTCTATGTCCTGGTCGGTATTTTCAACGGAAGGAAACACGTAATGCGTCAATTCGGTCTGTCCGTTTTGTACTTGAACCGCAACTGCCGGGCTGTTGTCATATGGGCTCGTTGTCCAATTATATTTTAACAAGTACGGTGAATACTCGAAAAAATTTGCCGGGGTTATTTCAAGATAGTTACAGAGCCGGTCGATGGTATCAGTCGCAATATTTGCCGACGGACTGTTGCTGATATTAGAAATTGTATTCCTAGATATACCTGTATCAGTTACCACGTCCTTAATTGAAAGCTGACGTTCTGCCAGTAGAACATTTAATCTGTTTGCAAGCATGTATTTTCACCTCGTCTTTTGCACATTGTAGCATTTGCCAATATTAACGTGCAAATAAACATTGACAGGTAAATATTTACAAGTTACCCTTAATGTGCACAAACGAATTTAGGCGTGCACATACTAATATTGATGGAGATGATCTCATGAATAATCAACTTTCGGCAATTATGGGCACCAGGCTGCTGACAGTGAATGAAGTCGCAGAGGGGGCGGGGCTGCAGCGAAATACGGTTTCTCGTATTCGCAATAAACGTGCTAAGAACGTCACTATTCCCACGCTCATGAAGCTGTGTGACTTCTTGCAGATTCCGCTGCATGAACTCATTGATTACGATCCACGAAGTAAGCGGCCGACCGCCTAGCCGGTTCACAACACTAAGCCGCCCGGAGACGGTGGGGAGGACTTTTTATGGTCAAGACGATCACCTTGCCCGTGCCTGATGAGTACGAGCAAGGACTAAAGCAGGAGATGCGCGCCGCGGCGGTTGAGGCGTTCCGGTCAGCAGCCGGGCGTCATCGCTGGGCCGAGTACCTGCAACGCAAGGACGCGGCTGAGATGATAGGTGTCAGCGTCTCAACACTAGACAAATTGACCGCGCAGGGGATGCCTTGCGTTGTCATTGATGGATTGAAACTGTGGCGGCGCGCGAGCGTTGACCAGTGGCTACTAAAACACGAGATGTAAGAATCCGGCTGGCGGGCAGGACTATTAGCTACAACACTCAGACAGGCTGCAAGAGCAGCAGGAGGCAAACATGATTAATCACACAGACATCGGGGACCGGTTGACAGGGCTGCTGATACTGGCCACCGCCATCCCCGAAACGATAAGAGATGCAAACGGCGACCCGATCAGGGAGGAACTAGTGGCCGACATTAGAGACTTGGCCGCAGAGCTAGGGGTGGGGGATGAGGTGCGTTGGTCAGCCCACGGCGAGCCTGCGGACGTGCTGCCAGTCAGCGCCGGCACGCTGCGCCGGTTGCAGGTTGCTGCCAGCACTATGACGGAGGCACTAGACGAGGTCCCAGAGTTGGGAGGGCGGTTGCATGAATGACCTGCTGACTACCCTACTGCTTTGGCTGCTGTCACACGGCCCCACAGTAGCCGCCCTGGTGCTTGTGTTCATGCTGGGGGTGATTGCCGGGGCATTCGTGCAATTCGCCGCAGAGGACGCAAAAAAGGCCCACCGCGTTGCATCGCGATGAGACCTAGGACAGAAAAATCCATTCTACGGGGCTTTTCTGTCCCCAATATTACCAGATTCGTGCCAATTTTTGAATTCTGAGGGGAGAAATATTCATGAAGATCACTATGGACGAAATCGAGAGCCAGATTCGCGACACTAAGCAAGTACGCTTCGAGCTGGTGAGCCTGCTGAACTGGATTAAGTACGAGGAACCGGCCAACGCTGCCAACATGATGGAGGCCCTAGATCACGTCAAGGCAGCGCTGCACGATCAGCAGCAGACGCTCATGTTCGCTAAGCAGCTCATGGCTGAGTTTGGACCGCATGAGGTCAAGCCGCTGCCCCGCAGAGATGGACGCCGCCGGTTGCCCTTAGTCACTATCAAGGCCATTCGGGTACCACGGACAGCAAAGAATACGGTCCAACCAGAGCAACCGAGTGTCCAGGCAGAGACTGGAGCACCGGAGCTGGTTCCAGCTCATCGGGAAGACGTAGCAGAGCCAAGCCAGCCACTACGCGAGCATAACTGGCCCGCCGTAATCGAATGGCGGGAGGTGGCACGATGAACTGGGATAACATGACCACATCGCAGGGCCTGGTGCTCATGAATAGATATGTCCGCGTGCTACGCCCCGATGCTTCAAAGGGCGTCCGCAAGCTACGCGCGCACCTAGTACGCAAATGGTTACGACAAGGCGGCCCGATCAGTTACGCGCCCAATCGCGTGGCCAACCCCGTCACCCAGGGCATTCGGGTCAGCCCCAACATGCTGCTAACGGATAGCCCGCGCCTGTTTGCTGCCATAGCCGCCGGGGCCGTTCCGGGCTACGTGGCAGCAGACGAAGCACACCCTGCCGATCAGTGGGTTATCCAGGTCAATGGCGTCTGGCGCTTAACGCCTGATTCACAGATTGCCCGTGATCTCTACGAGTGGCAGCTAGAACACAAGAAGACGGAGGCTAAGTAATGCCAATTATTCGCAGACAACTTTTATCGGACGTGGCGGAAGTGCCCAAGCGGATTGCGTTAGATAGCAGGCTTTCATTTGGGGCGCGCGGGATTCTGTCAGCCTTACTCGTCCCGAACGAAATGTATATGGAGCCTACTGCGCTCATAGACAGCGGCCTTGCAACATCTCACGAAGTCAAAAGCGCTCTAGATGAATTGCGACAAGCGGGCTATATCGAATACTCGAAGCACTTTCATTCTTGGCGGCTTGTCGAGAGTATTGAAACGCCCAATCAAGTTGTAAATGTCATGCTTGAACATATTCGGGAAGCTGAGAAATATCTGTCTGACTTAGATATTTCTAACCTTGGTAGCGGAACGCCAGAGGACATTGTGGATCACTATCGTTATCGGTATGCCGTGGCTCAGGGAAAGCAGTTAGATCAGCACCAGGAGGGTTCTCATGATGCCAATTAAACGAGCGCCTAGAAAGCAACATTTCACAATCATCCCTAACGCAGCACTCGAAGATGACGGGCTGAGTTTCAAGGCACGCGGATTGTTGAGCTACATGCTGTCCAAGTCTGATGATTGGGTATTTTACGAACGTGAACTCATCGAGCACACAACTGAGGGTCGCGCCGCCGTTCGCTCAGCGCTAAAAGAGTTAGAGGCATGCGGCTATCTAATCAGGGAGCAAGGCCGCCGGAACGGTGGCGGCTTTGGAAATTCCGTTTGGACGGTGTTTGATACCCCCCAACGACCGTTGTCTGAAAACCGACCCACGGCGGAAATGCCCCAAAATCAGCAATTGCCAGTCAATGGGCCTACGAACGAACAACCGTTGTCTGCTTTTGCGTCATCAGAAAACGTGTCGTCAGATAATCGCCCACTACCAAGTACTGACTATACCAAGAACTTACTTAACCAAGAAAAAGACACTACTACTACTCTCGACCCCTTGAAGCAGATTCAACGCTACTGGGAGAACCACGGCTTTGGCACAGTGAACGGCGGTGAGTGGTGGCAAGAGTTCGGCCAGTGGCTTGCAGACTTCGAGAAACTGGGTGCAAGTGAGGCAGACGCCACCGCGATTATCGAGCGGGGGATGCTTGAATGTGTAGAGGCCGGCGCTGACACGCGTAACCTGAGATACTTGCGCACGATCCTGAACCGGTATGCTAACAGCCGCCTGATCACCGTGGCAGCCATCGAGGCAGACGCTGAGGCGCGCAAGAGCAAGCGGGAACGCCGTAGCAAGCGGCGAGCAGTAAATAATCCAGATCACCTATACCGAGACACGGACACAGACTGGGAACACATGGAGGGATTCTAGCATGAGTGAAACTGAAACTAACTGGATGAGTAAGCTGCGCAAGGCGGGGCCATGCCCTACCTGTGGCGGCGAGATGCTAACGGTTGCCACTAACGGCGAGGGCGTGACGATTGACGCCGTTTGTCCGACCTGCTTTCACGATGAGCACAAGGCAGACGCCAAGGCGGACGCGCAGACCTGGATGTTCGTTGCGCAGCGTAACCAAGCGCGCAGCTACCTGAAAGCCTATTCGACCTATGCGAACAGTGCCGCCCGCAGCTACACGCTGGACGGCTTCGAGACGGGCACGGATGAGCAACGCAAGGCCAAGCAGCAGGCGCTGGCGGTCGGTACAGCCATCATGAACGGCGACACGGTGCACTCCTTCTTCATGGGTGCTGCGGGCCGTGGTAAAACGCACCTAGCTCACGGGCTGCTGCTTGCCATCATGGCCGCCAGTGGCTACATGAAGCAATGCATTTTCTTGGACTGGCGCGAGTACCTAGATCGGCAGCAAGATGCGTTCGACGGGGATGCTGAGGCTAAGCGCTGGGCGAGAGACGCCAAGAAGCGCATTAAGACCGCAGACGTGATTGTCCTAGATGACTTTGGCAGCGAGCGGCCTACCCCGTGGACCCGGCAGCAGGGGGATGACTTCTGGCGCTACCGCGAGGACAAGACCGTCATTGTTACGACTAACTGCGACACTCAGACACTGGCCGGGCGTTATGACGATCGGACGGCAAGCCGCTACACCAAACACGCTAAGGGCTTTGGCTTCGTGTTCAAGGGTGCCGACCACAGAAAGGAAGGGTAGCAATATGGTTTATACGGGGCAGAGCATCCCCCAGGGGCGTTTTAGCAGGGTTTTACGGCAAATCCCCCGAGGCATAGAAAAACCCGTCACAGTGGCAGAAATAAGCCGCATAACGGGTATCAGTGTCCGTAGCGTTCATAGCATCATTAGCGAGCTGGTCACGAGGTACGGTGTGCCGATCGGTGGCGTGCGTGCTGACGGCCGCCACGGGGTCTTTATCGCGACTAACGAGGCGGAACGGCTAGCGGCCATCACACCACTGCAAAGCAATGCGGCTGTGATTCAGCAGCGGGTAGATCGCCTGCGAGAAATTAAGCTATAAAAATAGCGCCTTGGCATAGGCGCGGGGCTGGTGCGTGTTCGGTGATCGCTCACTGAACATACTACACCAATTCGGAGGGGTGAGCCATGGGCCATTACATGAGCCGGGTGGCACGGCTAGATGAAAGAGCCACCGCAGAAATTGCCAAGGTGCTACTTTGCAATTGTGTCGGTTTAGGGGATGCGCAATGAGGCGGCCGCAGCATGTGATTCCCAACATAGACACGAAGGCCACTGCCACAAACGCGGCCGCAATGTTACAAAATTATCACCGTATGCGGGCAATTGCGCGGCGCCCGATTGTCACTGGGGCGGGTCCCTTGACTGGGATGCCCGCCAGTGCCCCAGAGGCAGGCCGTACCGAGCGACATATGGTGGAGGCTATCAACGCCAGGGCGTTCGTTGATGCAGCCACTCAGGCCGCTCAGACCGTTAGAGAGGTGTACGGCGAGGAAAAGTACACAATACTGAAATGCCTGTACTTAGGTGCCCCGGTGACGGCAGAGAACATCATGCTGCGGCTGGGGATGAGTAACACGGCCTATTATCACGCCAAGGAAGATGCATTAGTCGGCTTTGCCGAGGCATTCCCAGTTGACTGGGGCGAGCTACTGGTGGTGAGTGGAGGTGATCGCCATGAATCAAATTAATCATGTGGAAACTCGCATCAATGTGCGGCAGGTATTGGGGCAGTACCGAACATGGTGTCGAGTCGCTGGCCGAGTATTGAACCGCTACAAGTCTCCCTTGCTGGATGGCATGCCACCACAACATACCAACCAGAACGGCACTGAGAATGCACTAGTTGCTCAGATCAATAGAGTGCGGGAAGCACAAGCTGAGATAGATGCTGTGGACGCCGCCCTGTGGCTACTACGAGCCGATCATCGAGCCGTTTTGGTATTCAGCTACTGCGTCATGTGCCCAATTGCGATGATCAGCATTGCTGACCTGATTGGGGTCGCAAACTCGGATGCAGTCGATTACAGAAAGCGCTTGGCATTAGATGAGTTCGCAGAGGCATACAAAGGTGGCACATTGCAAGTATACAAGTGAGGAAGTGGCAGCATGACACACGCACGGGCACGGGGGCAGCCATTCGCTGCCAGTCGATAGTCGTACACACAAATCGAGAAAGAGGTAAACACATGAGCCTAGATACAGCAGAACTAGAACTGGCAACCGCATACGATAACGCCAGCGCCATTCGCGTTAGTCTGGAAAAGAAGATTGAATCCAATCACACCACCTTCTTACCGGATAGCGCTCTACAACAAGACAAGGCGGATACGGACAAAGCTACCGCCCAACTGGCGGCACTGGTCGCCAAGGCACGGGCCGACTTTGATACTCATATCGAAGGTGAGCAGGCCCGGCTTAATCTGGATTATGGGGCCGATATGACCGCCGACATTGGCGCGGAGCTTGACCAAATCGAAAAGAGCGGGGTCACGCGTGACGAACTTGGCATGTACCTGAAAAAGTACAAAGATAACAAGCTCGCGCTGCGGCGCCTGTCCGCAATGGCGAAAGCCAAAGGCTATGCAGTCACCGGTGCCACGTATGATAGCCTTGTTTACCTGCTGGGCACGATTAAGCACGATGGTCAGCAGATCATTGATGCACTACCAACTGCCCAGGGGGATGGAACTGGGATGGTGGCGAGAATTGGGTTAAACCTGATGGCCGAGCACGTTGTCCGTTACGACAATCTAAAAGACGCACCTTTCATGGTCGTTGATGGTAAGATTGCCGCCAGCGTCTTCAACGAGACACACAAGCCCGAAGCGTAGCGCGTGGCTTAACCGGACAAATCGGACACCTAATAAAAAAGAAAGAGCAGTCGATTGACTGTCATACATGCCCGCCCAAGTGGCGGGTTTTTAAGTGCGACCCTTTTCACCTTTTTGGGTGCACCCTTTTTGCACCCATTTTTGCGATCACTCTGGAACCCTCTAAAGCGCCCTGGGGATGCTTACAGCTCAGTATACGGTCGCTAATACCAGGCAAGCGGATACTAGGAAATACGAGGTACATGTTAAGAAATGTTAAGGCTTAGATGTTAGCAAATGTTAGCGTCCTATCTAGACATTTTAGAGACTATAAAAGGGGTGTGACTTTCCACAAATAAAGAGGCCTGCGGATACCGCAGACCCCTGCACGCGCTTAAACTGCCATCTAATGCGTGCAACTCCCGACAAACATCAAGGAGGACAACTAAGACTGGCCCTAGTGAATAGGGCACCTCATTTTCTCGCGGGGGGGAGCCTGTCAACCTGCTGATTCTCTTCTAGATTCGTTAGCAGAAAGTTCACAAGTAGCTGGCACACTGGTACCAGTGAAGTGTGTCGGGTCCAAATGGTGATATGCCATAAAACCAAAAAAGCGTCATCCCTAGGGAGACGCCGCATCCTGCCCGCCGGCCGGTGATATTCGTGGTGATATATGTGGTGATATTTCCGACTATTGCGAGCTATTGACGCAACGCCCGGAGAAAGAAAAAACGCGGTGTAATGGGCTTTTTCAGCTCATACACACCACGCTTTTAGGTCATAATGGAGGTGAGGAGAATCGAACTCCTGTCCATCAGCCCCGCTACCCGCAGGTCTACACTCATAGTCACCTAATTTAAAATTTCGCTGAGATGGCGCGCCAGGTCACAGGGCTAACCCACCGAAGCTAGTCTGATCGTCTCTTGGCCGCGATTCAGACGGGATCGCGACCCGTAGCTCAATTAATTTGAGACCCAGATCCGCCGCTTGAGCGACAACGGGAGGATCACGCTAGGCTGAGATTAAGCAGCCAGGGCGTAAGAGTTTTCGTTTTTTGCAGTTATATTAACTGTGTCCGTTGATGACGGAGCCGAGCCTCCGGAGTGCACCACGGGTGCCAAGACCAATGTCGAGACCATTACACCCCCAGAACTTGCAACCTACATACTAACACGCCTGCATTTGCCTTGTCAAAAGCGGGGTCAAGGTGCCATAACGGGCGTGGAATGGGTATAATGAAAGAACGATAAGGAAACGGAGGCAACGTGATGATTTTGATGGGAGCAGGGGCCGTGCAGTTTGCGATCGGCTTGGTCTTGTGGGTTTTCCCCCCGCGCCGGATCAGCGGCTTTTATGGCTATTCCTCGTACCTTGCATCGATCAGCGATGCGGGCTACCAAAAGGCCCAGGTCTGGGCACGCCATGCGCTGCTGGTCACTGGGGCGCTTGAGGCTGCGGCCGGGGTGCTGATTCGCTGGGGTGGTTTAGACCGGCTGTTCATCCTCTGGCTTCTGGTCGCGGCGTTCTTGTTTTTACCGATGTTTATCTACACGGAGGGCAAGCTGAAGGCGTACTTGGTCGCCACGGATCAACTGCCGGCCGACTACGTGGATCCCGATGACGCCTTGAAGCAAAAGAGCCAGTCGCGGCATTATGAAACCGGGCTGCGGGACCGTCTGAAGAAATAACCAATGAGGAGGATACCATGAAAATTTTGATGATTGAGGACAACGAAAGTGTTGCCCAAATGATGGATATGTTTTTTAAGAAGGAACAGTGGGAAGTGGTCAACGCCTACGATGGGGAAGCAGGGTTGGCCGCGTTCAAGGCCGCGCCCGATGCGTTCGATATCATCACGCTGGACTTGAACTTGCCGAAGATGGACGGGATGCAGGTGGCGCAGGAGATCCGCAAGCTGTCCGCAACGGTGCCGCTGGTGATGCTGACGGCGCGCGACTCCGAAAGCGACCAGGTGCTGGGGCTGGAGTTGGGTGCGGATGACTACGTGACCAAGCCGTTTTCTCCCATCACGCTGGTGGCGCGCATCAAGGCCCTGCATCGGCGCGCCGAGGTGGACAGCGGTCCGAGCCCCGAAGCTTCAGCGGCTGGGGACGCGTTTGACGTGGTGACCGCGCACTTCAAGCTGAGCACCAAGACGCGCGAGGCGTACCTGGACGATCAGCCGATCGCGGGCCTCACCCCCAAGGAGTTTGACCTGTTGCACACGCTGGCCAAGAACCCCAAGCAGGTGTTCTCGCGTGAGCAGCTGCTGCAGCTGGTGTGGGACTACGAGTACTACGGGGATGAACGCACGGTGGATGCGCACATCAAGAAGCTGCGTCAGAAAATCGAAAAGGTCGGCCCGCAGATCATCCAGACGGTCTGGGGCGTTGGCTACAAGTTCGATGACTCGGCGCTGGACGCCTAGCCGATGAAACTTCTTTACCAGCAAATGCTGGCGATTTTCGGGGTGATCTTTGTCACCATGGCAATCGTCAGCGTCCTGTTCATTCGCAGCACCGCCGCCAACGTCTGGGATAACAGTTTCAATCAGCTGGCACAGTATACGGATGTGCTAGAAGGCAATGCACTCAAGGCCGACGTGTCGCGCAACGTGTACGTGCCGAACACGGATTTTATCCAAAACGCGGAGAAGATCCTTTCGAACCAGCGCGTACATTTCATGATCTACAATGCCGACAACGAGGCCGTGTACCCGAATTTGGAAGGCAACACAGTCAACGCTATCAGCAAAAGCACGTGGAAAGAGCTGAAAAAAGGCAATCCGGTGGCGCTGCCGGAGCTGACCACCAACCCGCGTGATGGGAAGCAACAGAGCATGACGATCTACTACAAGCCGGTGTACTTGTCTGGCAAGCTCCTGTTCGTCATCGCCGCGTTCGCCCCAGTGGATAACATTCAAAGCTCGATTCGTAAAACCGAGTACAACCTGTTCATCGCGTTCCTGCTGTCGGCGCTGGTGGCGATTGTCGTCTCCTACTTCGTGGCGCGCTATCAGGTCGACCGGATCAACCGGCTGCGTCAGGTCACTCACCAGGTGGCCGAAGGCGATTACGAGGTGGACGTTCAGCTCAAGTCCAAGGGTCACGATGAGGTCGCGGGGTTGGCGGCCGATTTTCAGGACATGATCGCCTCTTTGCGCGCCAGTCAAACGGAGATCCACCGCCAAGAAGAGCGGCGGCGGCAGTTCATGGCGGATGCGGCGCACGAAATGCGCACGCCACTGACCACCATCAATGGCCTGCTTGAGGGACTCGCTTATGATGCGATCCCCGAGGAAAGCAAGGGTGATTCGATCGCGCTGATGCAAAAAGAGACCAAACGCTTAATTCGTCTGGTCAACGAGAACCTGGACTACGAAAAGATTCGCACCAACCAGATCCTGCTGAAAAAGACCACCTTCAACGCCACGGAAACGCTGCAAGACATCCTCTCGCAGCTGACGCAAAAGGCGCAGACCGCTGGCGACACCCTGGTACTGGATGCGGCTTCGGATGTTTCGGTTTACGCCGATAAGGACCGCTTCGTGCAGGTGCTGTTCAACATCACCCAAAACGCGATCCAGTTCACCCAAAACGGCACCATCACCATCAGCGCCAAGACCGGGTACCACCAAACCGAGCTGACGGTGGCGGACACCGGCATCGGCATGAGCCCCGACCAGGTGCAAAACATCTGGGAGCGTTACTACAAGGCAGATCCGTCCCGTAAGAACACTCAGTACGGCGAATCCGGGCTCGGGCTGGCCATCGTGCACCAGCTGGTCACGCTGCACGGTGGCACGATCACGGTGGATTCAACGCTGGGTGAGGGCACGACCTTCACGTTAACGTTCCCAGACGCTGAAACCGCGCCAGAGCAGGCGCCGATCACCCACACCACTTAACATTGAGGAGGCTGGACCACGATGGCGGAGTTACTGGGTTGTTTGTTGGAACCACTACTGGGGCTTTTGATCGCGCCGCATTTTGACGCGCGTTATCCGCGCCGCAGTGCGGTGCAGCTCGTGGTGGCGTTGCTGGTTAACGGCACGCTCGCGGCGATGGGCGGCTGGCTGATCAGCCAAGGGTTCGCGCCGCACGACGGCTGGGCCCTTGGCTTGGGCGGGTTGCTGCTGGTGCTTTTTGGTGGGTTGTGTTGCCGCTTGGCCTGGCGTTACGCGCAGATGTGGCAACTACGGCGAAAATCACAATGAAAGTGCCTACATGTCTACGTGTCGTGGTACAATGAGGCGAATAGTTCACAAGAAGTGAGGCCAACGCCGTGGAAAAGTATTACATCGTAGATAGCTCAATTTTGCCCGAGGTCGTCGAGAAGGTGATCAAGGCGCGCACGCTGATCGAGAACGGTCAGGTGCGCCAGGTTTCCGAGGCCGTTAAGCAGGTCGGCATCAGTCGCGGCACCTATTACAAGTACAAGGATTACGTGTTTCTGCCAGATGCGGGGTTGACCCAGCGCAAGGCGGTCATTTCACTGATGCTGCACCACGATCGCGGCATTCTGTCGGAAGTGCTCAACACAATGTCCGCCGCCAACGCGAGCATCGTGACCATTAACCAGAACATTCCGATTCACGACTGGGCCAGTGTGGTGATTTCCTTTGACATCAGCAACCTGGCTGGGACGTTGGACGCGCTGTTGACGGCCCTGAAGCACTCGCGTGGGGTGACAGATGTGACGCTGATTTCGGTTGAATAACGCTAAACAGCGGTTCTGCATTGCCTCACGGGCGGTGACAGGACCGCTATTTGATTGGAAAAAACAATAAATGGCTTGAAAATGAGGAACTTCCGAGATATTCTAATTTAAATATCATCAAAGAGGATCTGCGTATGAGTCAACTCGTCAAAACGTTATTCGCCGTGTTTTTCGGCCTTATTGTGGCACTTCCCGCGCTGGGTTTGGTGTGCGGGGTGCTGATCATCACCGCCGGCCTGGCCGCCAGTCCCAGCCTGACCAGTATTGTGCGCGGGGTTGGGCTGGCGCTGGCAGCGCTGATCGGGATCGGTGGTGGGCTATTTGGCGGCTTGTGGGTGGCGCATTTTCACCATATGACGCTACGCTTCCGCACGCACCACGAAACGCGCCGGATCCGCGTGCGCGTTGACCTGACAGGCCGGGCGATTTACCACCACCTCTGGGCACAGGCACAGGTGCGGCGGAGTCAGGGGACGCCCTGGGTCACCGCCTGGGAAGGGGCGGTTGACGCCTACTTTGAAGACGACCTGCGCGATTATTTGCTGCAACAGGTGCGGGCTCAGCACGGTGTCGCGGTGGCCGATGCGATGCACTTGGCGGATGAGCAGGCGTATTACGTTTCGCTGTAATTACTCGTACGCATTGCCGCCGTTGTGGCCACCGACCAGGCTGGCGCGGTTGATGGCGGTGCCACCGAGCAGCTTGCTTTTGGCGTAGACCAGCTTGGTGAAACCGAACCGCGTGCGGATCTCATCGGTGACACGGGCGAGGTCGGTGCGGTGAAGTTGGGTGCGGACGGGCTCGAACAGGTTCAGCTGTTCGCCGGTGGCGGCGCTGAGGTGGCTGGTGGTGATGGCAATGTTGCGAATGACTTCGCCATGCCAATGGGTGTGAAATAAGGTGAGGGCCGCGGCGACTAGCGGCCCGTTTTGATCTGTTGGGGGGATCCGCATCGCGTGGCTGAATCCGGTGCGGCCGGTTGTTTCGCTGGCTGCGTAGGAGAAGCCGATGCTGAGGCTGAGCGTGCCGGCCTGCTGGCGGTGGTGCCGCAGTCGCGCCGCAACTTGTTCGGCAATTTCTTTGATCACCACTTCGATCTGCGCGGCCTCAGCGTAGTCGCGTGGCAAGACTTGTGAGTTGCCGAGGCTGGGGGCGCGCGTCACCGGGCGCACGGCAAGCTGACTCCGGTCGATGCCCCAGCTTAGTGCGAACAGCTGGGTGCCGATGAGCCCGAACTCGACTTTGAGCACGGCGGGATCGGTGTGCGCAAGGGCGTAAAGGCTTGTGATGTGCAGGCGCCTCAGCCGCTTGGCCGTGCGGTGTGCGATACTCCAGACGTCTGTCAGCGTGGTGATGGTCCACAGCTTCTCGGGGATGCTGTCAAACGAAAGGCTGCCGATGAGATCGGGGGTGTGCTTGGCCAGCAAATCCAGCGCCAGCTTCGCCTGCAGCGGATTTTCACCGATGCCAATGGTGGTGTACAGGCCCAGCTCGTCTTGGACGGTGCGCTGAATGCATTGCGCGGCGGCGCGAGGCGTAGTCCCGAACAGCCGCCAGGTGGCCGTCATGTCAAGAATGGACTCGTCGATGGAATACGGCCAAAGCGTGGCAGGCGCGGTGAACCGGCGGAAAATGGCATTGATGGCCAGGTTGCGCTGAATGTACAAGGTCATCCGCGGCGGCACGACCAACAAGCGGTCGTCTTGGGGCAGGTCGCGCTGGCGGCTGACGTTAGCTTGCAGGCCGTAGCGCTGTTTGGCCAAGGGACTGGTGGCCAGAATGAGCCCCCCGTTCGTGTTGGCCTGGTCGGACATGACTACCAGCGCCGTTTTGAGCGGATTGAGCCCGCGCGTGGTGCACTCGATGGAGGCGTAAAAGGATTTGTTATCGATCAAAAAATAGACGCCGCGGGGCTCGTTATCGTAGAGCATGCCGATCACCTCGCTTTATTATACGAACGCACGTTCCCTTTTCGCAAGCAAAATATTGACGAGTTGATCAGGGTCGAGGAATTAGTGATCGGTGTGCGTGCGCGCCCCATGAGCCATGAGACACCAAAACCCGCGTTTGCCGAAAGGGGTAAACGCGGGTTTTGGTGTGGGGCTAAGCGGTCGCATCGCTCAGCTGCGGGGCAGTGGTCCAGCTTGTCGCAGGGTGGGCGGTGATCAGATTCTCGTCTTGCGTGAGCAGAATTAGACTGGTGCCGCGCGCCCGGACGCTGGTGGCGGCGACGTTGAGAAAATCGCGCCGCTCCTGCAGGGTCATGCGCGCCGGGAAATCGTGCATCAGCAGAAACTCGCGGCCGGCCACCACGCCACGAAACAGTTGCAGGTACAGTGTTTGGGTGACGGTGAGCGCTGTGGCTGGCACGTCAGCTTGCAACAGATCGCGGCGGAAGGCATCGGGAATCAACGCCAGGTCCTTCGTACGGCCGTTGATCAGCAGGTTGTTGCGCACGCTGAGGTACGGCACAACGCCGGTATCCGTGGGTGTGATGAGCCCCAGGCTTTTGCGCGCGCCGTTGGCCATGAACGCCTGGATGTATTGGCGGTAGCAGGTTTCAAGGGCGCTCAAATTCGCACAGTAGATGAAGTACAGGTCGGCAGGGGTGAAGAGTTGGCGCACCTGCGCCTGAAAGGTTTTGGTGGTGTTAGATTGAAATAGCGGCATCGGGGGCCTCCGAAATTTCGTGTGAGTGGGGACTAGGGGTGAAGCCGCCGGCGGGCCAGCAGCAGGGTGAGGCACAACGCGGCCCCTTGCCCGCCAAGCAAGGCCAACGCGCCGGCAAGAAGGGTGCGTAGCCCGCCATTGAGGGGCACCTGCGGCTGCGGGCCAGCGCCGGGGGCAAGCAGGCCAGGACCACTGAAGCTAGTCAGATGGGCGTGCATGAGGGCCTCTAGGTCCTGGGCGGCGGTTGTGCCACTGAGCGCCGCCGTCAGAGTGCGGGTAAAGGCGGTATTGGTGAACTGGCTTAGCTGGCTGCCCAGACTGGTACCGATCAGCGTCACGCTGAGCCAGACGAGCGTAAAGCCGGCAGCGTACACGATCAGGCTTTCCAGCAAGTACTGAGCGGCAATGTCCCACGGGCTTTTGCCCACCAGCAGGTAGGCGGTGGTTTCGCCTTGCCGCTGGCGGCCGGCCCACAGGGTCAGCGCAAAACTGATGCCGGCCAGCGCAACCAAGAGGCCCCACCAGCCCCACTGGTAGGATTGGGCCAAGGTGGCATAGGTGTGTTTGACCGTGCGGATCAAGCTTGCGGCCTGGGTGACGGCTGAGTGGTCGAACTGGTCGAGGCGACTTAAGAAACCCTGACGCATGACGGTGATGTTGTTTTGACAGGTCAGCAGGAACAGACTGGTGCAGGTAAACACCAGGATCCCGAATAATTCGCCCAAGTATGCGCGGCGATGAAATCGCAGGGCGCCCAGGGCGCGGTCTAGAAAACGCATCTCGTCACCTCACCTTATGGCCTCAGTATAGCGGCGAGGTTTGAACAAAATATGAACTTCTGCTGAAGAAACGCGCGGGGATTCGATTTCAGGCGAGCGTGCCGGCCCACCGCCCGCCAACAAGGGCCGTCCTTGCTTCTGGCTGCCGCAGTAAGGCAGCCGAACGGCCAGCCGCGCGTGCCGACGAAGCAGGCCGGATACGCCAATCGCCCCACAACCTAAGTTTGCGGGGCGATTGGCGTATCCTCTGGGTGCAACCGTATGTGGCGCGACCGCTGGGGAATTATTGACTTTTGGTGTTGGCGGTGCCAGATGCTGGCGGAATGGTGGTGCTGGCTTGAGCGGCCACCGTGGCCGGGTAATCGGTGATGATGCTACGGTCGTTGGCCACTTCAGGGGCGTCGGTCACGTACTGGTCGATGGTGCTGTTCTCGTCGTTTTGGCTGAACAGTGAGGTCGATTGGCGGCCGCGCTGGCGTTCCGTTTGAAGGACGCTTTGGAGGCTCTTGGCGTAGTTGGCCTTGCTTGGGTCGACCGGGGTGAAGCCGGCGGGGACGTAGAAACGCAGTAGGTTCTTTGTCGCTAGCGTGTCGGACAGACCCAAACGTGTATCAACGGACGCTTGCGTTGCGGCCAGCTGCTTTTTGAGCGCCGCA
This sequence comes from Lacticaseibacillus daqingensis, assembly GCF_003946115.1. Classification (GTDB taxonomy): domain Bacteria; phylum Bacillota; class Bacilli; order Lactobacillales; family Lactobacillaceae; genus Lacticaseibacillus; species Lacticaseibacillus daqingensis. Next base: position 27,947 of record NZ_RHOH01000007.1, on the reverse strand, counting down.
TCCGGCGTGACGACTGCACCGGTCGAATTTTTGTAAACGGTGGTGCCCAGAACCGTGTACTGGCTGGTCACGAAATTGTGGTTCCGGAATGCGACCACGTTGTCGTGCTGCGGCGACAGCAGGTCCGCCCCGAACTGTACGAAGTTTTGCGTGTCGACGCCGAGCAGGTGCAGCAGCGTCGGTAAGGCGTCGATTTCACCGCCGTACGTGTGGTTGATACCGCCAGTGAGCCCTGGGGCGTGGAAAATCAACGGCACACGCTGCAGATTGGCATCGTCAAAGGGGGTCCACTCACTGCCGGTATCGCCAGTCGGGTCAGAGGTGCTCTTATTCAAAACGGTTGACAGGGTCTGGTTGCGATCATTGGAAATCCCGTAGTGATCCCCGTACAGCATGATCAAGCTCTTATCGTACAGGCCACTGGCCTTCAAGTAGGCGAAGAACTCCTTGAGGGCCGCATCGAGGTAGTGTGCGGTGCGGAAGTAGCCGTTGATGTAGGCATCATCAGTCCCAGCATCCGGGAAGTCCGTGTCCGCATCCGTGATGAAAAACGGGTAGTGGTTCGAGGTCGTGATGATTTTGGCGTAAAACGGCTGCTGCAGGTGTTCCAGGTACTTGCTGGTTTCCGCAAACATCAGCTTGTCCTTGATGCCGTACTCTGTGATGGTGCCAGAGTCGTGCGCGTAAAAGTTGCCATCAAAGAAATAATTGTAGCCGAGGCTCTTGTAGGTGTTTGTCCGGTTCCAGAAGGTCCCTTCGCCGCCGTGGAACACCGCCGTGGTGTACCCGGCGTACTGTTCCAAAAGCGCCGGGGCCCCTTGGAAGGTGTTGTCCGTGCCGAGGCTGGAGAATAGGGAACCGGTGGGGAGGCCGAAGGTGCTGGTTTCGAGCATGTTTTCGGCATCGGAGGTTTTGCCGAGGCCGACTTCATGGAAAAAGTTATCGAAGCTCAAGGTGTTGTCATCTTTGATCAGCGCGTTCAAAAACGGCGTGACCTCCTGACCGTCGATCTTCGCGCCGATCAGAAACTGTTGGAAGCTTTCCAAGTGGATGATGATCACGTTCTTGCCCTTCGCGGTCCCAAAGTAGTTGGCGTCCGGCGCGGCGTAGTGGGCCTTGGTGTAGGCCAGCACCTTGTCCATGTCGGCACTGTCGGCGCTGGCGCGAACCTGATTGTTTTGGGCCGTCTGAAACGCATCGTAAACCGTGAACGGCGTGAGGCCGAGGTACTTGACGATGTAGTTGCGGTCAAACGTCCGGGTCAACAGCTGCGGGCGGTTCAGCTCGGATACCGCCATGGTGATCCCAAAGCAGGCCACGGCCACGGCGCTGACGGCCTGGGGCACATGGTAAGCCACCGGCTGGCGGTCTCGCACCAAGCCGAAGTGTGGCCAGCGTAGCGGCTGGCGGTGAATGAAGCGCCAGACGTTCCATCCGGCATAGCCCACCAGGGCCAGCAAGGCCAGTCCCACATCGAGGACATACACGGCATCGCGCCAGATGATCATGTTCACGAAGCTCCCACCCAAGCCGGCGGACACGTTTTTGACGCTCATCACGGTACCAACGGTCATGAAGTCGGTGAATTCCCGGTAGTATAAGACGTTGGTGAGCAACAGCGCAGTCATTAGGACGTAAAGCAGTGCCCCCAGTGCGTAGGCGCGCCGCGGTTTGCGGACATAGAGCGCCAACGACAGGAGGGCTGCGCTGGTGCCGAGCGGATTCAGGAACAAGAGGAGTTGCTGCAAAACCCCGGTAGCACCGAGTGTGAAATCGACGTAATAGGCGAACAGGGTCTTCAGCCAGATCAGGCCTAACAGCAGGCTCAAAAACCCGAGTCGGGTCGTGCGCAACCAATGGATTAAAGGTTTCACGGAATCCTCCTTTGGGCAGTTTTGTCTTCAATATTGTACCCGTCTCAAGACGGTGGGGCAAACGAATGACGCTTTTGTAAGAATGACTTAAACCCTGAGCGGCGCATGGGGGCGGTCGGGGCGGATTGGGTACAATAAAATCGATAAGTTGGAGGCGCGTATGCTGTTTTTAGGGCCGGTTTATCAGCTGGTTCAAACCCAGCTGGAGCACCGCATCAACCATTGGCCGCTGGTGCGGCTGATCATGTACAGTTTAGATAAAACGATCCTTTACCTGCTGCTATTTTGGGTGGGGCGCTTGGTGTGGCTTCGGGTGACGCGGCGGCGCACAACTTTGGGGCATGAGCTCAAGGTCGTGGTGTTTGCCGGGTATGTCATCCTCCTGTTGATGCTGACGGTCTTTCGCCGCTGGTACTATCCGTGGGAGCTGCAGTTTTACTTCGATCACCCGCTACGCGACATCAACTGGACGCCGCTAGTGGAGACCCTGAAGTTGCGCGCCGGTTTCAGCCAATTCGACTTTTGGTACCAGTCGCTGGGCAACGTGGTTTGGTTCGTGCCCTTCGGCTTCGGCCTGCCGTGGGTCAGCCGCCGGCGGTTGGGCGTGCCGGCGGTGGTGGGGATCAGCCTTTTATTCTCCCTATTGATTGAGACCATGCAGTTTTTACTTTACAGCGGCGTTGCGGACATCGACGACCTGCTGTTTAATACACTGGGTGCCATCATCGGCGCGCTTGCCTACCGGCTGCTGCTGGGGCGGCACCGGTAACCTTGAAGCTGACAGCCACCTGCCAGCTTTTTTTGTGCCACATCGCGCAACGGGACACCAGTTGCATAACGTTTTGACGACGAATCGACGGAACGTTCGAGAACAACCACTTTCAGAAAAATCAGTCTAGACCGGCGCGGGTTTGAAAACGGACCAGGCGAATCGGCGAACGCGAAAAAAAGTTTCCGTTGTGGCCTGGTCAATACGCTCATTAACACACAATCCGCCGAGCCGTGGTCGCGCGGCGGCTGGCTGAGTTCAGGGCCCGCGGCCCACCATTTTGCGACTGCGACCGAATCCGGTTTCAAAATGCGAATGCCGAGGGCTGGCGGTTGCACTGAAAACGAAACCACGATAAAATAACTTCTTGTGGTTTTTAGACTGAAACCGAACAAGACTGAAAAGAGGACACAAACATGGCAATCATTATCGCGCTGATCCCGGCACTGGCTTGGGGATCAATCGGGCTGGTCAGTGCTAAATTGGGCGGTAACGCATACCAGCAGACGCTTGGGATGACATTGGGGGCGTTGATCTTTGGCGTTGGCACCTTCTTGGTCATGCACCCTGTTTTGGATGCACAAGTCTGGGCACTCGGTATTCTCTCCGGGCTGTTCTGGAGCCTGGGCCAGAGCCAGCAGTTCCAGACGATGAAGTACATCGGCGTGTCCATGACCGTGCCGATGTCAACGGGCATGCAGCTGGTCACCAACACGTTGGCGGGCGCCTTGCTGTTCCACGAGTGGCAAAGCGGCAAGGACATCTCGCTGGGCCTGTTGGCGATGGTGCTGCTGGTGCTTGGGGCGGTGCTGACGTCCCGCAAGGAAAATGCGGCTAAAAACGGCGGGCAAACCGAGTTTGCGAAGGGGCTGCGTACGCTGATCATCTCGACGGCCGGTTACGCCGGCTACACGATCGTGGTCAACGCCGGCCACTTGGACGCGACCGCAGTGGTCCTACCGCAGGCGGTGGGGATGGTCGTGGGCGCCTCGCTGTTCTCGATCGGCCACGCAGCGGTCAACCGGGAAACGGCGAAGAATGTGCTGACCGGGCTACTGTGGGGAACGGGGAACGTCTTCATGTTGCTGGCCATGAGCCAGATTGGCTTGGCGATCGCCTTTTCCATGTCACAGATGGGCATTGTAATCTCTACTTTCGGGGCCATCTTCCTGCTGGGCGAGCGCAAGACGCACAAGGAGATGACGTGGATCACTTGGGGTTCCTTGTTGATCATCGCTGGGGGAGTCGTCCTTGGCATCATGAAATAGGAATAATGCTATACTGAATCAGGGCATGTTTTGCGAAGAGGACTTATTACATTCGCAATAAGGTGCCTTGATTTTTCATGAAAAGATGCTTAAAGTTGAAACCGATACCTGATCACTTTGAGGAGGAACAGACTTATTATGGCTCACATTTCATTTGATTCATCCAAGCTGGACAAGTTCGTCCACGCGAACGAACTCGGCCAGATGCAGGCGCTGGTGACGGCGGCTGACACCGAATTGCGCGAGGGCACCGGTGTCGGTAACGACTTCCGCGGCTTCATCGACCTGCCAGTGGCTTACGACAAGGACGAATTCGCCCGCATCCAGGCGGCGGCCAAGAAGATCCAGTCCGACTCTGAAGTCTTCGTTGCCATCGGGATCGGCGGCTCCTACTTGGGCGCCCGTGCGGCCATCGACTTCTTGTCGCACACCTTCCGTAATGCTGAACCGGGTCGCAAGCTGCCAGAGGTTTACTTCGCCGGCAACTCGATCTCCAGCTCGTACTTAGCTGACCTGCTGGACGTCATTGGCGACCGCGACTTCTCTTTGAACGTGATCTCCAAGTCTGGGACCACCACCGAACCTTCGATCGCCTTCCGTGTGCTGAAGGCCAAGTTGATCGAAAAGTACGGCAAGGACGCTGCCAAGGGCCGCATCTACGCCACCACCGACCGCGCAAAGGGCGCGTTGAAGGACGAATCCGATGCGGAAGGCTACGAAGAGTTCGTTGTGCCGGATGACATCGGTGGCCGCTTCTCCGTGCTGTCCGCTGTGGGGCTGTTGCCGATCGCCGTGGCCGGTGGCGACATCGACCAGCTGATGAAGGGCGCCGCAGACGCACGCACCGAATACAGCGATGCGGATTTGAGCAAGAACGAAGCTTACCAGTACGCGGCCTACCGGAACATTTTGTACCGCAAGGGCTACACCACGGAGCTACTTGAAAACTACGAGCCAACCCTGCAATACCTCGGCGAATGGTGGAAGCAGCTCATGGGCGAATCCGAAGGGAAAGACCAAAAGGGCATCTACCCATCCAGCGCCAACTTCAGTACCGACCTGCACTCTTTGGGCCAGTACATTCAGGAAGGTCTGCGCAACCTGATGGAAACCGTCGTTTGGGTGGAACAGCCGAATCACGACCTGACCATCCCGGCCGAACCTGGCTCGTTGGACGGCCTGGAATACCTGGAAGGTCGCTCCATGGCTGAAGTCAACCGCAAGGCCTACGAAGGCGTTGTGCTGGCGCACACCGATGGCGGTGTGCCGGTCATGACCGTCTCCATTCCGAAGCAGGACGCCTACACGCTGGGCTACTTGATCTACTTCTTCGAAGCCGCTGTGTCCATCTCCGGTTACCTGAACGGCATCAACCCGTTCAACCAGCCCGGGGTTGAAGCCTACAAGAAGAACATGTTCGCGCTGCTCGGTCGCCCGGGTTACGAAGACATGACCAAGGAATTGAACGCACGCCTGTAATGGCGCGGCTTACAGCGGTTTGCGCTGATCATGGGAATCGGGTTTTGATGCCCAACAGATTGGCAAAAACGAGTCGTGGTTGTCAAAATGGTTGAGGCCAGCGCAAGCCGGTCGAGCGAAGAGTCTCCTCGGAGGCTCTTTTTTGATTGATCCGGCTAAAAAGGCGCCACCCGTTGAAAAGGGTGACGCCAGTGGTTCAGTTAGTTCACGGTGCTGGTGCCATCCGCGTAATTGATGGTATAGCCCGCTTCGAGATTGAAGATGTAGACGTTGAAGTGAATGCTGTTATCGCCGATGGATTGGGCCCGCATTTGCACCCCGCGGGCGACCAACTCGGCATCGCGGTAAATAGGCCGGACTTCGTAGCGGACCAAGCGGTTGTGGTCCGCCTTCAGGTAAGTGGCCACGTCCATTTCATGTGCGAGCATCAGCGGATTGTTCAGGGATTGGGTGCCGGTGATCAGGTTCTTCGGGTTATTGTTTTCCCCGGAGAGCTGAAAGCCGATGAGGTGGCTGCGGTTGTACAGCCAGCCGTGGGCGGTGCGCTTGTTACGCCAGCCCGTGGGGTCCCATGTCAGCGCCTCACGCTTTTCGGTCGGCATCAGGCTAAAATTCAGCATGGCATTGGCGTCTGTCGCGCGGTTCAGGCTGTCGAGGTCGGCGTAGCGTTCCCAGGCGCCGGCGGTGGTGCTGAGCTCGGCGGGGCTGAACCCCGGGTCATTATTGGCCACGGTGAGTTCTTGCGCAGCGCCCGGGGTCAATGCCGCCAGCTTGGCGGTGTCGGTCGCCTCTGGCGGTGGTGTTACGGTTGGCGTTGGCTGAGTCGGTTGCGCCGGTGCGGCCGGTGCCAGTTTGGCCAGAGCCGCCTGCGCCGCCTTGATCGCGTCCGTTTGCTGGGCGATTTGGCGCTTGAGGGCGGTGTTGGCCTGCTTTGTCGCGGCGATCTGGGCGACAATGGCGGCAGGCCGAGGTTTAGTGGGCGGATCAGCGCTCGCTTGACACCCGCTCAAAGCGAGCAGCGCGACCAAGGCGAGGATGCTGCGGGTCATTTTTGTCATCGCTGCGACCTCCTGTAACCCGCTGCTTGGGCCTCGGCTTCCGTGGCAAAGTAAACGGCGTTGGCCGAGTTCATGTGGTAGCCGGCCTGACCCGGAACGTGATAAATGTGTGAATTGCGGTTGCCAATGATCTGACCGACTGTGGCCGTGTTGGTATCTCCGTGGGGCGCCGCGGCACTGCTTGCCCGGGCGGCGGCCTCAGCTTGCTGACTCGCCTGGGCCGAAGCTTGGGCTGCCGAAGCTTGGGCCGCACTGGCGGCCGCCGCTTGACTTGAAGCCTGCGCCGTACTGGAAGCGGCGGCCTGGCTAGCTGCGGCCGCCTTGCTGGATGAGGCGGCAGCAGACTGGGCCGAAGCAAGGCTTGCTTGCTGGGCCTTAAGCGAGGCGGCCTCGGCCTTTTTGGCGGCCAAAGTCTGCTCGAGCTTTTTTTGACTGGCCTTCAAGGCGCGGGATTCCTGTTTCTGGGCTGCGGTCGGTTTGGCTTGTGGGGCCTCGGCGTGAGGGGCAGCGGTGCAGCCAGCGGTCGCAATGAGAAGTGGGCTCAAAAGCGCGATAGCGAATCGTGCCCAGTGATATCGAGCAGGGGTATGCGTCATTGTGCGTTCCTCCAAAGGGTTTGATTAACTCTTATTATTGAATATTTATCGTGAGATTGCTAGAATTAGTTAGTTAACCGCTTACACCAAAATGACGCCCCGTGAAGACACGTTTTGACCATGACGTGTCGCTGTGCTAGCGTTAAAGGAAACCAAGAAAGAAGGGGTGCGGATGTTAAGTATTGGGGTTATCGGGCTGGGCGGGATCGCCCAGAAAGCCTATTTGCCCGTCTATGCCCAGATGCAGGACCAGTGTCAGTGGTTCCTAGAAAGTCGGGATTTGGCGAAGCTAACGCGGATCGCCAACCAGTTCCACATGGTGGCGGCCGGCACGGATGTTGCCGCCTTGGACGCCTTGGCACTTGATGCCGTGATGATCCACTCGGCCACCAGCGTCCACTATGAACTCGTGAAGCACTTCTTAGCACGCGATGTGCATGTGTTCGTCGACAAACCGCTGGCGCTTGAGGCCAGTCAGGTCAATGAGTTGTACTTGCTGGCAGCGCAGCATCGGCGGCTGTTGACGGTAGGCTTCAACCGGCGGTTTGCCCCGCAGATCGAGACACTGGCGGCGCTGCCCGGCAAGACCTTGGTGCAGGTGACCAAAAACCGCGTCGCAGATCCGCAGACGCCGATGCAGGCAATTTTTGACTTGCTGATTCACCCGCTGGATACGGCATTGGCACTGGCCGGATTTCCCGAGGAGGCCAAGGCGCGCTACAGCATGCACCTCGATGATGACGGTAACGTTGAACAGGCGAGTGTCATGTTCACCGCCGCCGGCATCCGTGGCGAGGCGGCGATCAACTTAGTCGCGGGGACGAATCTGGAGGAGGCAACGGTTGCCACGACCGGCGGCATGTCCCGGGTCCAGGACCTCAGCGTGTTGCAGACCTACCAGGAGACGCATACGACGACCCAAGCCGCGCCGGATTGGGCGCCGATGCTTGAGACTCGCGGTTTTGCCCCGATGATTCGGGCATTCTTGGCCGCGGTGGCGCGCGGTCAGGTGAATCCGGTGGCCCCGGCCACCAGTCGCCTGACCCACCAGCTCCTGTTTGACATGGCGCAACACCTGTAAGCACACAAAAACGCGCCGAGTCACGGCGCGTTTTGTGGCTAGTCTTTCGTTGCCTTGATCAGGGTGAGAATGCCGCTGGCAAGCGTCATCGCCCCGGTTGCCAGCGTCAGGGCGCCAGCCACAGTGGTGATGATGCCCAGTGGCCGGACAGCAGATTTGGTCATGAAGGGACCTCCTAAGTCAGTTGGAATAGCTTTATTGTACCGTGAAAGGAAGGCGAATGAAATGTATCAACGTGAGTTCATGCAACAAGCCATCGATCAGGCCGCTTTGAACCTGACCACCAATGAAGGCGGCCCGTTCGGCTGCGTGATCGTTCAAAACGGTCAGGTGCTCGCGCGGGCCCACAACCGCGTGCTGGCCAGTCATGATGCGACGGCCCACGGTGAGGTTGAGGCGATTCGCGCCGCAGGGGCGGCACTTAACACCCACGACCTGACCGGCTGTGAGCTGTACACCAGTGCGATGCCGTGCCCAATGTGCTTGAGTGCGATTATCTGGGCGAACATTAAGGTCGTGTACTACGGCAACTCGGCCGATGATGCGGCCGCGATCGGGTTCCGTGATGCGGCCATTTATGACTTCATCGATCACGGCCTGCAAGGGGACACGCTGACCTTGAGTCAGCATGATCGGGCACTGAGCCTCCCAACGTTTGAGGCGTACCAGGCCCAAAACAAACAACTTTACTGATCAGGCGCGCAAAACCCGGGACGAGTGGTTGAAGTCCCGGGTTTTTTGTGGGCGCAAACCGCGGTGGCAAAACCAATTTTGGCGCCGCGGCGTTTTTTTTATTTATCACGGGCGTTATGGATGTACAGACCCCTTATCAACATGATAGGCTTTATCTATAAACATAGTTAATTATCATTCGCATAAGGGGGAACTCATATGGAAAAGCCTGTTAGCATTCCCAAAGCTAAGGCAAAGGCGACACCAAAAGCCCAAACCAAAGCAGGAAGCACCATTGTCTTAGGGGTCGGCATTCTGCTGGCCATCCTCTTTGCCGCCTCAACGGCTTACTCCGGGATGAAGGCCGGCCTCACCGTGGCCGCCGGGATCCCGGGGGCCATCATCGGCTCCGCGGTGGTGCGTGCTTTTGCCAAACGGCAGGGGTACGCGGGCACCAACGCCATGCAAGGCATGGCCAGTGGGGGCGAAACCATCGCCAGCGGGATGATCTTTGTTCTGCCGGCTGTGCTGCTGATCGGTGCCGACATTAACTTCTTCGAAGCCGTACTTGTCGGCACGATGGGGGTCCTGTTCGGGATCGGCACTGCGGCAATCGTTGAAAACCACCTGATCATCGCCTCCAAAGACACCCTGGTGTATCCGGAAGCGATGGCTATCGCCGAAACTATCCGCGCCAGCGCAAGCGGCGGCCAGGGCCTCAAGATGATGGCCTCTGGCTTTGGGATCGGCGGCGCGTTGACCATGATGACCGGTTCCGTGTTCGGGTGGATCAACAACCACTTCGTCTTATACGGGGCCAAGGAATTCAAGTGGAAGTTTGAACTGGAAGTGAACCCGTTGCTGGCGGGGATCGGCTTCATCGTTGGGATCAACGTCGCGCTGACCATGTTTGCCGGCTCCATCCTGGCCAACTTCGCGGTGGTGCCGCTGATCGGCTACTTCACCGACATGGCCCACGGCTCCGCGGTGCTGTGGAACAACTCCGATGCCGCGATTCGCGGCCTGGCCTTTGACGGCATTTCCGGCGGCTACATCCGCTACCTGGGGGCCGGCATGATGCTGGCCGGGGGGATCATCGGCGCCTTGCGCCTCATCCCGGTTATCGGCCGCTCCCTCAAGGCAACGCTGGGGGGCAACGAAAAGAAGTCGAAGTTCGGCATCATGCTGCTGGGCTTCTCCATCATCGCGACCTTTGTGCTCGGCGCAATTTTCTCCGGCAACCTGCTGATCGGTCTGATCGGTGGCGGCCTCGCAATGCTTTTGGCCTTCGTCTTCGTGGTCGTGGCGGCGAACCTGACTGGGACGCTGGGGACCTCCAACCTGCCGGTGTCGGGGATGACCATCGCGTCGCTGGTGCTGTTGACCTTACTGTTTGTGGTGATGGGTTGGACCTCCAACTTTGACACCCGCTCACTGCTGCTTCTGGCGACCTTCGCCGTGACCGCCATCTCGACTGGTGGGGGCTACACGCAAACGCAAAAGGCCACCAACCTGGTCGGCGCAGACCGGCCGAAGATGCAACGCCGCTTCCTGTTGGCCGGGATCTTGGGCACCATCACCGTGGTTGGGGTGATCGTCCTCTTGGCCAACCAGCTGGCGGATGTGTCTGAAAACGCCGCGTTCGCACTGCCACAGGCGAACCTGATCGCAACGCTGACCAGTGGGATCATTACTGGGAAGTTGCCATTTACCATCATCATCATCGGCGCCGTGATCGGCATCGTGTTGCACCTGCTGAAGTTGCCGGTGATGACCGTGGCGATCGGGTTCTACCTGCCAATGGCCACCACCGCGATCATCCTCGCCGGTGCCCTGATCCGCCTGATCGTTGAAGGGAAGAACAAGGAAGCCAACGCGGAACGCGTGCAAAACGGCGTGAGCCTGTCCTCTGGGCTGATCGCTGGGGGCTCCATTGTCGGCCTGGCGGGTATCCTCCTGACCATCTCTGGCGTGGTAACGCCAGGGACGCCAAGTGGGTTCCTAGCAAGCAATGCCGCACCAGCCATTCTGTTGGCGGCACTGGCACTTTCGATCCTCTGGGTCCTGCGCAAGCGGCCAGCGGCTGAAGCGAAGAAAGAGTAGGCGTGAGACGCCAAAAGACCTGTGCGGCCACTGCGGCGCACAGGTCTTTTGTGCGGTTGAACCGGTTGCTGCGCAGGCATTTACCGAATCGTTACCCGCTTTTTACATTCGCAGGCATGCCCCGATACAAAAACGCGGTACAGTGACGTTAACAGGATAGAAAGCGGGTGAGTCACATGAGTTGGTGGCAATGGCTGATCCTCGCAGTTTTAGGACACGGGCTCACACTATGGGCGATGTGGGGGCGTGCGACCGCGCTGACACGGCGTGATGATTAGGGCTTGATGTACGCAAACCCCGCATGCTGACGCAAGGCGAGCTCGTAAACGCCAGCTGGCACGATCGTCAGTCCGCGTTGAAGTTGTGCGGCCGTGACTTGGTGGCTGCGCATCGCGTTGGCGCAGACGGCCACGGTCACACCCGCTTCGATCAGCGGGGCTAAGTCAATGGTGCTAGTGGTTGTGGCATCGGTGACCGGTGCGCCGTTGATCAACAGCTCAACTTGGCCGGGCGTGTTAGCCGCACGGGCGGCGGCCAAGTAGTTGGTGATGTTGCTGAGGGCGACAGGCCACTTGGCGGCCGAATCGAGGTGAAAAATAACATCCATGTGAGCCCCTCCTTTGGGGTGAATTGAAACGAGACAGAGACATCATTAACGGCCTAAGAATGAACCACGACTATTCCAGGCCGGTACGACACAAAAAGCGCCGCCCGAGCTACATCAGCATGGCCTCCTATAAAACCTAAGTGCGGGTTTTACAGGAGGCCATGCTGATACTCTGGGCTAAAACCGTTTTTGTCTCAGCCTCTTGGGTCGCTAGTCGTTGAACGTACCGTTTTCGACGTCTGAAATGAACTGCTTCAGGTTAGCGAAGTACACCGGCGCGTTGTCGATCATGTGGTGGTGACCGCCATCTGGCGTGGTGACGAGGCGCGCGTGGGGGATCACTTCGGCCATGCGTTGCGCGGAACGCAGCGGCATGGTTTCATGCTCGCCGAAGGTCAACAGGGTCGGCACGGTGATGTTGTGGATCTGGTCGCGAATGTCCCAGTCCTTCAGCTTGCCGGTGACCACGAACTCGTTGTCGCCTTGGAAGGCGTTGTACACGGCGGTGCCAGTGGTGTTGATCAGATGCGAGATGGCCGGCGGCTGCTTGCGGTCGACGTAGCCGGCGTTCAAAACGTCCACGTACTTTTGGTACTGCGGGTCGGCCCAGTCGCCTTTGGCCTCGATGGCTTTCATGTAAGCGACGGCCGCTGGTGGCAGGGCCTCCTCGCGCACGAGGTTGATGTGCGTGACGTATTCCTCGATATTGTCGATCATCGAGGAGATAATGGCGCCCTTCAGGTGCTCGCCGTACTTAAGCGCGTAAAGTTGCGTCAGCGCGCCGCCCCAGCTTTGGCCAATGAGGTAGAACTGGTCCAGGCCGAGCTTTTGGCGGACTTCTTCGACTTCACCCAAGAAGTAGTCCGTGGTCAGGTACTTGGCCGCAATTTCGGGGTCCGAGTAGTCGGGCTGGTCGGAGTAAAACGAACCCAGCTGATCGTACATGTGGACCTGAACGCCAAGGTCGGCCAGCTTTTCGCCGAAGTTTTCCCAGTATTCATGGTTGCCGCCGGGGCCGCCGTGCAGGCAAAGCAGGTGAATGTCACCGGTGCCTTGTGTGTTGGTCCAAAGGTGGTAGCCGTTGTCGAGCGTTAAAATCGTTGTTCCTTGCTTCAATGCATTCACCACTTTCTAAGAATGCTCTCATTCTACCACTAAAGCCGCGCGTGTGCTCAGCTACGCGCGATAAAATCCGAGGCGATCTTGACCTGCCCTTGGCGCACCCCGATGGCCAATTCCAGGGCCGCGGCCCCGACGCGCTTAAAGTGGTGATCGATGGTCGCAATATTCATCAGCTGGCCCGATAGCTGGTTTTCCTGCCCCATCATGGGTGGAACGGGGCGCTGGTGATCCAGGTAGTAGCGGCGCACCCCGGCGGCGATGTCATCCCCATTGGCGAAGATAAAGTCTGGCTGACGGGCCGCCAAAAAACTGCCGGCCGCGTAACCGTCCTCGTTGGTCATGGAGCCCACCCAGTTGTCGGCTGGGTCCGGGGCGTGCCCAAATACTGCGGTGAAGGCGGCCACCATCGCGCTGGCTGTCGCAGACAGTGCAGGGTCCCGCGGCAGCATCAGGCTGACGCGGGTCGCACCTTGGGCCTGGATCCAGCGCATCGCCTCCAGGTAGCTGGTCCCGCGGTCCGTGAAGGCCGCGGGCAGCTCAAGCGGCCCTGGGTCCTGGCAGACGACCACTGGTCCGAACTGTTGGTAGCGCAACAGGTCGGCCAGCGGTAGGTTGTGTGAGGTGAAAATAAGCCCGTCATAGGCGTGGCGGCGTAGCTGTTCAAGGTAGTCCAGCTCCACTTGACGGACATAATCTGACGGTAGCATCACCACCCGGTAGTGGTGGGTGAAGGCGGTCTTCATGATGCCTGCGATCAAGTCGGTATAATAGGGGTGGTCAAGCATCGGAAGGACCACGCCGATGGTTTGCGTCGAGCCGCGGCTCAGATCGCGGGCCACCGCGTTGGGGACGTAGTTTAGCCGCTGGATGACCGCCTCGACCTCAGCGCGCACGCGTGGCGAGACGTATTTGTGGTGGTTCAGCACGCGCGACACCGTGGCCGCGGAGTAGCCACTTTCACGCGCAATATCATGGATAGTTGTCATGAGGGTCCTCCTTTACTGCTACGGTTAGTGTACCCCAAGCGACCAAAAAGCCCCACCCTCAGGCGAAGGCGATCGACCTGGGATGGAGCGAGACCCCGGCACGGCGGCAGGCGTCATGCCAGCAGACTTTGGTTCAGCCGGTTGAGCGCTGAAGCGTTGGATTTCAGCGCCGTAAGGTCAGCGGCGTGGGCTTCCAGACGGGCAATTGTCTGGGCTTGAAGCGTCGCCCACGTGTCTTCTGGGGCGGCGTCTGGGATCACGACGGCGAGGGCAAAATCGATGGGCGTGCCGGGCGTGCCCCACAGCACCGGTTCAGCGAAGCTCAGCAGCACGGACTGCGGGGTGGTGACGCCGTCGCTGGTCGCGTGAAGCACCACCACGCGCTCAGCGGCTAGCTGATCGCCTTGAACAACGCTTGCGATAAAGCTGGCTTTGAGTGCGGTGGCAGAAAGGGCGAGGCGCTCAGCGGCAACGGTCGCAATCGCGCTCAAGGCGCTCAGCTCATTGGCATTTTCAAGGGTGACTGCAACCGCCACGTGCTTAGGACTGAATAATTTGAACATGAGACTTCCTCCTTTTTGAGTGACCAGACGCGCCCCGCAACGGCGCTTTCTTACCGGCAAAATCAGTGTAGGGTGTGAAACGCGTTTCAGGTCAAGCGGTTTGACGCAAAAAGTTTTTTTGTGGGATAAAACGCGCCCCCAAGCGAGTCAAACCGCGGTGACAAGCAAAAAGGCTTGACTTTCCCTTGGAATCCGGTATGCTAGTTAGGTTAGTAATCTGATAGAAAGAGGTGAAAGTAAGATGCGTGATAACATTCTTCTTGCTTGCGCCGAAACCGGCGAACGGATCTATCTGACTTCTAAGAACAAGCGCAACACGCCAGATCGCCTTTCTTTGAAGAAGTACTCTCCAAAGTTGCGTAAGCGCGTTGTCTTCACAGAAGTTAAGAAGTAGTTCGTCGCTTACGGCCGTAGCGACTAACCGACGGGCCACCAGGGCAACCTGATGGCCCGTTTTGTTTTACCAGAGCAGAGCAAAGCGCACTTAGCAGATCAGCTAGCCTAGCCGAGGCGCTTGGGGCGTTCTTGGCCCCGAGTGACTTGGCGTAGCTAGATGTACTTGCGTTGCTTGGTGGCGCGCGGCGAAGCGCGGAAAGTCCTGCTATAGTATGCGGTGAGGCTAAACCGTCGCCAGCACACCTGAGTTAGGCTGGCCCCAACACCAGTGGGCCGCGCGGTGATACACTGGAGACAAGGAGGGATGACCATGCGACTTCAAGGGGAAACGCTGATTTTACGGCCGTTTGTGGCGCCGGATGCGCCAGACCTACTTCGGTACGCGCAAGATCCAGCGGTGACTGAACCCGCCGGAATGCGGCCGTTGACGGATTTAGCGGCAGCGCAGCACTTTATCGCGGGGGCACGGGCTGAGCTGGCCATTGTGCGCGCGGGTCAGGTGATCGGTCAGGTTGGCGTCTATCCGCGTGCTGGTGACCCTGAGGGCCCGGATGGGACCACCCGGGAAATCGGGTACGCGCTGGCGCGGCCGTTTTGGGGGCAAGGGCTGATGACCGAGGCGCTGATACTGGTGTTACGCGATCTGGCTAGGCACGGCATCACAGAGGTGTGGGCCGGGGTCTTCCCGGATAACACGCGCTCGGTGGCGCTGTTGACGCGGCTGGGGTTTGCCCACCGCTTCACGGTCCCCTTGGCGTTCAGCCTGACTGGAGGCGCGCCACGAGAAGAAGCGTACTACAGTCGAAAAATGAAAAATGAAAATGACGTTTCTGAATTGTAATGGAAAATATTTTTTTCATTTCATTGATTGAAAGAAATCTCGTGGCTTTCACAGATTAATGCTATAATGAAATCAACATTAACCGTGGAGGTTTCAGAATGACTGCCCAAATTGAGTATGACCAGGTGTACGCGAAGCGGCTTGCCGCAATTGAAAAGGACCCACAGTACACGATTCTGTCTAGCATGAACCGCCCGCAAGCCTCAGGCGAGCATCAGGCCACGCAGTACATCGTCTACACAGATTACAAGCCTGACAACTTGAAGCGCAACAGCTTCACCATCAGCGTCTACACGCCGTTTGAAAATGTTGACAAGTATGGTCATTCTAAGGCAGACTTCCAATCGCAACTGCTGTTTGACCTGAACCGGTGGGAGAACTCGATGCACATCACGGTGCTTGAGACCTTGGGCTCGGAATCGCGCTTGGCGTTTTATGACTTCCAGAACATGGGGCTGTCCCAACTGGCGCTCAAGGCATTCATCAACTTGGCCAAGAAGGTGGACGTGGCCCAGATCGATGGCAATCTGAGCTCGTTTGACCGGGAAAACTTTGCTAAGCTACAGCACATCTTCACGAAGTTTGCATTCACCTTAAAAATTGCCGACTCGGATCAGGGCATTGGGAAGATTCTCTTAACGCTGAAGGACTGAGTCACATCGCCAACCGGCACTGTGCGAACAGCTGGTTGGCGATTTTTTGACCACTTAATGTAAGCGTCACCACCCGAGCACTGCCGGTCGACTGAGTCACCGGGCACCGAACGGTGTGCTGGCTAAGCTGCACAAACTAGGGCGAGTGGATGCAAAATGCGCTGGCAAATGAAACAGTTTTATGATAATCTGTGTAACAGCTAATCAGGCGCTTTTAAAGATAATAGTGCTGACTAACAAGGAGGAACTCTTGATGACTGAAACAGATTATGGTGCTGACTTAATCGTGGCGAGCTTGATCAACCATGGGGTGAAGTACGCCTTCGGGATCCCCGGCGCGAAAATCGACCGGCTGTTCGAACGCCTGGAGTACCCACGCGACCCCCAGGCGCCGCAACTAATTGTTGCGCGCCATGAGGCCAATGCGGCGTTCATGGCGGCTGGGGTGGGCCGACTGACCGGACAGGCCGGCGTGGTGCTGACGACTTCCGGTCCTGGGGTGTCCAATCTGGCGACCCCGCTGGTCACGGCCACGGCGGAAGGGGACCCGGTGGTCGCGATTTCCGGGCAAGTGAAGCGAGCCGACCTTCAGCGCTCGGCCCACCAAAGTATGAAGAATGCCGAGATGCTGGCCCCGATCACGAAGTATGCCGTTGAGGTGCAGGATCCCGATAACGTCAGCGAGACGATCGCCAACGCGTTTCGTGCGGCCGAGTCGGGCAAGCAAGGGGCTAGTTTTGTCTCCATTCCGCAGGATGTCACCGATAGTCCGGTCACAACGAAGGCCATCCGGCCGATTCCGGCACCGAAGCTTGGCCCGGCGAGTCCAGCTGACATGACCAACCTGGCAAGACAGATCAAAGACGCGAAGCTTCCAGTGCTTTTACTGGGGATGCGCGCCTCGTCTGCGGAGGTCACGAGTGCGTTGCGCGACCTGCTTGCGGTCGCCGACCTGCCGGTGGTGGAAACTTTCCAGGGGGCAGGGATCGTGTCCCACGCCCAGGAACACGATTTCTTTGGCCGCGTTGGGCTGTTCCGCAACCAGCCAGGCGATCAGCTGCTGCAGCAAAGCGACCTCGTCGTCACGATCGGGTACGACCCGATCGAGTACGAGCCGCGCAACTGGAACCCGGCGGGCACGGCGCGCATCATTGTCATCGACTCGCGGGCCGCGGAAATTGACCACAATTTCCAACCGGAAAGCGAACTGGTGGGGGACATCGCGCAGACGCTGGACGTGTTGATGCCACTTTTGCGGGGCTACCGCGTGGCGCCAGAGGCCCAGACAACGCTGGCGACGCTGCAAGAGCAGCTGAAGGTGCGCGATGTGCCACCGGCAAGCAAGCCGGGGCTGGTGCACCCGCTGGCCATTGTGGCCGCCTTGCAGCAGCGTGTCACGGATCAGATGACTGTGGCCGTGGACGTTGGCAGCTTTTACATCTGGATGGCGCGCCACTTCCGCAGTTACGAACCGCGACGCCTGCTGTTCAGCAACGGGATGCAGACGCTTGGCGTGGCCCTGCCGTGGGCCATCGCGGCCACGCTGGTGCGGCCGGGGGAAAAAGCGATCTCGGTGTCCGGTGATGGGGGCTTCCTATTCTCCGCGCAGGAGCTTGAGACGGCGGTGCGCTTGCACGCCAACTTGGTGCACATCATCTGGAACGATGGCCACTACGACATGGTGAAGTTCCAAGAAGAGGCGAAGTACGGGCACGCCGCCGGGGTCGACTTTGGCCCGGTGGACTTCGTGAAGTACGCCGAGAGCTTCGGTGCCACCGGCCTGCGGGTCACCCAACCGGAAGAGCTAGCGGCGGTGCTGGATCAGGCATTTGCCACAGCCGGGCCGGTGGTGGTCGACATTCCGGTCGACTACGCGGACAACCCGAAGCTGGGCGCCGCGATGCTGGCGGATCAGTTCTATTAATCAGGTGATCGGGGGAAGCGAAATGACAGTGATGTATCAACACGGGACGCTGGCCAACCTCGTGCCCGGCGGCTTTGCCGGCACGTTGCGCCTAGGCGACCTGTTGCAACACGGCGACACGGGGATCGGCACACTGACCGGGTTGGACGGCGAGCTGATCATCCTCAAGGGGATCGTGTATCAGGTCACGGCGACCGGGGCCGTGCACCAGCCGGACGCGCAAGCGCTGGTGCCGTTTGCCAATGTGCACCCGGCCGCGTTTGACCAAGTCAGCGCGCTTGAGGTCGCAACATCGGCGGCTGCTAAGGCCGCGATGGCGCAAGCGCTTGGCTCGGCCAATCTGTTTGGCGCAGTCATGCTGCACGGCCGCTTTGCGCGCATGCACACTCGGGCGGTGGCCAAGCAGACCCCACCGTACCCGACGCTGACCCAAACCGCGGCGGCGCAGCGTGAGTTCACCGCCACGGCGATCACGGGGACGCTGATGGGCTACTTTAGCCCTGCGCTTTATGCGGGCATGGCCGCGCCGGGCTTCCACTTGCACTTCCTGAGTGATGCCCACGACTTCGGGGGCCACGTACTCGACTTTGCCGGGGTAGCAGGGACGCTAGCGGTGCAGTCGTTTGCCGATGTGCAGTTGCACCTACCGGCTGAAGACCTTGAATTTCGGCAACGGGACCTCGGCGGGGCAGACGTGGTGGCCCAGATCCAGCAGGCCGAGGGGTCAGCCAACTAACCTCAGATGAGGATGAAATGAGAGTCGGTCGCCAACGGGCCGGCTCTTTTGTTATACTGCTAGCGGTCTAGACACCAGAGACGAGAATAGGAAGGGACGTTTATTTTTTGGCAAAAGCAACAGATACAGTGGCCCGCACCCTGAAGACGCGACACCTGTCGATGATCGCGTTGGGCGGCTCGATTGGCACCGGGCTGTTTGTCGCCAGCGGCGGCGCGATCGCCACCGCCGGGCCCGGGGGCGCCATCTTGGCCTACTGCGCGATTGGGCTGATGGTGTATTTCCTGATGACGAGCCTCGGTGAAATGGCGACGTACATGCCGGTGTCCGGTTCGTTTTCGGAATACGCGAGCCGCTTCGTGGACCCGGCGCTCGGGTTTGCGCTCGGGTGGAACTACTGGTTCAATTGGGCGATCACGGTGGCGGTCGATGTTGCCACGACCGCCATTGTGATGCACTTCTGGCTCCCGGCGGTGCCGGGGTGGGTGTTTTCGCTGAGTTTTTTGGCGTTGATTTTTCTGATCAACATTATCTCGGTGCGCGCGTTTGGCGAGACGGAGTACTGGCTGGCCCTGATCAAAGTGGTCACGGTGCTGGTGTTTCTGGCCGTGGGGCTTCTGACGATCGTCGGGGTGCTCGGCGCCGGGCCCGCCATCGGCCTGCACAACTATCAGATCGGTTCGGCCCCGTTTGTCGGTGGACTGCCCGCGGGGCTCGCCGTTTTTGTCGTGGCGGGGTTCTCCTTTCAGGGCACTGAGTTGATCGGGATCACGGCCGGGGAGTCCGAGACGCCGGAAACCAGCATCCCCAAGGCGATTCATTCGGTCTTCTGGCGCATCTTGCTGTTTTACGTGCTCGCGATTGCCGTGATCGCGGCGATCATTCCGTACACCAGCCCGAACCTGCTGGGGGCCAGTGCCAAGGATGTGGCGATCTCGCCCTTCACGCTGGTCTTTCAGCGCATCGGGTTGGCTGGGGCAGCCAGTGTGATGAACGCGGTGATCCTGACCTCCGTGCTGTCCAGCGCGAACTCCGGCATGTACGCTTCGACGCGTATGCTTTGGGCGATGGGAGCCAGCGGGTTCGCCCCGCGGTTATTTGCCAAAACCAACGACCGCGGTGTGCCCCTGCCGGCGCTTTTGGCCACCACCGTGGTCGGGGCACTGACGTTTTTGACCAGCGTGATGGGCAATGAGGTCTACAGCTTGTTGGTTGCGGCCAGTGGGCTGACCGGCTTCATCGCCTGGCTGGGCATTGCGGTGTCCCACTACCGTTTCCGCCGTGCCTTCCTGCGGCAAGGGCACCAGGTCAGTGAGCTGGTGTATCACGCCAAGTGGTTCCCGGTGGGCCCGCTGCTGGCCATCTTGATGAGCGCGGTGGTGTTGCTGGGGCAGGACATGAATGCGGTCAGCCACTTCAACTGGGGCCGCTTGCTGGTGTCGTACATGTCTATCCCGCTGTTTTTGGTGCTATTTATCGGGTACAAGTGGCGGCATAAGACGCACCTGCTGCGCTTGGATGAAATTGACCTCACGCCGCATCACCGGGACGCTGGATGACCCATTGCGGTGGAATGTTGTTGACAGCGTTTTCACCGCCGGTTAAAATAAGGTGAAATTTGCCCGGAAGGAGAACGGCTCATGCGGTTGACCCCTGCAACCAAAGTGTTCCTTTATCTATTGACGATGGCAGACGCGACGGACACTTGCACGGATCCGGTGTGGCAAGAGCGCTATCACCTCGACCCGGTCCGCACGATTGCCCAGCTTGAACGGCGCGGCGTGTTGACGCAAGCGGTCGGCGGTCCGTATACGCTCACCACGGCGGGGCAAACCGCCTTGGGTGATATCGCCGACTGGCTGTGGATTCACGAGTATTACCTGCCAGACGTGATCGATTTTGCGCGCGCCCGTCGCGGGTTCTGGCAACCCAAGCTCACGGGGTATCCCTTGTTGCAGGAGTTGCTGAGCCAGGCCAAGCACCGCTTCAAGGATGATACGGCGTATATGGCGGTCCTGTTACGGCACGAATTGCGGCTTGAGTACGAGACCCAGCACGATCTGGCCGCGATCCAGACCCTGATGGCGCTGATCGACCAAGACCTCGACATTCAGCGGCCGTGCGACCCAGCGACCTTTAGCTACCACACAACTTGGGCCAAGGTGACCGAGTTTGAAAAGCAGATGCTCAAGACACTGCTGAGTCGGCTGAACTGGACGCTGGCAGACTTTGAGATGCGCTTTTCCGAGTGGCTTGAAACCCAGCCGCGCACGCCGCGGCTGTTCACGCGGCTGGAACTGATGACCATTGTGATGTACGAGCTGGCCAACAACACGGCCAAGCTAGTGTGGCTCTATGAGGCCGCCGCCGCGCGCAATCAGGGCGCGGCGTACCTGACCACCGCGAAGATGCGGGCCTGAGCAATGCGTGCCAGCACACGAAAGCGGCTGATCCCGGTGGGGGTCAGCCGCTTTTTGCTGCGTTCAATGCGGTGCCAGTGGCCTGCAGTTTGGCTTGGTACAGCTGGTAGATGCGCTGGTAAAGCAGGTAGTAGTCGGTTTCTGTGGCGTCCAAGTACCAATCGAAGGTGGCAACGGCTGGCGGGGTGAAGACTTGGTGCGGGGTGATGAAGTCGTCTTCGGCGGTGATCAGCAGGTCAGCCGCGGTGAGTGGTGCGTCGGCCGGCAAAACGGTGACCACCGCGATGTTAGCCAGAAATTCCCGAATGTCGCCGTGCACGATGTCGCTTGAGGCCATGACCAGTTTGACAGCCACGGTGGTGTCTTGGGCGAAGCGGTTCAGCACCGGCACGAACAGCAGGGACAACATCTGGCTGAACACGGCTGCCTCCCGTTTGTACGGGGCAAATTCAGGAGTGTCTGGCAGGCCGTTGATGACCGCCGTCAGATAGTCACGCAATTGGGTTTGCTGGTACACAAGCTGCGCCGTGGTGAAAAAGTCCGCTTGCTTCAGGTAGTTGCCGTCCATCAGGTAAAAGGACGTGGCCAGTCGTAACATGTTCATCACCAGCTGCGGGTCGGCCCACAGCGGCGCAACCGTGGTGGCATCCTCGGCGTTGAGGGCGTTGATGAGACGGCTGACGACCGACCAGCCTGTGTGCGGGCGCGCCTTGAGGTAAGTCATGAGCGCATCTTCGCGCGGTGTGAGCGGGGTGAAGCGGACGTTTTTTTGCTGGTAAAAGTCAAAGAAGTCGCTTTCCGCTTGCACTTCGCGCTGGGTGAGCCGCGGAAACTGGCTGGTCTGATAAATCAGGGACGGGGTCGGGTACCCCGTGAACAGCTGCTTGAACCGGTCCGTCCATTTGAGGATGTCATTGTGGGCGATCCGCGTGCGGCAAACGGCCCAAAAGACCTGCTCCTGCATCGCGAGGATCGGATCCGTGGCCGCGGTGGGCAGGGCCTGGTACTGGGCGACAAGTGCGGGTTGATCGATCGCCTTAAAGGGCCAGCGTAACCCGCGGTACGCCAGCCAGTAGACTTGCTGGAGGAACAGCCGGATCTGCTTTTCGTCCCCGGTCAGTTTGGCCTGGGTGAGGGATAGCTTGAGCCGGTAACGCGTCAAAAAGCGCCGCAGCGGCGTGGTTTTGCGCAGTAGCGTGGAGTGGCTGATGTAGTGGTCCGCCGAGAATTGATCCACGCGCGGTTGACTGGCCTGAACCACGTAGTCGAGAAACTGGAAGGCGATGGTGTCCTCCAGCAAGGTGTAGCGGTAGCGGTCGACCGAAAGCGTCAGCGTCCCCTGCGTGAGGGCCCGCTTGGCCGTTGCGCGTGATAACCCGGTCAACGCGGCGACATCCTGCAGGAGTTCCTGGAAGATGTTGTAGCTTTGCTGGTAGGAGAGATTCATTTGCAAACTGAGGTCCGTGATCGTCAGCGTGTCATTGTGCGCGCGGACGAGCCGGCGAAACATGTCGAATTTTTGCAGGTCAGCCTTTTCGAGGAAGAGTTCTTCAAAGCGCATCGCCACGGGCACCTCCAAATCCAGTCAGTTTTTCATTCCTAGTATATCAAAATCTCAAAATAATAAAACAGGATTCTAATCTGGACGACCAGGTTGAGCCCGTTGGTGGCGTGAGAAAGATGGGGCGGGACATCATTAATGGCCTAAGAATGAACCACGACATGCCAGAATGTTCAAATTAAAACGCAACGCCCGTGTTGCCATTCCGGACACAACCGCTTTTTGGCTCAGCCTCAAAAAAAGAACCGCTGCCAAGGGCAACGGTTCCTTCGGGGTTACGCGGTGGGGGCCTTGAGTTGCGCCAAGCGCGCATCGATCAAGCGCAGGCACTCGGCGCGGTCGGCCGCATTGGTGACGAAGTCGAGCTGGTCGCCGTCGATCTGCATCTTGGGGCTTTGGTCGTAATCGGCGTACCACTGGTCATAGCGCCGGTTCAGCTCTTCATAGTAGTGGTACAAGCTCGGGTCCACGTCCAGTTGCTCGTAGCTGCGGCCGCGCCGCTTGATGCGTTGCAGCATCGTGTCAAACGAGACGCGGATATGCACCAGCAAATCGGGGCGCTTTTTGTAAGCAGCGTAGGGCAACTCCTGCATCATATTGGCCAGCAGGGCATCATAGACACGGACCTCCGTGGCGGTCGCCCGCCCGAGGTCCGCATTCAGATGAAAAAGCAGGGAGTCTTCGAAGATCGACCGGTCGAGAATGTTGTTATCCTCTGAGTAGGCCTGCTTGATGGCGTCGAAGCGCTTGTTAAGAAAGTAGATTTGAAGCAAAAAGGCGTACTGCTTCGGGTTCTCGTAGAACAGGGGCAAAACCTCGTTGTCCTCAACGGATTCATAGAAGGCTTGGGTGCCGAGGTGGTCGGCCAACATGGTGGTGAGGCTGGTTTTACCCGCGCCAATGGTGCCGGCTAATACGATCAGTGTCATGGGTGTCCTCTTTTGTCTGGTGGGCGGTGGCCCGTGGAATGTGGCGCCAGGTGACGCAGATTCCATCTTAATGGCCGCTTAGCCAGATTGCAAGACACCCCCGGCAGAATTGTTGGGACGGGTGCATGAGAACGAAACTCATTTTTAGATAAATCAGTTTGAAACCGGTCATAACTCAAGGTTATAATTATCGAAGCAACCGGTCATATATAAGATTTTTGGGGGAATATAAAATGCGGGGACGCGAGGATATCTTTCTGTCTATGTCAGAGGCGGAAAAAATGAGCCTGTTCCGCAAGATCGTGAACTCTCGGACTGCCCAGACACCTGTGGCAGACCGATTGGGCGCGGAACGGGCGCATGAACCACTGGTTAAAGACGTGAACTTGAAGCAGATTGCCTCCTTAACGGGCCGCAATTATGGGAGTGTTTATAACACCTACAATGGGTTAGTCGCAGCGCTGGAGGCGATGACGGGCAGCAAAAGCGTGTCGGCTAAAAAGCTGTTCAACTTGTCTTCGAGTGCCGTGCGCGCGTACTTTGTGATGCAAAGTCACCCGTACAAGTTTCTGCAGGCACTGCTCACCCATGAGTACGAGAACTTTGACGCGTTCTTGACCCACGAGGAGACGAGCAAGGCCACAATGTTGCGGCACCTTAAGGCACTGCGCGATTTTTCGCGCAAGTTCGGCGTCCGGTTTTCCTACGAGACCCTGACCATCCAGGGCGAGGAGAAGCGCGTCCGCCTGTTTTTGACGATGATCTGTTGGCTGGCGACAGACGGGGCAGTCTGGCCATTCGACAACGTCGCGCGCGACACCACGGGGGCGCTGGTGGACGGCGTCGTGAAGCTGTATGATGTGGGCACGCCGAACATGGTCACGCGCGAAATCGCCATGTACTACACGGCTATCTCTCAGTACCGGATTCAGGACGGGGCAACCATTCCGTACGATGAAAGCAGCCTCACGCTGAAGTACCCAACGGCCAACATCTTCGAGGAGCTGGCAGCGGACTTCCCGTGGCCCGAATTGAGCCTGTCCGAGCAGCTGGGCGAAAGCGCAGCGGTCTACTTCCTGTTCAATTTCCTGCCGTTTTACGTCACCACGAGCGCGACCGACCTGGCCAAGACGATGCAGCGCTTCAAGCATTACAACTTGGCTATCTACACGCTGGTGACGGACTTTTTAGCCAAACTGCCGGTGAGCTTTGTCGAGCAAGACCGGCTACCGGAGCAGGCGATGAACATGCTCAAGGCGAATCTGCTGGCCAATACCGTTTCCACCGTTGAGTTTGGGGACGACATCTCGCAGGCGATCGCGTACGAGATGAACGACAAGCTGCGTCAGATCCCGGACAATCCAGCCCTTGCCAAAAAAGTGCGCCAGACGCTGGAACACGTGGTTTTTGCACGCAAGCTCAACGAGTTTGACCCGTACTTGGAGACGCTCATCGAGTCTTACTACCGCAATCTGTTGCACTTGGCGACCCAATTCGTGCCACCGGTGAAGGTGAAGGTCGCGCTGATGATCGAGCAAACCGTGCTGGGCTACATTGACTTGCTGGCCTTCTTGATCAGCCAGCCGATCGTTGAACTGCTGCCACCGGAGCAGGTCGCCGCGGCGGATCTGGTCATCGAAAGCTCCACTGTCCCGGATGCCGTTGCGCGGCGTGGAGATGTGTTGACCTACAAGTGGGCGGCCAATTCGTCCAATGACTGGTTCGGCGAACTATACGCGGAAGTGCGCCAGATCTGGGATGACAAGCTAAGTTTGGGAGGCAATGTTGACTACTAACGCGCATCTGTGTGTGGGGACGGTGCCGATTTTTGCGCACCTCCCTCAGTCGGTTCTGGAACAGCTCGAAGCGCTCGTTCAGCATACTCAGTTTGCCCAAGGGGCCACCCTGTACGCCGCTGGTACGCCAGCGGCCGCCTTGTACATCATTCATCAAGGGCAGGTCAAGCTGGCCCAAACCAGCGCGGATGGCGATGAGCACATTTTGCGCGTCTTGACGCCGGGCGACTTTGACGGCGATCACGCGCTGTTCATCGCGGCCACGCACCAGGCAAGTGCCACGGCCATGGCCCCGGTCTCTGCGTGTGTCCTGTACCAAAAAGACTTTCAACACCTGCTGCTGACCGAGCCGGCGCTGAGTTTGCCGTTGATCCAGGCGTTGACGCAGCGGATCGAGACCTTAGAGCAACGCAACACCTTAGCCACCACACCGGTGGGGACGCGACTGGGCACCTATCTGGCGGCGCAAGCGGATACCACGTTCACGCTGCCGATGAAGCGTCAGGACCTGGCGCGCTACCTGGGAACGACCCCGGAAACCGTCAGTCGCAAAATGAAGCAGTTCGAGGCTGCCGGTTGGCTGAAGCAAGCCAAGGGGAATGTGATCACCATTCTGGACCGGCATGCACTGGCCAACCAGGCGTGAAGGGCTTGCAACCCGCGTGAAACTATCGTATTCTTAAGGCACACAACAAACACGTGATTAGGCGCCTAAGGGCAGTGCAGAGAGATGGCGGTCGGTGCAAGCCATTCAAGCCCGCATTCCAGCGCGACAGTGGGCGGCGAGAAGCCGCACGGCAGCTGACCGTTACCAGAATGAGGGTGGCCGTTTGGCTGAACTTGGGTGGTACCGCGGAGTAAGCGTCAATTCGTCCCATTGTGGGGATGAATTGACGCTTTTTTGCGTTCACGAAGACGTTACTAAGGGAGGACCATCATGTTAGATATTAAGCAATTGCGCCAAGACCCCGACTGGGCCAAAGCCAAGCTTGCGGCGCGCGGCGTGAAGCCAGAGACGATCGACGACGCGCTGGCGCTGGATGAACAACGGCGCCGCATCATTGTGCAAACCGAGGACTTGAAGGCGAAGCGCAACGCGGTGTCAGGTGAAATCGCAGCTAAGAAGCGCGCGAAGGAAAACGCCGATGATCAGATTGCCGCCATGCGCGCCGTCGGGACGGAGATCAGCGCGCTGGATCAACAACTGGCAGAAGTTGAAGCCAAAGTGACTCACATTCTTGTTCGCCTGCCCAACTTCCCGGCGGATGATGTGCCGATGTCGATGGATGAGGCAGATGCACGCGAAGAGTACAAGTGGGGCACCCCACGGACTTTTGACTTCACCCCGAAGGCCCACTTTGAACTCGGCGAAGACTTGGGGATCTTAGACTTCGAGCGCGCCGCGAAGGTCTCCGGCAGCCGCTTTGTTTACTATAAAGGCGCCGGGGCGCGGCTTGAACGTGCCGTGTACAACTTCTTCTTGGATGAGCACGCCAAGGAAGGCTACACCGAAATGATCACGCCGTACCTCGTGAATAACGATTCCATGTTTGGGACGGGCCAGTTTCCCAAGTTTACGGAAGACGTCTACAGCATCACCAACGACGGCGAACCGCTGACGCTGATCCCAACGGCCGAGGTGCCATTGGTAAACTACTACCGTGTCGAGATCGTGCCAAGTGAAAAGTTGCCAGTCAGCTTCACTGCGCTGTCGCCGGCGTTTCGTTCCGAGGCCGGCAGTGCCGGGCGCGACACCCGTGGACTGATCCGGATGCACCAGTTCAACAAAGTGGAAATGGTGAAGTTCTGCAAGCCGGAAGACTCCTGGACGGAGCTCAAGAAGCTGGTGCATGATGCAGAGGACTTGCTGCAAAAGCTGGGTCTGCCTTACCACGTCATCACCTTAGCGGCCGGGGATGCCAGCTTCACCAGCGCCAAGACCAATGACCTGGAAGTGTGGCTGCCTGCCCAAGACCGTTACCGCGAAATCTCCAGTTGCTCCAACTGTACGGATTTTCAGGCGCGGCGGGCGCAGATTCGCTACCGCGATGACAACGGGAAGCCGCAGTTCGTGCACACCCTGAACGGTTCCGGTCTCGCAGTTGGGCGCGCCGTGGCGGCCATCCTTGAGAACTATCAAAACGCGGATGGCACGGTCACGATCCCCGAGGTGCTGGTCCCTTATATGGCCGGTCAGACCGTTATTGTGCCAGAGGGGTAAGTCGTATCTTTATACAGTCGCAGCAATGCGGCTGTTTTTTTGTGAAAAAGGGGTTGACGGGCCATATCCCAGTTGGTATGATAGTCAACGTTGTCAGCGAGATAGCTTATGAAAAGCCACTGATTGAATTTTTATTCAAACAAGTTTTTGAAAGTTATCGTTGACAAGTGAACATCCAATTGATAGACTAATCAAGTTGTCTTTTGGACAAAGTAGTCCTTTGAAAACTGAACAAAGTTTCGTAAATGTGATAGGGTCTTCGATCTTGAATCGAAGAGAATTAAAACATTGC
>NZ_RHOH01000006.1 GCF_003946115.1 Lacticaseibacillus daqingensis | reverse complement strand
GCAATGTTTTAATTCTCTTCGATTCAAGATCGAAGACCCTATCACATTTACGAAACTTTGTTCAGTTTTCAAAGGACCACCTTGTCCGTTAAGACAACTTTGTAAGTATATCTTATCGAAGCAACGTTGTCAAACATATTTTTGAATGGTGAATATTTATTCACATCCTGTATGCTGCGACGTGACCGCCGCGTTGACAACAACAAGTATCTTACCAGCCTTTTGGCCGCATCGTCAACAGGAAATTACCCTTTTCGAGAAAAAAAACAAAACCACGAATCAAAACCGAAGTGTGTGCGCTGCGATGAATAATCAATCACGTTATTCACGAACGATAATGTCAAATAGTGCTGCATCATTCGAAAAGAAAAGACGCATCCTACTGGGACGCGTCTTTCTCTAACTCATGTAAGGACTCCGAGACCCATCCGTCTAAGCGGCTGGCGATCGGGGCGAACCCAGTATGGTTCTTCCGGTTCGTCCAGTAATGTTTGCGGTGGCGGTATGTCGTCATCGCCGGGGCTGCTTGCAGCGCACGCAGCGACAGGCTGATCTTGCCGGAATACTCATCGATATCCAGGACGACCACCGACAGGCTTTGGCCAACTTTGAATAGGTCCCCGAGTGCCTTGACGAAGCCGTGCTGGCACTCGGAAATGTGGATCAACCCCTGCTGCGCGTCATCCAACAGCACGAACACACCATAGGGCTGAATCCCCGTTACTTTGCCAGTAATGATATCTCCAATGCGATAATTCATGCTGACACTTCATTTCTATTTTTCGATTTCTCTACTATTATACCTGAAAAATCGAACGGGTCCAACTAGTCGGTGATCGTCACGGATTCGATGGTGATGGGCGTGTTCGGCTTGTCGGCGGTTGTTTTCGTCTTGCTGATGGCATCGACCACATCCATCCCCTCGATGACGTGGCCAAAAACGGTGTGCCGCATATCCAACCACGGGGTGCCCCCGTTCTTGTAGGCTTCAATGATCGGAGCCGGGAAGCCGGCATCCGGGAGCTGGCTGAGCATGTTCTGGTTGATGTGCGCATTGGAGACGATGAAGAACTGGCTGCCGTTGGTATTCGGCCCAGCGTTGGCCATGGACAACGCACCTTTGAGGTTGAAAACGGATTGGCTGAACTCATCTTCAAACGGGTGCCCCCAGATGCTTTCACCGCCCGCACCGGTGCCGGTTGGGTCGCCACCCTGGATCATGAAGTCCGCAATGACCCGGTGGAACGCGATGCCATCGTAGTACCCCTTCTTTGCGAGACCGATGAAGTTTTCAACGGTCTTGGGTGCTTCCGCTGCGAATAATGCAAACGTGATGGTGCCCATGCTGGTGACCATCACGGCCTTAGGACCCGAAAAATGGGCCAAGTCTAGTTGTGGATACATAGTTGCCTCCTTTAGTCGATTCCAGCTCATTTTACCCTACCGACCAGACGATTGCCACGCCGCTCGCCGGCAAAATATGGTAGGGTTATCTCGACGCTATTGAAAAACGGGGGAATAAACATGTCTCATCTATATGAAATCACCGTCATCGGCGGCGGTCCAGTCGGGCTGTTTGCGGCGTACTACGCAGGGCTGCGCAGCGCCGATGTCCTGCTGGTCGAAAGTCTCAGCGCGCTGGGCGGGCAAACCGGGAACCTCTACCCCGCCAAAACGCTTTACGACATTGGCGGCCTACCCGGCATCAGCGGCCAGGCGCTCATCGATCAGTTGAAGGCGCAGGTCGCGCACTTTGACCCGGAAATTCGCACTGCCACCGCGGTGTCCGCCATCACGCGAACGGATGATCACTTCACCCTCACCACCAGCACGGGGACCATCGAGACCCGCACTGTGATCATTGCGACCGGTGGTGGGGCCTTCACGCCGCGGCGCCTCGCAGTCGATTACGACCCCGCGCTGGACCAGCAAAATGTGCTGTACTTCGTCAAGGACCTCGAGGCCTTCCGCGATCAGACCGTAGCCATTGCAGGCGGCGGCGATTCCGCCATCGACTGGGCGCTGGCGCTGACGCCGATTGCCAAAACCGTGCACCTGATCCATCGCCGGACCCAGTTCCGGGGGCTTGAGTCCAGCGTGGCAGACCTGCAGGCCACCAGCGCGCAGTTGCACACCCCGTATCTGATCGACAGCGTGACCGCAGCCGGCACGCAGATCGACGTCAGGCTCAAGGAAGTCCGCGGCGATGCCGAAAAGGTCTTGCACGTCGACAAGCTCCTTGTCAACTACGGCTTCATGAGCGACAACAAGCAACTGCGCAACTGGGGCGTGGCCCTGGAGCACAACGCCATCAAAGTGGACTCCCAAACCGCCACCAGCATCCCGGGGATTTTTGCCATTGGGGATGTGGCGACGTACCCCGGCAAGCTGAAGCTGATCGCCAGCGGTTTCGGCGAGGCCCCGACTGCGGTGAACGAAGCGCTCGCCCTGACCTACCCGGAGCGCCGGCAAGCCCTGCACAGCACCCAGCTCTACCACTAAGCCCCCGCATCAAGTCACGCATTGTCATTGCGCCCGCCAATCACCCGCGCAGTTAGGAGGATTTATGACCAACGAACAGAAACTGTACGATCACACACTTGCGCTGCTGCGCGAACGCGGCGTTGAACCAAAGGCCATCGGGGAACTGGTGATGTTTTTGCAGGCCAAGTTCATCCCCGCACTCACCCTGGAGGTGGCGACCGACAATGTCTTGATCGTGCTGCGCAAGCGCGAGGTGCAAAACGCGGTGATGACCGGTATTGCGCTGGACAAGGCGGCCGAGGCCGGCACGCTGGAGCAGCCGCTGCAAAGCATCATTGCGGAGGACGAAGGGCTGTACGGGGTCGATGAGATCCTCGCGTTTGCCATCGTGAACGTCTACGGGTCGATCGGCTTCACCAACTACGGCTACATCGACCGCGTTAAGCCCGGCATTCTGGCCAAGCTGAACGCGCACGAGCCGGGGATCATCCACACCTTCCTCGACGACATCGTCGGGGCCATCGCGGCGGCGGCCGCCAGTCGCTTGGCGCACTCGCACCCCGAACTCGAAGACGATAATTATTAAACTTGTGCAAAGAGCCGCCAAGCCGCTCGGAGAAGCCGGTATAATGGGCACAGTTTGCAACGCGGCAACGGTCGCGTTTTTCGGCTAAATAAAGGAGACTCGCAATGACGCAACTGATCGACTTCATCCTGCACATCGACGAACACCTCGTCACCATCGTCAACAGCTTCGGCAACTGGACCTACCTGCTCCTATTTCTGATGGTGTTCATCGAAACCGGCGTGGTCATCTTTCCGTTTCTTCCGGGGGATTCCCTGCTGTTTGCCGCCTGCGCCCTCGCGGCCAATGAAGCCTACCACCTGAATGTCTGGCTGCTGTTCGCCTTGTTTTTGGCCGCGGCCGTCCTCGGCGACACGGTCAACTATGAGATCGGCAAGCACCTCGGCCTAGCCGCCGAGCGCAGCTCCCTGTTCGGCCGCCTCATCAACCACGACAAGTTAGCGTCAGCCGAGGCCTTTTTCAATAAGCATGGCGGCAAAACCATCGCGATCGCGCGCTTCATGCCGCTGGTGCGGACCTTCGCGCCGTTCGTGGCGGGCGGCTCCAACATGCACTACCCGAAGTTCATCCACTACAACCTGCTCGGGGGCTTCCTGTGGGTGACAATGTGCTGCGTGGCCGGCTTCTTCTTCGGTAACGTCCCATTCGTCAAGGAACACTTCTCGATCGTGGTGCTGGGCATCATTGCGATTTCGCTGGTGCCGGTGCTGATCACCGCGCTGCGCAGTCGCAAACCCAAGGCAACTGCCTGACACACGCAAACAAAAAACGTCTGACCACAATGGTCAGACGTTTTTTGTGTTGCGCGCATCGCGGCGCCCAGTAACGATACCGTAAACCATTAGGGCCTCAAACGCGAGCAGGGCCAGCGCAAAGCAGGCGAGGAAGAAGTCCTCGGGCAGCACCAGGATGATGGGATCGGCGGTGGGGTCAAACAGCCAATCGTTGTTGCGAAACATCAACTTGTGAAAGCCGATGAACACCGCGTCAAAGTTGATCGACATTAACCCACCGAGCACCAGCGGCGCCACCGCCCCGATCTCAAAGGGCCGCACCAGGTGCCAGCGCGTGCGCGTGGCGCGCAAGTGCGCCAGGAAGCGAAGCGCCACCGGTGCCGTGACCAGACAAATGACAATGTCGAGCAAAAACAGTCGCTTCACATCCGCAAAGTGGTGCGCGCCGTGCACGCTGACGGCAAAGTCCGGCAGGTGCAGCTGCGTGATCCAAGGCAGATGCAAGTAGGCCATCAGCTTCACATAATTCACGTACAGCGTGTGGGCGGATAACCCCGAGACGCTGGTCAGCGAATCCAACCGCACGAACGCCGGAAACAGCAGAAACGAAAGCAGAATAGTCAGCCAGATCGCCCCGCTGACCAAAAACAACCAGAGCCATAGCCACCGCCACTTCATCGCTAAACCTCCCAGTCCGCCAAGCTATCGACCTGGTGCGTCGGCTGAACGGCTTGCGCCGCCACCGCTTCTTTGGTCGAAATGCCGGTGTAAACCAGCAGCGTGTCGATGCCGGCGTGGATACCCGCCTGGATATCCGTGTTGTAATTGTCGCCGACCATCACGACGTCTTCCTTGGTCAGCCCCATGCGGGCCAGCCCCTGCTCCATGATGATAGCTTCCGGCTTGCCGATGTAAAACGCCTTTTGTTGCGTGCTGCGCTCCACCAGTGCGATAACGGACCCGGCGCCGGGCACATGGCCGCGCTCGTTGGGCAGGTTCGTGTCGGCGTTGGTGCCGATGAACATGGCCCCACGCTGAATCGCCAGCGTGGCAAGCTCAAACTTGTGATAGGTCACATCGTAATCCAGCCCCACCACCACGTAATCCGGGTCCACTTCATTGAAGCGTAGCCCGATATCCAACAGGGCCTGCTTGAGGCCCAGCTCGCCGATGACGTAAACGGACTTGCCGCGCACATCACCATGGTTCTGCGCCAGGATCCAGGCCGCGGTCGCCAGGCTAGGCGTGTACACGGCCTCCGGGCGCGCCTGAATGTCGTGGTTGACCCGGAGGTTTTGGCACACCGCTTCCGGTGTCTTGGTCGTATTATTCGTCAAAAATAAAAACGGGATGTGCTTGGCCTGGAGCCGCTCGATGAAAGCCTTCGCTTCAGGGATGCGTTCCTTGCCACGATACATCGTCCCGTCCAAATCAATCATGTAGCCTTTGTATGTCACGTTCAATTCCTACTTCTCATTGGTCTCCCGCGTGCGGATGGTGAAGTGCCGCTTGCGAGGCTTCGTTGGCGCGACCGTTTCGGCGTGCTTACCGGTGACGGCCGCGGTGGGGCTGATTTTTTCCTGGTACGGTTTGGCGTCACTGCGCCGCTTGCCGCCACGCCGACTGCCGCTTCGCGCAGGCCGGCGCTTGGGCGCTGGTGCGTCCAGCCGGGCTAGCACGAAGTACGCACAGCCGAAGTTGCAATACTCGTAGAGGTAATCCTCCAGGGTGCGAATCAGCTGGTCCTTATTCGCGCGGCGGTTATCGTTTTGGTAAAAACCACGCAGGCGCAACTGATCGTAG
Organism: Lacticaseibacillus daqingensis; assembly: GCF_003946115.1. Classification (GTDB taxonomy): domain Bacteria; phylum Bacillota; class Bacilli; order Lactobacillales; family Lactobacillaceae; genus Lacticaseibacillus; species Lacticaseibacillus daqingensis. The sequence goes on along the minus strand of NZ_RHOH01000006.1, from coordinate 171,738 downwards.
CCCCAATCCCCAACGATGTAATCATACTTATCGAGGATCTCGGTGTAGCGCGCGGCAAAGCGTTCCCGGTCGAAGGCCAGCTTGTGGTTCACCTTAAGCTGGTACCGTCGGTCATCAATGGTCACCATGTCCGGCGCGACCTGGATGACCTGGGCCGCCGCTGGGCTGGGTGTGGGTTCAATGGGCTCGGCCATGGTCAAGGCCTCCTTTCAATGCGCAGCAGTTGCGTGTGCGCGCCTTAATTGTCTCAGTATACCACTATTCCAGTGGGTAGTGCGCCGCCAAGTCAGCCCCCACCACTGCGCGTAGCAGCTGGGGAAACAGGAACCGGTTCACCCCCGCGATCTCAAGGGTGGGGAAAAACGGGGCAAACAGGTAGGTGTCGACCCCGGTCAGCGTGTACTGTCGGTCAAAGTCCAGCGGCACCCCCGCATAGCGCACCTGATTCTTCGCCGTCAGGGTCAGCCCGGCCAGCTGCACATCCCCGAATCGCACGCCGCGAAAGTTCATCCCCACCATGCGAAAGTGGCGCAAAAAAGCGCGGTTCTTCTGAATTTCCATCATCAGCCGCCACAAGTCAGCGCCGCTTAACTGCGTGACCAGCAGGTGCATCGGATGCGGCAGGATGCGGTGCAGATCGGCACGCGTCACCACCCCTGCCGGCAAGTCGCCCAAAAACAGCCCAGTGTTGAGCATCGCCGCAGGGGTGGCCCCGGCCGCCTGCAACGCCCGCAGACCACACGCCACAAGCGGCGACGGGCCGCTATCAGCCAGCGCCAACGCGTGTGGCAACCGTGCCACCGGCTGTGCGGCAAGTTGCGCCACCCCCTGCTGCTGCCAGGCATCGATCGCCGCCGCATCCGCCGGGGCTTCGGGCAGCGCCGCCACGGCCTGCGTCTGAGCGCGCGCTGTCACCAATCGATGCGTGGCGTCCACTGTCAGCGTGATCTGCCCCACATACTCCCCATAGCGCCCGGCCGCCGTCAGCAGCGTATGGTCAACTTGCTCACCGGTCGGCAGCAAATGGTGCGTGTGGCCCCCGATGATCACATCCAACTGCGGGTAGTGCGTCGCCAAATAGCGGTCCGCAGGCAGCCCTAAGTGCGACAGCATGATCAGCACATCGTAAGTGCCCCCGATGGTCGCGAGCAGCTCCGGCAGCACCGCCGCCACCGGTCGCACCAGCCAGCCGTTCGGCGCGTATGTCGAAAAATACGGCGCGGTGAAGCCGATGATGGCGAGCCGCGTCCCCGCCGGCGTAGTCCGATACACCACCGGCTGCGCAAACGCCGGGCGCGTCCCGTCCGGCTCAAATAGGTTTGCCAGCGCCACCGGGAATTGCGCCGTATCATACAAGTGGGCCAGCTGATCATGGCTGTTTCCCAGGCCTTCATTGTTGCCAATGGTCGCGGCCGTGTAGTGGGCCTGATTCAGCATCGTGACATTGACGTATCCATCCGTCGCCTCAGTCAGCGGATGCGCCCGATCCATCGCGTCCCCATCGTCGAATGTGAAGACGTTCGGTCCCTGCTGCGCCGACAGATACCGCGCCAACTTGGGCCAATGTTCAAAGTGTGAGTGCAGGTCGTTCGTGTGCAACAGCGTGATGGTCTCCATGGTTGTCCACCCTCCTGCCTTCAGGATAGGCCAGCGCGCAGCGGAACGCAATCAATGCACTTGGGTGCGGCTGGCTGAGTCACGCCCGAAAGCACACTGCGCGCACAAAAGCAGCGCAGGTCTTAACGGCGCCGCCTGATCCCAACGTAGCCGGACTGGCCGCGCCAAGGTAACGCGTAAGCGAAAAGCCGGCCGCCCGGTCAGCCCTCAAGGGGGTGACCGAGCGACCGGCTTAACTTATCGCGGCGGAAACTGCCGCTTGGTGCAGTGGCCTGACGTCACGCGTCCGGCGCTTCCTGTAGAAACGGGGTGAAGATCGCCGCATCCGTGTGTTGCGCGGTTGGCGTCAACAGCGGCGCCAGCTGGGGCCAGAAGCTCAACTGAAAATACGCCGCGGAGAACCCACCGCTTTCAAGTTTACGAAACATCAGCGTCAACAGGCCGTTCACGTGGCCAGCTTGGGCCGGCGCACTATCCGCCAACACCTGCCGCCGCAGCGTCTGCAGCGCTGCCACTTCCTGGTCATTCATCGCCCCACCCCCAAAATAGTTTGAACTCATTTTACAGGGGTTAAGATTAAAAGTAAATGTGAACTATCTAATTTTTATGCTGCGCTAGCCAGGTTTGCTTGGCGCGGTAGAGCTGGTGCACCTCCGCGGCACTTAGCGGGCTGCCCCAAGCGAGGTCAGGCAGCCACGCGCGCTCTGGCGCATCGACGCCAACATTCAGGTTTTCGGCCCACGGCACCATGCTGTGGTGAATGTGCCCATGCAGATTCAGGGTTTGGTGCGTGATGCCAAGCATCATTGGGTAATGGGACAGAATGAACTGCGTGTGATCGTCCTTGATGATGGTGCCCACCGAATGAAACGCGAACTTGGCCTGGCCGTGCCACCCCGGGTCGTTGGCCCGCATGAACTTGAAGCGCGCCTGATAGTCGTGGTTGCCCTTGATGAACACGATGCGCCCCGGTAGCGTCGCCAGCAGGGCCAGCACCGCAGCGTCACTCGGCATCGCTTCAGGGTTCATCGCAATATCGCCCAGGTGATACACCACGTCATTATCATCCACCCGGTCGGCCCAGGCCTGCACCAGCGCGGCGTTCATCGCGGCCACCGACGCAAATGGGCGCGGCGCGAAGTCGTTTTGGCCCAGCAGGTCCGCATGGAAGAAATGCGTATCGGCAATAAAGAAGTTCATGCTTGCCCTCCTTGGTGGCGCATCTGGCTGACCCAGATCGTCAGGGGCACCGTGAGCGTCACCGCGATCACCGAGAAAAACACCTGAATCAGCTCGCCGGCAAAGATCTGATCGTTGAGAATTTGCCAAAACGGGTAGTGCAGCTGCGCAAACCAGATGAACAGGCCCGCAAATCCGCCAAAGAACCCGAAGAACAGCGTATTGAGTGCGGTGCCGATGATGGCACTCCCCAGTCGCTCGCGCGCGTCCGCGGCAGTGGTGGGGCCAAGCTCGGCCAGCCCGGCGGCCACAGCGACCGCCGCTTCCGCGATCGCCCCCAGCGTACTCAAAAGCCCCGTGGCGATCAGCAGATGCTGAAAGCTGATGCCGATCGTCAGCGAGAAGCCTTCCAACTCCTCGGAGTCCTCCTGGCCAAACCCTGCCGTGTGGCTCAGTACGACCCCTACAACAACGACGAGCAGGACTAGCCCCATCGCCAGCAAGGCAGCGGTGAACGCCGTGCCGGCCACATCGCTATCCGGGGTGGCGAGGAAAATGATGGTGGCAAGCACCGCCAGCCCCGCAACAACCGCCACCACCACCGGCTGAAAACCACCGGCCATCAGCACCGTGGCCACGATCATGATGCCCATGTTCAAGAGTAGCGCGACAAAATCCCCCAGCCCTTGCTTGCCCCCAACCGCGGCCAAAAGGCCCAACAGCACGAGAAGCAGTGCGACGATCGTACTCATGCGCGCCCCTCCTTTGCTAAAAAGGTTGCCAGTCCACTGGTCAGCGGGACGGCCAGCACGATGCCAAACGCGGACACCAGCGACTGGGCAAAGCCTAAGCCCATCACCCAGATGACCGTTTGGGCGATCGAGTTGCCATTGCGCAGCCACAGCACGCTTTCCGTAAAGGTCTCCGCGATAAAGATCATGAACAGCACCGCGATCAGTGGCCCCATCACGCTCCGCCCGATCGCCATCCCCGCGGTGAAACGGTTTTGCGTCGGCGGTAGCTCGATCACCGCCGCCGTGATGTCCGTGCACTCATCAAACACGGCACCCAGTGAGCCGATGATGATCTGCACGAAAAACAGCAGCTGCGGAGCTTGGGTCACGTACTTCACTGCCTCCAGGTGCAAGTCCTTGTAACCGGTCAGGTGAAACACCGCGTACCCCAGGGCCACCCCGGCCGCAGTTGCCCCGATGGTGGCCGTGGCCGCGATGGCCGCCGACCGCGAGACCCCGAGGACGAATAGCGCCGTCACCACGGTAAAGGTCACGGCCAGGCCCGCAAATAGCCCGAAGGCCGCCACTTGATGGGAGTTGAAGTCCACCCGCAGCACCAGCAGCAACAGCCCGATATTGGCCAGAATGCTCAGCGCGGTCATCACGAACCGGCGCCGCATAATCAGCACCAGCAAGGCGACGGCAAACCCGAACAGCGCCAAGACGATGCCATCTCGCTTGCGGTTCAGCAACACGAAGCGACTGTTTTGCTGACTCAAAAACACTTGACTCCCGACCTGCAGGCGGCTGTCCATCGCGCCTGACCGGACGGACGTGTGATTAAAGTGGACCACCCGCCCCCGCGCTTCGGTGTTGAGCAGGCGCGCGGTCACGGCTTGGCGGGTCGTGCGGTCGCGGTTGCCGAGGTTGTCCGTGATCGCACGCGTCTGCGTGGTGCGTACGGCGGTCACCTGGCCGATCGGCTGACGGTACAGGCCCGCGTCCCAGCGCGCCAGCCCAAAAATCACGGCGAACACCAGCAGGGGGAGCCCCCACTTGACCTTAGCTGATATGGTTTTCCCGTAAAATCTGTTCATAGGCACTCCGCACCGGCCCGGCCGGCTTCTCCCACACGTCCCACTGCTTCACGTCAACGGGCGGAAACTGATACGTCTCATTAATATAGGTTTCGTACGTGCGCACGGCGGTGGAGTGCGGGATGTTGAGTTGCAGGATGCGGACCTGCTTGATCAGCCCGTTCAGCGCCGCACGTTCGGCGCGCCCGTTCATCATGATGTTGCCGAGCTCCGCGTACCGGTGCCCATCGTTTTCAGTGATTTCCTGAATCAAATCGAACTGTTCGAACTTGTCGTTCATCCGTCTGTCCTCTTTTCTGGTTGCGCGCCGCAGACTTTGCCCGTCCCCGCGCCTGTGGTAAGGTAAGGTGACACTGAAACAAGGAGTTCTGCTATGCGCAAAGCCATCTTAATCTGTCTGCTGGCGAGTGTCACCCTGATCCTCTGCGGCTTTACCGTCGTCGGTCACCGCGGCGACCCGCTTCAAGCACCGGAAGAAACGTTCCAAAGCATTGATCTCGCCATTGCCAACGGGGCCAATTACGTCGAACTGGACATTCACGAAAGCCAAGACGGCGTGTTGGTGGTGCAGCACGATGACACCATCACGCGAATGACGGGTGCCGCGTTCCCCATCGGCACCACCCCGTTTGCGACGTTGCACGCTTATCATACCAAAAACGGCGAGCCAGTTCACAGCCTAGCTGAGGTCTTTGACCATTACCGCGACAGCCCAGTGAAATTTCTGATCGAAACCAAAGTGGTCAAGGGTGATCCGCACCCGGACGCCGAGGCGAAACTGGCCGCCTTGATCACCCAGAACAACCTGCAAAAGCGCGTGATGTTCCATTCGTTTTCGCTGACCAGCCTCAAACGGCTACAACAGCTGCTGCCGACTGTGCCGCGCCTGTTCATCGTCGGCTCACTCAAGCGTATCACCTTCGCCGTTTTTCCTTACGTTTCGGGGATCAACGTCTCAAGCGACCTGGTCACCCCGGCACTGGTCAGCACGCTTCACGCCGCGCACCAGAAGGTCTACGTCTGGGATGAGATGGCCGAAAACCGGGCGAAGTGGCGCTGGTTGGTCAACCTGAACATCGACGGGGTCGTCACCAACTACCCCGGTCTGGCCCATGAATTCCAGCTGATGAAGCGAGACACGGCCAGTCGCGCCGTAGACCGCCAGGCGACCAACACCTCCAGCCAGACCCTGCCGGTGTACGCCAACCCGTACACCCAGGACCCGACCAAGACAACGCTCGCCCCCGGGGCCAGTTTCACGGTTGCCGAGCAGGTCACCACGGCCAGTGGGACCTACTACCAGATGAGCCAAAACCGCTTCGTGCCCGCGGCCGCCCTGACCCTAGCCCCACAGGCCGGCTGGGCGCAAAGTCTGATCGGGCGCACAGTCTGGGCCCACGGTCAGGGACTACGGCTCGCCGTGCACCCGGCCCCGCGCGCCACCAGTGGCACGGCCGGCTGGTTGACGACCAACAGCGCCGCGCGCATCGATGCGGTGTGTGTGCGCCATGCCACAACGTGGGTGCACGTCACGGCCGGCTGGGTGCCGCTGAGTCAGCTTCTTCTGCCGGTCGCACAGGTGCCACACCCGCTGAACACGCGCACGCTCCCCGGCCCCCTGCAAGTGGCGCTGTGCCTGACGCCGGGTAACGTCCTGCTGTCACCCGCTGTCCTGTAGGCCGCGCCGCGCGTCTTTGGCCGCGGTGGCGCTCACCGCCAATCACCGCGATTCAGTGCGCACTCAGCCCGGAATGAAGCCGGTTACCCTGTGAACGACTTTTTGCTTGTGTCGGGTTGGGCCGGTCTGATATGGTTGAGTTAATCAATTAAAGAAAGCGGGATGATTTGATGACGATCAACTGGCAAGCAGAAGCAGAGAAGTACCAAGATGACTTACTGAAGGACCTCTTTGAGCTCCTCAAGATCAACTCCGAGCGCGACGTCGAACACAAAACCGACGCGGCACCGCTGGGCCCTGGCCCGGCCAAGGCCCTTCAGGCGATGCTCGCCTTGGGTGAGCGCGACGGCTTCAAGACCCTGAACGTGGACAACGTGGCGGGCCGCATCGAATACGGGGCCGGTGAGGAGATCTTCGGCCTGTTCGGCCACATGGACGTCGTACCGGCTGGGCCGGGCTGGGTCACCGACCCGTTCGAGCCGGTCATCAAAGACGGCAAGCTGTACGCCCGCGGGTCTGCGGATGACAAGGGGCCAAGCATCGCGGCCTACTACGCGCTGCGCCTGATCAAGGACCTCGGCCTGCCGGTCAACAAGAAGATCCACTTCATCATCGGGACCGACGAAGAATCCGCCTGGGTCGGCATCAACCGCTACCTCGAAGTGGAACCGGCGCCAGACTTCGGCTTCTCGCCAGACGCCGAGTTCCCGATCATCAACGGGGAAAAGGGGATCGCGACGTTCGCCGTTCACTTCAAGCCGATCGCAGCCAAGCCAGCCGGGTTGACCCTGCGCAGCTTCAAGTCCGGCCTGCGGGTGAACATGGTACCGCAAACCGCTACCGCCGAAATCGAAGGCAGCTTCCCAGATGCCTTGATTGCGGCGCTTGAAAGCTTTGGCCCAGACCACGGCGTGCAGATTGAAAGCACCACCGAAGGCAACCGCATGACCATCACCCTGACCGGAAAAGGGGCGCATGCGCAGGAACCAAAGGCCGGCGTCAACGCCGCCACCTACCTGGCCACCCTGCTGGCGCCGTTTGACTTTGACCCGGCCGGTCACCGCTACTTGACTACCCTGGCCGACCTGATGCACGACGACTCACGCGGTCACAAGCTCGGCATCAACTACACGGACAAGGTGATGGGCGACCTCACCGCCAGTGCCGACCTGCTGACGTTCAGCCAAGACGGCGAGCAAAGCATCATGGTCAACGTGCGCTACCCACAAGGCACCGATGCCGACACCATCCGCGACCAGATCGAAACTGCGGTTGGGGCTGACGCAGCCGACGTGAGCGTGCTCGGTCACGCCCAGGTACCGCATTACGTGCCGGTGGATGATCCGTTGGTGCAGACCCTGCTGGGCGTTTACACCAAGCAAACCGGCAACCCGGGTCACGAAGTCGTGATCGGTGGCGGCACGTACGGCCGGATCATCGAACGCGGCGTGGCGTTTGGCGCCCAGATGCCAGACCAAGAGAATGTGATGCACCAGGCCAACGAGTACATGCCCGTGGCCGACATCATCAAGTCTGTGGCCATCTACGCCGAGGCGATCAGCGAGCTGGTCAAATAATCCCGCACCCGCCGTCAGTCGTCGCTGGCGGCGGGTTTCACTTATCCTCACCCAGAAAGAAGGTCGGCCATGTTTCCCGCCACCGCTGTCACCCCTTGGCTCCACGGGCCCGCGCAGGCCCTGACGCTCACCACCGCCGCGCAGGTGGCGTCCACCATGACGAGCGCGCGCCAGGCCCTTGCGCACCAGCCCCTGCCGTTTGCCCTGATCGCCGACACGCAGTCCGCCGGTGTCGGGCGCCGCGGCAAATCGTTTTTCTCGCCGGCTGGCACCGGGCTTTACCTGACCGTCGCCTTCACGCCACCGGCCGCGCTGACGCTCGTCACCCCGGCCGCCGGGGTCGCCTTACAGGCCGCCATCGCCAATCAGTTCGGGGTTCAGGCCACCATCAAGTGGGTCAATGACCTGCTGGTGGGCGAGCGCAAGGTGGCCGGGATCCTGGCCGAGCAGGTGCTGACCCCACGCGCCATCCTGTTGGGGGTCGGCGTCAACGTCGCCCCGAGCCGCCAGCCGGTGGCCGTGCCGATCGACCTGCCCATGGGCACGCTGTTGCCTGCCCCCCCTGCTCAGGATCCGCGGCCGCAGCTCGCAGGGGCCTTCCTGTCGCGCTTTTTCGCCTTGATGGCCGCCCCCGCCACCATCATGCCGGCCTACCGCGCCCACGCCGCCTGGCTGGGGGCGCGCGTCCAGCTGACCGGCGCTGGCGCCCCGCAAGTCGGCCAACTCGCCGGCTTTGACGACCAAGGCGCCCTGCAACTACACACCCCCACCGGCCTGATCACCGCCAGCAGCGGATCGATCCGCCGGCTTTAACCGCAAGGGGCCGAGACATAATTAACGGCCCAAGAATGAATCACGACTATTCCAGAATAGTACGACCCAAAAGCGACGCCCTACCTAACGGATGTCTGCTCGTAACTCACTGCGTTCGAACGAGCAGCGCAAGCCGTATAAGCAAGTAGCCCCACAAAACCTAAGTTCGGGTTTTGCGGGGCTGCTTGTTTATACTCTGGGCTAAAACCGCATTTTGTCTCAGCCTCTCGTTTGGGTGCGTTAGGCCTGCGCGTCGATCAAGCGCGGCAACTCGGCCAGGTCGCTCAGCGTGTACGTCGGCCGCACTGCGCTGCGGTTCGGCACAAAGCGCGGGTTGAGCCAAGCGGTGTCGAGCTTTGCGTTGATGCCCCCCTGAATGTCTGACGTCAGCGAATCGCCGATGATCAGCGTGGTGGCCGGATCAAAGCGGGGGATCCGCTTGGCGACATAGTCGAAGAAAGCAACCGTCGGCTTGGGCGCCCCGATCACGTCAGACACGAACACGTCCTGGAAGAAATCAAGCAATCCCGCCTTTTGCAGCCGGGCCTGCTGCACCGTCTCCACGCCATTGGAAACGATGTACAACCGGTACTCGCGCAACGCCACCAGCGTGTCCACCACGTGGGGCATGCGGATGGCCTCCTGGTCGATCATCGCGTGGTACTTCTTTTCCGCCAGCAGGCCGTCTGCCGCGTAGTGGAACTGCTTGAACACCTGCGTGAAGCGCGTGCTAAAAATCTGTTCGCGCGGGATCTCCCCTGCCTCAAAGCATTCCCACAGCCGCGCGTTCAGCTGCAAGTAGGCAGCCTCCACCGCCGGCGTGTAAGGTAAGTCAAAAAGCGCAAAGGTTTTGGCCAAACTCTGCAACTCCCCCGCCTCAAAGTCCAGCAGCGTATCATCGACATCAAATAGTAACGTTCGATACATGGGCACACCTCCATAAAGGTCAAGCCTAGCATATTTTGTTAAGGAATGCGACGGATGACGGCAAGCCATTTGGTTTTGGGTTATAATGAACAATATTGTGCCAATCTAAAGGTGGGAACAAGTTGAAAACAGGATTCAAGAAAAAATGGGCGGCCTTCAGCGGCAAGCACGCCACTGCGGCCAAACCGGCTGAACCCCTTGCAAGTCCGCTGCCGCCCTTTTCACGGCAAACCTGGCCACTGTACCTCGAAGTCGCCATGCAAACTGTCAAGTCATTGATCTACTACGCCCTGGGCGCGCTCCTTGTGGGTGGCGCACTGGGCGTTGGCGTGTTGGGCGGCTATTTCGCGTCCATCATCGACCAGACCCCGATCCCAACGAAGACCGCGATGACCCGCACACTCAAGCGGATGGATCAGTCCACATCCCTGTACTTCGCCAAAAACGTTCAGTTCGCGCATGTTAAAAGTGACCTGCTCCGCGAGCCCGCCACGCTGAAAAACATTTCCCCGTGGCTGCAAAAGGCGCTGGTCGCCACGGAAGACGAGGAGTTCTTCGAGCACGATGGCATTGTGCCAAAGTCGCTGATTCGCGCGGTCTTCTCCGACCTGACCGGGCTGGGTAGTCAAACCGGCGGCTCCACACTGACCCAGCAGGTGGTCAAGATGCAGTTCTTAAGCAGCGAAACGACCTTCAAGCGCAAGGCCGTCGAGATCATGTACGCCTTGCGCCTCAATCACTACTTCTCCAAGCAGGAGATTTTGGAAGCCTATCTGAACGTGGCAACGCTTGGGCGCAACAACAAGGGGCAAAACATCGCCGGCGTCCAAACCGCCGCACAAGGGTTGTTCGGCAAGAACGCCAGCGACCTAAACCTGGCGCAGGCCGCCTTCATCGCGGGCCTGCCGCAAAGTCCGTCCATCTACACCCCGTACACGAACACGGGCGCCTTGAAACCCAACCTCAGCCCTGGCCTCAATCGGCAAAAAACCGTGCTGTTTCGAATGTACCGCGCCGGCACCATCAGCAAGGCCCAGTATACCGAAGCCAAGAACTACAACCTGACGGCCGACTTCTTGCCCACTCAGGCAGCCGATGCTGAGACGCAGAAGTACACTTACGTCTACAACATGGTCACCAGCGAGGCCACCGGCATTTTGGCCAAGCAACTGGCCAAAAAAGACGGTCACAGCGCCAGCGACCTGAGTAACAACTCCGCGCTGACGGCGCAGTACCAAACCGATGCCAAGAAGTTGCTGGCCACCAAAGGGTACTCGGTGCACAGCACGATCAACCAGTCGGTATATGACGCGATGCAAACCGTGGTGGCCGCCAACAAGGGTGCCCTCGGGGAAACCTACACGAACACCACCACCGACTCGGTGACAGGCCAAACCACGACCACAACCGAGCCGGTGCAGTCCGGTGCCGTCCTGATGGACAACACCACCGGGGCCATCGTCAGCTTCGTCGGGGGCACGACTGGGGAAGTGAACCACATCTACACCAAGCGCTCCCCTGGGTCCTCGATCAAGCCGATCCTCGTCTACGGACCAGCGGTTGAAAACAAGCTGATCGGTACGCAGACGATGCTCGCCGATTTTGCTAACGACTTCGGGAGCTATTCCGTCACAGACTACGGGGGTGTGATCCAAAACAAGTTCGTCAGCGCAACCACTGCGCTGGCCAACTCGTACAACATTCCCACCGTTTACCTGTACAGCCGCCTGCGCCAAGCCACCGACGTCAAGTCCTACATGATTAAAAACGGCATCGATACGCTGACCAAGAACGACTACAGCCAGCTCGGCTTGGCCCTCGGGGGCACGGACTACGGGATGACCGTTCAGCAAGCCGCCGGCGCCTTTGCCACCTTCCAGCGTGGCGGGACTCACGTCAGCCCGTACGTGATCGACAAGATCGTCGACCCGGTCGGCAACGTCATCTACCAGCATAAGACCACCAAGACGGCTGTGTTCTCCGAAGCGACCAGCTACATCATGCAGCAGATGCTCCACCAAGTCATCACCAACGGGACGGCCGCCTCGCTGGACTACCTGGTGAATTTTGACACCAGCCACCTGATCGGCAAAACCGGGACCAGTAACGATTACAAGGACATCTGGTTCCTCGGCTCCACGCCGGGCCTGACCATGGCCTCCTGGATGGGCTACGACAACGCAGGCGGCAGTCAGCACACCATGACGAGCAACGGCTCACTCGTCAATCAGCGCCTCTGGGCCAAGCTCATGAACGCCGCCTACCAACTGATGCCCAACGAGTTTGCCCTGAGCAAGACGATGAGCAGACCGAGTGGCGTCAAGAGCGTCGATGTCAACGCCGAAACCGGTCAGCTAGCCGGCAGCGTGCTGTACAACGGCACCACCTACAACGTTGGGGGCAACAGCATCGCCAGCCTGTACAACAACTGGACGCCAGGCGCCACTGAAGCGAAGTTCGCCATTGGCGGCAACGCCAGCGACTACGCCCTTTTCTGGGAATACTTCGGCGGTGCGGACAACGATTACGGCCTTCAGACCAAGGATGGCGAAACACCGCAAACCGCGGCGCAAAAGGCTGCTGCGGCCAGTGCTGCGGCCGCGACTGCCGCCGCAGCCGCAGCGCAGGCAACCATGGATACGACCACGGACGACGCCGCAACCTCAGACGAGCCCGCGACCGATGCGACAACCGCCAACGCCTCAGCTAGCAGCACCAGCAGTAGCGCCCCCTCGGAAACCGACTCCGGTGGCGCGTGATCCGCAGCACTGAAAAGCGCCCGCCATCTCGTATGCGGGCGCTTTTCAGTTGTACTGCCACACCCTGCATGTGGCCCCGATACGGCGGGTGGGCCTGATCGCGTGTCCGTAGCAGCCTCACGCAAAAAGGCGCCCCGACCCGCTGGTACACGGGGTGGGGCGCCACTATCCTGCTACTTACTTGGTGGACTTGCGGGCAGTGATATCAAAGCCCAGGCGGATCGTCTTGGCATCGATGTCTTCCTTGTTCATCATCTTGGTGAGCAGGCGCATCGCGACGGCACCGATATCATACAGCGGCTGGTCGATGGAGGTCAGCTGTGGGCGGGCCATCTCGGTCAGCTTGGTGTTGTTGGAGGTGATCAGCTCGAAGTCGGCAGGTACGCTGACGCCGGCATCCAGAGCGCCGTCCAGCAAGCCCACGGCCACTTCATCGTCGCCGACAACGGCGGCGGTGGCACCGGCCTTTTGGAGCTGTGCGAACAGCGCAAGCCCGGCGTGGTAGCTGGTTTCCGCTTCAAAAACGAGGCTTTCGTCGTAAGCGAGGCCGGCCTTTTCAAGCGCCTGCTTGTACCCCTTGAGCCGGTACTGGCCGTTGATCGGCTGGCTCAGCGGGCCGGTGACCAACGCCACCTGCTTGTTGCCGGACGCGATCAGTTGCGTCGTGGCGGCTTCAACGGCGGCCACGTAGTCGATGTTGACGCTGCCGACCTGCTCGTCGGGGTCCACGGACCCCGCCAGCACGATCGGGGTCTTGCTGCGGGAGAACTCTTGGCGTACGCCATCAGAGATGTCATTGCCCATGTAGATCAAGCCATCGACCTGCTTGGCCAAAAGCGTGTTGAGCACCTGAACTTCTTTTTGGCTGTTTTCGTCAGAGTTCGCCAGGATGATGTTGTACTTGTACATCGTCGCCACATCGTCGATCCCCCGCGCCAGGCTGGAGAAGAACATGTTGGTGACGTCAGGGATGATCACCCCGACCGTTGTGGTCTTCTTGGACGCCAGGCCACGCGCCACGGCATTCGGGCGGTAGTCGAGCTTGTCGATGACTTCCAGCACCTTCTTGCGGGTGGCTGGCTTCACGTTCGGGTTGCCGTTAACGACCCGGGAAACCGTCGCCATCGAGACGTTGGCCTCACGTGCAACATCGTAGATTGTGATTGTTTGCTTTTCCATGATTGATTGCTCCTTGGTGTGTTGACACTTCATTTCCAGTCCACTGTATCAGAAGGATTATCGCAATGCAAGCGTTTTACTGAACTTTTCATGCAAATTTTCATGAGCTCTTTTCAGAAAGTCATCAAATCCACCGCTGTGCTATACTTAAAGGCGCAAAACCCACCCCGCTTGCGGGCGTGCTGGATCAACAAAGGAGGCACTCGCATGAATCAACATCTTCAAGCCCTGCAAACCTGGGTTCAGGATCAGAACCTGGACCTGGCTTACATCAGCAACTTCACCAACATCAACTACTACACCGGCTTCTTCAGCGACCCTGAGGAACGGATCACCGGTCTGTTCGTTTTCCCCGACCAAGAACCATTCCTCTTCGTGCCCGCCCTGTCGATCGAGGCCGTTAAGAAGGCCGGCTGGCCTTACGGCGTCGCCGGCTACCTCGACCACGAAGACCCCTTCGCGCTGATCGCCACGCAGATCAAACAGCGCAGTGCCAACCCGCTGCACTGGGGGATCGAAAAGGATGACTTGGCTGTCTTCAAATACGAGGCCATCATGCGTGAGTTCCCGCAGGCCACCTTCCCGGCCGATGCCAGCCGCTTCAGCGAAGGCCTGCAGCTGATCAAGACTCCGGACGAAATCGCGAAGATGATCGCGGCCGGGCAGCAGGCCGATCGCGCCTTTGCCGCCGGGTTCGCCGCACTGAAGGCGGGCATCACGGAGCAGCAGGTCGTCGCCGAGATCGAGTACGCGATGATGCAAGAAGGTGTCATGCATATGTCCTTTGACACCATCGTGCAGGCCGGCGTCAATGCCGCCGACCCGCATGGCGGCCCGGAAGCCACCGCAGTGCAACCTGGGGAGCTCGTCTTGTTTGACCTCGGGACGAACAACCATGGCTACATGTCCGACGCTACGCGCACCGTGGCGTTCGGCGGTCCGGTTTCCGCCAAAGCCCGTGAGATCCACGCGGTCTGTCTGGAAGCACAGCTGACCGCTCAGGCGGCCGTGCGGCCCGGCTTGACCGCTGAGGCCTTGGACAAAATTGCCCGTGACGTGATCGAAAAGGCCGGCTACGGGGCGTACTTCAACCACCGCCTGGGCCACGGGATCGGCATGTCCACCCACGAATTCCCGTCCATCATGGCCGGCAACCAGATGGAACTGAAGCCTGGCATGTGCTTCTCCATCGAACCCGGCATCTACATCCCCGGCGTGGCCGGCGTGCGCATCGAAGACTGCGTGCACGTCACCGAAACGGGTTGCGAGCCATTCACCCACACCCCAAAGGACTTCACGACCATCGCTTAATCAAAGAAGCCGTGCCCTGCAATTGCGCAGGGCACGGCTTCTTTGATTAAGCGCTAAGCTTCCGGGGTATCGCTTTCAGCGTCCGGGGCCGCATCCGCTTCTGGTGTGGCTGGTGCTTCTGGCGCGGCTGGGGCATCGTCTTGATCCTTCGCTTGCGCAAATGCGCTTTTGCCGTCCAGGACAATGTCATCGAACTCATCGTTCACGGCCACTTCCGGCGCATCGGTCAGCTCATCTTTGAGCGCTGCCGTGGCCTCATCGAACGTGGTCAGGTCGGCTTCTTCCACCGGCTTTTGGGCCTTCGCCTTCAGGTCACTGACGAAGTCTTCCGCGGACTCGCGCCATTCGGCGGTCGCATCGCGCGCGTAGTCGTAGTAATCGGCGGCGCGGTCAGCCAGGTCGTCCTTCTTCTCGCTAAACTTGCGCTTCAGGTCTTCGCTGGTCTGTGGTGTCAACAAGTAGGTGGCGGCCAGCGAGCTGGCGGCCCCAAGCACAAACCCTAACAGAAAATGACTCTTTTTGGACATATGGACTTCCCCCTAATCTTTGGTTGGTTCTTTTTTCTTCAGCAACGACATGGCTTTTTGGCCCACCTTGGCGGCAACGGTGACCTTGGTCGCGTTCTGGGCCCCACTGGACACCTTGCTGGCCAAGTTGCGCGTGGAGGTGTTCAGGTCGGACACAGATTCGCCGAGCTCGCCGATCGCCGTGAAGACGGGATCGATGGCGGCGACCTTACCGTTCACGTCGTTCAACAGCGTGTTCGATTTGGTCAACAGCGCCTCGATCTCGTTGGTCAAAGGCTTCACCTCTCCGTTAATCGTGGCCAGTGTCTGATTGACCTCCGCCACCGTCTGCTTGATTTCTTTCGTGACCCCGGACAAGCGGATCGCGATAATCGCCACGGCCAGCGCAATGATCAAAAATGCGACCGCTGCGATCACGCCTGCGACTTCTGCTCCTGACATGCAACACCCTCCTTATGGGACCCCTGTTGGGCCCATGCAATGGCTTTCGCCGGATACCTTTAGGATAGCATCAATCCCGGGGGGCGGCAAACACTAGCCTAAAAGTTCCCTAATATTTTGGGCCTTCAACTGGGCGAGTTGCCGCGGGTTTGATAAACTAGAAGCACTAAGGAGCGGATACTGTGACCATACTGACAGAAACTAAAGACCTCACCACGCAGACGAATCTACTGCTGCGCTACCTGAATCACATTGACTGGGACGGTGTGCTGAACCAGGCGATCACCGTTGTCGTCCAGTTGCTATTCTTCTCGCTCTTGTTCTTCGTCCTCAACGCGGTCGGCAAGAAGCTTGTCAATCGCGGCTTCAACACCTACAAGACCAAGAGCCGCCTGTCGGATTCCCGCATCGCCACGATGCATACGCTGACGCGCAACGCGTTCTCGTACGTCATTTTCTTCTTTTACCTTTACGCCATCCTGTCCACGCTCGGCGTCCCAGTGGGTACGCTGATCGCTGGGGCCGGGGTGGTCGGGATCGCCTTGGGCTTGGGCGCGCAGGGGTTTGTGTCCGATGTCGTCACCGGCTTTTTCATTATTCTGGAGGGTCAGTTCGATGTCGGGGACTCGGTGCAACTCGGCCAGATCAGTGGCAAGGTGACCAGCGTTGGGTTGCGCACCACCATCGTGCAAAGCTTCAACGGGACCATCAACTACATCCCTAACCGCAACATCACCATCGTCTCCAACCTGTCGCGCAGCAATATGCAGGCCCTCATCAAGCTACCGATGCGCCCGGACGTGGACCTGGCGGCCGTTACTCAGGTCATCAACGACGTCAACCACCGGCTGGTGCCGACGCACAAAATGATCAAAAGCGGGCCCGATGTGCTCGGCCTCACCGACAACGGCGATGGCACCTTCTCTTATCAGGTGCTGATGTTCGTTGAAAATGGCCAGCAGTTGCCGATCCAGCGCGAGTTTTTGGCCGCCTATGTGCAGGCGCTGGCAGATGCCGGCATCGACATCCCCACCCCGACCCTGACGTTAAACAACCACTAGCCCCCCAATCGGAGGACCATTATGTTGAACTTTCTCAAAGGCGCCATCATCGGCGTTGCGCTTGTCATTCCCGGCCTGTCCGGCAGTATCTTCGCCGTTGTGGTCGGTCTGTACGACCGGCTCCTGCAGGCGGTCAACCACTTCCGTGAAGCCCCACGTCAGCACGGGCGCTTCCTGCTCCCCATCGGCCTCGGCGCCGTGGTCGGCATCCTCGCCTCCACCAAGGCCGTCCTAGTGGTCACCACCCAGTGGCCGCTGGCCAGCTACGGTTTTTTCATCGGGCTGGTCCTCGGCATCGGCCCCTACATCTGGCGCAAAATCCGTCAGGTGCCCTGGCGGCCGGTGTATGTGTTGCTGCCGGTGCTGGGCTTTGCGGTCATCTACGGCCTCGCGAAGCTTGGCGGCACGCAACCCGAGAACCTGATCGCCATTCCCGCGCTGACCAGCGTCCAGGACGCCCTGACCATGACTTACGCCGGCGGTTTCGCCGTTGCCCTGATGGCCATTCCAGGCATCTCAGGCTCGATCATGCTGATGGTGATCGATCAGTACGGCACCGTGTATAACGCCGTCAGCCAGCTCGGGAGCGCCTTGCGCGCAGGTCTCAGTGGCGACTGGGCGGCCGCGCGTGACGCGCTCGCCAGCGTGGCACTGCTACTGCCGTTCATGCTCGGGGCCGCCATCGGCCTGCTGCTCATCGCCAAGCTGATGGAATGGCTGCTTCAACGCTTCGAGGCGCAGGTCTACTACGCGGTCATCGGGATTGTCATCGCCGCGGTGGTCATCCTGGTCGAAACCGGCCTGACGCCGTACTGGCCAGCAGGTGGCTTGCAGCCGGTTGGGCTCGTGGCGCTCAGCGTGCTGGTCGGCATCGCCGCAACGCTGTGGCTGGACAAGCCGACAGACTAATTCCTCACTTGGTTGGCGCGTGACGCGCCAAGGCCCCGCCTCGATCGGTTCGTTAAAAAGGCTGCGACATAATTTAACCGCCCGAGAATGACCCACGACTATTCCAGGACAGGACGACCCCAAAAAGTAACGCCCTTTCTAACGCATGTCTACTCGTAACTCACTACGTTCGAACGAGCAGAGCAAGCCGTATCATCAAGGCCTCCCGCAAAACCTAAGTTCGGGTTTTACAGGAGGCCTTGATGATACTCTGGGCTAAAACCGCTTTTTGCCTCAGCCTCTTTGCGCTACGGTTCTTCAGGTTTGAGGGTCACAAGGTACTGCTTGTCCAGATTGTGACCGATGTAATTGATGCCCTTCATCACCTCGCGCCGCGTCACGATGCCGGTGAAGGTGCCATCACCGGCCACGACCGGAAGAAAGGGGTTGTCGACCAACAGGTGCAGCACGTTCTCCACGTCGTAGGGGTTTTGGATCGTTACCACATCCGTTTCCATCACGTCCTTGACGCACAGCTGATCCAACGGGGCGACGCTGAGGTCATCAAGCCCGAGCATCGTGTTGGTGATCATCGGCAGTGACAACAACCCCTTGAGGTGGTCATCGCGGTCAAGGACCGGGATCTTGGCGTAGCGGATCTTGGTCAGCACGAGAAAGGCGTGGCGCAGCGAGTTGTCTTCGCTGACACTGGCAACAACGTCACCGGGAATCATGAAGTGCTGGCGGTTCTCTATCATCATGTGATCGATCACTTTGTTGATCATTCGGTTAAACTCCTTTGGACTGGCAGCAGCAATCGCTACAGGGACGACTCCATTGTACCGAAATCCGTATGTGAGCGCACCCACAAGCTGAAAGCTTTACGGCTTCGTAAAAGTTATTTACTATGATTTCATTAATTGGTATCATGACATCATATTGCTCACTTTTTTGACTAATGGCACAGATGGAGGCACAAAATGACATACGATATAGGCGTGCGCCTGATTGCGGAATTCATGGGCACCGCGATCATGGTCGCACTCGGTAACGGTTCGGTCGCAAACGTCGACCTGAAAGGGACCAAGGGGAACGGCTCTGACTGGATGCTGATTGCCGTTGGTTACGGCGCGGGGGTCATGATCCCCGCGATGGTCATCGGGGGGATCTCTGGGAACCACATCAACCCGGCGTTCACGATCGGGCTCGCCGTTGCGGGCATGTTCCCGTGGGCTGAGGTGCTCCCCTACCTCGCCGCGCAATTTCTTGGCGCGATGTTCGGTCAGCTGTGGGTCGTTGCAGCCTACAAGCCGCACTACGATTTGACCGTCAACACGCAGCACGTGCTGGGCACATTCAGCACCATCAGTGCGACCAAGAGCAAGTTCAACGGCTTCATCAACGAATTCATCGGGTCATTCATCCTCTTCTTCGGGGCGCTGGGCATCACCAAGGCGCCATTCTTCCAGGATAACCTCGGCACCGCGCACATGGCCCTCGGCTTCCTGGTGGCCACGCTGGTGGCAAGCTTCGGGGGGCCGACTGGCCCGGCCTTGAACCCGGCGCGTGACCTCGGTCCCCGGATCCTGCACCAACTGCTCCCCCTGCGCCACAAGGGCAGCTCCGACTGGGGCTACGCCTGGGTCCCAGTGGTGGCGCCAATTCTGGCCGCCATCACCGCAATTCTTTTATACAAAACCGTCTTCATGTAACGCCACTCGCCTAGCGCTTGCGCTGGGCGTTTTTGATTGGCGCTCCCCAAACTGAAAAAGCGAAGCGGCCTGCCCCCCAAGTGCGGTTTTACAGGTCACTTCGCTTATCCACTGGGCCAAGCCCGGTGTGGGTCACCGCACGTTTTGCTTAACGCGTAAAGGTGCGGCGCAGGCCTGGCGCAGGCTGGCCGTCACGCTGATAGTAGGTGCACGTGACGGCCGCTGACGTGACGTCGATCACCGCGTAGGTGCCGCCAAGGCGGGCAAACTGTCCGCGCGGCTGGCTGATGCTACCGGGGTTCAGGATCACCATGCCGTTGTGCTGCGCCACGCCCAGTGCGTGGGTGTGGCCGAACAGCACCAAGTTGGCCCCAGCCTGCTCTCCGGCTTCGATCAGCTGGTCCAGTCCGTAGTTGACGCCGAAGCGGTGGCCGTGGGTCATGAAGATGGTCACGCCGGCCACGGTAGCGGTCAGCGTGAGCGGAAAGGCGGGGTCATAATCCATGTTCCCTGCCACCGCCCGGTAGGTTTGAAACACCGGGGCATCTGCCGCGAGCTCCGAGTCACCGGCGTAAAAGTACGCCTCCGCGTCAGGCTGCTGTTTTAGAATTTTGAGCAGGATGCCCCGGTCGCCGTGGGCATCACTGACTGCAACGATTTTGACCATTCGTCCTCCCTCACCGCGTCTCGCGGTACCACTGCCGCCACTGCTGCTCAAGCGCCCGCATGGCGTTGCCGCGGTGGCTGACCGCGTTTTTCTCTGTTTCGCTCAGCTCGGCCATGGTTTTACCCAAGTCCGGCAGCAGAAAGTACGGGTCGTAGCCAAACCCATTGTCCCCGCGCGGAATGCCGGTGATCATCCCGGTCACACTACCGCTGACCACCAGGTCGTCGGCTGGTCGGTTCGGCTTCGCGAAGACCAGCGTCGAGTGGAATGTGGCCTGACGCTTGGCTTGGGGCACCGCCCCAAGCGCCGCCATCAGCTTGGCGTTGTTGGCGGCATCATTGTGGCCGGCGCCGGCGTAGCGCGCCGAGAACACCCCAGGCTGGCCGTCCAGCGCAGCCACCATCAGCCCGGAGTCATCGGCCAACACCGGCAGTTCTAGCATCCTAGCGTAGCCGTCCGCCTTCAGCCGCGCGTTTTCCTCGAAGGTTGCCCCGGTTTCGGCCACCTCCGGCAGCGCCGGAAAGTCGCTTAGGCTCTTGACGGTGATCCCGTCCGCTTCAAACATCGCGGCGATTTCGCGCACTTTTCCCGCATTCTTGGACGCGACCACGATCGTGTCGGTCGGGGCCGCCTGGGCCCCCGCGGTCGGCAGGTCGTCAATGGTCACGTGGGTGCTTTGAACGCTCAGCGCCAGCCAGTTGCCGGCGATCACATCGAACAGCTCGGCGTTCCCAGTGGTGTAAAAGACGCGCGTTGGCGCGCCAACCGGTGCATCGTTGGCGATGTCAAAGTAATCCAGCAAGGTGGAGACCTCGCTGACGGTTTCAGCGCCGGAGTCGATCAGCGTCACCCCTGGGCCCATCACGTGTTGAATCAGTGGCCGCAGCAGCGGGTAGTGGGTGCAGCCCATCACCAGCGTGTCGATGTCTTGATGCAGCAGCGGCTGCAGGGTCTCAGCCACCACCCGCTTGGCGATGGCGCTGGTCATTTCGTTGCTTTCCACCAGTGGCACGAACTTCGGCGCCGCCAAGCTGGTCACGCGCACACGGGCCGCTTTTTGGTGCAGGGTGTGCGCGTAGGCGTCACTTTGAACTGTCCCCTCGGTGCCGATCACTCCGATGTGGCCGGTGTGCGTGGCCTTCAGTGCGGCCCGGCTGCCCGGCACGATGACGCCAATGACCGGGATGTCGAGCTTCGCCTTCAGGTCGGGGAGTGCCGCGGCCGTGGCCGTGTTGCAGGCCACCACCAGCATCTTGATGTTTTTTTGAAGCAAGAAGTTGACCATCTGCCACGTAAACGCGCGCACCTGCGCCGCGGGCCGCGGGCCGTACGGCAGGCGCGCCTGATCGCCGAGGAACACGATGTTTTCGTTGGGCAGCTGGCGCAAGGCCTCCTTGACGACGGTCAGCCCGCCGACCCCGGAGTCGATGAATCCAATGGGTTGCGTCTTCATTATCTTTGCCTCTTTCGCTTAGTCTGAATCTATATTGTGGGCGTCCTGCGCGCTTTTTTCAAGTCTCATGCTGACCGCTGATTTTCCGCGGCGAATTGGGTATACTAAAAGCGAGCGTTGCCGCCCTACGGCAACCGTTGAGGAGGCCATCATGGCAAAAGCCGATTACCAAGAACTACTCGCGCTGGATGCGCAGGGCCCGCTGTTCGGCGAGCTGATGCTGCGCGACTTGCTACTACCCGACCTACTGGGTGAGGAAACCAGCAGCATCGCTTACTGGGCCGGCCGCGCGCTGGCCCGTAAGCTGCCCGTCGAAGAAGACCAGCTGACCACCCTGTTTGAGCGCGTGGGCTTTGGCGTGCTGGCACCGGCCAGCAGCAAACACCACGAGCGCAACTACACCCTGAGCGGCCCGGTTGTTCAGACGCGCATCGCAAACTTTGACGCGCCGGACTTTCGCCTTGAGGCAGGATTCCTCGCCGAAAGTCTGCAACAGGTGCTGGGCATGGTGGTGGAAGCCAACCCGACGATCGATCGTCGCAAGCAGGTGGTCACGCTGACAGCCGCCTTGGACCCTAAGGCCCCAGTGGCGCGCACCACCCAGTTCATCCACCACTAAAAAAGCGAACGCCGCGGCGTTCGCTTTTTTAGTTACTTCGTGTACTTGTCGAGGATTTCGGACAGCTGCTCTTTGGTGTGGTAACCCACGATCTTTTCGACCGCCTCGCCGTCTTTTTTCACCAACAGCGTTGGAATCGCCATGATGCCAAAAGACTGCGGCGTGTTTGGGTTCGCATCCACGTCCATCTTCACAAACTTCACGTCCTTGCGTGTCTCCGCCAAGGCATCGATCACTGGGCTCTGCATCCGACACGGGCCACACCAGGTCGCCCAAAAGTCGGTCAGGGTCACGCCGGTTGCTGTTTCCTGCTCAAACGTCGTATCCGTTACTGCTTCAACCATTCGAGTCACTCCTTCTTACTTTTCGTAACTATGACTAATTTTAATATACCACACTCAGCCGCCAAATGCGACTTAATTGCCCACAACTAAACGCCCCCGCGCCACGCGCTACTTAAACTCCACGATTGTTGCACCGGAGCCGCCGGCGTTTTGCGGGGCGAAGCCGAAGCGCTTGACTTGCTTGTTGCGCTTCAGGTACTGGGTGACGCCGTTGCGAATCGCGCCGGTGCCCAAGCCGTGGATAATGGTGACCTGCTGGTAGCTGGCCAGCAGCGCGGCATCGATGTAGCTGTCGAGCTTGGCCATTGCATCGTCGTAGCGCTCACCGCGCAGATCCAACGTGGTGGCCGGCCCGGTCATGCCGCCGCGCACGGTGGCCACCCGACGTTTAGGTGTCGCGTCTTCCGGCGCCTGCATCTTCTCCAGGTCCTTGGTGGCGATGCGCATGCGCATGATGCCGATCTGCACCTCCCAGTGCGTGGCATCGACCGGCGCCAGCAGCTCCCCGGTTTGGCCGTAGCTCAGCACCTTGACCGTGTCTCCCGGCGTCAGCGCCTGCTTGCGCTTTTCGCGGCGCAGGATCCGGTTTTTCGGCGCGGCCTTCTCCTGATGCAGGTCTTTCAGCGCGGTTTTGGCTTCGATCAGCTGATTCTCCTTGACAGTGCCCGGATTGGTCAGCTGCATCTGGCGCAGGTCGCGGATGATCTTGTCGGCCTTCTCCGTCGCCTTGACCACAATGGCATTGGCTTCGTCTTTGGCCTTGTCAAGCTGGCGCTCGCGCTCGGTGAAAAAGTCGGTGTAGGCCGCCTTGAGGTCCGCATGCAGCTGCGTCGCCTCATCCAGTTCGCGACGCGTGGCCTTGTACTCGGTTTCGGCCGCCTTGCGCTGACTTTCAAGGTCCGCGATCATGTTATTCAGGTCGTGACTGTCATCGGCGATCAAAAGCTTCGCGCGGTCCACGATGCTTGGCTCAAGGCCGAGGCGCAGCGAGATGTCAAAGGCGTTGGAGCGCCCTGGCACCCCGATCAACAGCTTATACGTCGGCTGCAGTGTCGCCACATCGAACTCCATGGACGCGTTGATGGTGTTGGGGGTGTTGTACCCGTAAAGCTTCAGCTCCGGGTAGTGGGTCGTGGCCACGACCTGTGACCCCACCGTGCCGACCTCATCGAGGATCGCGATCGCAAGCGCCGCCCCTTCCTGCGGGTCGGTGCCGGCGCCGAGCTCATCGAACAGCACCAGGCTTTGCGCGTCAACATGCGCGAGGATGCTGATGATGTTGGACATGTGCGCCGAAAACGTGCTGAGGTTTTGCTCGATCGACTGCTCGTCGCCGATATCCGCAAAAACATCCGAGAACACGCCGATGGTGCTCTCCTCCGCCGCGGGAATGAACAGGCCGGACTGGCCCATCAGCTGCAGCAGGCCCAGCGTCTTGAGGGTGATGGTTTTCCCCCCGGTGTTCGGCCCGGTCACTACGATCGCCTGGTAGTCCGCACCGATGGTGATGCGATTGGGCACCACCTTCTTGGGGTCGATCAGCGGGTGGCGCGCCGCCAGCAGGTCCACGTGATTCGCAGTGGACACCTGCGGCTCCGTTGCTTTCAATAGCCGCGCATACTTGGCCTTGGCGTTGATAAAGTCAAGGTGGCCGAGCACGCCGGCGTTGGCGGCCAGCTCACGGGTGTACGGGGCCACAGCCTCAGACAGCTCCGCCAAAACGCGTTCGATCTCGGTCGCCTCGGCGATCTGCGCCTCACGTAGCCGGTTGTTCATCTCAACAATGGCTTGCGGCTCGATGAACAGTGTCTGACCGCTGGCGCTTTGGTCGTGCACGACGCCGCCGAACTGGCCGCGGTACTCCGCCTTGACCGGGATCACGTAACGGTCATCGCGAATCGTCACGATCGGGTCGCTCAGATACTTGGCGGAGCCGCCGTGGGTGTAGTTGTCCATCCGCGTGCGGATCTCGCCTTCCAACCGCTTGATTTGTTGGCGAATGCTGCGCAACGCGGGGCTTGCGTCATCGGTCAGGTGCCCCTCATCGTCAACCGCCGTCACCAGCCGCCGCTCAAGCGCCGGCAGGCTCGTCAGCTGCTGCTGCAAGTCGTACACCTGCCGCAGGTCGAGGTTTTCGCTCAGGTCCACCAGAAACTTATCGACGGCGCTGACCGTGCGCAGGACGCGAGCCAGCTCGGCCAGCTCGCTGCCGTTGAGCACCGCACCGATCTGCACCCGCTTGAGGGCGGGGCCGATGTTGGTCAGTTGCGGGATCGGGATCCCGCCGCGCAATCGCAGAATCGCCGCGCCATCGGCCGTTTCATCCAGCGCCAGTTGAACCGCCTGCGCATCGCTGGCCGGGGTCAGCGCGCGCACGCGCGCCTGGCCCGCCGCCGTGGCCACGTCTTGCAGCAACTGCGCCTTGATCTGGTCATACGCCAGGGTCTTGAGAATTTTTGGGTTCATGGATCACTTCATCTCCTAATTAAAACGTGAAAAGCGGCCAGACCAAAGGCCTGCCCGCATGATTGGACGAATTAGGCTTCAAGCCACAGGTGGGTAAACAACCCGGTCAAGCCTAGGGAGTAGCGCACAATCAGCTTCGCCACAAAGGAGTCGGCCAGTATGTGCTGCAGCCCGGCCACGGGAATCAGGGCCACTAGGTACAGCAACAGGAAGACGAACAAGTACCCCATCAGGAGGTTCAAGACGCCCCCGGCCAGCCCGTTGACACTCGGGTCCACCGGCCGGTACTTCAGGTCGTGCAGCCATAGCGCAACAAAACGCGTCACCAGCCACCCCAGTGCCAGCAAGGCAACAAAGGCCACACCGCGATAAAACGCCTGGTCCAGCGTCAGCCCAACTTGGTTGCTGAAGAACACGAACTCGCTTGACTCGGTAGCCGACGGGTACGGCACCAACAGCGTCAGGTGCGTGGCCAGGGCCTGATACCCTGCCGTGGCGATCGCAAGGCTGATCAAATAGCCGACAATGTGCACCAGCTGCAACCAGACCCCGCGGCGCATGCCCTCATAAAAGAAGTAGGCTAACACCAGAATAATGCCCAAACTTAACATTCACTCACTCCTGCGCGGCAAGCTGTGCAGTTGCCTCGATCTTCACCGCGTCGGACAGCGCATTGAACGCCAGCAACACCGCAGCATCTTCCGTACTGATCGTTGGGGCAAGTGTTTTGATCTGCGTCAGTCGCTCGTTGAGCATCGCCACCACCGCCGAAAAGTGGGCCGTTGAGCCCGGGCCAACGATCGTGTACGTTTTGTCCCCGATAACGGCCTTGAACCGTCGCTTCTGTTCTTCCACACAAACCCCTCCTAAACCGCGTTTCCGCCGACGCCAAATAGGCCAGCCGAAACTGCATACTGGCCTATTTTACCATGAAAGAATCGGTGACGCCAGACGTCGAGCGGCATGGCGATCTGGGTCCAGTCTATGTCGCCCTGCCACTTGCACTTAAGTGTGGCCCAAGCTTTTCAGGATGCGTTTGACCGTGACGCCTTGGTGAGAGACTTTCCGACCCGCTTACTGATTTCCGGTCTTCGTCGAGCGGCGTGGCGATGTTGGTGCGGTCTAAGCCACCCTGCCACTCGCGCCTGAGTGCGATCGCAAACTTTTCGGGATTCTTTTAACTGTGAAGCCTTGGTTAGAGACTTTCCGATTCGCTTACTGATTTCCGGTCTTCGTCGAGCGGCGCAAAGCAACGCAGGTGCATCTAGCTACGCCAAGTCACTCGGGGCCAAGTGCGCCCCAAGCGCCTTGGCTTGCTCTGCCTGTTCGAACGCAGTGAGTTACAGGCAGACATACGTTAGGAATGCTAGCTGACCTGCTAAGTGCGCTTTGCGCCGCTCTGGGGACCAAAAAAGCAGCCCTCCGCGGACTGCTTCCTGTGGCTTATTCGCCGTCTTCGTCGTCTTCATCGGCCAAGAAGGTGTTCAGCACCTCTTCGACCATCTCCCACTCATCATCGTCCTCAATCGGGAACAGGTCGCCTTGGCTGGCGTCGCCGTTTTCGTCTGGGGTGAAGGAGAAGGCCTGGATCTCGACGTCTTCGTCTTCGGCTGCGCCTTGTGGGTAAAGTAACACGTAGCTCTTGCCGTAGTCGTCAGAGTCAAAGGTGAAGAGGACCTGATACAGTTCCTCGTTGCCTTTTTCGTCGATCAGGGTAATCAGTTGCTCGTCTTCACCTGCGTGCAGGTTTTCGTTGTTTTCTTCAGCCATGTGCTTTCCTCCGTGGCGGACCTAGTGACTCACCCGGTCCAAGTAGTTTTGCAGGATCATCTGGGCCGCCAGCTTGTCGATGACTTGCTTTTGGCGCTTGCGCGACGCGTCTGCCTCTTCGATCAGCATCCGCGACGCCTCAACGGTGGTCAACCGTTCGTCGGTGAACGCAACGGGCAAGTTGAAGCGGGCCTCAAGCATCTTACCGTATGCCTGTGACTTTTCCGCCCGCGGGCCCAGTGTGTTGTTCATGTTCTTAGGCAAGCCCACCACGAACTCGGTCACCTCATACTGCGCCACAATTTCGGCCACGCGGTCCAGGCCAAAATCATCCTTATCTTCATTGATGCGGATGATCTCAAGGCCCTGCGCCGTCCAGCCAAGCGGATCGCTCAACGCGACCCCCACCGTGCGGGAGCCAACGTCTAATCCCATTAAGCGCATCTATTGTTTCTCCTTGCCGAGATAGTTGCGAACAAGCTCTTCGATGATCTCGTCGCGCTCGTGCTTGCGAATCAGATTCCGCGCGTCGTTGTAACGCGGAATGTACGCCGGGTCACCAGAGATGAGGTAGCCCACGATCTGGTTGATCGGGTTGTAGCCCTTTTCTTCAAGCGACTGGTACACAGTCTCTAACGTTTCATGAACATTCTTCGGGTTGTTATCCGGGAAATCAAAGTGGACGGTTTGATCCAATGTGCTCATTCTTAACACCTCTATTCTGTCCAGTTCACCCTATAGTTTACTTGAATCTGGCCAAAAGTACAATCTAACCCCTCGCCCCGATCAGCGCCAGGAGTCGCCCTGAAAGCGGTCACGGCAAGGGGTTGCGCGCCTTTCACAATATTTAGTTTTCGTGCGCGATCAGGGTGTCCTTCGCCAGCTTCAGTGCCGCACCGATCCCGGCCGGGTTCTTCCCGCCGGCCTGGGCCATATCCGGCCGGCCGCCGCCACCGCCACCGATGGCTGGGGCAATGGCCTTGATCAGGTCGCCGGCCTTGACGCCTTGCTTGATAGCTGCCGGGCTGGCGCCAACCAGCAGGCTGACCTTGCCATCCTTGGCGGTTGCCAGCACCAGCACGTCACTGGCCGCCTTCTCGCGCCACTGGTCGCCCAGTTGGCGCAGTTCATTCATGCCGGCCACGTCAACGGCCTTGGCGATCAGGGTGAAGGCCCCGGCATCAGCGGCTTGATCGAAGATGCCGGCCGCCTCTTGGGCCGCCAGCTTCGCCTGCAGGCCAGCGACCTGCTTGCTTGCGGCGCGCAGGTCGGCCTGCAAACTTTGCACCTTGGCCGGAACGGCGGCCACTTGGTCCAGTTTCAGGTTCGCTGCGGCTTCCTGCAGCAAGTCCTGTTGCTGGGTCAAGTATTCGTAGGCCTCCTGGCCGGTCACGGCCTCAACTCGACGCGTGCCGGCGCCGATGCCGGTTTCACTGGTGATTTTGAACAACCCCAGCGCCGCCGTGTTGGTCGGGTGTGTGCCGCCATCGAACTCGCGGTTGTAGTCACCGATCGACACGATGCGCACGACGTCGCCGTACTTGTCGCCAAACACCGCAATGGCGCCTTGCTTCTTCGCTTCCTCGATCGGCAGCTCTTCCCATGTGATCGGCAACTGGCGCCAGATCTGGGTATTGACGCGTTGCTCCACTTCACGCAGCTGCGCCGGGGTGACCGAGCCAAAGCTCGTGAAGTCAAAGCGCAGGTAGCCGGGCTCAACCAAAGAGCCCGCCTGGTGCGTGTGTTCGCCGAGCACTTCGCGCAGCGCCTGGTCGAGCAAGTGCGTCGCGGTGTGGTTCATGGACACCTTCTTGCGCCGCGTTTCATCCACGGTCAGCGTGTAGGTGGCGCCCTTGGTCAGCGTGCCTTCCACGTCGACCGTGTGCAGGTTCTGCCCGTTCGGGGCGTGCTGCACATTGGTGACCTTGGCCACCACTGCCCCATCGGCATCGGTGATGATCCCGTGATCGGCGACCTGGCCCCCCATTTCCGCATAAAACGGCGTCTGATCAAACAGCAGGCGCGCCGTGCCAGCGGTGACGCGGTCCACGAGCGTATCATCGACCACGAGCTCAAGGAGCTGGGCGTCATCTTGCAGGTCCGTCCAACCCGTGAAGCGGCTGGCGTCCTTGATTCCCATCAGCACTTGGTCCTGGCTCCCCATGGACTGCGCGTCCCCCCGGGCGGCGCGCGCACGGGCCCGTTGTGCGTCCATGTTGGCCTTAAAACCGGCCATGTCGGTGGTGAAGCCCTCATCGGCCGCGATCTCGGCGGTCATTTCAACCGGGAAGCCAAACGTGTCGAACAGCTTGAACGCCGTGGCGCCCGGCACTTCGGTTTGGCCCGCGGCCTTCAAGTCGGTGATGGTGGCGTCCAGCAGACTGAAGCCGGCGTCCAACGTTTCGCGGAACCGATCCTCCTCGGAGCGGATCACTTTTTGAATGAAGGTCTGGTTCTTCAGGACTTCTGGGTAGTAGCTTTCCATGATCCGCCCGACCACGGGAACCAGCTGATACATGAAGGCCTGGTTGATGCCCAGCTTCTTGGCGTTCACCACCGCGCGCCGGATCAAGCGGCGGAGCACGTAACCGCGCCCTTCGTTGGATGGCAGCGCACCGTCCCCAATGGCAAAGGTGACCGTGCGGGCGTGGTCCGCAATGATCTTGAAAGCCACGTCGTCCTTGGCATCAGCGCCGTACTTGCGGCCGGCGCTGAGCGCCTCGGTGGCCTTGATGATCGGCATGAACAGGTCGGTTTCGAAGTTCGTCTTGGTGTTTTGGATGACGGACACGAGCCGTTCGAGCCCCATGCCGGTATCGATGTTCTTGTGGGGCTGCTCCACGAAGCGCCCGTCCGGCAGGTGGTTGAACTCAGAGAACACGATGTTCCAGACTTCCAGGTAGCGCTCGTTTTCACCCCCCGGGTAGTTCTCGAGATCGTCTTCCGCCACGTTGTTGAATGCTTGGCCGCGGTCATAGAAGATTTCGGAATCCGGACCGGATGGCCCCTCGCCGATATCCCAGAAGTTGTCCTCGACTTCGAAGATGTGCGCGTCCGACAGTCCCACAACGTCGTGCCAGATGCGCTTGGCTTCCGTATCCTTCGGGTACACCGTCACGTACAGCTTGGCAGGGTCCAACCCCAGCCAGCGGTCTGATGTCAGGAACTCCCACGCCCACGGGATGGCGCTTTCCTTGAAGTAGTCGCCCACTGAGAAGTTGCCGAGCATTTCAAAGAACGTCAGGTGACGCGCAGTCTTGCCGACATTCTCAATGTCGTTGGTACGGATCGACTTCTGCGCGTTGGTGATGCGGGGGTTGGCGGGCACCACGGTCCCGTCAAAGTACTTCTTCAGCGTAGCGACCCCGGAGTTGATCCAAAGCAGCGTCGGGTCATCGACGGGGATCAAGCTGGCGCTGGGTTCGACTGCGTGCCCTTTTTCCTTAAAGAAATCCAGAAACATCTGGCGGATCTGTGCACTTGAAAGTTGTTTCATTGTGTCCTCCTACTGGTGTTCGCACCTGCGAACCGACAAAAAACACCGCTGCAATCCAAGGACGCTTGCGCGCGGTACCACCTTGGTTGCAACGATGTCACTCGTTAACCTCTTAATTACGGTATTCATCTCGATATCAGGGAGCACGGCTGGGTCAGGCCACGACGCTCGCAACAGTACGCCGTTTTCTGGATGGGAAGCTGACCTTTGTCGCATATCCTAACGCGCTCAATTATACGAATTGGGCCTTGGCAAGTCAACCGGTCACAGCGCGATTCGCACGATTTTGCGGTAACGGCTGCCGGCAAAGGTCGGCGCGGCCGCCCGGTAAAACGGCGACAGGCCGAGCCACGCCGCACCGGTCGGCGGCGCGGTCAGGCCAGCCCGCTTGGCCACCGCCGTGGCGAGTAGCTCGGGCTGCCCCACCACCGGCACAGTCAGACCAAAGCGGTTGGGCACGTAGTTCATCGGCTGGGTCGGCAGGCGGTTGCCCCACGCAAACAGGCTGGTGCCGCCGCCGCTCATCAGGTACTCGAACTCACGCTCAGTGGCGAGGCCAAACCCGAATCCGCCGAGCCGCCGCAGCAGCTGTGGCAGGTCCCAGTCGCGGCGTTGGGCGACCTGATACGTCGATTCGCCGACCTGGCGCAGCACCACCTGGCCGTCCGTCAGCACCGGTGCCAGGGCCGCCGGCGCTTCTGTTGCGGATGGTTGCAACAGCGTCAGCACCGCCTGGCGCACCGGACTAAACGCGAAGTGGTTGCCCAAGAAGCGCTGCGTCAGCAGATCGATCTGCCCCAGCACCTCCAGGTCGCTCGCAATGCTGGCGCGCGCCACCAGCATCGGCGGCAAATCGACCACCGCCGCCGGGCTCAAGTGGGCCACAACAGCAGCCGCCCCAACGCCCAGCGCGTCAACCACTGGGTGCATCGCCGGCGGCAGCGGGTTTGGCACACCCAGGCTCACCTGGCGCATCCCCGGCACAAAGCGCAGCCACTCCCCGGCGATCAGAAAATCATACGTGGCCAGCGTTTGCCCGAACCAGCTCACCGTCACCGGCACGCGCGCGTCCACGGCTACCAGCGGGCTCAAAAAGTAGCGGCTCAGCTGCGTGGCCGCAAAGTCGCGCTGTTTGGCGCTGAGGGTCTGCCAGTCCGGTAACAGAAGTGATTGATCTGCCATAGTGCCCTCCTTTGAGGCCGACGTAGAACCTGATTCAAGTCTCTGGCCAGTGCGCATTCGCGGCTTTGAGTCGCGATCAGTCCGATCGCATCGCTAGGCCTCAGATGTTCTGCGCGACTCACCATCAGAAGACGCCCGTTCAGCCCGTAATCCTGTGCGGCAAGTGGCGCGCCTGATGCACCCGGTCGCGCCCGCCAGCGCGTGCGGGCGATGTGACTACTTGCTCTTTTTGGCCTTGCGGGCGCTGCGCAACTCTTCACGCTTCTTGATCTTATTGTTGCGGCGCCGCTCATCTGCAATCGCGGCCTGGATCTTCTTCTTGTAGCCCGGTTTCTTCTTCTTGGCTTCCTTCTTGGCGAGGCCGCGAATGGTCAGGCTCATTTCTTCCGTCTTCGGCTTGCGGGCCTGGCGGCGGTTGCGGTCGTAGCCGTCCACCAGCTCACCGTTTTTGAGCTGCTTGGGGGCAAAATGGATGCCCAGATGCTCAAGTTCGGCGATCTTGGCCTCTTGCCCCGGCAGGTACAGGGTGATGGCGGTGCCAGGCAGCCCCTTGCGGCCGGTGCGGCCAACGCGGTGAATGAAGAACTCGTTGTCGTTAGGCAGCTCCGCATTGATCACGAGGGACACGCCGTCGATGTCGATGCCGCGGGCCGCTAAGTCCGTTGCCACCACGTACTGGTACTTGAGGTCAGCGACTTCCTTCATCACGCGCTTGCGCTCGCGCGGCGCGATGCCGCCGTGGATCTTGGCCACTTTCAGCCCCTGGCTGGCCAGGTAGCGGTGGATCGCATCGACGCTTTCCTTCGTGTCGGCAAACACCAGCGCCAAAAACGGGTTGCCCCGAGTCAGGAGCTTGTAGATCAGCGCGTTTTTGTCCTGGCCTTTGACCGACATCAGCCAGTTGTCGACGGAATCGGCGATCACATGCTTGGGCTTGATGACGATCTCGGTCGGATGCGCCATGTACTTCTTCAAGAACGGTTGCAGCTTCGGCGGGATCGTGGCGGAGAACACCAGCATCTGCAGGTCCGCCGGGAACAGGCTAGCGATCTGGTCGACGATCGGCAAAAAGCCCATGTCGAGCGTCATGTCAGCTTCATCGACTACAAACGCGGTCGCCGTGTGGGCGGCCAGCGCCTGCGCCTTGATCAGGTCAAGCAGCCGCCCCGGGGTGCCGATCGCGACATGCGGTTGCTGGTTGGTCAGCTTCTCGACTTGGCGGTTCTTGTCTGTGCCGCCCACATAGTTGTTGATGCGCATCGCTGGCATGTCCTCAGCCAAGGCGCTGGCCACCGTGTAGATCTGGGTGGCGAGCTCACGCGACGGTGCCGCGATCACCAGTTGCACGTTGGGGTTGGTCACGTCGATGGCATTGAGTAGAGGCAACAGGAAGGCATGCGTTTTGCCGCTCCCGGTTTGGCTTTGGCCGATCACACTTTCCCCGCGCTTGGCAGCCGGGATCACTTTTTCCTGAATCGGTGTCGGCGTGGTGATGTTCATGCGGTCCAAGGCACTGATCAAAAACGGCTTGAGCCCGTACTGTTTGAATTGGTTGGTCATGGTTACTCCTTATCATTGGCGACCAGCGCTGCCAGCTCGGCAGTGATGGCCGCGATTTCGGCAGCGTCTTGGGCTTTGGCCCCGCTGGCCAGCGGATGGCCGCCCCCATTGTGGGCGCGGGCAATGTCATTGATGATCGGGCCCTTGGAGCGCAGGTTCACACGGTACGGGGCGTCATCGGGCTGCTGCACGAACAGTGCCCAGGCCACGACCTCCCCGAGACGGCCCGGTGTTCCCACGGCGGCATGCACCTGATCTGCCGTCAGACCCAGGCCCTGCCACACCTCAAGTGGGATCACAACGGTCGCCGCGCCGGCTTCGGTCACGTTGAGGTGCATGAACACGTAGCTCTGCAGCTTGGCTTGCGCAAACGTGATCTGATTCATCCGGTTGTTCAGCGCGGTCGGATCGAAGTCCTGCTTGATCAGCTCGGCCGCCACGTTCAGCGTGTGCGGCGAGGTGTTGTTGAACAAGAAGCGCCCGGTGTCGCCCACGATGCCGGCGTACAGCAGTCGCGCCGCCGCCGCGGTAAGCTTCAACGCGCCGTCACTGGCCTGAATCAGGTCATAGATCAGCTCGGACACCGAGCTGGCGGCTTCATCGACCCAGGTCGGGTCGCCGTATGCATCGTCGTTGGGGTGGTGGTCGATTTTGATCAGCATCGCCCCTTGCGGATAGCGGGCGTCCGAGATGCGCGGCTGATTGGCCGTGTCACAGACGATCACCAGCGCGCCAGCATAGGTCGCATCCGGCACGGTTTGCATCTGGGCCAGCCAGTCGAGGTTCCCCACTGGGCCACCCACTTGGTAGACCTTTTTGGTGGGAAAACCGGCCCGGATGGCCTCAGCCAACCCGCCCTGGGAGCCCAAGGCGTCCGGGTCCGGGTTGACGTGCCGGTGGATCAGGATCGTGTCGTACTGGCGGATCGCGTCAATAATCGCGGATTGAATCATCGTGAAGTCCTTTCTAGCAGCTGACAGGTGACCAAGGCCTTGGCGACCGGCAGGCCATCCGTCTGCAGTTCAATGTCAAATGAGCCTTCATGGCGCGTCAGCTCAAGCGGCCGCAGGGTCACCTGCACCGTTGACTCCAGCTGGATCGGGCGGAAGCTGTGCAAAGACAGCTGCTCCACCAGCACATTGCGCCGGCCACTGGCGTTCAGGTAGTGGGTCACCACCGCGTTGACCGCCTCGCTCATCACGCCAAAACTCAGCGTGCCCAGCTTGTTGGTCATCATCGGGGTGGTGTGCATCAGGTACACGGTGCCGTTTTCGGGTTGCACCTTAGCCAGCTCGATCTGCGCGTCGACCATGTCGGCGATGGTCGTGCCCACCGAGGTGCTCCCCAGGTCGGCCAGGCTAGCAAACACGCTGGTGCGCGTCACGATCCCCAGCAGCTGCCAGGCGTCGTCGACCACTGGCAGCAGGTTCAGCCCGTTGCCCTGCATCGTGTGGCCCACCGCGGTCACGCTCAGGTACGGCCGCACGGTTTGCGGGTCCTTGACCATCACGCGCTCAAGCGGCGTCGTCGGCTTCTTGCCGGCCACCAGCTTGGGCGTGACCATGCCGACTAAGCGGCCCCCAGCGGTGATGACCGGCAACACGAAGTCCGCACGGTCGGCTCGCAGGCGCATGAAATCCGCCACGGTGTCATCGACCAGCGCGGTTTTGGTTTCGGCCAGCGGCGTGTAAATGGCCGCCACGGTCAAAATGTCCTGCTTGATGGCCTGATCCGACAGCGCCCGGTTGATCATTGTCGCCACCGTGAAGGTGTCAAAACTGGTTTGCAATACCGGCAAAGACAGCGAATTGGCCAAACCGATCACGGCATCGGAGGTCATGAAGCCCCCGGTGATCAGCACCGCCGCGCCGTTTTGCAGCGCCAGGCGCTGGGCGTCCTCGCGGTTCCCGATGATGACCAGTGAGTTCTTCGTGATGTAGCGCGTCATCTCATCCGGCGTCATCGCGCCGATGACGAACTTATCGAGCTTCTTGGCGAGGCCGGCCGAGCCGCCGAGCACCTTGGCATCGATCAGCTTCAACAGCGCCCGAAACGTCAGCGAGTCGATGTTGTTGACCGGCTTTTGCTCGATGCGAATCGTGCCCACCCGCTCAATGGTCGACACCAGGCCGGTGGTTTCCGCCTCCTTGATGGCGCGGTACGCCGTGCCTTCGCTGACCTTCTGCTGCTTCGCGATCGTGCGCACCGAAATCTTGGTGCCCACCCCGAGGCTGGCAATGTAACTCAGGATCTGTTCGTGTTTTGTCGCCATTCTTCAAGCTCCCGTTCAATACAGTCTTTAGCCCGATTATACCATAGTTAGCGAACTGTATTGCTACAGTTTCAGGTCGATGTTCTCATATTGCTGCGGGTCTAACCCCGTGGCGGTGATGCCCAGCAGCCGGATCGCCTCAGGCTTCGGCGTCAGCCCCTGCCACAGTTGCCACGCCGCCTGAAAAATCGCCGTGGCCCCTTGCACGTAACCATCCTGCGTCAGCCGCCGGGTCAGGGTCACAAAATCGCGGTCGCGCACCTTGAGCACCACTGTCTTCCCGTGCTTTTGCTTGCGGGCCAAGGCGCCGGCGACCTGTTCCGCCAGACTTTGCAGCTCCGTTTGCACCTGCGCCTCAGTGGTGAGCACACTGCGGTACGTGCGCTCCTTGCCGATTGACTTGGCATCGCGCACCACCACCGGGCGGTTATCCACCCCCCGGGCGTGCTGGTACAGGCCAAAGCCCATTTTACCGAAGGCGGCGATCAGCTCGGCTTGACTGAAGCGGCGCAGGCTCGCCCCATCGGTCACGCCCATCGCTTCGAGCTGTGGGGCCGTTTTTTTGCCAACGCCGCGGAAGGCTTCGATCGGTAGCTGGTCCAAAAACGCCTGCGCCTGCTCTGGCAGAATGATGGTACGCCCCTGCGGCTTGTTGTACTCCGAGGCTTCCTTGGCCAAAAACTTGTTATACGACAGGCCGACCGAGCTGGTCAGGCCCGTGGTCTGACGGATCTGGTCCTGCAGCCACAAGGCCAGCGCGATGGTGCTGGGGAAGTCGCGGTTGGCGGTCACGTCCAGGTACGCCTCGTCCAACGCCACGGGCTCGATCAGGTCTGTGACCTGGTGAAACAGCGCATGGATCTGTGCCGACACCGCGCGGTACTTCGTAAAGTCCGGCGCTTTGAACGTCAGCAGGCGCTTGGGCACCAACCGTAACGCCTGGCTGGCCGGCATCGCCGAGTGCACGCCGTACTGGCGGGCCACATAATTGGCGGTCGTCACGACCCCCTTGCCCCCAGTCGTGCGCGGGTCGTGGGCGATCACCAGTGCCCGCGTCTTGAGCCGCGGCTCGTCACGTTGCTCAATCGACGCGTAAAACGCGTCCATGTCAACGTGAATGATTTTGCGCGAGGTGTCATTGGGCATTGGCAGCTCAAGCATGAGGCCCCTCCTTTCAAAATTGGCGTGACATCACACGGTAACAGGGCACAAAAGCGCTGAGCCACCCGCGAGGTAGCTCAACGCTTCTGACCGTTCATGGATTAATCCGCCATCTGGATCCGCGTTGGCTGCCAGAACCACTCGGCCCCATCACGCGCCAGCAGGTCCTTGGCCGCCTGGGGGCCCATCGTGCCGGCCGCGTAAGTCGGCATCGTCTTGTCCTTGGCCCACGCCGCGAGGATCACGTCGACGAACCGCCAGGTCTGCGCCAGCTCATTCCAGTGGTTGAAGTTCGTCTGGTCGCCGTGCAGCACATCGTTGATCAGACGCTCATAAGCCTCCGGTGCCGACTTGGCGGCCGCCGGGTCGTGGCGAAACGCGAGCTCGGCTGGCGCCAACACATTGGTTTGCCCGAGCTTTTGGCCGTTGAGTTGCAGGGAGAAGCCCTGGCTCGGCTCCACATAAATCGTCAGGGTGTCTGCCGCCGTCACCCCAAACAGGCTGTTAGCCTGCGGTTTGAATGTCACCGTCAGCTGCGTCGACTTGCGCGTCAGGCGCTTGCCAGTGCGCACGTAAATCGGCACCCCCGCAAAGTTCGGCGCCGTTGTGGTGATCTTGCCGGCCACGAAGGTCTCGGTCATCGAATCCTGCGCCACGCCATCCTCATCGCGGTAGCCGCGGATCGCCTCGCCATCGATGGTCGCCGTCGTATACTGCCCGCGCACAAAGTTGGTCGCCACTTCCGCCTCGGTGTAACGGTGTAGTTGATCAAACGCGCGGGCCTTGACGGTGTGCACCGCATCCGCGGTCAGCGCGGCCGGCTCATCCATCGTCAGGTAGGCAAGCAGCTGCATGACGTGGTTTTGCACCATGTCGCGCAAGGCGCCGGAGGTTTCGTAGTAGCCGGCCCGTTCCTCGACCCCGACCGCTTCGGCCAGCGTGATCTGAATGTTTTGAATGTAATCCTTGTTCCACACAGTCCGCAGCAGTGGGTTTCCGAAGCGCAGGGCCAGCAACGACTGCGCCATTTCCTTCCCCAGGTAGTGATCGATGCGGTAGATCTGCTTCTCGTCGAAGGTCGCCGTGATCGAATCGTTGAGGGCCTTGGCACTGGCGTAATCGTGGCCGAACGGCTTTTCAATGATCAGGCGGTTGAAGCCCGTTGCCGTGAGCAGCGCCTCGGACTTCAAGTGACTGGCGATCGTGGCAAAAAAGTTCGGCGCCATCGCCATGTAAAACAGCCGGTTGCCGCCGGCCGCGTACTTCTCATCCAGCTGCGCAGCGAGCTCCTTGAGCGTGATGTAATGCGCCGCATCCGTCACATCGTGCGATTGATAGTAAAAATGACTGGCAAACGCGCTGGCTTGGGCGGTCGATTCAATGGAATCCCCTGCCACAGCGGTCTTCACAATGTCGCGGTAGTACTCGTCCGTCCACGGCCGCCGGGCGGTGCCGATCACGGCGAAGTGGTCCTTGAGAACCCCCCGCTGATACAGCCCGAACAACGCCGGGTACAGCTTGCGTTG
This sequence comes from Lacticaseibacillus daqingensis, assembly GCF_003946115.1. Taxonomy (GTDB): domain Bacteria; phylum Bacillota; class Bacilli; order Lactobacillales; family Lactobacillaceae; genus Lacticaseibacillus; species Lacticaseibacillus daqingensis. Next base: position 133,722 of record NZ_RHOH01000006.1, on the reverse strand, counting down.
CGCCAGGTCACCCGACCCGCCGAACAACGTGATCACTGCTGCGATTTCTTTAGCCATCTTGAACTGCCACCACTTTCTAGTCTTTGAGTTCCACAAAAATATGCGAGGCGCGCTTGCGCTCGATCGGCAAATCCTTGCCTGTCTCCGTCTGATGTAGCGTCACCGTCTGCTGGTCCTTGTCGACCACCGTGAAGTGGTCCTCAATGTGTAGCCCCAGCCCGAAGATGTAATCGATCACCGCGGCCTCGTCAACCACTCGTTCGATGTGCCCCTTTTGGCCCACCTCGACATCGGCCAAGGCCACCCGGCTCTGGTCCAGGTAATGCCCATCAGAGTCCGGGATCACCCCACCGTGTGGACAGTACTGCGGCTTACCGAGCATCTTGGCCAGCCGATCGGCCATCTCTGGCGTGGTGGCGTGCTCCAGCTTCTCAGCCTCCTGGTGAATGGCATCCACGGGATAGCCCAGCGATTGCACCAAAAAAACTTCCCACAGCCGGTGGTTGCGCACCAGCATGGCCGCCTTTTGCTGCCCGCTGGCCGTCAGTTTAATGCCTTGGTAAGGCGTGTGCGTCACATAACGCTGCTCGACCAGCTTAGTGACCATCTCACTGACACTGGCGGCACTGACGTCAAGGCCCGCCACGATCTGCTTGTTCGAAATCAGTGCGGTATCCCCGCCCAACTCGAAAATCATTTTTAAGTAGTCTTCTTTATTCGGTGTCATGCTTTTCTTCCTTTTTGGCGTAAGTACACTACCCCTATTATGCCTGAATCCCAACCAAATTACACGTCCAAGCGCAAATTGCGCCCCGCCTTTGTGCCGAGCCGTAGTCTGGTGGTGACCCAATCCTCGTGCCCGTGGGGCAATGCGGCGGTGACTTGCCACCGCGAAGCAATCGAGGCCGGGGCCCCTAAAATGTCGGTGAACGCTTCTCACCAATGCCCGGCGCGCTTTTTGCCGCGCTGACTGCTGACCGGTTGTCGGCGCAACTTTGTGCAGCTTTTGGGCGTGCAAAAAAGCCAACCCGGCAGGTTGGCTTTTTGTGGGACGTGTGAATGGTTAGATCCGAACACTTGCTGCGGAGTCGGTGCCCTCGAATTCGTCGAGGACGATCTGCTTCATGTCAGCGATCAGTGGTTCCACTGGGTTCGTGACCGTGCAGTTGTCTTCGTAAGCGAGTTCCGCAATGCGGTCCACGTTGGCGAGGACGTCTTCTTTGCTGATACCTTGATCCTTCAGGCTCAGCTGAACGCCAACGCGGTGCGAGAGGTCGATGATGGCCTGAACGTAGGCTTCAACGAGTTCCTCAGTGGTGTTCCCCTTCAGGCCCAAAGCGCGCGCGATGTCGGCGTAGTCTTCAGCAGCCTGGAAGTAGTTGTACTTCGCCCAGATGGCCCGCTTCTTCGGGGTCTTGGCGTTGTAGCGGATCACGTGCGGCATGGTGATGGCAATGCACCGCCCGTGAGGCAGGTGGAAGGTCTGGCCAAGCTTGTGGGCGATACTGTGGTTGATCCCCAAAAGCGCGTTGGCAAAGGCCATCCCAGCGATAGTGGACGCATCATGCATCTTCGCCTTGGCATCAAGGTCGCCCTTATAGGAGTTCTCCAAGTTGGCAAACACAGACTTGATAGCCTGCAGGGACAGCCCCTTGGTGTAGTCCGTGGCCATGGTGGAGACGTAACTTTCCGTTGCGTGGCACAAAACGTCCAGCCCGGTATCGGCCACAACCTTTGGTGGCACAGTTTCGATGAACTGGCTGTCAACCAGGGCAACGTCTGGCGTCAGCGCGTAGTCGGCCAGTGGGTACTTGATGCCGGTTTCGGAGTCCGTGATGACCGCGAATGGGGTCACTTCAGAGCCAGTCCCGGAGGTCGTTGGGATGCAGATCAGCTTGGACTTGGTCGGCTTCGGGAACTTGTAGGTCCGCTTGCGGATATCCAAGAACTTCTGCTTGGCGCCGAAGAAGTCGCCGTCGCCATCGTAGAACAGCCACATGCCCTTGGCCGCATCCATGACGGAGCCGCCCCCGATCGCAACGATGGCGTCAGGCTTGAAGGACTTGGCAATCTCCGTCCCTTTGTAAACGGTGTCGGAGGATGGGTCCGGTTCAACATCGACGAAGGTTTGGATCTGAACGGAGTTGCTGCGCTGGTTCAGCACGTCTTCAACGATCTTGACGTAGCCCAGCTTCTCCATCCCGCGGTCCCCAACGATCAAAACGCGGTCGAGCCCATCCATCTTTTCGAGGTAACGGACCGAGTTACGCTCGAAGTAAATCTTGGGGGGGAGCTTCACCCACTGCATGTTGTTGCGGCGGCGAGTCAGCGTCTTGATGTTCAGCAGGTCGATCGTCCCAACGTTGTGGGAGATCGAGTTGCCGCCGTAGGAGCCACAGCCCAGGGTCAAAGACGGGATCATTTCGTTGTACAGGTCCCCGATACCGCCCATGGTCGATGGGCTGTTGACCAGGATCCGGCAAGCACTCATGCGGTCCGCGTATTCCACTTGCAGCTGTTCATCTGCGGTGTGAATGACTGCGGTGTGGCCAAGGCCACCGTTGTTCAGCATGGCTTCCGCCTTGTCGAACCCATCCGCGTGGTCTTCGGCCTTGATCATCGCCAGGACTGGGCTGAGCTTTTCACGGGACAATGGGAACTTCGGCCCAACGCCCTTGAGTTCCGCGATCAGGATCGGGGCGTCTTCTGGGATCTCGATGCCGGCCCACTTGGCGATCGTGTAAGCACTTTGCCCCACGATCGGTGGGTTGACGCTACCCTTTTCAAGGTTGATGACGGTTTTGCTCAGCGCTGGAATGTCCTTTTGCTTAGCAAAGACCGCACCTTGCGCCTTGAATTCTTCCTTCACGGCGTCATAGATGGCTGCATCGACGATGACCGCCTGTTCGGACGCGCAGACCATGCCGTTGTCGAAGCTCTTGGACAGGATCACGTCATTGACGGCCTGCTTGATGTTGGCACTTGCTTCGATGTAGGCAGGCACGTTCCCGGCCCCAACGCCCAGCGCTGGCTTACCGGTGGAGTACGCCGCCTTGACCATGCCAGGGCCCCCAGTGGCCAGCACAGTGGCGATCCCAGGGTGGTTCATCAACTTCTGGCAGGCTTCAATGCTTGGGACCGGAATGTACTGCAAGGCGCCCTTTGGCAGGCCAGCCTTTTCAGCTTCTTCCCGGATCACTTCAAGGGCCTTCGCGGAGGAGTTTTGCGCCCCTGGGTGGAAGGAGAAAATGATTGGGTTACGGGTCTTGATGGCGATTTCGGACTTGAACATCGTCGTGGAGGTCGGGTTCGTCACCGGCGTTACCCCGGCAATGACCCCGATCGGTTCAGCGAGCGACACGATCCCGCGCTGCTTGTCTTCCGCGATCACGCCAACGGTCTTGTTGTCCTTGATAGCGTGCCAGATTTCTTCGGTGGCGAACATGTTCTTGATCGCCTTGTCTTCGTAGACCCCGCGGCCGGTTTCTTCAACGGCCAGCTTGGCCAGCTCCATGTGGTGATCGAGCCCGGCGATGGCCATCCGGTGCACAATGTGGTCGACCTTCGCCTGATCGAAGGTCTTCATGACCTTCAGCGCTTCTTGAGCGTTGGCAACAAGTTCGTCAATCATGGCTTGAACATCGATTGGCGCTTCAGTTTTAGGTGTGTCTTTCAGCATCTTGATTCCTCCACAGTTTGTCGGTTTGTTTTTGTTAACCATTTCACGAGTATAAGATACCAAGTATTTGTGAATTTGTAAACAGACTTTGGTGAATTTTTTCACAGATTTTTTTGTTTCCTGTTTTATCCGCGACCTGATAACTGTTTCAGTCATTTAGGCATCTGTTACTAGATGAGCGTAACCGCATTCAATCTCGGCGATTCCTGCGCCCCCGGGCAGGAGGATCTGTCCCCAAAATAATTCACGAGTGACCGCAAATTTTTTTCGCCAATCAAAAAAGCACCCGCTGTGGATGCTTCTCAGGCGCGTGTCGTACCGCGCGCCACCAACTGTGGGGCCAACAGGACTTCGCCTTGCTGCGCACCGGACTGGGCAATTTTGGCCAAGAGCATGCGGGCCAGGTGCTCCCCCAACAGCGGCACCTGCTGCTGCACGGTGGTCAGTTGCGGATTGGAGACCTGATCCAGGAAAACCCCATCGTGCCCGATCACCCCAAAGTCCTTCGGGATGTTCCCCCCTTGCTGCAAGATGGCGCGTACCACCCCGACCGCCAGCCGGTCGCTGGCGCAGATGAAGCAGGTGTTGGGTGCAAACTCCTGCCAGTGCTGCGTGATGTATTGCTGTGACAGGTGACTGCGGTTGGCCATCCGGTAGATCCGTGGCAACTTGGCGTGCTGCTGAAGTGTGTTGATGTACCCCGCCTCACGCGAGTACTCAAAGGGCTCCTTCACATCGATGCCGATGAAGATCAAGGACTGATAGTTCTTGGCCAGCGCATACTGCGTGGCCAGCTGCGTCCCCAGCTTGTTATCCGTGTCGATAAAGTCGTAGCCGTAACGGTTCTCCCCGAAGAGCACGAGGGGGCGCTTGAGCTCATCTAGCCACGGGAAGTCCCGGGTACGCGCGCCGGTGATCAGGTACCCATCCGCATTGCCAATGGTCAGACGGTCGCGGTCCGTGATCAGCTGCAAGGCGTACTGTTGCTTATCCAGCCCGCGCGCGATGCCAAACAACAGGTTCATGTAATACGGCTCGGTGGTGTCGATGTCCTCAAGGATCAGGAACTTCACCACGTTGCTCCGGTTATTAGCCAACGCCTTAGCCGCCACGTTGGGCTGGTAGTTCAGCGCCGTCATCGCCGCCACGACGATCTCGCGCAGCTCTGTGGTCACCTGCTCTGGATGGTTGATGACGCGCGAGACCGTCATCTTGGAGACGTTGGCTCGCTTGGCCACATCTGATAGTGTCACCATGCGGATCCCCCCTTTTGCCTTCTATTCTAGCATGCATTGGCCCAGCCATTCAGTGGATCGCTTCATTTGCCGCGACCTGTTCCCCATCGTTAGTGCATTTGGGCGCAAAAACAGCCTCACGTCGAGGTGAGACTGCCGTGGCCGGTTAACCCTTGTCGGCACCTGCCGTAATGCCGTTAACATAGAACTTTTGCATAATGACGAACAGCACAGTGATCGGGATCGCGATGATCACGCACCCGGCGATAAACTGAGTGAAATACGTGGTCGAGGCGCCGCGGGTGCTGTGAAGCATGTTGTACAACCCGTACGCGATGGTGTAAGTCTTCGAATCCCCTGACGCCGAGAGGATGATCCCGGAGAAGATGAAATCGATCCACGGCGCGATGAACGCGGTCAGCGCGGTGTAGACGATGATGGGCCGCGACATTGGCAGGCCGATGTGCCAGAACACCTGCCACTTGGTCGCGCCGTCCATCACCGCCGCTTCGTCGATGGCGACCGGGATGGTGTCAAAGAAGCCCTTGGCGATGTAAAAGCCGAGGCCCGCCCCGCCAACGTAAACGAGGATCAAGCCCCCGAGGTTCAGCATGTTGAAGCTCTTCAGGATGTAGTACAGGGCGATCATCGCCATGAAGCCAGGGAACATCCCCAAGACCAGCGCGATCTGGAGGAACGGCTTGCGCAACCGAAAGCGCAGACGTGACAGCGTGTAGGCCACGCAGATGGTGACGAAGGTCGACAGGATGGTGGAGATGATGGACACCATCAGCGTGTTGCGGATCCAGTAGACGAATGGAAACTGCTCGCTGGTGAAGATGCCGATGTAGTTTTGTAACGTGAATTCCTTCGGCCAGTAGGTGGACACGAACCCGGTATCGTTGGCCGAGAAGCTGGCCAAGACGATCCAGACGATGGGCACGAGCCATAGCACCGCTAGAAAAATCAGTAAGAGGTAACGGAAGCCCAAGGAAAGGCGCCGTTGTGCATGATATGATTTCATCGTTTAGCCCTCCTTGAATGCGTTCGTGCGCCGGTAAGCGATCAGACTGAACGTCGCGCTGAGGATGAAAATCAAGATCCCCAAGACCGCCGAGGCGTTATAGCGCTGCGTCTGCCCGAACACCAAGTTGTACAGCCAGGTCACCAGCAGGTCAGTATCGCCGGCCCCGTTGTAGTTGTTGTTCATCGGGTAGCCCCCGGTCAGGAGGTAGATGACGTTGAAGTTGTTGATGTTGCCGATGAACTGCTGAATTAACGCAGGGGACATCACGAACAGGATCTGCGGGAACGTGATGGTGCGGAACACCTGCAACGCGTTAGCCCCGTCCATGCGTGCCGCTTCGATCTGATCTTGCGGCAGGTTCTGAATAATTGCAGTTGAAACAAGCATGGACACGGGGATCCCGATCCACATGTTGACCACGATGACCGTGATCCGGGCGACCATCGGATTGGCAGAGGCCCCGATGAAGTTGATTGGACTAGAGATGAGGTGCCAGTTCATCAAGAGGTTGTTCAGCGGCCCCTGCAGGTCCAGGAACTGGGCCATCATCAGCAGCGACACGAACTGCGGCACGGCGTAGACGATCACAAAAATCGTGCGCCAGAAGCCTTTGTGCTTAATGCCTTTGGACTCGATCAGCATCGCCAGCAATACGCCGAAGAAGAACGTGGTGGCGGTGGCCGCAACGGCCCAGACCAGCGTCCAGCCGAGCACCGGGAAGAAGGTGCCAGCCAAGTCACCGGTCAAAACGTTGCCGAAGGCCTTGAAGCCGGTCCAGGAAAAGCCGATCGGGTGCTTGCCATCGTAGTTGGTGAACGCCATGGAGATCATGTAGAGCGTGGGTAAAATCGTGAACGCCACGATGCCGATAATCGGGATCATCATCAACGTCGCGTGCAGGCGACTGTCAAGCAGCGAGTGCAGGTCCTCGCGATTGGTCGGCACGTGCTCCCCATCGCGCAGTTGCACGTACAAGGTGCGCACGGAGCGCAGGTTGGCGAGGTACAAGCCGAGCATCGTGACTAGCAGAATGACGCTCATCACGCCGAATAACAGGATGACCACCGAATTGTCGGGTAGCTTGGTCACGTAGACGCCTTGGCTGGCGTCAAAAACGACCTTTTTGCTTTTGATGGTCCCCAGATCGCTCAGCATGCCTAGCAAACTAATGCCGCTGAAGATAAACCAAGCCAAGAAGGCGAGCTCTAGGCCCAAAAATGCGATGCCCTTGGCCCACTGCTTATGCTTGAGTTGCGCGAGCCCCATGAAGAAGAAGGACAGCTTGAAACTGGCGTCACCGTTCGCCCACACCTCGCGGTACGTGGCGGTTGGTGGTTGGTGCTTGGATTTTCTTTTGAACATAAACTTCTCCTTCCCCCAGTCAGGTCTTACCCTGGCGATTGCTGTACCATGACACAAGCCACAGCGGTGGCTTGCGCGGTGGTGCAGCAATCTAAGGTCTAGTTGGCCTTCGAAATGGCGCTGACAAAGGTGTCAAGCTTTGCTTGGTACTGCGCGGCTGGGATAGACCCGGTGTAGGCGCCGTTGATCAGCGGGGCAGACAGGTTCCAGAAGGTGGCCATCTGAGTCATCTTCGGCATGATGGTGGAATAGCCTTCCTGGCTCATCGTGATCACAGCCTTAGCGACCGGATCGCTGGCAACGGTGCTGGAGGCCTGCGCGGCTTTGTCTACCGGGATCGCCCCGGAGTGCTTGTAAACCACCAGCTGCGACTTCTTGTTGGTGACGTACTGGGCCAGCGTTGCCGCCGCCTTTTGGTTCTTCGTCGCGGTGTTAGAGTTCACCGCGAAACACCCAACGCCGAGGAAGGCCTGCATCTGCACGTCCTTGCCGCCCACATTGATGGTTGGGTAAGGCGCAACGGCAAAGTCATCCCCGAGGATCTTCTTGATGTTGGCGGAGTCCCACGGGCCGTCAAGCGTTGCGGCGGCGTTGCCGGACTTCAGCTGGTTGAGCGCGTTGCTGGTTTGCATGACGCCTTTGTTACTCTTTTGCTGAGCAAACCAGGTCATGGCTGCGACCCCGGCGGCCGTGTTGGCGTCGGTGCCCTTCAGCGTCTCGCCGTTCTTGCCGTACAGATATGTGCCGGCTGACAGAAAGACCGGGTAGAAGTTGTACGCGTTGGTGAAGTCTGTGGCGACCACCCCTTTGGCGGTCAAGCCGGCCCAGGTCTTCACGTCGTCCGCAGACAGCTTGGCCTTATTGTAGTACAGCGTCTGGGCCTGCTGCGAGGTTGGGTAGCCGTACATCTTCCCGTCCCAGGTCACGGCTTCGCTGGCCACGGCCACGTTGTTCTTCTTCACGGCCTTGGTGGCGGCTGGCGACAGCGGGTTGATGTAGCCCTGGTTAGCCATGGAGCCCAGCTGGTCGTTCGCCACTTCAAAGACGTCCGCAGCCTTACTTGGGTCCTTGCCGACATCCGTCTTGGCGTTGGCCGAGCCGTTCGGACTTTGGGTCACGGTCACTTTCACGTCTGGGTATTCCTTGTTAAAATCCTTCACGATGGTCTTGTAGTACGGCACCTTGGTTGTGTCGACCCACAGCTTGACCGTGCCACTGACGGTTTTGCTATCGCTAGTGGTGCTGTCGCTGCTGCTCTTACCACATGCGGCCAGTGTGATGGCTGCCAGCAGCGTTGCGCTGCCCAAGAGTACTTTATTCAGTGATTTCATTAACTTTCCCTCCGATATGTGTGTTGCGGTCGCGTTCCCCCGTGACCTTGGCGGCAAATGCTTGATACGGTGCCAGTTGAAGTGAAGAAAGTGTGGTGGGTGCGGCCATGTTGCTGATGATCACCGCATCCAGATGGGCGGAACTGGAAAATGATTGCGTGGTGCCGGTGAGATTGGCCACAACGAGCCAAGTCTCCCCTTCAAACGTGCGGGTGTAGGCCATGACGCCGGCGGCCGTGGTCAGTGGGGCAAACGCCCCCCAGACGACCAGCGGGTATCGGTGGCGCAAGGCCACCAGCTGGCGGTACGTGGCGAGCACCGATGTCGCATCGGCCTGGGCCGCCGCGGCGTTGATCACCGTATGATTCGCGTTGACCGGGAGCCACGGTGTGCCAGTGGTGAACCCGGCCTGAGCGCCGGCGGTCCACTGCATCGGGGTGCGCGCGTTGTCGCGCCCCATGCGGTTGATAGCCGCCAGCATCGTTGCTGGTGCCACGCCGGCTTGGATCTGCTCAGCGTAGGCGTTTCGGCTTTCAATGTCTTGCACCTGGTCAATGCAGGTGACCGGTGCATTGGTCATGCCGAGCTCCTCGCCTTGGTAGATGAACGGCGTCCCGCGCATGAGATGCAGCAGGATGGCAAACATCTTGGCGCTGCGCACCCGGTAGCGGTCATCATCGCCCCACCGCGACACGATCCGCGGCAGGTCGTGGTTGTTCCAGAACAGGGCGTTCCACCCGTGGTGGTAGTCTAGCGCGGTTTGCCATTTGCACAGCACGTTGCGCAGCGCCTGGTGATCCAGCGGGCGCGTGACCCACTTGCTTTGGCCGGGCACTTGGTCCAGCTGCATGGCCTCGAACTGAAAGACCATCGACAGCTCGTGATGCGCCGGATCCGAAAACTGCTGGGCGATCGCCGGCGTGGCGCCCCAGGTTTCCCCGACCGTCATCACCGGGAAGCGGCCAAAAGTGGCCGCGTTCATCTCCCGCAGGTAGTCGTGCAGGTGCGGGCCGTTGGCAGTGATGCCCGAATCCGGGTCCTTGCCGATCAGGTCGATAACATCGAGGCGAAACCCGCCGATGCCCTCGTCCAGCCAGAAGTTCATCATCCGGTAAATGGCCTGCCGCAGGGTCGGATTGGCCCAGTTCAAGTCCGGCTGCTGGCGGCCGAAGAGGTGCAGGTAATACTGCCCCGTCGCCTCGGACCACGCCCAGGCGGACCCGGAAAACGTCGAGCGCAGGGCGTTGGGCGCGTGGCCATCGACCGGGTCGCGCCAGATGTACCAGTCGCGGTGTGGATCGGCACGCGACCGCGCCGCCTGAAACCACGGGTGCTGATCCGAGGTATGGTTGACCACCAGATCCATCACGATTTTGATGTTGCGTGCCTTGGCCGCTTGGATCAGCCGCCGCATGTCCGCCATTGTGCCAAACTGCGGGTCGATGGCCTCGTAATCCGAAATGTCGTAGCCGTTGTCCACCCCAGGCGACTGGTAGACGGGGCTCAGCCACAGCGCATCCACGCCCAGGGCTTGAAGGTAGTCCAAGCGGCTGATGATGCCCGGAATGTCGCCGATGCCATCGCCGTTGCTATCCTGAAAACTGCGCGGGTAGATTTGGTACACGACGGCTTGCTGCCACCATTGCGTCATCAGTCCCCCTCCTTTACGGCGTGGGCGGCGGTGATCGCCGCCAGATCAAGCGCCGCCGTAGTGGGCACAATGAGGTCGGCAGCGGCCAAGGTGGTCGCATCTCCGATCCCGACTGCGAACTGTCCAGCCGCCTTGATGGCCGCTACGCCAGCGCTGGCATCCTCAAAGCCCACCACTTCGCGCGCTGTCAGCCCGAGTTGCGCCTGCGCGCGCTGGTAGATTTCCGGATCCGGCTTACCGCGATGCAAGACCGCCGGGTCGACTCGAGTCTCAAAGACCGCGTCCAACCCGAGCTTAGCGAGGATCGCCGGTGCGTTCTTAGACGCGGAAGCGATGGCCAGGTGTAGCCCGGCGGCCTGCGCGTCCGCCAGCAAGCGGGGGATGCCCGGCAGGATGTCCGCCGGCGTCAGCGCATCGATAGCCGTCAGATACAAGGCGTTCTTTTTCGTAGCCAAGGCCGCCTTTTGCGCTGGCGTGTACACCGCGTGTGGGTCGCCGTAGCTCAAGACCAGCGCCAGCGAGCTCTCGCGAGAGCGGCCGCGCAGCGCATCGTTGGCCGCTGGCGGCAAGGTGATGCCCAGCTGCGTGGCGACCTGGTTCCAGGCCGCGAGGTGAAAGCGGGCCGTGTCGGCGATCACCCCATCGAGATCAAACAGTAACCCCTTAAGCATCCGCCACCTCCTGCGTCAGGTGCCGCTTGGTGCCGTTGACCCAAACGTCCAGCGGCGCGCCGGTCACCAGCTTGATCTGGGTCGTTTCAGTGACGGTTACCGCCAGCACCCGCCCGCGATAATTCAGGCTGAAACTGTACCGCGTCCAACCCTTCGGTAGAAACGGGTTGAAGCGCAACTGATCGTGATCGTAGCGCATCCCGGCAAAGCCTTGCACAATGGCCAGCCACCCCCCGGACATCGAGGTGATGTGCAAACCATCCTCGGTGTCGTTGTTGTAGTTGTCCAGATCCAGCCGGGCGGTGCGGGCGTATAGCGCGACCGCCTTATCAACCTTGCCCAGCTCCGCGGCTAAAATGGCGTGAATGGCCGCGCTCAGCGAACTTTCGTGCACCGTCAGCGGTTCATAGAAGTCGAAGTTGCGTTCCTTTTGGGCCCGCGTGAAACGATCATTCAGGAAGTAGATGCCCTGCAACACGTCGGCCTGCTTGATGAACGGGGAGCGCAAGATCCGGTCCCATGACCAGTGCTGGTTGATCGGCCGCTGGTCGGCCGGGATCGTGCTGGCCGGGCGAATGTCTTTGTCCAAGAACGTGTCGTGCTGCACGAAGATCCCCAGATCCGGGTCCGTCGGCAGGTACATGTTGTCAATGATGGCCTGCCAGTGCGCTTTTTCATCGGCGGTGACAGCCAGCTTGGCCACCACGTCCGTGTCCGCCTGCGGGAGGCGCGCCAGCGTGTATTCCAGCACCCACTGGGCCATCAGGTTCGTGTACCAGTTGTTGTTGACGTTGTTCTCGTACTCGTTAGGCCCGGTCACCCCGTGGATCATGTACTGACCGCGCCGCTTGCTGTAATGCACGCGGTCCGCCCAAAAGCGCGCGATGCCGACCAGCACCTCAATGCCGGCAGTGTTCACGTAGGTCTCATCGCCGGTGTAGGCCGTGTACTGGTAGATGGCGAAGGCCACGGCCGAATTGCGGTGTAGCTCCTCAAAGGTGATTTCCCATTCGTTGTGGCACTCAATGCCGTTGAACGTCACCATCGGGTAGAGTGCCCCGGCCAGTCCCTGCTGCGCGGCGTTGTGGAAGGCGCCAGGAAGCTGGTCGTGGCGGTACTGCAACAGTGCGCGGGTGACGCTTGGCGGCGTCACGGCCAGGTACATCGGCACCACATAGGCCTCGGTGTCCCAGTAAGTCGCACCCCCGTACTTTTCACCGGTGAATCCCTTGGGTCCAACGTTCAGCCGCGTGTCTTGGCCGTAGTAGGTCATGAACAGCTGCGCGATGTTGAACCGGATGCCCTGCTGGGCCGCGTCATCGCCGTCGATCTGCACATCGCTTTGCGCCCACCGGTTGGCCCACACGGCGGTGTGCGCCGCCAGAGCTTCGGCAAAGCTGGCGGTTTGCAGTTGTGTCATCAGCGCGGTGGCCGCCGCGGGTTGGGCTGCTGGGGCAACATCGCGGCTGGTCAGCACGATCACGTCTTTTTCAACGGTGCCGGTTTCGCCGGCAGCCAGGCGCATCTGCAGCGTCTCAGTCAGCGTGCCCGGCGTCGTCTTGCGCGCCCCTTGCACGGCTCGCCCATCCACCCGCAGCGCCTGTTGCAACAGGACGGTGAATTGCGGGACGCCGAACGGGTTGGGCCGCGTCTGCAGCTGGATCGTGCCAGCTTCAGCGGATTCAGCTTGCGGCACCCAGAAACGCTCCGAGTAGTTGCTATCCTCATTGGTGACGTTCCCGTCCAGGCCCGCGGCCAGCACCAGATCCGCGTGGCCGCGCAGGCAAGTCATCGTGAGCTCGATCAGCGCCGCTTGCTGCACCACGTTGCTGACGAAGCGCCGGAACGTGAAGGCGACCGCGGTATCCCCCACCTCATAGGTGAAGTGCCGCGTCAGGAGACCCTGATGCAGGTCCAGCATCAGCGCAAAGTCGTGAAACGTGCCCGTCGCCAGATCAACGGGCTGGCCGTTGAGCGTGATGGGCAGGTCGATGAAGCTGGGCGCGTTGATCGCTTTGCCAAAGTATTCCGGGTAACCGTTCTTCCACCAACCGACGCGGGTCTTATCCGGGAACCAGACGCCGCCGAGGTAGGTCCCTTGCAGGTGGTCACCCGAGTAGCCTTCCTCGAAGTTGCCACGCATGCCCATGTAGCCGTTGCCGATAGCGGTCAGGCTTTCCTGCAGCCGCTTTGCTTGAGGATCAAAGGCCTGGGTCGTGATCAGCCAGGGGTCGATCGCGAAAAGTCGCTTGATTGTTGTTGTCATTGTCGTTCACTCCGTTTCGCTTGCACCTTTAAGTTTGCCGGCGTGAAATCGCTTTTACAATAAGCAGAACCTTGTTACCGCTATCAGAATATCAATCCAGTGACAAGACAAAGCCCTGGGCCGCCAGCTGATCACCGGCGTAACCCTGCGCCAGCACGGGCGTGGCGACCAACTGTTGGGCGGTCGCCGTCGTGTTGAACCAGGCGGTCAGCGTCCGGTCTCCCAGCGTCCGCGTGACCTGGATCAGGCCGGCCGCCGTCACCTGGTAAGCGGTGGTACCGGCGCTGAGCAGCTGGCTGTGCGCGCGCCGAAAGTGAACCAGTGCCGCCACCCGCTGCCAGGTCGGCCCGTTAAGTTGCGCCCAGTCCATCGGCTTGCGGTCATCCGGGTCGTTGGCACCGGCCATTCCCATTTCCGTGCCGTAGTACAGGCACGGGGTCCCGGGTTGGACAAAGGTAAAGGCCAACGCGTTCAGGGCGCGATCCAAATCGCCGCCTGCGACCGTTAACAGCCGCGGTGTGTCGTGCGAGTCCAGCATGTTGAGCATCGCCTGGTTGGTTTGATCGCGATACCGCATCAGCTGATCGACCAAGCGCGCCGTCATCTGCGGCGCCGTCACCGCGCCGGTCAGAAAATGATCCTCGATCTGCTGGGTGAAGGCGTAGTTCATCACGCCGCTGAACTCGCCACCGTTCAACCACGGCTGCGCGCTGTGCCAGACCTCGCCGAGCACGTAAAAGTCCGGCTTGGCCGCGGTCACCGCCGCATAAAAGCGCCGCCAGAAGTGGTGGTCGACCTCATTGGCGACATCCAGCCGCCACGCATCGATATCAAACTGGCGAATCCAGTACGTCGCAATGGCCAGCAGATAATCCTGCACCGCCGGGTTGGCCGTGTTGAGCTTGGGCATCGAAGGCTCAAAGGCGAAGGTGTCGTACTGCGGCGCCCCGGCATCCTGAGTGGGATCGTGAAACGGCGTCAGCGGCAACTCATGAATGTGGAACCAATTGTAAAAGCGGGACGCGCGGCCGTTCGCCAGCACGTCTTGCCACTGCAGGGACTGCGCCCCCAGGTGATTGAACACAGCGTCCAGCATCACCCGCATCCCCCGGGCGTGCGCGGCCTGCACGAGCTTGGCAAACAGCGCTTTGTCGCCAAAGTCCGGGTCGATTTCGTAATAGTCGATGGTATCGTACTTGTGGTTCGAGCTGGCCTTGAACACCGGACAGAAGTACAGCCCGTTCACCCCCAGCGCTTCAAGGTCATCGAGGTGGTCGAGCACGCCTTGCAGGTCACCCCCGTAGTAGTCGTTGCGGCCCGGGTGATCCGTCGGCCGCCAAGGCTTGGTGCCGGCTGGGTCATTGCTGGCGTCCCCGTTGGCAAACCGCTCCGGAAAGATCTGGTACCACACCGTGTCGGCCACCCATGCCGGGATCGTCACCGCGTCGATGGGATGAAAGTACGGCACCCGGAAATAATTCCCCATTTCCTGCAGCACTACCGCTGCGGCCGCGCGCGGTCCGCGGTCACCGAGCAGCACCGTCTCACCGCTGGCATCGGTCACCGCAAACAGGTACTGCATGCGCGCGTATGGCGCCGTCAGCGTCACCCCCCAGTAATCATAGACCTGGCCCTCCCCGATGCGGGTCATCGCCACCGTCTGCGGGGCAAACGCGGGGTCACCGGTGGCGGTTGGCAGCTGCCAATACGGGTCGCCACAGATGACGCTGACGGTGGTGGCATCCCCCTTGGCCGTGCGTAGGCGCAGGCGCAAGTCGTGGCTTGGGGTCAGGAAACAGTCTTCGCTTTCTGGGCGGTGGCTCATTGCTGCTGTGTTCATTCAATCGCTCCTTCTCGAATCAAGACAACGCCGGCGTCTTCGCCCAGCGTCAGTTGCGGGCCAGCCAGGTGCACCGCGCCGCTGGTGAGCAGTGCGTGGTAGTGCCCCTGAGGCAGCGTCACAGTGGTAGTGGCACCAAGCGCGACCGCCACCACGGCCAGGGCCGAGCCCAGCTGCCGCGTGTACACGTAGCTGGTTTCGGCGGTCGTCAGGAGGTGGTAGTCGCCGTCTTGGAACAGCGGCCGCTTCTTCAAGGCGATCAGCTGCTGGTAAAACGCCAGCGAACTGGTCGGATCCGCCGCCTGGGCGGCCACGCTGGCCACCGGGGCCGCCGCGCCGGTCAGCCACGGCGTGCCGGTGGTGAAGCCGCGTTGTGCCCCGTCATCCCACGGCATGGGGCCGCGCGCCGGTAGCTTATGCGTGGTGCTGACCAGTTTCACCGCGGCTTCGGGGGTCATCCCCGCGGCAGTCGCCTCGGTCACGAAGGCCGTCACCGTGGGGTCGCCAAAGGCCGCGGCGTCCGGCAGTTGCAGGTTCGTCAGCCCCAGCTCCTCGCCGTAGTAGATGATCGGGAGCCCGCGCTGCAGGTACATCAGCATCGCCAGGCTTTGCGCCTGTTGCGCCGAGTGCGCCACCCGGGTGCCCAAGCGCGGCATGTCGTGATTGCTCCAGTACAGCGTGGGCTGCGCCAGCCCGGCCAGCGTCTGCTGCCAGACCGCCTGCGTCTGCTTGAAGGCCGGCAGGTCCAGTGGGTGTTCTTGGTACTGCGTCGGCAGCTGCGGGTCCAGCCCGCTCAGGTCATCCGGGAAGTAGCGGAACGTGACCACGCTGTCCATCAGCCCCGCGTCAGGCGCGGTGTACGCCGCTGCCAGGTTCACATTGGCGCTAGCCGCCTCCCCAAGCAAAAAGACGTCGGGGTAGTCCGTCTTGAGCCGCCGACAAAACGGTCGCAGCCACGTCTGCACCTGCGGCAGGTTGGCGTAAAACGGCTCCGCCAGCACCGGCGTGGCGGCCGGGACGGCATCCGGGAAATCTTGGTCCAGCTTCGCCTTGGCGATGTGAATGAACGCATCGAGCCGCAAGCCATCGACGCCTTTTTGCAACCAGTAATCGGCCACATCCCCCATCGCGTGACGCACCTCGGGGTTGGCCCAGTTCAGGTCCGGCATGCGGCGGTCGAACAGGTGAAAGTACGACTGCCCACTGCCGCTGGGATCCGGCGCCCACACCGAGCCACCGAAGAAGCTGCCCCAGTTGCTGGGCCGCTTGCCCTCATGGCCGGCGAAGATGTAGTAGTCGCGATACAAGCTGTCTGCACCGCGCAGCGCATCTTGGAACCACGGGTGCTGATCGGAGGTGTGGTTGAGGACAAAATCGAGGATCACATGGATCCCCGCGGCGTGAAACGCAGCGATCAGCGCGTCCATGTCCGCCATCGTGCCCATCGTCGGGTCGATCGCGTAGTAGTTGGCCACATCGTAGCCATTGTCCACCTGCGGCGAGGTGAACACCGGGTTCAGCCACACCGCCGTGATGCCCAGCGCCTTGAGGTACGGAATGCGGGCGCGGATGCCATTGAGGTCCCCGATCCCGTCGCCGTTGCTGTCCTGAAAACTCTTGGGGTAAAGCTGATAAATAATTGCATGGTCATACCAAGCCATGAGCGCACCACCTTTCTTCACTAAGCGTAAGGAAGCGCCTCGCTTTGCACAAGCGTTCAAGCCCTGTTACCGTTATCAGATTGCCGCCAGCAAAAAACCGCCCCTGTGCTCGACCGAGTGGGTCGTGCACAGGGGCGGCATCACTGCCATTACTTGTTGTTGTCGTCGCCTTCGGAATAGCCCTTGTCGTCGTTGGCGTCACTCGCGTCATCAGCCTTCGGGGCCTGTGGCGCAGCCGGTGCGTTGACGGTGCGAATCGCCGTCAGGCTAAAGGTCAAGAAGACCCCATCGACATCGATATCAACGGTGCCAGCGGTGGTGTCGATGGAATCGACCACGCCGTGTAGCCCGCCGATGGTGATGATGTGATCGCCCTTCTTGACGCCGTTAAGCATCTCCTGGCGCTTTTGCTGTTGCTTTTTTTGCGGCCGCATCATGCCAAAGTACATGAACGCGCCCATGAAAATGACCAGAATGATCATTGAAGTTCCTTGCCCCATGATAGGCACCTCGTTTTCTTTTTAAAGTTCACTGAATACTGTAACAAATTCCGGCACATTAGACCAGCCTTAGAAGTTTTTTGCGTTCGGCTGGTTGTAACCGTACTGCTCAAAGTACGCCGCCCGAAAATCGGCCAGGCTGTCCGTCGCAATGGCGGCCCGGATCTGTTGCATCAGGTGCAACAGGAAGTACACGTTGTGGTAGCTGGTCAGCCGCTCGCCGAACGCCTCGTCGGCCTTGAGCAAATGACGAATGTAGGCGCGGGTGTAGTTGCGGCAGGTGTAGCAGTCGCACTGATCATCCAGTGGCGTGAAGTCGCGCGCGTACTGCGCGTTTTTGACCACCAGGCGCCCGTGGCTGGTCATCACCGTGCCCTTGCGCGCAATGCGGGTCGGCAGCACGCAGTCGAACATGTCGATGCCGCGGATCACGCCATCGATCAGCGCGTCGGGTGAGCCGACCCCCATCAGGTAGCGTGGCTTGTTCGTCGGCAGCAGCGGGGTCGTGAAATCTAAGACGTGGTTCATCTCTTCCTTGGACTCGCCGACCGACAGCCCCCCGATGGAATAGCCCGGGAAATCGAGCGACACGAGGTCCTTGGCGCTTTGCTCGCGCAGGTCACGGAAGCCCGCCCCCTGCACGATGCCAAACAAGCCTTGACGTTCCGGATTTTGGTGCGCACGCAGCCCACGCTCCGCCCAGCGGCTCGTGCGCGCCACGGATTGGCGCACGTAATCGTAGCTTTCAAAAAACGGTGGGCACTCGTCGAAGCTCATCATGATATCCGGCCCCAGCGCGTTTTCGATCCCGATCGCCTTTTCTGGCGACAGGAACATCTTGGCGCCGTTCAGGTGGTTGCGAAAGTGGACGCCTTCCTCGGTGATGTTGCGCATGTGTGCCAGCGAGAAGACCTGAAACCCGCCAGAGTCGGTCAAGATCCCCTTGTCCCAGTTCATGAACTTGTGCAGGCCACCAGCTTCTTCGATCAGATCCTCCCCAGGCCGCAGCCAGAGGTGGTAGGTGTTCGCGAGAATGACCCCTGCGCCCATCTCGGTGAGCTCCTCCGGTGCCAGCGTCTTCACGCTGGCCTGCGTGCCCACCGGCATAAACATCGGGGTCGGAAAAGTGCCGTGCGGCGTGATCAGCTCGCCGAGCCGCGCGCCGGTGTGCTTATCTTGGTGAATGAGGCGGTACTTGATGGCTGGTTCCATAGGACAACTCCTTGTTGAGGTGTGGGGACGATTGGGGATGGAAAAGGGAAAACGGCTGAGGCGGGCTTGGACCGCGCCTAAGTGCGGGCCCAAGCTTTTCCGCGGTCTTCGAACTGGACAGTATAGGCAGCGTACTTTCCGACTTGCTTACTTCTTTCCGACCTTCGTCGAGCGCCGCAAAGCAACGCAGACATGTCTAGCTACGGACTGGCACTCGGGCCTAAGTGCGGGCCCAAGCACCAGTCCTAGGCTAGCCAGTCTGCTAAGTGCGCTTTGCTCTGCTCTGGTCGTCGAGCACCGTGGCGCATGAGGGTGCGGTCTAAGTCGTCCTGCCACTCGCGCCTAAGTGCGGGCGCAAGCGTCAGGCCGCCTTAGCCCAACCCTCATAACCGCGCCACGTCGCTCTGGTTTATCTGTGAATAAACATCGCATCGCCAAAGCTGAAGAAGCGGTAGCGTTCTTTGATGGCGTGGTGGTAAGCATTCAGGATGTTTTCGCGGCCGGTGAAGGAGGCGACGAGCATCACCAAGGTGGACTTTGGCAGGTGGAAGTTGGTGATGAATGCGTCCACGGCGCGCCACTGGTAGCCCGGCTTGATGAAGATGTCGGTCCAGCCGGAGTCAGCCTTCAGCTCGCCGTCAAACTTGGTGCCGATGGTTTCCAGCGTGCGAATCGAGGTCGTGCCGGTGGCGATGATGCGGCCGCCGTTTTGGCGCACTTCATTCAGGGTGTCGGCCGCTTCCTGAGAAAAGCGGTAGAACTCGCTGTGCATCTTGTGGTCCTCAATGTTGCTGACGGACACGGGGCGGAAGGTGCCCAGCCCCACATGCAGGGTCAGGTACACGAGGTGCACCCCCTTCGTCTGCGCCTGTTGCAACAGTTCTTCCGTCCAGTGCAGGCCGGCGGTTGGGGCCGCGGCTGAGCCGATCTCCTTGGCGTAAACGGTTTGGTACATCTCAGGGTCGTCGAGCTTCTCCTTGATGTACGGTGGCAACGGCGTCTCGCCGAGCTGGTCAAGGATCTCCATGAAGATCCCGTTGTAATGGAACTCGATAATACGGCCACCGTGTTCGAGTTCCTCGACCACCGTGGCGGTCAGCAGACCGTCACCAAAATCAACCACCGTGCCCACCGGCGCCTTTTTGGCCGGCTTCATCAGGGTCTCCCACTTGTCGCCTTCGATGTTGCGCAACAGCAGCACTTCCATGTGCGCCCCGGTTTCCGGCTTCACGCCGTACAGCCGCGCCGGCATCACGCGCGTGTCGTTCATCACCACGGCGTCGCCTGGATTCAGGTAGTCGAGGATGTCGTAGAAGTGCTTGTCGGCCATCGCGCCGGTTTCTGCGTTAAGCACCAGCATGCGGCTGGCGTCACGCTTTTGCAGCGGGGTCTGGGCGATCAGTTCCTGAGGCAGGTCGTAGTCAAAATCTTCAGTGGTCAGCAATGTGGTCAATCTCCTTATTGGATGGGGTACGGCATCTCAAGGTGGGCAAAGCCGGCGGGGGTCACCATGCGACCGCGCGGCGTGCGCTTCAAAAAGCCGAGTTGAAGCAGGTAGGGTTCGTACATCTCTTCAATGGTCGCGGTTTCCTCGCCGATGTTAGCCGCAATGGTCGACAACCCAACTGGGCCACCGGCGTAATCGCGGATCATCATCATGAGCAGCTTGCGGTCGATGGCGTCAAGGCCGTGGTCGTCCACCTGCAGCTGCGTCAGCGCGTGGTCCACCAGGCTGACGGACACCGGGGACTCCGCCACATCGGCGAAGTCGCGGATCCGCTTGAGCAGGCGGTTGGCGATCCGGGGGGTGCCACGGGAGCGCCGCGCGATTTCAAGCGCGGAGTCCGCCGGCAGTGCCATGTTGAAAATATCGGCGGAGCGCAGCACGATCTCTTGCAGCTCGCTGGGTTGGTAGTACGCCATGTGCTGGGTGATGCCGAACCGGTCGCGCAACGGCGCCGACAGCATCCCCGCCCGCGTCGTCGCGCCGATCAGCGTGAACGGCGGCAACGGGAAGTGCACCGGGTGCGCGGTCGGGCCCTGCCCCACCACAATGTCGATGTAAAAATCCTCCATCGCCGAGTACAGCATTTCCTCGACGATCTTGGGCAGCCGGTGGATCTCGTCGATGAAAAGGACATCGCCGGGCTGCAGCTCGTTCAAAAGCGCCACCAGGTCGCCGGGCTTTTCGATCGCCGGGCCCGAGGTGGTGCGACTGTTGACGCCAAGCTCGTTAGCGATCACCAGCGCCAGCGTGGTTTTCCCTAACCCGGGAGGCCCATACAGCAGCACGTGGTCCAGCGCCTCTTCACGCTTTTGCGCCGCCTGGATGTACACGCTCAGCTGTGCCTTCACCGCCGTCTGCCCGATGTACTCGGACAAGTGGTGGGGGCGCAGGCTGCGCTCGATGGCGTCTTCTTCGGTATCACTTTGGCTGGAAACCAGTCGTTCTTCGGCCAATGCAAGGCCTCCTTTCCGCCCACCGCAATGCGGCGCGCGTCTACTTGCTCAGTAACGTCAACCCTTCGCGCAGGTACGCGTCCGTGGTGGTGGCCGAAGTCGCCGCCAGCGTCTTGGTCAGCTTGGCCACCGCCTTTTCGGGGTAGCCCAAAGCCACCAGCGCGGCCAAAGCGTCTGCCAGCGCACCGTCCACCGGGGCTTCCGGCGCCGCGAACAGGTCGCCAGCAGGCTCGGCCAGCTTGCCCTTGAGGTCCAGGATGATCTGCTGGGCCGTTTTCTTCCCGATGCCGGGGAACTTGGTCAAAAAGGCCACGTCGCCTTGCGCAACCGCGGTCGCCAGGCCGCCTGGGTTGGCGTTGGCGAGGATCGCCAGCGCGGATTTGGGCCCGATGCCGGTCACCGTCAGCAGCTGGTTGAAGGTCTGCTTATCGGCCGCCGTTGCGAAGCCATACAGCGCCTGGTCGTTCTCGCGGATGATGTGCTGCACAAAAATCGTGGCAGCCGCACCGACCGTGTAGGCATAAGGGTTGGTGACGAGCAGCCGATAGCCGACGCCCGCGACGTCCAACACCACATAGCCGGGCGTGACCGCGGCGACCACGCCTTTGAAGTATTCGTACATGTTGCCATCCTTTCAGTACACACGTTTGCCCACCATTTTATCATACTTGAGCCGAGGTGACGAAACTGTTCGTGCAAGGCGCAGCGCCGTGCTACCGGCCTCGGGCGCAGGACCGAGCCCGTTTCAGTCAAACGGCCCGCTAGCCAAGCGCCGCCGCGCTTGCTAAACTTAACTTAATCACAACGAAAGTGGGTGCGCAGATGTCCCCGACCACGGCCCGCCGCTTCATCAACCTCGGCGCCTTCGTCAGCCTAAGCGTATGTCTTGGCCTGACGGTTTACTGGTACCAGCTCGGCGTCTTTCACGACCTGCCGAGCCTACAAGCTTACCTGACCACGACCGGCCTTGTTGGGCCGCTAATTTTCATCGGCATCCAGATCATCCAGGTCGTCATCCCGATCATCCCTGGCGGTATCAGCACCGCCGCCGGTGTGCTGCTGTTCGGGCCGTGGGCAGGCTTTGCCTACAACTACATCGGCATCAGCATCGGCTCGTGCCTCAACTTCTTTTTGGCGCGCCACTACGGCAAGCCGTTCATTCTGTTCATCATCAGCGAGGCGACTTACGACAAGTACATCGCCAAAACCACGAATCAGCACCGCTTCAATTGGCTGTTCGCGGCGGCCATCATCGCGCCGGTCGCACCAGACGACGTGCTGTGTCTGATCGCGGGGCTGACCAAGATGAAATTTTCCACCTTCTTTTGGATCATCGTGCTGGGCAAGCCGGTCACCATCGCCGCGTACTCCTACGCCTTGATCGTCGGGGCGCAGTGGCTCCTGCAGTTCTTCTGATCACACTAAGGCGCGCCGCCTCCATCTTGGAAGCGGCGCGCCTTTTCGTTTAGTCCAGGGCAAGTCCGTGAAGCATGCGGCCAAGCGTTGCGATCGGCAACCCGACAATATTGTAAAAGTCGCCGTCAATGGCGCGCACCAACAACGCCCCTTGCCCCTGAATGCCGTACGCGCCCGCCTTGTCGCGGTACTCGCCGGTATCGAGGTAGCGGTCGATCGCCGCGTCATCCAGCGGCCAAAAGGTCACGGCCGTGGTGACCACCGCGGTTTGCAGCGGCTGGCCCGGCCGCGCGATGGCGAGCCCGGTGGCACAGTGGTGCGTGGTGCCGGCCAGCTGGCGCAGCATCCGGGCCGCATCCGCGCGGTCCTTGGGCTTGCCCAGCAGGTCAGCCCCTTGATAACACATGGTGTCCGCGGCGATGACGGTGGCCGCCGGGTGCAGCGCCGCCACCGCCTGCGCCTTCGCGATCGCGAGGCTTTGCACGTATGGCGCGGGCGCAAGCACCGGCAAGGCGCGCTCGTCGATGGCCGCGGGGACAACGGTGAAGTCAGGCACCAGGCGGCTGAGGAGCTCACGCCGGCGCGGCGAGCTGCTGGCGAGGATGATCATTGCCGCGCCTCACTTTCGTGGCTGTCCTGGATGCGCTTGAACATTTTCTCCAAGTCCGTGTTAGAAAAATGCACAAGCACCGGCCGACCGTGCGGGCAGTTGAACGGGTTCTCCGCCGTTGCCAGCTTGGTCAACAGCGCCTGCGCCTGCGGGGCATCGAGGTGATGGTTGGCCTTGATGGCGCACTTACAGCTCATCATGATGGCCGTTTTCTCCCGAAAATCGGCCACGCTGAGCTTGCCGTCCCGCAACACCCAGTCGACCATCTCGCGGATCGTTTCGGTTTCTTGCCCCGCCTTGAACCAGGTCGGGTGTTGGCGCACCTCGAAGGTGTTTTGGCCAAAATCCTCCAAGTACAGGCCGACGCTTTCCAACACGTCGCGGTGCGCACGAATCGCCACCGCGTCGCTGGCGGGGTAATCCAACACCAGCGGCACGAGCAGCGCCTGCTGCGCGGTGCCGACCTCGCCGATCGCCACGCGGTAGTACTCGTAGTTCACCCGCTCCTGGGCGGCGTGCTGATCGAGCAGGTACAGCCCGTCTTCGGCCTCCGCCAGCAAGTAGGTGCCGTGCACCTGCGCCAGGTAGCGCAGGTGCGGGAAGCGCTCAGCCGGGGCGGCCACCGGGGTGAGCTTCGGCGCCGGCTCTGCCGCCGGTGCAGGCTGCGCGTAACGTGCGTCCCACGCCGCCAGTCGGGCCGGATCCTTGAAGATCGGTTCGCTTGGCAAGTCGGTAATCGCCAGGCCAAAGCCGGCGGGCTGCGATGACGTCGCCGGCACCGGTGAGGCGTCGGTCGCCGCCGGTTGCGCCGATGCTGCAGGGGTGGTCACAGGCAGCGGGGCAACGGTTTCCTGCACGGTTTGGGCCTTGGACGCCTCGTTGAGCGTCATCGCCAGCTGGTCTAGGTTCACCGCCGGGTGGTGCGGCAGGTTGTGCAAGGCATCCGGGATCAAATTCTGCGCACCCAACTGATGGCGAATCGCATCTGTCAAAAGCGCGCCCAGCTGGTCCTCTTTGCTCAGGCGCACCTCCTGTTTCGTCGGGTGCACGTTCACATCGACGAGAAGCGGATCCATCTGAATGTTGATGATCGCCACTGGGTAGCGCCCGACCATCAGCTTGGAGCCGTAACCCGCGATCAGGGCCTTGGTCAGCTGGTAGTTTTTGATGTAGCGACCATTGACCATCAGGCTCAGGTAGTTGCGGCTGGCCCGGGTGGTGTCCGGCAGGCTCGTGAACCCTGAAATGGTGAAGTCGAGGTCCTGCCCCGTGATCGTCATCATCGCCTTGGCCGTGCCGACACCGTAGATGCCGGCGATGGTTTGCTGCAGGTCGCCGTGACCGGCCGTTTTGAGCATCAGGTTCTGCCTATTCTTGAGCGTCACCGCCACTTCCGGGTGTGCCAGGGCGAGCCGGTTGACGATGTCGGCGATGCGCGACAGTTCGGTGGCTTGCGACTTGACGTACTTCAAGCGCGCCGGCGTGTTGTAAAACAGGTCGTGCACGGTCAACTGCGTCCCTTGGCGGGCGGCCGTGGTCTGCTGCGCCAGGAACTTACCGCCCTGAATGTGGGCCTGGGTGCCCAGCCCGTCTTCGGTGGCAGTGATCAGGGTGACATCGGCGACCGCCGCGATACTGGCCAGCGCCTCACCGCGAAACCCGAGGCTGTGCACATTGAACAAGTCGCGCGTGGTCAGGATCTTGGACGTGGCGTGGCGCAAAAAGGCCGTGGGCACATCCTCGGCAGCGATCCCGCTGCCGTTATCGATGACCTGCACGGTGCGCATGCCGGCGTCTTCCACCAGCACATCAACTTGCGTGGCCCCGGCATCGATCGCGTTTTCGACCAGCTCCTTGACGACACTGGCCGGGTGTTCGATCACTTCCCCGGCAGCAATCTGGTTTGCCAGCGTCTGGGATAATTCGTGGATCTTGGCCATTCGCTCACCTCTTCTTCAGTTGCTTTTGGACATCATACAACAGGTTCATCGCATCCATCGGGGTCGCCGCCATCAGGTCGAACTTCGCCAGCTTCTTCAACAGCGGGTCGGGCTTGGCGACCGCGGGTTCCGGTTCAAACAACGACAGCTGGGCCTCGGCCTCCTGCACAACTGGCTGAGCCGGCGCAGTGCTCGGGCTGTCGGATTCCAGCGTGCTGAGGATCGCATCGGCGCGGTTGAGCAGGCTGCTCGGCAACCCGGCCAGCTTGGCGACATGGATCCCGTACGACTTATCGGCCGGCCCCGGCAGCATCTTGTGCAAAAAGACCAGCGTGCCGTTTTCCTCGACCGCCCCGACGTGCACGTTTTGGAGCTTGGCCAGCTGATCGGCCAGCGCCGTCAGCTCGTGGTAGTGGGTCGAAAACAGGGTCTTGGCGTGCACATGGTCGTGCAGGTACTCGATGATGGCCTGCGCCAGCGCCATGCCGTCATACGTGGCCGTGCCCCGCCCGATTTCGTCAAACAGGATCAGCGAACTGGCCGTCGCGTGGCTCAGAGCCGCCTCAGCCTCCATCATCTCGACCATGAACGTACTTTGGCCGTTGGCGAGGTCATCGGCCGCCCCGATGCGGGTGAAGATCTGGTCGAACACCGGCAGGCTGGCGTCGGTGGCCGCCACAAAGCTGCCGGCCTGCGCCATGATCACGGTCAATGCGAGCTGGCGCATGTACGTGCTTTTCCCTGACATGTTCGGGCCGGTGATCAGCAGGATGTCAGTTTGATCGTCCATGATGACATCGTTGGGGATGTACTGGGCCTCGCCCAGCACCAGCTCGACCACCGGGTGCCGGCCGCCGTGGATCGCCAGGTCGTGGCGGCCGGCGTGCATGCTCGGCCGCACAAAATGGTTGTTCTCCGCGACCACCGCGTAGCTTTGCAGCACATCCAGCGCCGCCACGCGCGCCGCCAGCTGCTGCAGCCGGGTGATCTGCGCCTTCACCTGCTCGCGAATATCTTGGAACAGGTCGTACTCCAGTCCGGTGGCGTGCGCTTCCGCTTCCAGGATCAGGCTTTCCTTTTCCTTCAGCGCCGGCGTGGAAAACCGTTCCGCGTTAGTCAGCGTTTGCTTGCGCTCGTAACGGTCGGCCGGGACCTTGCTCAGGTTGGCCTTGGTCACCTCGATGTAGTAGCCGAACACCTTGTTGAAGCGGATGCGGAGGTTGTGGATCCCAGTGGCCGCGCGCTCGCTGGCCTCTAGTTCCGCGATCCACTGCTTGGAGTTCGCCATAGTTTCGCGGTAGGCGTCGAGCTTGGCGTTGTAGCCGCGCAGGATCACGCCGCCATCCATGATGGAGATCGGCGGCTCCGGCTCGATCGCCCGGCGGATCAGGTTCGCGACATCCTGCACCGGATCCAGTGCGTCCAGCAGCGCCGTGAAGCTGCCATCGTCGAGCGTGGCCAAAATGTTTTGCAGCGCGGGGATCTGGTCCAAAGACGTCTGCAACTGGATCAGGTCGCGCCCGTTCACCGTGCCGTACGCCACGCGCCCGGCCAGGCGCTCCAGGTCGTACACCTTGGTCAGGCGCTCCTGCAGCTCGCTGCGCTCGAAATAGTGGTCTAAGAGGTCCTGCACCTGGTTTTGCCGCGCCGTGATCTGGTTGAGGTCCAAAAGCGGCCGGTCCAGCCACTGCTTGAGCAGTCGGCCGCCCATCGCGGTTTTGGTCTTATCGAGCACGGCCAAAAGCGTGTCGCCTTTGCGCCCCGTGCGGCTGTTCTTGAGGATGTCAAGGTTGGCGCGAGCGTCTTGGTCCATCTCCAAAAACTCGGACGGCGCGTACGCCACCGCTTTTTGGATGTGGGCCAGGCTGCGCTTTTGCGTCGTCAGCAGATAGTTCATCAGCATCGCCACGACCTCGACTTCAAGCGAGTCGGTCAGGTCCTGGCTGACGTAGCTCGCCTCGGCCTGCACTGCTGCGGTCCCATGGCTCAGCAGGCGCCCGGCACCGATCAGCTGGGCGTCCGCGTCTGCCAGCTCCTCTGGCACCACGACTTCGCGGGCGTTGAGCGCCCCTAGCTCGTTTTGCAAGGTGAAGCGGTTGGTCAAAACGGTCACCTTAAACTCCCCGGTGGACAGGTCCGCGTAGGCGAAGCCGTAGCGCTCGGCTTGCGGCACCACCGCGGCCAGGTAGTTATTCGACTTGGCCTCACCGATCTTGACCGCCATCTTGGTCCCCGGCGTGACGAGCTGGATCACCTCGCGGCGCACCATCCCCACGGCCTTCTTCGGGTCCTCCATCTGCTCACAGATAGCGACCTTATAGCCCTGGTCGACCAGAATGTCGACGTAGCTTTGCGCCGCGTGGTGCGGCACCCCGCACATCGGGATCGGATCGGTCGCGCTTTTGTTGCGCGCCGTCAGCGTCAGCTCCAGCAGCTGGGAGCCCTTGATGGCGTCATCGTAGAACAGCTCGTAAAAGTCCCCGATGCGGTAGAACAAAAAGGCGTCCGGGTACTGATCTTTAATCGCCTGATACTGTTGCATCATCGGCGTGTCTTGCGTTTTTTGCGGCATCACTGACGCTCCTTAACTTGGGTTGATTACGGTCTATTCTAACATTGATTACGTCTTTCGGGGAGGGCACCGTTCCTGGTTTCCTTTCGTCTGTGCCCACCCCGATCCGTTCGTCACACAGGCCCAGACATCCTTTCTTTCTCGCCTCATTTGCACGGTGTTGTTCGGTAGCGTGCTTGCCGGCAACACCGCAAGCCACCGTAGGGCGCACGCGACCGGAGGTGTGAGACTGCTGCTAGGCGGCACACTTTGCCGGCTTACAACAATGGTGGGTCTGGAGACCGCACTTTGACGTCTGGGAACCCCATGCGTTTCGCCGCCACCCGCCTCCGCTTCCAGTGTCACAGGCTGAATCTCCGTCCTCCGATGATGATTAACTGAAACATCCGGGGGAAAACCGATAGCGACCGAAAGCCGTGTTAGCGCCCAGTGACCCTACCAAGGCTCGTATTCTAAGCATCTGAACACCACGCAAGCCGCCTTGGCTAGCTCGCCAGGTTGATTATAACCACTCACTGTTCGGTGATTTTGAATGTCAGTCACCACCCCAGGCCTCTTAGGTCGGCAGGCGTAGCGGCGCAGATTGGGGCCCAGCAGTATCGAGCTCCTTAGTGATTTATCGCTTAGAAGCTGGGCCGTGTTTGAGCCTGACTTGCGGGCTTGGCAAGTCGGGTTCAACCCGAGGGAAAAGACAGTGCACTTCTGGCTTTTTCCGGGCCCCACTGCGTTCCGGCCCCAAAAGCTGCAGAGCGGAACCTGCCGGCCTAAGTGACCGGCCAGACTCACGCTGCCGGCCAGCGTGGGAACGGCACTAAGTCTGAGTTCGCCCTGATCTCGCTAAAAAAGCACCCCAAAAGTGGGGTGCTCGATAACGGGCTTAGCGCTTCAAGTGGTAACTATACGTAGCGATGATGACGTTCTCACGGCTGGCGAACGCAGCGCGTAGTCGCAAGTTTGTCTGGTTGTGCAAGATGTTTTGCCATGGCTTCTTCGGCACGAACTGCGGGATCAGCACGGTGGTCGTGAAGTTACGCTTGGCCGCGTTGCGGGCAACGATGTCTACGAAGCGAATCGTTGGCCCCTCAACCGAGCGGTACGAGGAATGCACATCGACAAAGCGGACATCCGGAAAGTCGCGCTTGAACTCGGCTTGGGTCTCCTGCTCCTTGTTCGGGTTCTCGTCCATCGACACGTGCATCGCGATGACGTAATCCCCGATCGTCTGCGCGTAATTCAGCGCCCCGCGCGTCACGCGGGTCACATTGCCGACCAGCACGATCACGGTAGAGCCCGCGTAGTCGTGCAGCTCAATGTCTTGCGGCAAGCGCAACTGCGCCGCGACTTCTTTGTAGTGGTCGTGAATTTTCCAGAAGACGAACACAAGGGCTGGCATGATGATGAAGAACGGCCAGATGTCTGGCAGGCGGTAAACGAACAGGATCACCAGGATGGCAAAGGAGATCAGTGCGCCCGTAAAGTTGGCGATGCTCTTGCCGATCCAGCCCTTTTCGGTCGTGTGACGCTTCCACCAGTGCCGGATCATCCCAGTTTGCGACAGCGTGAACGGAATGAACACGCCCACCGCGTACAGCGGGATCAGGCGCTCGGTGGACCCTTGGAACATGGCGATCAGAAGCCCAGAGCCGATCGCGAGGGTCAAGATCCCGTTGGAGTAGCCGAGTCGGTCGCCACGGTCCATGTACATGTGCGGCATGTACTTATCCTTGGCCATGTTGTAGGCCAGCACTGGGAAGGCGGAGAACCCCGTGTTCGCGGCCACAGCCAGGATCAGCGCGGTCGCAAACTGGATCACGTAGTACATCAAGCCGGTGCCACCAAACGTCGCCTTAGCCACCTGCGACAGCACAGTCACCTTGGTTTCCGGCACGATGCCGTACCAGTAGTTCAAGAACGTGATCCCGGCAAAGAAGAAGCCGAGGATCGTGGCCATGATGGCTAGCGTGCTGGCGGCGTTGTGCTCGCGCGGCTTTTTGAAAAACGGTACCGCGTTACTGATGGCCTCGACCCCGGTCAGCGAACTCGACCCGCTGGAGAACGCGCGGAAGATCAGCGCCATGGAGATCCCTGGCACCACGCCACCGACGATCGCGGTGGCGTGGTACGGGATCGCCCCGGTGGCGATCTGGTACAGCCCCCAGCCGATCATCCCTGTGATGGAGACGACGAACAGGTAAACGGGCACCATCAGGAAGTTCGCGGATTCGCTCAACCCGCGCAGGTTCATCGCGGTCAACACCACGATGATGATCAGCGCGATGGCGACCTCATGGCCGTACAGCGCCGGGATCGCCGAGGTGATCGCCTCGGCCCCAGCTGATGTCGACACCGCGACGGTCAGCATGTAGTCGATCAGCAAACTGCCGCCGGCTGCGAGCCCCGCGTTTTGGCCGAGGTTCTCACTCGCCACGAGGTACGCGCCCCCACCGCTCGGGTAGGCGTGAATGATCTGCCGGTACGACAGTGTCAGGCTCAGCAGTAAGACGAGCACGAAGGCGGCGATCGGTAAGGAATACCAGATCGCGGCCGCAGAAAGGGTCGTCAGGACTAAGACGATCTGCTCAGTCCCGTACGCCACGGAAGACAGGGCGTCTGACGACAGCATCGCCAGCGCTTTGAGCTTCCCCAGCTTTTGGCCCCCTTCTTCGGAGGATTTTAGGGGTTTCCCCACCAATAACCGCTTCAATTGAGACATACTAACGCTCCATTTCCAAGTGATCGCTTGCCATAGCAAACTAAAGCATTATAAAACTCACGTCGAGCAAATACTAGCAGAAGTTTAAGCAATGGTAAAGCTGTTGCCCGCGGTGTCTACGCTCGTCAGGCGGGTGTGCGATGGTGGTAGACAAAAAACAGGGCCGCGCCCCTTGGGCAACGGTCCCGTTTGGCACACCGCCAAGCGCCTTATTCGCGCGTGCGCTTTTCGATGATGACCAGGTCCTTCACGCGAACCTTGCGGTGCAGGTCCGCCTCGATCTGGTTCTTCGCCGCATGGTTGATCGTCAGATCGTCCTTGGCGACGCCGTCAAAGAGTTTGGCCACCACAAAATCGATCTCGTCATCCTTGATGTTACGCGTATCGTGGGTCATGACCAGCTCATCTTTTTCGAAGCCCTCGATGAAGTACACGTGAACGGACCCCAGCGTGTACAAGCGAAAGGCCTTCACGGTGCTTTGCCCGTACAGGTAACGCATCGTGTACGGCAGCATCTTGTGCAAGCTTGCATTCAAACGAATCGGGTTTTCAATCAACTTCATAGCATCAGCTCCTTTAAGTTCAGTTTACCACAGCCACCACCCCACGGCTGTGATGACCCCCAGGATCGCGCCCATCAGGCCAAACGTCGGGCCAAACCCCCACGCTGAAATGGCCGCGCCCAAGGCTGGAAAGCCCACCACCATGAGAACTGAGAATAACAGCGCACTGACCGACAGCAGCGTTGCCCGTTGCGCACTGGGGATCGCCGCGTTGTAATAAACGGCAAACACGGGCGGTAGTAGCGCGCTCAGCGCATAGATCAGCACGTACGCCACGACCATCCCTCCAGTGTGCCCAAGTCCCGCAAGCCCCATCAGGATGATCAGGCTCAGCGTCAACCCCAAGGCCACGCGCCGCGGTGGCAGTTGGGTCAGCCGCGGGCTCAGCGGAATGATGGCCAACGCTGCCACGGCAGTCCCGGCAAGTAGGCTTGTGATGCCCAGACTGCTGAAGTGACGCACCGCCATCTCCTGTTGAAAGTAGTAATAATAGCCGGTGGCCAGCGTGGCAAAGCCCGCATCAAAGCCCATCAGGCGCCGCAAGCGGCGATCGTGCCGTAGCACCCCACCCGCCGCTTGGAGAATTGCCAGCAGCGGTTGCGGGGTGCGCTGCTGATGCGTGACAGGCTCCTTGAGCTGACCTGCCAGTCCCCAGGCCACAACGGCCGCCCCCGCAGCGATGCCATAAGTGGCCGCGAAGTGCCAATGCACCATCGTCCCTGCCACCAGCAAACCGCCGCTGGCCGCCCCTTCGCCGATCAGATTCAGCCGACTGGTCACCTGTGCCCACTGGCCCTCAGTGTGGGTGGCCTGAAGCGATTCGTACAACAGAGCCTCAAGCGTGCCGGACTGCAGGTTATACGACCAGGCCGACAGCACAAAGCTCAGAGCAAACCACCCGACCCCCCCGTTGACCAGCATCATCAGGCTGGCAAGCACTGCGGCGATGCGGCTGAGCCCGAGCATCCGACGGTACGTGAAGCGGTCCGCCAAGGCCCCGGACGGCACCTCACTCAGCAGGCTGGTCAAGTGAAACACACTTTCGCACAGCCCGATCGCCACTAGGCTCAGGCCCCGCTGACCCAAGTACAAGACCCACAGTTGGGTAATGCCGAGATTCGTCAAAAAGGCGTACGCGTACGCCACGTGTAACTGTTTGGTTATTTTCATTGGATTGATCCTCATCTGAGGCTTGCCCCAACACGAAAACACGCTGGCCATCACAAAATGGCCAGCGTGTTCATGCCGTGGCCAAGCAGAAAAAAACTGCAAAAAAGGGCGCACTTCGCCCCTTAGGCCACTCAGATGTTTGCAACTCCGTGCTTCAAAATCAACCAATGACGCATAACGTTCTCCTTAAATCCCTTGAGGTAAGGGCGGCTTACATGCCGCTCGCCAATGACCACAAAACGGCCATCCAGTAAACACTGCCACCGATCATCACAACGCCCAGAATAATCTGGATCCAGCGCGTGATGGTGCTGACGGGCGCCTTTTTGGCCGACACCAGCAAAATCACGCCGACTGCTAGCAAAATCAACGCCAACAACACGGCTGGCACAACGATGCCCAACATTCCACTCACCTCCGTCTATGGCATTATAGCACACTGGCGCAGGGGGTGCCAGCCGGATCAGATCAAAAAAACGTCAGGCGATTAGGCCTGACGTTTCTTTGACGATTCAACTGCTTACATCATCCCGCCCATGCCTGGGGCACCGGCACCCGGTGCGGGCACGTCAGCCTTTGGATCTGGCTTGTCGGCCACAACGGCCTCGGTGGTCAGGATCAGCGCCGCAACAGAGGCAGCGTTTTGCAGGGCCGAACGGGTCACCTTGGTTGGGTCGATGATACCGGCCTCAGCCATGTTTTCCCACTTGTCGGTCGCCGCGTTGTAGCCGAAGCCGGTGTCTTCGTGCTTCATGCGTTCCACGATGACGGAGCCTTCCAGGCCCGCGTTTTCGGCGATCTGGCGAACAGGTTCTTCAAGGGCGCGCAGCACGATGTTGATCCCAGTTTGCTCGTCGCCTTCCTCGGTCAAGGCCGCAACGGCCTTTTGCACGTTGACCAGAGCGACACCACCACCGGCCACGTAGCCTTCTTCAACGGCCGCACGGGTCGCGTTCAGGGCGTCTTCGATGCGGTACTTGCGCTCCTTGAGCTCGGTTTCCGTCGCAGCGCCGACCTTGATCACGGCAACGCCACCGGCCAACTTGGCCAAGCGTTCCTGCAACTTCTCCTTGTCAAAGTCGCTGGTCGTGTCTTCGATCTGCTTCTTGATGGTGGCCACACGTTCTTCGATGGCCGCCTTGTCGCCGGCGCCTTCAACGATGGTCGTGTTGTCCTTGGTGATGGTGACCTTGCCAGCCTGGCCAAGCTGCTCCAGCTTGGTGTCCTTGAGGTCCAGCCCGAGGTCAGACGTGATCACGGTCCCACCGGTCAGTGTCGCAATGTCTTCCAGTTGCGCCTTACGCCGGTCGCCAAAGCCTGGCGCCTTAACGGCAACCACATTGAAGGTCCCACGGATCTTGTTCAGAACCAGAGTCGGTAGGGCTTCTCCGTCCACATCATCGGCGATGATCAACAGCGCCTTACCTTGCTGCACAATGTCTTGCAGCAGTGGCAGGATGTCTTGGATGTTGGAGATCTTCTTGTCGGTGATCAGGATGTATGGGTTATCCAGGTCCGCTTCCATCTTGTCGTTGTCGGTCACCATGTACTGGGACAGGTAACCGCGGTCGAACTGCATCCCTTCAACAACGGACAGCTCGGTTTGGATCCCCTTGGATTCCTCGATGGTAATGACGCCATCGTGGCCCACTTTTTCCATCGCATCGGCGATCAAGTCGCCGACTTCAGGGTCTGCGGAGGAGACACTGGCCACCTGCGCGATTTCCTTCTTGCCGGAAACGGTGTGGGAGATGGCATGCAATTCGTCAACGGCCGCCTTCGTGGCCTTTTCGATCCCGCGGCGAATGCCGACTGGGTTAGCCCCGGCGGTCACGTTCTTCATGCCTTCGCGGATGATGGACTGGGCCAAAACGGTCGCGGTGGTGGTCCCATCACCGGCGATGTCGTTGGTCTTGGTGGCAACTTCAGCCACAAGCTTCGCGCCCATGTTCTCGTAGTGGTCTTCCAGCTCGATGGACTTGGCGATGGTCACCCCATCGTTCGTGATCTCAGGGGAGCCGTAAGCTTTGTCCAACACGACGTTGCGGCCTTTCGGGCCAAGGGTCGTCTTAACGGTATCTGCTAACTTATCAACGCCGGCCAACATTGCGTGGCGGGCGTCTTCACCAAACTTAATATCTTTTGCCATGTGTTTCGTTCACCTCATATGATAGTTTTTGATTACGACACTACTCAGCGATGGCCATAAGGTCCTTTTCGTGCAGGACCAGGTACTTCTCGCCTTCGTACTTCACTTCGGAACCGGCATACTTGTCGTAAACGACCACGTCGCCAACCTTGACAGTCAGTGGCAGCAGCTTACCTTCCGGGGTGCGGGCACCGGCCCCCACGGCAACGACTTGACCGGATTGTGGCTTCTCCTTGGCGTTGTTCGCCAAGACGATGCCCCCGATAGTCTCTTCCTGCTCTTCAACGACCTGCACGATCACGCGGTCTCCTAATGGTTTTAACAAGGCAATCCCTCCATACTTGAATTGATGAGCTTTAGCACTCTTGGTATCTAAGTGCTAAGTACACTTGTTACTATAACGAGTTCGGGGGCAAAATGCAACCCCCGTGATTCAGTCTGTTATACTGGATGCATCCCTTGGTTCGTTAAAAGAGCGTTAAGTTCCCACCGCTTTGGTGTAACGCTTGTGTGATTCACTACAATGAAACCAAACTCTGACTCAAGGAGGCTGTTATGGACAGTCGCAGCGCACGCCACAAGATGCACCACCCAATTCTGAAGCTCATCCTACTCGTCGTCTCCACCGCCCTTGTGGCCGGTGGGCTGTACGGGCTGCGCTTGTACAGCCAAGCCAAGTACGCCATTGACTCGACCTATTCCAAACTTGGCAGTGATAGTAACACCGATGTGGCAACGACCATCAAGACCAAGAAGCCGTTCGCCGCCCTGCTGCTCGGCGTCGACACCGGTGCCGATGGCCGCACCGAAAAAGGGCGCACAGACACGATGATCATCGCCGTCGTTAATCCGGCCAAGCAGTCCACCACCTTAGTCAGCATCCCGCGTGACACCGCGGCCAAGATGATCGGCACGAAGTCCTTCAATATGCAAAAGATCAACGCCGCCTACGAACTCGGCGGCTCGACCATGGCCGTTGACACGGCCAAGGCCTTGGTCAATGTGCCCATCAAGTACTACCTGACTGTCAACATGGCCGCCTTGCAAAAAATCGTGGACGCGGTCGGCGGCATCGACGTGGCGGTCCCGTTCACCTTCACCAGCAAGTACACCGGCGGCCAGACCTTCACCAAGGGGCAGATGCATCTCAATGGTGAACTGGCTCTAGCCTACGCCCGGATGCGCCACGAAGATCCCCAAGGCGACTACGGCCGCCAGCAGCGCCAGCAACAGGTCATCAAGGCGATCATGAAAAAAGCCGTGTCCATGGACGCGCTCAAGAACTTCAGCACCTTGCTCAAAACCATTTCCGGTAACATGCGCACGAACCTGAGCTTCGACGACATGATGAGCCTCGTGCAAAACTACCGCGGTGCGGCCAAGACCATCACCACCGACCACATTCAGGGCCACGATGCCTGGGTTTACCCCGGCCCCGCCTCCTACCAGATCCCCGCGACCGAAGAGCTTCAGCGCGTCTCCGACAAGCTGCGCGCCGCCCTCGGCCTGAGCAAGGAGACCCTCGCGAACCAAAACGTCCGAGAGAACAACGCTAACACCCAGTTCAACTGGGATAACGCTAACGCCCAGACCTACACCATCTACAACCCTGATTTATAACCGCCATCCCTGCACAACGCGCCACCGTGCCGCGTCGTGCGCAGACTGAGACAGGAGCGCCTGCGATGAAATTCTGGTGGTTTTTGGCGATCATGTTACTGACTATCGTGGTAGGGGGCTCACCGACCACGATGCTGCCTGCCCCCAAGGTATCCAACCACGAGGCGGGCACTGACAGTGAAAACTTTTACGTCTATTTGCCCGACCACTGGTACATCGCGGGCGGGCCGATGGGCAACGCGCTGACATACGCGACAAAAGCACCCGAGGCCATCACCCAAGGCGATGGCCTGAGCCACATCTTGACCGATGTTGATCGCGTGGCTTGGGATCAGACGACGATCCTCGTAGTGGGTCGGGTCAGCGGCATCAACACCCCCATCAAGTACGTGGCGGTCGATATGAAAACCGGTGCGCAGACCTGGCGGGACTCGCGTGCACAGATCACGCGGGCTGTGCCATCAACCCAGCCATTCAAGCTCAAAGACGTCTCGGCCTACGCTTGGCATGTGCACCTGCGCAGAGCGGATGCGGTCGCGCCGTGACCATGCCGCCTCATCCCTGCCGGTTGACACGACGCCCGCCCCGGCATTGCCGCACCTTTGCGGTCCCGCGCAGTTTTCACGTCCCGCGAGGGCTACGGCTGGCCGCCGCCGTCACCAAGGGCTTACCATAGAGGCAACCCAACCTTGGAGGTGACTTGCATGACTTGGACGTTGACCCACTGCCCCACCCCACTTACGCAAACGCGTCAGCTGGTGCGCAAAAAGACCCTCGAAATCGCCAATGACTTGCGGCGAGAAAACGTGCCGGATCACTTGGCGCTGGCACTTGCCTTACGTCAGGCCCGCCAGTGGTACCAGGCGGCGGACGCCTCAACGCGCGCCGCGTATGCGCGGCATTAGGGGGCAAACACCACTTCGCGGGCTGATGCGTTGCGGCACAAATAATGTTATTTAATATTGCGGATATCAGCTGGTGATAAAGCCGCTTGCCGACCGCTCAGGACCGCTTTTTTCATCATGTCCTTCGCCGCAGGTCATCGACCCACCTGATTTGCACTGCTTGCGGGCTAACGCAAACCATGCTATATTATGGGGGAAGAATCAGTTGCACGGCAACACGAAACCCGCCCCTAGTGTGAATAGGGACGGGTCTTTTTTCACCTTGACATCAGGCGCGTTGGCTGGCGGCAACTGATCACCGATCATCGTCGCCTATCCGGCCAATAGGCGAATAGCTCACAAGCTATCCCCACCGACAATGGGGCGATGATCTGAAAAAGAATCATCTGCACGACAACACCCCCCTTCGAGGCAGTTGCCGCTGTCAGTGTAACAGGTGACCTACATTTCTGTCGATTTTTCGTTATTTATTACTGACAACCCCTGGCATGACGCGGAAATACGATTTCACCGATGCAAAAGAACGGGGCCCTGACTGCGCAGTCAGGGCCCCGTTCTTTTGCATTTAGTCTTCGTCCGGGCTTTCCTGCAGCGTTGGGCCGTAGTGATCCAGGAAGTAGATCAGCGTCTGCAACTCGGTGGCCAAGTCCACGTTCTGGACGCGCACGTAGCTTGGCACGGAAATGCGGATCGGGGTGAAGTTCATGATGCCTTTGATCCCCGCTGCCACCAGTTCGTCGGTCAGCGTCTGCGCCGCATCGGTAGGCACGGTCAGGATCACGATCTCGATCTGCTGCTGGTGGATCTGGTTGGCCAGCTCAGCCATCGGGTACACGGGCACGCCGCTTTGAATCGTGCCGGCGATCTCCGGGTTGACGTCAAACCCGGCACTGATCCGGATGTTGTTGGCCTGACGGAAGTTGTAGTTCAACAGCGCGTGACCGAGGTTCCCGACGCCGACCAGCGCCACGTTGGTCAGCCGGTCTTGGTTCAAGATCTTCTTGAAGAACTTGATCAGATCCGCGACATCGTAGCCGTACCCACGCTTGCCCAGCGCGCCAAAGTACGAGAAGTCCCGCCGAATCGTGGCGGAGTCCACCTTTACGGCCTCAGACAATTCGGTGGAGCTGACCTTGGTCGTGCCTGAGTTCGCCAAGAAGTTCAGGTAGCGATAGTACAAGGGCAACCGCTTAGCGGTGGCCTTTGGAATAATTGTTTCTGCCATAATGTTCCTCCTATGGGGCGCGAAGGGCGCCGATGTGGTTGAAGAGTGACCGATTTGTGAAAACACCGGCATACTTTCATTTTTATAGTAACCGGTTTTGCGAAAACCTGCAAGCATTCCAGCCCAGCTTGCTCAATTTTTTTCACAAATGTCTTGCCGGTGGTATGGTACACTGGAATCAAATGCACCGAAAGGACACGATACCATGATCATCATGCAAGCCCAAGGCGTTGGGCGCAGCTTCGACGGCAACGACTTGTTCACCAACATCAGCCTCGAAGTGCAAACTAATTCCCGCATCGGTCTTGTCGGCCCCAACGGGATCGGCAAGACCACCCTGCTGGAAATTCTGGCGGGACTAAACCCACCGGACGGCGGCCAGGTCACGACCGGCAAAAACATGTCAGTCGGCTACTTGGCCCAGGACTCTGGCCTCGACTCCAGCCGCACCATTTTTGCCGAAATGCTCACCATCTTCGACGACTTGATCGCGATGGAGGCACGGATGCACGCCCTTGAAGCACAGATCGCCGACCCGGCGCTGGCCAACGACCCCGCGCAGTTCGAGCAGGTGATGCATCAGTACGACCAGCTCCAACACGACTTTGAGGCCAACAACGGGTACGGCTACCGGGCCGAGATCCGCGGCGTTTTGACCGGCTTCAAGTTTCCCGAGGCGACCTGGGAGATGCCGATCCACACCCTGTCCGGCGGCGAGCGCTCGCGCCTGGCGCTGGCCAAACTGCTGCTGGAGCACCACGACCTGATCATCCTGGACGAGCCGACCAACCACTTGGACATCGACACCCTGACGTGGCTTGAAGGCTACCTGCGCGGTTACGCCGGGGCGCTTTTGACCGTCAGCCACGATCAGTACTTCCTCGACCACGTGGTCACGGAGATCTACGAGCTGACCGCCAGCCGCGCCGTCCACTACACGACCAACTACAGCGGCTACCTCAAGCAAAAAGACCAGAACCGCGCCTTGGCGTGGAAGGCCTATGAGAAGCAACAGGAAGAGATTAACAAGCTGCAGGAGTTCGTCGACAAGAACATCGTGCGCGCCAGCACCACCAAGCAGGCCCAGGCCCGGCGCAAGCAGCTGGAGAAGATGGACCGCCTTGAGCGCCCCGAAGGCCCAGAGAAAACCGTTCACTTCAAGTTCACGCCGGAAAAGGTCAGCGGCAACGAGGTCTTGCAGGTGCGCCAGGCCACCGTGGGGTATTCGGCGGCGGAACCGATGGCCGGCCCCATCGATTTTCAGGTCAACAAGGGTGACCGGATCGCCATCATCGGCCCCAACGGCGTCGGCAAGTCCACCCTGCTCAAGAGCGTGCTCGGCCAGATCCCATTCTTGGCCGGCAGCGCGCGCTTCGGCACCAACGTCACCACCGGGTACTACGATCAGGACCAGCACCAGCTCCACTGGGACAAGTCCGTCATCGATGAGATCTGGGACGATCACCCGACCATGCCGGAAAAAGACATCCGCTCGGCCCTGGCCGCCTTTCTGTTTGACGCCAACGACATCGAAAAGCGCGTCGGTGACCTGTCCGGGGGGCAAAAAGCGCGCCTGGAGCTGACCAAGCTGGCGCTGAAGCACGACAACTTCCTGATCCTGGACGAGCCGACCAACCACTTGGACATCAACTCCAAGGAAGTGCTGGAGCAAGCCCTCGCCGATTTTGCCGGCACCGTGCTGTTCGTCTCCCATGACCGATACTTCATCAACGAGCTGGCCACCAACATCGTCGCCGTTGAACCGACCGGCAGCCACTTGTACCTCGGCAACTGGGACTACTACCAGGAGAAGTTGCAGGAGCAGCTCGCCTTGGCCGCCGAGGCCACCGGCACCGCAGACGCACCGGTCGCAAGTGAAGCCAAGCGCGACTACCAGCAAAGCAAACAGGACCAAAAAGCGCAGCGCAAGCTTGAACGCGAAGTCGCTAAGCTGGAAGACACGCTCAGCACCCTGAGCGAACAGGCCGAGACCCTGCAACAGGCCATGACCGCCCCAGCCGTCCTCACGGATTACGTCAAGATGCAGGACCTGCAGGAACAGCTCGATGCCGTCAACGCTCAGGTCGCCGCAACCGAAGACGCCTGGGAGGAGGCCAGCCTCAAACTGGAGGAGCTGTGACCCCCACACACCAAAGCGGCCCACTCGTTCACGCCAACGAGTGGGCCGCTTTATTGTGTCGCCTAATGATCCGCCGCATGCTTTATAGCCGCCAAGAGCGCCTCGCCTTTGCTCTGAAGCAGGTCGGCGGTTTCAGTTTCCCCCACCGTTTCAGGTGGCAGCGTGCGCGTGTCGGTGAACCAGTTGGCCACCACCATTGCCAGGGCAATGCCCAGCGCCAGCGGCAGGAGTGCGGCGTAACTGAGGTGGCTGACCTCAAACACCATCATCATCGCCATCAACGGCGCCTGCTGGGTCACGGCCAAAACGGCCGCGGCGCCGACCACGGCGCACTGCCACACGACCACCGGCGTCACCCAAAGGTTGATGGCCGTGCCCACGGCGGCCCCAACCGCGGCGCCCACCGCGATGGACGGCGTCAGGGTGCCACCGGCCGCGCCGGCCGCAATACTCATCAGGGTCACCAACGCTTTGACCAGTGCCCCGAGAAGCAATAGCGGCACCAGTGCAGTCAGGCGGTTATCGAACACGAGCTGGGCGAACGCGCGCCCGTTGCCGCACACCTGTGGGAACACGATCGCGATCAATCCTGTTGCCAGCGCTGCTAGGGGCAGCTGCCACAACAGCGGCCGCCGCTGCGCCTGACGCACCGCGGCCCACTGAATGGCCCGTCGAAACACTGCCCCCACCACGCCGCAAACCGGCCCGACCGCCAACAACGCCACGGCCAGCCGCGGACTGAACGGCGTGCTCGCCAGTAGGTAGTACGGCTTGAAGCCCTTGAGCGTTGCGCCGACGAAGGTCGCGATCACCGACATCGTCAGGCTGACGACCACGGCTCGGCGCGAGACGCGCTGCAGGAGGATCTCAACGGCAAAAAGCATCCCCGTGATCGGCGCAATGTAGACGCCAGCAAACCCGGCGCCGGCCGCCGCAGCCACAATCAAGTGCTGGTCGGCCGCACTCAACTGAAGCCCCCACCGGACCAAAACGCGCTGCCACCACTGCGCCAGCATCGCGGCAAGTTCGCGCGGGGCGAGCTCGCGCCCGACCGATCCGCCCGCGCCGACGAACAGCATCTGCGTGAACGTGTGCACCACCGTGGTGCCCCCTGGCATCGTTTGCCCGTGCACCGCGTTTTTGACGCTGACGGTCGGCCGCATGCGATTGCGCACCCACCACCACAAAATCGCCGCCACGAGGCCGCCACCGACCAGCACCGCCACCCGGCGCACCGGGCTCACGGCCAGCGCGGCCGGGTGCGCCGCCGTTTCAGTAAAGTTGAGCAAGACGTGCGTGACCAGTTCCAAGAACAGACTCAGCGCCACCGCGCCTAGTCCCGCGAGCACGCCGCACGTCACCGTGACTAGAAGCAGTACCCCGTTATGTTGTGACTTCATGGCTACATCCTTTCATCGCTTCTTTCATTTTAGTTTAGCACATTTGCCCGCCATGCTTCGGCTCGGCCAGAATTGAAGCCAAAACAAAAAAGCCTCCCGCAGGCGGCTTTCTGTCATTCTTTCAGGCGTGGGCGAAGTTCAACCCGGGTACCGCATTGAGGCTTTCATCCGCCAAGTGGCCATGCGCCAGCTCAACATGGGCGGCCGCGCCGATCATTGCGGCGTTGTCGCCGGTCAGGCGCACCGGTGGCACGATCAAGTCAACATTTGGGAACTGCACGGCCAGCGCCGCACTGAGCGCCTCGCGCAGCCCCTGGTTAGCGGCGACCCCGCCGGCCACGACCAGCTGGCTGACCGGATGGGCGGCCAGCGCCCGGCAGGTTTTGTGCACCAAGACGTCCACCACGGCGGCCTGGAAGCTGGCGGCCAGGTCGTTGCGGTTCAGCGTCTCCCCGATCTGGTCGGCGTGGTGCACCGTGTTGATGAACGCGGACTTCAGGCCACTGAAGCTGAAGTCCAAGTCCGAAGAATCATCCATGGCGCGGGGGAAATGAAACGTATCCTGCCCCAGGTGGGCCAAGCGGTCCACTTCCTTGCCGGCCGGGTACGGAATGCCCAGCACCCGGCCGATTTTGTCGTACGCCTCGCCCGCCGCATCATCGCGCGTGTCGCCGATGATGGCAAAGTCGCCCGCGGCCTTCATGATCACCAGCTCCGTGTGCCCGCCGGACACCACCAGCGCCAGCAGGGGGTACTGCAGCGGCTTGACGAAGCGGGCCGCGTAGATGTGCCCCGCCATGTGGTTGACCGGGATCAGCGGCAGGCTGTGCGCATAGGCGACGGTTTTGGCCGCCGTCACACCGATCAGCAGGCTCCCCACCAGCCCAGGGCCGTACGTGACCGCCACGGCAGTCAGGTCCGGGTAATCGACCTTGGCCTCGGCCAGCGCCAAGTTGATGACCTCAGTGATCTGCTCAACGTGGTGGCGGCTGGCCACCTCCGGCACCACGCCGCCGAAGCGCTTGTGCGAGTTGATCTGCGTGGCGATGATGTTGCTCAGGATCGTGTCGCCGTTTTCGATCACGGCCACGCTGGTTTCATCGCAGCTGCTTTCAAAAGCCAAAATTAGTTCGCGTTCTTGCATGTTCATTCTCCTACTCGTCCAGCCGGCGCCACATATCCATCGCGTCTTGGTGATCGGCCACGTAATAGCCACGCTTGATGGCGCCGTCCTTGAACCCTAGCTTGTGATACAGCGCCTGAGCCGCCACATTGTCCGTGCGGACCTCAAGGGTCATCTGCGCGCTGCCAAAATCCAGCGCCTTAGCGTGCATCACTTCCATCAGCGCCTCACCGATGCCCCGCCGCTGCGCGCTTGGCGCCACCGCGATGTTCGTCACGTGCGCCTCTGCCTTGGTGAACCAGCAGCCGACAAAGGCCACGATCTCGTCATCACGCAACACCACTAAATACAGGGACTGATGCACCTTGCGCAGCTCGGACAAAAACGCGATCCGGTCCCACGGCGTCTCCCCGTACACGGCGCGCTCGATTTCAAGCGCTGCGTCAATATCTAGGTTCGTCATTCGCCGTAGCTGGTAGGTCGTTCCTTTGACCGCCAGCACCTGTGGGCGAAACGTCAACTCGATCGGTGGTTCTGGGTCGAACCACGACTTAAACCTTTTCAACATAAGGCGCGTGCCTCTCTGCATGGTGCGTCTTCAGCCAGTTCGTCTCCGCCTCGGTCAGGCGCAGGTACCGCGGCACGAACGTGATGGGGGAAACTGGAGCCGCGTGTCCCCCTAACTGGGCAAGGCGGCTGGCGTGCGGCAGCGCGTCGATCGCATCGACAAAGTGGGCCGCGCTGCCGAGCGCTTCTTCGATCGTGGCGCGAAACTGCGGCACATCCGCCCCCACGAAGGTGACCGGCTGGTTCAGCAGGCGCAACTGGTCCAGCAGCTGGCTGAGCGCCAGATGCCGATCGACCAGCACGTTGACCAGCTGACCGCGGTCCCACTGGTAGCCACCCGCAAACACGTTTTGGCGCCGGGCGTCCATCAGCGGCACGATCAGGTTGCGCGTGCGCGTCACATTCGCCGCCAGCACCGCCAAACTCGACACGCCGACCAACTCAAGGTTCAGCGTGGCCGCCAGCGTCTTGGCCGTGGTCACCGCAATGCGAATGCCGGTATACGACCCCGGCCCGTCTGCCACCGCCACCCGGTCCAGGTCGCTCGGGGCCAAGGCGTTAGCCTGCAGGAGGCGACTGATGGTCGGCAGCAGCTGCTCGCTG
Source organism: Lacticaseibacillus daqingensis (assembly GCF_003946115.1). Lineage (GTDB taxonomy): Bacteria > Bacillota > Bacilli > Lactobacillales > Lactobacillaceae > Lacticaseibacillus > Lacticaseibacillus daqingensis. Next base: position 90,111 of record NZ_RHOH01000006.1, on the reverse strand, counting down.
TGCGTCTTCTTTCGGTTCAGCAGTTCTTCGGCCATCAGCTGGCCGTCAACCATGACCGCCACGCTCATCGCCTGATTCGACGTATCAAGCGCCAACACTTTCATTGCGTCCACTCCTTTGATTTATCCCCCTAGTTTACCACACGGGACCACGCCGCGGTATTGGGCGTGCGCCGCCCCAGGGCCGCGCAGGCAGCAAAAAAGCCGCCACAATTCGTGGCGGCTTGAGTCGGTTTAGAAATTCAGGCGCGGCCGAATGCGTTCGACCGCCTTCAGCGTGCTGTACGCCAGGAAGGTTTGGATCGGCAACATCACAATGTTCTTGAGCACGCGGATGCCGATGATCCCCTGCCACGGCGTCCCCATCATGTCCAACCACAGGGTGGTGAAAAAGACGTTGCAGATGAGCAGGACCAAGAACACCGCCAGAAGCGTCCGCCAGACACTGACCGTTTTTTGGTGGAAAAACATCCCATAGAGGATCGCGGCCAACGCGGCCGACAGGGTGAAACCCGGGAAGTTCGTGCCCGGCATGAACAGCCAGGCACCCAGTTGATCGGCAAGCGCGGCCGTGAGCCCACCCAGCCATGGGCCGAGGTAGTAACCCATCAGGATCGTGGCGAAGAAGGCCGGGCTCACTTGCAGAAAGCTGGTGCCAAACGAGAAGCGACCCAGCACGATCTGCATGGCCACCAGCAAACCCATATACACAATGGCTTTACTCGAAAACTTGGGGCTGGTAAATGATAATACTGTCATGATGACAATCTCCTTTGGTAGGAGACGCCTAAAAAAACTAGGCGAATGCGGCGCCAACACCGCGACTGCAGTCTTCGTCCACCGTTCACATTCCGTTCCGGCGGCACTTAACGCGTTGACGTCTACTCCTTAGATTTATGGTACTCACCTATCATACCTGTCGCGACAGAAAGTGCAACATTGTGCACAAGTGAATAATTAGCGAGTTATGAGTTGTCTCACACAAAACTCTTTTCATTTCCCTTGTGAGTCCCCCGCCGGCTTTAATCGCCCAAGGCTAAACTAACAGTTAGTAACCACCTAGTACCAACAACCCGTTTCGGGTTTCCCTCATATAGGCGTGCGGCCTGGTCGCACGCCTCTTTTGTACCCCCAGAGCGACGTGGCGCACACTTAGCGCAACGCAACTCGTTGAAAACCGGAAAGCTGAGCGGAAGCGCGCCCTACTACCCCACACCGGCCAAACCCGCGCTTTCAGCCCAATCCCCATCATTGTCAGCATCGCACCTGCGTGCTACCCTGAAGCTACTATCAACGGAGGTTCCACATGAAACACATTCTTGCGTTACACACCGGCGGCACGATTTCGATGACCGCAACAGACACCGGCGATGTGGTGCCAAGCGCCATCAATCCTTTACTCGATCTTTCGGCCCACCTTGAGGGCATTGAAGTAACTAGCGAGGAGGCGTTCAACCTGCCCTCGCCGCATGTCACACCCGCACATATGCTGGCCCTGAGCCAGCGCATTCGCCAGGCGGAAGCTGCCGGCATCGACGGGGTCGTAGTGACCCACGGTACCGATACGCTGGAGGAAACCGCCTACTTTCTCGATCTCACACTGGACCCGACCATTCCGGTAGTCGTCACTGGGGCCATGCGGTCGGCCAACGAAATCGGCTCAGACGGCCGCTACAATTTTCTCAGCGCGATCCGGACTGCGGCCAGCGCAGGTGCCCGGCACAAGGGCTGCTTGGTCGTGATGAACGATGAGATCCACACCGCCCGGTTTGTGACCAAAACGCACACCACTAATGTGGCCACCTTCCGCACACCGACGTTTGGCCCGGTTGGCCTCGTGAACAAGGACGGCGTGCGCTTCTTTCAGGAGCTCATCAACCAGCAGGCCTGTCGGATCGACCACGTCATCGCCAAGGTCTTCTTGCTCAAAGCCTTTGCGGGCATGGACGGCACGCTCTTTGACGCGCTACCGACCAGCACCCAGGGCCTTGTGATCGAAGCGTTGGGGGCCGGTAACCTACCCCCGGCAACGCTGCCGGCACTGCGGCGCCTCATTGACCGCGGCGTCCCCGTAGTCTTGGTGTCACGCTGCTTCAACGGCGTGGCCGAGGATTTTTACGATTACGAAGGCGGTGGCGTCAACCTGAAGAAGATGGGCGTGATCTTCTGCCAGGGGTTGAACGGGCAGAAGGCACGCATCAAGTTGATCGTTGGCCTCAGCAACGGCAAGCAAGGCGCAGTGCTCGCCGATTACGTGAACAATGCCATCAGCTGAGCTCGACCTCACCGCGCTTTACCACACGCTGGCCGAGTGGCTCGGCCCTTCCGGCTGGTGGCCCGCCGACTCCAAGATAGAGATCGCGGTCGGCGCCATTCTGGTGCAAAACACGGCGTGGCAAAACGTCGACCGCTCGCTGACCAACCTCCGCCAGGTCACCGCCTTTGACCCGCACCGCCTGCACGCGCTGCCCCAGGCGACCCTGATCGAGCTGATTCGGCCGAGCGGCTTCTACCAAAACAAGAGTCGTGCCTTGATGGGGTTGTGGGACTGGCTCGCGCAGTGGGACTTTGACCTGACTCAACCCGCGGCCATGCCCCCGGCCGAGCTGCGCCAAACCCTGCTGAGCCTGCGCGGCATTGGGGCCGAAACGGCGGATGCCATGCGCCTTTACGTCTTCGACCAGCCGACCTTCGTCGGCGACCAGTACGCCCGCCGACTATTCGGCTGGCTCGGGCAGCCGTTTGCGAGCTACGCGAAGCTCTTCGCCGCCACCCACTCCGTTGCCGCCTGGCCGCTGCAAGATGCCCAGGAGTTGCACGGATTGATCGACAATCTGGGCAAACAGATTAAAACCGCGCCTGATTTAGTCACCACACCGCTTGCGCACAAGCGATTGATTCTGAGATAACAAAAACCGCATGAAACCTTCGTCATCGAAGGCTCATGCGGTTTTTTTGATGCGCCAAGCCAGTTTCTGACCAATCGTGGCAAACTCGCCATGAACCTAACACAACCCCCCCATTGAATAACATCTTCGTGGCGGCTCAGTGGCAAACCCAGGCCGCAACCGTTTGCGTTGCGCACAATTTATAATCCTCGCAATCCGCTACGACCGCACGCTAATGATATTTCCGCCATAAAGTGACACCTAAGATGAGAACGGATTAATACTAATTTATGCCGAAAATAATGGTCAATCGAATTAGAGAAGGTTTTTTGAATATATATTTACACCATTCTGATTGACCACCTGTCAAGCCACCCCATATACTGAACCAGATGATTCGCTCATCACAACTCGCGACTAGGAGGAGACAAATGAAAGACCACACCAGCACCAAGAAACTGAAGAAGACCCGCCGCGGCTGGGTGACCGCCGCACTGGCAGCAAGCACGTTGCTCAGCTTCCAAGCGCTGAATGGCCACACCGTTGCAGCCGCTACGGCGACCCCAGCGCTCACCCAACTCAGTCCAGATGCCCTGAATCAACCCAACGGTGACCAGGCCGGAGCCGGCCGCCCCGATTTCAACCACGCCGGGCCAATCACTGACGCCAATAACCTGAACAACGGCGGCCAAACTGGCGCAGGCCGCCCTGATTTCAACCATGCCGGGCCAATCACTGACGCCAATAACCTGAACAACGGCGGCCAAACTGGCGCAGGCCGTCCTGACTTCAACCATGCCGGGCCCATCACCGACGCCGCCAACCTGAGCAACGGCGACCAGGCTGGCGCAGGCCGCCCTGGTTTCAACCATGCGGGGCCCATCACCGACGCCGCCAACCTGAACAACGGCGACCAGGCTGGGGCCGGGCGACCAGAGTTCAACCACGCCGGGCCCATCACCGACGCCGCCAACCTGAACAACGGCGACCAGGCTGGGGCCGGGCGACCTGACTTCAACCATGCCGGACCGATCACTGACACCGCTAACCTGAATAACGGCAATCCAACGGGTGCTGGCCGACCTGACTTCAACCATGCGGGGCCCATTACTGATGCCGCGAACCAAGCTGGGAACGCAACCGGCCACGTCCAAAGTGAAGTCGAGGCCTATGCTTTGGGGCTGCGGATCGGTCAAACCGGTGCTGCGACGCTGCCGGCCAGCCTGCTGAGCGGTTTAACGACCGAGGCCCAGCAAGCGATGCGCCAAGGCTTTGGCGCTGGCCAGCAGCTCTGGGCACAACGGCACCCGCAGCAGGTCACGCCGATCACAGATGCCACTGCGCAAGCGACGGGTGATCAAACCGGTCACAGCGAAGCCGAACGCGCGGCGTATGCGCTGGGCCTGTGGATCGGTCAGCACGGCGCCAGTGCGCTGCCAGATCGCGCCTTGGCCAACCAGTCTGAAGGCGAAATCGCCGCAATGCGCGCCGGCTTTGGCGCAGGTGAGCAAGCCTGGATGCAGCGGGTCGGCGCTCAGCCGAATGCCCCGACGCCAAGCCCGACCCCTGAATCCGTCGGCCCAACGGACCCCACTGAGCCAGTCGAGTCCACGAAGCCAACGGACCCCACTGAGCCGGCGGAGGCCACGAAGCCATCGGCCCCAACCGACTCAGTGGAAGCCGCGACCCCAACCGAACCACTCGTCCCTGGCAAAACGCCAACGGTCGAAGTGACGAACGTTGAGGGGCGCCAGCCTTCACCTCAACCGAACACGCCTGTGGCAACGGCCGCCAAGCCCGTGATCAAGGTGCCCGTCACGCTTGGCAGCCCCCGCACGCAGATGACGCGGCAAACAGCCAAGCGGGCACTGCCACAAACTGGTGGTGAGCAGGCTGTCGCACTCAGCGGCCTGGGTCTCACCACTGTCATTGCCGCCCTCTTCGGCTTGGCCGGCGATCGCCGCAAGCGCGCATAACCCAACCTGACGCGGTCTTCCCCCAAAAGACCAACCAAAAAGCGTGAGCACGCAGACCGAACTCGGGTCTGCGCCTCACGCTTTTTACTGTGCTTAGGCTTCGCGCCACGTCAGCATGGCTTCGGCATTCACGTCCGCACCGGTGCTGATCTGGTGATGCGTGGTCAGGCCAGCCACGGTGACGGCGGACTGGACAGTGCTGCCGTACGCGACTTCGCGGGCGTACTTGATGTCCACGCTCGCAAGCCGATGCGCGTCAAGGAACTCGGCGCCCAGCGCGTCCTCCAGCCACTCGAAGTAGTGCGTGTTGTTGACGTGGCCGTTGCCGTCGATGTCAAAGTAGCGCACGCGGTACGGCACTTGCCGCTGCCACTCGGTCAGCTTAGGAAGCCGGGGATAGCGGCGCACCTTGGTGGTTTTGACCGCCTGCACCTTCTCGGCAAAGGCTTCGATGATGGGGATCAGCTTACGCGTGGTCAGGTCCATCATCACCCACGCACCGCTCATCGTTGCCAGCGTGTTACCGCTGGCGTCCTTGACCCAGTACTCGCGGTAGGTCATCAGCTTGTTATAGGCGCTGGCCTCAGTGCCCACCGTCAGGGGCTCCTCGACGCGCGGCATACGGGTCACGTCCAGGTGGTACTGCGTGATCACCCAACCGGCGCCGAACTGGCTCAGGGCGGCGATCCCCGCGCCGAGCTGGTCGAGCTGGTGCTCGGAGCCCAGCAGCATCACATTGACCAGGGTCGCCAGGCTCAGCGCCCCGGTTTTCGTACCAAGGAAAAACGGCACGGTCACTGGTTCCTCATAGATCATCAGGCGCCTCCAATTCATGGTATGCGTTGTACACTACTTGCCGCGGCACGCCGTTGGCCTTGGCCACGGCCTTGATGGCCGGATTGGGCTTGGCCCCGGCGGCGATCTGGGCCAGCACTTGGTCGCGCAGCGGCGTATCGCTGACCGTCGGGGCCTGCTCCGGGGCCGGTGCCACCATCACGACGAATTCACCGCGGGCGTTGTCGGCTGCCCAGTCGGCCAACTCTAAGAGCGTGCCACGGTTGAACTCCTCGAACTTCTTGGTCAACTCGCGCGCCAGCACCGCCTCGCGGTCGCCGAACACGTCCGCAATGGTCGTCAGCGTCTTGGCTAACCGGTACGGGGACTCGTAGAAGATGACGGTTTGCGGTTGCGTGCTCAGCGCGGCCAAGGCGGCGCGTTGCTCACTGGCCTTGCGTGGCAAAAAGCCGTAGAACATGAACGGCTGCGGTGGCAGTCCTGAGGCGATCAGCGCGGTGGTGGCGGCGTTGGCGCCGGGCAGCGGCACTACGGGCAGGCCGGCATCGATGGCCGCCCGCACCAGCTCTTTGCCGGGGTCCGAAATCGACGGCATCCCCGCGTCCGACACCTGCGCGATGCTTTGCCCGGCCACCAGCTTGGCCAGCAGCTCCGGAATGCGGGCCTGCGTGTTGTGCTCGTGGAAGCTGATCTGCTTAGTCGTGATCTCAAAGTGGTTCAGGAGCTTCTGCGTGTTGCGCGTGTCCTCGGCGGCAATCAGATCGACTTGCTGCAAGGTGTGCACGGCGCGCACCGTCATGTCCTCCAAGTTGCCGATCGGCGTCGGCACGAGGTACAGCGTGCCGGTGTCATGCGGCGCGAAACTTTTTTGCTGGGTTAAGGTCATTAGTGTTCCCCATAAATAATGTCGAGGCAAAAGGCGCAGGGCTCATCGTCGATGCGGCGCTGTCCGTACATGTACGGACAGACATGGAAGCCTTCCTCGTACAGGTTCTCCAGGTTCAGCTTGGACTTCGACAGCTCAGCCGCCCCGGTCGACTTGTGGTCCGCATTTTTTTGCAGCTCCTGCAAGTGCTCGCGCAGGTGCCGGTTTTCGATCTCCAGCTCCGCGTTCTTTTCGAGCACACCGCCCATGTCCGTCTTCAGCGCCTTGAGCTGATCTAAGATGGCCTGCGTCTGCTGCTCCAGCGCCACGAATCCATCATAGAGTGCTTTTTTCTCCATCAGATACCTCCACCGCATGGTTCAAAGAAAGGCAGCGCTGCGGCCGCCTCAATTGTCGAATCGATTATAAAAGCTCAAGCACCAACGCCTCAAGGGTCGATTGAAACGTGACGTTCTGGCTGAGCTGGATCTGTGCCGCCAAAACGGCCGCCAGCCCGTCACTCAACCGCCGCGCCGGTTGCGCCGCCAGCACCTGGATCGTCGCATCGTTGCCGTACGCGCCGGTGGTCGGCACCTCATAGTGGCGGTTCAGCGCATCAGCGTAGGCCAACGCCAGCATGGCCAGCAGCTGTTGCTGGTCGGGCAGGCTTTTGGCCAGCGGCATCAGTGTGGTTTGCACCGCCACAAACGCGGTGTCATCGTGGTTGGTCAGCTTGCTAACCAGCGCCAGCACCTTGGTCAGGCGCGGCTCGAAGTTCGGGTCCGCCGCCAGCGCCTGCCCCGCCGTCACATCCACAGTCAGGTGCGCGGCCAGGTTAGCCAGGCGCGCCGGCACGCCGCTTTCGACTAGCTCGGCCGCCACGGTGTCGCGCGGCGGCGCCGGGAAGTTGATCACCTGTGCCCGCGACAAAATGGTCGGCAGTAGCTGGTTCTTGGTGGTCGTGGTCAGGATGATAGTCATCCCCGGCACCGGCTCCTCGTAGAACTTGAGCAGACTGTTGGCCGCGCCGGCGGTCAGCTTGTCCGCATCGGTGATGATGAAGACACGCTGGTTGCCTTCCACCCCGCTTTTGCTCATCTCGGCCTTCAGCGCGCGCATGTCGTCCACCTTGATGCTCTTGGCGTCGCTGGTCAGCCACACCACGTCCGGGTGGTTTTTCGTCAAAATGCGCTGGCATTCCGGACACTGACCGCAGGGCATGCCGGCCTGCAGGTTCTCGCAAAACAGCCGCATCGCCAGCCACTCAGCCAACTGCGCCTTGCCGGTGCCGCTGGGCCCGTTGAAGATGTACGCCTGGCTCAGCTGCGCGCGCGCCACGATCTGGTCGAACTGCGCGACGAGCCGCGGCTGCAGGCTTGTGATCGCGGGCATCAGAAGTGCAGGAACTGGTCGACCGGCAGGACAAAGACGGTTGCGCCCCCGACCTGCACCTCGATCGGGTAAGCCATCGTGGCGTCAGAGGTCGCGTCCAGGTTTACCGGTGGCGTCATGAACTGCTCCCGCGTCTGCGCGGTTTCCTTGATGATCTGCAGGACTTCCGGCACCCGCTCATCGTCGATCCCGATGATGAACGTCGTGTTGCCGGACTTCAAAAAGCCGCCCGTCGTCGACAACTTGGTGGCGCGAATGTTGTTGTCGATGAACTCGCTAGACAGCAGGTTGCTGTCCTTGTCTTGAACGATCGCTAGAATCAGCTTCATGCGTTTTTCTCCTCTCTATCTCACCTAACGTGACTGCCAACTGTCGGTCAAAAAATGCTGCAGGGTGGCCAAACAATCCGCCACCACTTGCGCCATCGGCTGCGTCGCATCGATGGTGTGAATGCGCTCAGGTTCCTGTTGCGCCAAACGCAGGTACGCCGCCCGCACGCGCTGGTGAAAGGCCAGCGATTCCTGATCGAGCCGGTCGAACTGACGGCTCGTGCGGTGTGCCGCGATGCGCGCCAACCCGATCTCGCTGGGGACATCCAAGTACAGCGTCAACCCCGGCTGAATGCCATCAGTGGCAAACTGGTTCATCTCAAGCACCGCCTGTTCCCCGATCTGCCGCCCCGCGCCCTGATAAGCCACGGAGCTGTCAACGAAGCGGTCACAGACCACGACCTCACCGGCGTCAAGGGCCGGCACGATCACCTCGCGCAGATGCTGGCGCCGCGACGCCGCGTACAGCAGCGCCTCGGTGCGCGCGTCCATCGCAGTGTTTTCGGGGTCCAGGATCAGCTCACGAATTTTCTCGGAGATCTGGGCGCCACCGGGCTCGCGCGTCAGGTGAACGGGGCGCGTCAGGTGCGCCGCCAGTTGCGGGATGAGCGCCGTCAAGACGCTGGTTTTGCCCGCGCCATCCGGGCCTTCGAACGTGATGAATGTGTCGACCAACAGGTTGCCTTCTTTCTCGTATTACTTATAGTGTACTTGAAACTGCCAGCGATTGCACCCACGAAGGAAAGCATTTCGGTGCTAAAAAAGCGGTCAGCGCGCGTGCTGACCGCCTCTTGAAATCACTTTCGGCCACCCTGCCAGACTTGATTCTCAGCCTGCAGCTGTTGCGCCGCCATCTCGGCCACGAGCTTGCCCGACACTTGACGCGTGCGGGCCTCGCGGTGCAGGAAGTCGAACAATCCCTCTTGCAGGCTGATCTGCGACCGGGTCGCCTCGTCGACCTCGCGGAAAGTCGCCACGAGCTTGCGTTGGCTCGCCATGTGTTCCCGCACCCGGCCGACGGTTTGCATCAGCTCGCGGTCGGCTTCTTCTTTGATGTTGGGCCGTTTTTTAAAAAACATGGCGTTCGCCTCCCGCTTAGATCTCCGTGCGTCCTTCAACCGCCTTGAGCAGGGTCATCTCATCGGCGTACTCAATGTCCGAGCCAACCGCCAGCCCGTGGGCCAGCCGGGTGACCTTGATGCGTGCCGGCTTGATCAGGCGCGCCAGGTACTGCGCGGTGGCCTCCCCCTCCGGCGTGGCGTTGGTCGCCACAATGATCTCCTTGACTGCCTCATTTTCCTGCAGGCGCTTGATCAAGTTCTCAATGTTCAAGTCTTCCGGCCCGCGGCCTTCGATCGGGCTGAGCACCCCGTGCAAAACGTGGTACAGGCCGTGGTACTCGTTGGTGCGGTCGATGCTCATGACGTCTTTGGCCTGCTCCACCACGAGGATAGTGCTTTGGTCGCGGCCCTTGTCCCGGCAAATTTCGCACGGGTCCTCATCTGTGATGTTGCCACAGATGGTGCAGTAGTGCAGGTCGTTTTTGGCCGCTGTCAGACTCTTGGCGAAGGCCTCGACGTCATCCTTGTTCATATCAATGGTATAAAACGCCAACCGCGTGGCCGTCTTGTTGCCGATGCCCGGCAGCTTCATGTAGCTGTCGATGAGCTTGGCAATGGGGTCTGGGTATTGCATGTGCTGCCTCCTGCTCCCTACTTTTTCTTCTTTGTTGCGCACCGCAAACAACACGGGCGCAAGCTGTCAGTGCGGACTTTTCACCGAGTGGCTCTGGCCTCGGGTTTTCCGCCTTGCTTCCGTTCGGCTTTGCCGAACTCCGCAGCAAGGCGTGCTTACTTCTTTCCGCTCTTCGTCGAGCGCCGTGGCGCAACGCGGGAGCAGCTAGCTACGCCATGCCACTCGGGGCCAAGAACGCCCCAAGCACCGTGGCTAGGCTACCCGTCCCGCTAAGTGCGCACCACTCTGCTCTGGTTCGTCGAGTGCCGCAAAGCAACGCAGGTGCATCTAGCTACGCCATGCCACTCGCGTCTAAGTGCGGACGCAAGCGTCATGGCTAGGCTAGCTGACCTGCTAAGTACGCTTTGCGCTGCTCTGGTTCGTCGAGCTACGTGGCGCATGAGGGTGCGGTCTAAGCCATCCTGCCACTCGCGCCTAAGTACGGGCGCAAGCGTCAGGCTGACTTAGCCCAACCCTCATAACCGCGCCACTTCGCTCTGGTTTTACATGCCCAACCCACGTGTGTATTTGCCCATCTTGGCCTGGGTCGTTTCGTCCACCTGCTTGAGGGCCGCGTTGACGGCTTCCAGCACGAGGTCTTGGAGCATGTCCGGGTCATCTGGGTCGATGGCTTCCGGCTTGATCGCGATGTCTTGCATCTTCTTGTCGCCGGTGAAGGTCACGGTGACCATGTCGCTGGCGGAGCTGGCCGTGAAGGTGGTCTGGTTCAGCTCGTCTTGCGTGTCCGTCATTTCTTTTTGAAGCTTCTTCATCTGCTTCATCATACCTTGCATGTTGCCCATTCCGCGCATAATCGTGTCCTCGTTTTCTTAGTCGTTTTTGATGGTGATATTGTCTTCGTCGCCGAACATATCGGTGATGGCCTTGACCACCGGCGCTTCCGTCGGTGCCTTAGGTTGCGTCTTCTTCGGCGCGCCCATTTCGCTCAGGTAGGTCTTGCGCACCTTTGGCCACTCGTCTTGCTGCACCAGGACGATGGTTTTCTTGTCACCCATCAGTCGTTCCAGACCGCTTTCCAGCTCGGTCATCAGCGCCGCATCCTTCATCGCCCGCTCCACTAGAATGTCATAGGCAAAACTGACGATCACGCCGGCGGGGCTGGCGGCGACCGGTTCGGAAATACGCATCATCGCGCGCTTGGTCACCGACAGCATGTTCAACAGATCCGGCCAGATGTCCTTCACCGCCGTCAGATCCGCCTTGGTGGCCGCCCCCAGGATCGGGTACAGCTGCTGCTTGTTGACGTGCGGGTGCTTCGCCGCCTTGGGCTTAGGCTTGACTGCCGCAACCGGCGCGCCCGTCTGCAACTTGGCGACCGTTTCCTGCAAGGCCTGCACCTGCGCCTGAAGCGCGGTAACAGCTTCGGCCTCCGCAGGCACAGCGGCCGGCGCTGGGGCCGCCGTCGATGCCGTGGGCTGTTCGCCCAGACGTACGGTGGCCACTTCTAGGTACAGCGTCGGGTGGTTGGTCAGCCGCAGCTGGCTTTGCGTCTCGTTCAAGACCCCGATCATGTGATACAGCGCTTGGGCCGTGAAGGTCTGCGCCAGCGTCTGAAAATGGTCATCACGCAGGGCACTCTGGGTGTCATTGACCAAGCTCGGGGCTTGCTGGAACACCAGCAGATCACGCAGGTACTCGATTAAGTCCTCGATCAGCCGCGCCGCGTCTTTCCCACCGGCAAGCAACTGCTCGATGGTGGTCAGCGCCGCCGCAGGGTCATGCGCCCCGATCTGGGTCAGATAGGTGCCCAGCTGCGCCGCCGCCACGCCGCCGGTCACATCCAGCGCGTTTTCGACGGTCACATGATTTTGGCCAAACGACAGCACCTGATCCAGGATCGACAGGGCATCGCGCATCCCGCCTTCCGCGGCCTTCGCGATGACCAAAAGCGCCTGCTCGTCATAGGTGATGCCCTTGTCCTCAAGGATGACGGTCATCCGGCCGACAATGTCTTGGGCAGTAATGCGGCGAAAATCGAACCGCTGCGTTCGGCTGATAATGGTGGCCGGGATTTTCTGTGGCTCCGTCGTCGCCAGAATGAAGACAACGTGGGCTGGCGGTTCCTCCAGTGTTTTGAGCAACGCGTTGAAGGCCCCTGTCGACAGCATGTGCACTTCGTCGATGATGTAGACCTTCACCTTCGCAACCGTCGGCGCATACTTCGCCTTGTCGCGAATATCGCGGATCTCATCGACCCCGTTGTTGGACGCCGCATCGATTTCGATGACGTCGGTCAGGCTGCCATTGTTGATGGCCTCACACAGGTCGCAAGTGTTGTCCGGCTCGCCGTGGTCGAGGTGACGGCAGTTGAGCGCCTTGGCTAAAATCTTGGCAACACTGGTCTTCCCCGTGCCCCGTGGCCCGCAAAACAAATAGGCGTGACTGGTTTGACCGGTCGTCAACGCATTCTGAAGCGTCTGCGTGATGGCCGTCTGCCCAATCACATCGGCGAATTGCTGGGGCCGCCAGACCCGATACAGTGCTTGGTAGCTCACCGTCATCATCCTTTCTAACCAGAGCGCTGTGCCGCGCACTTAGCGGGACAGGTAGCCCAGCCAAAGCGCTTGCGCCCGTACTTAGGCGCGAGTGCTTTGGCGTAGCTAGCTGCTCCCGCGTTGCGGCACGGCGCTCGACGAACCAGAGCGAAGCGGGACGGGCTTAGCGGAACGGGTAGCCTAGGTTTGGTGCTTGAACCCGCACTTTGGGTTCGAGTGCCAAGCCGTAGCTAACCGCTTCCGCGTTGTCCCGCGTAGCTCGACGAACCAGAGCGAAGCAAAGCGGGCTTAGCAGATCCGAGAGCCTAGCTGAAGGACTTGAATCCGTACTTTGGGTTCGAGTCCTTCGGCGTAGCTCACTGCATCTGCGTTGCTTTGCGTAGCTCGACGAACCAGCGCGAAGCGAGACGAACCCAACAACAACAGCCCGCGCAAAATCGCTTCGCGTACCCGTACTAGTTTACCATAGGCCAGCCAACTTCGGCAGGACCGCTCACGCTTTTTCGCCGGCCAATTATGCGGTCCGAAAACGCAAAACCGGCCACCACAGATGTGATGACCGGGTCATTAGCGTAAAACAAAAGGCACATGGTCGACGATTCTTAGTGCTGCTTCCTTCCGGACCTGACACAATTCGAAAGGCGACCATTGCCTTAAGGCCTTGCGGCAATTAGTAGTATACACGACTTCACCAGCGTTGACTAGTGCCTCTCAGACAGAAACCGAACGCTTACTTGCGCTATGGTCAAGGTGAGTGTGCGTGATCACTCCGCGCGCAGTAACCGCTCCAGATCCTGATGGGTCAAAAGCCGCCAGGTGGCCCCAATAAACGCCACTCCGACCAGCAACAGAACCGCTCCCGCGGCTGCGATTTGCCCCCAAGGTATGATGAGCGCCACCGGCTGATCAGAGGCCGACAGGCGGTACAGCACGCTACTGATGCCAGTTCCAAGGATACTGCCGCCAAGCCAGCCCGCAACAAGCAACGTCGCGTACTGCCAGGCCTGCATCGCGACGACTTGGCGCGGGGTCATCCCGATGGATTGAAGCATCGCCAGCCCACGGCGCGCCCGCATCAGGTTGGCAAAGGTGTGATTGACAACGATGGCTAAGCAAACCAGTGCCAGCAAACCGATGAAGCCGTATGCCGTTGCCTTCATGACCAACACCACCGCCGCCTGTTGCTGATTATCGGCCACCGCGTCCATGATGGCGATTTGCCCAAACTGTGCCTTGATCGCCTTGACCACTGCGGTGTGCGCACTGGGCCGCGCCAGTTTCACGTACAGGACGCTTTCAAGCGTCTTATCCGGGACCCTCAGCGCCGCCGCCCACCGCTGATACTGGGAATCGGAGACGACTAGGCTGACCCGTCCATTGTTGAACAACAGCTTGCTAAACACCGGATCTTTAGCCAGCGGCTGGTAGCGAACCCGGACGCTCAGGCCTGGCGCCTTACTGTCTCTTTGATCCGCAACAATTAACCGCAACGGCTTGGAATAGGTCGGGTCGACCTGCCATTCCATGTGGCGTCGGCCATCCGCATCCACGAATAGCGCCTTCGTGTTCAAAAGCGTTGGCCGCCAGCCGTAATCTCGCTGGGCCTGACGGTCAGGCACGACCAGCAAATTGATCTCGGTGAGCTCAGAACCCCGCGGTCCCTTCTGAATACTCAGCTGCGCTTGGCGCGTTACTTGCGCCTGCTTCACCCCATCAAGCCGGTCTGCCAGGTGCCGCATCGCGGCAGTCTGATCGCCACTGCGACTCAGTGTCGCGCGGATGTCCGCGGCCTCACCGGTGTCATAGTGTCGCCACGCGTTGCCGATGAAGCCGGTCAGTCCGACAAATAAGGTGACTGTCACCACCAATGTAGTCAGCATCGTGGCGCGCCGCCCCTCGCGGCGGTCGAGTTTGGCGGCCAGTCGCATCATTGGGTCAGGCAGCCGCCGCACCCACCACGGCTGACGGAGCTTGCGCCGGGTCAATTGAGGCGAGATGTTCAGCGCGCGGATCGCCGCGATCGGCGTCACGCGGCTGGCGCGCCATGCCGGCCGTGCGGCGGCCAGCAGCGTGATGAGCGCCATGAACACCACCACCGCCAGTAGCGGCACCCAGTCGACGGTCAGCACCAGCGTGATCGGCAGCTCGTTGCCGCTCAGGACGCCGTTCATCAGCCAGATCGCGACGCCTAACCCACCGATACCGAAGATGGCACCTAATCCGAGTGCCGGGAGCGCCAGCATCAGCGCCTCACCGTACACCAGGTGTCGAACCTGCCGCGGCGTCGTGCCGATCGACCGCAGAAGGCCGTAGCGCTGCCGATTCGCTCGCACAGACAAGTTGATGCTCGTGTAGATCATGATCAGCGCGACCGCCCCGACGATGGCCAGGATCGTCCCCACCACCGCGATCTGTTTGGCTTGCGAGTCATTCGACTTGGCCCCCCACATCCAGGTCAGCGCCGCCAAGTTCACTTGCAAGTCGCGCGGGGCCAACCCCGCTTGCTTGGTGATCGCTTGCAAGCGCTGATGGCCCTGCCAAGGCGACTTTAGGCTGGCCATCACCACCGTGCGCCCGGCCGGTAGGTGTGGCACGACCTGAAGCACGCCGCGCGTGGACAAAAAGTTCCCGCCGTACCCGTTCGTCGTCCCAACAATTCGGAAGCGCTGGGTCTTCCCTGCCACCGTCACCTGAATGCGCTGACCGATGTTTCGGTGCGCGGTCACCAGCATGTCCGACAGCAGCACCTCCGACGCCTTGCGCGGCAAGCGCCCGTTGACCAGCATCGGCTTCAATGCCGCCGTGGCTGCGGGTGTGGTCACGGTCAGCCGAAAAGGGTCCCCGATGCTGTCGGTTTTGGTGGTGCCGATCGTCGCCCGCCCGGCATCGACAAAGCTGATCGTCTGATCAAACGCGGCGTTGGCCCGCAACTTCGCCGCCTTGGCCGGGGTGGTCGCGGGAAAGGCGGCGACCATCCCGCCCGTGTTCCGCAGCTCGTACTGGTAGAAGCTGGTCTGGAAACTGCGCAGGCCGACGAGCGTTGCCATCGCCAGCGTTGCCGCCAGCCCCATCGCCCCGATCGTCAGCGCGGTGCGGCCACGGGTGGTGCGCAGGTGACGCCACCCCAGTTTTGCGAGGATGCCCATGCGCTCACGCCCCTTCCGTCAGACGACCATCGGTGATGGTCAGCACCCGCTGAGCCTGCGCGGCCACCTGCGGGTCATGGGTGATCACCACCACGGTTTGGCCTTGCGTCACGTTCGCGTAGTGCAACAGCGCCATGATCTCCTGTGAGTTGCGCTGATCCAGGTTCCCGGTCGGCTCATCCGCCAGCACGATCGCCGGCTCGTTGATCAGCGCTCGGCCGATCGCCACGCGCTGCTGCTGGCCGCCGGAGAGTTGCCCCGGCAACGCGTTGCGCTTGTCCGCCAGACCCAACTGATCCAGCAGCTGGTTCAGGCGCTGCGCCTCGACCTTTTTGCCGTCCAGCTCCCGCGGCAGCGTGATGTTCTCCGCCACCGTCAGGCTCGGCAACAGGTTGTAGAACTGGTAGATCAGCCCGACCTGGCGCCGGCGAAAAATCGCCAACTGCGTCTCGTTGAGCCCGTAGATCGCCGTGTCGTACAGCTGCACTTGGCCGCTGGTTGGGCGGTCGACCCCGCCCAGCAGGTGCAGTAGCGTCGACTTGCCGGAGCCCGATGGCCCCACGATCGCGACGAACTCTCCAGGTTCAATGCTCAGGCTGACGTGGTCCAGTGCCGGCTGCTCCTCGCCAGGATACGTTTTGACTAAATCCGTGGCCGTTAAAATTGCCATCTTCCTCACCTCTTGCTTCCAGTATAGCGACGCCAAGTGACAGCTAAGTGACGACACGAAAAACGGCCGCGCCAACGTTTGGGGTCGGCGCGGCCGCGTGCGGGCGCAGTTATTGTGGATCGGCCGCGGCAGGGGCTTGGAACCACTCCACGCGCACCTGCACGCCACCGGTCACGTTGGCCACGCTTAGGCGGCCAGCACCGGCGGTCACAATGCCTTGCGCGATCGCCAGTCCGATGCCCACATTACCTGCGGCGCTTTGACTGCCGCGATAGAAGCGTTCAAACACGTGCGGCAGGTCTGAAGGGGGGATCGGTGCGCCAGTATTCGTCAGCGTCACGACTACCGAAATCGGCGTGCCGCTCGCCTGCACCGTGACGGTCGAATCCGCTGGCGCGTGCTCCAGCGTGTTTTTGAACAGGTTGATCAGCGCCTCTTGCATCAGCTTCACGTTCACGTGCACCTGCAACCCGACCGGCACCTGCCAGTCCAGCGTCACCCCACGGTCGGCAGCCACCGGCGCAAGCGGCGTCAGACTTTGACGCAGCAGCGTGTCCACTGAGACGCGGGTCCGTACTTGGCTCAACGTGTGGGTGTCCACCCGCGCCAAAAGGATCAGCTGCGCCACCAGGTGCGCCAACCGCTCGTTTTGCCGCAGCAGCTCCGCGCGCGTGGTCGCCGCATTAGCTGGCGTCAACAGCTCCACCAGATTGCCCTGCACCGCGATCGGCGTGCGCAGCTGGTGGGCGATATCTGTAATGGCCGTGCTCAGTCGGTCACGGTCGCGCTGCAAGTCGGCGCGCAACGCGGTCGTCTGGCGCACATAGTGATGCAGCTCGTTGTGTAGCGCGGAAAAAGCGCCCTCGTCGTTTTGCCCGATGGCGTACTCGGCGTGCCCCATGCGCGCGGCATGAAGCTGCGCCTCGATGGCGGCCAGGTCGCGGTGCAGCCGGCGTAGCCACAACCCGCAAACCACACCGATCAGTGCCACCCCGATGCCCCACAGAACGAGGAGCCCCACGCCAGCCAGCGGAGCCGCGCGCCACGCCAGCAGACACACTGCCATCAGCACGCCGCCCAACGCCACAGCCAGCTGAAGAATCAGACGCGCTTCAGGCTTGCTCATCGATAAAATACCCCATTCCCCGAATCGTGCGGATCAGCTGCGGGTGCGCCGGGTCGGCCTCCAATTTTTCCCGCAGCCGCTTGATGGTCACGGTCAGGGTGTTGTCGGTGACATAGGCCTCGCGGGCGTCCCACAAGGCGGCCATCAGCTGCTCGCGGCTGACGATCTGCTTGCGGTTGGTGACCAAAAACGCCAGCAGCCGCCACTCCGTTGCCGTCAGGTCGACTACGCGCCCGTTGCGCGTCACCTGTCCGTCCGCCAGGCCCACTGTCACGGCCCCCAGCTGGATCGGCACCGCTGGCCACAGCCGGCGCAGGCGCGCCGCCAGCACCGGTAGGCTGATCGGCTTGACCACGTACTCATCGGCCAGCCGCAGTCCAGCCAGCTCAGCCGCTTCACTGTCATTAGCCGTCAGCACCAGCACCTTAGCCGCCAGTGACGGGCGCCATTCGCGCAGCCAAGCCAGCCCGTCCCCGTCCGGCAACGTGAGGTCCAAAATAATGGCGTCCGGCCCCGCGGCCACGGCGGTACTGGCCGCCGCCAGCGTGCCGACCGCTTGAACCGTGGCCTGCTGGGCAAAAAAGGCCGCCATACTGGCGCGCAACGCCGGCTCGTCTTCCACGATCAATAGTCTCATCGCAATCCCTCCGCGCCCATCATACCGTAACCGAGGGTAAAGTGCGACGCGGATCGCTGTGGGGCGAAAACGCACATTAAGCCGTGTTAGCGCCCAGTAACCCTAACAAGGCTCGTTATTCTAAGCATCTAGACACCCACGCAAACCGCTTCAGCTAACTCGCCAGTTGACTATAACCCCTCACTGTTCAACCTGTTCGGCGGCTTTTGAACGTCAGCCACCACCCCAGGTCACTTAGGTCGACAGGTGTAGCGGCGCAGCTTGGGGCCCAGCAGTGTCGAGCTTCTTGGCGATTTATCGCTTAGAAGCTGGGCCGCGTTTGAGACTGACTTGCGGGTTTAGCAAGGCAGGCTCAAACCGAGGGAAAAGACAGCGCCCTTCTGGCTTTTACCGGGCCCCACTGCGTTCCGGCCCCAAAGCCGCAGAGCGGAACCTGCCGGCCTAAGTGACCGGCTGGACTCATGTTGCCGGACCACGAGTGAAAAAAGAGACCAATGCTGAATTGGCCTCCGCTTGCTTGATTCAGTTGGCTTGCTTCTTGGCCGCCTTGCGCTTGGCCCGAATACCGCGGAAAAAGTCCTGCAGCAGCTTGGCCGCCTCATCCGCGCGCACACCCGGCACGACCTGCACCTGATGGTTGAAGCGCGGATCCTGCAGTAAGTCCAAAAGCGTCCCGGCCACGCCTGCCTTGGGGTCGGCCGCGCCGTAGTAACAGGTGCGGATACGACTGTTGATCATCGCGCCGGCGCACATCGGACAAGGCTCCAGCGTGACAAACAGGTCACAGTCTTCCAGTCGCCAGGTTTTCAGGGTCATGCAGGCCTCTTGGATGGCCAGGATCTCGGCGTGCAGTGTGCTGTCTTGGCTGTGCTCGCGCAAGTTGTGGCCGCGCCCGACCACAACGCCATCATGCACAATGACCGCGCCGATCGGGACCTCGCCGATGCGGCCGGCGTCATGCGCCTCCTGCAGGGCGAGCTGCATATAATCCTCGATTGCTTTTTGTTCCAGGGTTGTTTCCTCCCTTCCACCGAAACTCTGCTACAATCAATGTAGAAAAACTGAGCGAGGCGGTGGCGATTATGGCTGCGATTTTACCTTTACTTAAACAAGTGGTGCCGGTGCTGGAGGTGCCGCCATTCCCAGAGAATGCGCTGGTGGTGACGGTCGATGGCCAAACCGTGGCGGTCGACGCGGAGGCACTCGCGCCACGCGAAATTGCGCTGATCAAGGCGCTGTTGCCGCAAGCCCAAAGCCAGCACCCCTGGGCCCGCTTCCTGCGCGGGGCAGGGTTGGCACCTAGCGCGCAGCCGGTGCGCCTGCTACACTTTGCGGTCGATTTCACTGCCAGCAGCCTGCCGCCTGCCGCGTGGCTGACCGCCTTCACCAGCCTGTTCACCGTTCCGGTCACCGGTTTTTTTGACACCGAAACCGCCGGGACGCTGATCGAGCCGGCCGAGGCGCGCCAAACCGATGCCGGCGTGCTCCTCGGCATTCTGGACACGCTGGACTCGGACTTTGACACCACCACGCGCCTGTTTGTCGGCCATCCGTGGCCCGTTAATGGCCAGCTGCCAGCGATCGCCGCGGCGGAGCAGAAGCTTGCGCTGGGCGCCACGGCGCGGCTGGCGACGATCCCAGACACTGCGCTGACGGCCAGCACCCAGGCGCTGCGCACCCGCGACCCGCTGCTCAAAGCACTGGCGGCCACGATCGCCGCCCAGCCCGAGAGTCTGCCGATCATCGGCGCGCTTTACCAGGCGCAGGGCAACCTGACCGCGGCGGCCAAGGCCCTGTACATGCACCGCAACACGCTGCAGTACCGGCTGGAGAAGTTCGAGGCCACCACCGGCTTCAACTTGCGCCGCATGGACGACCTGGTGCTATGCCACCTTTTAACCACCCGCTGAGCGTAAAGGCGGCTGGGCATCATTATGAGCCGCGACGATTCCAGGACAGTCCGAGCCGAAAAGCGACGCCCCTGCCGTATCAAACGGCCACCATGTCAAACCTAAGGACGGGTTTGTCATGGTGGCCGTTTGATACTCTGAGCGCAACCGCTTTTCGGCTCAGCCTCTTTTTTTACTTGATCGCCCGCAAAATATAGTACCCGTGCGCCTTGGTCACCACCTCGGCAGCCGCAAAGGTTGCCTTCATCAGCTTCAGCGCAGATGGCGCGCCCTGTTTCTTCTGCAGCACGGCGAACAGCTGGCCGCCCGGCTGCAAGTGGTCGTATGCGCCGGCCAAAATGCCGGAGACGATCGCCTTACCGGCGCGAATCGGCGGGTTCGTCACGATGACGGCGAAGTCGCCGTCGATCTGGTCGTACACCGATGACTCGAGGATCGTCACATTGGTAATGCCGTTGGCGGTCGCGTTGCGTTCGGCGAGCCCCAGTGCGCGCTCATTCACATCGCTCATCGTCACGTGCCGGTCCGGCCAGTGTTTGGCCAGCGCCAGGCCGATGGGACCATAGCCGCAACCGACGTCCAGGATGGCGCCGGCCGGCAAGTCTGCCGCGACCACGGCGTCGATCAGCACACGGCTCCCGTAATCAATGGTGTGCTTGGAGAACACCCCGTTATCGGCGGTGAACGCCAGCGTGTGTCCCGCCAGGTCGAAGTTGAATTGGTGCTCGTCATGCGCGAGCGTTGGGTCATTCGTGTAGTAGTGGTTCATTACCTTATCCTCGTTTCCGGTCGTGGTTGTCGCGTTTCATTGTACCACGGTCCGGCTACTTGTCGCGCACCCCGGCGATAATGTCGCCAATGCGACCAACTTTTTCCAGCCGTTTGCGCCAAAAGCCGATGCGTGGCTTCGTGCCGATCGGGGCGTTCACCAGCAGCAAGATCTGCAACAGGGTGAACAACAACGACTGGCGCTTGCGGTAGGCGACGTACTTAGGCCGCCAGGTCGTGACATACTTTTCCTTATAGGAGCGCAGGCCCTGGAACCCGTAGAAGCGGTAGCCGTACTCGTAGACAAGGTGCGCCATTTTCTCTTCCAAAAAAGAGTAGTCGCTGGTGCCCACGTTGCTCAGCGGCGCCATACCGAGGTTGAACTGCTGGTAGCCGTCCGCTTTCGCGCGCGCAAACAGGTTGATGAACATCCCATCCATGATGCCGCTTGGCGCCGCGTCGCTTGAGCGCATCAGGTCAATACTGGTCGTGTTGCCCTCGCCCATCGGCATCGCCGTGGCAAAGGACACGATGGCCCCGGCGGCATCGCGGATCACCGCGATCGGCGCCTGGTTGAGGTAATGGGCATCGAAGTAGCCAAGACTGAAGCCTTTTTCCGGGCGGCCTTCCAGCCATGACAGCGACACCTGCTGAAGCTCAGCCAACAGCGCCGGGCTGTGCGGCGGTTCGAGCCACCCGAAGACGTAGCCGAGCCGCTCAAACTTGTGCATCAGCGCACGCTCGCCCTTGCGCTTCGTCCCCGCCAGGGTGAAGGCCTGCACGTCCACGCTGCCTTCCTCACCGAACTTCATGAAGTCAAACCCGTACTCGTGCAACAGCATCGTGTTTTGTTCTGAAACCTCGTAGAACACTAGGCTCAGATCCTGCCGATCCGCCGCCTGGACAAACGCTGCGACCGCCGCCCGAACTTGCGTCGCATCCCCGATCGGATCCCCGAGGATGACCAACTTATCGGCCTTTTTGCGAAAAAGGAAAGCGACCCGGTCTACACCGTCGACCTGAAAGAACCGCACCAGCTTGTCGCCGACGAACGCCAAGTGTGACACCTCATTACCGCCGTACCGGGCGATCAGCGCACGCATCCGGGCCTCATCAACGCCCTCCCCCAGCGGATCAAGCGGATTCGCCAGGTACCCGTAAATGATGGCGAGCGTGAGCGCCGCCACCAGCACGCCGGCCAGCGTGGTGAGCCACATTCGCTCGGACGGAAAGAAGAACACCGTTGGCACCGGATGGCGATGGTGGATCGCCGGGGCAGTGTAGAACAGCGCGATCGCGTAGAACACCGCGGTGACGGCGAAGATGCCGCCGTCGATCAGCCGCTGCCCCCAAGGAAAGTCCATCCGCGCACGCGTCAGCTCCTTGCGCGCCAGCACCGCTGCCAGCAGGATCAGCGCCAGAAAAATGATGAACTTGACACTCATTTCGCGCCGAAGCGATGCGCCAAGCGCCAGCACCAAAAGCGCCAGCGTCGGCCAGTACGCGCGCCGCACCCGGTTGGCGATCCCGCGGGCGAAGCCGAAGATGATGAACGCCATCATGATGTTCGTCACCCGGCTCAAAAACAGGAACGTCCACGGGTATAGGCGCAGGTATAAGGCGTTGCGAAGGGCAATGTCCGGCACCACCCCACGCAACAGCAACATCACCGCGGAGAAGTACATGAACACCACCAGCACGATGTGGGCGAAGCGGCGAATCAGCTGCATCGGTAGCCCTTCCAGCCGCGCGTTCAGCTGCCGCCCGGCGTCCTGCGCGAATAGGCCCGCGCCGAGCATGAACGGCACCACATAGTAGAACAGCCGGTAAAACAGGAGCCAAACCACCCCGATACTGTTATTGACGCCAACCTGGCTCAGCCCGAGCAGCATGAAGACATCAAAGGAGCCCAGGCCACCGGGCACCATCGAGATGACCCCCAACACATTAGCGACCAAGAACAGCGGCAGCACCTGCGTCAGGTTTACTGGTGCGTGGATGAACGCGCCGATCAGCAGGAAGAAGCCGGCCGCGCCGCCCCATTCTAGAAATGAGCCCAGTGTCAGGCTCAGCTGCCGACGAATCGGCATGTCGGCGAAAAACGCCGCGTTGGTCACATGCGTGGCGATCATCAGCACGGGGAAGTACGCCGCGCCGCCGATCAGCCACAACCAGTAATCGGTGTACATTCGCCCAATGCCTAGACCAAAGATCATCACCAGCGCGATCATCGACCACAAGGACAGGCCCGCCAGCAAAAACAGCGCGATCTTGGCGATGGCCGCCAGCACCTGCTTGCTCGTCGCGTGCTCATGGTAGAAATTTGCGCGCAGGCTCGCACCGAGAAAACCCCCAAAGCCTGCGATATTGGTAAATGAGTTGACGATCCAGCCCGACTTTACCACGTACCACGGCTGGTAGTCCCCCGGTAACATCTTCGTGATCGTGAAATCGTAGTTGAGCATCGGCAGCACACTGATCAACCCGACCACCAGCAACACGGCCAGCGACAGCGGACTCTGCGTTGCCAGACTGGCCCGCATCTCGTCCCCGTTGATCTCGCGGTACACCCGGCCAAGCATTATCATCACGAACACCAGCACCGACAGGACGAACAGCACCTTCAGCAGTGTCAGATGAGCGCGCACCCAGGCGACCCCACGCTTCAGCATGTTTTTCAAGCAGACCCCTCCATTTTTCATTCTGTCTTTCATTATAGCGGACTCCTCGAATGAACGCCGCTAACGATACTGTAAGTCGTGAGATTCTCACCGGATCACCATGTGCAAAGCAAAAAGCCGTGCATCACCATGGACGGTGACACACGGCTTTTCAACCGCATTGACAAGTAATCCTTACTTGATCGTAACGGTTGCGCCAACAGCTTCGAGCTGTTCCTTGAGCTTGTTTGCTTCGTCTTCGTTAACGTCTTCCTTGACGTTAGCAGGAGCGCCGTCGACAAGGCCCTTAGCATCCTTCAGACCGAGGCCGGTGATGGCACGGACTTCCTTGATAACCTTAACCTTTTCCTGGCCAACTTCGGTCAGTTCAACGTTGAAGGAGTCCTTGGCAGCTTCAGCAGCACCTGCTGCTGCGCCGGCAGCTGCTACAGGAGCAGCTGCGGATACGCCAAATTCTTCTTCGATTGCCTTAACGAGGTCGTTCAGTTCAAGAATGGAAGCTTCTTTGAGCTGGTCGACAATTGCTTGTGTGTCTAAAGCCATGTTTGTTTCCTCCAATTATATTGTATTTAAAAGTTAGGACGAACCTAGGCGGCATTAAGCAGCTGGTTCTTCGTTCTTGCTGTCGGCAACAGCCTTGACAGCGTAAGCGACGTTGCGAACTGGGGCCTGCAGAACAGACAACAGCATGGACAGCATCCCGTCGCGATCTGGGAGCTTGGACAGCTCGAGGATCTGGTCAAGCGTTGCGACCTTACCTTCGATGATCCCACCCTTGATCGCCAGTGCGTCGAACTTGTCGGCGTACTTGGCCATGATCCGGGCCGGTGCAACAGCATCGTCGTCGGAGAATGCAATGGCAGTCGGGCCTGTGAATACTTCGTCCAGGTCTTCGTAGCCATTCAAGTCAGCGGCGCGACGCAGGTAGGTGTTCTTGATAACTTCCATCTTCACGCCGGCTTCACGGAGTTCCTTACGGAGTTCGGTGACTTGCTCAACGGTCAGACCACGGTAGTTCACAACAACAGCGCTGGTTGCGGCGTGGAACTGTTCAGAAATGCCTTTAACGATCTCGGCTTTCTTTGCGATAATTGCTTCACTCATTTGTTTCACCTCCTGTAGTTTGGTTGAAGTTTTTCGCATAAAAAAACTCCATGTCCACCAAGACATAGAGGTATCTAGCGTACCGATACCACCTCGGCAGGATAATTAAGGCTTGCGCCCCCTGAGTCTTAGGCAGAGTGAATAATCACGAAGAGTATGTTACCATATCCCCATCAACGCGTCAACGGGAGGCCGCCAAATGTTTACGATTCGCCCTTACCAACCCACCGATAAGGCCGCGTGGCTAGACTGCCGCGCCTTGGCCTACCAACACTCACAGTTTATCGATCAGATTGCTGCCACACGTGAGACTTACTCACCCGAAGCGGACGGCTACGCGCACACCGTTCAGCTGGTCGCGATTCGTGACCAGCAGCTGGTGGGCCTCATTGACGCCGGCGTTTTTACGCCCGAGCGGTCCGCGCACGACCTGTACGTCGCCGATCGCGGCTGCGGCAGCTACATCGAAGTCTTCGCCGTAGCGCCAACGGCCCAGAACCAAGGCATCGGCCGTGCACTTCTGAATGCGTGTTGCGCGCAGCTGCAGCAGCTTGGCGCCGACTACTGTGAGATTTTCACCCGTAGCGACCCTGCGGCCAACCGCCTTTACCAAGCCCTCGGGGCACGTGAGATCGCCCATTCCTGGCGGGTGTTGGGCACGCGCCGGGATGCCCCAATACCTGCGCAGCACTGGCAACTTGACCCAGACACACAAGAGCTGACGGTCACCGTTGCAGGACAAGCGGTCGGCTATCGCGCCGAGCAACCCCAGTGGTTCACCGTCTTTAACGAACCAGCCTTAGCGGATTTTAACGCTGAGGCCGCTTACGTTGAACGCACTTACCTGCTCAACTTATAAACCACCCTAAAAGGTCCAGCTGCCGCGATGGCAGGCTGGACCTTCTTTTGTCTCTATCTACCTTGTGACCTGTAGCAGGATCACTCGCTAGTAGTTTTCACGTATGGATACCAACCAACACTGAGCTTTATTCGCGTTTATTTTAGGGTGCTTCTCTGTCAACGTCAAATTGGTTTGCCCCACCCCATGCAAACCTGTATTTGAAGGTCTTATTTTCGCAACCTATACTAATTCATATAATTGGGTCGCAGTGTAAACACCCCTAGGAGGTCGCCATGAGTACCGCAAAGGAACAGTTGCTGTTGGAGTACATCACTAAGGCTCGTCGCCCAGTCACTGCCAAAGAACTGGCGGCCTATCTCGGTGTATCACCCAGAACGGTAAAGAACTATGTGCACAGCATTAATACCACGCATTCCCCCTGCCTTGTACAATCTAGCTACCGTGGTTATGAAATTACCCCTAAAGTTGGCCGCGCCGCCATAATTCAAGCCACTACAGACACACCTTCAATCCCTCAAAACTACACCGAACGCGCGCAGTTTATCAACAGGCGCTTCCTACTAACACATACCAACGTACTTGATTTATACGACTTGAGCGCGCAACTTTTCGTCAGTGTTCAAACTATCAAGAACGACTTGGAGCGAATGAATTTATCCTATGCTAACTTTCATGTTCAATATCGCGTTCATGGTGATACTGTCACGCTGAAAGCGAGCGAAAAGGAACTTCGTCGCTTAGGCAAATACACGCTTTTTGAAGATAACGACAAGAGTTTTTTTGATCTCAGCGAATTTGAAGTCCTTTTCCCAACCATCTCAATAACAACGCTCCATCAGCTCGTTCAACAAACTGTAGAAAACTACGACTTCTATGTGAACGATTTCGCCCGTCTGAATCTCGTTCTTCATCTCGCGATTGCCATTATCCGCATTCAAAATAAAAACTACCTCCAGGATTTGCTTCCACCGATCAAGACCCCACTTGGCAAGGTGCACCGGGCGGCACTCGAACTAGCAGATGCAATTAGCGCAACGTTCAAAGTTGAATTAACTACAGATGAGCGCAGTAATATCTACTTGCTCCTGAAAGCCAACGTAAACTTTGCCAACCCATTCTCTGGCGAAGCAGATGACAGTGAAATTGATCCATCGATACTCGACTTCACCCGACAAATCATTGACGAGCTTAGCCAGCAGTACTACATCGATCTTTCCAACCCAACGTTTGTCAAACTGCTTGCTATTCACTTTCAGGGCCTACATACTCGGCTCTTGCATCACCAGCAAACTATTAACTCCGTCAGTCCAATTGTGCGCGTTTCTTACCCTATTATCTTCGATATGGCAGTGTTCACTGTCATTGCCTTTGAAAAGCGATTCGAGCTTAAAGTTAATCGCGATGAGGCTGCATACATTGCACTTCACATCGGCGGTGAGATGGCCCGCCAACGCGTAGATGCTGAGAAAGTTCGTACGGTTCTGATTTGCCCCGAATACCTTCACCTCGGCACACGCTTAATCCGACAGCTTCAGCAGCGTTTCGGAGAAGACCTGACATTGATCGCAACATTACCCGACACAACCGGATTGTCGCAATACAAATACGACCTACTTTTGACCACCGTTCCCCTTCCCCACCAGCTAACGACTCAGACACTCACCGTTGAGATTCCACTACTGGGACTAGCAGGTACACAAACCGATATTTCAGACGCTATCGAAATCATCAAGAATCGTGAAGCCCGCGCAATCTTCCGAGACAAGTTTGATCACCTCTTCAGTCCTGAACTTTTTTGGCCTCCAACGGGCATCATTACCAACAAGCATGTGGCCATGACGCAGATGGCTCAGGCGATGGTCAAAGTTGGCAACGTTCAGCCCAGCTTTTTACAGAGTATCCTCGATCGTGACGCCGCATCGAGTACTGGTTTTCCTAATATTGCCATTCCACACTCGCTAAACATGGACGCCGTCAAAACTAGTGTTGCCGTAATGCTCTGTCCAAGCGGTCTTCGATGGGACGAACAGGTTGTCAAAATTGTACTGGTCATTGCGATTCAACGCGCTGACGGCGATATGTTTCGCAAACTCTATCAGTACCTGATTCAGATTCTAAGCGACGGCAACAACGCCCAACGTCTCAGCCGCTGCTAATCCTACGAAGAATTCCGCCATCTCGTGCTATCTATGAGTATCTAGTTGCCTTGAGTCAGGCAATTCTGTAGTTGAGCGAACTGGTTCATCAACGCTACGCTAAAAACGTAATCCATCATCTTCTAAGGAGAGTGACTCATAATGGCAACTCAACGTATTATGCTTTGCTGCGGCGCTGGCTTTTCCAGTGGTTTTCTCGCACAGAAAACGAGGCAGGCAGCAAAGAAACAAAAACGAGATCTACACATCGATGCCCGTAGTGAATCCCAAGTCGCCCAGTATCTGAACAACATTGATGTTCTCTTACTCGGTCCCCACTTCGCGAATCAACTAGGAACATACCAGGAAATGACGGCGGATCGCAACATTACCGTTGCAGTAATTCCAGCCAATATCTATGGCACGCTGGACGGCGGTGCGCTGATCAATTTCATTGACCAGTTGACTCAGTCTGACGAAGTTGAGTAGGGGGACACAACAATGAAACGCATCATGAATTGGTTAGAGAATTCCTTTTCACCAGCAATGAACAAAGTTGCACGTAATCCCTGGGTCGCTGCCGTTTCCAGCGCGATGATGAAAATCCTGCCGTTTATTCTGGTTGGCTCGGTCATCTTTTTCTATAACGTGTTCCGTACCTACCTACCAGTTCTTCCCGACCTATCCATCATCCTGCAGTGGACATTCCAGATGATTTCCATCGTCCTAGTCTTCATGGTGGCCAGTCAAGCAATGGAAAAGCTGGAACATCCCCAGTATCAGATGAACGCCGGGTTAACAGCTATTATTGCTTACCTGATGTCCACAATGCCCAAGATTAATGCTAAAAGCATCATGACCATCGATTTTTCAAAGTTCGGCCCTTCGGGGATGTTCGTAGCGGTAGTCGTCGGCCTATTTATCGCCGCAATTTATCACTGGTTCTCCAAGTTACACCTTTTAGAAGACAGCACCGCTGTCCCAGACTTTGTTGGCGAATGGATTAACAACATCATTCCCATCTTTATTTCGGTCGCCGCAATGATGGTGTTGGTCGACAACCTTCATCTAGATATCTACAATTTGATTCTTGATCTGTTCAAGCCTATTCAAAACTTTGGGTTTACACTTCCTGGATTTATCCTGATCAGCTTGCTCCCTGCGTTCTTCTTCACCCTTGGGATTTCAACATGGTTCATCGGTGCTGTGACGACGCCAATTCTGATGGCCGGCACCGCAGCCAACATTCAAGCGGCAGCGGCGGGGCAGTCGATTCCATACATTGTCTGTTACGAAAGTATCTACGCCTTGTCCTTAATTGTTCTGGGCGGTGCAGGTGGGACGCTTCCATTGAACGTAATGATGCTACGTTCTAAATCCAAACGACTTCGTACTTTAGCCAAGATTTGCCTTGGCCCCTCTATTTTCAATATCAATGAACCCATTACATTCGGGACTCCGATTGTCTTTAATCC
Organism: Lacticaseibacillus daqingensis; assembly: GCF_003946115.1. Classification (GTDB taxonomy): domain Bacteria; phylum Bacillota; class Bacilli; order Lactobacillales; family Lactobacillaceae; genus Lacticaseibacillus; species Lacticaseibacillus daqingensis. Next base: position 61,103 of record NZ_RHOH01000006.1, on the reverse strand, counting down.
CCTTTTGATGCCACCTATGTGGATTAACTCCATTACATCTGCAATCATTGTGTGGTTTGCAATGAAATGGAATTTTCTGACCATTCCGAGCGCCGCACTAACAACCGGGCAGTTTCCAGCCCCGTTTGGCTACATTGTCATTACTCGCGACTTTCGGGCATTGATTTTTTACGTCATCATTTTCGCAGTTCTTTGGTTGACCTGGCTTCCGTTTTTTAAAGTCTATGAACACAATGAGCTGATTAAAGAACAGAACGCACCCCAAGATTAGAGGGATTCTTATGGTAGATAAACAAGAAGAGTTAGTTGAAATTTCCATGCAGATTATTCTGCACGCAGGTAACGCCCGTACACACTGTACAGATGCTGTTCAATGTGCCTACCAGGGTGATGGCGCCCAAGCTGATGCTTTACTGCAGGAGGCCAAAGAAGAAATTGTTCTGGCGCACAACGCCCAGACATCTGTCATCCAGCAAGAGGCACAAGGGGCAAAATACGATTTACCGGTCCTTTTTATTCACGCGCAGGACACGCTTATGACTATCATGAGCGAGCTGAACATGAGCCGTGAATTGATTCGCCTGTACAAGTATATCCAGTTACACTCCGCAGCTGAAAAATAGGAGGTAAATTATGGCTTTCCCAAAAACGTTCCTCTGGGGTGCGTCAACCAGTGCCTATCAAGTCGAAGGTGCCGCAACCGAAGATGGTAAAGGCTTGTCTCAGCAGGACATTATCAATCAAGAAAACTTCACTAAACGTGGGTTTGCCACGGCAGAGGTCACTAGTGATCACTACCATCATTACGAAGAAGACGTAAAACTTATGGCCGAGATGGGGTTCACCACTTACCGATTCTCCATTTCATGGTCTCGGCTCTTTCCGGAAGGTGTGGGCGAACCCAATGCTGCAGGTGTTGCCTTTTACCACCGCCTCATTGATGCACTCAAAGCCAATGGTATTGAGCCCATTGTGACACTTTATCATTACGACTTACCTTGGGCACTGGTTGAAAAATACGGGGGCTGGCTAAACCGTCAAGTCGTGACGGACTTCGAAGCTTACGCGCGCTTTGTCATTAAGGAATACGGCTCGGACGTGATTTACTGGACGACTATCAACGAACAGAGCATCATTGTTCAGTATTGGACGCAAAAGTGCTACATTCCTGATAAGTATCAATCCCAAGATCAACTGCGCTTCCAGATTAATCATTACATGAACCTTGCTCATGCAATTGCCTGCAATCTCGTGCATGATCTGGTGCCTGAAGGAAAAGTTGGCGCCGCAATCGGTTACGCTCCGATTTATCCCCTCACATCAGCGCCGGCTGATCAGTTAGCGGCGTTAAATGCGAATGACTTACGTAATTGGTACTACCTAGACATTTACTTCAAGGGAATTTACAACGAAGGGGCCCTTCGCTACCTGAAGACTCACGGATTGGCGCCAGATATCACACCGGGTGATATGGCCCTCATTAAAAGTGGCACATCAGATTTTCTGGCACTCAACTACTACGCCAGCGAATGCGCCAAAGCCTGCCCAGATGACAGCAAAATGTCGATTCAATTCAGTGGCGTCAACTGGAGTGGCAAAAAAGGTGCCATCAGTGGTTATGAAACCCATCCTGGATACTTTCAACTCTGTAAGAATCCGTCACTAGATACCACCGATTGGGATTGGGCGATTGACCCTGATGGCATGGAGTATCTCCTCCGCGACATCTACACGCGCTATAACAAGCCCCTCATGATTACCGAAAACGGAATTGGTGCATTTGATACGCTCACGACAGATCGCCGGATCCACGATAACTACCGCATCGATTACTTACGTGAACACATTCGCGCCGTTGGACAAGCTATCGATGCTGGCGTGCCAGTACTCGCTTATTGTCCTTGGTCTGCAATCGATCTGCTCTCGACAAGCAACGGTGTCAAGAAACGCTACGGCTTTATCTATGTGGATCGAACTGATAGCGATCCTCGGCAGGCCGAACGGATACGCAAGGACTCTTTCTACTGGTACCAAAAAGTCATTTCCTCAAACGGAACCGACCTTAACTAATGTGACTAATGCGTCTATCGCACGCTGTCAGAGAATCGACAATCTCCGGACGAACAATCAAGGTATCTCTATCAATTGCGCAATTGCGCCACGAGGTCATGCTATGGACAGTAATCGTTCTCGGGTGCGTCCCTGTTTTTGACTGCGCAGATGCTTATTCAAAAGACCGTAACATCAATCATCTAAAAGCGCATTGGCTGTAGCTAATGCGCTTTTTCTGACCGGTAGAAAATTGCCTAATATCATCGAAGGACTCACCAGACGACTGACTATCTTAAAACCAAAGACGCAGGTCATCCCGTCACAAACCGGCTCAAATTCCGTGCCGCAGCGGCCGTCACAGTGGCAACATCGCACTCGCGCAAGGCAGCCACGGCCTGCGCGCACTGCGTCATCGCGTCAACGTACGCCGTGGCCGGCACCGGACGATGCCACGCCCACGTCAGCGATTCGAGGCCATCACTTTCCAGTAATAGCCGTGACAGCGGCACGCGCCGGGCAAGCACCTGTACCGCCGGGTCGGTCAACACATCTGGCCCGATGCTCATGTAGCACCCGGCGGCAAGGTACTCGGCCTGTAGTGTTGCCGCCGAGTACCAATGCACGAAGTAGCGGTTCGGGTACTGAACTAACCGCGCCAGCACTTCGGCTTCGCAGCCCTTGGTATGCAACACCACCGGCTTACCCAAGCGCTGAGCCAACGCCAGCTGCTGGGTGAACACCGGCCGCTGAACGGTCAGGGGCACCGTCGTCCAGACGCGATCCAGCCCAATTTCCCCGATCACCGAGGCGGCTGCAAAATAATCCCCCATCGCGGCGACTGAAGGGGTCGCACTGGCCCACGGGTGCACCCCAACACTCAGCCACTGCTGCGGGCCGAGCGTGCGCCGGTGGTGGTGCCACTCCGCGGGGGTGGCACAGTTGATCAGTGCCGGGATCCCCGCGCGTTGCTGCACGCGCGCCAGCGTGCCTTGAGCATCATCGTGGCAGTGCGCGTCACTCAGCATGGGCCACCTCCTGGACCGAATCGGACTGCAGGAGCGCATACAAGCGCTGATGCAAGGCTCCTTGGGTCGCTAGCCAGGTGCGGTCACGGTGCTTGGGCCGCACCGCAATATCCGCCACCACGCGCGCCGGCCGCGCCGACAACACCAGGATGCGGTCGGCGAGGTAAATTGCCTCATCAATATCATGGGTGACCATCAGCGTTGGCCGTTGCAAGGCCTCGGGCAGGGTCAAAAGCCAATCCTGAAGCTGCGCGCGGGTCATCGCATCCAGCGCTCCGAACGGCTCGTCCAGCAAGCGAAAGGCGGCCGGGTTCATCACGGTACGCATGAACGCCACGCGCTGCTGCATCCCGCCGGACAACTGTTCCGGGTACCGGTCCCGCTCGGCGGTCAACCCGGCGGCGGCAAGCACCGCGGCCAGTCGGGCCGGTTCGACTGGTCGGTGCGTGACACGCGCAACCAGTGCGATATTTTGCGCTACGGTCAGCCACGGCAGCAACATGCTGGCTTGCGGCATGTAAGCAAAATGCGCGTGCACCCCATGCACCGGGGTGCCAGCCACGGTGATCTGCCCTTGCGTTGGTGGCACAAGCCCCAGCAGCAAATTCAACAGGGTCGTTTTCCCTGCCCCCGATGGTCCGATCACCGCGGTAAAACCGGTTGTGAGCGTCAGGTTGAGCGGCGCAATGATCGGCTGACCAGCCAGCGTCAGCGCCACGTCCTGTAGGTCGATCATGAAGGCCTCCTACTTCAAAAACGCGTTCGTGTACAGCTCATTGGCGGGAATCTTTTGCTTAATGAGCCCGTATTCTGTCATGAACTCGGTGTAATTGTTCCAGACGGTGCTGGTCATGGCGCCCCAGTTGGTCGGATCATCAGTGTAGTGCGCGGATAAGTACTTCTGGGAGGCGGTCAGAAACTTGAGCGAGTCGGTTTGGTCGGCCTGCTTGAGGATCTTGGCGCTACCGGTCGGGTCCTTGATGGCCTGCTGGTAGCCCTTCTTTGTCGCCTGAACGAAGGCGCGCACCGTCTTGGCGTTCGTCTTGATTTCCTTATCACTGGTGATCAGGACCGGCGTGTAGTAATCCAGTCGCGCATCAAGCGTGCGCAGCGGCATCGTGTTCAGCGCAATGCCTTCCTGCTTGGCGCGAATCCCGTCCCAGCCATCGAAAAACCACTCGATGTCCTGACCGTTTTTGCCCAACCCGGCCGGACCACTGCCATCCGCGCCCACGATCTTGAGCTGGTCAAAATCCGCCCCGGCCTTAGTCATGACTGCCTTGAGCACAGCCGCCTCGCTAGGGGCCTGCCACCCAGCATAGGTGTGGCCAGCGAACTGAGCCGGGCTGGTGATGCCAGAGTCCTTGCGGGTCACGAAGCTGGAGGTGTTGTGTTTCACCAGTGTGGCGATGGCCTTGACCGGAATCGGTGTGGCCTGCGCATGGGCGTAGGTGACATCCTCTTGGTAACTGATCCCAAACTGCCCCTTGCCTGCCGCCACCAGCGCAACGCTGGTACTGTTATCACCAGGCTCGATAAAAGTCACGTCCAGGCCAGCCTGCTTGTAGTAGCCCTTGGCCTTAGCGACATACAAGCCGGTGTGGTTGGTGTTGGGCACGTAGTCGAGCACCACAGTGATCGGCGTCAGCGACTTGGGGTGGGTCGTTTGGGCTTGACCGCAGCTGGCCAACAAGAGACCCAGGCCCAACAACGCGGTCGCAATAAGTATTTTTTTCATCATAGACTCCTTTAGTGTAAATGGCGCAGCTGCCACTGAAATGCCCGGGCAAGCCCGCTTGCCAGCATGTTGAACAAGAGGCTGAGCGCAACGACCCAGACGATGGCGGCAAAGACCTTATCGATTGCAAATCCATTCTTCGCGCGGATCATGTAGTAGCCCAAGCCGGCGGAGGCGTTCAGCCATTCACCGATCACCGCACCGCCGACGCAGTACGTTGCGGCTACCCTGAGGCCGGAGAAGAACCCACGCATGCCCAGCGGTAGCCGCAGCGTGCGGTAAATCTGCCACCTGCTGGCCCCCATGGTTGCCAGCAGGTCACTTTGCGCGGTAGGGACTGCCTGTAGCGCGTTCACCAGCGCCACCACCACCGGGAAGAAACTCATGAGGATCACCAGAATAACTTTCGGGGCGAGGCCAAATCCAAACCACAGAATCAGTAACGGCCCAAGCACCATGACCGGTAGCGTCTGTGACACCACCAGCAGCGGATACACCACCTCGTACAGCCACGGCCAGGCATCAAGCGCCACCCCGATGATCAGGGCCAGGCCCGCCGCCAAAGCCAGGCCAAGCAGCGACTCCGACCCGGTCACCAGTGCGTGCTGGGTCAGCGGCCCGGCATCGGTCATCAGGGCCTGCCCCACCGCCAGCGGGCTTGGCAAAAAGTACGGTGGCACGTGCCACCCCCACACCAAGCCCTGCCAGATCAGGCCTATTACTACCAGTGCCAGCACCGGACGCATCTTTCGCATTTTCCACCTCCCGAAGATCGACCCAAAAAAGCGCGCAAGGGCATAGTCTGCCCCCGCGCGCGGGTCCAACTATGTTTCTCCCTTCGACAGTATCAACTGACAGGTTCGACGGGTCTTGGCTTCAGCCAACTCTCATGCCGTGCACGGCATCCCCGGAAACAAGCGATTTTTTAAGTGTGGCCTAACGGTATCACGAACTCGATGCCGCTGCAAGCGTTAACTGCTGCCGCTCAAACGCCGAGTGCGCAGCGTGGGGATGCTTGCAGGCCAAGGGGGCCCGACTGTGCGCCGAACTGATTCGGCGCACAATCGGGCCCGCTCCTCAAGGTAAGCATATGAGCCGACCACCTTACCGCTTCTTTCCGCGCGGCTCCAACCGCCGTTGGACCGCCCCCAAGACGAGGTCAGCCACGATCGCCATCAAGGCGGTTGGCAGCGCGCCGGCGAGGATGATGGCGCCACCGTTCGTCGCGTTGGTGCCGCGCACGATGATGTCCCCTAGCCCGCCGGCCCCGACGAAGGCGCCAATGGCAGTGATGCCGATCGCGACGACCAAGGCGTTACGGATCCCGGCCATGATGACCGCCAACGCCAGCGGTAACTCGACCATGGTCAGCCGCTGCCAACTGGTCATGCCCATGCCCCGTGCCGCGTCAACGAGGGTGGTGTCAACATTGATCATCCCAGTGTACGTGTTTTTCACGATCGGCAGCAGGGAGTACAGGAACACGGTAACGATGACGGTGTTCACGCCCAGCCCGAGGCCGAGCATGATGATCGACAGCATCGCCAGCGACGGGATCGTCTGGATCACGTTGGCCACCCCGATCACGGCCCCGCTCAGCTTGCGCCGCCGCGCAATGAGCAGGCCGATGGGAATACCGATCACCGCCGCCAGGAGGACGCCGTAAACCGAGATCAGAAAATGCCGCGAGAACTGGCTCAACACGTACGCACCGTTGTGGCTCAGGTAGTACCAGAACTGTTGCCAAGTGTTCAGATCAGCCATTATCGGTCCCTCCTTTGAAGTAGTTGTGATCCTGCAGGAATTGGCGCGCGACCACTGCCGGCTCCAGCAGCCGGTCATCGACGCGATAATTCAGCTGTTGCATGGTGGCCAGATCAATTTGACCATCCAACCGATGCAACACCGCCGCCAGTTTCGGGTACTTGGCAAGCAGACTGTCGTTGACCACCATTGAAGCGTCGTACGGTGGGAAAAACTGCTGGTCATCCTTCAGCACGGTCAGGTCGTAGCTGCGGATGCGGCCATCTGTAGAATAGCCCAGCACGGTTTGCATTTTACCCGCTTCCACGGCGTCGTATACCAGCCCGATCTGCATCGGGTACACGCGCTTGAAATCAAACCCATAGGCGGCGACAAAATCCGCGTAGCCATCCCCCTTGCGGCTCATCCAAGAGCTATCGACCCCGGCGTTCATCGTCGCAGCCACCTGTTTGAGGTCACTGATGGTCGTGACATTGTGCGCCTTGGCGAATGGCTTGGTCACCATGAAGGCGTAGGTGTCCGCGAACCCGTAAGTGGGAAACCAGGTCTGCTGGTACCGCTGCTTGAACGCCTGCTTGACGATGCGGCCCGCCTTGGTCGGGTCTTTTTCCACCGGCAGCCCCAGTGTCCCAGTCAAGTCGGTGCCGGTGTAGCGCGTCGCGGCGATGTCCGCATCGCCACGCAACAGCGCCTGATGCACCACGGTGGTTGAGCCGAGGTTGGCGACCAGCTCGGTCTTGATCCCCAGCTCGTGTTCGATCAGCGCTGCTACCATGTTGGCCATGATGCTCGATTCGGTCGAACTCTGCGCGGCGATGCGAATGCTGCCGCCGCCGGTGCCGGCCAACCCTGGCAAACCGCAGCCCGTCAAGGCAAGCAGCGGCAGTAGCACGATCACGAGTAACGTCCATGCCCGCTGTTTCATGCCGCTCGCCTCCCTTCACGTTCAGTCACCGGCGTCAGCCGCTTTTCCAGCCGGCCCAGCAGCCAGTCGGTCACCAGTGCCAGCAGCGTCACCGGAATCGTGCCGCCGATGATCAGATCCGGCTGAAACAGGTTGAGCCCGTTGAAGATCAGATCCCCCAGCCCACCGGCGCCGATATACGACGCCAGCGTCGCCCAGGCGATGACGTACACGGCGCTCAGGCGGATCCCCGCCATGATCACCGGCATCGCCATCGGCAGCTCAACGCGCAGAATGGATTGAAGCGGGGTCATCCCCATGCCCTTGGCTGCATCGGTCAGCACCGGGTCGACGCCCTGCATACCGATGTAAGTATTGCGCAGGATCGGGAGCAGCGAGTAGATGAACAGTGCGATGATCGCCGGGAGTTTGCCGATCCCGAACAGCGGGATCATCAGCGCCAACAGCGCCAGGCTCGGCACCGTTTGCAGCATGCTGGCCAGCCCGATCACCACCTTGGCCGTGCGCGGGAACCGCGTCAGCGCAATGCCCAGCGGCACCGCGACCAGCGTCCCCAGGCCCATCGCCACCGCCGAGATGTACAGTTGCTCCCAGGTTTTGACCAGCAGTTCCGGGCCGTGTTGCGTCCAGAAATCACCCATCGCCTACACCCCCTTAGTGGGGTCCGCCGGAGTCGCGTTAACTGTTGCGGCGTCATCCGCTGGCGGCTTGTCGGTTTCGCCCCAAATGGTGTCGTAGATCAGGTCCACCAGCGCCGCACGCGTGACAATGCCACGTAGCCTGTTGGCCGAGTCAACCACCGGCACATACTTGAGCCCGCGCTTAAGGATCCTATCGACGGTGTCGCGCAGAAGCGCCGACTCGTGCACGTAGAAAATCTTGGGGTTCAAGATATCCGAGACAGAGGTGCTGCGCCGGTAATTGTTGTCCAGCGACTCGATGTCGATGAAGCCCTTGAGGTGCCCGTCATCGTCCGTGACCAAAAGTGTATCAACGCGCCGCTTACGCATCAGCGCGATGGCGTCCTGCAGCGAGCGGCCCGGCGTGATCGACACGGGGTCGCGCAACATGATCGCGCCGACCGTGGTGATGTCGGCCTGCGCCTGAACCAACCGCTCCTCCCCGATCAGGTCGCGGACGAACTGGGTCGCGGGGTGACGCAAAAGCTCGGCCGGGCTAGCCGTCTGGATGATGTGCCCGCCGTCCATCACCACGATCTTGGTTGCCAGCTTCAGTGCCTCGTCCATGTCGTGGGTCACGAAGACAACCGTTTTGCCCAGTTTCTCCTGCAGTGACTTGACCAGCTCCTGCAGCGCCTCGCGGGTGATCGGGTCCAGCGCGCCGAACGGTTCGTCCATCAAAATCAGGTCCTGATTGGCCGCCAGCGCACGCACGACGCCAATGCGCTGCTGCTGCCCACCGGACAGCTCGGCCGGATAACGATCCAAAAACGCCGCTGGCAACTCCACCAGCTTGATCAGCTCCTGCGCCTTTTCTCGGCGTTTCTCTTCCGGCCACTTCAGGAGTTTCGGTACCAGTGTGATGTTTTCATAAATCGTCATGTGGGGCATCAGCCCGATGTTTTGAATCACGTAGCCGATCTTGCGCCGCAGCTGCACCGCGTCGTAGCTGTGAATGTCCTTGCCGTCAAACCGTAGCGTGCCGCCAGTCGGCTCCAGCATGCGGTTGATCATGCGCATCGTGGTGGTTTTACCCGAGCCACTGGTGCCGATCAAGCACACGAAGTCGCCGCGGTCAATGGTGAGTGTCACGTGTTCCACCGCAACGTTGCCCCCACGGTAGACCTTACTGATGTCGTCAAATTCGACCATCGGTTCTGTCGTTGTCATAAGCATCCTCCTCAGTTGGCGTGATTGCGTTGGGTGTATTATAACACAACAGAATGATGCACTCGGTAAATCCCGGCAAAACGGTTGCTATCAGGCGAATAATATCCGGTTTTCGGTGTAATTGGTTCGGGCGATCACGCCTGTTATGGTCACCCCACCATAAATCCCGTAATATTCGATCGGGATGGCGCGATTTCACGGGGCTCAAGCCGTGCGCTGTTTCTTTGGTGGATAGTACAGCTAGCCAAAGTCCGCGTATTCACCACCTGCCGGCCAAGTCGTTTCTGACCCGAACGTTCGCGGCCAGCCGACCAATTGCCTGCCAAATTTTTTCAGTCGGCGGTATTTGAGATGGGGTGGTCGCGCCCCGTGGCGCAACGCGGAAGCAACTTGCGCCGCTCACTAGGAGCCGGGTACGCCTCAAACGCCTGCCACGGGCTTTGAACCGTGTGTTCTCGGCCACTGACGCTTCGCCTCGCGCCTAAGTGCGGATCCAAGCGGTCCCCCAGGTCTTCTAATTGTGTCTTATTGGCGACAGACTTTCTGCCTTGCTTCCGTTCGGCTTCGCCTCGCTCCGCAGCAGGCCATGCTTCCGTTCGGCCTTGCCGAACTCCGCAGCAGGGCGTGCTTACTGCTTTCCGGTCTTCGTCGAGCGCCGTGGCGCAACGCGGAAGCGGCTAGCTACGCCTAAGCACTCGGGCCAAGGAAAGGCCCAAGCGCTTGTGCTAGGCTACCCGTTCCGCTAAGCCCGCGCCACTTCGCTCTGGGGTTAAAAAAAAGCAACCCCGAAAGGTTGCTTTCTTGCGTATCTGATTTAGAATGCCGTTGCATCCGTCTTGACGCCAGGCCCGAAGGTCGAGGTCACGGTCAGGCTCTTGATGTACTGACCCTTAGCAGATGCTGGGCGTGCCTTCAAGATCACTTCGTTGAGGGTCTTGAAGTTTTCGATCAGCTTGGCATCGTCGAAGGATACCTTACCGATCGGAGCGTGCACGATCCCGGCCTTGTCGGCACGGTAAGCGACCTGCCCAGCCTTGATGTCGTTGACCGCCTTGGTCACATCCATCGTCACGGTACCGGTCTTCGGGTTAGGCATCAAGCCTTTTGGCCCGAGGACACGGCCCAAACGACCAACCTTGGCCATCATTGGTGGCGTTGCGACCGCAACGTCAAAGTCCAACCAGCCGTCCTGGATCTTTTGAACCAGGTCGTCGCCGCCAACAACGTCGGCGCCGGCTTCTTCTGCCTGCTTGGCCTGTGGGCCTTCAGCGAAGACAATGACCCGGCTCGTCTTACCAGTCCCGTTAGGCAGCACAACGGCGCCACGGATCTGCTGATCAGCCTGCTTCACGTCAATGTTCAGGTTGTAAGCCACTTCAACGGTTGCATCGAACTTCGCGAAGTCGATCTGCTTAACCAGCGCAACCGCTTCTTCAGGGGTGTACGTCTTGGTTGCATCAACTTGCTTTGCTGCTTCGAGATACTTCTTTGCTTTCTTAGCCATTCTGGAATTTTCCTCCTTGCAAATGTGGTCAGCGGGCCGCAGCCCTTCCACTTGATTCATTCAGCTTTCGCTGATGATCCGGACTGGCACTTAGCCTTCGACGGTAAAGCCCATCGAACGTGCAGTCCCTTCAACCATGCGCATAGCAGCTTCAACGTCTGCCGCGTTAAGGTCTTGCATCTTCGTCTCAGCGATCTGACGAACTTGATCCTTGGTCACAGTTGCAACCTTCTTCGTGTTCGGTTCGCCTGAGCCGTGTTCAACGCCAGCGGCCTTCTTCAGCAAAACGGCAGCCGGTGGGGTCTTGGTCACGAAGTCGAATGAACGATCTTCGTACACAGTGATCACAACAGGGATGATCATGCCGGCCTGGTCTGCAGTCCGTGCATTGAAGTCCTTGGTGAAGCCCATGATGTTGATCCCGGCCTGCCCAAGAGCAGGACCTACCGGAGGAGCTGGAGTTGCCTTCCCCGCAGGGATCTGGAGTTTAACGATGTTTGCTACTTTTTTAGCCACGAAACATAACCTCCTTAAGTCCGTGATGTGGTGATGATGGCCAAGCGAATTTTGGCCTCCCACTGTATGTGTAAACATACTGGTCTAAATTAGCATGAATCCTGGGGAAAAGCAAGCGCGAATCGCCTGGGGTATGCTATTCTGAAAGCCCAATCTATAGAAATCCGAGGTTCGCCTATGCCGACTCTGTTGCCATCTCACTGGCGCCGCAACTTCAATTTGTTCCTCGCCGGTCAATTCCTGTCCGGCATCACCAGCCTGGTCGTGCAGTACGCCATCATCTGGTATCTGACCAAGCAGACGGGCAGCGCGACCATTCTCAGCGCGGCCACCCTTTTGGGCATGCTGCCCACGGTGCTGCTGTCACCCTTTGTGGGGCCGATCATCGACCGCGTCAACAAAAAAGCGCTGCTGATCATCACCGACGCGATCGTGGCCGCTTTTGCGCTGCTACTTTCGATCGCGGGCACCTTGGCCGCCACCTTTCCGCTGTGGTTGGTGTTCATCTCACTGTTCATGCGGGCGCTGGCGCAGACCTTTCAGCAGCCGACGATTCAATCGCTGGTGCCGACCATGGTGCCGGAAGCCGAGCTGACCCGCGTCAACGGGCAACTCGGTATGGTGCAGTCCGCCAACTTCATCGTCGCCCCGGCGCTTGGTGCCTTCCTGTTCAGCATCGTGCCGATGAATGCGCTGATCCTGCTTGATGTGCTCGGTGCCATTTTGGGCACCGCCATGCTGTTGATGGTCACGATTCCCAAAACGGCAGCCATCGGGGAGGCCGTGCACTTCCTCGCCGACGCACGTTTCGGGCTTCAGCTGTTGCGCGGCCGCCGTGGGCTTTGGCGCATCACGCTGATCGGCGCGCTGTTCACCCTGCTTTTCATGCCCGCCGCTAGCCTTTACCCGCTGATGACCATCGATTACTTCCACGGTACCGTGGGGCAGGCTGGGCTCATCGAGGTCATCTACTCCGTTGGCATGTTGGGCGGTGGGGTGATCATCGGGACCTTGGGCAAATGGCGGGATCGCATGCGGCCAGTGTTGCTCGCCTACCTCGTGATCGGCGTCACCATCGGAATCAGTGGGCTGCTGCCGGGAGATCAAACCGGCTTCTGGTGGTTTGTCGGCCTCAACGCCTTGGCCGGGCTCGCCACTCCGTTCTTCAACACGCTGTTGATGGCGATGATCCAGCAGAGTTTTGCCCCCGCCCACCTCGGGCGTGTGCTCGGCATCACGAATGCGCTGATGAGCATCACCGGTCCGGTCGGGCTGATTTTTGCCGGTCCACTCGCCGATGCCATCGGAGTGGCCAACCTCTTCGTGATCGCCGGCGTGGGGACGCTACTGTGCGGCCTGCTTAACTGGCTGATCCCCAGCGCACGCCAGTATGACCAGACCCTGCAGGCCGAGACCCCCGATGCGTAACTGACGCTGACCGTCTGACCCGCGGTGACGCGGCGATCGCCCAACCGCAAAACAGCGCCTCGCAAAAAAATGCGAGGCGCTGTTTCAGTTGGGCCGTGTGCTTACAGCTGCTTGTCCACCTGGTCGAAGTCGAGCTCGGCGTTCACTTCACGCTCGAACATCATCATGGAAACCTTCAGCTTGGACTTCTCCTTGTCGACCGCGGTGACTTTCCCTTCCTGACCGGCAAAGGCGCCGTCCACGATGGTGACCGGTTCGCCTACCGCGAAATCGAGGTTGGTCTGACGCGTGCTCATGCCAAGGCTGTGCAGAATGTTGGCTACTTCCCCTGGCAGCAGTGGGCTTGGCTTGCTCCCGGCCCCGTGGCTGCCGACAAAGCCGGTCACCCCAGGCGTGTTCCGGACAACGAACCAGGATTCATCGGTCATCACCATTTCGACAAGCACGTAGCCAGGGAATGTTTTCTCCATCTTCGTCTTGGCCTTGCCGTTTTTGACTTCCTGTTCCTCTTCTTCTGGGACGATCACCCGGAAGATGTAGTCATCCATGCCCATGGACGTGGCACGGGACTCGAGGTTTGTCTTGACTTTGTTTTCGTACCCCGAGTAGGTGTGCAACACGTACCAAAGTTTTTCTGCTGATTCGACCATCATTAAGCTCCTTTTTTTGAGTAAATAAAAAACCCAGCCACACGGCGTGGCGGGTTTTCTTTCTTTGTCTGACCCCAGTATACGCAACCCGGGCCCAAATTTCAAATTAAAAGATGAACGCTTTAAGCAACATCACAATGACCCAGTCGGCCAAGGCGAAGTACGCCGCGAACAAGATGGAGGTGATGATCACCGTTGAGGTGTCGCGCCGCGTCTCCGCTGCGGTCGGCCAGGTGACCAGTTTCATCTCTTGAATGACGCTCTTGATGAACTTCATAGTGGACCCTCCTTACTTGGTTTCGCGGTGCTCAGTCACGCGCTTGCAGTATTTACAGAATTTATTTAAGGTCAGCCGCTCAGTTCGGCGCGGATTCTCGGGTACGAAGTAATTCCGGCGGCCACACACGGAGCAGGCCAACGCTACTTTTTTGACAGACATGATCGGCCTCCAGTCATCTTATAAGATTACCAAAAGTCCCGTCAAATCGCAAGCAATCCCAGCACGATCAGCACCACGACTTCGGCGCCGAACGTCTTGAGCATCGTGTCGATCGCAGTGCCGAACGTCTCGCGCTTGCTCTGCTTGGCCAAAAAGCGTTTGGTGTTGCGCCAAGCCAGCGGCCACAGCGCCAGCACCACCAGCATCGGCCATGGCAGGTACCGCAGCAGCACCGCCAGCACGATGGCGCCGTAAGCAGCAGCCGGCAACCACGGGTAAACCTTGAGTGCCCGTGGCTTGCCGAGATAGTAAGGCAGCGTGAAGCGCTGGTTGCGCAAGTCTTGGTCGAGGTCGCAGATGTTATCCGCAAACATCGTCGCCGCATCGAAGCAGACGATTGGCAGCGCCACAATGAACAGCTGCCAGACCAGTGCGACATCCACACTGAACGTGAACTGGCGACCGATCAGCGCCAGCGTGACCGGGTGTGGCACCACGTTGACGAACACCGCGATGAAGATCGTGCCAAAGCCCTCGCACAACCCGGCGAGGACCTCCCCGCTAGGCACGCGCGACAGCGGCACCGGCCCATAGGTGTAGAAAATCGCCACGAAGATGGCTGCGCCACCGATCAACAGCAGACTGAGATCCGTGCGCCACACCAAAATCACGCCGCTCAGGCACGCGATCAGCAGAAACGTCAGCATCAGTGCCAAAATGCGGCGTGGGTCGAGGTGCTCGCGGCCGATAATGTTTTGGGTCGCACGGTAATGGTCGTCTTTGGCCTTATAGAAGTCCTGCACGTTATTGAACCCGGTGACGAACAGCGCGATGCTCATCTGGCCTACGAAGTACACCAGCGTGTTGCCCCAGTTCAACTGATGAAACGTCAGCCACGCGTAGGCACACCCGAACAAGAACGGGAGCAGGCTCGCCAGCTTGGCCGGCAGGCGGATCAATTCAATGAACAGCGGCCAGGTCAACGGCTTGGTGGTGCGATTCGCTTCTGTCATCATGCGCCTCCTTACCGCTTCACGAGCAGGCTCAGCGCCAGCCCGATAATGAGCCCACCATTTTCAAGCATCAGGTTGCGCAGCGCCATCGGAAACGTGCGCGCCTTGTCCTGCCGGTGGGCGAACCGATTGGCGTTGCGCGCCACCAGTGGCAGTGCCAGCAGGGTCACCAGCACTGGCCAGGTCAAAGCGCCCAGCAGCACCGCCCCCACCACGGCCACGTAGCCGCTGTACGTCAACGTTTGCCACAGCCGCACGCCGCCGCCCTGACCCAGGTACATCGGCAAGGTCATCCGGTGGTTGGCGGTGTCCTGCGCGATGTCTGACAGGTTGTTAGCCAGCATCACGTTGGCGATCGTCGCCATCGGGGTCACGCACACCAAGAACAGCGCGATCAGGCTCACAAAGTCCCCGTGCAGCGCCACCACCGGCCACGTCACGGTCAGCCCCAGCAAGTCGTTGGGCGCCACATTGATGAACACCGCGATGAACGGAATGCCCAGCCCCATGGTGACCCCGGAGAACACCTCCCCCAGCGGCAGGCGAGACAGCGGCAACGGCCCGAAGGTGTAAAAGATGCCGATGACAAAGCACGCAGCACCGATCAACAGCAGCAGCCAGTCCGTGCGCCACACCAGCACTAGCCCCAGCACCGTTGCCGCCCCCAGCATTCCCAGGATCAGTGCCGTCACCTGCCCCACCGCCAGGTGACGGCGGCCGATCACGTTGGTTTCGCGCTGGTAAGTCGCGTCCTTGGCCTTTTGGTAATCCATCAGGTTGTTGATGGCGGTCGTGGTCATGTCGAACAGCAGCATCGCCACGAAGAACAGTGCCGTGTTCACCCCATCCAACCGGCCGAAGTACGCGAACGCAAACAGCACCCCGACCAAAAAGGGCAGGATGCTGGCAAGCTTAGTGCGCGCCTCCACTAACTCCATAAAAGCTGAGACAGACATGTTTCCTCCTATTGTTGTGGCAGCGTCGCCAGCGTGTAGCCGGACTTTTTCAGTAGCTTGAACTGCCCCTTCAGGCCGCTGGACAGGTACACCTGCTTATCCTTCGTGATGAAAATCGCCTCGGTGTCCGGCTGCTTTTCAATGAAGGCCATGCCGGCTTCCAGTCCCTTGTCAAACGTGGCCGTGGACAGCGCATCCCCGTTCACGCTTTGCTTGGTGATGATCGACACCCCCATCAGATTGTTCTCGAACGGGTAGCCGGTCTTCGGGTTCATCAGGTGCATGTACAGCTTACCATCCACCTCGAGGTAACGCTCGTAGATGCCACTGGTGACGATGGTCTTGTTGCTGGCCGGCAGCGTCCCGATCGACGTGCCCCGCGCCTTCTTCGGGTCCTGAATGCCGACCGTCCAGTCCTTGTCGCCGCCCTTGGGACTGTGCCCCAGCACGTAGATGTTGCCGCCCAGATCCAGGATCGCAGTGGTCACACCGTTGGCCTTCATCACCTGTGTCGCCTTATCCGTGATGTAGCCCTTGGCGATTCCGCCGAGGTCGATGGCCATCCCCTTTTTCTTCAAAAAGACGGTACGCTTGGCGGCGTTGAGCACCACGTCCTTATAGTTGACCAGTGGCAGCGCGGCGTCGATTTCAGCCTGCGACGGCTTGCGTGCATCGTCAAAGCCGATGTGCCACATGCTCGTGATCGGGCCAATGGCCAGGTCAAACGCCCCGTCAGACCGTTGGCTCCAGGACTTCGCGTACTGAATCAAGTCGAACACATCCTGGTCGACCTTGACCGCCTTGACCCCGGCCTGCTGGTTGACCGCATCCACCTGCGAGCCCTTCTGGTTCACCGTGATAGCGTCAGCCAGCTCACTGATACGGTCGAACGCCTTGGCCATCACCGCCTTTTTGCCCTGATCATAGATTCGTAGCGTCACCACCGTGCCCATCAGAAACTTCGTATCCTGATAAGGCGTGGCCAACAGTGTGGGCGTCTTCTCCTGCTTGGCAGGTTGGGCCTGATTCGCGCACCCGCCCAGCGGTACCGTCAGTGCGACCGCGGTGATGAGTCCGATCAACCATTTCTTCATGCGTTCTCTCTCCTACGCCCCGCCACCGGCAGGGCTTTGCTTGATAGTTTGGGCCGAGCGCGCAGGTTTTTGCGCCCCAGCCAAGGCGACAGTCGCTGCCGCACAATCGTTTTTAGTATAACGAGTTGCGCAAGCCGCGCCAAGTCGAGGGGAAAAAAAGAAGCCGAGCGCATCGGCTCAGCCTCTTTCGTGCACCCAGCTCTAATTATTCACCGTAGACCAGGTTGTCGACTTCGATCTTGGTTTGGTTGCCCGCTTGTGCTGCATTGATCAGCTGTTCCGCGTACAGGACGAACGCGTTGGAAGAACTCGTGGCACCGGAAACCGCGTCAACCTTTTCAACTTCTTGGTTCTTGACCAGGGAGTCGTTCAGGGCCTTCGTGTATTCCTTCGGGCCAACCTTGTTGACATCCTTCATCTTCTTTTCGTAGTCTTCATCCTGGGTCTTGGACTTGCCGTCGGCGTTCACGTTGTCGTAATTGCTTTCGGTGATCTTGCCCCCTGCAACGGTGATGGAGAAGACGGTGTGGTAGCCGTGGGAGTCGTTCTTTTCAGCCAGACTGTAGGTACCGTCCTGCAGCTTTGCCGTGTTGGCGATCTTGATGGTGTCGGTCTTGCCCGCCTGAGCGGCCTGAACCAGCTGCTGCAGATAGTTCTTGAAGGTCAGACTGGAGCCAGTCGCACCGGAAACCACATCAATAGCGCCGACGTTGCTGCCGTTCTTCTTCAGGGCGTCACGCAGTGCTGGGATGTATTCCTTCGGCCCAATGCCACTGACCTTCTTCATGCTCTTTTCGTAGGCGGCGTCTTCCGTCTTGCTCTTGCCGTCCGCGTTGATGTAATCATAGGTCGAGTCCGCGATCTTGCCGTCCTTGACGGTGATGGACATCTTCACCTTGTAACCGTTGCTGTAGTCCAGCTCTTCGAGGTTGTAAGTGCCGTCTTGCAGCGCGCCACCGGCAGTCTGCTTCGCCGCAGTTTCTGTCGTCTTGGTGCTTGAAGAAGACTTCTTCACCACTTTGGAGCTACTTGCCTTGCTGCTGGAGTCTTTGCTACTGTTGTCGGCGTTACCGCACGCAGCCAAAGTCAAAGCAGAAAGGGCGATCAGTGAGACGCTTGTCAGTGTCTTTGCCAGTTTCATATCCGAATACCCCTTTTTGATTAAATATTTTTGATTCTTTGTGTTACATTTCACACAAATCAAGTGTAATCAGACCATGTGCAAAAATCAACAAGTAAACTGAAATTATGAGCGCTTTCTCATTTTTTTGGCAGCGCTTACGGGTATCGGTTCAGCCCTATCACGGCGCTGTTAACGCTATCCTCAGAAAAACGCTACCAGAATTCGTGAAGAGATGGACAATTCCTGTGCATTAAATGTATAATCGGTGTTGCAATTAGCCAATCCGCTGGCATTATTCACACTAAGGAGTGTTATTCATGGCGCAAAAAAATATCGTTATCGTCGGCGCCGGTTTCGCAGGCGTTTACGCAACGAAACGGTTAGCCAAGCATTTTAAACGCGACAAGGACGTCACTATCACCTTGATCGATCGCCATTCTTACTTCACCTACATGACCGAACTGCATGAAGTTGCGGCCGACCGTGTGCCTGAAGACGCTATCCAGTACGACTTGCAACGGCTCTTCTGCCGGCGCAAGAACGTCAAGCTCGTGACCGACACCGTCACGACAATCGATCGGGCCAACAAGCTGGTCAAGACGAAGCACGGCGCTTACCCATACGACTACGTGATGCTGGGCATCGGATCCGAGCCTAACGACTTCGGCACCCCAGGCGTCAAGGAGCACGGCTTCACGCTTGGCTCTTGGGAGCACGCCGTTCAGCTGAAGGAACACATCAAGGATGTCGTTCGGCGCGGTGCCATTGAGCACGACCCGGCCAAGCGCAAGGCACTTTTGTCCATCGTCGTGGTCGGCTCCGGCTTCACCGGCACCGAAACCATCGGTGAGTTGCGCGACTGGCGCGACACCTTAGCGAAGGAAAGCAAGTTGGACCCAGAGGAAATCAGCTTTGCGCTGATGGAAATGGCGCCAACTATCATGAACATGCTGGACCGCAGCGATGCAGACAAGGCGGAGCGTTACCTGCTCAAGCGCGGCGTGAAGGTCATGAAGAACACCGGCGTGGTCGGCGTACACGATGACCACGTTGACCTGAAAGACGGCTCGACCTACCCAACGGCGACCCTGATTTGGACCGCTGGAGTCAAGGCCACGGACCAGGCCAAGAACTTCGGGCTGACGCAGGCGCATGCCGGCCGCATCGTCGTTGATGAAACGATGGCGTCCAAGGATGACAAGAACATCTACGTTGTCGGGGACGTTTCCTTCTTTGACGGCCACAGCGACCGTGGCGAACCGCAAATCGTGCAAGGGGCCGAAGCGAGCGCCCACACCGCCCTGGTCAACATCGAAAACGCGATGGCGGGCAAGCCCGCCGATGTCGCCTACAAAGCCTCCTACTCCGGCTTCATGGTCAGCCTGGGCTCCAAGTACGGCGTTGCGAACATCATGGGCTGGTTGCACCTGTCCGGTTTCTTCGCCATGTTGATGAAGCACTTGGTCAACATGCTTTACTTCCTGCAAAACTACTCCGGCTACTACTTCTTCCAGTACATGATGCACGAGTTCTTCCGCACCCGAAACGACCGTAACATCATGCGCGGACACATTTCCCGCCAAGGCAACGTCCTGTGGACCCTGCCGGCTCGCCTCTACCTCGGGGCCATGTGGCTGGTCGATGTCTCTCACAAGATTTCCGGGGACGCGTCCTGGTTCCTGCCAAAGCTGCGGTTGCCGTTCGACTGGTTGATGCCAGCCGCCACGAGTGGTGCCAGTGCCGCCGGGGCCGACGCGACAAGTGCGGCATCCGGTGCCGCGGAAACCACCACGACAGCCGCCAAGGCCGTCTTCTCCCTGTCGTATGAATATGGCAAAGAGCCGATGATGGTTTTTGACAAAATGCCATCTTGGATGTACAGCATCACCAAGGCCATGATCCCGAACCAAGACGTTGCCTTCTTCATGCAACGGACGATGACGGTCGTTGAACTGCTGATCGGCCTCGCGCTGGTCGCCGGTCTGTTCACCTTCGTCTGCGGCGGGGTCTCCGCAATGTTCACGATGATCTTCTGCTTGAGCGGGATGTTCTACTGGACCAACATGTGGATGATTCCCGTTGCGATCGCCGTAATGAACGGCTCCGGTCGGGCATTCGGCCTCGACAAGTGGGTCGTGCCTTACTTGCAAAAGACCTTCGGCAAGTGGTGGTACGGCACACCAAAGGCCTTGTACGACAGCGACGTGGTCAAATAAAGCGCGTTGTCTGGCTTAGGGTTCTGGGGTAGACTGGCCCCAGGACCTTTTTGTTTTCCGCAGTGAAACACCCGCGAAAAACTGTATGATTTTGCGCTGAACCGCCGAAGCGGCTAGCGATGCTCAAGCACTCGCGCCTAAGTGCGGGCGCAAGCGGTCTGTGGGGACTACTCACGAAGGATGCGGTGCTTCGGGGGTTTCTGCCTTGCTTACTGCTTTCCGGTCTTCGTCGAGCGGCGCAAAGCAACGCAGGTGCATCTAGCTACGCGATACCACTCGCGCCTAAGTACGGGCGCAAGCGGTCTGTGGGGACTACTCACGAAGGATGCGGTGCTTCGGGGGGGTCTGCCTTGCTTACTGCTTTCCGGTCTTCGTCGAGCGGCGCAAAGCAACGCAGGTGCATCTAGCTACGCGATGTCACTCGCGCCTAAGTACGGGCGCAAGCGGGCAGTGTGGACTTCTCACTAAGGATGCGTTGCTTCGAAGGGTTCTGCCTTGCTTACTGCTTTGCGGGCTTCGTCGAGCGGCGTGGCGCATGAGGGTGCGGTCTAAGCCATCCTGCCACTCGCGCCTAAGTACGGGCGCAAGCGTCAGGCTGTCTTACCCCAACCCTCATAACCGCGCCACGCCGCTCTGGTTTAAAACACGAAAGGAAGTGACAGGATGTCGCGCTATCTCAAAATGATTCGCCCGTTTGATGTGATTATTGTCGTGGCGCTGATGATCCTGTCTTTTCTGCCGTATGTGCTGTTCGCCCGGGCCGAGGCGCGCGCCAACGCCACTGCGGAGACGCGGGTGCTCACCGCAGTGGTCACGCATGACGGCCAGGAGGTCTACCGCATCAAACTGACCGGGCACCACGGCACGACCACGTTTCGCTATAACGACGGGCACGATGAGAATATGATCGTGACAACCGGCAGCAAGATCGCCATCACGGAAGCCAACTGCGGAGATCAGGTGTGTGTGCGCAAGGGTCAGATCGACAAGCCCGGCGACACCATCGTCTGCCTGCCCCACAAGCTCCTGATCGAGATCAAGTCCTCCAAGGGCGACACCACAGGCGGGATGGTGGCAGAATGACCAAACCCTACCGGCCCGAGCGCACCCGTCAGATCATTTTCATCGCGCTGCTGTGCGCGCAAGGAGTCATCATCGGCCTCTTAGAGCGCATGATCCCGTTTCCCTTCGCCTTTGCCCCTGGTGCCAAGCTGGGGCTGGCGAACCTGATCACCATCGTGTCGCTATTCACCATGTCCGCCTCCGACAGCTTCCTGCTGATGCTGCTGCGGCTACTGCTGACCACACTGCTGGGCGGTACCTTGTCCACCTTTCTGTACAGCGGCGCGGGCGCGATCCTCAGCTGGGCCGGGATGCTGGTCATCAAGCAGCTCGGTGAAAAGCGCGTCAGCATGATCGGGATCAGTGCCGCCGGCGGCATTTTGCACAACGTCGGCCAGCTGCTGGTCGCAAGCTGGATCGCCCAAAGCTGGACGGTCATGCTGTACCTGCCCATCCTGTCCTCCATGGGGATCTTGGCCGGCATCGCCGTGGGCATTGCGGCCAACTTCCTTTTCACCCACATCGACACCCTGCGCCGACTGCGCTTTGACCGTCGGCACCCCTGACGCATTCAAAAAGGAGTCTCACTATGCAGATCCATCCCATGTGGACCGACTATCCCGCCCTTGCCCCAGAGCTTGACGAGACGCTCGCGCTCATCGCGACCAACATTCATCCGAATAACCAGCCTGTCGCAGACGCCTTGCTCGCCATGATCAACGCCGGGGGAAAGCTGTTACGCCCCGCGTACTGCCTGCTGTTTTCGCAGTTCAAACCGGTGGACCGCAAGAAAATGATCGCCTTAGCGGCGGCGGTCGAGTCCCTGCACACCGCCACGCTGGTGCACGATGATATTATCGACAAATCCGCCACCCGGCGCGGTTTGCCGACCATCAGCGCGCAGTTCGGCCAAGACGTCGCGGTGTACGCCGGGGACTACCTGTTCGTCGTCTGCTTCAAGCTGATCGCGCATTGGGCGTCCGACTTGCGCTCGGTGCAACAGGACAGTGCCAGCATGGAACGCATTTTGAACGGCGAGCTGGCACAGATGGGCCGCCGCTACAACGTCAAGATGACCATTGACGATTACCTCAACCAGGTGTCGGGCAAAACCGGCCAGCTCTTCGCCCTCGCCTGCTTCCTCGGCGCGTACGAAAGTGGCAACACCGGTCGGTTCGCTAAGGCGGCTGAACACACCGGCATGGCGGTCGGGATCGCCTTTCAGTTGCTGGATGATATTCTGGATTACACGGGGACGCTCGATTCCATCGGCAAACCAGTGCACGAAGACATCCGCCAAGGCGTCTACTCCGCCCCACTGATCCTCGCGATGATCGACCACCGCGCCGCGTTTGCCCCGTACCTCCAAAAACAAGCGGCGATGACGGATGCGGACATTGCCGCCGTCCTGCAGCTGGTCGCCGACTACAACGGCGTCGGCCAAGCTCGCCAGCTCGCGGCCCGCTACACCGACAAAGCGCTCGCCGGGATGGCAAAGCTGCCGGCCGGAACACCCAAGGACACCCTGATTCGCCTGACCCAACAACTGCTGACGCGCGAAAGCTGAGGCATGCAGACCTGTCCCCACTGCAGGGACAGGTCTTTTTTACGTTCAGGTGTAAATAGTTCTTTACATTGCCGTTCAACCTGCTATACTGCAAGTGTAAAGAGTGCTTAACACAGGAGGCGACTTATGGGACTCGTCACGAATCACCTGCGGGAAATTCGGCAGGCTAAGGGCATCACCCAAGTTCAGATGGCGGCAGACCTGAACATCACGCGGCAAACCATCATCGCCGTCGAGAAGGGGAAGTACAACCCCAGCCTCGAACTCGCCCTCAAACTGATTGCCTATCTAAACGTGGATATCCACGCCCTATTCGAATTGGAGGATTGAGCAGATGACCCCTAAACGCAACCCCTTGACCCCGCAACAACTGAAACAACTCATCCGAATCGGTGCGATCGTCTGGCTTGTGGCCGGTCTCCTGCTCGCCTGCCTTGCCTTGCCGCTATGGGCCGATCAGCCGACCAGCCTCGCAGGCTTCCTCGAGCTCTTCGGCGGCTGGCTTGCAGGCGGCGCCGGCGCCGGTGTCATCGTGCTCGGCTGGCGCTGGCTGCTGCGCCGCAAGAACGGCACCCTGCCCAGCATCGATGAGCGAAGCGTTCACCTGCTCGGCAACTTCCTGCTCATCGCCCTGACGACCTTGTTCGTCGCCTGCTGCGCGGCGGTGTTAGTCCTGCTGGCCATGGGCATCCAAGCCGTCGCCACCACCACGCTGTTGATGGTCCTGTTTGGGGTCATCATCCTGCTGGGGCTGAGCCTGGCCGGGTTCTTTCTCAGCCTCTAAGCCATTACGCCAAGTCAAAGAGCCACCGCCACCCCTGATCGATCATCAGGGGTGGCGGTGGCTCTTTTGGTCGTCTCAATCTGCGCTCAGCTGGTCGAGGTAGGCCAGGTATTTATGCTGCACGCGCGCCATCGCCCGCTGCTGCACCGCTGACTGATGGTCGATCAGGCCCGTGAGGTGAGCCTGGAGGGTGGCCAGCTCCAGCGGCGATAGCGTGCTAAAGAACCGGTCGGCCTCCATGACAAAAATCATTTCTCGCTCTCGCTCGGCGTGCGACAGGCTGTACGCCAAACTATCCACGCGCGGGTCGGCCACCAGCATCGCGGTGGTGTCGATGCGCCGCTTCTGGGCCATCTGGCGACGCACCAACGAGCGGTAATGGGATGTCAGCACGAGCCGGTAGTACGGGCCGAACTTGGAGCCACGGCTTCCATCGAAACGTCCCACCGTTTTGAGCATGGCGATGCGTGCCTCCTGAAGCCAGTCATCGCGCTCGAAGCCCACGAGGTAAAACTGCTTGATGACGCTTCCGACTAGGGGCAGGTACTGGTGAAACAACTGCTCAAACGCCCCCGACTCAGCCATTGCCGCGCGGATCAGCGCGAGCTCCGCCTCGTTCATGCCCCCCACCCCCGTGCGTGCGCCCCAAGAAAGTGGCCTCATCGTATCAGCCGCGGTCAGGGGGCCGGCAACGAACAGGTGTTACCGTGCCCCCGGCCAACAATGAAATCGGTTTCCTGTTGCGGTTATTTTTTAATCAGTCTTTAGTCTGATTTTGTTCACATTTTAATCAAAAATAGCGTGCATAATTAGCCCATTACAGATTGGAGATGACAACATGGACCACGCGACCACTTTAACCACGCCGCCAGTGACCCGGCCAAAGTTCAGTTGGCGGCGCGCACTGCCTTGGCTGATCCCCGGGTTCCTGATTGTGTTGTGGCAAGTCGCGGCAAGCGCGGGCTGGGTCGACACGCAGTTGATTCCGTCGCCCTTGGCGGTGTTGCAGGACGGGGTGACCCTCTGGCAAAGCGGCGAGTTGCCCAAGAACATCAGTATTTCCCTATTTCGCGCCACCACCGGCTTTGTGCTTGGGGGCAGCGTGGGGTTCGTTTTGGGAATGCTGAACGGGTTGTCCAAGACGGCCCGCGCACTGCTTGACACCTCGATTCAGATGCTCCGCAACATCCCGCACTTATCCTTGATCCCGCTGGTGATCATTCTGCTGGGGATCGGCGAAACCGCCAAGATCTCCCTGGTCACCATTGGGGTGATGTTCCCCATTTACATCAACACCTACCACGGCATCACGAGCATCGACCCCGAACTGTTGGAAATGGGCCGGGCGTACGGCCTTTCCAAGCGCGCCCTGCTGACGAAGATCATTTTCCCCGGCGCGCTGCCGACCATTCTCGTCGGGGTCCGCTACGCCCTCGGGGTGATGTGGACCACGCTGATCGTCGCCGAAACGATTTCCTCCAATTCCGGCATCGGCTACATGGCCACCAACGCCCAGGAGTTCATGAACATGGACACGGTGCTGTTATGTATCGTCATCTACGCGCTACTGGGCAAGCTGTCCGACCTGATCGCCAAGGCGCTTGAGAACCTATGCCTCGCCTGGCAGCAAGAAAGGAGCGCGAGCTAATGCCTTCCCCACTCGTTGAATTCTCTCGCATCGGCAAGGTCTACGGTCCCACCGTGGCCTTGCACGACGTCAACTTCAGTCTCTACCCCGGTGAGTTCATCGCCTTGGTCGGCATGAGCGGCGGCGGCAAAAGCACGATCCTGCGCTTGATGGCGCAGCTGGAGCAGCCGACCAGCGGCGCCATCACCTACGCGCAACCTGGCCTGGTCACCCGCGTGATGTTTCAAAACGACCGGCTGCTGCCGTGGATGACAACGCTGCAAAACGTCTCCTTCAACAGCCATGATAAGGCGCAGCAGGCCAAGGCCGAACAGGCACTGGCCGCGGTCGGCCTGCGGGATTTTGCCAACACGTTTCCGAACCAGCTTTCCGGTGGGCAAAAGCAGCGCCTGGCGCTTGCCCGCGCGATGATGGCGGAACCGCAGCTGCTGTTGTTGGACGAGCCGCTCGGGGCGCTGGACGCCCTGACGCGCCGCAACATGCAGCAGTTCATCAGCGACTTTTGCGCCAAGGCCCACCTGACCACGTTGCTCATCACCCATGACGTGGACGAGGCGGCGCGCATGGCCGACCGCGTGCTGGTCGTGAAGTCCGGCACCAACGTCTACGAGGCGGCCGGTGCAAAGGGCCAAAACGCGGAAGCCGTGGCGCGCGTCGCCGCCGAAGTGCTGGACGTGATCCTAGCGCCCACCACGGCAGTGTCATAGGAGGACAGACCGATCACAACTCAAGCGAAAAAACCGTACCTGCACGAGGTCGACCTGATGCGGGTCTTCTTCATTTTCGGGGTGCTGCTCAACCACACCACCACCGCCTTTTCCCAGACTATGACCGGTGCAACCGCCTGGCCGCACATGACGCTGTTAGCCACGCACCTTTTGATCCACTTCACCCGCATGGGCTTCATGTTCATGACCGGGCTGGTGTTGACGCTGAACTACTATGACCGCAACGACTGGCCGACCTTTTTCAAGAAGCGCTTCGCGGGGTCCGGCTGGCCTTACGTGCTGTGGAACTTCATCCTCTTGACCATAGCCTGCATCATCAGCGCCCCGGGCTTCTCCTGGGCAACGTTTGGGCCCACCTACCTGAAGTCGCTACTGCACGGGGATCAATTTTACATGTACTACATTCTGGTCACGCTCCAGCTGTACGTGCTGTTTCCGCTGTTGGTGCGGCTGTTCAAAACGGCTAAGCGGCATCTGCTGGTGCTAGGCGTCAGCTTCGCGATTCAGCTGGCGATCGTCGCCTTCATCAAGTACGCGCTGCCCGGCATCGACCGCAGCAACTGGCTGTGGTGGTTCCGCGCTTACGGTGTGAACGTCTTCACCTACCAGTTCTACTTCATCTTCGGCAGCTTCACCGCGCTGCACTACCAAGCCGTCATCGCCTTTTTGAACCGCCACGTCCGCGCTTTGGCGAGCTGGACCGCGGCCATGAGCATCGGCACCGTGTTCTTTTACTTCTGGAACCGCAACGCGCTGGGGCTCACGCACACCGCCGCGGTGTCACCGCACCAGCCTTACATGGCCGTGTATGACACGCTGATGATCTGCTTCATCTTCTGGATCGGCCTGCAGTATTCGGCCTGGCGTGACCACGGTATTCCCACCAAGATGGAATGGTTCATCCGCAACGGCGCCAAGGTGTCCTTTGGGATCTACCTCGACCAGACCATTGGCCTGACGCTACTGCGCTACGGCCTGAGCTTTACCCACCTGCCGGACTGGGCGCTGTTGGTCCTGATCCCGGTCGGCTACGCCTCCGTCGTTGCCGTTTCGTTTGCCATCGCGTGGTTCTGCTACAAGGTCGCCCCGTTTGGCCTGCTGATCGGCCGGCCGCAATGGCACCTCTTGAAGAAAAATCGGAAAGGAGCGCGCCCACATGACCGCACTCAATCAGCACCTCTTGCAACAACTGACAAATAACCCGACCCGCCAGTGGGTCAAGGACATCACGCTGGGCCGCTGGTTCACCGGTGCGACTCTTTTGGCCGACATCGCGACCCTGCAGGCGACCTGGACCGCGGGCAAGGTCGGACGCCACGACACGCTTTTAGTCTGCATCCCCAACGGTGCGGCCCATGTGCCGATCGACCAGGCGGCCTGGGCCGCGGGCATCGCGGTGCACCCGCTGTCCCCCACCACACCAGCCAGCGAGCTGCTGCGCGACCACGCTGAGCACCACTACACGGCCATGATCACCCTGCCGGCGCTGGCCGCAGAACTGGCCAGTCCGGCGCTGCGCGTGGTTCCGATGACGCTCGCGACCGCCGGCGAGCTTGCGGTCGTGTTCGATGAGACGCAGCTGGCCACACGTACAGCGGCCGATCTCAGCGCGCCTGAGGAAGACGACATTGCCCTGATCATGCACACCAGCGGGACAACCGGCAAACCCAAGCGCGTCGGGCTTTCGCAGCGGATCATTTTTAACGCGGCCAAGCACGACGCGGCCAGCAACCAGATGTTCGAAGACACGGTGGCACTGATCACCATGCCGATGTTTCACATCAATGCGCAGGTCATGGTCACCCTGGCGATGCGCGTGGCCGGCGGGCAGCTCGTGATCGCACCGAAGTTCTCCGCCAGCCAGTTCTGGCAGCAAGTGCACGACAACCGCATCACTTGGACCTCTGTGGTGCCGACAATGATCATGATCCTGCTGCTCAACGACGCCGCGAACGCGACCTACGCGCGGCTGGCTGCGGCCATTCACCTCAACTTCGTGCGCTACTCCTCGTTCTCGTTGCCCGAAGACAAGCTGACCGCCTTTCAGGACCGCTACCACACCCATGTCATCGAGGGCTACGGCATGACCGAATCCGCCAGCCAGTGCACGATCAACCCGCTGGATGCACCGAAAATCGGGAGCGCCGGCAAACCATTCGGCACCGATGTCGCGATCCACACCGGCGATGGCCAGTTCACGACTGCCCCCAACGTCACCGGTGAGATCGTCATCCGCGGCGACCACGTCATCGCGAGCTACATGGACCCCCACCCCGACTCGTTTGTCAACGGCTGGTTTTTGACCGGCGACCTCGGGCGCTTCGACGCCGATGGGTACCTCTACATCAAGGGCCGCACCAAGGACATCATCAGCCGCGGCGGTGAAAAAGTGTCCCCGGCCGCCGTTGAAAACGTGCTCAGCGAGCTGCCCTTCATCGCCGAGCTGGCTGTCATCGGCCTGCCCGATCCACTGTACGGTGAAGCGGTCACCGCGGTGATCGTCAGCCGCACCCCGGGCGTCAATGAGGTGGCCGAGCGTGACGCCGTGCTCGCATACGGCCGCGCGCACCTCGCCAAGTTTGAGGCGCCCACGCAGGTCGTGTTCACCCAGTCCTTTCCGCGCAACGCGACCGGCAAAGTGCTCCGGCCCCAGCTGCGCGACCAAGTGCTGGCAGTAGGTGCGAGCCATGGCGCATAAAACTAAGCTTACCCTCCTGCTCACCGCCTTGGTGGCCTGGCTAGCGGTGGCCGCGTACGGCTACACCCAAACCGACGCCGCCGAGTCCACCCTCACCCGCGTGGTCATCGGCTACCAAAAAGCCGATCCCGCCGACATTTCCCGCCAGCGCGGCGAGCTGGTCAAGAAGATGAAGGCTAAGGGCTACAAGGTCGTTTTCAAAGAGTTCCAAGACGGCGCCGCCTTGATGACCGCCCTGAAGTCCGGCAATATCGACTACGCGCGCCTTGGCGACACGCCGCCGGTCGTCAACCAGGCCGCCGGACTTGACCTCGTGTACGTCGCCGCGGGGGCCGACAAGGTCAACGGCACCGAAGTTCTCGTCAAGCAGAATAGCGGCATCAACAAGCTGGCCGACCTGAAAGGCAAGCGCATCGCCTACGCCAAGGGGACCGCTGCCCAGTTCATGATCGTGCAGGCCCTGGCCAAGGCCAACCTGACCGTCAACGACGTCACCTTGGTCAACATGGACCAAAGCGCGGCCAGCGTCGCGTTTGCCAAGGGTAAGGTGGACGCGTGGGTCTCGTGGGACCCCTACACCGCCACCGCTGAGGTGCAGCAAAACGCCAAAGTGCTGACCAATGCGGTCGGCCTCGCCAAGAATCGCGACTTCGTGGTGTCAACGCGCAAGTACGCCACGGCCCACACCGCCGTTTCCACGCTGTTGATCGATTATCTGGCCGATGACATGAGCTGGGCCAACAAGAACCACGCCAAGCTGATCACCATGCTGGCCGACACGCTGCACCTGTCCAAGGCGATCGTGACCAAAACGGTTGAACGCCGCAGCTTCTCGATGAGTCCGGTGACAACCGCCATCGTCGCCGAGCAGCAAAAAATCGCCGACGTCTTCTACGAACAGGGTCTGATCCAAAAGAAGATCCAAGTCAAGGATGCGCTGCTGCAGTAACGCTTCCCAGACGCAAAGAACCGCCCCTACCATCATCAGGGGCGGTTCTTTGTGTCTGGGTCGTGACGTTCAATGTGGCGGCGCATCTTCTCCAGCTGCAACAGCTGATCGGTGCGCCACGGCACGTTGCGGCGGTTCTCCCGCATGATGAACGGGTCGGTGGACTGGGTGAACTCCGAGCGAGAACGCTGGACCTCCCGGAGAAAGTCACGCGAGGAGATCCGCAGGGCCCCACGGGAAAAAACCGTCCACTGCTCGGCCTGATCGGAGGTCACCACGGTCAGCTGCATCAGCGGGCCGTTGAGGTCATTGGCAAGCTTTTCGATGTAGCTGTCAGCCGTCTGGTCCTCTTGGGTGAACACCACCTGCAGGTCCCACTTGTCGTAGCGCTGCCCGATGCCAGGCACGTACATCGCGTCAAACACCACGATGATGTTGGCGTTCTCGTGGCTGCGGTACTCGGCCAGCTCATCCAGCAGGCGGTCGCGCGCCGCATCGAAGTGATCATCAGCTTTGAGCTTGGCCAGCTCGGGCCAGTTCCCGATCACGTTGTAGCCGTCCACGATCAACAGGTGCCGGCGCATCTTAGTGGCCTCCGCGAGCGGTGAAAGCCTGATACATCAGGATACCAGCCGCCACGCTGGCGTTCAGGCTCTGCACATGGCCGACCATCGGGATCGTCAGCGTGGCATCCATCAGCTTGGCGATGCCGGGGCTGATGCCCTTGCCTTCGTTACCGATGACCAGCGCCACGGCGCCCGTGGCATCCCACTGGCGGAAGTCCTGGCCGTCCATCGCGGTGCCGTACACCCACATGCCGCGGTCTTTGAGCTGCTTGATGGTGGCCGCGAGGTTCGTCACGCGGGCCACGGGCACGTGTTCGATGGCGCCGGTGGAGATTTTGGCCACGGTGCTGGTCAGCCCCACGGCGCGGTGCTTGGGGATGATGATGCCGTCAACGCCGACCGCATCCGCGGTGCGCATGATGGAGCCCAGGTTGTGTGGGTCCTCCAGGTTGTCGAGCACCAGGAAAAACGGAGCGTGCCCGGCTGCTTCGGCGCGGGCGAACAGGTCATCCAGCGTCTGGTAGGCGTACGGGGTCATCGCGACCAGCACGCCCTGGTGGTTGCCACCATCGGACAAGAGGTCCAGCTTCGTCTTAGGTACCGTGCTGACCAAGATCTTCGCCTTTTGCGCCTTTTGCACGAGCTCATGGATCGGGTCGGAGTTCAGGCCGGTCTGGACGAACAACTTGTTGATGGTTTGGTTGCTGCCGGCTTTGAGCGCCTCAGCCACGGCATGGCGGCCGAAAACGAACTCGTCTTCGTGGGCCGCATCGGCGGGCCGATCGCGGTACTTATCCGGCGTCGTCTGGGCTTTGGCGCGCGGCTTGCCGCTGCGCGCGGCGCCCTTGGTTGAGTAGGACTTGTGCGGTGCGTTAGGCTTGGCCATGGCCGGTGCCCCCTTTCTCGACATACGCGATACACCACGCAGCCAGTTCATCGATGCGCGCGGTTGCCCCTTGCAGCTTCAAGGCACCGAACAGCGCCTCAAAGCCGGTCGAGGTGCGGTAAGTCACGACGTCGGTGTTCTTGGCGTGCGTGTAGGACTTGGCGTTGCGGCCCCGCTTGAAGGTCGCCCACTCGTCTTCGCTCAGCAGGTCTTCGGCTTCCATGCCGGCGATCAAGGCCGCCTGGGCCTTGGCCGACACGAAGGACTTGGCGGCCTTTTGGAGCATGTTGGGGCGCACCATCCCGCGGTTGAGTAGGTGTTCGCGCACGTACACCTCGTACACGGCATCCCCAAGGTAGGCCAGGGTGACCCCGTTCAGTTGTTTTGCATCAGTCATTTTTTCTCCATCTTGTGCCTTGCGGGGTGTCCTCTAGGACGATCCCGGCTTCTGCCAGCTGATCGCGAATCGCGTCGCTGGTGGCAAAGTCGCGGGCGGCGCGGGCGGCGTTGCGCTTGGCGATCAGCGCCTCAATGTCCGCATCCACCAGCGCTGCCTTGAATTCAATGCCAAAAATCGCGAGCCACGTGGCCTGCCGTTCGAGCAGCGCGGCCACTGTGGCGGCCGCAACGGTCGCCTGGGCCGCGTAAGTATTCATCACCTTGGCCAGCTCGTACAGCACCGCCAGCCCGTTTTGGACGTTAAAATCGTCGTCCATCGCGGTGTCAAAATCGCGCGTCAACGCCGCCACCGTGGCGGCTACCGCCGCGTCACTGCCGGGCTCGGCGTCCGCTTGGCGGTAGCGCAGGTTGTCAAAGGCATGGCGCAACTTCTCCAGGTTGTGCGCCGCGTCATCCAGCGCGCTTGGGGCGTAGCGTAGCGGCTTACGGTACTGCGTGGCCGCCAGCAAAAAGCGCACGGTTTGTGGATCGACCGACTTGACGATGTCGTGCACCGTCACGAAGTTGCCGAGGCTCTTGCTCATTTTCTCATCGTCTTCGCCGATCGTGACGAAGCCGTTGTGCATCCAGTAGTCCACAAAGGTCTGGCCGGTCGCCGCTTCGCTTTGCGCGATCTCGTTTTCGTGGTGCGGGAACTCCAGGTCCTGGCCGCCGCCGTGGATGTCGATCGTGGCGCCCAAAAGCGTCGTCGCCATCACCGAGCACTCGATGTGCCAGCCCGGCCGCCCGGCGCCCCACGGGGAGTCCCATGCGATCTCGCCGGGCTTAGCGCCCTTCCACAGCGCAAAGTCGATCGGGTCTTCCTTACGCGCGGTTTCGGCGTCCGCCGTGTGTTGCGAGGCGCCTTGCTCCAGCTCGTCCAGGTTCTTGTGGGCGAGCTCACCATAGTGGGCAAACCGGCGCGCCCGGTAATAAACGTCACCGTCCGCCGCATAGGCATAGCCGTTGTCGATCAGTGTTTGGATAAAGGCGATGATCTCTGGGATCATTTCGCTGGCGCGCGGGTTCGTCGTGGCCGGCAGAATGTTCAGCGCCGCGGTGTCTTGCATATAGGCATCGATGAAGCGCTGAGCTAAGGCCAGTGGCGCCTCACCGGTGGCGTGGGCGGCGTTGATGATCTTATCGTCTACGTCCGTAAAGTTCGACACGTAGTTCACCTTGTAGCCGCGGTAAAGCAGGTAGCGGCGAATGGTGTCAAACGCCACCGCCGAGCGCGCGTTGCCGATATGAATGTAGTTGTAAACCGTGGGACCACAGACATACATGTGGACCTCACCCGGCGTCAGCGGGTGAAACGCCTCTTTCGTGCGCGTCAGGGTGTTATAGATTTCTAGCATTCGCAAGTGTCCTTTCGCAAAGTCTCATCCGTATCATACCCGAAAAGCCCGGCCGGTGAAAGACGCGCGGCCCCAGGGTGTTCTTTAAATTCCCGGACTCCGGTCCAGCCAGTGCCACTTCCAGCTCCAGCGACACTGGCCGAACCTCCGTCCTCAAATTAGAAACATCTCAGATATCCGAAAAATGGTCGTGTTCGCGAACCAGGAACGACCAAAATATGTGCTACGCTGACAGTTTAAAACGCACCCTAATCCGCCGCTTGCGCCAGCGCATCTAAGAAGACGGCGCCGTACTTGTCGAACTTCGCCTGCCCGATGCCCTTGACGGTCAGCATCTCGGCCTCGGTGGTCGGCATCATTGCGCACAGGTCGCGCAGCGTCTGGTCGGAGAAAATCACGTAAGGCGGCACGCCCTGTTTCTCCGCCAGCTCCCGCCGCAGCGCGCGCAACGCTTGGAACAGGTCTGAGTCGACCGGCTGCGTGCGGGTGGCCGCGGCTGCCTGCTTGCGCGCCACCGTTTCCTGGCCGCGTAGCACCGCCGCCCCCAGCGCCGTCACATGCAGCGTGGGATACTGCCCCCCGATCGCCTCGAGGTAGCCGCCCGCCGTCAAAAAGTCGATGAAGCCGGTGATCGTTTTCTTCGTCATCTGCCGCAGCAGGCCGTACGTGGACAGCTCATCAAAGTGTAGCTCAAGCACCCGCTTGGTCTTGGCGCCGGCCAACACATCGGCGATCAGACTCTTGCCGAAGCGCTCATGCATGCGGTAAACGCACGACAGCACTTTCTGCGCGTCCGTTGTCACATCCACGCTCGCCCGCTCGTCCAAGCAGTTGGAGCAGCGGCCACAGGGATCGCTGACCTGGCCAAAGTAGCGCAGGATGAACTGCTGGAGACAATCGCCAGTGTTCGCGTACTGGTTCATCACCTGAAGCTTCTGGTACTCGCCGGCGCGGTAGTCGTCATCGCCCTCGCTTTGGTCGATGAAGAAGCGCCGGATCTGCAAGTCGGCCGGCGCAAACAGCAGGATCGCCTCGGACGGCAACCCGTCGCGCCCCGCGCGCCCGGCCTCCTGGTAGTAAGACTCCAAGTCCCCTGGCACCTGTGCGTGAATGACAAAGCGCACGTTCGACTTATCGATGCCCATCCCAAACGCGTTAGTTGCCACCATCACCGGCGTACGGTCGTACAGGAAGTCCTCCTGATTGGCCGTGCGCGCCTGCTCGGCCATCCCCGCGTGGTACTTCGTCACTGCGATGTCGCGACGGCTCAGCAGCATCGCCAGCCGGTCCACTTCCTTGCGCGTGGCGCAGTAGATGATCCCGCTGGCGTCCGCGTTCAGCTTCAGGTAGTCGAGCAGGTAGGCGTCTTTGTCTTGGTCTTTGACCACCTTGAAGCTCAGGTTGGGCCGGGCAAAACCGGTGTTGATGCGGCCCGCTTCGGGGATCGCCAAGCGCGCGGAAATGTCTTCCGCCACTCGCGTCGTCGCCGTGGCCGTCAGCGCCACCACCGTCGGATGCGAGGGCAGGTCGGCCGCGACCTGTGTCAGGGCCAGATAGCTCGGACGAAAATCATGCCCCCACTGCGAGATACAGTGCGCCTCGTCCACCGCTAGCACGCTGACGTCCAGCCGCCCCAACGCGGCCTGGAACTCCGGCATCGCCAGCCGTTCCGGCGCCACATACAGCAGCTTCACCGCACCGGCCGCCGCATCCGCCAGCCGCGCATCCGCCTCCGGGTAGCTCAGCGTCGAGTTGATGAACGTCGCCGGAATGCCGTTTTCGTTCAGCGCATCGACCTGGTCCTTCATCAGCGCGATCAGCGGCGAGACCACCACGGTCAACCCCGGCATCAGCATCGCCGGGATCTGGTAGCACAGCGACTTGCCGCCCCCGGTGGGCATGATCACCAGCGTGTTGGCGCCCGCCAGCACCCGTGCAATGGCCTGGTCCTGTCCCGGACGAAACGCATCGTAGCCGAATTTTTCCTTCAATAATGCCAGTGCCGTGTCCATTGGTCTGCTCCCCCATTCGTATCTATCTATTCTACGCGTCCGCCCCCTGTCTGTAAATTACGGCGTCGCGCGCCGGTCCAGCCAAAACACCAGGCCGCCGACCGCCGCGGTGCCCAGGCCGATCGCCCATGTCAGCCAGGCAAAACTCGTCATCAGATACGCGATCAGCCCCAGCGCCACCAGCGCGATGCCCCAACTCGCGGGCAGGTGCATTCCTGCTGGCAGAGCCGGCGCGCGGCGCAGCTTGAGCATCGCCAGGATCGTCGCGATATACTGCACAAACGAGCTCAGCACGATCAGTTTGACCAAAAACAGGTAGCTCCCACTGAGCACCAGCCCCGCCGCCAACGCCATCGTGGTCAGAATCGCCACAGCCGGCGCCCCGAAGCGATTCGTGCGGCCGAACACCGCCGGCAGCAGGTGCTTCTCCGTGGCCAAAGCCGCCATCCCCACCGGTGTGTCAAACGACACCGCAATCGCGACCCCGAGGATGGACACCAGCATCCCCACCAGGATCGCCACGCGCCCGGCGTTGCCCAGCACCTTGGCCAGGGCCGCTGCCACCGGCAGCGCCGCCCCGGCCAGCGCGCCGCCCAAGAGTGCCATTGTCACCAGCTGCACAACGGCGTACACGGCCGTGACCGCCACCATCACGATGAGCAACGCGCGCGGCAGCGTCTTTTCCGGATCACGCATGGCCTTGGCCGCCACCGGCAAAAACGAGAAGCCGGTGAACATATAAAACGCCGTGGCGAATGCGCCGGTGAAGGTACCGTCTGCCCCAGATGGCGTCGGCCACGCAACCGCGCCGCGGGTCAGCACCGCCCAGCCGCCGAGGCCGATGAACGCGGCCAGCAACACCACCTTGGCCGCACTGGCCCCATTATCAAGCCATTCCGTCGCGCCGGGGCCGAACCAGTTGACCGCCGTCAAGGCGCCGATGATGCTCAGCGCAATGACGGCGTACACCCACCGCGTGTGCACCGCCGGCCAGAGCCCGCCGAGCGCGGTCAAAAACGCGGCCAGCTCCGCGGCGATCGTGATGACGCCGAGAAACCACCCGAACCAGCCGGTCATGAATCCTGCCAGCGGCCCAAACGCGCGGTCGGCGTAGGCCCACGCCCCACCGTCATCATCGATCCGCGAGGCCATCACTGCGTAGCACAGCGCGATCAGGGTGGTCGCTGCACCGGCGCCAACGATCGCCCACACGCTGGCGCGCCCCGCCTCCTTGAACAGCGTTCCCGGCAACAGGAAGATCCCCGAGCCGATGATGCCGTTGATACCCAGCAGCAACACGCTGCCGAAGCTCATCTCTTTTACCGCCTTCACCTTTCGCATCGCGCTCAACCCCAGTCCTTTTCTCCAGCATACCAAACTTTGGCGCCGGGGCTGGCAGGGAACGCTTGCAAGGCAGCCCGCGCGCCTGCACGCAAAAAAACCGCCGCACACCCAAACGGTGGCGGCGGTCAGCCGATGATGGCTTACTTAGTCATCTCGGCCAGCGTCTTGTCGATGTTGGCCAAGACCTTGGTGCGGCCCATCAGCTCGATGGTTTCAGCCAGCTGTGGCCCATGCATGTGACGGGTCGTGGCGATGCGGATCGGCATGTAGAGCTTGCGGCCCTTCACGCCAGATTCCAGCCGTACTTCGTTGAGCAGCTGGTTGACGAAGTAAGCGGAGAAGGTGTCCAAGGCGTGGAGTTTTTCGCTGATGGCCTGGATCACTGGCAGCGCGTTGTCGTCAGCCAGTTCCTTCAGCTCGTCTTCGGTCAGACTGTCGCGGTCATCGAAAAAGATGCTGGACATGTCGGTGATCTGCGCCGTGTAGCTCATCTGTGGGATGTACAGGCTGATCATCTGACGCGTCCATTCGATGGTCAGCGGATCTGGATCCTTGGCGATGCGGCCGGCTTCGATCAGGTTTTCCAGGGCCAAGGCGGCCAGCTCGGAGCTGTCGGTCTTCTTGACGTACTGGTTGTTGACCCATTCG
Organism: Lacticaseibacillus daqingensis; assembly: GCF_003946115.1. GTDB lineage: Bacteria > Bacillota > Bacilli > Lactobacillales > Lactobacillaceae > Lacticaseibacillus > Lacticaseibacillus daqingensis. Next base: position 24,122 of record NZ_RHOH01000006.1, on the reverse strand, counting down.
AGCTTCTTCTGGTCGAAGCGCGCCGGCGACTTGCTCAGACGGTGTTCGTCAAACAGCTTGATGAACTCCTTTTTGGTGAAGATCTCGTCTTCACCCTTTGGCGACCAGCCGAGCAACGTGATGAAGTTGAACATCGCGTTAGGCAGGTAGCCGAGTTCACGGTACTGCTCGATGAACTGCAGGACGGACTCATCGCGCTTGGACAGCTTCTTGCCGGTAGCGCCGTTGATGATCAGCGTCATGTGGCCAAACACGGGGGCTTCCCAGCCCAGCGCATCGTAAATCGCCATCTGCTTCGGGGTGTTGGCGATGTGGTCATCACCGCGCAGCACGTGGCTGATCTGCATCAGGTGGTCGTCAACGACCACGGCGAAGTTGTAGGTCGGCATGCCGTCGCGCTTCATAATGACAAAGTCGCCGCCGATGGTGTTGCCATCGATGGAGATGTCCCCTTTGACGATGTCGTCCCATTCGTAGGTCTGGTCTTCCGGAATGTGGAAGCGAATGACTGGCGTCAGCCCCTGAGCCTTGGCCGCATCGATCTTCGCCTGCTTTTCTTCATCGCTGAGTCCGGCGTACTCGTAGACATAGTGCGGCATCTCATGGTTGGCCTGTTGGGCTTCACGGTCGGCCTGCAGCTCTTCTTCGGTCTTGTAAGACTCGTAAGCCTTGCCTTCCTTGACGAGCTGGTCGATGTACTTCAAGTAGATGTCTTTGCGTTCGGACTGCCGGTACGGGCCAAAGTCGCCGCCCTTGTCCGGGCCTTCGTCCCAGTCGATCCCCAGCCAGTGCAGGTTTTCGATCTGGCTCTTTTCACCATCCGCGATATTACGCTTGGTGTCCGTGTCTTCGATGCGAAGCACGAGGGTCCCGTTGTTGTGCCGGGCAAACAGGTAGTTGAATAGTGCCGTCCGCGCATTCCCGATGTGAAGATGCCCGGTTGGACTTGGTGCATAGCGCACCCGAATTGGTCGATCTGCCAATGCATTACGCCTCCATTTTAAGTTAAACAATGCAATAGTAGTGTACCACACCCCGGGCCGTTCCGCGCGCCGATTCCCAATTCGATGCAAGTCCATGCGGCGACTGCCTGGCGCAAAGAATTTCTGGGCAGAAAAAGGGGTGCTTGGTATATTCAGGCAAGCAGGAAGTGCTATGAGCGGTGGTGCCAACCAATCGGAAGAAGGTGAGGCCAATGAACGCAAGGTTCATGACCCCAAACTCGTCGAGCTTCATGGCGCATGAGGGTGCGGTCTAAGTCATCCTGCCACTCGCGCCTAAGTACGGGCGCAAGCGTCAGGTTGTCTTAGCCCAACCCTCATAACCGCGCCATTACGCTCTGGCCACAAGGAGGTACACGTTTGTTCGCAGTTACGCTGTCCGCAGCGCAACTTTTACCGGGGATCAGTTTACTGATCGCGGCGATCGTGGGTCTAACGGCGCTGATCAAAGCGATCACCGCGTTGCTTGAAGCAATGCGGCAACTGATGCGCGAACTCGGTCGATACCGAGAAAAATGAGCAAACTAAAACCGCGCTGCCTTCGCATAGTAGTCGCGGTCTAGTTTGCGATTAAAATTGCCACCGTTCTTAAAACGGTACTGCGAGAACTGAAAAGTTCCGAGAAGGCGTCGTGGTAGCACACGGCGTCTTTTTTGTCACCAACAGTTTAACATAGCCCGAAATTGTTGACAAAGGACCTAATCGCTAACCAAAAAGTAACCCGATCACTAACCAAAAAGTGCCTGCACGCGGCAGACACTGAATCGCTTATGGTTACTTCTTGGTTGGCTTCTTCGTGGTCGGAGCTTTGGGCTTATCCTCGTCCCCTTTTTCCCGCAACGACTTTTGCTGGTGCGCCGGCTTGGCGAAGATCATCCGGCCCGCCGCGGTTTGGATCGCGCTGGTGACCACGATGTCCAGCGGCTTGTTGATGAAGTACTGGCCGTCTTCGACCACCACCATCGTGCCGTCCTCCAGGTACGCGACCCCTTGCTGGCGCTCCGTACCGGACTTGATAACGGTGACCGTCAGCCCCTCGCCGGGGATCAGGTCGGGCTTCAGGGCGTTGGCCAGCGCGTTGATGTTGAGCACCGGCACGTTTTGGAACTGCGCGACCTTGTTCAGGTTGTAGTCGTTGGTGATGACCACCCCGTCGAGCATCTTCGCGAGCTTCAAGAGCTTGCTGTCGACCTCGGTCATGTCCTCAAAATCGCCGTCGTACATTTCGACGTTGATGTCGGCATCGGCCTTCATCTGATTGATGATGTCCAGCCCGCGCCGGCCACGCCCACGCTTCAGCGCGTCCGCGGAGTCGGAGATCAGCTGCAGCTCGTGCACCACAAACGTCGGCACGAGCAGCGTGCCTTCGATGAAGCCGATCTTGGCGATGGCCTGCACCCGCCCATCGATGATGACGCTCGTGTCCAGCAGCTTGTACTGGCGGTAATTCTCCCCCGCCTTGCGCGCCAAAATGTCTGGGCTATCCTGGTCCGGCTTTTTGCTTCGCGTGTTGAACAGCTTGCGCCACTCATCACGCCGCGTGGTCCCGACCCGGAACCCCAAGTACCCGAACAAAATCATCAAGATGATCGGAATGACCGTTCCCCATGGCCCGGGAAAATTGTAGACAGGAATCGAAATAATGGCAGCTAACACCAGGCCAATGATGGTCCCCAGACTACCGAACAGCAGAAAGCTGGCAGACTGTTTGCTCAGATACGTTTCCACTTGCTTGAGTTCGCGAATCAACCAACCGGCCGATAGCTCCGCAAGCATCAAAAACAACAGCACGCCGATCAGGGCGTTCACGATTGGATTGTTCAGCCAGGACAAGTCTTCCAGCGTGAAAAGTGCCCACACATTGGGCAGTACGCCGAGCCCAAGGCCAAGGCCGACAAACGCAAAGATCAACGAAATAACACGTTTTTTCATCTTGTTCCTCCTTTCAGAGAGCAGAACAACGCGGGCTTAGCAGGTCGCATCACCTTGCTAAGGCGCTTGGGGCGCTTTTGGCCCCAAGTGACTTCGCATTGTGAGGCGCGCCTGCGTTGCGTTGTGTCGCTCGTTTAACAGAGAGCAGAACAACGCGGGTTTAGCAGGTCGCATCACCTTGCTAAGGCGCTTGGGGCGCTTTTGGCCCCGAGTGACTTAGCATTGTGAGGCGCGCCTGCGTTGCGTTGTGTCGCTCATTTCCGCTGCGTCAGTTGAACACCTTCCGCAGCGCCTCGGCGACACTCGTGACGCCGATCACTTCAATTTTATCACGAGCTGTAAACCCTTGCAGGTTATTCTTTGGCACAAAGATGCGTTTGAACCCGAGCTTGGCTGCCTCCTTGATGCGGTCCTCAATGCGGTTGACTCGGCGGATCTCCCCGGTCAGCCCAAGCTCACCGACAAAACAGTCGGTGGGCGCGATTTCCGCGTCGCGGTAGGAGCTCGCGATGGCCATTGCCATGGCGAGGTCGATCGCCGGCTCATCGAGGCGCACCCCGCCGGTCGCCTTGAGGTAGGCGTCCTGGTTTTGAAGCATCAGGTTTGCCCGCTTTTCGAGCACCGCGATGATCAGGCTGACGCGGTTGTGATCCAGCCCGGAGCTGGTGCGCTTGGCGTTGCCGTACATCGTTGGCGTCATCAGGGCCTGGATCTCAACCAGGATCGGCCGTGTCCCTTCCATCGAAACGACCACCGCGGAGCCCGTGGCACCTTCCAGCCGTTCATCCAAGAAGATCTCGCTGGGATTCGCCACTTCTTCCAAGCCACGCTCGTGCATTTCAAAAATGCCGATCTCATTGGTGGAGCCGAAGCGGTTCTTGACCGACCGCAGCATCCGGTAGGTGTGATGCATGTCGCCTTCGAAGTACAGCACGGTGTCCACCATGTGCTCAAGGATCTTTGGCCCGGCGATGGCCCCTTCCTTGGTCACGTGGCCGACGATGAAGATTGTGATCTGATTGGTCTTGGCGATTTTCATCAGCTCAGCCGTGACCTCGCGGATCTGGGCCACGGAGCCGACCGCGGAATTCATCTCCGGCACGTTCATCGTCTGCACAGAGTCGATGATCACGTAGTCCGGCGCCATGTCGGTGATCGCCTGCTCGATGCTGGGCATGTCGGTTTCCGGGTACAGGTACATCCCCGAATCACCGACGCCCAAGCGCGTGGCCCGCATCTTGATCTGGCTGGCGCTTTCCTCCCCGGAGACGTACAAGACCTTGCCGCCGGTTTGGGCGAGGTAGCCAGACACCTGAAGTAGCAGGGTCGACTTCCCGATACCGGGGTCCCCGCCGATCAGGATGAGCGAGCCCGGCACGACGCCGCCGCCCAGCACCCGGTTGAGCTCACCGAGTTCGGTTTTGACCCGGGTCTCCTTGGTGAAATTGACCTGGTCGAGCCGCTGGGGCGCGATCTTTGTCCCGCTGGTGGTTTGGCGGGGTGCTGGCTTTGGTCCCGCGGCAATGGTCTCTTCGACCAGCGAATTCCAAGTCCCGCAGTTCGGGCAGCGGCCGAGGTATCCGGCCGAGATGTAGCCGCAGTTTTGGCAGACGTATTGGGTTTTCGGTTTGGCCATCAGCGGCCTCCTTTCAAAACATAGACGAGCCGACTAAAACTGGGTGGACCCGAAGCCGCCGGTCCGCGCCTGCTGGTTGCCGGCATCGCCATCAGCCAGCAGGTACGGCATGAAGATGCCTTGCCCGATGCGCTCGCCCTTGGTGATGACAACATCGCGTGGGCTCCAGTTCACCATCTGAATAAAGATTTCGCCTTCGTTGGCGTCATTATTGTAGTAATCCGCATCGATCACGCCGATGCCATTGGGGATCACCAGGCCGCGCTTGAGCGGGTTGCTCGACCGGTTGGCCAGGATCAGCACCTCATTGGGCTGCATGTAGGCCTTGACGCCGGTCGGCACCAAGAGCGGCTTGAGGATCTTGCTGGCACGGGTAAAATCCTTTTCGGTCAGCGGGTGCTCGTTTTTGATCAGGCGAAACAGGCGAATAAAGTCGTAGCGCCAGATGCTTTTGAGCACAAAGTCTTCACGCGCGCAAAAGTCATAGCCGGCGGCGTTTTGCGTCTGCCGCTGCGGCAGCGTCACGCCTTGGTCACGGTACTGAGAGACGATCTCGAATCCTCGGGTTGGCATAGTTGTCCTCCACTGTCAGTTTGCCTTCAATCATACCACGCAACGCCTGAGGTAAGCGGTTTCTTGCACGAACTAAAGTGAATTGTTACTATTAAGTTAACCAAATTCGGCGGTCACTTGGCCGCCACTTCCAAGGAGGATGCATTATGGCGTTTGAACATGAACCGGGGCGCTACTTCATGCAAGACGACACCGGTAAGCTGATCGCCGAGGTCACCTACCAACCGATCGACGAGGGGCAGGCCGTGGTCATCGACCACACCTTCGTGGACCCCGTGCTGCGCGGACAGGGCATTGCGGGTAAGCTGGTCCGTGCAGTGGTGGACGAGGCACGCGAAAAAGGCCTGCTGATCGAGCCACTGTGCAGTTTTGCCCGTCACGAATTCGAGACCAAACCCGAGTATCACGACGTCCTGCGCCCGACCAAGGCGTGACCCGAAGACCGCCATGCGCGGTCTTTTTTGTCGCGCCTAAGTATGCTAAAATGTGGAAGTCTGAAAAGATATCATCGTTTTTTAATCAAAGGAGTGAACTGAATGTCTAACGCAATTTCCGCAGCAGATCTGAGCCAGTTCCAGGCGGATCTCGCCAACACGCCGGCTAGCGGCGTCATCCAAAAAGCCGTCATGAACAACGGCGTTCTGGCCGCAAGCGAAAACACCGATAGCAAGGTCGCCATGGACCAAACCTTCTCCATCGACTTGGAAACCGGGGCTGTGGCCAACCAGAAGCAGTCCGGTCGTTGCTGGATGTTCGCCGCGCTGAACACGATGCGCCACGAGATCCAACACCAATTCAAGCTCAAGGACTTCGAGCTCTCCCAGAACTACACCTTCTTCTGGGACAAGTTCGAGAAGTCCAACTACTTCTACGAAAACGTCTTGAAGACAGCCACGGAAGCCATCGACTCCCGCAAGGTGGCCTGGCTGATGGCCAACCCGCAGGGCGATGGCGGTCAGTGGGACATGCTGACGGCCTTGATCGACAAGTACGGCATTGTGCCGAAGTCCGTGATGCCGGAAACCTACAGCTCCAGCAAGTCTAACGAGATGAACACCGTCTTGAACCTGAAGTTGCGCAAAGACGCCGTGGCCCTGCGCAAGCTCGTGGCCGACGGGGCTTCTGAGGAAGCCATTCAGGCCGCCAAGGCCCAGTTCCTGTCCGAAGACTACCGCATCCTCGCGTACACGCTGGGCAACCCACCGACCCAGTTTGACTTCGAGTACCGCGACAGCGACAAGAACTACCACATCGACCGCGACCTCACCCCGAAGACGTTCTACGACAAGTACATCGGCTGGGACCTGAGCGCCACGCAGTCCATCATCAACGCGCCAACCGCGGACAAGCCCTACAACCACCTGTACACTGTCGAGATGCTCGGCAACGTGGTCGGCGGCCGCGAAGTGCGCCACCTGAACTTGGACATCGACACCTTCAAGCAGCTGGCCATCAAGCAGCTGGCCGCCGGTGAAACCGTCTGGTTCGGCTCCGATGTTGGCCAGTCCTCCGACCGTCAGATCGGGATCATGGACACCAAGATCTACGACAAGAACGCGCTGTTCAACGCCAGCTTCGACATGACCAAGGCGGACCGCCTGGACTACGGCGAATCCCTGATGACCCACGCGATGGTGCTGACCGGCGTCGATCTCGTGGACGGCAAGCCAACCAAGTGGAAAGTTGAAAACTCTTGGGGCGACAAGGTCGGCGAGAAGGGCTACTTCGTCGCTTCCGACGACTGGTTCGACAACTTCGTCTACCAGGTCGTCATCAACAAGAAGTACCTGCCACAAGACCTGCAGGACACGATCAAGGCCGAATACGACCAGCCGACCGTGCTCAAGCCTTGGGACCCAATGGGCGCCTTAGCTTAAGCGCCAATAAAAACACGCGATGCCAATCGGCACCGCGTGTTTTTTATTGGCCGGACAAGCGCTGCTTGTCGCGGATGTGCAACTGATTGTCCAGCGTGTAGACGAGCGGCTGGGCGTTCGCGACTTCGACCCCGTCAATGGCCGCGTCTGGAATGGCCTCCAGTGCCTTGATCAGTGCCCGCAGTGTTGAACCGTGCGCGACCACAAGCTGGTTTTCACCCTTGCGCAGCCGGGGCGCCAGCTCGTCTGCCCAGTATGGCATCAGCCGGGCACTGGCGTCGGCTAGGCTTTCGCCGCGCGGCACGATACTAGCTGGAAACGCGTGGTAGCGCCGCGAGCGGCTGGGTGTGCCTAACAGCGGTGGATGCGCGGTGTAGCTGCGCCGCCACAGCGCGACCTGGGCTTGACCGAACAGCGCCCGCGTCGTGTCCTTGTTGAGGCCCCGCAACGCGCCATAGTGGCGCTCGTTGAGGCGCCACGACTTGGTGATGGGCAGCCAGTTTTGACCCACCTCGTCCTGCACGACGTAGGCCGTCATGATGGCCCGCTGCAACAGGCTGGTGTGCACGTGGCCGAACGCAATGCCGGTCGCAGCCAGCATGCGCCCGGCAGCGTGGGCCTGGGCAAGTCCTTCGGGAGTCAGTGGGACATCCGACCAGCCGGTGTACGTATTCGAAAAGTTGGCCGCGCTTTGGCCATGCCTGAGTAATACTAATTTGACCATCATTGCCTCCGTGAATCAGTCTCCGCCTAGTATACCATTCCCAGGAAATTCGGGAAAAGGCTAGAAAATGAGAGTACGGTTAGATATACTTAATTATATCTCATCTCAACGAGGAGGCCGAGCGATGAAGATTTGGGTCCCGGGTGTCATCACCTCAAAACTTGCACCAACCCTAGCCGTACCCATCGACTGGGGCCTTGAGCTTGCCATCGAACGCGAAAGCCTCGACTGGCACATCGACTGCGCCGATCCCGCCTTAGCGACGGATCAAAGCAACCTCATTATCACAATTGCCCAATCGCTTGCCCCCGACCTCGTGCCGCACCAGCTGCGGCTGACGCAGACCCTGCCGATCGGCCAGGGCCTAGGGAGCTCGCTGGCCGCCACGGTCGCTGGGGTCACGCTGGTTGAGGCGCTCACCCACACCCGCATGGGTCAGGCTACCAAGGCCGCTGAGATCGCGGTTTACGAGCCGGCACCGGCGGCGATCGCCGCGGTGTTGACCGGCACCAGCGCGGCCGGCGCGGCGATGGCCGATGCTGGCCTGCAGGCGGTCCTGTACTTGCCAACTCAGCCACCAGCTGCGGCCGTACCGGCTCAGCCCAGCGCACCGGTGGCGGCCAAAGCCCTGCTGGCCGCGCTCACGCGGCGCGATCGCACCTGGCTCCAGCGTCACTTTCCGCTCAGCGCCCAGGTCAGCCCCACCTACTTTCCGCACGCCGAGATGGTTTCCCGCGCCGTTTTGGCGGCCGGAGGGCTCACCTGCTTGGTTTCCGGTAACGGGCCGGCCCTTTTGTGCCTGGCCCCGGCTGACCACCTGAGCTTTGTCACCGAACTGAGCGCCACGCTACAGGCGGGCCGCCTCGTGCCGGTGGGGGCTGCGCCCAGCGGCACGCGCATTTACGCCTAAGCACAAACAACGCCTCCGCAATTGCGGAGGCGTTGTTTCGTCCTTACGACTGATCGCGATGGTGATCAACGGCGTCATTAAACTTCTTGGCGGCATCATCCGCCACATCGTCTACTTTGTCTTTGACCTTATCCGTCACCTCATCCGCCTTTTGCGCCGCCTCGTCTTTCAGTTGCTCGGCCTTGCCTTTGGCTTCCAGTTGCTCGTTGTTCGTCAGCTTGCCGGCGGTTTCCTTAACCTTACCGACAACCTTGTCCTTCAATGAATCAAAGTCTGTCATTGTCTCACCCCTTTCCGGTCTACACTTAGTATCTCAGATCCACGGGCGTACTTGCCAGTTTGACGCTCGCAAAAAAATAGACCCGCGGGCCTATTTTGCGTCATCCGGCTTCGGCGGTTCAACCGCCTTACCGTTTTGCTTCATGTTCTTGTAGTTGATGACGGTCTTATGCTTCAGGTCTTCAACGATTTCCGCGTCCGCGGCGTCGAAACTGTCGATCGAAAGCAGCGCAGCATTCGCGTACAGCTTCTCGATCGTCCCTGTGAACGACAGTGGCACATTGGCGCTCTTCTTCACGTCCACCTGACTGCCGATATTAACTTCTTGGGCCAAAAAGGTTCCCCCTTCTCCCATCTTAACGATGGCTGACGACGACTAACCGATCAGCCCATTATACCATAGTTTTGCGGTTAGCCTGCATCTGCGACCGCGGGGGCAAGTTCCTCCCCTGGGGTCAGGATCATCATGGCGCTTCGGCTGATGATCACACGATACAGCAACTCCCGCGCATTCATCCGGTCGCGCGGGTCGAACTCATCGATCATCACCAGCACGGCATTCTCGTAGCACTTAGTCACGGTGCCGATGAATTCGTATTCCATATTGCCGTTTGGTTGACACTTAACCACGGCGTCTTTCGTCACTTCCGTCATGTGAAAGCCCTCCCATACGTTTTAGTGTCTCCAGTATAGCAGAGCTAATATTATCGTGTACATAATTATTTATGAATAGTTAAAAACACACGAGTTATTTTCTGTGCCACGCAAAGAGGCCGCAACGGCTGTCGCGGACCCTTTGTGTTCGTTCGCGTGACCCGCAGCACAAGGCGTCAGGCGATGGCTGCACCGTATTCGTTGCGGGGGGCCACTATGCTCGGATCTGCCCGTCGCCGCGAATCGTGTACTTGATGGTGGTCAGTTGCGCGAGCCCCATTGGCCCACGGGCATGAAGCTTCTGGGTGCTGATGCCGATCTCGGCGCCAAACCCGAACTCGAAGCCATCCGTGAAGCGCGTTGAGGCGTTCACATAGACACAGGCCGCATCCACCTGCTGCAGGAACTGCTCGCTGGTTGCGTAATCTTCGGTCACGATCGCCTCGGAGTGCTTGGTGTTGTGCGCATTGATATGCGCGATCGCGGCATCCGTATCGGCCACCACCTTGACGGCCATGATCAGGTCATTGTACTCGGTGTCCCAATCTGCTTCGGTGGCGGGGTGCAGACTTGGCACAATCGCCCGCGCCGCCGCATCACCGCGCAGTTCGACCCCGTGGGCCGCCAGCGCATCGGTCAGCTTCGGCAACGCCGACTCGGCGATATCGGCGTGCACCAACAGCTTCTCCGCCGCGTTGCAGACGCTCGGCCGCGAGACCTTGGCGTTGACCACAATGGCCGTGGCCATCGCCAGGTCGGCGGTCTTGTCCACGTAGATGTGACAGTTACCGGCACCGGTTTCGATGACCGGCACCGTGGCGGTTTGCACCACGGCCTGGATCAAAGCGGCCCCGCCGCGCGGGATCAGCACGTCAATGTAGCCGGTCAGGTGCATCATGGCCGTCGCCAGCGCGCGGCTCGGGTCATCGATCAGCTGCACCGCATCCGCTGGCAGGCCAACGCCGACCAGCGCCTGGCGCACGACCTGGGTCAGCGCTCGATTGCTCTGCAGGGCCTCCTTGCCGCCGCGCAGAATCACCGCGTTGCCACTTTTGAGCGTCAAGGCAGCGGCGTCCACGGTCACGTTCGGCCGGGCCTCGTAAATCATCCCGACCACGCCCAGCGGCACCCGCACCGGCGTGATCCACAGACCAGCATGGTTGCGCCAGCCGGCCTCGCTTTGGGCCGTTGGATCGGCGAGCTGCGCCACTGCACGCACGCCGGCGGCCATATCGGCAATGCGCGCCGGGGTCAGGCGCAGCCGGTCCTGAAACTTGGCGGGACTTTTCGTCGCCGCCCCTAAGTCCTGAACGTTCGCGGCCAAAATCGTCGCCGTATTGGCCTCAAGTGCCGTGGCGATGGCCTCAAGCGCCGCGTTCTTCGCGGTAGTTGTCAACAATGCCAACTGCTTGGCCGCGGCCTGCGCCGCCTGGCCCATTTGTTCCAGATCGATCATTGGATGACCTCCTTTGCCGTCGGTTTGAACCACGTGCCCACGGGTTCACCGGCCAAAACCTTCAGAATCACGCGCGGATCTGCGCCGCTACACAGCACCATCTGGCGCCCCGCGCGCATCATCGTGGAAGCCGCCTTGAGCTTGGTCACCATGCCGCCGGTGCCGAAGCGGCTGCCCGCCCCACTCGCCCCGGCCAGCACCGTGTCCGACAGATGCGTCAAGGCTTCAATTTTGCGCGCCGTTGGGTCAGTCCGCGGGTCGGCCGAGTACAGGCCGTCGATGTCCGACAACACGATCAGCAGATCGGCACCGATCTGCGTCGCCACCAGCGCCGACAGCTGGTCGTTATCGCCAAACGTGGTACGGTGATCCAGCTCATCAGTCGCCACCGAGTCGTTTTCGTTGATCACCGGGATCGCCTTGGCGGCCAGGAGCGCATCGATGGTGTCCAACACGTGTTGGCGGCTGGCCGGATACTCGAAGACGTCGTGGGTCAACAACAGCTGCGCCGCCTGCGCTTCATAGTCGGCAAAGCGCTGGGTGTACAGCCGCATCAGCTCGCTTTGGCCGATCGCCGCCAGCGCCTGCTGCTCGGCGATCGCCTGAGGCCGGGCCGTCAGGTGCAGGCGCGCCAGCCCCACCCCGATGGCACCACTGGTCACCAGCATCACCTCCTGGCCCTGGTTGGTCAGTGCGGCCAGCACGTAGGCCAAACGGTCGATGGTTTGTAGTTTCACTTTGCCGTTCGCGTGGATCAGGCTACTGGTGCCGATTTTGACCACAATGCGGTGACAGGCGTTCAGATTCCGTTGCATGGCTTTCTCCTTTGTAAACAAAAAGGCTGCCTCAACCGAGACACCCATGACAGGCGGTACCATTCTCGTTTGAAGCAGCACTTCACGCTTTTAGACTCATCTATTCAGTTCGTCGACCCCCGCTTGGATTCGCGCACGCTGTGGCAATCTCAGCAAACTTGCCACTCTCTTGAAGGCGCTACTATGACGGGGTGAAATTAAATGCAGTATAGCGGCTGGTTCGTCTGTTGTCAAGCGGCCGGGCCTTAGTCGCCGTACACCAGCTGCTGCACCTTCTTGGCGATCGTCTGCACCATGCTGAAGTCCTGGTACCCGGCACCGTTGGTCATGATGGCCAGGAGGTACCGCTGGCCGTTCGGCAAGGTGACGATACCGGCGTCATTATTCGTCGTGCCATACCAGCCGACCTTATCTTGCACGACCGCGCCGGGTGTCAACGCATCGACCGCCGCCGGGATCCCGTCACGGTAGACCTGCTTGGCCATGTTGGCCAAAAGCATTTGGCGATACGTCGGTGAATCAAACGGCGCCTGTGCATTCGCCAGCCGTTTCAACAGCCCCACCAGGTCGTTAGCGGTGGTTTGCGCCGCCCCGTGCCCGAACACATCCCCGAAGCCCAGGCTTTGGTAGTAGGCATTCAGCGTGACCGGGCCATACTTCGCGAGCTGCGCCTCGGCGTACTCATTTTCGCTGTTCACGATCATCCCGTCAAAGCTGGCCTGATCCGCGCTGGTCCAGGTTTTGGTGCCGGTTTCAACCGCGTGAAACAAGTACGCGCTGATGAACAGCTTATAGGTGCTGGCAGACATGCGCGCGGTGTTGCCGTTGACGTTGGTCGCCAGCGCACCGTTGGCAAACACCGCCGCATCGCTAGCTTTCGCTGCGGCGCTACCAGCCGCCGGGGTGAGGTTGTAAAAGCTGACCGCCACATCACTGGACGCCGCCAGGTCTTTCAGGTAAGCATTGAGCCGGTTCTTGCGGGTCGCCTGCTGCTTGGCCACCGCGGCAACGCTCAGCGCCGGCCCCTTTTTAGCTGCTGGCTGATGATGGGTCACCTGGTTCACCGACTGGTGATCGGACGTTGCGCTTGCCGCGTCCGCCGCGGTATCGGACTGCGCCGGATCGCGCGCAAACAAGCTCGTCACGCCCCACACCGCGCCGGTCACCATCAAAACCAGGATCATTACGGCCATTATGACGCGATCCCATCGCACACGTCTCTTCATAAGCATACTCCCCACAGGTTATAAGTGATTACATTATAACAAAAAAACTCTGAGCGAAATATGTCGGAATGATGAATTTTATTAGTTCCATCCTCATCATTCGACCGACTAAAACGGCAACGGCAGTTTGCGTTGCTGTGTCCACACTTGATACGCCAGACTGGCAGTGCTCGCTTGAAGCGCGCGCTGCGCCTGGTGAACACTCTGGCGCATCACTGTTGGCACCTGCTGCGCCTCAGCAAACGCCGCAACTTGCGCCAGGAGCGCCAGCCCGCGCGCCTGGCTGACCGAAGGCGCCCGCACATCCTCCAGGGCCACCGTCTCATTGAGTTGCCGCGTCTCCGCCATTTGCGCGTCAAAGGCGGCCGGACTGAGCGCCGGCTGGGTCGCGAAGTAGGCCGCCAGCAGCTGGATCAGGCGCAACTGCGCCGGGGTCACCCCGCTGGTCGTCAACGGATTCAGGTCAAAAGCGCGTAGCTCGATGTGCGACACCCCGGCCGTCAGCAAGTGTCGTGGCGCTTTGCCGGCGCTGCTTTTCAGCCGCACAGACTCATAATACTGACTGGCGCGCACCAGCTCACCCTGCGCTAAGGCCGCCTCGATGCGTTGCACGTAATGCGCGACGCTGCGGTAATCGCCGTGAATACTCGTGGGAAATCCCAGTGAGCTGCTGCGAATACTGCGAACAGGATGCGCCAGCGCCGGGCTTTGGCGATACCCGGCAAACGATTGCGGGGTCGCGCCAAACAGGGCTGTCAATAGCCACTGGTGCACCATAAACTGCTGCGCCACCTGCAGGTACAGCGCATCGGTGTCAGCATAGTCGCCTGCCGCCACCAGGAGCTGCGCCAAGGCCGGCGCAAAGCTCAAGTTGACATGCACCCCCGTGTTCATCAGACTGCGCAGGTCATACCGCTGACTCAGCGCCTGCCGGTAGGGGTATGTGGCGGCCGGCTGGCGCGAAATCAGCGCATCGCTGGGCGGCACCGACAAAGGCGGCGGACAGCTGTATGGCCACAGGCGCTCTGCCGGTGCAAGCTGGTTTGCCACCGCCGCGATCACCGCGTCCGCAAAGGCCACGTTGGCCTCAGGGTCTGCCTGAGGCGGCAGCGCAAATTCGATCTGCGCCTCAAAGTACTCCCGTTCCACGTACGCCCGTACCGGTGCGCTTAGGTGCCGCGGAAAAGCTTTAGGGCTCAGTCGGCTGGCCGCATCAAGACGGAGTTTTTCAACCTCCAGGCCGATCCGCGTTTGGGTGGCAATGCGGGGGCCGATCGGTTCGTTGAATCGGTTCGTTTGGGTCACTTCGCACACCTCGATTTTTTTGCGTGCCCGATCAGCGCACGCGCCGTGCGTCACCGGGCCAAAAAGGCGCCTCGGCTCGTCGGTTAACGAGGCCAAGACGCCTGCGCGCCCCACGCCAGTCGCACTGTGCGCCGGGGGAAGGGTTGTGTCCTGCGATCAGGCCGGCTGCGGCGTCTTGGCGGTCGCTTCCGCCTCATCCTGTTGCGCAGCGTCCCGTTGTGCCTGCAGCTCTTCATCTGTCAGCATGTCCTTCACGGTGAGGGTCACCTCAACGACGTCCATGCCGGTCATCTCTTTCACCGCGGCACAAATTTCCTCGGTCACCTTGTCGAACACCGCAGGCGCTTTTGTGCCGTACGCCATTACGGCCTCCAGCGCCACCGAGACGCGCTGATTATCCTCGACATCAACCGAGACGCCCTTCTTGAGGTTGTCGGTTTTGCGGAACCGGTCTGTCATGTCAGCAAAAATGTTCCCGTGTAGATCCAAAATCCCGTCCACCTCAGCGGCGGTTTTACCAACGATCTTTTGGATCACGCCCTCGTCAAATCGCAGTTTCGTCGTGACCGCTTCATCCCCCGAGGGCTGACCCGAGGCGGCCTTTGGTTGCGCGGCTGCCATTGCAGGCGCTGGCTCATCGCGTAGCGCCTTAACGTCTTTTTCATCCGGTTGGTGCGTGTCCTTCATCTTTAGTGCTCCCTTCTGAGGCTGTGCGCGTCACGCACGCGTTGTTTTTTGCCAGTCACGGCGGGTCATCACGTCACTGACATGCAGATTGAGTTCAACGACTTGCAGGCCGGTCATTCGCTCGACCGCCTGAGCCACTTTAGCGCGCAACGCGTCAAAGATGCGCTGGGCATCGACATCGTACTCAATGACGGCGGTCATATCGATGGCGACTTGTTTCTCGCCCACCTCAACCTTGATGCCTTTGGTGATGCGCTCATCACGGCCGAGCGTCTCGGACACCTTGTCCACCATGTTGCCGTCCATTTCTAAAAGCCCCTCAATGTGCTGTGCACAGATCCCGGCAATTTTTTGGATCACGTAGTCATCGAATGTCAATCGACTGTTCGCCTTCAGCGCGGCTAGATCAGTGTCAGTTATGGATTGCATTGATTCACCTCCAGTACCAGATTCGATCAGGGCTTGTGCTTCAGTTGCGCCTTGCCGGACCGCAGCCAAGTCATGAGGCCTGCCTGATTCGGAAGCAGCCAGCGTTCAACCAGGAAGCCGACAAGCGCCAGCCCCCCAATTAAAAGCACCCCACCGCCACCCCATTGCAGGAACGCTACGGCAATGAGTGCGCCGATCAGTGCGCCTTTGAGTCCTACCTGCATGTTGCTGCCTCCTTTCCTAAAGCACGCGGGCGCGCCGCTTACCGGCCTGATTCGCCGGGTGCATGCTCACACGCACCCGCTTCACCGGTACGCCCAGTGTCTCCGCGGCTTTATGCTTGGCCGTGGCCTCGATGCGCTGACCTTCGGCGGCTAAATCGGTATGGCTCAGGCTATCCGCGACAACGTCAACCGTTGCCGCCTGCTGACGGGCATGCAGCTTCACTGTCACGGCCACCCCCTTCACGGGATGCGCGTCGATGATGGCCTTGGCCACCGCGTTTTCCAATGCCTGCCGCGACAGTGAAAGCGTGCCGCGGTCATCGGTCAACACCAGCTGATTCGTTGTCGACTGGCGAAACAGCGCGACCAATAGCATGACGACGAAGACGAGGGCGACTCCTGCGGTCAGCCCGAGCGCCAGCCAGCGCATGGCCGGACCGCCAGTCCGGTACGCGGTCACCACCGGTGTGATTGGCCACAGCAGTGCCGCAATGAGTAGGGCTTGACCGATGCCAATGAGGGCAACAAGGCTTAGCCCTGCTTTAGTGATTGGCCGCATCATGTGACCTCCTCACGTTATGACTTGCGCCGATTGCGGCCCATTGTCCCGATGACAAGCGACACGATGAAGACCAAGATCACCGCCCCAATGATGGCTGGGAAAATCGCCATTCCACCAACAACAGGGCCCCAGCTGCCGAATAACGAGCCCCCGATCCACGCGCCGACTAGCCCAGCAACAATATTGCCGATCCAGCCACCCGGCATGTCCCGACCGACGATCATCTGACCAATGACGCCGACAACGGCGCCGACAATGAGTACCCAAATGAAATGTAGCATGTTGTGCACCTCCTTTCCTTTCATCTCCCTCGCTGAACCGAGGGGGTAAAAAGGGGCCCCAGACTAAAAAGATCAACGCGGTGGGCGCGCAACTGCACGCCGCAACGGCTCCCTGTTAAGTGTCTACTGGTTCCCCACATACAAGGTTACCGAAGTCCTCGGCCCAGATGCAATTATAATGATTATTAAATCCATTTTATAAGATGCGTTATTAATGCACCGCACCCCCGCATCCCTGTACACTGGTCGTATCGAATCACGATTGCCCGCGCACCACCAAAAAACGACTGAACCGAAACGGCTTCAGTCGTTGCACCACCTCAACACACTGGCAACTAATCGCGTTTGACCGTTGCCAAGCGCATCAGCACACCGAAAACAATTAGACCGCCGAGGATCTGCCACGTGCGCACGGGCACCTGGCTGATGGTGGCCTTAAAATCCGCCTTGTTCGGCATCATCTGCATCGCTCCCTTCTCCCTTTAGGATAGCGAAATGCGCCGCGCCGCCGCAACTGAGGCGCGTTGCCAGGCCACTGCCCGCAACCGTGACGGTCATGTCGTTGTTCCGATCACCCCAATTCATCAGGAGGTTTCATCATGCCAAGAATTAAAGGCGCGCTTCTCAATGCGCTTCGCGTCATGCAGGCGCACCAGCTCACGATGCTTTGCTTTGCTGATTATCGGACCTTTTGGGTCGGTCGGCCTGTGACCCCTGGTGACTGGTACGACATTCGGGCCCAAGCCAAGTTCTGTGCGGCCATTCACTTCGAGTATCACCGACGAGGTTCCTGCGCCGTTCAGTACCTCGTTGTGGATCCGGCGCTTCTCGACCAGTTCACGACGCGAACCGATGCCGAAGTTGAGGCCCTTGTCATCAACTGACCGGCGCATTCTAGTTGTTTCACACCACGCATATCATATAAGTAAGGAGGCTTTCCCCATGTCCTGGGACCTGACCGATTACCCCGTTTCAATGAAGCACCTCCCTGCGCTGACCCGCAAAAAAGCCATCGATATCGCCAACGCCCTTTTGGCCGCCGGCTATCCAGACGAACGGGCGATCCCGATTGCCACGAGTCAAGCCGAGAAATGGGTCCAAGCGGCTACCGCCAGCGAAAAACGGGCGCTGCGCCGAGCCCCCGCCCCGACCAAGCATGACGCCCACGCGCAGGCGACCCGCCGTGAGCGTCAGCTTCACGATGCCGTCACCGAGGTGCGCCCACACGCGGCCGGCTGGGCGGTCGTTGCACGCGGGGCGAAGCGAAACACGGAAACCTTTGCCCGCAAAACCGATGCGATCACCCGCGCGAAGGCCATCGCCCGCCATAAAGACGCCGCCGTGGCCATTTACCGCAAAGATGAGACTCTCCAGCGCACAGTGAAACCGCGCCCCGTCTAATCCGTTCATTCAGCCCAGCTGGCGCGGCGGTCAGCTGGGCTGATCGCTGCAATCGTCACGAAAAGTTAAACACTTTCGCCCCACCAGCAATTGTCTTTGGCGGCGGCCTTCGCTACGATGAAGGCACGAATAGGAGGCGTTTTGGATGAAATTCATCGCTGCTTTAATCAAATGCTACCTCGCCGCAATGATCGTGATCGCCGGCCTCGTGGCAACGTTCATGTTGTGGCACATTCCCCCGCACGCCATGGCCGCCGGTGCCAATGCGCCGGCCGCCGGCGTGCTCACAGTTGGCGCCTATGTCACGATGATTGGCTTAGTCTTGGCCGCGCTCATCATCTGGCGGCTTTTGACGCTGGCAGGCCACGGCCAGCTGTTTTCATCCACAGGCGTGTGCCATCTGGCCGGGCTCAAATGGGCCTTCGTCACCACGCAGCTCGGCATTGCCCTGGCCCTACCGGCCATCTACCAGATCGCAGACGAAGGGGATGCCCCCGGGTTAATTGTGATGGTTCTCATGTTCCTGGCCATTCCCTTCGTGATCAGCCTCGGCTTGGCCATTCTGCAGCGCCTCTGGCCCACCACGCCGGTGGCATCCCTTAAGGTGGCCCACTCATGACCGTGATCGATGACTACATTCAAGCGGCGGCGCCGGCCAAGCAAGCGCGGCTGCAGGCCATCCACGCAGCCATCAAGGCAGAGTTGCCCGATGCGACGGCCAAAATCAGCTGGAACATGCCGACTTTTTGGCAGGGGCAAAACTTGATTCACTTCGCCGCCTTCACGCACCACATCGGCATCTACCCGACCCCGGCAGCGTTGGACGCATTTCCCGAAGCCGTGGCCGCATTCCCCCGCACGAAAGGGGCCCTGCGGATTCCCGATGACGCCGAGCTCCCCCTGGCGCTGATCCGCGACTTGTCCCGCTTTCGGCTCGAGCAAGTCCAGCACTCAGCGCACTAGCGCGCTGGCGGCAACCCCCAAGCCTTCAAGCACTGATCGCCCCGCGGCAGTCACCGCAACACTGCGCGAGGCCGTCCGCACCACCGCCTCGCGCGTCAGCAGCGCGGCAAAAATGGCGTGCCCCACCGCGCCGCCCAGGTGGTAACGGCGCTGGCTCCAATCCAGGCAGCGCACCGTGAGCTGACGCTTCTGGCGCGCCAGCACCGTCCAGTCCAGGTCAAGCCGCTGGGCGAGCGCCTGCCGGCCGGCCTCGGTGACGGCAAACCGGTGCTGTGCCACCACCAGCCAGCCCTGCCGCTGCAAACTCTCGCACAGCGCGACGCCGACCGTGCCCGCCAAGTGATCGTAGCAGGTACGGCAGTACGCCATGTCGGCGGCCGGGCCTTTTTGGCTGAGTCGCTGCACCGGCTTCTGTGGGGCAAGGCCGCTCAACGCCTCAAAGGCGGCCGCCACCTGCGGCGATTGGAGCGCAAAGTAGTGGTGCCGACCGCTTTGGGTCTGCACCACAATGTCTTGGGCCATCAGGCGTTGCAAATGGTACGTGCCGGTTTGCGGCGTGACCCCTGCGGCGCGGGTCAGCTCCAGCAGCGTATGGGCGCGCCCGTCGAGCAGCTGGTCGATCAACTGGGCACGCGTCGGGTCCGCTAAAATTTTGGCTAACGCGGTCACATCAGGTAATCCGTTCATCCTAATCTCCAATCAATTCCATATTTCGAGACCCACTGAATCAGTTTTAGGCTATGCTGACGTCACACGAAAGAAGGTCGCTTATGCTGATTCCTTATCAAACTACCAAGCTGTACGTCGCCTATCCCATCTTCATCATCGGTTACGAAGACGTGCAGTTCGGCGCCAACCTCACCACCTGCAGTTCGAGCTATAGTCTCGGCACCACGTTTGGCTTTGGGCTGGGGCAAACCGGCCACGCCGCCGCACAGATCCAGCGCACCAAGCGTTGCACGATCAACTTCCTGAGCCCATACCACCTCGATTGGATCGAGTACGCCGGCTTCCACCACGCCACCGAAAAGCTGACCTCAAGCCACATCCCCTATCGGCTCGAAGCCGGTTGCCCCGTGCTCACCGACGCGTTTGCGGTGCTCACCCTGACCATCACGTCCTGGCAACCGTTGGGTGGCGCCATTCACTTCCTTGCCACGATTCAAAAGCGTCAGGTCCAAGCCGACCAAATTCTGGACGGGCGGCTCGATGTCACCGCGCTGACACCGCCGCTGTTTGCCGGCGACGGCCACCAGCGCGTCTACCGCACCCTGGCGCCGCAGGTCTCTCAGCTGGGCGACCATCTGGCAAAATAGCAACTGGCCCCAAGCGTCACGCGTGATGCCTGGGGCCAGTTTTCGCTTGTGACTCACGCTTGTGGGCCCGCCGTAAACCTGACCGTCGCGTTGGCCGCGTCAAACATCGCGTACGCGCCGATCGGGGTCGTCATCATCGGCACCGTGTGGCAGCTATCGTAGTCGTAAATGATCGGCAGCGGCTGACCTGCCAGCACCTCAAGCAACACATCGACCGGCCGCCGCCCCGTACCGGCGTCCTCAAACAGCGCGTGCTTGCCCAGCACCACGCCGGCGACGCGGTCGAACACCCCCGCCAGTTTCAGCATCGCAAAACTGCGCTCCACGGTGGCGATGTCTTTTTCCGCGTCCTCAATGAACAGGAGATCGTCTGCAGTGAACGTTGGAAAATACTTGGTGCCCAGGAACCCTGACATCGTGTTGAGGTTGCCGCCCACGATCCGCCCTGCTAAACGTGAGGTGCGCGTCCAGCCCCAGCGGTTGGCCCGCAACTGCTTGGGGTGGTCGAACGTCTCCCAATTCGCCCGCTCGTCCGTCCACTGCGCCGGCGCCTGAAACGTCTCGGCGTCTGCCAGCACCCGCTGAAAGTTCGTCCACGTCTCATCAACTAGCGGCGCAAACTCGCCCAGCCCGGCGACCAAGGTGGGCCCATAAAGCACCCGATAAGCCGGTGCCTGCATGTAAACCGCCAAGAGGATCGCGGTCACATCCGAGTACCCCACGATGGTTTTGGGGTGCGCCTGCATGGTGGCATAGTCGAGGTACGGCAGCAAGGCGTTGCTGTTCATCCCACCGATCGCCGCCATGATGACGTCGATCGCCGGGTCACGGGCCAGGGCGTTGAGCTCGGCCGCCCGGGCCTGAATACTGCCGCTGCGGTAGCCATCGCTTTGCCCTGTCAGCGCCCCGGTCACTAAGCGAACGCCATGCGCGTCAAGGAACGCCTGCGCCCGCTTGAAGCGCAGCGGGCTCACCGCCGTGATCGGCGTCGATGGCGAAAAAAGCCCGATCGTCAATGTTGGTTGGGTCAATTACACCGCCTCCTCAACCGGCGGGTTCTTGCTCGGCATCACTTCGATCACTAGCATCACGATGGCGACCGGGACCGCGACAATGGCCGTCATCCGATTGTCATTGAAGAACACAACGCTCCACACCACGTTCACCAGGGCCAGCGCCACGAAGAAGCCCCAGTGCACCCCGGCATCCCGAAACCGGCGCACACTTTGGGCAAGGGATGGCAGCAGTAGCACTAAGTAGACGAGGAGCCAGAAAATGATGAGGCCCAGCATTGATCCCACGATCGACCAGAAGTTCCCGGAATCCATGCCCGTTTTGAACTGCTCAATGTGGCTGAACACCTGATGAACCATGTAAATCGAGGACCCCAGCCCGGCGATCAGACCAAATAGCGTGGCAAACAGGGCGACCCACCAATACTCGCGGCGCGTGGTCCGGCCCGTGAAGTTCACGTAGTTGGCAAAAAAGGCTTTGACAGCGGTGAACCCGCCCACCCCGTAATACTTATTGTGCGTCTGTGCGGCAATACTTTCGCTTGCTCGTTTCAAGGCGTCTCCTCCATCGGTATCACGCAACTCGCGCCCAACCGTCAAATTATGAGATTATTATTAATTATTTACTCATTAATATACGCCCTATCCAACTGCAACGCAATTCTGCCCCGCGATGACTGCCTTGTGATGCCAGGCCCGCATCATTACAGTAGCCGAAACAGGGCAACGCTGATGTAAAACGCCAGCCCGACGTACCCGCCATACAGGCTTAACACCAGCCACCGACTGCCCGGCGACTGACGGTTCCACCATCGCTGAAGCTGACGCTGGATCGACGGGCTTCCTTCGGCCTTATCCTGCAAAAACGCCAGCACCTGTGCGTACGTTTCAATGTGCAGCGTGCGTTCGAGCCGCTTCAGCCGCCACATCGCAAACACCCCCGTCACCATCAGGCCCGCATACACCAAGTAGATCCAGACCGTATCAATGAAGTGCGGGACGGCCCCGAGCACAAACGGCCACAACAACATCACGCTCGCCTCAGTCGTGTAATACCCCTGTAAGTGCGCCCGACTCACGGCTTGTTTCATTGTCGAAACATCTCCTTTGACTAATTCATCGAGAGAAACGTCAAAGATGGCACTCAGCAACAGCAAGTTCTCAAGGTCGGGATAGCTTTTGCCCGTCTCCCAGTTCGAGACAGTTTGTCTCGAGACGTACAACTTGGCGGCCAGCGCCTCTTGGGTGTCGCCGTGCTGTTTCCGCAACTTGATGATCTGCTGATTGAGAATCACTTGCCGTTCCTCCTGATGAATTGTCACTGAAGTCGGTTTCATCATACCACCAAGGCCACTTCACATTGCCTGCTTTTCGCTGTCAAAGTCACTTGACGGCCAGTCATGTGGCGGTGATTTGCCGCGTATTGCCCGGGAAATAATTCAACTGACCTGTCGTCTGCCTGTGCTGAGAGGGGACACGCCTTCGCCTCGCGTGGTGAATCGCCGATGTCAAACAGTTTTAGCCTGCTAAGTGACACCGTTTGATGGTAATATTAGCGTGTCCTGAGATAATTCAAGTGAGAGGTCACCGAATGGAAATTGGCAAACAGATTCAAACCCACCGCCAGCGTCTCGGGCTGACGCAAGACATGCTCGCCGACAAGTTGCTGGTGTCGCGGCAAACCATTTCGAACTGGGAAAACGATCGACACTACCCGGACATCGAGAATCTGCTCCTGCTCAGCCAACTATTCGGTACCTCCCTAGATGAATTAGTCAAAGGAGATGTCCCAATGATGAAACACAAGGTCTTCATCGATACCACCAATCGCGACGTTAAGTGGATGCTCGGGCTGACCACAGCCGGCGCCCTTGCCCTCGGACCGGCCCTTTTTTTGCCATGGCCCTGGGTGCTCGTCCCACCCTTGACCTTCTTCGCGCTCGCAATGATTCCCGCCATCCATATCGATATCCTCAAACACAATGCGGATGTGCACACCTACAAAGAAATCATGGCGTACATGAACGGCCGCGACATGCGCATCGTCAAACAGAACCGAAACTGGCTGCGCGACACCTGGTCGCAGATCAAGATCATGACTGTTTTCACCCTTATTTTCTTACTTCTCGCCTTGCTTGCCTCGCTTCCATTCATGCTACTGGGTCATTCCTGATCGCCAAAACTGCCGCCACGCAAAAAGAGGGGCTCGCAATGAGCCCCTCTTTTTGTTGCAAGGCATGCGCCTCTTCGCGAATAATCGATGGATTAACGCTTGGAGAACTGACTTGCCTTACGGGCCTTCTTCAGACCTGGCTTTACGTTCCTCGGTTTTATACGGTTTCACCGAGTTTCAAAGTCCCTTTATATCAACGTTTCTATTCACTCACTTTTATAGAATTTCAACGAGGTTTGAGCGTGACGCCCTAATTTGGTACAAAATGGGCATTTCGTAAAGCTACGATTAACGCAAAGCAAACGCACAAATGAACGTAAAGCAGGTTGTACCTAGACCTGCTTTTTTTGTTCTCAAAATTCGTTTTAGTCAATAACAAATCACTAAATATGGAGGAAATCACATTGATGAAAGCAGCTCGGCGAACCTCAATTTTCGCCGTATTAATTATGCTATTCGTCCAACTCTTTGTCCCTGCCTCAATCGCCCTCGCCGCCAGTATGACCAACACCAAAGTCGCTGACTGGCGCAACACTTGGCACTTACACTTGTTCAATGGCCTACATTGGACGGACACAGGTATGTGGATGAAAAAGGTGGACGGCAAAGTTGCCTTCTGTGTGGAGCACGGCGTCGATCTCGATATGAGCGGCTCTGGCTACAACCCCAGCACCTACTCCGACGC
>NZ_RHOH01000005.1 GCF_003946115.1 Lacticaseibacillus daqingensis | reverse complement strand
GATTTCATTTTACAAGGACTCAGGCTGTGAGTCTTTTCTATTTGGTTAATTTGTTGCACTTACATTGTAAATCCGTCGCAAACAAAAAACGCCTGCACAGATGCAGACGTTTCGCGCCTTACTTGCCCAGCTTGGTCTTGTCGGTCACTTCAAGCTTGTCGTTGAAGGTGTAGACAACGGGTTCGCCGGTGGCCATTTCCAAGTTGATGATGTCTTCGTCGGAAATGTTTTCGATGTACTTGGTCAACGCGCGCAGGGAGTTCCCGTGCGCCGCGATGATCACGTTCTTGCCGGCCAGCAGGTCTGGGGCAATGTGATCTTCCCAGAATGGGATCACGCGTTCCAGAGTGACCTTGAGGTTTTCACCACCTGGCACGATGCGTGGGTCCAGGTTGGCGTAGCGGCGGTCTTGGGCTGCGGAGCCTTCGTCGTCAGCGCTCAAAAGCGGTGGCAACACATCGTAGGACCGACGCCAAGTGTGCACTTGGTCGTCGCCCCACTTTTCAGCGGCCTCGGCCTTGTTTTGGCCCTGCAGTGCGCCGTAGTGGCGTTCGTTCAGACGCCATGTCTTGGTTTCTGGGATCCAGAGCTGACCGGATTCTTCCAGTGCAAAGTGCAGCGTCTTGATCGCACGGGTCAGAACAGACGTGTAAGCCTGGTCGAATTCAAGGCCGGCTTCTTTGATCTTACGACCCGCCGTCTTCGCTTCTTCAACACCCTTTTCGCTTAAGTTCACATCGACCCAGCCGGTGAACTGGTTGGACAGGTTCCATTCACTTTGACCGTGACGGATCAGCACTAATTTTGCCATCTAGAGATTACCTCGCTTTATAGTTTTGTCAGCACGCTGACGGTTTACATCACCTTATAATACACTATTTCAGAAAGGCGTGCACCTCAAAACGCGGCATCGATCTGGCCATACTCCGCTGCAGTCAGCGTCACCGCCTGCGCGGCAGCGTTTTGGATCGCCTGTTCGGCCGTGCGCGCACCTGGGATCACCGCTGTCACGCCCGGGTTCGCCAAGTACCACGCCAGCACCACTTGTGTGATGGTGGCGGCGTGCTGGGCCGCGATGGCGGCCACCACTTGCAACCCCCGTTGCAACCGGGAGAAATCCCCGAACCGGGCCAGCCGCCCACCTGGGTCGTGGCTGTACTTGCCGGTCAACAGGCCCGCCGCTAGCGGAAAGTACGACACGAAGCTGATCTGGTGGGCCTGAAGGTACGGCCACAGGGTTTGTTCCGGCGCGCGGTATGCCAGCGAGTAATGGTCCTCCACAATGTCGACCTGGCCCGCCGCGTTCGCCTCTTTGAGCTGGGCGAGGCTGAAGTTGGACACGCCGATCGCCCGCAACTTGCCCGCCTGCTTCAGCTCGGCCAGGGCCTCAACGGCGGCCGCCTTGTCCGTGTGGTCATCGGGAAAATGAATGTAAAACACATCAAGGTAATCGGTTTGCAGCCGCCGCAGCGCATCATCCACGGCCTGGCGCAAGAAGCGCGGCGAGTTATCAAACGTCCCCGGCGCGTCCGGGCGGTGCGCCGCCTTGGTGGCCAGTGTGAGGGTGTGCCGATCAAAGCCTTTGATCGCCTGCCCGATCAGTTCCTCCGAGCGCCCACGGCCGTATGCGTACGCCGTGTCAAGCAATGTCATCCCGTGGTCGATCGCGGCGCGCACCGTGGCAATGCTCGTCTCATCCGTCACGTTTTCGGCGCCAATTTTATTGGTTCCCAGTCCCAGCGTGCTGGTTTGCACGGCGGTCTGCCCGATCTGAACTAGTTGTGTCATCTAAACCCCCCCTTTGTGTGCCATCGGTTCCAGCTTGGCGTCAGCTTACTGCGACCGGTGCCTCACGTCAACGACTACCACTCGCCGGCGCGCTCTGCTACACTAGCACGGGAGGCATACTTATGCGCAAATTTTGGTTCACCGTTGCCCTTGTCTGGGCCATCAGCATTGTTTACTTTATCGTCTACGTCAACAGTCCCGCCCTTCGCACGGCGGTTGACCGCTCCAGCGCCCTGTCGTTTGGCCACGGGCTGATGGACCTCGCCCTGCTTGGCGGCGGCTTTGCCCTGATCGCCGGAGGGATCTACCGGCTGTTTCACCGCGATTAACTCCGTCCCAGTGTCGAGGCGCCCTCAGTCTTTGGGTCGATGTCCTCGACCGCTGCAGTGGGTATACTAGAACCATTCAGTCAAACGGAGGGACACACATGAACTTACACAAATCTGCATCAAACCGAATGTTTGCCGGGGTCTGCGGCGGGCTCGCCGAGACGCTTGGCGTCAACGCCACCTGGATCCGGCTGTTGTTCTTTTTGGGCGGCGGCGTGCTGCTCTGGGTGTACCTTGGCTTGGCCATCGCACTGCCGGAGCCGTAACGCTCACAGTGCCTCAGCCCGACCACACTCGCCTCTGTGTGTGGTCGGGCTTTTTTGTATGCCCGGCTGCTCTGGAAATAAAAAACCACCACGGCGGGTGGTTTGGCTCAGACTGATTTTGCCGGGGGCACCGGTGGCTCATCCGGAATCTTCTTGATGCCTAGGATGTCCAGAAGGAACGTGAACACCGGAATGCCGACAATCAGGCCCCAAGTGCCGAAGAGTTTTTCCCCTACCAGCAACACCACAAAGGTGAAAAATACCGGCAACTTCGTGCGACTGCTCATGAATTTCGGGTTCAGCACGTACGCCTCCAACATGTGGATCAGCAGGATCATCACCATAATGGTGAGCACGCCTTGCAGGCCGTCCACGGTGTAGGCGATAATAGCCAGCGGCACAACGGAGATGATGGCCCCCGCCACCGGGATCATGGAGAGCAGGAAAACCATCACCGCAAGGCTGGGAATGTTAGGCATTTTCAGGACGATCAGCGTGACCGTCGTGATGACGGTGTTCACGATGGCGATAAAAATCTGCGCCTCGATCACCACCCCAAACGTGTTGATGAACTTGTCGGCAAAGTATTTCAGATCGGCAAAGTACCAGCCAAACGGGGAGTCCAAGAAGCGATTGCCAAAGCGCTTGAGCTCATCCACCTCCACGGTGAAAAAGAAGCTCAGCAGCAACGACAACATCAGTGTTACACCCATGGCGGTGATGCTGCCCGCGTACTCCAAGATCGTGCTGATGCCGGCCTGTAGTTGCTCCTTGAGGTTCATCTGATTCACCGAGTCCAGCACCCATTGCATGGCCTGGTTGTCGGCAAATGCCTGGCTATTGTAAAAGTGAAGCACCGAGTTGTAGAGGTTGACCGTTTGCTGCGCGATCACAGGCACGTAATGAATCAGCGTGTAGCCCAACCCAGCCACCACGAGGATGTAAAGGGGCGCCACCACTACCGAGGCGCGTACGTGCGCGAACTGGCGCACCAAGTTAATGACCCGCGTCACTAAAAAGGCAAAGATAAAGGTCAACAAGATGGTGCTCATGATGCTGCGAGCCAGCCACAAAAGCACCACGACCGACAGCAGCACGGCTGCGCGGCGAAGTTGGTCATTGTGGATGAAGCGTTCGTATCGTGTCATGGTTTCCCTCCCCAAGGTCTGCTCCCATACTACACCAAAAAGCGCGCCGGGTCTTGCGTCCCGGCGCGCGAAGGCAAAAGTTTATTTCTCGAAGACTTTGATGGTCTTATCGGTGGCATCCGTCACGCTTTGAAGCTCACCACGCACATACACCCGATCCTTGCTGGAGCTGGTCAACGTCTCACACGTGATCAGCGTGATCAGCTTTTTACCCGGCACGTCATCGATCACGGAAACCTGCGACATGTCGATCCGCGTCCGCAAAATCGCCTTGTAGGTGTAGACCTTTGTCATGTCGGTCAGATAAATCAGGTCCCCGACCTGCACCGAATGGAGCTCCGACAGGATCGTCCCACTGGTCTGCACACTGTGCCCGGCCAGCGCGTAGTTCCCTTCACCCATCTGCTGGTTCGGCTTCAGCGTCCCGGCGCCAACGGCCATGTGCGCGTTGGAGACGCCTTGCATCACCGGCACGTGAATGTTCACGGACGGCACCGCCAGCATGCCGATCGCATCCTTGCTGCCATCCATCATGGCCTTGGACACGGTGGTCAGGTCCAGCGCCTCAACCGCATCAAAATCGTATGAGGCGGCCTTTTTCTGGTTTGCTTTGACGGAATCCTTGGTGACGGTCTTCATCGTCGACTGTGTCATTTGGTTGACGATGAAGAGCTTGATCTGCTCGTTGAAGACCATCGCCAGTCCTAACACCAAGCCCAGCGTCAGGCAGATGCGCCACGCCCAAGTCTTGACCCGCGACCGTTTATTTTTCGCCATTTGCTCGCCTCCCATTCGTTCCCCTCATTGTACAACGTGGGCGTTTTTTTGCCAACTTTCGGTCTCACTCACTCGGCCACTTCGGTGAACGGCAACGTCTCATCAAACGCGATGGGCCGATCCAATGCCAAGTAATCCGGCCCGGTCTGACACCCCAAGGCCACCACCTGAACGCCGGCCGCCTTAGCCGCGGTGATCGCCGGGGCGAGTTCGGGAAAGCGCTCGTGATAAATGGTCACCGTATCGATGCCGGGCAGCTGCACCACTAGGAGCAGGTACGCGAGGTACCCGGCGTTGGCCGCCTGGGTGAGCGTGTGCACGTGTTTGAGCCCGCGAGTGGTCGGCGCGTCTGGAAAGGCGGCGTGGCGCGCATTGGCCAGTGTCACGCCCTTGGTCTCGGCAAACCACGCCTGGCCGGTCGCCGAATGACCGGCAAAATCGAGCCGTGAATCGAGGTAGCGCGTTTCCGGGTGAACCGTATACGGGCCCACGCACCCCGGCAGTTGCAGACTGCCCTCGCGCAGCGCGGCGTTCACCACCCGATTGGGGGCGAGGCTGTCGATATTAATCCAGCGATGATCGCGCTTGACTGCAAGGATGTCGTACGGGGTCTGGCGCGCAGGGTTGGCCGCTTTGCGCACACTGATGGCGTGGCCTGGGATCAGCAGCTCCTTATTGCGCCCCGTGTTGCTCAGGTGGGCGGCCACCGCCTGGCCGGCTAACTCGACCATCACGGTGAAGCGCGACACGCGCTTGATGACCGTAGCGAGTTCAACGTTCGCATACTGCATCTCAAAGGCCTCCTTTTGGGGCAAAAACAAAGCCATCATTAACGGCCCAAGAATGAACCACGACGATTCCAGAACAGTACGTCACAAAAAGCGACGCCCGAGCCGTATAAGCATGGCCTCCTATAAAACCTAAGTTTGCGGGTTTTACAGGAGGCCATGCTTATACTCTGGGCTAAAACCGCATTTTGGCTCAGCCTCGCGTGGGGCAAGGCCTAACGCACGGTGATCACCGACATCGGCGCATCACGCACGATTTCTTCTGCGACATGGCCGATGCGTGAGCGCCCGTGGCGTGTGTGCGAGCCCAAGATGATCAGGTCAGGCTTGAAGGCCGGCACGATTTCCTCTAGGATCACGCGCGCCGGCTTCCCCTCGCCAATGAGTGGCTGCACGTCTTGCGCCCCAAAGGCCTGCGCTTTTTCAACGTAGGTGTTCAGGTGCGCCGCGATCTCACGCCGCCGCTGACTCAACACATCAGGGGACAGGGATTGGTAAATGTTAAGGTCACCGGTTTCCAGCACCGACACGATCCCCAGCGGAATATTGTAGATCTTCGCCAGCGTGGCGGCGTAGTTGAACGCCTTGCGAGATGATTCATCGTCGTCATCATCGACGGCGAGGAGCAGGCGGTTGTAGTGCATCGACTCAACGACGAACGCTTCTTCTGTTGCCATAATGATCCTCCTGTTTTTAGGTTAACCTAACGATTCCAGTATACCGCTAACCCTTGTTCTCAGCAAAGAACTGTTTGTAGCGCCCCACATAGTTGTGGAACATGTACGTCATTAGCACCCACCGTTTCAGGCTCTGATCACGCGCGTAAAACACGGTGGTGCCCACGCGCCCTTCTTGGATCAGGGCCAGTGCCTGGCGCTTGGCTGCGTTGTCCTTGGCGTAAGTCTTGAAGACAGACTTGGGGACCCCCAGCCAAAGCATGTGCTTGCTGGCATCCTGATTCGCAAACACCGGCGGCTGGGCCGCGAGCGTTTCGCTGACATAATCCAGTACCGGCCACTGCGCGAGGTTGTAGCCGTTCAGGGTGACAAAAAACGAGCTCCGCCCCTGGGGAATGTTCATTTCAAGGAGCTTAAAGGTTTTGTCACGCACATCGTACTTCATATCGAAGTTCGCATAGCCCGTGAACTGGATCTGCTCCAGAAACTGTTTGAACTGGTCGTACAAGGCCTGATTGTATTCCGGCAACACCGCCACGTAATTCCCGATCGCCGCGGGCGTCGGGTCCTCCAGCAGCGGATGGCCCAAGCACATCATCTTGACCTGGTGGTGCTGGTCCACGTAAGCGTTCAGGACCCGCATGTTTGAGTCATCGCCTGGCACAAAGTCTTGCAAAATCAGGTCGCTCAGGTAGCCATTGTCATAAATTTTGGCGATGATGGTGTTCAGCTCCACCTGCGAGTGGATGGTGAAGGCCTTTTTGCGCCCCTTGAATTGAATGCTTTGCCACTCCACCGAGTTGGCCGGCTTAAGCGCCATCGGAAATTCAAACGGGGCGGTCGTCACCACACCGCTTGCGTACATCGACTTGGTCACGATCTTGGTCGCCGGGTACGGCAGACCGTAATCATCGCACAGGTGATAAAAGGTTTCTTTATTGCTGAGTTGCTGCCAAAGCGCGTAGTCCACATACGGACAGATGAATGTTTCCTGCAGGGTCGCTTTGTGCTTGGTGACCAACGCCGCGTAGGCATCCCCACACGCGATCAGTAGGACCTTTCCCGGTTGCTCGCGGTACTGGGCCGCCAGCTTCGCCATCTCGCGGCTAAAGGTGGGATCGGAATCAAATTCGGGGATCAGGTGCACGTTCACGATCTTGGAGTATCGCGTTGGGGCGAGCTGCTGCCGGGCGTATACCTCGATCACCTGACCGGTGAGCTCGTGAAACGATCGGGCCATCCCATACACATTCAGGTCGCTCCCCAGCAGAATGGGCGTAAACGGGGGGATTTCTGTCATGAGTGTCTCCTTCATTGGGGCAAAGCCCGCGAACTATCGACCAGCACGCATCATGCGGCCAGCCGGATACCGGGTTAATTGTACCACAACTCGCGCCCTGCCGGCGGCCGGTGCCCCCTAGCCGCTACAGGCGGGGCTGAACCGCGCCGCTGACCACGACTGTGTTGCGGCCGTTACGCTTCGCCAGATAAAGGGACTGATCGGCCTGATTGTATGGGGCCAGGTAGTTGCTGTCATCCGGATGTGCCCGTCCCACGCCCAAGGAGACGGACAGGTGAAACGGCTTGGCGTTGGGCGCAGTCAACGCCAACTGGCCCAGCGCATCATGCACCGTCCACGCGATGCGGGCCGCAGCTGTGAGGTCGAGCTGCGTCCCCGGCAGGATGAACGTGAACTCCTCGCCGCCCGTTCGATACGTGCTAACGCCGCGGATCCCAAGGCTTTGGACCACCGTCCGCAGGTGGTGGGCCACGCGGCGCAGCACCTCATTCCCCGTCAGATGGCCATAGCGGTCGTTGATGGCCTTGAAGTGGTCAATATCCAACGTGTACACCATGTAGGCGATCCCACGCTGTTGCATCGTCGCAAAATGGGCCTGCAGATCCGCCTCAAACACCCGAAAGTTACGCAACTGGGTGAGCTCGTCAATTTGCGCCGCTTGCGTCAAGCGCTGCTGGCGCCGGCGTTGACTGCGCACCCCGTAATGCACCGCCCACAGCTCCGCACAAATGATCAAAAAGGTCCCAAACTGCCACGGCCATCCCACCTCAATACCATGTAACGACTGCCAATTCATGACGAAAAACGGCGCCACGAAAAGCAGACAAAACGGGTAGTACCGCCAGGCGCGCGAGCCCAGCCACACCCCGAACCGGTGGGCCAAAAGCATTAACGTCATGCAGGCCAGGTAGTAAAGCGGCCACGTCGGGGTGTTGGGCAGCCACCAGAACCACACCCCCAAGCTCACCAACAGACTGACCAACACCGACCGTTTGCGCGAGGACAGCAGGGCGTACAGCACCGTCGCCACCTGGAAGTTGATGTATCGCCAGCCGAAGCCGAGACGATGGTGCGCCTCTTCGATCAAAAACTCAGACGCAAAGTGAAACAGCAATAAAAAGGCCACGGTGATCAGCACCAGGTACAGTGCGCGGCGATGGTGATGGCGCGCCTCAATGAACGGTGTCGTCTGCAGCCAATTGAAGAGCATGGCATAGCCGATCAAGACCAAGCTGTTCATCACAAACGTTGTCGCGCGTAGTCCCCACTCAACCATCTCGCCATCCCCCAATGTCCCGATTGCCGTGATATTCATGTTAATATAGCACAGAAATGAGCGCCGAATTAGTATTCAGAGAGAGATTGCTGATTTTTTTCGCAGCAAAAAAGCAGCGGTGCGCGCACCGCTGCTTTTTCATGAGCCTTATTGCGCTGCCTTCGCTGCCTCGATCACTGCGGTCAGGTAACCAGCCGTATCCACAAAGGTCGCGCCAGATACCACGTCTGCCACTTTGCTCTTGCCCTTCAGGGAGGCAACGGCTGCTTCGAGCTCAGCAATGGTCTTCCCCTTGGCAAAGTCGTTGATGGCGATCGCGTTTTCGGTCCATGTGTGGGTCGCCTTCGCTTCCTTCTTCATCAGTGCAGAGTAAGCGTCAGAGTTGGCCCGCTTGGAAGCCAGCACGGTGCCTGCCTTGATGTCTTTGCCGAAGTCCTTATCCGAGTTCGGCACCGCGCCAAAGGTGGCCGCCGGGGTGTACTGGAACTCATCGACGAACGTGGCCGCAACCTTGTCCCCTTGCATTGCAACGGTCACCGTTGCAAAGGACTGCTTGCCGTGTGGTGCTGCGAGCACTTGCCCTTCGGTGATGGTGTTGTCCGTTGTGGCGATCCCGGTTGAAACCATCCCGGTCGTGGCGGCATCATAGATGGCACTCAGGTAGCCGTAGGTGTCTGCGAAGGTCGCGCCAGACACCACGTCGCCCACCTTCTTGGCACTCTTCACGGTTGGCAGTGCCGCCTTAAGCTCATCAATGGTCTTGCCCTTTGCATAGTTCTCAATGGCCGTCGCACTTTCTTGCCAAGTCTTGGTCGCCTTCGCTTCCTTGGTCATCAAGGCGGAGTAAGCCTTGGAGTTCTCCAGCTTCGCGATCAGGAATTTGCCAGACGGATAGTTCTTACCAAAGTCGCTGTCGGAGTTCGGCACACCGGTCCAGTCTGCACTCTTATCCACGTACTGGAATTCATCGATCCGGGCCGCAACGATCGTGTCGCCGTTCAGCGTCACGTTAACGGCCGCGAAAGATTGCGTGCCGTGCGGTGCCGCGTACAGCTGCCGCATGATCAGCGTTCCGGCGCCTGGCACGGTTGCGTCCGCGTCGGCCCCAGTGTTGATCGTCATCTTCGTGGTCTTTTTGGTGCTGGTCGAGCTGCTGGTGACAGTTTTGCTGCTACTATCCTTGTTGCTTGAATCACCGGCATTCCCACACGCGGCCAACCCAACGGCTAGTAACAACGTCGCACTTAGTACGGTAAACTTCTTCATCTTCATCTCTCCTTCATTTGAAAGCTTTTTATCTCAAGAGAAGTTTATCACAAAATCGTAGGATGCACACCATTTTTATCAATCGTACCAGACCGCCATCTTTCGCCCACTCAAAAGCCCCAAAATCCGCTGGCAATCGGATTTTGGGGCAATGTGTGTGAAATATACCACGGGCCAGGGGGCCCACCAGGGGCGCGGCCACCGCAACGTCTCACGCGCCGGTCCGCCGAACGAGGTCAGTGGACCGGCTCAGCCACAATTGGCCACGCTCCTGATACTCGTATTGTACCGACCCGCTTCGCGCCGTCAATTAATTCGCCTCGCCGCGCGGCAGGGCAAGCCATCCGAGTGCGTTGGCGCGAGCCCCGAACGCCGCGGTGTTGTCGAAATGTTTTCACGTAGTAATCTTCTCGTAACAGTATCCTGATAATCTGTAGTTATCGTAAAAGTTCGTCAACGCCAGTACAGCTGGTTTTGTTTGCGATAACATACGCATTACCTCGTTATTAAAAAAACGCAATTATTCAGGAGGCTTTTAAACACCATGAAGCATACGTTAACCGCGCCCCTTCTTGTCAGTGCCGCCGTTCTGACCGGACTGGCGCTCAGTGACAGCCAGCCGGTCGCCGCCAGCAGTAGCCTGACCATCAAATACTCGGCCAACTTACGCCAGGCCCCAAGCACCAGCGCCAAGATTATTGGCGGCCTTACCGCCGGCGCGCACTACACCTACAGCCGCACGGCGCAGGCGAACGGCTACACCTGGTACGAAATCGGCACGAACCGCTGGGTGGCCAGCGCCGGCGCGCAAGCCACTGACGACACGGCTACGGCAAGCGGCACCCTCAAGGTCCTGGCCGCCTCGAATCGGCGCACCGGGCCGGGGACCGGCTACGGCATCTCGGGTAGCTTCACCCCTGGGCAAGTCCTCAGCTACACGGCGACCGCGCAGGCCAATGGCTACACCTGGTACCAGGTCGCGGCCAATGCCTGGGTCGCCAGCGCCGGCACCACTGTGATCACCGGCGGCAGTAGCACCCCCACCCCTGGCGGTTCCGGGACGCCCGCAAGCGGTCACGTGACGGTCACGGCCAGCAGCAATAAGCGCGTTGGCCCCGGCACTGGCTATGCCATCAGCGGCAGCTTCACGCGCGGCCAGGTCCTCGCGTACACCGCGACTGCCAGCGCCAACGGCTACACCTGGTACCAGGTCGGTGCCAACGCCTGGATCGCCAGTGCTGGCGCCACGGTTTCAACCGGTGAAAGCACGGACACCGAAACCCCTGGCACCGGCGAGACTGCCGCCAGCGGCAAGATCCAGATCACCGCAACCGCCAACCAACGCGCCGGCGCTGGCACCAGCTACCGCATCATTGGGAACGTCCGGGCCGGGGCGATCTACGCCTACACGGCGACCGCACAAGCGGATGGCTACACCTGGTACAAGATCGGGGCCAATGCCTGGGTGGCCAGCGCCGGCGCGGCCATCTACACCGGCGGCGACACAAGTACTGAGACCCCTGGGGGCAGCACCAGCACCGCCGGCACCGTGGCGGCAGTCATCGCACTGGCGAAGCAGCAGCTCGGCAAGCCTTACGTTTGGGGCGGCAAAGGGCCTGACAGCTTCGACTGCTCTGGGTTGATGGCCTACCTCTTCAGCCACGCAGCCGGCAAGAACATTGGGGGCTACACCTTGCCTCAAGAGTCTGCAGGCACACGTGTCAGCCTGAGCAACCTACAGCCCGGTGACATCGTGTTCTGGGGCAACAGTGGCAGCACCTACCACAACGCGCTGTACATCGGGAACAACCAGTACATCCACGCACCCAAACCAGGTGATGTGGTCAAGGTTGCCACCATTGCCAACGGCTTCATGCCATCATTTGGGGTGCGCGTTCTGTAACCCATACACGCAAAAGCGGCAACCCATCGCTGGATCGCCGCTTTTTTGATACGCTCAAAAATCAGTTCACGCCTTGCATCAGTTTTTCGATGCGCGGGATCATGAAGGCCAACACAATGGCGAACAGGATCGTTACGACCCCGACCGCCGCGAAGTACATCACTTCGGTGGCCGGCGTGTACAACTTCACGATCTGCGCGTTGATGGCCTGGGCGGCCGCATCGGCCAAGAACCACATGCTCATCATCTGGCTGGAGAAGGCCTTGGGGGCCAGCTTCGTGGTCACACTCAGGCCGACCGGTGAGATCAGCATTTCGGCGATCTCAACGATGGCCCATGACAGCACCAGCCACAGCGGGGAGACGCGGACCGCTGTGCCAAATAGCGCCACGGGAACCACCATTACCAAATACGAGATCCCGGTGAACACGAGCCCGTAAGCAAACTTCTTCGGCGAGCTTGGCTGACGCTTGCCCAGCCGCACCCAAAGCCAGGCGAACAGCGGCCCGTACAGCAAGATGAACAGCGGGTTGAGCATCTGGAACCACCCCGGCAGAATTTTGAAGCCGCCGAAGTTCAGCTGCGTCTGATCGGCCGCAAAGACGGCCAGGACCACGGAGCCCTGCTCCTCGATTGCCCAGAACAGCACCGCCGCGATGAACAGCGGGATGTAGGCCCACACGCGCGAGCGCTCCACCTTGGTGACCTTTTTGCTCTTGAGCATCATCACGAAGTACGTCACCGGCACCGCAATGGCAAAAATCGTGATCAGCGTGATGACGTTATCCACGGTCAGCTGACCGGTCGCGCCCATCACCCCGAGGATGACGGCCAAGGCGGCCAGTCCCGCGCCGACTTTGACCATCAGCGGCCGCAGTTCCGCCGGCGTGATCGGGTCAGGCGCCTGGTTGTCATTCGGGTTGATGTACTTGCGCCCGTCGATCACGTACACGACGAGCCCGACCGCCATCCCAAACGCGGCCAAGGAAAAGCCTACGTGGAAGTTGTAAGCGGCCTGCATCCAGGACACGACCAGTGGGGCGATCAGTGAGCCGAGGTTGATCCCCATCACGAAGATGCTGAAGCCGGAATCGCGGCGCAGGTCATTTTCGGGGTACAGGGATCCGACCATTTCGGACACATTGGGTTTCAACAGCCCGGTGCCCAAAACGATCAGGGCGATCGAGGCGAACAGCGCCCCGGCCCCCATCGGCAGACTCAACACAATGTGGCCGAGCATGATCAGCACCCCACCCCAGAACACGGTGCGGCGGCTGCCGAGCAGGCGGTCGGAGATGAAGCCGCCGATGGTTGAGCTCAGGTACACCAGCGAGCCGTAAATCGACATGATCGACAGCGCGGTGGCCTTATCGAAGCCCAACCCGCCCTGTTCGACCGCGTAGTACATGTAGTAAATCAGAATGGCGCGCATGCCGTAGTAGCTGAAGCGCTCCCAGAACTCGGTCATCGACAGGGTAAGCAGCCCACGCGGATGGCCCATAAACGTCGGTTCTTGTTTATTCAATATCCATACATTCCTCTCACTAGGTCCGTAACCACCCAGTGAGCTTCTGAGCCGCTCCCTCAAGCGGTTCAGAATCCGAATAACAATTATATACCTGAATGAATTTGCTAACAATATGCAAAAAATTCACGAACGGTTTCTCTCATTTTATCGCGTTGCTCTCACGCGACGCTCACCCAACGGCAATGGTGACAGCTCCGACAGGCACCCGTTCGGTCGCCATGAACACGGGGCGGCATTAATGAATTTTTAAATGAGAAAAAAATGGGGAACCGCTAAAAATCACTCGGTACCGCTTTCCTGCCCCGCCGTGGCGATGGCCGGCCAGTCTACCGGCACCGGCAGTAACACCGTGTGGGCCGCGCCGTCAAACGGATCGGTGAACGTCAACCGAAACGCCTGCAGGAGCTGGTGTGGCGCCGCAACCGTGGCCGTGCCGTACAGCGGGTCGCCCACCAGTGGATGGCCGATAGCCGCCATGTGCACGCGGATCTGGTGCGTGCGGCCGGTGTGTAGCGTCAGCTCAACCAGGCTCTCGGTGGCGGTTTGGGCGACCACGCGGTACGCCGTTTCGGCTGGCTGGCCGGCCGGGCTGACCACGCGGTGAATGCCGTCTTCAGCCTTCGCCAGCGGCAGCGTGACCACGCCTTGCGCCGGGCTCGGGGTGCCCACCAGCACCGCCCGATATTCCTTCACCAGTGCGGCATCGGATTGGGCCAGACGCCCCTGCGCGTAAGCGTGCTTGGCGACCAGCACCAAACCGGTGGTGTCGCGGTCCAACCGCGTGATAATGGCCGGCTGCGGCCCTTCCACGCCTTGGTCGACGAGGTGGCCGGCGACGCGGTTGAGCAGCGAATCCGTCAGGTTGCTGGGCCCCGGCACGCTGGCCAGGCCCGCGGGCTTCACCACCACCAACCAGTTCGGCAGGTCCAGTGCGACGTCGATCGGCTGGTGGCTGACCGCCACCTCTGTGCTCGGCGGCAGCTCGATGCGCACCGTGGCGCCGTGGATCATTTCGGCGTTAGCGGTTTGACGGTTGTTCAGCCACACCATCCCCGCGTCGCTCAAGCGCTTGAACAGCCGGTGGCTGACGCCGTTTTTAGCCAAGAGCCGCTTGACGGTGGTTGCCTTGTTTGCCTTAAAACTGAATGTGTATCGCATAGTCTCCGCCTTTGAAGTTTTCTTTTTATTATACCGGAAATCGCGACGGCCTTGCGGTAGACTAAAGAAAAATCCTTAAGGCGGTGTCCTCATGGCCCCTGATCCTAACCAGTTATCCCATCTACACGAACACGCAGGCACGATTTATTTTGACTACCACGACTGGCACGCGCGCCTGCAAGCGGTCAACGACCACTTGGTGCGCCTGACGGTCACCGCACAACCGGACTGGCCCGCAACCCCCAGCGTGCCCGCGGCCCCAACCGTGGAAAAGCACGCGGATGAGACCATTGCCACCGGCGGGGCCGGTCAGCACTTTGAGGCGCCGCTGGTCACGGCCACAGCCACCCAGCCGCTGACCCTGCAGGACGGCACCCTCCAACTAGGCGCGCACACCCTCCAACTGGCGGCCGGGCGGCTCACCATCACCCAAAACGGTGCGCCGGTGGCCACGCTGCGCCTGCCGCAGCTGACCGCCACCGGCTGGACGGCGCGGCTGGTCAGCGACCCACAGGCGGCGTACTTTGGCGGCGGCGTGCAAAACGGGCACGTGGCGCTTAACGGCCTTTTGGTGGCGATCAAAAACGAGAATCGCTGGACCCGCGGCAGCGTCTCAAGCCCCGCGCCCTTCTACTGGAGCACCAGCGGCTACGGCTTCTTGGCCCACACGTTCACCCCGGGCGAGTACGACTTCGGGGATCCGCACGCCGGCGTTTACCTGCGCCACGACGATCCCGTGTTTGACGCCTACCTGATCCTCGGGTCGACCCCGCAGGCGCTGATCCACGGCTACCACGAGCTCACCGGCCTGCCCAACCTCAACCCACGCTTTGCGTTTTACCCCGCCCACTTCAACGCCTACAACCGCGACTACTGGGTGGCCGTCACGCCCGACTCTGCCGGCGCCAGCCAGTTTGCGGACGGGCAGTGGTACAAGGCGTACCAGCCAATTCGCAAGGAGACCTTCAACACCGGCTTTCGCCCCGGCGCCATCACGGTGGCGGGTATGACCCTGGTGCCCAACGTCTACGGCGACGGCCGCGTCACCTTCACTGACCCCACTGCGGCGGGTCAGCCGCGCACCGCGATCCGCGAGACGCTCAACGGCGAGCACGACCCGCAGTTCTCCGCCCGCGCCGTGGTGACCCGCTACGCCGAAAACGGCGTGCCGCTCGGCTGGTTTTTGCCTAATGACGGCTACGGCGCCGGCTACGGTCAGACTGATAGCCTGGCCGGCGACCTTGAAAACCTCCAGACTTTCGCGGACTGGGCCAAGGCGCGCGGCGTCACCACCGGGCTGTGGACTCAGGCGGCGCTTGCGCCCAAGGATCCCGCCGCCCCGCAAAAAGGCGAGCGCGACTTTGCGCGCGAGGTAACAGCCGGCGTGCGCGCGATCAAAACCGACGTCGCGTGGGTCGGTGAGGGCTACACCTTCGGCCTGAACGCCACCACCAAAGCGGCCGCCGAGTTCACCCGCCGCGATCTGCGGCCCATGATCGTGACGCTGGACGGCTGGGCCGGCACGCAGCGCACCGCCACCGTGTGGACCGGCGACCAGGCCGGCGGGGACTGGGGCAACCTCCGGACGCACATCGCCAGCTACTTGGCCGCCGGGCTGAGCGGTCAGGCCAACATCGCCAGTGACGTAGACGGCATCTACGCCGGCAACGACCCGGTGATCCAGACCCGCGACCTGCAGTGGAAAGCGTTCACGCCCCACTTTTTTGCCATGGATGGCTGGGGCAGCGCCCCGCGGCTGATGGGGATGCAACTGCCGGTGCCGTTTGCCGCGATCGACCGCGCCTTTTTGCGCTACCACACGATGCTCATCCCCTTGCTGTACAGCCTGGCGCACACCGCCCGCACCACCGGCGCCCCGATCATGCGGCCCACCTTCTGGGCCAATGCGGACGCCTACACCACAAGCCCGGCGCTGGAGGATCAGTTCCTGCTCGGCGACACCCTGTTGGTCGCGCCGCTCACCAGCGCTTACGGCCTGACTGAAACCGGCGCTGGCAAACGGGATCATGTGTACCTACCGGCCGGGGAGTGGGTCGATGCCTGGACCAACACGCGCTACACCGGGCGCCAAACGCTGACCGATGTCGCCACCCCGCTGGCGCAACTGCCCCTGTTCCTGCGCGCCGGGGCGATTTTGCCGCTGACGCCGGCGCACCAAAACCCGGCCGCCGCAACGCAGACCCGGTGGTTCGAGTGGGTGCCCGGTGGCCACGCCAGCCTGACGCTGGTGCAAGACGACGGCGAAACGCTCGCGTACCAGCGCGGCGAACAGGCGTTGACACAGCTGACCACCCAGCCGCGCACGCTCACCCTTGCCGCCACCACCGGCCACTTTGCGGGTCAGACCGAAACGGTGCCAATGCAACTGTTTATCGTTGGGGCCAGCGAACCCGTCACGGTCACCGTTGACGGGCAACCCGCGACCCCCAGCGTGACCGTGGGCCCGCGGCTGGCCGATCCGCTGCACCGCCAAGCACCGGGTCTGCGAATTGACCTGGGGCCGCAGTCGATTCGCGCCACCATCGCCGTGACGCTTGGCTGAGCGACTTGCAAAATCGCTTCCATTAGGACTATGGTAGAGTCGAAGACTTTATGGAGGTGTCACATGACCCAGGATATCGATCAAGCATATGGGCACGATCCGCTGCAGCGAGCGGACATTTATCTGCCGGCGCAGCCGAACGGGGCGGCGCTCGTGTTTGTGCACGGTGGCGGTTGGTTTCGCGGGGACAAGGCCAAGGCGGCGGACATCGGCGCGTACTTTGCCAACGCCGGTTACGCCACGGCCATTCCCAACTACCGCCTCGCCCCGGCTGACCGCTTCCCGGCCGCGCAGGAAGACCTCAGCGCCTTTCTCACCTGGTTCACGGCCAGTGCCTACACCTTCAACCGCGAACGGCTGGGCCTGCTCGGCGCCAGCGTCGGAGGCACGATGGCGCTCACCGAAAGCATCGCCAGCGGCCGGCCGGTGGTGACTTGGTCGGCGATCGTTGATTTTGCCAACTGGGTCCAAAAGCACCAAACCGTCAAGGCGGCGCTGGACGCCCGCCAAAGCCTGGGTCTGACCGAGCCCCACGCGATCCACGACGCGTTTTATAAGTACTTCGTGCAAACCTACCTCGGCGACCTGTCACCGCAAAAACTGACCGCGGTCAACCCGATGAACCACCTGACCGAAACCCTGGGCCCGACCCTGATGTACAACGCCACCGACGAGCTGGCCCCACTGCCTGGCGTCTTTCGCTTTCTCGAACAGGCGGCCGCGTTCAAGCGCGACATCGCGGTGCATGTCGTGCCCGGCACCGGGCACGCCCGCGACTACACCGACTTTGCGTTGCCGGGCACGCGCCAGTTCTTCGACTTTCACCTCACCGAACAAGATTAACGTGCGCCCCGCGGATTTGTTGCCGCGGGGCGTTTTTACGCGCGTTCGCTTGACGAATCGAACGTATGTTTGTATCCTCAAGAAGAGGAGGTGATGGCATGGATCACGCCGCGTTTTTACGCCGCACCGAGCAATTCTTCGCCCACGAGTACCGCGACCGGGGCATGGTGAAGTGGCAGGGGTTTTACCTATCCGACCACACCGCCGCACTCAAGCGTGAGGCGCTTGCCGCCCACCAGGCCGCCCAGCAGCTCCCTGAGCAGTCCGAGGCGGTGGTGCGGGCGACCTTGGCCCAGGCGTTGGCAAGCGGTGCGCCGGTGCAAGTGCAACGCCGCACCCTGACGCCAGACCTGACCCTGGCGCCGCCACTGAGCGGCCAGGTCCGCGGCTACACCGATGGGGATGGCGTCATGCTGGACGACCAGTGGCTCGCCATCGGGGACCTGCGGCACGCGCACATTTTGCCGGCCAAGCTTAACCCATGACCTACGTGGGGGTAGCAGCCTGGGCAGCCGTTTACGCGCAACTAGGGGCTGTCCGATCGGTCACCCCAGCCGCCACGGCCGTTCGCGAAGCTTAACCAAATCTTGACCCAGCCGGGTTGAAAGGCCTGCTATACTCATCGCAAAGAGGAGGTGCCACCATGAAGTACCGTTATCCCCT
This sequence comes from Lacticaseibacillus daqingensis, assembly GCF_003946115.1. Classification (GTDB taxonomy): domain Bacteria; phylum Bacillota; class Bacilli; order Lactobacillales; family Lactobacillaceae; genus Lacticaseibacillus; species Lacticaseibacillus daqingensis. Next base: position 183,911 of record NZ_RHOH01000005.1, on the reverse strand, counting down.
CGCGCTGGTCGGCTTGGCCATTGCGCTGCCGCTGATCGGCGCGCAGTTCAGCACCATGGCCGCTGACGGCACGTTGCACGAACCTTTCTTCTTCACCATTCCGTTAGGCTATGCGCTCATTGCCATCGCGGCCGGGTGGGCCGGCCGCATCGCGTGGCTGAGGCACCGGCAGCACTAATCGACGCGGTTCAGGGCCGCGCAACCCATCCAAAGCACCTCGAGTTAGGCTGCGCGTTTGACCTTTGTAGGAGCCGAGACATAATTAACGGCCCAAGAATGCGCCACAACTATTCCAGAATAGTACGAACAAAAAGCACCGCCCTGGCCGAATAAGAGGAAGCCACTGTCAAACCTAAGTGCGGGTTTGTCAGTGGCTTCCTCTTATTCTCTGGGCTAAAACCGCTTTTTGTTCCAGCCTGTTTTGTGCAACCCCACGCGTGCCAACGGTTAGCCAGGGCGCATCGCATCAGTATTTTCATCTCTATTAATTTCTATAGTAATTATAAGTTATTCCATTGAAACCCGGCAGAACTTCTGGTACGATTTCGGTGGCAATAGATTAAATTGCTATCAACTAATAGGAGGCTCCTCATGACACGACAAACTCTTTTACTCGCCCTTGCCATCGCTGGTGCAACGCTGACTGCCACGCAGCTGACCCCCGTTGCTGCGGCCCTGACAGACAACTCCCAAGCGGTGGTCAAGATCGAAGACGCCACGCCTAAGGACGGCGGACTCACGCTGGACAAGGTCCCGGCCTTAGACTATGGCACCGTGACTGCCGGCAAGATTTACAACGGGTTCAACCAAACCGGGTCCGCCAGTGGCGATTTAGCCATCACGGATGCGCGGCCGTTTGATTACACGAACGGCTGGACCTTGACGCTGGCGTTAGGCCAATTCAAGGACGCCAGCGGCGCAGCCCTTGAGACCAGTACCCTGAGCCTGAGTGGCACGGCTAACCAGGCACACTTCTCGCTTGACGGGCAGGTGGCCACCGACGACACCGCCACCATCATCACCAGCGACGCAAGCAAGCGAGGCACGCAGATCCTCAACGGTGCGCAGATCGCGACCTCACTGAAGCAAACCGCCTCACAGGTCAAAGTGGTGAACAACACGGTTTTCACGGCCCCGCTGACCTGGACGCTTGCGGCCACGGCTGACAAGTTCGCCTCGTTGTAAGCTCACTTAAGGAGGTCCCTGTGCGCCACATCATCACACTCATCCTGCTGGTTCTGGCTTGGCCCGGGCCGCAAGTCGTCACCGCGGCCGAAACGCGCGCCGCCTTCACGCTCAACCAAACGGTGCCCGACTCGGCCGCACCGGGGTTCGTCCGGCTCAGCCTCGCGCCCAACACCGAGCGCGCACTCACCTTTGCCCTCACGAATCAGGCCGCCGCGCCTGCGACGTTTGACCTGCAAGTGGTGGACGCAAGCACCGGTGCGGACGGAAAAATTCAGTACACACCTGATCACCCCACGCCTAAGGAACTGACCCGGCTCTCGCAGCTGGCCAGCCTCCCAGCGCCAACGGTGACCGTGCCCGCCAACACCACGCAGACCGTGACAGTGCACCTCAAGGTTCCCGAGGCGGGCTTGACCGGCGATTACCTCGGGGCCCTCTACGTTCGGCGGCAAGCCCCGAAGGCTGCCACCGCAGGATTACAGAACCGGTTTGCCATGGCCGTGCCGATTCACCTCACCGGCCTGACGCCCACCACGCCGCGCCCCCGCCTGACCCTGAATCAGGCGGCCCTGCGCAGCACCGCCCACGGGCTGGTCGTGAGCGCACAGCTCACGAACCACACCCCCCGCACTTTCGGGGCCATCACGATGGTCAGCACCGTGACCAACGCCGCGGGCAAGCGCCTGACCAAGCAGACGCTGACACAGGCCGAAATGGCCGCCACCAGCATCATGCCCCTTGCGCTGCCGCTGGCCGAAAAAAGCCTCGGCTCCGGGCGGTACACCGTGCGGGTGACGCTCACCTCGGGCCAGCAGACCTACGACCTGGTTGATCATTTTACTGTCGCGCAAGCAACTCGCGCCGAGACGCTCGGCCACCAAGTCCCACCCCTTAACCCTTGGTTATGGGTCAGTGCGGGGCTGGCGCTCGTCATCGGGTTGTTGCTCCTGCTCCTGTGGCGCCGAAAGGAGACAACGCATGATCAAACCCCTCATCGTTAGCCTCGGCGTCCTCACCGTTTTGTGGCTGACCCCACTGACCCCGATCCACGGCGCACAAAGCACCGCCACCCTCCGCGTGACAGGGGCCACTGATAAAGTGGCCCCTGTTGCCGCACCCGTGGGGCCCGTCGTGTTACCCGCCCGCCCGCGCCAGCCCCTGCCCGCCACCGGTGACCGCCCATTCAACCGCGGGTGGGGCCTGGCACTGGTGGGGCTGACGCTTGTGGGCGGTGTCCACCGCGTAAGGAGGCGAGCCGATGACTAAATGGTCCTTCATTCCCCTCGGCGTAGTGCTGATCATGGGCCTGCTCTGGGGGCGCCCCGCGCGGCCGGTGGCAGCCGCCGCCACGCTACCCACTCAGGTGCAAACCTGGCAACCGGCGATCGGCACCCCCAGTCCCGCACCGGATTTGCTGACCGCCGGCTTCAAGACGCCTAAGGTAGGCGCGAGCACCTCGATCAAGGTCAACGGCACCATTGCGCTGACCGCGACAATGTCTCGTCCTGCCTTCACCAACGTCTTCACGAACGCCTACTTCACCCTGATTATTTGGCAGGTCTCTGACACCGCCCCTTACACGGCCACGAAGGTATTCAGGAACAGCGTGGCGGCCTACGTGAACCTCTTTCAGTACGAAGTCGATGGCCAGCTCACCTTTATCCCCAAGGCCCCGGGGACTTACTTCTACCAGTTCACCGGGTCCTTTGAGAGCTCAGCCACGACGTACACGAGCCAGATCGGGCGCATCTTGGTGACACCGCAGCTGATCGCGCCTGAGCGCATCACCCTCAAGGCGCCCACCACGGTGTTCCCCCTGATCGCCTCAAACCCTTGGTGGCCCGTTGCGGCGCAGATCACGCCGATCAACGCGACCGCCCAGGTGCAGTGGCAAACCAGCCGCGGGTTGCGCGTGCAGCAGCAAAATAACACCGATGCCACCATCGCGCCAGTCACCCCGACCCGGATCAACATGGGGCCCACCCCTGGCTTTGCCGAAACGCTGACTGCCACGGCCACGGCGCCCACCACCGGCACCCGCGTTCAGGCCAGCCAACCAGTCTACGTGGGCGGACTCCCTGCGCTATCGCTGGACTTGGGCCGCCAAAGCGAGCCCGTGTTCACGCACACGACACAGGGACTTGCGAGTCTCAACGCGCTTTTACCCGGCGCGACCTGGCACTATGAATGGCACCGCTTTGCCAGCAAGTTTGGCCCCGATGGCACGCTGGTCGTTGACCCCGCCACCGACACAATTCTGACAGCGGAAATGGGCGTGGCAGGCGGTAACGGGCACGCCACCACGCTCTCAGACGCCGCGGTTGCCCTACGGTTTGAGCGTGGCAGTCCCCTGCTGCGCCACGCGCATGCGGCCGCGCAAAAAGACACCCCCGATGTCCTCCAACTCGTGATGACCGCGGTCAGCGGTGGGAGCGCCTACCGCTACAGTACGAATTACGCGGGGTTCATTGTCCACCTGGATCCCGGCACCCTGTCGTTCAGCGTGCCGCGTGAGCTCAGCTGGCAGTACAGCTGGCGCGACTTCTATAACGCGCTCCCCCAACCTGCCCAGGTCAAGGGGGCCCTTGTGGTCACCGATCAACGAGCGCCCGAGCTGATTACCGACCAGGAGCGGTGGACGCTCAGCGCCAAGCTGACGGCCTTCCAATCGTTCCCCTTCGCCATTGCCTTGGACTTCCAGCACCACCACGCGGTCCTGAGGCCCGGTGCCGCACCGGTGACGTTGCTCACCGCTGATGCGGCCCCCAGCTCCTTTCAGACGCAGCTCAAAGCGATGGCTTACCCGCAGGCCGAACCGGTCACTCAGCGGCGCTTTGAGGCGCAGATCGACTGGCAACTCACCGTGGCCGCGCCACCGGCTGAGGCCCTGCCGTAACATCACCGCCCGAACGGCCCCATGCGCGCTTGCATGAGGCCGTTTTAGTGTGCGCAATCCATCGCCGCAGCATGTGGCCCACCTCACAAGCAGATGGCTTGGCCTTTGGGCGCACACCGCGTACGCTGGACATTATGGAGGAAACACAATGCAGACGAAACATACTGAATGGCAAACGATCCTTGTCCTGGGGCTGATTTCATTTTTGACCAGCCTATCCGGGTCCAGCCTCACGCTGGCGCTCCCTGAACTATCGCGCGACTACGCGATCACAAACAGTACCGCAACTTGGGCCGTCTCGGCCGGACTGATCACCAGCACCATCCTGCTGGTGATGTTCGGCCACATTGGCGACCTGCTGTCCAAACGCAGCGTCTTCTTCTTCGGCGGCGTTGTTTTCGTCCTCGGTTCCCTCGTTGCCGGTATCGCCCCCGCCTTTTGGCTCCTGCTGGTTGGGCGGGTGGTGCAGGCCATCGGCATCGCGATGATCATGGCCAACGACATGGGCATCGTCGCGGACAACTTCCCCAGCGCGCGCCGCGCCGAGGCCTTGGCGATCGTTTCCATGTTCACGTCGATCGGCGCGATCTCCGGCCCAGCGATCGGCGGGTTGCTCATCAGCCTGCTGTCTTGGCGCTGGATCTACCTGCTGAACGTCCCGCTTGGGCTCGTGATCCTGCTGGTCGGCTGGCGGGTGCTGACCCCCAGCCTGCCCCCGCGCGCGCAGCTGCAAAAAGTCTGGCACGAGGCGAACTGGACCGGCCAGAACCTATTCACGATCGGGCTGCTCGCCTTTTTCCTCAGTGGTGGCCTGCTTCAGTCCGCGCAGTGGCGCCTGATCGCGTGGGGCGGCCTCTTGATCGGCCTGCTGTTGACCGTGGGATCGTTCGCCCAGGATGACCGGGCGGCCAGCCCCTGGATCGCCCCGCAGCTTCTGCGCAATCCGGACTATATGATCTCCGTCAGCACACTGCTGATCGTGATGCTGGTCAACGCGGTGTCCAATATTCTGTTGCCATTTTACCTGCAGAGCTACCTCGGCTTCAGCGCCTTCATCAGCGGGCTGATCATGATGGGGCAAAGCGTGGTGATGCTACTTGTCACGCCGCTAGCCGGCTACCTCGCCGACCACTGGAACCGCTACTGGCTGACGGTCATCGGCCTGCTGGCCCTGATCGGGTCGCAGGCCGGTTACGCGCTGTACCCCGCCACTCGGGATATGCCTGACATTCTTTGGCCCATCGTCGTCAACGGCATCGGGCTGGCCGTGTTCCTGTCGCCCAACAACGCCCTGACGATGGACACGGTGCCGCGCAGCCTCGGCGGCGTGGCGGGCTCGCTCAACGCCTTTGCCCGCACGTTGGGGATGACCGTCGGCATGACCTTCGGGGCGATCCTCCTGTTCGCCCAGCTGCCCGGGGTTCAGCAGGTCACCGCCCACACCGCCGACTTTCTGCCGGCGTTCGGGTGGGTGTTCTGGGGCAACACGGCGCTGTCCGGGCTCGGCCTGCTGATCGTGATTTTTCGCGTGTGGCGCACGCGGCGCCAGAACGGCTGAGGTTAAAAAAGCCGGCAGGCGCACTTTCCCTTGATGGAAAAGTGCCCCTGCCGGTATTTTTGTGGTCCTACTGCGCCTGATGCTTGGCCGGCAGTAGCGCCCCCAGCACCCAGATCAGCAAAACATTGCCGACCAGCACCGCCGCACCAAACCAAAGCCCGCCCACCGACCAGCCAAGCCACGCCGGTAGCGGCCACGCGATGTACAGGAGCAGGAGCGCTTCAAAGGCGCGCAGGAACCAGGAGTGGACGCTATCCAGCCACGCCGCACCGGCCAGCCCCAGTGCCCACAGCCCCAGGCTAACGGCCACGATCACCACCGGTGGCACAGCCACCAGCCCCATTTTGGGCAAAAGCGTCTCACCGACCGGCACCATCAGCAGCCACGCGATAAGGGTGGTCCCACCCAAAAACTTCACCTCCAGCTTGCTTTGATGCGCGAAGGCGCGGTGGCGGCGCCACAGCGCCAGGCCCACCACCCCGGCCAGCATCAGCGTGGCCATCACCGCGGCCGTGCCGAGCGCCACCGGATGCCGCCCATTCATCACCTGGCGCCAGAGGAAAATGAAAAACGGCACGCCCCAGAAAAAGGCACCCATCATCAGCCAATCCGACCCGCGGCGGCGCGGGAGGTTGGCCACAATGCCGGCCGCGATCGGTTGCGGGGCCTGCCCAAAGTAAGCCGCAGCCGACTGCCCGCTCGCCTGCGCCTGCAGCAAGTCGGCGTGAATTTCCGCCAACGTGTCCTGTGCCGCAGCCGGATCGACGTAAAAAGCCGCCGTCACATACGCCTCGATGCGATCGTAATACTGCTGATTCTCGGTCCACAACTTATCCGTCATCTTCCGTTGCCCCCATCACCCGTGTCATCGCCTGTGCTAACTGCTGCCAATCCTGCCGAAACGTGGCCAGGGTCGCAGTCCCGGCCGGCAAAATGTGGTAGTACTTCCGCGGCGGCCCGCCGCTAGGTGACGCGTACTTGATGCCTTGGATCTGTCCCGCGCGTTCCAGCTTCAAAAGCAGCGGGTAAATAGTGCCGTCCGCCACCGGCCCAAAGCCGCGCCGCTCAAGCGTCTCATGAAGCGCATAGGCATAGGTTTCCTGTTCTTCGATCAGCGCCAGGATCGCCCCTTCAAGCGTGCCCTTCAGCAACTGTGTCGGTAATTGGCTCATGTGCTCACCTCACTATCTTGCAGTGCAAGTATATTAGGTCGGCATACCCTTGTCAAGCAAGTACGTTCTTTTCGACGTGGCCGGAAGCGGTTGCAAACGAAAGCGCTTCCGGTATACTTCTCCTTGTGACTATTGACACTTGGAGGTTTGATTCATGAAAATTTTTTTGACCCGCCTGCCCTTGCCGGTGTGTGGGCTGATGCTTGGGTTGGCATCGCTGGGCAGTCTGAACGGCGCACTGGGCCTGACGCCGCTGTGGGCGCTGTGTGAGGGGGTGGCCTTGGGGCTGTGGGGCTTGGTGATCTTGAAGTGCCTGCTGGTCCCGCGCAGCGCATTGGCCGCGTTGGCCGATCCCGTCGTCACGTCGATTCTGCCCAACCTGACCATGGCAACGATGATCCTCGCGGTGTTTTTCACCCAGCTCGGCGTGCCGCTGCCGGTGACCACCGGCTTGTGGTGGCTCGCGGTCATCGGGCATTATGCGATCATGGGCGGCTTCTTTTGGCGCCACCTGTGGCGGGCGCCAAAGCGTCTGGCGATGGTGATGCCCAGCTGGTTCGTGACCTTCGTGGGCATCGGCGTCATCCCCGTCACCTGCGCCCCGTTTGCCCCCGCCCTGGGCCCCGCCACCACCTGGCTAGCCCTAGTGCTCTATGCCGGGGTGTTCCCGGTCGTCATCTGGCGACTGATCCGCCTACCGCTGCCCACCCCGGCGCTTCCGCTGACCACGATCTTAGCGGCGCCGGCCAGCCTGTGTTTGGCCGCCTACCTCACTGTCACGCCCCAGCCCAACGCCGTGTTCGCCGGTGGCCTGTTCGCTTTTTGCCAGCTGCTGTACGTGATCGCGCTGATCCGAGTCGTGCCGTACTTCGCACACGACTTCGTGCCTAGCATGGGCGCCTTCACCTTCCCGCTGGCCATCACTGCCACGGCGATCGCCAAGTACACCGCCGTGTTCGCGCCAACGCAGCCGGTGCTGCAGGCAGTCAAGTGGCTTGAGTGGACCGTCATCACCGCCGTGGTGCTGATGGTGACGGTGCGCTATACACGCTTCTTGATTCAGGCCTGGCCGCAGCGCGTCCCGACCACGCACTGACGCAAAAAACCCGAGCTCGCAGCGCAGTGGCCGCGAGCCCAGGTTTTTTTGCATCATCAGCTTCACTCGACCAACCGGCGCCGCCGCACCCACGCGACCGGGGGGCCACTGCGCCGCTCAAGCAGGGACATCAGGGCCGTGGTGGCCACGCTGATGAGCGCGAGGTTGCCGGGCAAAAACAACGCGGCCATGACGCCGCCTGCCACCAGCGGCTCGCCCAAGATCGTGGCGCCAGCGCTGATCGCCAACACCGCCACGACAAACAGCGCATCCACGCCGGGCATCAGGTGGCTGAGCGCGAGCCCCTGCGCGGTGGTGGCAAACAGCACCGGGAAAATGTCGCCGCCCAGCCACCCGGTGTTCAGGCAAATGGTCAACAGCGCCAGCTTGAGCCCGGCTGCCAGGGCCAAGAAGCCCACCGAGCGGGCCGGCCATGAGGTCGCCAGCAGCTGGAAGTTGGCCATCCCCGAAAAATTGATGGCGGGCAACCACAGCGTTGCCGCGTAAATCGCCACGCCACCGACGACGATCAGCGCCCCGGTTTGGCGCACGCGGCCCAGCAAGACCTGCCGTAGCGCCATCATTGCCGCTTTTTCCAAGTGTCCCAAGCACCAGCCGAGGACGATCAGTGGTAGCAGCAGCGCCAGCTCGCGGTGACCCCACCGACTGGCACCGAGCATCACGCGCACGGAAGGCTCACCACCCCAGCGGCAGGTCCAGTAAAATGCCGTGAGTCCCACCGCCAAAAAGGCGACCGTGCGCGGCGCCCAGCGCAGCCGCGCGGTTGGCGCCAGGCCTCGATGCGGGGCCAGCGCCGCGCGCCACCACGCGCGGGTGTTGGTAGCCGAACCCGCCGTCAGGTAGGCGAGCTTCTCCGTCAGCCACTGCCCAAATAAGAGCGTACAGCTGACCAAGGTGGCCTCCGGACCGAGACTGGTCCCGCTGGTGAGGATCACCGCGGGTAACAGTAGCTGCAGGCCTACGAAGCGATAGTCGGTGCGGCCATCATGCGCTAGCTCCGCGCGGATCAGCCCCAGCGGCTTGGGCATGGCCCCCACCGTGCGCTGACACGCATAGATGAGCAGCCCCACCACACCGAGCCACGCCGCCGTGAACCACGGCCGAAAGCCGGTGCCGATCCCGACCCAGGCAATCAGCGCCCCTTGCAGCAGGTAAAAACCGCCGAGCAGCTGCCCATCACGGCGCTTGCCAGGAGGCCATATAATAAGATAACGATTGATTTTGGCGTAATGTTCATGCGATCCTCAATTTCATACGCGTTCAGCGAGATACTTTGTGTCCAATGAAAACAAACTCCAACTAGCGTACCGAGCCACCACCCAAAAGTCAATTTGGCTCACCGCTGAACAAAAGGTTGCCAAGGGCTTGGCAATCGCGCACACTGAGCACGGAGGATACGCCAATGAAACGATTCCTGATCTGCCTTTTGCTTTTACTGCCCCTGGCCGCCTGCCACCAGGCCCAACCGGCCAGCCCCTCGCCGCGAGCCGCCTCGCAGCGCATTTTGACCCGAGCCGAAACGATTTGGCAACAAACCACCTATTACACCTCGAAGGCCAAAGCCACTGGCGCGCTGACCACGCCCACCCGCCACACGGCCACCGCCGGCCAGACGGTCACCACCCACGCCGGTGCACTGGGTGCCAACCGGGCCACGACCTACGCCAAGCTCAAGGCCACGCTGACCCGCACGGACAAGTTCAGCGGCACCAAGACGCGACCGTTCACACTGGCGCAGCTCAACGCGGCGCTCAAAGCCGCTGGCGCCAAGGTCCAGCTGACCAGCTTCAAGGACCTGGCCTGTTTTACCCACATGAGCTACGGCTACCTCGCCGTCGGTCACACCCTGTACGGCCTGCCGCTCAGCTACGCCTATGGCAATCAGCGCGACCCGACGCCAACCACCGCGGACCGCGTTGTCGTGTACCGCGCGGACATCTACCAGGCCCCCAAGCGCTGGCTGAGTGACGCGGCCATCACCGGGCGGTGGGCGGCACAAGACGACCGCGCCGATCAAGTCGTCGTCACCCACGGCAACCTCTACCGCGCCGAGCGCGCCGGTGTGACCTGGTCGACCTACCGCGTCGCCATCCAGTCGCTCAAGCACATCAAGGCCCAAACGCTGTATGCCAACTTGGTCTTTAGCAATAACCAGGGGCTGGCGCTCAGCCAAAACTATGCGATGCCGCGCGCCACCACCCGGGCCGGCAGCGATGGCACCTATCTTTACTTATTCCTGTCCGCCAGCAAGCTGGTGCGCATCGGCCAAGGTACTGTGCGCACGCTGACCAAGATCAGCCGCGATCCCACCACCACGACCCCAAGCGCCGCTACCATTCACCTGTTTGAGCTGGCGGATGCGCAAGGCGGTGACCACTACGCCAATGTCTTGTCGACCGACGCCACCGGCACCACCACGGTGGGGATGGTCGACGCGATCAACCGCTTGACCGAAAATGCGATTCAGCAAAACACCGTGATCGCCACGTTCACCCTCACCGATGGGCAGCTGACCATCACGCGCCGCTGACGGGAAATCATGGCAAAGAAGCGCTTGAGCCAGGCTCAAGCGTTTTTGCGTGGGCGCATGCCAACTCGTATAAATAAATTGACTGGTTAGTCATTGACCAACGAGACAACGTGGTGTTACACTCTAGGCGCAATCAAATCAGCGGCAAAAAGCCGCCAAAACGGAGGCAACACAATGACAGAACCGATTGTCGTGATTGAGCATCTACAAAAACACTTTGGCAAGTTTCAGGCCCTCAAGGACATTACGATGACGGTCAACGCCGGCGAGGTCTTCGGCTTTATCGGCCCTAACGGCGCCGGGAAGTCGACCACCATTCGCACGCTGCTGGGGATCCTCAAGAAGTCTGGGGGCAGCGCAACGATTTTTGGCCAGGATGTCTGGCACGAAGCCGTGGCCATTCACAAGCGCCTCGCCTACGTGCCCGGTGACGTGACGCTGTGGCCCAACCTCAGCGGGGGCGAGGCCATCGACTTGTTCCTGCGCCTGAATGACCAGGCCCACTCACCGCGCACCGACGCACTGATCGCCAAGTTCGACCTGGATGTCCGCAAGAAGGCGCGCACGTACTCCAAGGGGAACCGGCAGAAGGTCGCCTTGATCGCGGCGCTGTCCACCGACGCGGACCTGTACATTTTTGACGAGCCGACCAGCGGCCTGGATCCCCTGATGGAGGAAGTTTTCCAGCAGGAGGTCCTGGGCCTCAAGGCGGCAGGCAAAAGTGTACTGCTTTCCAGCCACATCCTCAGCGAGGTGGAGCGGATGTGTGACCGCATCGCGATCATCCGCGAAGGCACCATCATCGAAACCGGCACACTGGACGCGATGCGCCAGCTCTCCCGCACGCAGATCCGCGTGACGACCCAGCAGCCGCTTGACGCCATCGCCGCGCTGCCCGCCGTGCACAGCTTCAAGGCCACCGGCACCAAGGCCACGTTTGCGGTGGACTCCGAGGCGCTTGGCGACGTCATGCGCGCCCTGACCCCGCTGGGCATCACGGCGCTGCAAAGCACGCCGCCGACGCTTGAGGACCTGTTCCTGCGGTACTACAACCAGGAAGGCGGGGCTGACGATGCAACACGCTAAGACAGGCTTTTTGCTCAAAACGGCCCTGCGCCGCGACTGGCTCAAAATCGTGCTGTGGCTGCTCGGCGTGGTCGGGCTGATGGCCGGCGCCGCGGGCAAGTTCGACACCTTGTATGGCTCACCCAAGGCGATGGCCACCATCATCGAGACGCTCAAGACGCCGGCGATGGTCTCCCTGCTCGGCCCCTTCACGGCGAAGGCGCCTTACACGGTCGCCAACGTTTACGCCGCGGAGATGATGGTCTTCATGGGGCTGTTCGTGGCGATGATGAATAGTTATTTTGCCGTGCACACCACCCGCGCGGAGGAGGACACCGGTGTCGCGGAGCTGATCCGCGCGCATGCTGTGGGTCGCAGCGCCAGCCTGACCGCCGCGAGCCTGGAGCTGGTGATCCTGAACCTGATCACCGCCGTGCTTGCGGCCTTGGGGCTGCAAGCCGCTGGGATGACCGGCGCGGACGCCGCCGGCAACTGGCTCTTTGGCCTCGGTCTGGGCGCGTTTGGCCTGATGTTTGGGGCCTTCACCCTGCTGTTCGCGCAGGTCGCCGACTCGGCCCGCGGCACCACCCTGCTCAGTTATAGCTGGCTGGGCCTGCTGTTCATCGCCCGCATGGTCACGGACGTCACGGACCCCAAGCTGACGTGGTGGACCATTTATGGCTGGATCGAAAAGCTCGCCATCTACGACCAAAACACCTGGTGGCCGGTGCTTCTGATGCTGGCCCTGACCGCCTTGGTCGGTGGCCTGGCGCTTCGGCTGGGCACCCAGCGCGATCTTGGGGCGGGCCTGTTGCCACAGCGCGCAGGTCGGCGTACCGCCAGCCCCTTCCTGCGCGGGCCGCTTGGGCTCGTCGCACGCCTGGAGCGCACCAGCACGATCATTTGGCTGATCGCACTGCTGATCCTCGGGGCGACCTATGGCTCCATTTTCGGCACGGCAGGCGACCTGATGAGCAGCAACCCGACCATGGCCAAGCTGATCGGCACCACCGGCGTGCGCCTTGCAAACCGCGCCATCGTGCTGGCCTTTGCCAATAAGCTGACCGTCATCTTCGTCATTCTCGCCACGATCCCGGGGCTGATCACCCTGTTTCGGCTCAACCGTGACGAGGCCCGCGGTAGCCTGGAGCTGGTGCACGCCAAAAGCGTGAGCCGCCTGCGCCTGTACGCCAGTGTCACCGGCTTCGGCCTGGTGATCGCGCTGGCCGGGCTGGCGCTGGCCATCTGGGGCATGCAGCTGGCCGGCGGTGCCGCGATGGGCCCCGACGCGCTCAGCCTGAGCCGTTACATGCGCGGCTTCTGGGGGTACGCACCGGCGTTGATCGTCACCTTTGGCGTCAGTGCCGTGCTCGTGGGCGCGCTGCAGCGTTGGCAAAGCGTGGCCTGGGCCCTGCCCGCTTACGGCTTTTTCTCCCTGTACCTCGGCAGCCTGCTGGACTTCCCCGACTGGGCCAAGCAGCTGACCCCTTACGGCTGGGTCAATGACGTGCCCCTCAAAGCCGTTGACTGGGGTCAGGCCGGCTGGATGACGGCGCTTGGCCTGGGGTTGCTCGTACTCGGCTACCTGGCGTATGCTAGACGTGACTTACGAGAGAATTAGGTGAAGATATGCCAAGAACCCGACAACCGATCGATCCCGAAAAAAAAGCCCGCATCCTGCAGGCCGCCATGCACGAATTCGCCCACCACGGCTACCGTGACGCCAAAACCGATGCGATCGCAAACGCCGCGGACGTGTCCAAGGGCCTGATCTTCCACTACTTCGGCAGCAAGGCCAACCTGTACCTTGAGACGATCCAGACCACTTTTGACAAAATTATGGCCGCGGCCGACCTCAGCGTGTGGCAGGACGCCCCGGATTTTCGCACCATGGTGGCGCGCGCCCTACGCTACAAGATCCAGTTGCAGCTGCAATACCCCGATGAATTCACGCTCAGCATGGCGGCCTACGCCGAGCTCGGCAGTCTGCCCGAGACTCTGCGGCCCAAGGTCCGCGCCATCTGGCAGAAACTGATGGCGACTAGTGTGCCAACGATCACCAGCCCGGTGGTCGGCCGGCTGAAACTCCGCGCCGGCGTGTCCGCCGAGCAGGTGCAAGGCATGGTGATGATGGTCTTGAACGCCATTGCCGAGCAAAGCAAGGCGATGATCAGCACGAACCCCGCCCTCTCGATCGAGGCCTTTGATCCCATCGTTCAGCAGGCCATGGGCTACATGGACATTCTGGAGCACGGCTTTTTGGCGGAGTAAGGCAAGCAAAAGGCGGTGACTACGCGCGTGGTCACCGCCTTTTCTTGTACTCACAAACCATACGCCGTCTTAATGAGGCGTGGCGCCTTGGTGATGCCGTAGACCTGCACACGGGTCACCGTCGCCTGCATCAGTGCCAGCTCGACATCCGATTCCACGATCAGCATGCCATACGTCTTCAACTCAAGCATCTGGTGATTCGCTTGCGCTTCCAGCAAGCGCCTGCGCGTCACCACCTGCACGCCGATTACAAGACTCGGCGTGCGCTCCTTGGCGATCAGCCCGTCAACCAGATCCTCGCTGGCTTCCAAGCGACTGTGCACGGCTTGCTGCACAAAGTCCGTGCGATTACGATAAAACCCATTCGCCACCAGCAGATCCATTGCGGCTAAATCGGTCGCGGTAAAGTTAAAGGTCAGTTTCTCTGTTTTGTTCTCTACCATCTTATAACCATCTCCTTGGATGGTTATAAGATACCATTGCCGATAAAAAAGGGCAAGCAAAAAGGATTCGCGGCTATGCGAATCCTTTTGTTACCTGGGCGTGTGATTTCAACTGTCAGCACAGCACATACTTCGATAGTCATTGGTGTACGAACACTAGCATTTCATTAGCAGCCTAGCGCGTTCATCATCGAAGGCCGGACCGGAGCCCGGAAATTAAAAACACACCCTAACGCCGACCGGCCGTCACCGGCAACATGTTCGCTTGCATGCCACACACCTTGGCGGCCAGTTTGTTGCCCAGCGCCACGGCATCCTTCATCTGCAGCCCCTTGCTCAGCCCCGCGAGCATCCCCCCACAGTGGCTGTCACCGGCGCCGACCGTGTTGACCACGCGCACGGTTTCGCCTGGCACGATGCCTTGGTCGGTGTCACTGACGTAGTAGTAGGTGCCACGCGCGCCGATCGTCACGATCACCGGTTGGTGCGTCAGGTCGTGCAGGTACGCCACCCGGTCGGCAAAGGTGTCGCCTTTGGCCACCTGCGGCAGTTCGACTTCGTTACAGTGCACCATGACGCCCGAGCGCAACAGCTCTTGCAAAAGCGCTTGGTCCACGGTTTCGATCCGCGCCGCAACATCGAACAGCACCCGTGCTTCGGGTCTGCGGCGGCTGTACATGTCGACAACATCCCGGGCGACCAGCGGGTTGGACAGCTGAAAGCCGCTCAGGTAAAACAGGTCGTAGCTGGGAATATCCAGGTGCTGCAGCCAGTCCGCCCGCATGAGCTGCTCCATCCCCGGCAGCACGATAAAGGTGCGCTCGCCGTTGGGTTCGATCATCGCTACCGTCCAGCCGTTGTCAGCCGTGCCGGGGATCACGCGCGGCGTTTCACCCACCTTGGTGATGTGCGCGGCGATCCGGTCGGCGTTGGCGCCGTGGCCCACTGGCACGAACAGGTCTGCCTGCCCGCCGCCGTAACGCATCCCGCAGTAGGCGTTGATCGCGCAGCCGCCAACTTGGTACTCCAGGAACTCACCCAGCGAGTTGCCGCCGCTACCGGGCACGCTCGGCACGTTCATTAAGGCATCGACCATCGCAGTGCCGAAGATCAAGGTTTTAGTCATGAAGTGATTCGTCCTCCCAATCATTGTCTCTAATAGTTGTACCGCACTCGGCCGTGAAATGTCTAGACCAGTTATCGCCCGCCAACGCGCCCGTGCTATAATTAATCCAATTATTCGCAAAGCAGGTGAACGCCATCATCGCATTGATCAGTCACACGCTATTACTGCTCTATGCCGGTTTAATGGTGTGGGCGGCCGCAACTGCACCACTCCCCGCATGGGCCAAAGCGCTGACCGCATGCGGCAGCGGCAGCCTGATCCTGAGCCTCTGGTGGGGCTGGGCCGTCCCGCTGGGGCTTTTGCTGCTCTTGGTGGCAGCGTACGTCAACGGCACCCAACTGGGCGGCCACCACTGGTCGCACTTACTGATCCGGCTGGGCCTTTCCGCGCTTCTGCTGGGCCTGTGGGTGTTCAGTCGTCCCTAAAGCGCCTGAACCAACTCTGCCCACTGAATGCGTGTCGCGTAGGTTGCTGCCGGCGGCTTGTGCCGCGTATCTCTGACACCCAGCCGGAGCGGCAGCGCACGAGTCAAAAAAAGCGTGGCATCACGCGCCACGCTTTTCCCCCGTCATTCATCTGTTTCGTCATCGGTCACGAATTGCCAGGAGTAGACCACCGCCCCATCAGCTTGCGTCAGCGAGTACGCGGTCGCCAATTGGCCGGTTGCCGCCTGCGCCGTCTTCATCGCCGCAACGGCCTCTGCCATTGTCGCGAACGGCCCGTTGATGGTCATCGTCGCCGCGGGCGCCTCAGCGGCCGCGTCAGCTGCGTCATCTGGGTCGGCCGTCGTCGCGGGCGTTGAATCAGGCGCTTCCGCCACTGCGGTCGAAGGGGTCGCATCGCCGGCTGGCGTCTCCGCGGGGGCTTCGGCGGCTGGTGAATCTGATGACGTTGTCGCAACCGC
The DNA here is from genome assembly GCF_003946115.1 of Lacticaseibacillus daqingensis. Lineage (GTDB taxonomy): Bacteria > Bacillota > Bacilli > Lactobacillales > Lactobacillaceae > Lacticaseibacillus > Lacticaseibacillus daqingensis. The sequence continues at coordinate 167,641 of NZ_RHOH01000005.1, read as the reverse complement.
CGAATCGGTCGGCTGGCTCGCTTCGGGTGTCGTCGTGTCCGGCGTCTCCGGCACCGGCGCAGGCGTCAAGGCCGCCAAAATAGGCTGGTAGTGCGCCTGAAACGCCGCGACCGGCACGGCCCTGACCAAGGCGTCCGCCGTTGCCACATTCGCCGCTGTCGGTGTTTCTTTGGCCACCGTCACCGCCTGAAGCGCGGCCACCTCAGCCACCACCAGCTTCACCCGGTCACCAATGCGTTTGGCGTAGGCCGGGGCCGTCTGCTGCAAGGTGGCGTAGGTCGTCTGAACAGCGCTCGGTGAGTAGGTCGAGTCCACTAAGACCGCATCTGCGCCCAGCGCGTGATCCAGCTCGGTCTGCGCCGCGACAAACAGCTTGGCCGCACGCAGCTGTGCGTCCGCTTCGGCAAATGCGGCCGCCTGCTCAGGGGTCATGGCAGGGGTAGCAGCTTCTGCCTGGGTTTTGGCGTGCTCGGCGCGATTCAACCACGCCGCCGAAAGGTTCGAATCCGGCTTGGTATAAAACGGCTTCGTGCCGAGCGAACTCGTGCTATCAGTAAACTGTTTGAGCGCTTGTTTGACCTGCGGGGCCTTTTCACAGCCCCACAACATCAGTAAGCTCCCCGCGACTAGCGCGGCTTTTCCCCACACTTTTAACACTTGGCACTCCCCCCATCTGATTGTCGTCTAAAATCTGTGTTGGTTCTATTGTAATCAGTCAGGCGCGCAGGCGCAAACGCTTTATTCAAGCCCGGCTGACTAACCGGTCAGCCTGTACGCCCACCGCCTGCAGTGGCCAGGTCCCCGCGACCAGTGTCAGCGCATCGCGGGGGTTTTGCGGCCGGGGGTTGCGCCCAAAACGCGCATCGGCCGCTAAGCCCAACACCTTGAGGCGCCCTTGCTGACCCAGTGGGCTTAGCTGGGTCAGCAAGCGCGCGTAAGCGTCAACCAGCACTGGCGTTCGCAGGCAGCCGGTGGCCAGCAGCACATCGGTGGCCGGGTGCTGCGCGAGCCACTGCGTGATGGCGGCTTGGTTGCTGAGTGGGCCGCTGGCGCCAACCGTTTGACCCACGCGCCGCGCGTTTTCACGGTCGTAGCGGCCCAGCTGACGCTTGGTGACGGGTTCACGGCGGCCGTCCACTAACCGCCGCTGCCAGTGTGCCAGCCCGTAAGTTTGCGCGGCGGCGCTCAGTGTGCCCGCCCGCAAAAAGCTGACGTCACCGGTCACTACCGGCACCACGTTGACGCACCGCAGCTGTGCGTACTGCATCGGCAGGTACTGCACCAGCCGGGCGAAAGTTTCCTCTAGCAACGGTGGCGCCGTGGCGCTCGGGTTTTTCATCACCACCATCAGCTCACGCCGGCCGGTCAGTGGCAATGCGGCCCCGGCGACCGTTGCGGTGGTGCGATCGAGCACTAGGGCGTAGCGCAGATAGTTCACGACCCGTGGCGCCCCGGCCTGGGATTCAATTGCCGCAAGGTTGAGCTCGGCGCCGATTGGCATCGGCCAATCCACCGCCGCCTGCCGCGCAGTCACCTGCACGGCCCGGGTCGGCGCCGTTTGCGTCCAGCGCCACCGACACGGCATCAGCTCAAATTGGGTCATCTCACCATCTCCTCGCTTGTATTGTACCAAGTTTCACAATCAATCGGCAGTCCCGAATGTGACTTTGATTCAGTCTTTAGGCGGATGCCCCACCCCCGAACTGCGGTATCGTTGAGTCATAAGGGGGAATTGGGATGACTATTGTGATTGGGTTAATTTTTCTGGGTCTCGGGGTGTTTCAACTATGGATGACCTGGCGGAGCACGCGTCACATTGTCAGCGGCAAAGTGCGTACGACCAATGGCTTCATGCCGCTGGGGCTGTGGTTCAGCTTCCTGATCGGCGGTCTCTTCATTCTCGCCGGCCTGATCAGCCTCTTCAGCTGACTATGCTATAATGCCCCTAATAACGCGTTAAGGAGAAACTCATGCCATTACTTGCACTGCTACTCGATGCCCTCGCCTTTGGGCTATACACGCTTCAACCTGCCGGCGGGCCGGCCACGGCGATCGGCCTCGCCCTCCAAGGCGGCCTAGCGCTGATCTTGCTGGTCATGACCTTTGGCTACAAGGGCAAGCGTCTGGGCTGGTTCAACTTCAACACCTGGGCCCACAACTTCACCCTCCGTTACGCCATCATCGTGTTGTCTCTGATCGCCAACGCCTTGCTGGTGTTCCTGTACTATCTCAGCTTTGCCGGCCTCAACAACCTACTGTTCCAATAAAAAAGGTTCGTGCCCACCCCATCGGGTGACGCACGAACCTTTTTTGTCTACGCGCTAGTCGAAGCGGATCTGCACAAGCTGCAGGTGTGCCAGTGGCACCGGAATGATGACGCGGTCGCCCACCTGTTCAAGCGCCACGCGCGTCTCTTGGACCTGGTCGCCGACCCGGGCGATCACCGTGGCGTGCGTCGTCATCAGCGGTGTGGCTGGGTGCCACACGATCTGCGGATAATCATCCAGCGTAAAGTTGGCGGCCCACAGGGTCAGCCCCTCCTGCGCGGTGGCGACCAGCTTGGTATTAGGCATGCCGATCAGATAATCGACGTCGGTCAGCTCACTGAGGATCTGCTGGTACAGCCCCTGCTTAAAGCCGATGTACTGCGACTCCCAGCCGTACTTCGGGTCCTCGTCCATCGGCATGACCACGATGCGGTGGTCGATGACTGCCATCACGTTGCCCAGCTGCTCATCGAACTCGTTGTACGCGTGGCTCCAGATCGCGACATCGGCCCCGGCCGCGTACTCGAGCCGCAGGTAATCACCGGTGTGCTGTAGCATCGTGATGCGCGGCGCGGCAATGCCTTCCACCGTGTGCCCATCGGCCGCCTCAAAGGACTGGAATCCGCTGCGGACTTTGTGCCACTGGGCGGACTTGATGTGCAGCAGGTCCCCTAACCCACGGTCGAGCAGTACCTGAACCGCCTCACCGTCCAACAGCACAACGTTATCACTCAGCCACTGCCGCACGGTGGCGTCATCAAAGTTGCGGAGCAGCTGTCCCGAAATGGCCAGCCGCGCCTTGGTGAAGGTCGCACCCGCCTGCACCGGCGTGATGGTGGTGGAGAAGCCAAAGGTCGAAAGGAGCGCGGCCCAGTTGGTTTCGTGCGGTAGCATTTCCTCTGGCGCCGCCCCATCCAAGGTGTGGATCGTGTAGCTGGAATCCTGATCCACCAGCACCTGGATGCCGCGTGTTTGGCTCATGCGCAGCCGGCGCGTGGTGATGCGGTCGAGGAACGCTTTGCTGTCGGCCAGCATCTCGGCATAGTGGTACTCGTCATCGATGCCGTTGCCGATCATGTCAAACAGGTTCAGCAGGATGCCACTGGCCCCAGCCAGCGCCGCGGTTTCGATCTGGAACCGGGTGAAGGCCACGGACTTCACGAACGGGGAATACATATAGTTTTCAAGCTCGGGGAACAAAACCGCGTCATCCCCCAGGTAAGCGGCGGTCGTGCGCGTATAGTCCTCAAACACGCGCGAATACTTCAGCGGCGCGATCTCGTTATACGCCGGCAGGTGCGGCCGCGCCACCCGCGGGTGCCCGGCGCCGCGCAGGTTATCGAACAGCCCGGCCCAGTCGCGGCCTTCGATCGCGTGCCAGTTCGGGAACGAGGTCATCTGCGCCAGGTTGGTCTCAGGGGACACGGCGTGCACGCGGCCCTCGATCTGGTGCACGGTGTCCTTCATCTCCTGCCGCGCCACGTCAAGGTACACCCGGCGCGCCTCAGTTGGCTCACCGGGCTGAAGCATCTCCTTCACGAAGTCCGCGCGGCTGATGGCCCGGCCCAGTTTTTCCTGGTAGAGCGCCATGTGCCGGTCACAGAAACACGCGAGCTTCAGCGGGGTGTGGTTGTAGTGGCGAAAATCGTCCTCCAGCCACAGCTCACGCGGGTGCAGGGTGGCATACTGCGCGTACCGATCCGCGAGGTAGTTGCGCCACTTTGGATCGGCCGGACAGCCCATCGAGGTGGCCTTTTTGCCGTTGATGTCGACCAGCGTCTCGAACCCGATGCTCGGGTCGATCACCTTGCCCCGGTCGCTGTGCATGATCGTCGTCCATGGGTTCAGACTGGTGGACACGTTCAGGGCCGCCAGCCGCTTGGCCAGTGGCCGGATGGCATCCAGCCACACTTGGGTCTGGGCTTCCGTCAGGTGGCTGGCGTTCAGCTCCTCAGGGTTAATGAAGAAGGCGACATTGTCGACCTTGGCCTTTTGAACGAACGCGATCAGCTTGTCATCTTTGACCGGTGTGTTGGAACGTGGGTCAAGCGTGTAGCGCAAGGAATACTGAAACATAGCGTGAGCCTCCACTCTCTTTACTAAACTATTCACGGTGTTGAATCGGGTTATCAACCGGTTACAGTGTACCATAGCCCCCCCGGGAAAAGGCAACCAACGAAATCTTTTTGTTCACATTTTTACCATCTTTTAGTAAAATAAATTCGACAGCAAAGAAGGAGATGAGTGTTATCGCGACGCTTAAAGATATTGCGCAAGCCGCCCATGTCAGCAGCGCAACCGTGTCTCGCGTCCTCAACGCCGACACATCCCTGCAGGTCAGCCCCGAGACCCGCCAGCGCATTTTTGCGGCCGCCGAGGCGCTGAACTACACCAAGCACCAGCACCGTGCCCCCGCCAGCGCGGGGACCATCGGGTTAGTCCAATGGTACTCAGAGGTAGCCGAAACCAACGACCTTTACTACCGGGCCATTCGCTGGGGGGCCGAGACGCAGCTGCAAGCCGATGATTTCGCCGTGGACCGCGTCTTTTCCAATGAACCCCTGCCGCCGGCCAGCGAACTGGCCGGCCTGATCGCCATTGGGAAGTACTCCCCGGCCCAGCTTGCGACCTTCAAAGCGCTGAACCGGCCACTGGTGATCGTGGACCAAGACACCTTGGCCCAAGGCATCAGTTCGGTCACCACGAGCTTCGGTGACCCAGTGGACAAGATCGTTGCCCACTTTCTGGCGCGCGGCCACCAGCGCATCGGCATGATCACTGGGAGCGAGGCCACCACCGACGGGGTCGCGTTAGTCGATCAGCGCCTCGTCGCCTTTAAGCGCGCCATGCGCACGCAAGCCAGCTTGGACGAAAGCCTGATTTTTGCCGGCGAGTTCACCATTGAAGGCGGGTATGCCACCATGACGCGGGCCATCGAGACACAAGGCGAGCAGCTACCCGACGCGTTTTTCGTCGCCAGCGACGCGATGGCCATCGGCGCCATCAAGGCCCTGCAGGAGCACGCCATCGCCGTGCCAAAACGGGTCAGTGTCATCGGCTTCAACGACTTGGCGGTGGGCCGCTTCCTGAATCCGAGTCTGAGCACAGTACAGGTGGCGACCCAGATGATGGGCATGAGCGCCGCGCGCCTGCTCAAAGATCAGCTGGATGGGCTGGCCACCGCACCGGTGCGCCTGACCCTGGGCAGCCAGCTCGTGCTGCGCGACAGCAGCGACTAATCCCCCGCCACATTCAACCACGCACACACACGCATAGGAGGCGCATCATTATGGATACAGCAACATTACGCACCGGGTTTCAGGCCCAATTCGGCCACGCCCCAGCACACACCTACTTCGCCCCAGGGCGCATCAACCTGATCGGGGAACACACAGATTATAACGGCGGCCACGTTTTTCCTTGTGCGATCAGCCTTGGCACCTACGCGGCGGTCGGGCCTAACGACCTGAACGCCTTTCGGTTATTCTCGGCCAACTTTCCCACCGCAGGCCTCACGACCCTCGCCTTGGACGCGCTGACCAGCCCCAAGGACAACGCCTGGACCGACTACTTCAAAGGCATGGCCCAGGTGCTGGCCGCACAAGGCGCCACCCTCACCCACGGGTTGGATGTCTACATTGAAGGCAACCTGCCAGCCGCGTCCGGGCTCTCGTCGTCCGCCTCGCTGGAGCTTTTGACTGGGATCATCCTCAAGGACACGTTCAGCCTGGATGTCACCATGCTGGACTTGATCAAGGCGGGCCAGACCACCGAGAACCAGTACATTGGCGTCAACTCGGGCATCATGGACCAGTTCGCCATCGGCATGGGCCAAAAAAACCGCGCGACCTTACTGGACACCAACACCCTCGAATATGAATACCTGCCTCTGGCAATGGGCGACAATGTGGTAGTCATCATGAACACCAAGAAGCCACGGGCGTTGGCGGACTCCAAGTACAACGAACGCCGCAGCGAATGTGAGGAAGCCCTGCGCCGCCTGCAGACGCAGCTGGACGTGCCAAGCCTCGGCGCGCTGTCCATCGATGAATTTGACCAGCACACCGCGCTGATCTATGATGAAACACTGATCAAGCGCGCACGCCACGCCGTGTTTGAAAACCAGCGCACGCTTCAGGCCGCCGCCGCCCTGAACGCCGGTGACCTGGCCCAGTTTGGCCGGCTGATGTCGGCCTCCGGGGTGTCACTCGCCTATGATTACGAAGTCACTGGCGTGGAGCTGGACACGCTGGTGCAAACCGCGCTGAAGCAACCCGGCGTTCTGGGCGCCCGGATGACCGGTGCCGGGTTTGGCGGCTGTGCCATCGCCCTGGTGGCCAAAGCGCAGGTGCCAGCCTTCACCGAAGCGGTCGGCCAGGTATACGAAGCAAAGATCGGTTACCCGGCTGAGTTCTACGTCGCCGAAATTGCTGACGGCCCGCGCCAGCTGGATTGACCCGCACACAATAGGAGGATAACCACATGACAATTGCTGTTTTAGGGGGCGCCGGCTACATCGGCTCCCATACCGTTGCCCAGCTGATCAAAGCCGGAGAAGACGTGGTGGTGCTGGATAACCTGATCACCGGCCACCGCCGCGCGGTCGACCCCAAGGCGCGCTTTTACCAAGGCGACATTCGCGACTACCACTTTTTGAGTCAGGTCTTTCGCGCAGAGCACATCGACGGCATCATTCACTTTGCTGCCTTCTCCATCGTGCCTGAGTCGATGAAGGACCCGCTCAAGTACTTCGATAACAACACCGGCGGCATGATCACGCTGCTTGAGGCCATGCACGAGTTCGGCATTCAACACATCGTCTTTTCCTCCACCGCCGCCACTTACGGCGAGCCCAAGATGATCCCGATCAAGGAAACCGATCCGCAGGTGCCGACCAACCCGTACGGCGAATCCAAGCTGGCGATGGAAAAAATCATGCACTGGGCTGACGTCGCGTACGGCATCCACTTCGTTGCCCTGCGCTACTTCAACGTGGCCGGTGCCATGCCTGACGGCTCGATCGGGGAGGACCACCACCCGGAGACCCACCTGATCCCGATCATTTTGCAAGTCGCGGCCGGGACGCGCGATGGCCTGCAGATCTTCGGCGATGACTACCCAACCAAGGACGGCACCAACGTTCGCGATTACGTGCATGTTGTCGACCTGGCCGATGCCCACATTCTGGCGCTGGCGTACTTGCAGGCGGGCCACCCCAGCGACGCCTTCAACCTCGGCTCCGCGACTGGATTCTCCAATCTAGAGATCCTGGAGGCCGCCCGCAAGGTGACCGGCAAGCCCATCCCGGCCACGATCGGGCCACGCCGCGCCGGCGACCCAAGCACGCTGATCGCTGCCTCCGACAAGGCGCGTACCGTGCTGAACTGGCAGCCTCACTACGACAACGTGGAAGCCATCATCGCCACCGCCTGGCAGTGGCATGAGGCGCGCCCGGAAGGATTCGGTGATAAGCGGTGACCGCCCTCGACCATCAAGTGGACTTCATTCTCGCGCATAACCCCGACTACACGGGGCTGGACCGTGTCTACCTCGCCAATCGCGTGCTTGCGTTGTGCGGGGATGCCGCGGCCACGTTCCCTGGCGCCAGCGACCCGCTCACCAACCTCGACAGCCTGGTCGAAGCCGCCGTCACCAACGGCACCTGCGAAAACACCGCCAGTGCCCACGAGATCCTCGCCGCCGAGCTGATGGCGCTGGCCACGCCCAAGCCCAGCACGGTGAACGCAACGTTTTGGGCGCAGTACCAGACCAGTCCCAAAACCGCGACGGATTGGTTCTTTGCCCTGAGCCGCGCGAACAACTACATTCAGACCCGAGCGATCGCCAAGAACCTGAAGTTCCCGGCGCACACCGACTACGGCGACCTAGAGATCACCATCAACCTCTCCAAGCCGGAAAAAGACCCGAAGGACATCGCCGCGGCCGCCAAAGCCACCCGCTTCGGCTACCCAGCATGCCAGCTGTGCCTCCAAAACGAAGGCTACCTGGGCCGCGCAGACTACCCGGCCCGTGGCAATCACCGCATCGTGCGCTTCACCCTTGGCGGCAGGACCTGGGGCTTCCAGTACTCGCCTTACGCCTACTTCAATGAGCACGCGATCTTCCTCGACGCTGAACACACGCCGATGCACATCAACGCCCAAACCTTCACCAACCTGCTGGACATTGTGACCCTGTTCCCCGACTACTTCGTCGGCAGCAACGCCGACCTGCCCATCGTCGGCGGTTCAATGCTCAGCCACGAGCACTATCAGGGTGGCCGCCACACCTTTGCGATGGCGCAGGCGCCGGTGGAAAAGACGCTCCCCCTGCCTGATTTTCCGGCCGTGACTGCGGGCCGCGTGAAGTGGCCGATGAGTGTTATCCGCCTGACTGCAGAGGATCGCACGCAGCTGGCGGCTGCCGCCGAACACATTCGCGCCGCCTGGACCACCTACTCCGATGAATCTGTCGATGTCCGCGCCCTAACGGCCGGCACACCGCACCACACGGTGACCCCGATCGCGCGGCGCGTGGGGGCCGCCTACCAGCTCGACCTCGTGCTACGCGACAACCAAACCAGTGACGCCTTCCCGGATGGCATTTTTCACCCGCACCAAGACGTCCAGCACATCAAGAAGGAGAACATCGGCCTGATCGAGGTCATGGGCCTGGCCGTGTTGCCGGCCCGCCTGCGCACCGAGCTGGCCGAGGTCAAGCGCTTCCTGCTGGGCGAGCCCAACCAGATGCTGGCCAGTCACCGCCCGTGGGCCGAGGCCCTCGCCGCCCAGTATGCCTGGACGCGCGCGACTGCCGATGACCTGCTAAACCAGGCGGTGGGGCAAGTCTTCGCCCGCGTGCTTGAGGACGCCGGCGTCTTCAAGCGGACCGAGGAAGGCTTGGCCGCCTTCGACCGGTTCACCCAAACGCTGTAACGCAAAAAATCGTTCTCGCGACCGGCTGGCCACGGGAACGATTTTTTGTGTCCGCAGGTTTCGCCCTCAAGTTGCTTTGAGGTCCAGCCAACGGCACTTCCAGTGCCGCTGACTGAACCTCCGCCCTCTGATTGAGAATTACGCTGAGTTTCCGATAGTTGATCACGTTTGCAAAACAACAGTTACATGAGACTGAGCAATGCACAGCGACTTTTCAACTAGCCCTGAATCGAAAAAGATGAGGTCCCTGCCTTATAGGCCGTATCCTCCGACAAGACGTTACATCTGTTACGGTCATCGCAATCAGGCTATCCAACAGCGCGGATAAGCTGCTAGCCACGACCAACGAACAAAATCAGTCGGTGGGTCACGTGGCGCCTCATGCGCAAGACGGATAGGCAAAAAGACGTCCTCCTGATACGCTGGATTCATCAGCAATTAGGAGGACGTCATTCATGAAAAAAGTATTTGGAATTTTAGCCGGGTTGGTGGTGGTCGTTGGGTTGGCGCTTTTTGGCGCGAAGCTTGTAACCGCACAGCTCAGCTCGGCGGGCGCCGCACTCATCGATTCATTCAACCCGCTTGTTCAAGAAGGAACGGTGTATGCGAAAACCACTCAGCCAAGCACGTTTGAACAACACCACACGCCAATTTATGTGCAAACAGCAGTCGATCCATCTGGCAACACACGCCCGATTCGCTTTATGGGCATGAAGGTCTTCAAGCAAGGCCGCTATCTAAAAATCCGCAACAAAGGCGCGCACGTCTTCACCTACGAGGCAGTCGAAAAAACTGCGGTTCCATCGGCAGCGCTGGCGAAACTCAAGTAAGTACTAAAACTTGAGCCGGTGCCGCGCTCACCGCCGCGGCAAGCGCAGCTTGCGCGCCGGCATGGTTTGCAAAAACGTGGTGGACAAGACGAGCAGGCCGCCGAAGACCTCAGCCAGGCCGAAGCTCGCGTGGAAAAACAGGATGGCGATCAGGGTGGCAGACAGCGGCTCAAACACGTTGAGCATCGCCACGGTCGTCGGCCGCAGATACTTCATACTTTGCAGGTACAGCAGGTAGGCAAACAGCGTGCCGAACACGGTCACATAGCCGATCCCCAGCACGATAGGCAATGTCAGGTGTGGGCCGCGCTGCACGATCAGTACCGGCAAAAGCGTCAGCCCACCGAGCAGCATCCCCCACCCCGAAACGATCAGCGCGTTGAACTGCGTCAACAGCTTGGCGGGCATCAGGGTGTAGATCGCGGCGCCCAGCCCCGCACCGATGCCCCACATCAACCCCGCCGGGGACAGTGCCAGCGAGTCGAGGTGTCCCCGCGTCACGAGGAAAAAGATGCCGACAAAGGCCACGAGAATAGACACCACATCCACGCGGCGCGGCCACTCTCGGTGCCGCAACGCCAGGTAGACGATGATGAAAACTGGGCCGAGGTACTGCAGCACTGTGGCGGTCGGCGCGTTGCTGGTGTGCACCGCCTCAAAGTAGGTGAACTGTGACACCACTACGCCAAGCACGCCGAACACAAACAGGTCCCACAGTGCGTGCGGTGTGCGGTGCACGCGCGCCAGACTCGGGCGCTGACGCACGAGGTTGTACGCCATAAGCAGGCTCCCCGCGCCCAGCAGCCGCACGGTCACGAGCCAATCGGGTTGGATCCCCGGCTGTTTGAATAACCACTGAGCCACATTCCCCGACACACCCCAAAACATCGGCCCCAGGATCGCGCAGAAGAGCCCCTTTTGCTGATCAGTCATGACAATTCTCCTTAAAAAACTCCAATGCGCTAATATTACCAGCGTTATCGCCGAAATTAAACCCTTTTTACCCACACACGGCAACTTGCCGAAACCAGAACATGACCCGTATACTGAAGGCAATCAGTCCTTGAAGGGGGCCACGCGAATGCCCAGTGAAAAAGTCATCATCGAATTATGCGGCCGGGTCGGCAAATTGCTACTGGCATACGGCGCTGAAACCGGCCGAGTGGAAGGCACCGTCGAGTACATCGGGGCCGCGGCCGGCGTGCCCATCTCGTGTCACGCGACCATGACCGCCCTGTTCGTCGACGTCGATACCGACACCGCCACACACCTCGTCAAGGTGCGCACGCAGGACTTTGACCTGCGCAAAGTGGATGCGGTCAACACCCTGTCGCGCCAGTTCACCGCCGGCCAAATCAACTTCACCGCGTTGCAAAGCGGGATCGCCCGGATCGAGGCGCAACACCGCGACTATCCGTGGCCGATCAAAATTCTCGGCGCTGGGCTGGTGTCCGTGGCCCCGATGCTACTGTTTCAGGCCACCTGGGCCGACCTGGCGCTGGCCTTTGGCGTCGGCATTGCCGGATACCTGGCGGCGCAACTGACGGCCCGCCACACTGCCACGCCATACATCGCCGTGGCGGCCGGTGGCGCCGTCATCGGACTGCTGGCCACTGCCCTTCAGCTGGGCGGAGTGGGGACCAGCGCGGATAACATCATCATCTCCGCCTTGATGCCGTTGGTGCCGGGGGTGGCGATCACCAACTCGCTGCGGGAGCTGATCGCCAAGCACACCATTTCCGGACTGGTGCGCGCCGTGGATGCGGTGATGGTGGCCGGGGCCATCGGCGGCGGCGTCGTGGTCGGCAGCGCCTTGATCACGTTAATGATGGGGGGCTTACGCTAATGACGCTCCTCATTCACACCCTCGTCAGCTTTGCCTCATCGGTTGGGTTTGGCATCATCACCAACATTCCCAAACGCACCCTGCTCCCCGCCGGTATCACCGGTGCCGTCTCGTGGGTCGTCTACGTCCTGATCGCCGGAGCCACCCCCAGCGTGATTCTGCCAAGCCTGCTGGCAGCGGTCACGATCGGCCTGGTCGCCAACGCGTTTGCCCTCATCGTCAAGGCCCCGGTCAACGTGATGTACATCCCCAGCCTCGTCTCCCTCGTGCCCGGTGCCATCATTTACATGAGTATGAAGGACTTCACCCTCGGTCAGGAAACGGCGGCGCAGCAAGGCCTGATCAAAACGCTGACCATCGCCATCAGCCTGGCAGTCGGGTTCCTGGTCGCCGAGGCCATCGTTCGACCACTGCGCAAGCGCCTGATGCGCGCACTAAAGCGCACCAAATAAGCCACGCAGCCATCACCCCTCGATTCCTCGGGGGGTGATTTTTGGCGTGGCCGCGCCCAAAACCTGCGTCCTGCGCCGCTTCTTTTCGCGTCTTGCGCGGCAGTCGTTGGCCGCATTTGGCGGCAGGATCAACTGCCGCAATGCCGGCTTTTATAAGTGGCCTTATGAAATTTACATTTTCCCGGTCAACATTCACACAATACTTACATTAGTGGGGTCTGATATTTACGTTCACCGCCTACGCTAAAGGGGTACTAAATACAACCACAAAGGATGATGACTGTGAAACCTGCACTGAAAACCGCTTTGGCGATGACGACACTGACCGCGCTGACCGGGATCGCACTGGTGGGCTGCGGGCAAGGAAACAACGCGGCAGCCGACAAAAAGGCGCCCCTGACGATGGTGTTTTACCCCAACGAATCCGCCAAGAGCTTCGCCCCGTCGCGCAATGAGCTGAAGACACTGCTCGAAAAGGCCACCGGCCGCACCGTGAAGCTACAAACCACCACGGACTACAACGTGGCCATCCAGTCCCTCGCCTCGGGCAAGGCTCAGATCGCCTTCATGGGCGCGTCCGGCTACATTCACGCCCGAGCCCTGAACAAGGCCATCCAGCCGGTGGCCGCGATCTCCGGCCCGACCGGTACGCTTGAAGGCGCCGCCTACCGCAGCTACATCATGGTACCAAGCGATAAAGCCAACGACTACAAGGCCGGCAGCAGCTACAGCCTGACCGCGCTGAAGGGCAAGCGCTTCAGCTTCGTCTCCAATTCGTCCACCTCTGGCTTCGTGGTGCCCGGTGCCGCGTTGACCAAGGCCTTCAACCTGAAAAACACCGACAGCCTGGAAAAATCCGGCGACTTCTTCAAAACCGTCCTGTACGGCGGCTCGCACCAAGGGAGCGCCGTCAACCTCGTCAAAGGGGACGTGGACGCCGCAGCCTTTGACGATGTCGACCTGCGCCCCTACCTTGAGGTCACCCAAGGCGATTACGACACCCCAGGGAGCGTCTTCACGGTGAAGGCCGATGCCCCAGAACCATTCCAGGGCCTCGCCGGCAAGTCCGTCACCGCCATTGATGTCCTGCCGGTTCAGCGCGAGCCATGGGTGCTGAACACAAAGGTGCTGGACAAGTCCACCCAGCAGGCCATTACGAAGCTGCTGTTAAGCAAAGCCTTCAGTGACAACAAGAAACTCTTCACTGCCCCAGACGCCAAGGTCCCAATGCTGTTTGTCAAAACCACACCAGAAACCCGACTGGTGCCGGTCACCGACAAGTGGTACCAGCCGACGCACGCGCTGATCGGCCTCTAATGCTGACCGTTACCGCGCTCAACAAAACCTACCCCAACGGTAAACGCGGCCTGATCGACGTCGGGTTCGAACTTCAGGCCGGCACCGTCACTGCCATCATTGGGCCCAGCGGCGCCGGGAAAACCACCCTGCTGCGCAGCCTCAACCGCTTCATCACGCCGGAAAGCGGCACCATCGAGCTGGACGGCCTGGAGCTGGTGGGCGCCACTCGGGCCGCCTTGCGCCAGGCCCGGCGCCATATCGGCATGATTTTTCAGGACTACAACCTCATTGAGCCGCTGTCGGCCTTGGAGAATGTGCTGCACGGCACGCTGGGCGACAAGCGCCTGCTACCTGGCATGATGGGGCTTTACACCCACGCCGAAAAAAAGCGCGCCATGGCACTGCTGCAGGAGGTCGGGCTGGCCGAGTCGGCCACCCAACCCGCCAAGAGCCTCAGCGGCGGCCAAAAACAGCGCGTCGGCATCGCCCGCGCCTTGATGCAGTCCCCGCAAGTGATCCTGTGTGACGAACCGATCGCGAGCCTCGACCCGCAAAGCACCGCCACCATCATGACGCTACTAGCCAAGCTGGCCAAGCAAAAGCAGCTGACCATCATCATCAACCTGCACCAGGTCGACTTGGCCCGCGAGTACGCCGATCACATTATCGGCATCAATGCGGGGCGCTGCGTCTTTGATGATGCGACCGCGGCCCTTGATGACGCCGCCCTGGCCCGCATCTACGCCCAAGAGGAGGCGATGGTCAATGGCTGAGCTCACGCGCTACTTCAGCCACCAGCGCCGCGTGCGGCTACTGGTCTTCGGCACCCTTTTGGCCCTGCTTTTGCTGGCCCAAGTCGCCTTGCAGCTGAACGTGATCGAAGCCGCCACCGGCGTGTTCGCCGGCTGGGGGTGGCTGGTCGCTAACTTTGCCCCCATCGCCAGCGCCTTCCCCGCGCTTGGCGAGATCAGCTGGCAGCTTGCGGCCACCGTTTTGATCGCGATCGCGGCCACCATGGTCGCGGCTGGGGTGGCACTGCTCCTAGCCCTGGCCGGGGCGCGTACCACGAGCCACTGGCCCCTCGCCCAGGCGCTGATTCGGCCCTTTGCCAGCATCATGCGCAACATCCCGTTCGTCGCTTGGGCGCTGGTGCTTCTGTTTTCTTTCAAGCAGACCCCGTTCACCGGCTTTCTCGCGCTGCTCTTGATGTCCGTTGGCTACCTCACCCGCGCGTTCATGGAAACGCTCGACGAGGTCGGCCACGGCGTGATCGAGGCGCTTGAGGCCACCGGGGCCGGATACTGGGCCATCATCTGCCAGGGCGTGCTGCCCGCGGCGGCCGCCCCACTGGTATCCTGGCTGCTGTACATGATCGAAAACAACATTCGCGATGCCACGCTGGTCGGGATGCTGACCGGTACCGGCGTCGGCTTCCTGTTCGACCTTTACTTCAAAAGCTTCCGCTACCCGGCTGCTGGGCTCGTGGTCTGCGCCATCATTCTGGTGACGATCGCCATCGAGCTGAGCGCCACCAAACTAAGGCAGGTGCTGAACGCATGATTGAAACCCCCGTCACCAGCGGCCTTGAGCCGCCACAGTTAGACCTCACCGTCCCCAAAGGCATCCGCAGCCGCTCCCGGACCGCGGTGCGCGCCACGCTTGGCACGCTACTGCTCGTCACCGCAGTCGGCCTGCTGACTTTGGCGCCAGGCCAGCTCGGTCCCGCCCTTCTCAGCCTGGCCCACAACCTCAAGCTGATGTTTTTGCAGCCGCACCTCGGCCAGGACACGCTGGCCCAACTGCTTGGGGCCCTTGGCCTGAGCATTGCGCTGGCCGCCTACACAACAATCATCGGGGCCGTGGTCGCCTTTGCTTGCGCGCTGCTGACCGCCCGCAACCTCGCGCCGGCCTGGCTGGCGACCACGATGCGTACCCTGATGGCCTTGATTCGCGCCATTCCCACCATTTTGTGGGTGCTGGTTTACGCCGTGGTCATCGGCCTGGGCACCGAGGCTGCCGTAGTGGGGCTGAGTTTTCACTCGGTCGCCTACCTGACCAAGGCTTACGCCGAAGCCATTGAGGCCATTCCCACGGCGAAGCTGGACGCCTTACGCACCAGTGGGGCCAGGCCGCTGCTCATCATTCGCCACGCCGTGTGGCCCAGCGTGCGCGGAAGCCTCTTGAGCTGGACCTTCATTCGCTTTGAGATCAACTTCACCAACGCCGTGGCCGTCGGCGCGGCGGCCGGCACCGGCGGCATCGGGTACTACCTGTTCATGGCCAGCGCCTTTTACTTCGATTTTCAAGAGGTGGGCGCCATCGTCTACCTCGTGCTGGCCTTTGCCCTCGTGCTGGAATTCGTGGCCGTTCAGCTGCGCCGCCGCACCGCCTGACCCTTACTTCGCAAGACTTGGAGGACCCTTATGTCGATCAAAGCCGTGATTTTTGACTGGGCCGGTACCACCATTGACTATGGTAGCCGCGCCCCACTGATTGCCTTTCAACGCACCTTCGCCCGCTACGACGTCACTATTCCCGCCGCCAAAATTCGCCGCGACATGGGCATGGACAAGATTCAGCACATCCAAAAGCTGTTGCAGGATCCCACCGTGCACGCCCAGTTGGCGGCGCATCCGGACCTGGCCGGCAAGCCGTTGGCACGCACCCTGTTTGCACAGTTCAAGCAGACGTTGCTGACCGTTTTGCCTGAAACCGTGGTGCTCAAGCCGGGCATTGCTGAGCTACTGACCACGCTGGCGGATGCCGGGATCCCGTATGGCAGCACCTCGGGTTACGATGCTGACATGCTGGCCCGCATCCTGCCGCTGGCGGCCAAGCTCGGACTGGCCCCGCAGGTCAATGTCACGTCCGAACAAACCGATGGCGTGGGCCGGCCAGCACCGGCGATGAACGCCCGCGCCATGACGCAACTCGGTATCCGCGACCCCGCTCACGTTCTCATTGTCGGCGACACCGTCAACGATATCCTGGCCGCCGAAGCCGCCGGCGCAAACTCGGTGGGCATCATCGAGGGCTCTAACCTGTTGGCCTTCAGCGAAGCCGAGTGGGCCGCGCTGCCGGCCCTTGACCAACAGCAACACGCGGAGGCCGTGCGGCGCCAGTACGCGACTGCCGGGGCCGATGTGATCGTGCCCAACGCGGCGGCGTTGACCACCCTGATCAAAAACGAAATGGAGATGCCCGCATGACTGCCGATTACCTCTTATTGACGCCCGGTCCCTTGACCACCACGGCCACGGTAAAGGCTGCGATGCAACACGATTACAGCACCTGGGATCACGACTACAACGCCATCACCCAGGGCCTGCGTCGCGACCTGCTCACCCTCGCCAATGTCCCCGCAAGCGACTACGCCGCCGTGCTGCTCCAGGGGTCCGGCTCCTACGCGGTGGAAGGTACGATTCAAACCGCGGTGCCCGCCAATGGCACGCTGATGATCGCCATCAACGGGGCATACGGCCGGCGAATGAGCGAGATCTGCGACTACTTGCACTTGGCACACGTCGATGTGGTGTTTGACGAAACCACCCCCGTCACGCTGCCACGAGTGGCTGAGGTGCTGGCGCAACACCCCGAAGTCACCCACTTTGCCATGATCCACTGTGAAACCACCACCGGGATCCTGAATCCGATCGAAACCGTGATCCCCGCCATGAAGGCGCACGGACTGACCACGATCGTTGACGCCATGTCGAGCTTCGCCGGCGTGCCGATCGCCCCTGCAACGCTTGGCATCGACTACCTGATCTCAAGCGCCAACAAGTGCCTGCAAGGGGTGCCCGGATTTGCCTTCGTCATTGCCCGCCGCGCCGCCATCGCGCAAACGAAGGGCAATGCGCGCAGCCTGAGCCTCGATCTGTTCGCCCAGCTGACCACCATGGACGCACACGCCGGTAAGTGGCGCTTCACCTCGCCCACCCACGTGGTGCTCGCCGCCGCGCAAGCGATGGCCGAGCTATTCGCGGAAGGCGGTGTCCCAGCCCGCAACGCCCGCTACACCGCCAATCAGCAACACCTGACCACCGGGATGGCGGCGCTTGGTTTTGAACAGATCGTCGATGCCGCTTGGCAATCCCCGATCATCACCAGCTTCGCGTTTCCCAGCGCCGATTTTGACTTTGACGCCTTCTATCAAACGATGAAGGCCCACGGCTTCGTGCTGTACCCCGGCAAAGTCTCCCAGTGCGCGAGTTTTCGCATCGGCACCATCGGCGACGTCCATGACGCCGACATCACCCGCCTCTTGGCCGCAATTGCCGCGGTCGGCAAACCCGTGGTCGCCACGGCGAGCGCCTAGACCACTCAAAAGAGGCTGAGACAAAATGCGGTTTTAGCCCAGAGTATAAGCATGGCCTCCTGTAAAACCCGAACTTAGGTTTTGTAGGAGGCCATGCTTATACGGCTCGGGCGTCGCTTTTTGTGTCGTACTGTCCTGGAATAGTCGTGGTTCATTCTTGGGCCGTTAATTATGTCTCAACCTCTTTGCTTGCCTTGGCTACCCTCGCCAACACGCCGCCACCCACGCGCCGGCCACGACCGCCAACAGCCCCAGGGCCGTGGTCCCGAGGACGTACAACCACGCAGCCCAGCGACTGCGCTCGCGCAGGATCAGGGTATCGACCATCATGGTGGAAAACGTAGTCAGCCCACCGCACACACCGGTCAGCCCAAAAGCGCGCGCCGCCCCCTGCGGCAGCCCCATCAACAGGCCGGCTAAAAACGCACCGATGAGGTTCACCGCCACCGTGGCCAGCGGTAGCGTCGGCCACCACCGCTGGCCCAACCGTGTCACGAGGTAGCGGCCCACCGCACCCACGCCGGCGCCCAGCGCCACCCAGCTCACCATACGCGGCCTCCGCGTTCGCCCAGCCGGCGCCCAATGGCAGCGGCCGCCAAGCCGGCGCCCAGCGTGACCGCGGCCACCACCATCGCGTAAATCGGGCGCGTACCCACGGTTTGCCACGCGTTCAGTTCATAGGTCGAAAACGTGGTGAACGCGCCGATCACGCCGGTCCCCAGCCCCAGGATCAGCCAATCCGGCAGACTGGCGCGCGGCGCTAACCCATAGGTCAACAGCGCCAGCAACAGGCTCCCCAGCACATTCACTGCCAGCGTTCCCAGCAGCGTCTGACTGTCGTTGAGCCACAGGCCCACGCCGTAGCGCGCCACCCCACCCACGGCCCCGCCGCCAAACACAGCCAGTCCTGAACCCAGTTGTTTAAGCTTCATCACGTCTCGCATCCTTTCAAGTCCCGCCGCCCCAAAAAAGAAAACACCTACCCCGCTGTTCACAAGGTAGGTGTCATCACCGTGCGCGCACGGTTAGGCGAACACCATCGCCATTTCATCGCCTTCAGTATCCGCCATTTCAGTTGCCGGCGCAAGCTACTTCAGAAACCGCCAGATCCCATGACCCACCCCGTCTTCGGTGTTGGCCGCGGTCAGGTGCTTGGCGACCTGCTTGATCTCGGGCAAGGCGTTAGCCATCACGATCGGCGTCCCCACCATGTTCAGCATCGGCAAGTCGTTGTGCCCGTCACCAAACGCTGCGGCGTCCGCCGCATCGATGCCTTCGCGGCGCAACACGTAGTCGATCCCACGCGACTTTTTGGCCGCCAGGCTTGTGATCTCAAACCACGCCGTGCCGGACTGCTGCGCGGACACGCCGGGGAACTGCGCCTCAGCGAAGAAGGCCTTGAGCCGTGCAAACTCCGCCGGGTCAAAGCTGATCAGCATGATCTTCAGCACCGCCAAGTCTTCCTGCGCGAACACAGTGCGGTAATCCGCCAGCGTCGGTGCTTGGTGGGACACCGCGATCTCGCCGCGCAGGCCCTCATCGATGCGCGCCGCGTACCAGTCGGTGACCGTGTAGTAGCTCAGACTGACATTGGGGAAGCGTGCACTGACCGCGGCGATGATGCGCTCGGCGTCCGCCTTGGCCATCGGTGCCTGGTCCAACACACGCCAACCCGAACCGGCGCGCTCATAGATCAGCCCGCCGTTGAAGCCGATCTGTGGCCCCTTTAAGGCCAGCCTGTCGATGGCCTCTGCCATCTCCATCGGCGCGCGCGCCGACACCAGCGTGAACGGAATGCCGCTGTCGCGAATCAACTGGGCGTTCGTGTCCGTCACGTAACCGTGGTCATCCAGCAACGTGCCATCCATATCAGAAAAAATCATGCGAACCATTTTGTCACTCCTAGACTGCTCTTTTTTCGTGGGCCATCGCCCGAGATCAGGGTATCAGCTGAAACGCGTTTCAGCGCAACCCCCAAATTGGCGGGACTTACTCGATCACGCCGAACTGGTAACCATGCTGCTGATAGTACGCAATGATCTGCGGCAAGGCGGCCAGCGTGGTGGTTTTATCTGGCGCATCGTGCATCAAGACCACCGTTGAGTTGTGGTCCCCGTACGCGTGGATACTTTGCTCATGGTAGGCCAACATCGCCGGCACCGTGGTCGGACTGCTCGCCCCCAGTGCATCCCCGGACGCGGCGTTCCAGTCGATCCAGCTCATGCCCGCCTGGGCGATGACGGCATCCGGTGCCTGCAGGTGGTGCCAGGACATGTGACCGCCCGGGTAGCGCCAGGCCTGCGTGGCAAACCCCGGCCCAAGCACGCTGCGCACCGCAGCCAGCGTCTGATTCAGCTCGCGCGCCGTGGCCGCCGCGTCCCCGTTGATCTCAAACCCGTACGTGTGGGTGAAGCTGTGCAGGCCGATTGCGTGGCCGGCATCGTACTCGGCTCGCAGCATTGGCGCGGTGCTGGCCCCGATCTGCTGGCCGATGACAAAAAACGTGGCCGGCACCTTGGCGGCCTGGAGCACCGCCAGAATTTTCGGCGTCATCGTCAGGTTGGGCCCGTCATCAAACGTCAAATAGACGACCTTGGGTTGCGCGGGGTCAAAACGACTGAACATGGTGTCATGCACCGCCTGCGCGGGGTGCGCATAGGCCGCCGCCGTGGCCGCGTGGTTCGTGCCCTGGGGCAACGGCTGCGCGGTCACCGCGGCGGCTTGTTGCTTGGCTGCCTGTTGTTTCGCCGCCGCTTGCTTGGCTGCCTGCGCCTTGGCTGCTTGTGCCTTGGCCGCTGCCCGCCGCTTGCTCGTCGCCTGCCGCGCGCTGGCCGCCTGCACGGCCCGCCGGTGACTGGCCGTCTCTCGCGCCACCTGCTGGTTGTGCGCTGCCACCCCATAACCGATCAGCCCCACTGCCGCCAGCAGGCCGATCAGCCCCAGAACCCATTTTTTCATGTCCTCACCTTCCCTTTGAAGGATACCATTTTTGCGGTCGGCATTCCGCCTTCGCAAAAAAGTTCCCGGCCATGTAGGCCAGGAACGCCACTGGATCACTCTTGGTCGATCTTGCTTTGTTTGGCCTGATCCGCCACCCCGTACGGCAGCAGGTAGCGCGTGCGCTTTTGCGTCTGCGGTAAGTGCCAGGTGGTCTTGCCCATGACGAGGGCGACGCGCTTGCCCGCTTTCGTCAGCGTCCCCACCTTCTTCTGCTGACCGTCCAGCGTGTAGGAGTAAGTCGCCGGGTTTACGTTGTTGGCCAGGTCGTCCGCGTTGCCGTACCGCAGTGCAGCCACCTCACCGGTCGTGGTCAGCGTCAGCTGGTCGCCCTTGGTTTTGATCGTCACGGCTTCATAGCGCCGATAAAATGTGCTGCCCGACGCGGCCGCCGTGGCCAGCACCCCGGACTTCCCGCCGTCCGCCAAGAACAGCTCAACGCTCACCCCATCGGTGGCCTTGATGGTCGTGATCTTACTGCCCACCGTGTACTGATTGGCCTCATAGACGGCGCCCATCGCCGAGCTGTCGCGCCGCGTCGCGCACGCCGTCAAGCCAAGCAGTGCCGCGGTCAGCACTAAGAGCCCGATTATTTTTTGCTTCATAAATGTTTCTCCTTCGTTTGATCCTCCTTAGTTTAACACGCGGCTCTTGCGCAAACAAAAAAGCGTGAGGGGAATCACGCCTTTCGGTCTGACTTAGGCCGTCACCACCGCATCCGCCTGCGCCACCGCGGCCATCGCCACCGCGTTGACCCAGCTGATGGGCTGGTCGAAGTTTGGTTGGAAGAAGAAGTCCACCATCGCCAGTGTGTCGATGGTCATCTTGGTCTGAATCGCCATGGAGATGACATTGGCAGACATGGAGACATCGTGCTGGCTGTAGAATGCGCCACCGAGCACGCGCCGGGTCACCGGATCCCAGGTCAGGCTGGCCAGCACCTTAGTGGTGGACAACATGAAGTCAGGGCGGTAATCCTGCTCGATGGTGACCGTCGCCACGTCAACGTCGCGCGCCTTGGCCCCTTCCGTGGTCAACCCACTGGCGGCAATGCAGTGATCAAACAGCTCAACGGCGCTGGAGGCCTGCGTTCCAAGATACTTTTGGGTCGGCGCCGCGATGTTTTTCCCTACCAGCATGCCTTGGCGCACCGCGTTGGTCGCCAGTGGAATGTAATCGGACTTGCCGGTTGGGTTGTAGTGGACCGCCGCGCTGTCACCGGCCACGAAAATGTCCGGGTTGCTGGTGCGCATGTAGTCGTCCGTCACGATCGCACCGTTGCCGAGCATCTCCACCTGGCCCTTCAGAAGCTCGGTGTGGGGGCGGAAGCCGATCGCAAGCACGGCGATGTCGGCGGTGTAGTCGCCGCGGTCGGTCGTCACCGTGATCTGCGTGTCGGTTTCTTCAAAGCCCACGACCTTCTCGTTCAGCGCCAGCGTGGTACCGTGCGCCGTGTACAGGTCTTGCACGCGGTCGGTGATGCTGGCGTCAAAGTTCTTGGCCAAAACGCGCGGCAGCGCATCGACCAGCGTCACAGCCTTGCCGTTGACCGCGTACTGCTCGGCCAACTCGGCGCCGATGTAGCCCGCCCCAATAACGATGGCGGAGTTGATCTGGTCGGCGTTTTGCTGCAGGCGCTGGGCATCGTTCCAGTCCTTACAGAAGAAGACGCGCTTCGCCTTGATGCCCGGGATCGGTGGCAGGATCGGCGCGGAGCCCGGCGTGAACACCAGCTTGTCGTAACTGTCCGTGAACTGGGCGCCGGTCGTCAGGTCGGTCACGCTGACCGTCTTGCTAGCCGTGTCAATGGCGGTCACCTCGTGTTGCATCTGCATATCAGCGCCTAAGTCGCGTAGGGCTTCGGGGCTGGAGTAGAACATCTTATTGGGGTCAGAAACGTGGCCCCCAACCCACAGCGCAATGCCGCAGGACAGAAACGATAAGGTCTCATTCTTCTCGTACACCGTCACCGAATAATCGGGGTGCTCGGTCAAAATCTGCTGCGTCGCGAAGGTGCCCGCGTGCGTTGCACCGACAACTATGATCTTCATTAAACGTCATCCTTTCGGGGGAATATTGGGAGTGTTTTCACATTATCATTCTACCACAGATAGGACGCACACGGCTAGATGGCCAATGATTGAATTGGCCATTATCATATTCTTTATTTTCGGCTTTCCTTTGCCTTATGGTGGCATCGCCAACTGCTGGTCAGACAAGGGTTTTTAATAATCAGTTGCCGTGTGAACGATTACTGCCCTGCCCCCCGCCTGCACCGCGCCCCCTGCATGTTTCAAGTCATACAAGCACTCGCAATGCAAAGCGACCCGTTGTCGCCGTCTCGGTGCCGCACTCATCGACCGGCCAGCAGAGTTTGCCGACCTGACCCAAGCGAATTTGCCCGTTTTTACGCGATCGTGCAACAAATTCGTCAGTATCAATATAAACGTTCGGGATTTAATGAACATTCCGTGCGTTTTCCGGGAATTTCGGGTTGTATTTTCATAAAAGCCGGTCTATACTGCATCTTGGCAAGAGAAATTCGGCCCTGGCGACCTGATCAGTCGCGCCATTCAGGTAATGTTCGGATTTCGCCACGCTATGCAGCTGCACAGACAAAACTAATCCATTGGGGGACCAAAAGAATGAAGTTCTGGAAGACGCTCGCTGTTACCGGGACCGCCCTGCTCGCCGCCGTCGCACTGACGGCGTGCAGCAGCAAGTCCGCAAGCGACAAGAGCAGTAGTAAGGACGATTACACGCCAAAGTCACTGAATATCCAATTCGTCCCATCTTCTCAAGCCGACACCATTGAAGCCAAGGCTAAGCCACTGGAAGGGCTCCTGAAGAAGGAGCTGGGCATCCCAGTTAAGGTTTCTGTTTCCACCGACTACAACTCCATTGTTGAAGCGATGGATTCCAAACAAGTTGACGTCGGCTTCCTGCCACCTGATGGCTATGTTCAAGCGCACAAGCAAGGCGCTGCAGACATCCTGCTTCAGGCGCAACGCTTTGGCATCAAGCAGCCCGGTGGTCTCAACACCACCAAGTTGGCCGACAGCTACCGGTCCATGGTCATCGTCAAAAAGGGCTCGAGCATCAAGTCGATCAAGGACCTCAAAGGCAAAAAGATCGCGGTTCAAGACGTCACCAGTTCTGCCGGCTACATCTGGCCGATGGTCGAACTGAAGCAAAAGGGCATCGACATCGCCAAGGACGACACACTGGTCACCGTCAAGGGCCACGATCAGGGCGTCATGGCCGTTTTGAACGGCGACACGGATGCGGCCTTCGTCTTTGAAGACGCGCGTAACGTGGTGAAGAAGGACGTGCCAAACATCATGACCGAAGTCCTGCCGATCTACTTCACGAAGCCGATCCCGAACGACACGATCGCCGTTCGCACCGACATGAGCAAGGCGTTCCGCACGAAGCTGGCCGACGCATTCATCAAGATTGCCAAGACCAAGAAGGGCCACGCCATCATTTCCAGCGTCTACACCCACGAAGGTTACGTCCACAGCAAGGATTCCAACTTCAACATCGTGCGCAAGTACGAAAAGATTGCCAACGACGAGACGAAGTAAGTCACCCTTCCAACGAGGCTGAGACCATCTCTCAGCCTCGTTTTTGGCGCAGACAAGCCCCATCACTTGCGCTATAATCTGTCGTGACACCAGGTGTGTCCGACAAACCTGTTACACGCGGTCGCACGCTGTGCGGCCGCGTGTTTGCGGCAACCAAGCGTTGTCGCCCGCAATCATAGGAGGAAAAATCCACATGGCAGAACCAAAGCCCGTCATTGAATTCGAGCACGTGAACAAGATTTACAGCAACGGGGTCGTCGGCTTGAAGGACATTGAACTCACCATCATGCCCGGTGAATTCGTGGTCGTTGTCGGCCTCAGCGGGGCCGGCAAGAGTACCCTGATGCGCGCCGTCAACCGCCTGCACGATATCTCCACCGGAGACATCCGGATCGATGGTGAATCCATCACCAAGGCCCGCGGGAAGCAACTGTTGCACATTCGCCGCAAGATCGGCATGATTTTCCAAAACTTCAACCTGGTCAAGCGTGCCACGGTGCTCAAAAACGTCCTGACCGGCCGCGTCGGCTACTACCCGACCTGGAAGATGTTATTCGGCCTCTTCTCTGCTGAGGACAAGCAGCGCGCCTATGAGGCCCTGCAAACCGTTGAGCTGGAAGACAAGGTCTACACCCGCGCTGATCAGCTGTCTGGCGGTCAGCAACAGCGTGTCTCCATCGCCCGCGCGCTCACCCAATCGCCGCGCATCATCCTCGCCGATGAGCCGATCGCCAGCCTTGACCCGCAAACCACCAAGCGCGTGATGGATGACCTGCGCCGCATTAACCAGGAGCTCGGCATCACCGTGCTGATCAACCTGCACAACGTTGAGCTTGCGCTTGAGTACGGCACCCGCATCGTTGGGATCCGGGCCGGCGAGAAAGTCTTTGACGGGCCGGTCGCAGACGCCGATGCCGCCACCATGGCCCAGATCTACACCGGCCAAGAGGAGGGTTAGCATGTCATTCCCTAAACGGGCTTTCCCCTGGCAAAAATGGGTGATGACTGCCGTGATGGTGCTTGGGCTGATCTGGTCCGCCTTCATCACCGATGCCCACATCGGTAAGTTCTTCGAAAACTTCGGCGAGTTCACCAAGATTTTCATCGACATGTGCCACCCGGACTGGGCCTACACGCCTTATGTGTTCGGACCGATGGTTGAAACCATCAAAATGGCCGTCATTGGGACCCTGATCGGCTCCCTACTCGCCTTTCCGTACGCGCTTCTCGTTGCCCGCAACATTGTGACCAACAAGGTCGTGGTCGGGCTGTTCCGCTTCATCCTGAATATCGTGCGCACGGTTCCTGACCTGATGCTGGCCGCCCTCTTCGTGGCCGTGGTCGGGATCGGCCCGGTTGCTGGGGTGATCACCCTGGCGATTTTCACCTTCGGGATGGTCGGCAAACTATTCTACGAAGCCGTTGAAACCATCGACCCGGGCCCACTGGAGGCCGTGCGGGCCGCCGGGGCCGGCAAGCTGGAGATCATCCGCTTTGCCGTGTTCCCCCAGATCGCCAACTACTTCGTCTCCTACGTCCTGTACGCGTTCGAGATCAACGTCCGTGCCAGCACTGTGCTTGGATACCTGGGCGCTGGTGGGATCGGGGTCTACCTGCAGCAGGCGCTGTCCATGTTCCGCTACGACCGCGTCGGCCTGATGGTACTGGTCATTTTCATCGTCGTCTTGGCGATCGATTACGTCAGCGGCAAAACGCGGGAGGCCTTACTATGACAGAAACCAAAAAGTTACCCAAAGCGCCGGCGCAACACCGCTGGTACTTCTGGGTCGGCTGGGCGCTGGTGCTCCTTTTGATCGGCTGGTCCTTCACCGGCATGCCAAGCTTTGCGCTGAAGGAAAATGCCGTGGTCGTCGCCAAGTCTATGTGGCACGGCCTGACCCACCCCGACTGGGCGTACGTCTGGACCGGCGACGGCGAGGACTTGACCAACGCCCTGCTCCAGACGTTCGGGATCGCGTTCCTCGGGACGTTCATCAGCGCCATCATCAGCCTGCCCTTCGCCTTTTGGGCCGCGCACACCCCCAACAGGTTCTGGCTGACGTCGCGCTCCGGGAAGTTCATCCTGACCGCGATCCGGACGTTCCCAGAAATCGTCATGGCGCTGATGTTCATCAAAGCGGTCGGCCCAGGCTCCTTTGCTGGGGTGCTGGCCGTTGGCTTCCACAGTGTCGGCATGCTGGCCAAGCTGTTCTCAGAAGCCATTGAAAACATGGACAGCGGCGCCGGTGAATCCGTCACCGCGGCCGGGGGCAACCGGCTGGAAGTTACGCTGCTGGCCAGTTTGCCGCAGCTGTTACCCGAATTCGTCTCCAACACCCTGTACCGCTTCGAGCTGGCGATTCGCTCTGCCTCGATCCTTGGGATGGTTGGCGCCGGTGGGGTCGGGACGCCATTGATCTTCGCGATCCAAACGCGCTCCTGGTCCCGGGTCGGCATCATCCTGATCGGCATCATCATCATGGTCACCGCCGTTGACTGGCTGTCCGGCACGCTGCGCAAGCGGCTGGTCTAGCGGGTGCTTCAAAACACACCCTAAGCGATCACACCAAAAAGGCCAAACTCGATCGAGAGTCTGGCCTTTTTGATGTAATCTAGTTGACGCGCGCAATGCGCATCAGCTGAGCGCGGTGAATCCGCTGGTAGTATCGCTAGCCTGCAATGCCCAGCGTCTGGAGGATCAGGTAGACGTTCAGGCCAATCAGCACCCAGGTGGCCGTCCATGCGCAGACACGCACCCAAGTCTTGTTGGCAAACTCGCCCATCAGGTCCTTGTTGGAGGTGAACGCCACAAGCGGGATCACCGCGAACGGCAGGGCGACACTCAGGAACACCTGCGAGAACGTCAGCAGGTCTTCGATCTTGGCCTCGTTACCGTGGTAGTAGATGGCAAAGACCAGTACGGGCGTCACGGACAGCAACCGCGTCAGCAGGCGCTGGGCCCACATCGGCATTTTCAGGTGGATGAAGCCTTCCATGATGATCTGGCCGGCCAGGGTGCCGGTGATGGTCGAGCTTTGCCCGGAAGACAGCAGCGCAACGGCGAACAGCATGGAGAGCACTGGGCTCGCGATAGCGCCAACGATCTGGGAATCGCTCAGCGCGTGGAACAGGTCGGCGAAGCGGCCGAGGTCGGAGTTGGTGCCGTAGAACAGCGCCGCCCCGAGGATCAGCAGCAGCGAGTTGACGATGAACGCGAGGAACAGCTGCAAGTTGGAATCGATGGTGGAGAAGCGCACCGCCTGACGCAGCTCTTCGCGATTGCTGCGGTCGACCTTGCGCGTCTGAGAAATCGAGGACCCGAGGTACAGGTCATGCGGCATCACGGTGGCGCCGACGATCCCCAGGGTCAAGTACAGCATGCCGTGGTTGGTCAAAATATCCTTGGTCGGGATGTAGCCTTCCAGGATCCCCGTGACGCTTGGGCTGGCCAGGAACACCTCATAAGCGAACACCAGCAGGATGACGGTGACCAGTGTGGCCACGATGGCTTCGATCTTGCGGAACCCGAGCTTCATCAGAAGCAACAGGATCAAAACATCCGCCGCGGTGATAATGATCCCGACGATCAGCGGGATATTGAATAAGAGCTTGATCGCGATCGCGGACCCGATAATTTCAGCGATATCTGTTGCCATGATGGCGAGTTCGGCGACGATCCAGAGCAAAAAGCCAGACACCTTGCCCGTGTGCTCACGGGTCAGTTGGGCCAAGTCGCGGCCAGTGACGATCCCCAGCTTGGCCGCCATGCTTTGCAACAGCATCGCGATCAGGCTGGACAGCAGGACAACGGCCAGCAAGCGGTACTTGTACTGCGCGCCCCCGGCAATCGACGTGATCCAGTTCCCGGGATCCATGTAGCCCACGGCGATCAGCACGCCTGGGCCCGTGTAGGCCATCAGGGTGCGAAAGAACCCGGCATTCTTCGGGACTTCGACGGTCCCGTTGACTTCATCCAGGCTCTTTTGGCCTGGCTCTTCGGCGAAGTGGAGCACCTCGCGCTTCTTTTTTGGTTCAGTTGCCTTCATTCGAACGGCCTCTTTTCTATTGGTTTAGAAATTTGGTGTCGACTTCGCTCAGTGTACTGAGCGCTCGCTCAAACCCCACAGGCTACTTTACGCCGCTTTCTTTCAGAAAACAAGCGAATTATTGGGCACGCCTAATTTATTTTTATAACCGCGCACAAAAGGCGTCGGAACGGCATTCCGACGCCTTCACAACAGGCCACTAGCCCGCGCATTCCCGCACAAAGTTTGTGGTGCTTCAATTCCCGGCGAGGTGTGTCTCAAGGAAAGCCAAGACACCCTGCGCTTCGTTGCTGGTCGTCACCGCATCGGCCGCGGCCAGCACGTCCGGCTGGGCGTTCGCCATGGCGACCCCTAGCCCAACCGACCGGATCATTTCCAGGTCGTTACCGCCGTCGCCAAACGCACCCATCGCGCTCAGCGGCACATCAAGCAACCGGCCCACCTCTGCCAGCCCGGCCGCCTTGTGCTGGCCCGGCTGAATCAGATCGATATCGCCGCGCCCAGAGCTCGTGGCCACCGCCCAGTCGCCCAAGGTCGCTTGAAAATACGCCAGCAGCGCATCCGTTTCATCAGCCGGACAGCTCAGCCCGAACTTCAAGATCCGGTCGTTCATCTGCGAATAGTCGGCCACGATGTCCAAGTGGTGGTAGTAACGGCGTGCATCCGCCACAAACACCGCGTCCGTGCTCGGCACGGCGTAGGCCGCTTGCGCCCCACAGGCCAAAAACGCGACCTGCGGCAGTGCCAACAAGTTCGCAATGATGGCGTCAACAGCGGCCTGGCTGAACGCGTGAACGCTCAGCGTCTCAGTGGCTGTGCCGATATACGCCCCATTTTCCGCCACGTACAGCGTATCTGGGTAATCCTCAAAAAACGATCGCAGCTGGTAGTACTGGTTCCCACTGGCCACCACCCATTGAATGCCCTGTGCCTGCATCTTGGCGTGCACCGCCGCAAAGCGGGCGCGGTCATAGGTTTTGTCATCGCGCAAAAAAGTCCCGTCCATGTCGGTGGCAAAAAGTCGAATCATTCGTTTTCCTCCTGTTCATAGGCGGCCTGCTCGGCGCGCCAATAGCGGGTGTCTGCGTCCGTCAGCGGCCGGATCGGCCGCGCCGGTACCCCGGCGGCCACCACGTTGGCCGGCAGGTCTTTGGTCACCACCGACCCCGCGCCCACGACGACGTTATCGCCAATGGTGACGCCGGGGCACACCGTGACCGACCCGCCGAGCCAGACCCGGTTACCGATCGTGATCGGGTGGCCGTACTCCAGCCCATCCGTGCGCACCCCTGCATCCAGCGGGTGACCCGCCGTGTACAGGCCGACGCGCGGGCCGAACATCACGTCGTCGCCAATGGTGATCGGGGCGACATCCAGCATAATGACGTCATAGTTCGCGTAGAAACGTCGGCCAATGTGAATGTTCACCCCGTAGTCCATGTGTGCGGGCGCCTCAATATGCGCATCCTCACTGGGACAATCCACCATGGTGGCCAGCAATGCCGCCCGCTCGGCCGTTGCCTCCGGGGCCAGCTGATTATAGGCAAACAGTCGCCGCTGCGCCGTTTTGCGGGCTAGGGCCAAGTCTGGGGCACTCGCATCGTAGAGCTGACCCGTCACCATCCGCTCATGATCCTTAGACATCAAAAAACCTCCTGTCAAAAACGCTTACAGGAGGAGTGTATCATGCCACCGCGGCGCAATGCGACACTTCTAAAGGCAATCATGGTCAATTTTGGCCGTTCGCGCATACGCTCGCCGATACGCGCCGGGAGTCAGCTGCTTCCACACCTTGAAGTTGCGCGTCAACGACTTCACACTGCCAAACCCCACGGTGTCGGCGATGTAGTCGATCTGCTTGTCCGACTCCAGCAACAGGCGCCGCGCGGCCATCAGCCGCACCAGCCGAACGTAATGGGCCACCGGCATCTGCACTGCGGCGTTGAACTGCTGGTTGAGCGTCGTCAGCGACACGTGAAACTGCGCGGCGATCCCCGCCGTTGTCAGCGGCTGCGCGTAATCCCGGTCGATCCGAGCCATCACCATGTCCACGAGGCTGGGATTTGGGTTCACATCCGCATCCGCCAGCGGTGTGGCAAACGCCTCATCAAGGAGCACCAGCACCGGATAGAAGTGGCTGAGGATCATCAGCCGGGCGTTCGGGGTCAATCCCGCTTCGATCAAGCGGCGCATCGCGGTCAGGTGCCCCACCATCGCATCATACGCGGCCGGCGCCAGCGTGCGGCTTGCCGCGCCATTCAAGGTCAGGTGCCAGTTGGGGCTTTGCGGCAGGCGTGCGGTCAAAAAGGCCTCGTCGATGATCAGCCCAAACTCGTCCCAGTCCGCGCGGTGCGGGCCGCTGGCACTGTGCACCGCGCGGCGGTTCACCGCCCACAGCGCCCCTGGCTGATGGGTCGTGGTGTGGCCATCCGTTACGAACGAAAGCGGCCCCCCGGCCACCAGCAGGTTCAGCTCAATGCCCTGATGCCAGTGCGGCGCCACGTCGATCGTGGTCAGCGGGTCATGCGAATAGAATTTGAATGGGAGTCTTGGTCCCTGCTGGACCTGCTCGTACGTGCTCATCTGCTCACCTCAGGTCTAGCATACCCCAGCCGACGCAAAAAGTCTGCCACCCGCAGGCGACAGACTTTCGCGTTGAACTGCTTGTTCAGCTTACCACGACGGGGGAATCCGCAAGGGTCAAAATTGGGGGCGGGAACGGTCAGTTTTCACTGCTTGACGATCTTCTCGCCCACCCGCTCCATCAGCCGCAGGAGCTCGCGGGCATCCGCCTCGCCGAGCAGATCGACCCACTTGGCAAAGCGCTGTTCGATGCGCGCGTTGAGCCGCACCGTCACCGCTGTGCCCGCCGGGGTCAACGCCAGCGGCAGGCGCCGCCGGTCGTTGGCCTGCCGCAGCTGGATCACCATACCCCGCGTGATCAGCGCGCGAATCTGCCGCGAGATCGCTGCGCGGGTCACCCCGCGGTGCTGGGCGATTTCGCTGACCGCCAGCTCGTGGCCGGCTTCCAAGTCACGCATGATCAAAAACTGTTCGAATGACAGGCCATCTGCCTTCATGGGTTCGGCGATCAGCTCATCCAGCCGCTTGAAGGTCTGCCAGTACATGCGCAGGTAATCCTGCAAGAGTTGTGGATCGCTCATCTGCTTCTCCCCTTTTCAGTCAGCCCAAACCAGTTAGTCCGTCACGTGGCCTTTGTGTTGCATGGCCGTGGCCGGGATCATCAGTGCGAGGCTGACCACCGCGACTGCGATGAGCACGAAGACACTTGTCGCAACGGTGCCGGCCGCAATGCCGCTCGTGATCATTTCCCGGTAGCCATTGATCGCGTAAGTCAGCGGCAAGAACTTCTGCGTGCTTTCGTACAGCGGGCTGATGGTCTCAGCCGGGAACAACCCGCCGGACCCGCTCAGCGTCAACAGGCCCAGGGCCACGAAGATCCCCGCCCGGCCAAACGCGATGTTCAGCGCCATGGTCAGGTACTGCGCGGCCAAAGCGAAGAGAATCGTGATGCCGAAGAAGCCCGCGATGTGATCGACCGGCAGCCCCATGACCAGCATCAGCGTTGCTTCGATCACGCCTGCGGCCACGGCCACCCCTGTGCCGATCGCCAGTTTGCCCAGCAGCCACTGAAGCGGTGCGCGGTCGTCATCGTCGTCACGCTTCATCGGGTAGGCGAAGTTGAAGATGATGATGGCAATGAACAGCGCCAGAGCCAGCACGTAAGGCGCCAAGGCGGCCCCGTAGTTCTTCACGCTGGAGTACTTGAGCTGCACGTCCTGCGATGGCGCGGCAAACATCTTCGCCGTCAGGTTGGTCAGCTTGGTCTTGGCGATCTGGTCGTACCCATCCGCTAAGCCGTCAGACAGCTGCGTGTTGGCCGCCACCAGCTTGCCGGAGCCATCGTACAGCTGGTTGACGCCGTCAGACAGCGTCGGGACCTGCGCGTTCAGCTGGCCCAGCCCGTCATTGAGCTGACCGGAACCGGTGTAGAGCTGGGACACGCCGCTGGCAAGGGTCGGCGTCTGGCCGTTGAGCTGGTTGAGCCCAGTGGCCAGCTGACCGGAACCGGTGTAGAGCTGGGAGACACCATCTTTCAGGGTCGGCACCGCCGCATACAACTGGTTCATGCCCGCCTTGAGTTGGGCCACGCCGTTCATCAAACTCTTGGCGTCTGCGCCGTTAACCTTGGTGTCAAGTTGCGTGAGCCCTGCCTGTAATTGCTCAACGGCACTCCGATACGTATCGTGGCCACTATTTTCTGGGTGACTCAGCTCGTTATCTAGTGTTGTGAGCTTGGCCTGGAAAATTTTGACAGCGTTAAGTAACCCCTTCGGATCGCCGTCTTTATCAGTGGACGTATCCGTAATCGACGTCTTTGCGTAGTTCAGATACGCCTTGACCGTCTTGTATCCTTCCTGATTGGCGGCCTGTTCCGCTGCATAGGACTGCTTGAACTGATCCAAAGCAGTTTGCGCATTCGCGTCACCTGACGCGGCGACAGCGGCAGTCAGACTATCAAGATCGGTCTTAGACTGCTTAGTCGCAGCCGTGGTCGCTTTTTCAAAATGGTACAGCGGGTAAAGCTTCGAGCCAGCAGGTAAGCCGATATCTGCCGCAGTGACCCCAGCGACAGTAGGCAGGCCCATATCAACAGGCATGAAGGAAGTACTAATCAGCGTGTTCTGATTTTGAACGGCGGTGACCAACTTGTCCATCCCAGCCTTCATCATCGCGACCCCTGTCGGCATGTCTGGGTTGCCATCACGCTCGGTCAGCGTTAAGCGGTAAAGCTCACTGATGCCGTTCTTGAGGAGCCGCACACCTGAGGTCAACTTACTCTGATCGCCAGAATCGGGCTTATTGCCCACATTGGCGGCCAGTTCATTGAGGCCATTATTCAGTTGCGCCACACCGGCCCCCAGCGTCGGGACCTGTGCCTGAAGCTGACCTAAGCCTGCGTTCAGTTGGTTCCCCCCAGCGGTCAGTTGCGACACGCCGCTGGTCAGTGCCGGCACATTGCCATTCAGCTGGCCCAACCCATCATGCAGTTGGGTCCCGCCGTTCGCCAGCTGGGTCACCCCACTCGACAGTGTTGGCACGCTGCCATGCAGTTGGGTCAGCCCGTCGTGCAGCTGGTTTTGCCCCGCGGTGATCTGGGTGGCGCCATCGCTGGCCGTCTTGATCTGCTTACCGATGCCCTTGATCTGGCTGAACAGCTCGCTGGCAAAGGCCGTGGTGACCTTCTCGCGGATCTGGCTGTTCAGCTTGTCGGCGCCGACCTGGCTGATGATCTCGGACACGTAGTTCAAAGACCCGTTCGTCTTGTACGTGAGCTTCATCTGCTTAGGGTGCGCGTCAAGCACCGTGGCGGCGTTCTTGGAGAAGTCCTTCGGGAATGTCACCACCGTGTAGTACTGGTTGGTGGCCAGGCCCTTCTTGGCTTGTTCCGGGGTGACAAAAACCCACTTGAGCTGCTTGTCATCGTGCAGCTGCTTGATGGTGTCGCGGCCGGCGTTGATCGTTTTGCCATTCAACGTGGCCGGCTCGTCCAAGTTCACCACGGCAACGGGGATCTTCCCGGTGTTGCCGTACGGGTCCCACGCCGAGGTGAGGAAGCAAAATGAGTAGGCGAACGGAATGAACAAGATCACCACCATCGCTGCCATCAGTCCCTTATTCTTGGCAATGTTTCTGAATTCGTGCGTTAACAAAATCACTTTCAACTCCTTCATCCAACCCCAACCGGGTCTGGAAATTTAAAAATGGGCTTTCACTTCAACCGCATTAACTGTTCATGCCATTGACAAAAACACACTATCCGCCCAATTGGTTTAATTGTCAAACAATTTCTTAACTTCACAAGGGGCGGTGCCGCCATGCGGCCGGCTCGTGCCCCTTTTGCCTCAATGACAAAAATATTTTTTCACAAACAGTCGCGTCGCGCCCGCCAAAAAAGTCGCGCTGTCCTCGCCATTATGGCTGAGGGCAACGCGACTTTTGTTAGCGCTATTCTGGGGCAAGCCCCTTGAGCAAAAACTGCACCTCGCGATCCACCATCGCGTCGATCGCGGTGACCGACTGACCGGCCAGCAACCGCGGCACGATGTCGCCGGCGATCGTCCCTGCAGTGAACGCAATGATTTCAGTGGCTGGCCAGTCGACGAGCTGCCCCGCCGCCTGGTAGTGCTGGACCACCGGCACAAGGCGTTGCTGCATCAGCTGCGTGAACGCTATTTTAACGTCCGCGACCAGTTCAGGACGCTGCAAAGCCTCACCCACCATGATCTTCACCACCTGGTAGTTGCGTAGCGCAAACGTGATGCGGTCGGTCAACACAAGGCGCAGGAACGCCTCGAACGTTTCCGGCGCGTGGGTCATGGTGCTGGCCGCAAACTCACCGGCCGCCTTGGGGACGACCTCCGCGATGAACGGCCGCAAAATCGCCTGCAGAATGTCATCTTTCGTCTTGAAGCGCTTGTACACCGTGCCCTCGGAGACCCCCGCCGCCCGGGCGATATCGCTGGTGCTGGTGCGCGCGAACCCCTGCTTGGCAAACAAGGCCAAGCTGGCGCGCAGCACCGCTTTTTGTTTATCGGACAAGTCGCTTTCGGCCAGCGTCTGGTCGAACAGCGTGGTCACATCATTCACACTCATTGCTTGCGCCCCTCTCTGCCTTCATTATACCCGACACGCAACCGGCGTGGGTCAAGATATCTGGGCACCAGCGCGATCGATCGCGCTCAGACCTTCCGGTAGCGCCGCATGCCGCGCACATTCAAGGCCGTCAGCAAAAGCAGGAAGAGCAGCAGGACCGCGATGTCGCGCCCAAGGCTGGTCAGTGGCGTGCCGTACATAATGATCTGCGTCATCGCATCCCCGGCGTAAGTCAGCGGTAGCACGAACGAAATATCCTTGACCCAAGTGGCCAGTGAATCCAGCGGTACGATGCCGGAGAAAAATACCTGCGGAATGACAATGATGGGAATGAACTGCATCATCTGGAATTCCGACTGCGCAAGCGTCGACATCAGGATGCCAAAGGCCAGCGCCACCAACGCGAGCAGGAAGTTGATGGTCATCACCCCGGCCAGACTGCCCGCGATCTCAACCCCCATGAAGCCCACCGTGCAGGAAACGATGATGACGGTTTGGATCAGCGCCAAGATACCGTAGCTCATCATGTACCCGAGAACGATCTCGCCGCGCCGCACCGGTGTTGCCAGCAGACGGTCCAAGGTGCCCGTGGTGCGCTCCTTTAACAGCGCCATCCCT
Source organism: Lacticaseibacillus daqingensis (assembly GCF_003946115.1). Taxonomy (GTDB): domain Bacteria; phylum Bacillota; class Bacilli; order Lactobacillales; family Lactobacillaceae; genus Lacticaseibacillus; species Lacticaseibacillus daqingensis. The sequence continues at coordinate 131,768 of NZ_RHOH01000005.1, read as the reverse complement.
GAGATCAGGAAAACGAAGAAGAAGACGAAAAAGCCCATCAAGATCGGCACGATCTTGTCAAAAAAGCCACTGTCCTTATCGCCATAATTGTAGCGACTCGTGATCTTGGTGCTGGTCGGCTGCTGGCGCTTAGGCATCTGAACGGTCCCAGCCGCCTGCGGGGCCACCTTTGCCAACGTGGCGGTCAGCTGGGCCACGGTCTGGCTCAGCTGCACCGTGGTTTGCGTCAACGTCTTCATGCCGTTGACCGTCAGCGCAGCGTTGAAGCCGGCCTTGACCAGGCTGGTTTTGGTCGCATCGGTGTTCGCGTAGGTCACGGTGTAGTGATTGGCGCTGGTTTCGTGAATGACCGCGTCCACCTTCTGGTCCTTGAGCGCCTGTTGCGCTTGACGGTTGCTGGCCTGCTTTTGGACCGTCACATGCTTGATGTCGTTCAGTGCTGTGCGGATGTTGCCGTCAACGCCGACCGTGGCCACTGTCACGCTTGTGGTCGCACTCTGAGTAAAAATTAGTTTCATGAGAAACATGATCAACACGGGCGCCACGAACATCATCGCCAGCGTCCGCTTGTCACGGAACAGCTCACTGACCACGCGCCGCGCAATATAAAAAGACCGCATCTCAGGCCACCCCTTCCGCTTTGAGGAACACCTGCTCAATGGACGTCACGCCATACTGCGCTTCCAACAGCGCCGGCGCCCCATAAGCCATCACCTTGCCGCCCAAGAGCAGCGCCACTTCATCGACCAGTTCAGCTTCATCCATCACGTGGGTGGTGATGAGCACCCCACGACCGGCATCACGCAACCGGTGCAACTCGGTCCAGATTTTACGCCGCAACGCCGGGTCGATACCGACCGTTGGCTCATCTAGGATCAACAGCTCGGGGTCCCCGAGCAGCGCAATGGCCAAGGACAGCCGCCGCTTCATCCCACCGGAGTACCCGGCCACCAACTTGTTCAAGTCAGGCGTCAGGTCCACGACCGCCGCCACGTGCGCAATCGCCGCCGCCAGGGTGGCCTTAGCCACGCCCTTCATCCGCCCGAAGAAGCGCAGGTTCTCCGCGCCGGTCAGCGCCGAATACAGCGAATCATCTTGCGCCATGTAGCCGATGCGCCCGAGCAACTGGCGGTTGGGCATGTGGGTGGCCAACACCAGCGCCTCTCCGCCATCGGCCACTTCCATCCCCAGCGCCGTCTTGATCACCGTAGATTTGCCGGCCCCACTCGGGCCAATCAGCCCGAGAATTTCGCCAGCGGCCACGTGTAGGGTAACATCCGTCAACACGGTTTGCCGCCCGAATTTCTTTTGCAGATGATTCAGATCCATCAGTTGTTCTGCCATGTTAATCCCTCCCAAGTGAGTGTTCACTCACTTAACAACCGTTACTGTACGCCACGTTTCGGTGAGTGTCAACTCATTTTGAAAACATCCTGCGCGCTGCCACACTCAGCGGTCCCCGGCCGTCAAAAAGGCGCGCATGGCCGGCGCATCCAGCCGATACCCGCCCGGCTGCTTTGCGATCAGCCCCGCCTCACGAAACTGGCGCAGGGTGTACATCAGGTGGCGGTATGACACCCCGAGGTAATCGGCGATCTGCACGTTGTTCTCCTGGTACACGCCAGCCACCGCCACGGTCAGCATCAGTTCGGCCAGCCGGTACTTGAACGCCTGTGTTTGCGCGCTGGCCATGTGCGTCATCCGCCGCAGGAGCTTGACGCCGATGTGCTGCGCCAACAACTGCCAAAAAGCTGGGGCCGTCGCCAGCTGCGCCTCGATCACCGACTGGGGAATGGCCAGGCAAGCCACCGGTCCGATCGCCAGTACCGCCTTGGCCGCATCCTCGGCGCCCACCAACGTCAGCTCGCCCAGCAGGTCGCCCGGTTGCACAAACTGGAGTAGCGCCGCCTTGCCGTTGGCGGCCGTCGCCATAATGCGGGCGCGCCCACGCAGTACGATCATCAGATCAGGCACCGGCGCCCCGGCCGTGACTAGCGGCTCGCGGTCCCCGAAGGTGCGGCACACGCACTGGCGCAAAACGGCATCGGTCAAAAACGGAAACGCGGCAAGCGGCGCATCGGTCCGCGCACCCCAAGGTGATTGCAACATCTTTTTGCCCTCCTCTGTGAGATATCTCCTACCCGCCAGTCTACGCCTGCGGGTACGCTATGACTATCAATTCTATTGGAGGTCCTTATGCACCCTCGTCAAATGCTTTTGTCCCTCGGATTTTACCTCTTCACGGCAGTCGGTATCAGCCTGACCATCATCGCTGCGGTCGGCGTCAGCAGCTTCTCGGCGCTCAACGTCACGCTCAGCACCGCCACCGGCATTCAGGTCGGCACCCTCACCACCGCACTGAACCTCACCTTCATGGCCGCGTGCCTCGCCTTGGACCCTGCGCGCTCGTGGCGCCAGTACGGGCTGATGACCGTGGCGCTGCTTCTGTTCGGCAGCTGCATCAACTTCTTCACCTATGTCGTGTTCAGTCCGCTGGCACCGCATCAGTACGTGGCACGGCTGGCACTATTTCTGCTCGGGACCGCTATGGGGGGCTTCGGCACCGGCCGGGTGCTCAAGTATGCGTTACTCAAGTTTCCCATTGAAACCTGGTGCTCGCTGATGGCAGCGCGCACACGCATCAGCTTTCAGCGGTACCGCTACGGCGTTGATGCCGGGTGCGTGCTCTTAGCGATCGGATTGGCGTGGGCGCTGCACCTGCCGCTGACTGTGCGGGAAGGCACGGTGCTCAGCTTCCTGATGCTATCAGGGATGATCACGCTCGGTCGCCGCTGATCAGACGACCCGGTCACAAAATCTTCACATTTTTCCGGCACACTAAAAGGTCGTGGTGGGAAAGAAGGATGAATGATGACGGAAGATACCGGCCTGTGGCGCCGTAACCTGTATGTCCTGTGGGGCTGCACCTTCGTGGCAGGGGTGGCCTTTTCAGAGTTAATGCCATTCATGTCGCTGTACGTCAGCCAGCTAGGGCATTTCACCAAAGCGGAGGTGTCCTTTTACTCCGGGCTGGTTTACGCGGCCACGTTTCTGGTCACGGCCATCGTCAGTCCCATGTGGGGCGCGTTGGCCGACCGCAAAGGCCGCAAGATCATGCTGATTCGGGCGAGCTTCGGGATGGGGGCCGCCATGTTCCTGATGGGCCTGGCCACCAACATTTGGCAACTCATCGCCCTGCGCGCCTTGCAGGGCCTATTCTCCGGGTTCATCAGCAACGCCCAGGCCCTGATCGCCTCGCAGACCCCGCGCAAGGAAGCGGGCAAAGCCCTCGGGACGCTGGTCACCGGGTCGACATCCGGAATGTTGATGGGGCCCATCCTCGGTGGTGCGCTGGCCTCGGTGTTCTCCATTCGCATGACGTTCTTCATCACCGCCGGACTGATGTTCATCGCGGGCATTCTGTCTGCGACCATGGTGACCGAACATTTCGTGCCGTTGCCCAAGCGCCCCAGTGCCGGCAAAGGACTGCTGCGCGGACTGCTCAGCCAGTTCCCTGACCCTAAGCTTATCATCTTGTTGCTGCTGTCAACCCTGTTCGTTCAGCTGGGGAACACCTCCATCGCGCCCATCATCAGTCTATACGTCAAGGAGCTGATGGGCGGCGCCGGGCGCATCGCCTTTGTCGCCGGCATCATCGCAGCTCTACCGGGGCTCGCCAACATCATCGCGGCCCCACGGCTTGGGGCATACGGCGACCGGCACGGCTCGGGCAAAATCCTGATCGCCGGTTACCTGTTCGCGGTGCTTGTGTACCTCCCTCAGGGGTTTGTCACCAGCGTCTGGGCCCTCGGTGCCCTGCGCCTTCTCGTCGGCGTCTCAGACGGCGCCTTATTTCCCACGATTCAAACGTTGCTGACCAAATACTCCCCGGTCAGCGCCACCAGCGCCATTTTCTCCTGGAACCAGTCCTTCCAGGCGCTGGGCAACATGCTGGGGTCGCTCCTCGGCGGCACGCTGGCCGGGCTGTTCGACTACAACGTCGTGTTCTTTGCCACCGCCAGTATGCTCTTGGTCAACTTCCTCATGCTCTGGTTCCTGGCACCGAAGCTGCGGCAATGAGCGTGACCCGCCTTGTGTGTCGAACTAAAAATGGCACCGTCCTGTTCGCAAATCGCGAATCGGACGGTGCCATTTTTTATTCTCGGTGCCAATCCAGGATCGTCACATCGAGCACATGGCCGTTTCCCAAGCTGGCCTGGCCGGCTGACACAAAGGTGAAGCCAAGCGCCAGCCAGAAGGCCATGCCGGCCTCATTGGCATCCGCCACGCCCACGCGCACGCGCTGGACATCGGGGTGCGCGGCCAAAAGCTGTGTGACCACCTGACGACCGTAGCCCTGTCGGCGATTGGCGACCGGGAGCAACAACAGGCCGATGAACAGGCTGGTCGCATCAGGGTAGCCGATCAGGTAATCCAGTACGCCGATCGGGTCGCCATCTGCCAGAATCAGGCCAAAATGCTTGGCGTCAGCAGGCAATGCCGCCGGCCGCGCGGTGCGGTCTTCTTCCACCGTGGCGCGGCTGGGGTAATTCTGGTCGGTCAGCTTAAAGTAATCTGCCGCGCCTTCGTACAGCGCCAGCACCTGCTTGCGGTCTTGCATCGTGCTGACCGGGCGAATCGTGAGCATGGTCTCGCTTCCTTTCATCAAAGCAAATACAGCTGCTTGAGCTGCGCCACCTGTGTATCGGTCAGGTCCAGCGCCTGGCTGAGGTAGCGCCGCATCGAGCCGTAGCGCTGCGTGACCGTGGCGAACGCCGTGTCGAGATACTCGCTGCGCGCAATCCACAGGTCGCGCAGGCTTTCCTGCGTGTTGGCGTTGGCCCCGGCCGCCTTAGCCGTGGTCAGCACCTCATCCACCGCGGGCCCCACGTACTGGTTGGTCGTCATGTAGTCGGTGCGAATCGTGGCTTCCGGCACATCCAGCGCGGCCAGCACAAACGCGGCCCCCATCCCCGTGCGGTCCTTGCCCGCCGAGCAGTGGAACAACAGCGCACCGGTCTCGTTTTGAAGCAGCAAGTCAAAGAACTGACGGTACGCGGTCTGGGACTGCGGATTGGTGATGATGTCTTGGTACGTCTGGAGCATGTTCTTGTACCCGCCCTGCGCGTCAAACGCAAAGGCCTTCTGCTGCTCCTTCCACGTCGTCACCTGCGTCTCGTCGTACGGAAACACCGGGTCAAAATGGTACGTGGCCCCGGCTGGCACGCGATCAGGCGCCAGGTCCCGTTCCTCCGGCGAGCGAAAGTCAACGTCCCAGCGCACGCCGTAGTCCGCCAGATAAGCTTGGTCGCGCTCGGACAGCTGGTCGAGCTTGCTGGCCCGCACCAGCCGGTGAGGGGCCACCTGGCGCCCGTCTGTCGTACGATAGCCGCCAAGGTCGCGGAAGTTGAAGCCGTGGTGAATGTTCAAAAGTTGGGCCAAGTCTGCACCTGATTTCCATAGAGTTTACCCTCTATTCTAACGCATCAGGCGGGTTCCGTCAGCACCATGTCGACATGTGGAATGCCGTCTTCGAGGTACGGATCGCTGATCGCGGAAAAGCCGAAGCCTTCATAGAAGGCTTGCAGGTACAGCTGCGCCTGAATTTTTACCGGCATGTCAGGGTAGCGTTCGGCAAGCGCCAGTAGGGCTTCTTTCACCACGCCCGTGGCAAGGTGCTCGTGGCGCGCCGATTGCACCACCAGTACCCGGCCAAAACTCATGTGCACCCCATCGTCATGCGGTACAATGCGTGCATACGCCACTAGCTGGCCCGCGCGCCGCAGCATCACATGCACGGCCACGGCGTCCTTGCCGTCCACCTCCTGGTACAAGCAACGCTGCTCGACCACAAACACGGCCACGCGGGCGCGCATCACCTCCAGCAGCTCATAGGCCGTCATCTCGGCCGTCGGTTTGATGCGAATATCTGTCATATCGCTCATCCTTTCGTGGGTTTGCCCGCATTGTCGCACACCCTCAAGCCGTGGGGCAAGTGGCAACCTTCGAGTCAACTTGCGCGCTTTTTGGCGGCAGGCGGCGTATCATCACGGTATTGTTAAGTGAATCGCACCCTGTCCTCATCAAAGGAGGCGCCCGAAATGACACCTGATGTCACCCCAGCATTGGCCAACCTGCAGTGGACCGTTGACCACCACTTCTTGCATATCCAAAACCATTCGCCGTTCGCCCGGGCCATCGCCGTGCAGTTCGAGCTGGCGTACACCGACATGCGCATCGTTGAGCTCGCTCTGCAGCTGCGCGACCCGGTGCCGGTCGACCTACTTTCAGCGTTTCGCACGACCTACGCGGCGATCCGCAACTACGAGTGGCCCTTCATCGCCGGCGGACCCGAGGAGTATTACGCGCAGCACGGCGCAGACTTCAGCGACTACCAGCAGCAAGTCACCGAGTTCGACGCGTTGATCGCGCAGATATCGGCACTGGCAACGAACTGAACCCCGCGACAAACCAGCAACCGCCACCAGCAAAAACATGGGCGTGGTTGCTGGTTTTTTCGGAGTGATCTGAACCAAATCCGTCGCACGGACATGGTCACCGACTCAGGCGCTGCGTCAACTGCTCGTACTTCATCAACTGCGCCCGCTCGCGCATGATCGCGCGGTAGCGCTTCGGCTGCTTGCGGTAGAAGTCCTGGTGTCGGTTTTCTGCCGGCCAAAATGGCCCCGCCGCGACGACTTCAACCGCCACCGGTCGCGCACTCGCCGCTGCGGTCCGCGCCACAAGCGCGGTGGCCGCCGCCTGCTGGGCCGCATTCAGATAGAAGATCTTGGCCTGGTAGCGCGCGCCACGGTCTTGGAACTGGCCGTGCGCATCGAACGGATCGATCAACCCCCAGTACGTGGTCAGTAGCGTCTGGTAGTCCAGCACTCGCGTGTCGTAGATGATCTCCACCGCTTCAACGTGCCCGGTGCTCCCCCCTTGCACCTGCTCATACGTGGGATTGGCCGTGGTCCCGCCGGTGTAGCCGGACACCACCGCCACGATCCCGGGGTGCTGGTCGAACGGGTGCACCATGCACCAGAAACAGCCCCCGGCAAAGATGGCGCGCGCCTGATGCGCTGGATCACTGGTGTAAAACGGCGTGAGGTCGAACTGCGCCACCGCCTCCCCCTTCAACGTATCGTAGAAGTCGGCGACATCCGGCGTCAGGTTATCGCGCACTGCCAGCGGGCGCAACGCCGCTTCCAGGGTAGCCAGGGCCGCCGCCGGGCGCGCGCCAGCCTCAATGGCAAGCTTTGCCGCCTTCAGTTGCGCGCGCTCCCAGTCGCGGGTGCCCGGCGCAAGCATCAGGTTAATGAGGGTGGCCAACGTATTTTCCGTCATCCCACCACCCCCGCGATCAGTAGCAGGCTGGCCGGCAGCCCCAGCGCCAACCGGGCGTCCCACTGCACAAGCGCCGCCACCCCCGCCGCCCCTACAGCAAAAGTCAGCATGATCACGGCCGTGCGGCCCGCTCGGGTGCGGGCCGGCAGGTCCCCGAAAAGCCAACCATCCAGCAGGCTTTCCGTCAGCGTGCGCAGGTTGCCAGTCATCATGAGCGGCGTGAAGGGCGCCCCGTTTAGCTGGCGAAACTCCTGTAACAGCGCCGCCGCAGCCAGGGAAAGCCCCGCCACGGCCAGTGGGTCACTGACATGCGGCCCCAATGCCCACACGCCGCCCAGCAAGAGCAACACATAGCCGATGATGGCGCGCCGCCGGTGGTTGCGGTGATGCACGAAGCGGCGGTGGCGCTGCACCAGCCGCACGATCAGTGTGCCCGCCGCAAAAGCGGCCAGCGCCAGCAGGTAGCGGCTCATCGCCGTCCAGTGGCCTTGCCCGCCTTGCACGCCTAACAGGATCAGATTCCCCGTTTGCAGGCCGGCAAACACGCCGCCGTGCACCAAGTACGAGTAGGCGTCCAGCCCACCGGCCGCTGCGGTCAATAGCGCCCCGAAGGCCGTTGATTCAAAATGTGTGGTGCGTGTCATGCGCCCACCTCCCTATCCCCAACATTATCGCGAATCAGTTGATTGTGCGCAAGCAATTAGTTTTCACTTAGGGTTTGACAAACGGTCAAAACATGCTAGTATAGTCGCAACAATAAAAAACGAACGACGATATGCGAGACGAGTAAGCGGTGCGACCTGACAGTGAGCTGGGGTGAGTGGAAACTCAGCGAGGCACCGAGCCGCCGAATAACACTCGCGTTGTCTCGCGCTGAACGCTTTGGCTAGTAGGCGGCGACGTGAACCGGGACGTTATCATCCGGTAGCGCATGCTTGTGCGCTTGTGAGGTGGCCTGCTTGCAGGCAACTTGGGTGGTACCGCGAAAACAGTCCTTTTCGTCCCTTGTCTGAGACAAGGGACGTTTTATTTTGCCTCAGGATCATTCTTAATCTTAGGAGGCATTGTTATGCACACCATTTACCCCACCGATTACGACCCAAAGCTGTCCGTCCGCCAGACCCAAGAAGCGATTCGCTACATCCGCGAAACGTTCCAAGATGAGTTCGGCAAGCAACTGAACCTCTCCCGAGTGTCCGCCCCGATGATGGTGGACCGCGCCACCGGACTAAACGATAACCTGAACGGCACCGAGGCTCCTGTGGCCTTCACAATGAGCGACATGCCCGGCGAAACGATGGAGATCGTCCACAGTCTCGCGAAGTGGAAGCGGGCCGCGCTCGGCCGCTTCGGCTTCAAACCCGGCGAAGGTCTGTACACCAACATGAACGCGATTCGCAAAGATGAGGACCTCGACAACTTCCACTCCATCTACGTTGACCAGTGGGATTGGGAAAAAGTGATCACCAAAGACCAGCGCACCATGGCGACCCTTCAGGCCACCGTTCAGCAGATCTTCAAAGTGATCAAGCACATGGAACACGAAGTCTGGTACAAGTACCCGACCGCCGTGCACCACCTGCCCGATGAGCTGCACTTCGTCACCACCCAGGAGCTTGAGGACCGCTGGCCGGACCTTGACCCGATGACGCGGGAAAACAAGATCGCCCAGGAATACGGCGCCGTGTTCATTATGCAGATCGGCGGTCCGCTCAAGTCCGGCGAGCGCCACGACGGCCGCGCGCCAGACTACGATGACTGGTCGCTGAACGGCGACCTTGTCTTCTGGTACGAACCGCTCAACACGAAACTCGAGATCTCCAGCATGGGCATCCGCGTGGACGAGGCCGCTATGGCGCGCCAACTGAAGCTGGCCCACGCCGAGGACCGCCTGCGCCTGCCTTTCCACCAGCAGATCATGAACGCCGAGCTCCCATATTCCATCGGTGGCGGTATCGGCCAATCACGCCTGTGCATGCTGCTCCTGGGCAAGGCCCACGTCGGTGAGGTACAGGCCAGCGTCTGGCCGCAAACGATGATCGACGACTGCGAGGCCCATCAGATCCACATTCTGTAACAAAAAAGACAATTCAGTCTCCTCTGACAAGGAAAATTGAATTGTCTTTTTTACTAGTATTATTGTGCAATCTTGTCAACGCTGACAGATGGAATTGTAATTTTGCCACCCATCGTTGATTTGTAAGTCAGTAATCCTGCTGAGGTCCCAAAAACGGTGATTTGATCATCTTCTAATACTCGCGATGAAACGGCAGTATCTTTCCATTCACACAAGATAACTTGATCGTAGTTACCACCAACTGCTAACCTTGCCTGCACGGAATCATCGCCCTCAATAATCTGAATCACTTTACCCGAAAACTTCACTTTCTTAAAGATGTAAGAATCTGGTGTACGAGCCAGCTGATCATAAGTGGTGCCGGTTTCGTAACCTTTACGTTCTTCTTCTGCCTTAGCAGCAGCCGCCGCAGCGGCCTGTTCGGCGGCAGCTTTGTCTGCAGCGGCTTTATCCGCAGCTGCTTTTTCAATCTCTGGCATTTTCTGCTCCAACTGAGTTAAGCGCGTTGTATCCAGTTGCACTTTTTGACTATCCGTCAGAGTGTCATAACTTTGGCGAGCATTCAACAGCTGATCTTTTTGCTCAACCGAAAGTTCCGTCACCATTGGTAATGCATCAAATAGTGTCTGAACTTTCTGAACTGCCTGCTCGTCTGCCGTAGCTGTTTTCTCGTACGGTGACATTTTCTTTTGATAAGCAGCATGCTGAGTTTTAAGGCGATCGTAAGAATCACTAATCTGAGAATACTGACTCGAGATATCCGCTTTCTGTGCCTTTAACTGTTCACTTTTTGCCTCCAGTTTTTGAACCTGAAGACCTTGTCCCGTATTACCCAACCACAGTGACAGAAGTATTGTAGTCACAAGAACCACTATAATTCCCATTGCAAAACGGAACCAATCATTAAAATGCTCATCACGCATAATTAACCAGGCCCCGATTGGTGGACATAGTAATGTCACCAGAATCAACCCTTCAGGGGTCTTTGCCCACCCCCAAATCTTTCCTGTGCGATTTTGAACCGAACGACATATATTACTCCAAAACTGTTTCAATGCTCATCCCCCTTAATATATAAAAATCATATCAAGGCATAATTAGAGTGACGAACACAGAATCATTATATATTGATTTCCGTTAGATTCATTTACTAAGTGGTACTTTAAAGAGTTTAATGTGGCTCTCCGCAACTTAGTGTTAGTCTGATGTCCTCAGTCGTTTCGTTTATCACAATTTAGTTATCATGCTGTCATTTATGCTCACGCTATTACTCAGGAACTCACGATTAATTTAAACCTAGTTCTTAATTAAGAGGCGGGTCAACGCCGATATCTTGTTGGCTTCGTTTTTGAATTTCTTTCCGTTTTTTGGCGGTTTCCGGTTGACATTCGCCTGGTTTTTTCCTAAACTATTACTCGTGCTTAAGTTATTGGGTAGTAGCGAAGTGGTAACGCAGTGGACTCTGAATCCATAATCATAGGTTCGATCCCTATCTACCCAATCATGACCGCGTCTCGCTGGAGGCGCGGTTTTTTTGTACGACGGAGCGAAGTGGCGCGGTTATGATGGTTGGGCTAAGACCGCCCCCTCATGCGACACGTAGCTCGACGATCCGGCTCCCGTTGCACGCAAAAAACGGGCCGCAACCCGTTTTTCATTACGATTGGCGGAAGATCCGCACGCGATACTTCTCAAACCAGTCCTTGGCCAAACCGCGCTCCGCGGTCAAAAGTAGCCCTCGGTCCGCATAGACGCGCTGCCCCTGTGTGGCGTAAATCGCACGGGCCTGTTGTGCCAGGTCATTCGACTTGAACACAAGCAGCTGCAAGGTCACACCGCTGTCGCTGGTGAAGCGGACCCCGCTGGTGGCGGTCACGCCATTCGGCAGCGTGCCGACATCGATGGCGGTCGCCGCGTTGACGGTCAGGCCAGCTTCTTTCACGTGGTCGAGATAATCCTGCGGGGTTTTGGCCGCCGCGCGACTTGTGCTTGTGGTCGTGCCGGCGGATTGCTCGGCGGCGGTGGGCGCACAGCCTGCCAGCCCCAGGGTCAGGCCCAGGGCGGCGACCAGCAGCCCCCGCATCATTTTCAGTTGCATTCGGTTGTCCTTCTTTCTCATAGTGCCATTATCCCGATGCAAGGTGGTGCGTGCATCCGTCCCAAGTCCGAGGCGACCGATTTCGGCCCTAAGACCGAGGGCGGTTGATAGTGTGTATTGTATACTATGCAAAAAGGGGGCGCTTTGATGGACAGTCAGCTCAAAAAAGGCCTGCTCGAATACAGCGTCCTTGCCGCGCTGGCGCCGGCCGATTCGTATGGCTACCAAGTGATCAAGGACTGCCCACCGGCGCTTGGGGTCACGTTGTCTACGCTGTACCCGCTGTTGCGCCGGCTGGAAAGCGATGGCCGCGTGACCACGTTCACCCGGTTGCACCAAGGGCGCGCGCGCAAGTACTACCACCTGACGTCGCTCGGGCGCAAAAGCATTCAGGACTTTGTGGCGGAGTGGCCACAGGTCGAAACCGTTGTGGAACAGATACAAGCGGCAGCCCAAATGCTGCCTGACCAGGAGGCCCAAAAATGACTCGAGAAACTTTTCTAATGCGGCTTGGCACTGGCTTGCGGGGTCACGTGCCCGCCGGTGAGGCTAAGCGGCTCGTCGCCTACTACGATGAGATGATCCAGGACCTGATAGAGGATGGCAGCACGGAAGCTGACGCGGTCGCGCAGGTGGGTGACCCCAATGACCTGGTCTTTGCTGCCGCGCAGTCGGTACCCGAAACACCAAGCCAGCCGGCGCATCCGCGGCTCCTCCTGTGGCTGCTGCTCATCTTGGGCGCCCCACTGTGGGGGGCTCTTGCGGTGGCGGCGCTGTGCGTGGTCGCCAGCCTGGATCTGATCCTGTGGTGCGGCCCACTGATTGGGGCGTGTCTGGCGTCTGGCTTCACCCTTGGGGGTGGCCTGGCCGTTGTGGTCAGCCCCTTTGCGCTCATCGGCACATTCGACTACGGCCTCACTCAGCTCGGCGCCGGCTTGCTACTACTGGGGGCGGGACTGCTCATCGGCTGGGCGACCTGGCAGCTGACGCGCCTGTGCTGGCGTGGGCACGCGCTGCTTTTCCGCTGGGTGGCCACACAATGGCAGCGGCCAAAGGCGGTGTTCGCATGAAACCACGTCGCCTCCTCCCGCTCGCCCTCGGACTGATCGTCTTCGGCGCTGTGCTTGCCTTCGCCGGCGTCGCCTTGAACCATTTTGACCCCAGCGCTTACGCCAATGTCGGCGACCACTGGTACACCCTTCTTCACTTCAACTAACACACACGAAAAAGCTAAGCCAAAACGCGGTTACGCCCAGCTTATCAAATGGCGCCCCTGACAAACCTAAGTGCTGGTTTGTCAGGGGCGCCGTCTTATACAGGCAGGGCATTGCATTTTGACTCCTCCTATTCCGGGATCGTCACGACGCATTCTTGGCCCGCTCATTATTTCTCGGGCCCTTTTTGCGTGTCGCGCTCATCGCGACTTGTTCCGCCGGTGAATCAAACCAGCGCCTGGTCGTAACTTTCAAGCCGCGGCCGGAAGCCGTCGTTTTCGTCCAAGTGCACCTGGTTCAGCGTCACGTTGTGGACCGTCCCGAAACTGAACACCGGCGCGTGCAAGACGGCTGCCATCAGTGCCCGGATGGTCATGCCGTGGCACACCACGAGCACCGCATCGCTCGGGTGCGCCTGCTCGACATCCGCCAAAAACGCGGCGGTGCGCGCGATCACGCTGGCATAAGACTCAGCGCCTGGCGCGTACTTGGCATAGTTTTCGTTAAACATCCCCATGTAGTCGAAGGCATCGGGGTGAACCGTGCGAATCGGGTCCGCGGACAGGCCTTCCCACTCCCCGAAGTGCATCTCCTCGATCCGCGCATCGAGCTGAATGTCTGGGCGGTCAGCGGTCAGGATCTGCGCCGTCTTCTGCGCGCGCTGCAAGGGGCTGGCGTAAACGGCATCGAAGCGGTCCCAGTCGTACGCGGCGCGCACCTTCTGGGCGTAAGCCACGCCTTCTGCTGACAGCGGCACGTCGGAATCCGCGCCTGAGATGAGGTCCTGGTGGTTGGCGACGCTAATACTGTGGCGAACGACGATTAAATCCATGACTAGAGTTCCTCCTCAAAAATCGTAAGTGCTTACACAGTATACACCAAGACTCATTGCGCTGCAGGCCGGTCCACCGCAAACCCGAGGTGTGGCATATCGATCCCGTAATAGTGCTTTACCATGCGCCCGCGCACCAGCATGCCATTGCGGATCGCCACGTTCATCGACGCGAGGTTCGTGTCGCGAATGATCTACCAGACGCGCGGCACCTGCAGCTGATCGAACGCGTAGGCTTTGACGCCGCGCGCGGCCTCAATGGCGTAGCCCTGATGCCAGAAGCGGCGCTCCAGCAAGTAGCCAATTTCGACCACCGCTGTGTCGTTAAAGTTTTGCCGTGTCAGACCGCACTGGCCGAGGAACTGACCGTCACTTTGGCGGATCACCGCCCACAGCCCGAAGCCATCGGTTTGATAACACGTCAGCATTTTGGTCAGCCAGGCCACACACTCCGCGTCACTGAAGGCGTGCGCGTAGGCGTACATGGCGAGTGGGTCGGTCAGCGTGCGGCACAGGGCCGGCAGGTCAGCCTCGGTCAGCGGACGGAGGGTCAAGCGAGCGGTTTGGGTGATCATTAGCGACTCCTTTATCTTTTTTCTCACAACACCTCAGTATACGCCAACGCGACCAAAGTTGACATTTCGCCCGGATGGCGACAAGATGGAAGCATTACGTTTTCAGAAAAAGGACGGTGCCCAATGCAAGCAAAGAACCAGACCAACCCGATGCTAGTGGTCGCGATCGTGGCCTTGATGTCGTTCATGGGCGTGCTGACGGAAACGGCGATGAATGTCACCTTTCCCGCCTTGATGCGCGAGTTTCATGTCACCCTCAGCACCGTGCAGTGGGTCACGGCCGGCTACCTCCTGACGACCGCACTGGTGATGCTGACCTCGGCCTACATGAAACGCCGCTCCACCAATCGCGCCCTGTTCACCGCAGCCGCCCTACTTTTCATCACCGGCGACGTGGTCTGCGGCCTCGCGCCCACCTTCTGGGTGCTGCTGCTCGGCCGGCTGATTCAGGCGGGCTGCGTCGGGCTGTGCACGCCATTGATGGTCAATATTATCTTGGACGTCGTGCCGCGGGCGAAGCTTGGCGCCTACATCGGCATGGCCAACTTGATCATTCTGATCGCCCCTGCGCTGGGGCCGACATTTGGCGGCGCAGTCGTCGCGTTTGCGGACTGGCGCTGGCTGTTTTGGGGCACGTTGCCGGTGGCACTGGTGCTGCTGGCGCTGGGCCACCGCCGCATCCAACAGTACACCCCAACCGGCCAGTACGCCTTTGACTGGGGCCGGTTTGCCATGCTCAGTGTCAGCCTCATCACTCTGATTACCGGTCTTAACGCGCTGGGCAGCGGCCAATGGCTTCAGGCGACGGTGCTGTTTGGGCTCGGGGCTGCCACGCTGTGGGGATTCATCCGCGCCTCGCGTCATGCCACACGCGCGCTGTTTTCCCTGGCGGTGTTCAAGGCCCCGGCCTTTCTTTACAGCTTCTTGCCTTACGTGCTACTTCAGTTCGCCAATGTCGGCATCAACTTCCTGCTGCCCAACTACGTGCAGGACGTGTTCGCGGCCAGCTCGCTGATCGGCGGGCTGGTGCTGTTGCCAGGCAGTGTCCTCAACGGTGCCGGCCAGCCCGTCTACGGGTGGCTGCTCGATCGCTTCGGGGGCAAGCTCCCCCTGTACCTTGGCGATGCGCTGTTCACGCTGGGCCTGCTGGCAATGGCCGTCTTTGGCGCGCGCATGGGCGTCCTCGGCGTGACGATCGCCTACCTCATCTTTGCGATGGGCCGCTCCATGGCCTTTGGTAATTCGGTTGCCTTTGGCCTCAAGCATCTAGACCAGTCCCTGCAAAACGATGCCAACGCGCTATACAACACCGGCCAGCAGGTCGCCGGGGCGATCGGCACCACGGTTTTGGCGCTGATGATGGGGATGCGCCACGAACCCGGTTGGACTCACGCGCAGGCCGTCGCGGCCGGCTCGTTTTGGGCGTTCGTGCTCTTGATCGTGTTTGGGGGCATTATCTTCCTGCTGTTCCGCCGCCTGGTGCACGGCGCGGCCAAATAACCCTCGCCGCCGGTCGCACCGTGGCGTATAATGCGGGCAGACTTGTCCTCAAGCCAATTCAAGTGTTCGAGGTGAACGGATGAAATTCATGCTAAAACTCACGGCGGCGCTGCTGGTTTTGACCGCCACGGCCTGGGGCCTCAGCCAGGCTGCCCCACACGCCCCCGTGCATCAGCTCACCCAGGCCGACAAGACTGATTTTTGGGTGCTGTCCGACACGCACTTCATTGACCCGGCCCTTCACGATCAGAAGCAGGCCTTCACCGCCATCAAGCAAAGCACAGCCGGCAAGGACCTGGACTACCAGCCGGTCGCGATCCGCGCGTTCGTGCACGCCGCACTCAAGGCCAAGCCCACCGCGGTGGTGATCACCGGCGACATCACCTTTAACGGTGCGCTGGCTTCTGCCAAGGGCCTGGCCAAACGCCTCAGGCCGCTGCAAAAAGCCGGTATTCGCGTGCTGGTGGTGCCGGGCAACCACGACATCTATGACGGCTGGGCCCGCGCGTTCAAAGGCCAAAATCAGCTGAAGGTGGCGCAGATCGGCCCGACGGACTGGCAGCGCGTTTTCCCTGACGGCTACATGCACGCCACTAGTGAAGACACCGATTCGCTGTCTTACACCGTTGACCTGAACAACCAGTACCAGCTCATCCTGCTGGACAGTTGCATCTATCCGATCCAGGCCAGTTCCAGCAACCCCAACACCGGTGGCGTTTTGACCCCGACAACGCTTAAGTGGCTGCGCGCGCGCCTGCAGGCCGCCAAACAGGCCGGGCGCACCAGCCTGGTGTTCATGCACCACACTCTGTACTCGCACAGCCAAATGATCAGCACCGGTTTCGTGTTGAGCAACGCCGATAAGTTGCGGCAGGTGCTGACTGACTATCAGGTCCCGGTGCTGTTTTCAGGCCACATTCACGCCCAAGACGTGATGAACGACCCAGACAACCAGTGCCCCACCACCGAGGTGACCTCCGGTAGCTTCGCCGTGTCGCCCGGCAGCTACGGTAAGGTGACGGTCACGCCGACCAAGCTGACCTACCGCATGGCCACCACCGACCTGACGCCGGTGCTCACGGCCAAAGAGCGCCAGAACAAGGACCTGACGCACTATCAGACCTACCTCAAGTCGCTGTTTGCCGGCCACGGTGGCATGATGGCGGCCCGCATGCTGAGCGCGCAGCCCGGGGTCAGTGACGCGGACCTCAAGGCGGCCGTCAAGCTGCTCGATGACCTGAACTGGCGCTACCTCGCCGGCGCGGACTCACCGACGCAGGCCGAACTGGCCAAGCTGCACGCCAGCCGCGGTTACCAGGTCTGCGCCACGGTGCCAAGCCTCAAGGCCTACGTTGACAGCCAGATGCAAGACACCAACGTCAACGACCGGCACTTCACCAAGACCATCGCCTTGCCAGACCAACCGAATTAAAAAGCTGCCACGCAAGGCTCGCGAGGCAGCTTTTTTGACTTTAACAGGTTGCGCCTTCCAGCAGGATGCCCCGCTCAAACGCCGCCAACACTTCTTGGCCCGTGGCGATCCGAACGCTTGCGTCCAACGCGTGGGCGTTGTCCTTAAGGCTGATGGCCCCGTTGGCGTAGTCCATCGCAAGCCCCGGACCGAGGAAGATCAGATCGTAGTCCGAGGTGTGCAGGTGCAGCCCTGCATCGTTGCGCAGGGTCACCGGATAATCGGGATCGGGGGCGTCCAGCACGATCAAGGTGAACTTGGTGCCAATGCTACAAGCGCCGCCCTGCAGGGAGTACTTGCCACCGCCATCGTCGGTGATCAAGAGCAGCTCGCGGTCGGCCAGCCCGCGCTCGCGCAGCCGCGCCACCAATGCGTCAGATAGTTGAATCTCTGCCATGTTTTCACGCTCCTTTACTCTCAGTGTGCCAGCTTTGGCACTTGATTTCAATTGTGCCCAAGCAATGAGACAGAATCAGGGCCCTTTTTAGGCTAGCATGTGTTTTAAAATCCCGGACCCCGGTCCAGCCAGTGACACTTCCAGCTCCGGTGGGTGGCGGCGGAACGCGTGCTATGAGAACTTTTTAAAACACACCCTAGCGCACCAAAAAACCGGTCGCAAGCGGCCGGCTCTTTCAGGTGCTTATAAGGCGTTCGCGACCGCCGCAGTGACCGCGGCCTGGTCAGCCGCGATCAGAGCAACGCGGCCTTCGATTACCTTCGTGTCCATAATGATTTCACGGGTCACCGCCTGGTCCTTGAGCTTTGGCTCGAAGAAAGCCTTAAACTCGGCCAGGCGTTCCGGCGTCTCGAAGATTCGGGCCACAACCGTGATGTAGGTCGGGAACTCCATGTCCCCGCCGACGGTTTGCTCTAACCAGCCCCATTCGGTGCGCAGCCAATCCCAGGCCGCCTGTTGCCCCTGCGGGTTGGCCAGCACGCCGCGGAACCAACTCCGCAGGTCCTGCGGCTTGATGATCGTGGCGTCCTCGAACGCCGTCACGATCCGCGCGATCAGTGCCGGGTCCGGCGTGTTGGTCAACGCCGCCGCCAAGTCTTCCTTGTAGCTCGGGTCGGATGTCGCCTCGTAGGCCGCCAGCAACTGATCGAACAGCGCGACGCTACCGTAGTGCTTGACCTCGTTGATGAGCAAATAAGCGCGCGTGTCAGCCGGCAGCTCGGCGTAATCCGCCACCGCGGCCGTGATGGCATGGGCCGCGGCCTGCTCCGCTGGGTTTTCCGCATAAACCGCGGCCGCCAGTGCGTATGGCCGGATCAGCAAATCATCGTTGCTTTCCCCTGCCTGAGACTGCCAGCCCAGCCGGGCCACCTGCGCGGCGCTCAACTGGTCAAACAGCTGCTTGAGTTGCGCCTCTGCCGGGGTCTTGGGTTGGGCAAACTTCTTGAGGTTGACGGCCGCTTGGTACAGCGCGGCGTACACCACGTTAGCCCGGGTGTCGGCGAACTGCTTAAGTAGCGGCACCACGGCGGCGTAGGACTGCTTGCCCCCTTCGGCCAACAGTCGCGCGTCTTGTAGCAACTGCAGCTGGTCGATGGCGTCAAGTGTGGCGACCTGCGCCAGCAGATCCTGGCTCAGCGTTTCATCGTAGGCCACGATGAAGTGGGAATTATTGCCCACATTCAGCCGCAGCGGCTTGCCGGCAGCCTGCCGCAGGGCGGTGTAATCGCCAAGGTCGAGGGTGGCCGCGGTCATGAGGGTCGGGGCGGCAAAGTTGGCGTTCAGCGGAATCTGCCAAACGCGGTCCGCATTGACCCCTGCCCCGATGAAGAACTGCGCCTGCGTGAGCACGAGGTGGCCCGCCTGCACTTGTGCGGTCACGACCGGGTAGCCCGGCTGCTCGAGCCAAGACGTCATGATGGCGCCGACATCCAAGCCCGAGGCAGCGCCCAGCGCGGCCCACAGGTCGGCGCCGGTGGCGTTGCCGTACTGATGCGCCTCAAAGTAAGCTTTGAGCCCCTTGCGCAAGGCGTCATCGCCCAGCAGGGCACGCACCATGACCAGCATCCGGGCCCCTTTGGCGTAAACGATCGCACCATCGAACAGCGCATCGATCTCGGCCGGGTCTTCCACCTGCACGTGCACGGACTGCACGCCATCAGTGGCATCGCGTTGCAGCGCAGCGGGGACATCGCCCGTTTGGAAGCTCTCCCAGATGTGCCAATCCGGCTCGATGGCGTCGATCGCCACGTACTCCATCATGTTGGCGAAGCTTTCATTCAGCCACAGGTCGTCCCACCACTTCATCGTCACTAAGTCGCCGAACCACTGGTGGGCCAACTCATGGGCGATCACCGTGGCCACGCGCTGCTTCAGCTCAAGCGCCGTGTTGTCGGGGTCAAGCGTGAGGTACACCTCGCGGTAGGTCACCAGGCCCCAGTTTTCCATCGCGCCGGCCGAGAAGTCTGGCAGCGCCAACTGCCAGGAGTGCGGCAGCGGGTACGGCGTCTGGTAGAAGTCTTCGTAAAACTCGATCGAGCGCTTGGCGATATCGAGCGCGAAGTCCAGTTCCTTGGCCTGGTGGGCCTTGGTGGCAAACACGCCGACCTGCACCCCGGACGCGGTGGTGGTCAGCTTGCTTTGCAGGTCCCCGAAGGCAAAGGCCACAAGGTACGTGGACATTTTCACCGTCGTGTCAAAGTAGTGGACACCGTCTTCAACGCGCAGCTCTGGCATGTTGGCCAGCACTGTTTCGCCTGGCTGCTCGTCGAACTTCAGCGCGAGGCTGAACGTTGCCTTGGCCTCGGGCTCATCGACACCGGGGAACGCCTGGCGCGCCGCCGTCGTTTCAAACTGCGTGCCGATGATCTGCTTGCGCTCGCCGTTCAGCTTGTAGTAGGACGGGTAAATGCCCATCATCGTGTCGGTCAACGGCGCCGTGTAGGTCAGTGTCACCGTCACATCACCCGCCTGCGGCAAGGTCAGCCGCACGGCCTCGGCCGCATCGTCTAGCGTGAACGGCACTGGGTCGTCGCCAGCCGTGACCGCGGTCACCTTCAGGTACTTCTGGTGCAAGGCGATCGTCGCCGTGGTGGCGTGCCCCGTGATCGTGGTCTGACCCGTGATCAGCTTGTTGCCGCGGTCGATGTCCAAGAACAAGTCATAGTGCGCGGGTTGGAACGTCTGATAGAAATGCGTGGATTCTGCCATAATAACCTCCGCAAAAATTTAGATTGTTTTCATTATACGCCGAATGCGCCGCTAAAGTGTAGCCTTCGGGCGAAATGGCGGTCGTTGCGCCTATTTTAGCACGCTTGGTCGTGGTGGGGCTGACGCTTTCCCAAGGTTGTGCGCATTTTTGGGCTAACACCAGACAACACCAGTTGACAAACTTCCACAAAAAAGCCCACCGCACCGGCATTATCTGCCAGTACGGTGAGCTATTGTCGTCCAAAACGGTTATTTTCTGAACATCTTAAATTCCAGGAACAAGTCATTGTACATCCCGACAATTTTCGGCGCTAGGTCCTCGTAAACCTCAGACTTCTCGATGACACTTTGATCCGGGTAGAACTGCTTGTCGTTTTGGACCGCCTTTGGCAGCCGATGCAGCGCGGCATCGTTCGGGGTCGAGTAGCCGACGTACTCGGCGTTTTGCGCCGCGTTCTTCGGGTCGTTCATGAAGTTCAGGAAGACGTAGATCGCCTTGAAGTGCTTGGCAGTCTTCGGGATCACGAGGTTGTCGAACCAGAGGTTGGAGCCTTCGCTCGGGACCACGTAGTGCAGGTGTGAGTTGTTGGCCATCATGTCGGCCGCCTCGCCGGACCAGTCAACGGCCAGCGGCGCCTCGCCTTCCGCCATGTACATCTTGATCTCATCGGCGACGACCGCCTTAACGTTCGGCGACAGCTGGTCGAGCTTGGCCTTAGCCAACTGCAGGGTGGTGGGGTTGGTGGTGTTCATCGACTTGCCCATGGACACCAGCGAAAAGCCGAGGATGTCGCGCGCCGAGTCGATCAGCATGATATCGCCGCGCCACTTCGGGTTCCATAAGTCATCCCAGTGTTGAATCTCGGACGCCTTTACGTACTCATCGTTATAGATGATCCCCAGTGTCCCCCAGAAATACGGAATGGAGTACTTGTTACCGGGGTCAAAGGAACGGTTCATGTAGAGGCTCCCGAAGTGATTGAGCCCGGTCAGCTTGCTTTTATCCAGCGGGATCAACATCTTGCTCTTGATCATCTTCTCAACCATGTACTCACTTGGCACAGTCAAGTCGTAGGCGGTGCCGCCCTGCTCGATCTTGGTGTACATCGCCTCGTTGGAATCAAAGGTCTCCTGGTTCACGTGATAGCCGCTTTGCTGCTCGAACTTCTTGATCAGCGCGGGGTCGATGTAGTCGCCCCAGTTGGCAAAGTTCAGCGTGTTATCGCCGGTGGCCCCTTGCGACTTTTGCAGGTGGGTGGACCACAGGCCGAGGCCGGTGACAACGGCGAGGATCGCAATGATCATACTGATGAGTTTTTTCATCGCAGCGCGCCTCCCTTCTTGCGGCTCTTACGGCTCTGAGCGCCTTGCTGAATGAAGTAGTACCCGATGACCAGCAGCAGCGCGAAGATGAACATCACACCGGACAGTGCGTTGATTTCAAGGCTGATCCCTTGGCGCGCGCGGGCGTAGATTTCGACAGCCAGGGTCTGAAAACCATTGCCGGTGACGAAGAAGGTCACGGCAAAATCATCCAGGGAGTACGTGAAGGCCATGAAGAACCCACTGAGAATACCCGGGGTGATGAACGGGACGATGATGCGCGAGAGCACCTGCCCCGTGGTGGAACCGAGATCGCGCGCCGCGTCCAGCATGGACTGGCGCATTTCCTGCAGCTTCGGCAGCACCATCAGCACCACGATCGGGATCGAAAAGGCGATGTGGCTCATTAGCACGGACATAAAGCCCAGCGGAACGTGCAGTGCGGTGAAGAAAATCAGGAAGCTTGCCCCGATGATGACGTCAGGCGACACCATCAGGATGTTGTTCAGGCTCAAGACGGTGTTCTTGAGCACCGGCCGGCTGGTACGCTGAATCGCAAGCGCCCCCAGCGTACCGATGATGGTGGCGATCAGGCTGGACAGCAGCGCCAGCAACAGCGTGTCGATCACGATCTGGATCATGCGCGTGTCCGCGAACAGCTCCTGGTAGTGTGCCCAGGTGAAGCCGTGGAAGTTGCTCATCGAATCTCCTTTAGAGAACGAGTAGGCGATGAGGTAGAAAATCGGCACGTAGAGCATGATGAAGACGGCGATCAGGTACAGGTTCGACCATTTCCACTTTTTCATGAGGCCCGGCCCCCCTTTCGCTTGCGTTCGCCGGTCAGGAACATGATGAGGAACATCGCGAGGATCAGCACCACGCCGATGGTCGAGCCCATTCCCCAGTTCATCGTGACCAGGAAGTGTTCCTCGATCGCCGTCCCCAGCGTGATCACACGGTTCCCACCGATCAGGCGCGTCAGCATGAACAAGCTGAGACTCGGAATGAAGACGGCCTGCACGCCGGCTTTGACCCCGCTCATGGTCAGCGGCAGGATCACCTTGGTGAAGGTCTGCCAGCTCTTGGCCCCCAGGTCACGGCTGGCGTTGACAAAGCCTTCGTTGAGCTCCTCGATCGCGTTAAAAATCGGCAGGATCATGAACGGAATTTCGATGTAGCTGGCCACGAAGATGAACGAGAAGTCCGTGAACAGAAACTGCTTGGGGCCGATCCCCATCATGCCCAGGAAGCTGTTGATGCCGCCGTCCTGGCTGAAGATCCCGATGAAGGCGTAGGCCTTCAGCAGCAGGTTGATCCAGGTCGGCAAGATGATCAGCAGCAGCCACAGCTGCTTGTGCTTGGTGTAGTGCAGCAGGTAGGCCGCCGGGTAGGAGATCAACAGCGTCAGCGCCGTGATGATGAACGCGTAAACCACCGAGTTGAGCGTCATCAAAATGTACGTGCCGGACTCAAAGTAGGTCGCGTAGTTCCCCAGCGTGAAGTGGCCAGCGATGTCAAAGAAGCTTTGGTAGATGATCAGCAGAACCGGGGCGATAACGAAGAGCCCCAGCCACAAGCCATACGGCACATAAAAGGCCAGATTGGTGGTGTTTTTCTTCAACTCGTCCCCTCCTATTCGCCTTCGTAGCGCTCCAAGCGGGCGTCAAAGTCTTCTTCGGACTCGTTCAACCGCATGACGTGAATGTCCTCGGGGTCGAAAGTCAGCCCCACCGTATCACCATCCTTGGCCGGGTTGGTGGAATGGATCAGCCACTCGTTCTTGGCCCCATCGTAAGCCACGATTTCGTAGTAATCCCCGCGGAACAGTTGCGTGTCCACCGTCACGGTCACCTTGCCCTGGTCCACCGAGGTCAGATCCAGGTCTTCCGGCCGTAGCACGACTTCGACTTGTTCGTGCGGGCGCATCCCGGCATCAGCACATTCGAACTGCTTACCGTTGAATTCCACCAGGTAGTCCTCGATCATGTAGCCGGACACGATGTTGGACTCGCCGATGAAGTCCGCCACAAAATGGTTGATCGGCTCGTCGTAGATGTCCACCGGGGTGCCGCTTTGCTGCACCTCGCCATCGTTCATGACGAAGATCTCATCGGACAGCGCCAGCGCCTCTTCCTGGTCATGGGTGACGAACAGGAAGGTGATGCCCAGGCGCTGCTGCAGTTCGCGCAGTTCGTACTGCATGTCCTTGCGCAGCTTCGCATCCAATGCGGACAGCGGCTCGTCCAAAAGCAGCACGGCGGGCTCCAGCACGATGGCGCGGGCAATGGCGACACGCTGCTGCTGGCCGCCGGATAACTCCGCAATTTCGCGGTCTTCGTAGCCTTCCAGGCGCACCATTTTCAACGCGGACAGCACGCGCGCCTTGATGTCCTTTTTGGCCTGTTTCTGAATGCGCAGCCCGTACGCGACGTTTTCGAACACGTTCATGTGCGGGAACAGCGCGTAATCTTGGAACACCGTGTTCACCTTGCGCTCGTTGGCCGGAATGTCGTTGACCCGCTTGCCGGAGAACAGGACGTCCCCAGAGGTCACATCCAAAAAGCCGTTGATGGCGCGCAGGATCGTGGTTTTCCCACTCCCACTCGGACCCAGCAGCGTGTAGAACTTCCCCTGCTCGATCTCGATGTTGATGTCTTTTAAGACGACCGTGTCGCCATATGTTTTGTTCACGTGCTTCAGTTCGATGATGGTCTGACTCATTGTCCCCACTCCTTGATGATTGGTTTACAGATAAGAGGCGGTTGCCACCAGCAAAATTTCGCTTTTGCCTTTGGCGGCGTTGATGATGCGGTGCTGCTGGGTGGCGTGAAAGTAGATGGTTTCCCCGCGCTTGGCCGTGTGCTTGCTGTCGCCTAGAAGCAGCGTGACGCGCCCGCTCACCACGTAGATGAACGTCTCAGCCGGCGATGGCTCGAACGTCTTGAACGTGCCGCCTTCTGCCAGCGTGATGCGCACCGGCTCCATCTCGTTTTCGTTGCTTTCCGGCACTAACCAGCGCAGGTTGAACCCCCGCTCGGCGTCCAGGTACTCGACTTGATCTTCTTTTTTGTACACGATCTGCGCCGGTGTTTCCGTCGTGAAAAACTGTGCTGGGGTCTGCCCCAGCACGTTCAGGAGGTCAAAAAAAGTCTCCATCGACGGGGAACTCTGATTATGTTCCAGCTGCGAGATGTATCCCTTCGTCAGGTCGGTGCGCTCACCCAGTTCTTCTTGCGTCAGATTCTTTTGAATGCGCAAGTCTTTGATTTTCTGCCCAATGTCCATCGGCCACCCCCGCTACTCGGTTTCGTTAAACTAAACTCAAAGTTTAGTGTGCTCCGCTTATTATACGTCCTCGCGACCAAAATGCAACTGAACGTCCCCAAGAATTCCGTAACAGTTTGATGACAACGAAATTGGTTGCGCGGGGCCCGGTTCAAGTTGACCCTTCCTTTTTTCGCCACCAAAAAAGCAGCCTCATGAGAGACTGCTCAGAATGCGTGGCTGGCTAAAGCTCTTCCAGTTCGGTCAGATCCGCGGCATTTTCGGTGTAGTTGACGGTTTGGTTCAGCTTTTGGGCCAGACTGGTGCCGATGTAACCCTGCTCCAGTAGGTCGTGGATCGCTGCGCGCTCGGCCGCCAGCGCGATGGCCCGCAGCCGCTGGCTCTCCCGCTCGTACTGTACACTCTTGTGTGTGGTCAGAGCCTTGACACTGGCGATACGGTTGCGGTACTGGACGATGAGCGCGTAGATGACCTGTCGGTTGGCCTGGTCCTTGTGGTGCGCCGGGTCCTTCAGGTACGCGCTGATCGCCTTGAGGCCGGCCTTGGCCAGCTCCTTTTCGGCGTACAGCTGCTCTTGGTAGCGGCCGGCCTTGCGCTCACGCTCACTGGCGAGGCTGAGGGTCAGATGCCGCACCCGCAGCTGCACCTTGTCGAGGAGCATATGCAGGGTCGGGCGGCCCTTTTGCTGCGCCATCTCGGTCAAGTCACGTTCCTTGCCCAGCAGCTGACGGCGACTGCGGCGATAAACCTTCTCGCTGATTTCCGTGTCCTCATGCAGTGTGGCCAGCCGCGCGAGCTCCCCGCGCACGCCGACCAGGCGCAACTCGATCTCCTCTTGCACCATCGGCGGCAGCGTGGTGTGATTGTCGGCCTGCCGGTCCAGCCGGCGAATCAGATCCTGGTATTCCGTGATCAGATCCAGCACCGGCTTTTGATTCTGCTCCCGGCGCTCACTTTCCAGCCGGCGCACCGCCATCTGGTACAGGAAACGCTGTGCTTGGGCGGGCGTGATGCGGCGGACCTCCCGGGCTGCTTCTGCCGCAGCCGCGGTGTCGTCCACCGACAGTGCCGAGCCGCGCACCCGCAGTGGGGTGCGGCTCTTGGTCACCAACGGGAGTACCACCACCGCCGCGACCAGGCTCAGCACGACGAACCCGGCCGCGATGAACAGCATCAGGTTGCGCTCAGGAAACGGCGTGCCGTCCGCCAAGGTCAGCGGTACGGCCAGCACCCCGATCAGCGTAATGGCCCCGCGCACCCCCGAAAGCCCAGACAGCAGCGCGACCCCGAAGTGCGGGCGCTTGGTGTGGCTGCGCAAGGCGCCAAACAGCATGTAGCCGTAAGTCCACAGCGTGCGCAGTGCAAGCATCACCAGGTAAACCAACAGCACATCCAGCAGCGCGCGCCCCGTGTTGACCTCCCGGCTTTGAATCGCCATGCGCATCGCCACTGGCAGTTCGATGCCGAGGATCAGAAAAATCAGCCCGTTCAGCGTGTACACCACGATGTCCCACGTGCGCTCGGACACGATGCGCAACTCGGGCAGGGCCGAAATGTAGCGGTTACCGCCTGAGTTGTTGACCAGCCCGGCCACGACCACCGCAATGACGCCACTTGCGCCGATCACTTCGTCCACCAACAGATAAATCAGAAACGGGGTGACGAGCTGCAGCACCGTGTGCAAAATCACGTCATTGATCCCCTGTTGCAGCAACCACAGCCGCAGCACGTTGATGACCAGCATCAGCACCGCCCCGACCAGCGCACCAATCAGGCTGACGAAGAAGAAATCGCCCACCGCTTGGCTGACCACGAAACTCCCGGTGACCGCGGCGGCGATGCCGTATTTGAATCCGATCAGCCCGCTGGCGTCATTGATGAGGCTTTCGCCGCTGATCAGGTGCAGCAAGCTACTCGGCAGGGACACCCGGTTGGCCAGCGACTGCACCGCGATCGGGTCCGTCGGCGCCATGATCGCCGCCAGCGCAAAGCACGCCGCTAGCGGCATCGCCGGGATCAGCCAGTGCAGGAAGAAACCGCAGGCGAAGGTGATGAGAAACACCAGCCAGATGGCGTTGGCAAAGATCGGCCCCCGCAGCGCCCACAGTTCCTTTTTCGGAAAGCGCCGGCCATCGTTGTACAACAGCGGCGCCGTGAACAGCAGCATGAACCAATCGGTGGCCATTTCCAGCTGCACGCGAAAAATGAGGGCCGCCCCCAAGCCCAGAGCAGCCTGAATCAAGGCGACCGGCACGGCCACCAGGTAATGGCTGATCACATTGCTGACCA
Organism: Lacticaseibacillus daqingensis; assembly: GCF_003946115.1. Taxonomy (GTDB): domain Bacteria; phylum Bacillota; class Bacilli; order Lactobacillales; family Lactobacillaceae; genus Lacticaseibacillus; species Lacticaseibacillus daqingensis. The sequence continues at coordinate 104,591 of NZ_RHOH01000005.1, read as the reverse complement.
GCACCAGCGAGACCAGGAGTAAGACGGCTTCAACAACGTGCATGAGTGACCCCTTTCGAATCCAGAGCGAAGTGGCGCGCGCTTAGCGACACGTAGCTCGATGACCAGAGTGAAGTGGCGGAGTCGACATCGGCCCGCCCGCAACTCCGCCGATACCGACTAGCGGCGTGACGCCAGTCAGCCCTCGGTGCCGATAATGCGCACTTCCGGTTCAAGGTGCAATCCAAACTGCTCGAAGATGTTCTGCTGGACGTAGCGGATCATCGCCAGGTAGTCGGTGGCGGTCGCGTGGTCGATGTTCACGATGAAGCCTGCGTGTTTCTTAGAGATCTGGGCACCGCCGATCACGTGACCCTGCAGGCCGGCCTGCTGGATCATCGGCCCGACGTAATGGCCCACGGGGCGCTTGAACACGGAGCCGCAGGACGGGTACTCCAGTGGCTGCTTGGCCGCGCGCTTGGCGTTGAGCGCATCCATCTTGGTGCGGATCGTGTACTTATCACTGGCGGTCAACGCAAAGGTCGCGCTGAGCACGACGTCGCCGGTGTCCTGCACGATGCTGTGGCGGTAGCCCATCGCCATTTCGGCGTTAGTGTAGGTGCGCACCGTGCCATCGGGGCTGAGCACCGTGGCTTCAACCAGCACATCCGCGATTTCGCCGTCGTACGCACCGGCGTTCATGAACACCGCACCGCCGATGCTGCCCGGGATGCCACAGGCGAACTCCAGCCCGCTCAGACCAGCGGTGTACGCAAACTCGGTCGTATCGATCAGCCGCGCGCCGGCCTGCGCCGTCACCCGAGCGCCCGTCACGGTGATGGCGGCCATGTCGGTCAGGATCAGGGTCAGCCCGCGAATGCCACCGTCGCGCACGATCAAGTTGGAGGCGTTGCCGATAACAGTCAGCGGCAAGCCTTGCGCGTGCGCATAGGTGACCAGCGCCTGCACCTCCGCAGTGGTTTTGGGAAACGCCAGCCAGTCCGCGGGCCCGCCGGTTTTGGTGAAGGTGTAATGACTCAGAGGCTCGTGTTGCAGCAGCCGAATGCCGGCCAGCTCTGGCGTATCAAAAGACATGCGATCAAGTCCTTTCAGAGAATGTCTGGTCTTAGTTTAACACAACCGCAATTTGAGCCGCAGTCCCTTTTCAAGTACAATGAGGGCAAACAATTGGAATGGGAGTGCGTGCTTTGAAGCTGATTTCATGGAACGTCAACGGCCTGCGTGCCGTGTTAAAGAAGGATTTCTATGCGTCCTTCAACGAACTGGACGCCGATTGGTTCTGCCTGCAGGAAACGAAGATGCAGGCGGGCCAAGCGGAACTGGACCTGCCGGGCTACCACCAGTACTTCAACTACGCCGAGCGCAAGGGCTATTCGGGCACGGCGATCCTCACCAAGCACGAGCCGCTTGCGGTGACCTATGGCATCGGCGTGCCGGAACACGACACCGAGGGGCGCGTCATCACGCTGGAGTACCCCAACTTCTACCTCATCACGGTGTACACCCCCAACTCCGGTAGCGAGCTCAAGCGCCTGGACTACCGCCAGGACTGGGACAAGGCCTTCCTCGCCTACACCCAAGCACTCGCCGCGAAAAAGCCGTTGGTGTACTGCGGGGACCTGAACGTCGCGCACCAGCCCATCGACCTCAAGAACCCGACCAGCAACCACCACAACGCCGGGTTCACCGATGAGGAGCGCACCGACTTCACCACCCAACTGGCCGCCGGCTTCACCGACACCTTCCGCCACTTCTACCCGACGCAAGAGGAGATCTACTCGTGGTGGAGCTACCGCTTCGGGGCCCGAGCCCGCAACGCGGGGTGGCGCATCGACTACTTCGTGGCCAGCAACAACTTCGTGCCGTTCATCCAAGACGCCGCGATCCACACCGAGATCCTCGGCTCCGACCACTGCCCGGTCGAGCTGACCACCACCGATCTACTAGGAGACTAACATGGATTTTATCGCAATGGATTTTGAAACCGCCAACCGCCAGCGCGCCAGCGCCTGCAGCCTCGCCATCGTGGTGGTCGAACACGACCAGGTCACCGACAGCTTCTACACGCTGATCAATCCGGAAACCGACTTTGAGCCGCAAAACATCCGCATCCACGGCATTCGGCCCGCGATGGTGGCGGACGCCCCCACGTTTCCCGCCGTCTGGCCGCACATTCAGACCTTTTTCACCCCGCAGCGCTTGGTCACGGCGCACAACTCGCCGTTCGATGTCTCTGTGCTGCGCCGCACCCTTGAGCGCTACGACCTCGCCGTGCCGCAGTACCAGGTGATCGACACGGCCAAAACCGCCAAGCGGCTCATGCCCGAGCTGCCGAACCACCGGCTGGACACCGTCAGCGCCGCGCTGAACATCCCGCTGGCGCATCACCACCACGCGCTGGCTGACAGCTACGCCTGCGCGCGCATCCTGCTGGCCCAGGCTTCGGCGTTCGGTCCGCAGGCGCTGCGCCCGCTGCTGAAGCTGACGGCGGCATAAAAAACCCGGACTGCCCAACGGCGGTCCGGGTTTTTTATGTGAGGCTAGTGCTTCTGCCACACCTTCCCCAGAATGTCCTTCAGCACCAGCAAGGCATCGACCCGCGAGTAGCCGTACGCGGCCTGAAGCTGGTCGAGCAAGTCGGTGAGTGCCTGTGCGTAAGGCGCGCTGGCCACCGTTGCCTGATACGTTTTCAGCACCGGGTACTTCTGCCCCCAAGCCTTGGTCCAATCCACCTTCTTCACCGTTTCGTCAGACGTTTTCTCGATCGCCGTCTGAATCGCTTCCACCTCGAAGTCAAAATCGATCAGCGCGTCCAGCGTGAGGTGGTACAGGTGGGCCAGGTGCTTCGCTTGGCGAATGTCGGGTAGTGTCTCCCCCAGCTCCCACTTCGAGATCGTCTGGCGACTGACGCCCAGTTGTTCTGCCACAGCTTCTTGCGAAAGGCCGCTGGTTTTGCGCGCGGCCCCGAGATGTGTGCCTAATGTCATGATGATGCCTCCTTTGTCGTGCCTTTAGTTTACGCGTGCTTGCGCCGTCAGCACCACCAACCAAAGCCGGCAAGTATGGGGCGATTACGGGCGGCGCGTTCTGCCAAGCCTAACCCAACCGCGCCGGGGCGCTGAATCACTTTTGGTCCGCGCGCAACGCACGGTCCAGCATCGCCATCAGCTGGCCGACGCGGTTTGGCGGGTCGGGCTGCGGCGCAAAATGCCCCACGAGCACTGCCACGACCGGTGGGGCCGCGGCCACCGCCTGGTCCAGCAGCTGCTCGGCTTGCGTCGGGTCCCCGGTCGCAAGCTCAAGTGCGTAGGCCGAATACACGATCGGCCCTAACAGGTGTTGCGCCTGCAATGCGCCCGGTGCGCCCGCGGCCAGATCCATGTGCGTGTAAGCCATGGCATCTAGCGCACAAGCCGCCTTCGTCACAAACTTAGCGGCAGGTGGGACGGTTTTGCCCTGCTTGAACACCGCCATGGCGGCCGCACGCAACGCCTGCCCCCGCGGTGCCCCTTGCGCGTACTGGCGCGCCACAGCAACCGCCTCTTGCGCTCGCGCCAGCGCCGCCGGTGCCGCCGCCAAAAGCGGGAGCACCGCTTCGACAAACGGGAGCGCCCAGGCTGTGGCTTGCCGCAACTCGGGCTGGGCGGTGGTGGCGTTGGTTAGATCCAGTTTTACTGATGTCATTCTTGGCGTCCTCCGAAAAACGATCGTCCGCTTACCCATCGCGCGCAGGCACAGCCCCCTTATTGGCCACTAATTGCCACAACGCGATCAACTCGTTATGATCAGGGTGATACCCCCTTGCTGTCGCAACACGCCCGGCCCACCCATCGCGCGTCACGGCGCATGAGGGGCCGCTTAGCCGAAAGGAGTCCCGTATGTCCGAACGCGTTTTCCAGCTTTCCTTCAGCAAGCTCTATCCCTTATACCTGCAAAAAGTCACCCGCAAAGCGCGCACCCAGGCTGAACTTGATGCGGTGCTGACATGGCTGACCGGTTACGCGGCCGAGACCCTTCACACCAGTGACCTGCCCCTGCGTGAGTTTCTCGCGCAAGCTGCGATCGCCCCCAACGCGGCGCTGATCACCGGGGTCATCTGCGGGGTTCGTGTTGAGACCATCGCGGACCCCCTAATGCGCAAAATTCGTTACATGGACAAAGTGGTGGATGAGCTGGCAAAAGGTAAACCCGTGGCAGCCATTCAGCGCTAACCACATTCGCAAGCGCCGACACCCACTTGGGAACGCCGGCGCTCGTTTGATTGAAGTGATGCGATGATCCGCTACCGCACCATCTGCCCCACCACATGCAGGTGACTCACTTGGTAGAGTTCCACCCCGAACCCACATCCAAATACCACAAGGGCGACCCCAAAACTCGCCCACAGCGTCAGCCCCAGGCCAAGCGCAATCAGCGCCAAGCCGCCGCCGATCAGCCAGGCCAGCACCCACGGCAGCGCCAGGCGACGAAACGCGACGGCCAGCGCCGCATTGGCGAGTAGCAACACGCCGGTCACCCCACCGACGAGCCAGCACGCCACGGGGGTGGTGATCGACACTTCGGGCAGCCAGAACAGGCCGACGTAGGCCGCGATCACCACCACCAGGCTAAGCAAGAGGCGCCACAGCGTTTTGCGCTGCAAGTGATTGAAGTCCAGGCCGCGAAACAGCGGGGCGACCAGCATGAACAAGAGAAACAGGCCGATCCAGCTCAGCGCTTCCATCAGGTTGAAGCCCTCACCCAACCCGATCGTCAACACGATCCCGCCCATGGCCAGCAGCCCCATGCCGTTGAGCCCGGGCCACAGGCGCATCAGCCACTGCGCGGGAGTGGCCGGTGGCAGCTCCCGCACAATTTCATCCGCCGCTGTTTGCGGATCGGTGCCAAAATACGCTTTCGCCGCGATCCCTTCCGCCTGCGCCGTCACCAAGTCGATCAGGATGTCCTTGATGGCGTCCTCGATCGCTTCGCTGTCCTTGTGCCAGTGCGACCGAATATATGTGATGAGTGTTTCCGCGTACATGCGGTCAAGGCCATGCAGCGCCGTGACCCGCGCATCATTTGCTTTAACCAGATCCAACTCTTTTTTCATTCCGTTACCCCTGCTGCGTTTGAATTAAGGCAGCCATGGCCGCCACCAACTGTTCCCACTCCGGTAAAAAGGCGGTGACCTGCGCTCGCCCAGTGGCGGTCACCTGGTAATACTTGCGGTCCGGCCCCGTCGTTGACGCGTGGCGCTGGGCCGTGATCAGGCCGTTGCGCTGCAACTTCAGCAACAGCGGGTACACGGTCCCCTCGGGGATCGGTCCAAACCCCGCCGTGGCCAGCTGCTGCATCAGCGCGTAGCCGTAAGTCTCCCCTTGCGCGATGATCATCAGAATCGCATTTTCAAGCGTACCCTTGAGCAACTGCGAAGAAATTTTGGTCATGTCGCCCTCCTGCCTTCTACTTTGCAAGACAAAGTATAGAACGTCCCCACTACTTTGTAAAGCAATGTATCAAAAAACCGCCACGCCCAACTGGCGTGACGGCTTCACTTCGGTTATCGCGATTTAAGCGACTGAATCATAATCAGACATGGGTTCCACGCATCCCAAAGCGTCGGGAAAACCTCAAGCGGCGCAAACCCCATTGCCGTATAAAATGCGATGGTCTCATCATACTGGGGGTAATGGCCCGGCGCCACCGTCTTGACCTGCAAGAACTGATACTTTTCGCGGGCAACGGTCTTTAATGTGGTCACGAGCTGACGGCCGATGCCTTGACGCTGATAAGCTTTGCGAATCCCCATACAACTGATTTCGCCAGTCATTGGACTCGTTTCATTCAAATCAATGAATCCCACCACCGTTGCGCCGGACTGCGCCACCCAAAGCGGCAAGTGCGCCGCTTCATCGATATACTCCTGGGTCGATTCTGGGAGACCAAACCACTCGGGCAGCTCCGCCAGCACCATGGCGACGGCTTCCCGCCGTTTTCTCGGCTCACTTTCCTGCTGAATCGTAATCATTCGTTGCCCCCTTGACTCAAAAAGACGCGCGTCCTCACAGACACACGTCTTTTCAGGTTACCCGATCGTGGCGAACCGTTCGGCCGCCCGCGGCCCCACTGGCTCAAAGGTCAGGGTCCGCCGGTTATCGTCATCTGGATCTTTGAGGAAGTGAATCAGCAGGTAATCCTCTGGCATCGCCTCACCCAAGAAATCCGGCCACTCGACCACACTGACCCCATCGCCCTCGAAGTACTCCTCAAGGCCCAAGTCACCGGCCCCGCCGTCTTCCAGGCGGTAGAGATCCACGTGATACAGCGGTAGGCGACCGGCCTGGTACTCGCGAATGATCGTGAAGGTCGGGCTCTTGATGTAGTCCGTAATGCCCAGCCCCTTGGCGAGGCCCTTGGTAAAACTGGTTTTGCCCGCCCCCAAGTCACCGTCTAACAGCAACACATCCCCGGCGTGTAGCGCGGGGGCGAGCTGTTCAGCGAACGCTTGCAGGGCTGATTCATTCCGAAAATCCATGTGCACTCCTAGTCTGTGATGTTCTGGGCGGCGGTGATGATCGCCAGCTTGTAGACGTCTTCCTCATTGGCACCGCGAGACAGGTCCGCGACAGGCGCGTTCAGCCCTTGCAGGATCGGGCCAATGGCTTCGAAGCCGCCGAAGCGCTGGGCGATCTTGTAGCCGATGTTGCCGGCCTGCAAGTCTGGGAAGATGAAGACGTTGGCATTGCCGGCCACGTCAGAGTCCGGGGCCTTGAGCTTCGCCACGGATGGCACGAAGGCGGCGTCGAACTGCAGCTCGCCGTCCAGCGCCAGGTCCGGCGCCAGCTCGTGGGCGATCTTGGTCGCTTCAACGACTTTGTCCACCTGCGGCGCCTTGGCGGACCCCTTAGTGGAGAAGCTCAGCAGTGCCACTTTCGGATCGATGTCAAACAACTTGGCCGTGCGCGCGGACTCAACGGCGATTTCCGCCAATTCCTGCGCATTCGGGTCGATGTTGATGGCATTGTCGGCGAACAGGTAACGCTCATCGCGCCCGCGTTGCATGATGAAGGCCCCACTGATGCGAGAAGCATCCGGGCGCGTCTTCACGATCTGCAGTGCTGGCCGCACGGTGTCGGCGGTGGAATGCACCGCGCCGCTGACCATCCCGTTGGCGAGGCCCATGTAAACCAGCATCGTGCCGAAGTAGTTCGGGTCCTGCACGATCGTGTCGGCCTGCTCCGGCGTTGCCTTGCCCTTGCGGCGGTCAACGAAGGCCGCCGCCATTTCGGCGTGGATCGGGTCGGTGGCTGGGTCGCGCAGGGTGACTTTGCTCAGGTCAAAGCCCTTGTCGGTTGCCACCGCGGTGATGGCCGCCGTGTCGCCGAGCAGGATCGGCTTGAGCAAGCCGTCCGCCGCCAGCCGCACCGCAGCGCCGATGATGCGCGGATCGTTGCCTTCAGGGAAAACGATGGTCAGGTCCTTACCGTTGATCTTTTGCTTCAAACTATCAAATAAATCCAAAAGGTGTCCCTCCAATGTGATGGTCATGTTAGCGTATTCACGCTTCGGTGATTATCATACCAGTCCACTCGATGAGCGGCAATCCTGACCGCGCTAAACCGTCGGATCTGCGGGCAGCCGCCAGTCGATCGGGGCCTCATTCATCGCTTCCAACAGCGCGTTGGTCTGCGAGAATGGCTTGCTCCCGAAAAAGCCGCGGTACGCCGACAAGGGGCTGGGGTGCACCGAGCTGATGATGCGGTTCTTGTTGCGGTCAATGAGCGCCGCTTTGGCCTTCGCCGCGCTGCCCCACAGGATGAACACCACCCCGCCTCGGTCAGACAAAGCGGCGATCGCAGCGTCGGTCAGTGTCTCCCATCCCTGATGCTGGTGGGAATTGGCCTGCCCAGCCCGCACGGTCAGCACCGCGTTCAACAGGAGCACGCCTTGGTCGGCCCATGCCTTCAAGTAGCCGTGGCGCACCGGCGCAATGCCGAGGTCGTCTTGCAGTTCCTTGTAAATGTTTTGCAACGACGGCGGCAGCGGTACGCTCGGGCTGACCGCAAAGCTGGCCCCTACAGCCTGGTTGGGCCCATGATACGGGTCCTGCCCCAGAATGACGACCTTCGTGGCCGCAAACGGCGTCCACTCGAACGCCTGAAAAATGTGGTGCATCTCCGGGTAAATCGTCTGCGTCTGGTACTCCTGCTTCAAAAACGCGTGCAATCGCCCATACTCCGGCCCCGCAAACACCGGTGCCAGCACTGTCTGCCAATCATTATGAATCAAGGTCTTCACCCGCTCGCCTCCCCGTTCCAATTGCCTCTAGTGTACAAAAGCCCCAGGGCCTTGGCTACCGAATGAAGCGAATTCATGTTATTCTTTAGGTAATATTGCATCTATTATGGAGGACAATCATGATCAAACTCATCGCGTCAGACATGGATGGCACGCTACTCAACGACAAGATGCAAGTCAGCGCAGGCAACGCGGCGGCAATTAAGGCCGCCCAGGCAGCCGGGATCGAGTTCATGGTCGCCACCGGGCGCAACATCACGGAGGCCAAGCCCCTGATCGAAGAACACGGCCTGACCACCGCCTTCATCGCCCTGAATGGTGCGCGCGTGTACAACGAGGCCGGTGAGCTAAAGGTCGATGTGCCGCTGGGGGCGGACATCCTGCCCCAGATCGTTCAGATTTTACAGGCCCGCCACATTTACTTTGAGCTGGTGACCGCCAAGGGCGTGGTGTCCGACAACAAAGTGGCCCGCATCCAAAACGTGGCGGACCTGCTCGTCAACCTGAACCCCGACACCACGTACAAAATCGCGGTCGCCTTGGCCGCCGCACGCCTTGAGCTGATGAACATCACTTATGTTGACGACTACGCGCCGATCCTTGCTGATCCCACCACCGAGGTGATGAAGATCATCGCCTTTTCAAGCGAGGGCCAGGCCGCCTTGGCCGAACCACAGGCGTTGCTTGAGGCCACCGGGCGCCTCGTGGTCACCTCGAGCGCCCGCACGAACATCGAGATCAACGACATCAAGGCGCAAAAAGGCTTTGCCGTGCAGGCGTACGCCGCCCAGCAAGGCATCACGATGGATGAGGTGATGACCATCGGCGACAACCTGAACGACGCCTCCATGATCCGCATGGCCAAGTACGGGGTCGCGATGGGCAATGCCATTCCAGCCATCAAGGACTTGGCGTGGACCACCACCGCCATCAACACCGAAGACGGGGTGGCGCAGGCGATCACCAAGGCCATCGCCCTGAACGCAAGCGAAAAGTGAGATGATGGGTCATGCAGTTTTACATCGATGCGCAAGCCCTGCGTGACGGGGGCATGACGGTGGTGAAGGACGCCGAGATGACGCCGACCTACATCCTGACCGGCCGCCACGGCTTGGCCAATGAGGGGTTCAACCTGAACGCCATCAGCGGTGACGCCATCGGCAGCATCCGCCAGCAAACCGTCGGCTTCTTCCCCCGCTACGACCTGTCCGTCCACCGCCAGCGCGTGGGGTCCGTGCAAAAAGTGATCGGTTTGTGGCACGAATTCGTCTTCGTGTCCGACCTGAACTGGATGATCATCGGGAACCTGCTGGCCAACGAGTACCACATCTACCACGGCGTCAAAACGGTCACCACCATCGCGGCAGTCGGTGCCGCCACCGGCACGACCTTCCAAGTGGACATCCGCCGCCAAGCGGACGTTCCAGCCGGGCTCCTCATCGCCGCGATCCTCGACCGCTGGCGCCAGTCCGCCCTGCGCACGCCGCTGATGCGGCCCACCCCGGGGGTCAGCTACGGCGTCTGATGCTGGCAACCTTGCACCCGAATATCAAGCGAAGGGGCCGAGACATAATCAACGGCCCAAGAATGAGCCACGACTATTCTAGAACAGTACGAGACGAAAAGCGACGCCCTAGCCGTATAGGCAAGGCCTCCCACAAAACCTGAGTTCGGGTTTTGCAGGAGGCCTTGCCTATACTCTGGGCTAAAACCGCTTTTCGTCTCAGCCTCTTCGCTTTGTCTCATCTGAGCAATTCATTGAACATCGTGCACGCTGGCGTTGCTCACACGCTGGCACGCACGCCGCCACCCGCCGGAGCTGGAAGTGTCACTGGCTGGACCGGCGTCCGGGATTTTAGAACACGCCCCACCGATGTTTTGCTTAGATCGCCTTGGTCATATGGTTATAGCGATGCGCGCCGATCATCAGCTCACCGGTTTTGGCGTATCCCACCTTGCGATACAGGTGCTCGGCGCGCGGGTTGGCCTGGTCCACGTTGAGCGACAGCAGCCGCTCGCCGCGCGCGCGCAGTAGCGGTTCCACGCCGGTCAAAAGGGTCGTGCCGACCCCGTACCCTTGAGCGCTTGGGGCCACCGCCAGCGTATCGACATACCATTCCCCGACCGCCGTTTCGGTGTCCGGAAACAGTTCCTGATCTTCGCGCAAGCCCACCTGTGGCAGCAGGGGCGCAAAGGCATCGTCGATGTGCGCCTCCAGCGCATGCGGGTACCCGACGAGGATGCCATCGACCCCGGCCGCCCCTTCATGGACAAAGGTCTGCGGGTACCCATAACGATAATCTTTCAACAGGAAGGCCTGCTCGAACACGGCGAACAGCTTTTCATCTGGCATCGCCATCAGCTCAGGCACTTCCATCTCTTCAAACACAATATTGATCAGCGGGACCACAGCATGTGCGTCCGCCGGCGTGGCTGGTCGAATCATTTTTCATCACGGCGTCTGCCCGCGGGGCCGCGCCGCCGTGATTTCCCTCCTTCACACACGGCCCCACCTCAGGCTTGGCCTCAGTATAACACACCCCCTGGTGGTGACTTGACGACAATCCAGGCGATAAATTTAGCCGCGTGGTTAATGCCCGCAACCGTTGTCAGACCGGGGCTTTCAAATCAGCGTGACAGGTTATCAGATTGGTGCACACAAATATAACTTTATTCGGAGAATATTTTATTGATAAACGGCTGATTATTACTGGCGACCCCCGGTGGCGGTCAATAGTCGGCGACGGCGATTTTTCATTCGCCGTTAGAGTAAAATAATCAGCCGAAATATCGATTCAATCAAGCCAAAACAATCCTTTTGACTAGCCACAACATCTTGTGTGCGGCGACGTTCTTTGCTACCATTGCGGTGGTGACATCCGACGGCACTGATGGCACTAGACCGATCTACAGATGAAGGAGCGAACCGGGTTGAAAGTAACGTTTAAAGACGTCACTTTGTCCTACGACGGCAAAAAAGACACCCTGAAGCATCTCAATTTTGAGATTCCGGATGGGTCCCTTGTTTCCCTCTTAGGCCCAAGTGGCGGTGGCAAGACAACGACCCTGAACCTGATTTCAGGATTGCTGCCCGCGACCAAGGGGCAGATTTTTTTTGGCGACGATGACGTGACCAAAAAAGACGCCCTGGCGCGCAAAGTCGGCATGGTCTTCCAAAACTATGCCCTGTACCCGCACCTGAGCGTGCGCGATAACATCGCATTTCCGCTCAAGATGCAAAAAGTCAAGAAGGCCGAGCGCTACAAGCGCGCGGAGGAGCTGGCCAAGCTGGTGCACGTCGACGATCAGCTCGACAAGAAGCCCGGCGAGCTCTCCGGTGGGCAACAACAGCGTGTCGCCATTGCGCGCGCGCTGGCGAAGTCCCCGTCCCTGCTGCTCCTCGACGAACCGCTGTCGAACCTCGATGCGCGCCTGCGGATCGAGATGCGTCAGGAGATTCGTCGCATTCAGCGCGAAACCGGCGTGACTACGATTTTCGTCACCCATGACCAGGATGAAGCCCTGCACATCTCGGACAACATCATGGTCTTGGCTCACGGCACGATTCAGCAGTTCAGTACCCCAACGGCGCTGTACGAAGAACCGAGCAACCTGTTCGTGGCGAAGTTCATCGGCGAGCCGGTCATTAACACCCTGCCAGCCGAAGCGCTCAAGGCCGACCTGGTCGCCAGCGTGCCGGCAAGCATCCTTGCGCGCGCCGTCACCGCTGGCGTTCGCAGCGAAGCGATCGTGCCGTTCGATAACGGCCAAGGTATGGTCGCGGCCATTCACGCGGGCCTGCGTCACGCGCAAAAGTACGGCCGCGAAGCCACGGCCGAGCTCAGCTACAACGGTGAGGTGCTGCTGTCCACCGAAATGGCGGACCTGCCGCAAGCCCAGACGGAAGGCGATTTCTTCCTGACGAAAGCGGGGTTCTTCCTCTTTGATGAGGCCGGCGCCTTGATCTTTGGCGGTGACAGCCATGATCAATGAGAAACCGACGATCAAATCCTCGCTGAAGGCCCTGCTGTACCTCCTCCCGATGCTGGTGATTACCGTGATGTTCAACATCTGGCCGATCATCTCCAGCTTCCTGATGAGTTTTTACAAGGATTACAATTTCTACACGGATGAGGTGGGCGGCCTCGGGTTCGATAACTTCCTGTACCTATGGAACGATCCGGACTTTCACCTAGCCGTGCGCAACACCCTGATTTTCGTTGCTGGCGTGGTGCCGACCACCGTCATCTTGTCGCTGGTCATCGCCTTGCTACTCAACCAGATCAAGGTGTTCTCAGGCTTTTTCCGCACCGTTTACTTCCTGCCGTTCGTCACGAGCACCGTTGCGATCGCGATGGTGTGGAACTGGATCTATCACTCCGATTACGGGCTGATGAACTACTTCCTTGGGTTCTTCGGGGTGCACCCGATCAACTGGCTGACGAACCCGCACTACTCGCTGCTCGCCCTGATCATCATGAGTATCTGGAAGGGGCTGGGGTTCAACATCATTCTGTTCCTCGTGGGGCTGAATAACATCGACAAGGGCTACTACAACGCGGCCGAAATCGATGGGGCCAACGCCCTTCAGCGCTTCTGGAACGTCACGATCCCCCTGTTGTCGCCGATCACCTTCTTGGTGTCGGTCAACGGCATTATCGGCTCCTTCAAGGTCTTCGATCAGATCTTCGCCTTGTTCCAAGGGACCCCTGGCCCCGGCAAGGCCGACTTGACCATCGTGTATTACCTCTACCAGAAGTTCTACACGGAATACAAGTACCCAGTCGCAGCGGCCAGCGGCGTTGTCCTGTTCTTCCTCATCTTGCTCGTGACCCTCGTTCAGATGTGGTACTCGCGCAAGCATGTGCACTACTAGGAGGGCGCTATGGCTAAAAAACTGAGTAAGATCCTGTTATACGCAATTGTGACCCTGGGCGCCATCACGATGCTGATCCCATTTCTGTGGATGCTGTCCACCTCGCTCAAGACCGCACCTGAAACCATCAAGGTGCCCCCGATCTGGATCCCGAAGTCCCTGCAGTGGGGCAACTACATCAAGGCCTGGAGCGAAGCCCCGTTTGCCCGCTACTTCGTCAACAGCGTGGTCGTTACCAGTGTCACCACGGTCGGCCAGCTGTTCACGAGTATCCTCGCCGCGTTCGCCTTCGCGCGGCTGAAGTTCTTCGGCAAGAACCTGATTTTCGTCATCTTTTTAGGGACGATGATGATTCCAGGCGAAATGCTGATCATTCCCAACTTTGTGACCCTATCCAAGCTCGGGATGATCGACCACTACGCGGCGCTCATCGTGCCGTGGCTGGCCAGCTTCTTCACCGTCTTTACGCTTCGGCAAGCGTTCCAGTCCACCCCAGAGCAGATCTATTACGCCGCCAAAATGGACGGTGCGACAGACTGGAAGTACCTCTGGACCGTGCTGGTGCCGATGAGTAAATCGACCATCACTGCCGTCACCGTACTTCAAGTCATCGGCTCATGGAATGCCTTCATGTGGCCGTTGATCGTCACCAACACCGAAACGATGCGCACACTGCCGGTGGGGCTGCAAGCCTTCACCACGGATGCCGGCACAGAGTACCAGTTACTCATGGCGGCCTCCACGTTCGTCATCATTCCGATGGTGATCCTGTACATGTTCCTACAAAAATACATTATTGCTGGTATTTCCAAGGCTGGATTGAAAGGATGAGTACGACTCATGAAAAAGACTGTTTGGGGAAAGTCATTACTCGGCATTTCTGCATTGGCACTGGGCCTGACCCTTGCCGGTTGCAGCACTGGCAAAACTGCCGATAAGTCAACGAGTGACAAGAAGGTCACCATTACCTTCTGGCACGGCATGAACGGCCCTTACGCTAAGGCGCTGGATAGCATCATCAAAGACTTCAATGGCTCCCAAGATAAGTACGTTGTGAAGGGCACGGCGCAAGGCGACTACACCGCTTTGCAGCAAAAGATCATGGCTGGCGCCAAGAGTAAGAGCCTGCCAACGATCTCACAGACTACCTACACCACGGTCCCAGATTACGTGAAGAATGGCTTCATCACCCCACTTGATCCGTACATGATCGACGGGGCTGACAAGCTGTCCGCGAGCGACCTGAAGGACATCTACCCGGCCTTCATCTCAAGCTCCAAGTATCAGGGCAAGTACTACTCCATTCCATTCTCCAAGTCCACGCGGATCATGTACTACAACAAGACGCTGATGGACCAGCTCGGCGTTAAGATGCCGAAGAGCTGGGAAGACATCCAAGCGATGGCCCCTGCTTTGAAAGCCAAGGGCGTGATGGCCGTTGGGTTTGACAAGTCCTTCGACATGGAACTCGAAGGCTTGGCCCGCCAGGCCGGCAACGCGCTGGTGGCGACGAAAGGCAAGTCCTTCCAGGCCAACCTCAACACCAAGCAAACACTTGAAGCGACCCACTTCATCTGGGATATGATCCAAAAGGGTGAAGCCAAGACCGCCGGTGAAGACATCTACGGCGACAAGGCCTTCACCTCTGGTAAGACCCTGTTCTACGTTGGGTCCTCCGCTGGGGTCTCCCACATGAAGACCGGCGCCCCGAAAGATCTTGACTGGGGCACGATGCCACTGCCAACCTACAAGGGCAAGTCTGCGACGGAACTGGCCGGCAACGATATCGTGATGTTCAAGTCCGCTTCCACCGACCAGCAAAAAGGCGCCTGGGCCTTCATGAAGTTCCTGATGAGCAAGAAGGAAACCATCAAGTGGGCAGAAGCCACGGGTTACGTACCGTTGCGCAAGTCTGCCGTTCAAGATGCCGACTTCCAGGCCTTCCTGAAGAAGGACCCCACCTCTGAAGCATCCGTCAAGTCCCTGCCAGGTGGCTTCCAATCCACCGCATTCATCGGCTTCACGGAATACCGCAACAACCTGCTGAGCGCCGTTGACGCGATGCTGACCAAGAGCGAGACGCCAGAAAAAGCCATGGGTGACCTGCAGACCAAGACGAAGCAGATCATCAAGGATAACAACTAGCCAGCACTTTCCCTCACTGCTTTGGCGTAAGCAATGGGCAACCGCCTCCCCTGACCGGGCGGCGGTTTTTTATTTGGGTGCGCAAGCCCACCCTCGCTACCCCTGCCGTTCTGTGCTACATTAAACTGTTACCCCGGTTCCAATTCAGAAAGGAAGGTTCCATGACACAAGTCAGATTTTTGAACGGCCTCAACACGATCGGCGGCAACATCGTCGAATTCACCAAGGGCGACAGCCGCATCCTGATGGACTTCGGCGTGGCCGCTGACCTCACCGATGAAACGGTGGCCAGCGCCATCGCGGCGGGCAAGTTGCCCAACGTCCCCGAGTTGCTACTGCCCGACCAGCCCAAGCGCTTTGCCCACGAGGCCATCTTCATCTCCCACCTGCACATCGACCACATGGGCGCCTTGCAGTACTTGCAGACAGATATTCCCGTGTACCTCAGCGCCCCGAGCTACCACCTGTATCAGCTCCTGATCGATGCCGGCATCGAAAAGCCAGTCGCCAATCTTCATCCGATGGCGTTTGACACGCCGGTTCAGGTCGGCGCGTTCAGCGTGACCGGGTTTGCTTCCGACCACGATGAACCCGGTATCATGGCGCTTTTGGTCTCCGACGGTCGACGGGCTTATGCGCATTCCGGGGATGTGCGCCTCGATGGGCCGCACCGCGACCGCGTGCTGGCCTGGGCCAAGCAGATGGCCGACCAGAAGCTCGCGATGTTCATGCTTGAGGGCACCACCTACTCCTTTGACACTGCAACACCGGTTGAGGATCAGGCCCACCCCAGCGCCCCGCTGACCGAGATGGCCCTGCAGACCCGGCTTGTTGAACTACTGCAGGCCGCCCCGGCGCTGGTGGTCATCAACCCCTATCAGCGCAATTACGAGCGCCTGGCCGCGATTCAGACAGCGGCACATAAGGCTGGTCGCAAAATGGTGTGGGAGCCCACAGACGCGCGCATTTTGCGTAAAATGACCGGCCTGACCCCCGACCTCATCATCGGGGAGACGATCACTCTGGCCGAACTGGCGCAAACACCCACCGCCTACCTGCTGGAAACGACCTTCGCGCACCGCGACTGGCTCACCCAACTGCCTGTCAGCAACTACCTGCACAGCAACGGCGAACCGCTGGGTGATTACGATCCCCGCTTCAAGCAGCTGCAGGACTTTTTGGCGGCCCAGCAGATCCCGCTGACCTTCCTGTCCTGCTCCGGACACGCCACGCGTGAGGACCTCGTCACCCTGGCCCAGCTTGTCGCGCCGCAGCTCGTGATCCCATGGCACAGCTTCCACCCCGAGCGCGAGGCCGAAGCGTTGGATGCACAGACGCGCGCAGAGGTGCTGATGCCCGAAAAGGACTTGTACTACACGCTGGATGAGGACTAGCGCATCTCAGCTTGACGCCCCTAAAAAAGGCGTCCTCGGCCTTAGGTCACGAAAGCTGATTGAACGCCTTAACGAAAAGGGTTACAATTCAATCAAAAAGTTGGGTTTACTGATGAATAATGACACCACACGCTTTATCGTGAGCGAGATTGCGGCAGTTCTGCTCGTAATCGGCATTTACTTGAAACGCCACGATCATTTCATCGTGGGCCAGCGGCTGGTTCGGTTAGGGACGATCGGCGTCATAATTGGGGTCGGCTTGTGGATTTTGGCGGGCGCGTAGCCTGGTATCCCCATCAACAAAGGTACAACGGCGAAGGACCCCGAACTGCATCATGCAGTCCGGAGCCCTTCGCCGCTTTCGCTTTTATCTCCTGTGACTCGTCACGCCTAACTAGCATCAACAGACGGCCCAGACGCACGCCCTTAGCATCTTGTCGCACCTTCAATGCCCAGTGTCTTCGGCTGGTACGCGTTCGCCCCAATCAGTCATCAAACAAGTCAAGCGTGGCAAAGCTCAGCCCCACCCGCTTGACCGTGTACGTGTCGAGCGCAAAATCGCCACTGCCATCACGGTTGCGCGGCCCCGGCCGGACCTCATACAGCCGGTGGTCCGGCACATCCGCAGCCGTTTTTTTCACAACGATATCCGCGGTCACCGCGGCGAGCGGGTGTCCCATCGTCAGGAGGCGACACCGGACGGCCAGATTCGGCGTGGCGTGGCCTACCAAGAAGCTGACCATGAGCGCGATCTCAATGGTGAGCAAAATTCGATTCAAGCGTCCCCGCGTATGCCGTGTCATGTTTGATCCCCTTCGCTGATCGGTCGTTAAGTTAATGCTAGGATAACATATATTAATCGCTTTCACAGCACAATCAGGGCGCCTGGCACGGCACGAAAAAAACGCCTCACACGGAGGCGTCTTCCTAGTACCGTTCCTTCATCGCCCGGGCGATGTCGCGCTTTTGGTCCTTTTGCTTCAAGGCCTCGCGCTTATCGTAGAGCTTCTTCCCTTGGGCAACGCCGATCAGCACCTTCGCATAGCCGTGCTTCAGGTACGCTTTCAGCGGCACGATGGTCAGGCCCTGCTGGGTCAAAGCGACTTCCAGCTTGCGGATCTCGCGCTTGTGCAACAGCAGCTTGCGGTTGCGCAGCGGGTCGACGTTGAACTGGTTGCCTTCCTTGTAGGGGGTGATGTGGACGTTTTCGAGCCAGGCCTCACCGTTGCGCACGCGGGCGAAGCCATCCTTGAGGTTAAGCTTGCCGGCGCGCACGGACTTGATCTCCGTGCCGGTCAGCGCGATGCCCGCCTCGTAGGTCTCTAAAATATTGTAATCGTGGCGCGCCTTCTTGTTCTGCGCCAGCAGATTATCGGGCTTGGGTTGCATCTTTTTCGCCATGGTCACACCTTCTTTGCCAAAATGCTAGTGCTTGTTCCGATTCCCGTTACGGTTCTGATTGCTGTTGCACAGCTGGTTGCCGATGGTGTTGCCAAATCCTCGGCCGTTGCCATGCCCTTGGCTCGGCCCGTTGCCGCCACGCCCGCCGTTGCGGTTACCATTCCCAGGCCGGTTTTGGCCGCCGCGGTTCTGGTTGTTGCCGCCGCGCCGATCCGGGCGGCCCTGGCCGCCGTTGCCGCGCCCGCGGCTATTGCTTTCGGCCAACGCGATGACATCCGCGTCTGCGGTTGGCGTGTTGCTGTCAGCGATCAGGGAGAAGTCGACCTGGCGCTGCTCCACGTCCACGTTGTCGAGCTTGACGCGCAACGGCTGGCCGATGCGGTAGATGTGGTGCGTGCGCGAGCCGACCAGCGCCATCTGGCTTTCAACGAAGGCGTAGTAGTCGTCGCTCATGCGGGTGATGTGCACGAGGCCTTCCACTGTGTTCGGCAGGGCCACGAACATCCCGAAGCTGGTGACGCCGCTGACCACGGCATCGAACTCGTCACCCACCTTGTCGGCCATGAACTCGGCCTTCTTCAGGTCGTCCACGGCGCGCTCAGCGTCGATGCTGTGCCGCTCACGCGTGGAGGCCTGCACGGCGATGGCCGGCAGCTTCTCCGCCCACTTGGCTTGGATGCCTTCCCCGGTGCCCTGTTCGGCGTAAGCGCGAATCAACCGGTGCACGATCAGATCCGGGTAGCGGCGGATCGGGCTGGTGAAGTGCGTGTAGTACTCGGCCGCGATCCCGAAGTGCCCGAGCGGGTCTTCGGAGTAGCGCGCCTGCTTGAGGCTGCGCAGCATCTTGACGTTGACCATCATCTCTTCCGGCGTGCCGGACACCTGCGTGTTGACGTCTTGCAGCATCTTCGGGGTGACCTTGGTGCCTTTTTTGATCGGCACATTCAGGCCAAAGGTCGCCAAGAAGTCGATGAAGTCCTTGATGCGGTCGTCGTCCGGGGTTTCGTGGATCCGGTACAGGAACGGCAGGTGCAGTTTGCTGTAGTGTTCCGCCACCGTTTCATTGGCCTGGAGCATGAAGCTTTCGATCATGCGCTCGGACAGGCCGCGGTCGCGTAGCACGATGTCGGTTGGGTGCCCGTTTTCGTCCACGATGATCTTGGCTTCGTTTTCTTCAAAATCGATGGCGCCGCGATTATGGCGCATGCTGTACAGCACCTCATGCATCTGGCCCATCAGCTCCAGCATCGGCACCAGGTCGGCGTACTGCGCGCGCAGAGCCTCGTCCTTGTCGGTCAGGATCTTGTTGACGTTGTTGTAAGTCAAGCGCCCGTGCGAACGGATCACGCTCTGGTAGATATCGTGGCTGACCACGTGGCCGCTTGGGTCGATCTCCATATCACAGGACATCGCGAGGCGGTCCACGTCTGGGTTCAGCGAACAGATACCGTTACTGAGGCGGAACGGCAGCATCGGAATGACGCGGTCGACCAGATACGTGGAAGTCCCACGGTCATAGGTCTCCTTGTCGAGCGCGGAGCCTTCCGTGACGTAGTAGGACACGTCAGCGATGTGCACGCCGAGGTGGTAGTTGCCGTTGGGCAGCTGCCAAGCCACGACGGCATCATCAAAGTCCTTGCTATCATCGCCGTCAATGGTGACCACCGGCTGATCCGTGATGTCGCGGCGGCCGAGGCGGTCAGCCTCGGTGACGTGGTCCGGGATCTCATTAGCCTGCGCCATGGCGTCTTCCGGATACTCGACGTGGATGTCGTTTTGCAGCACTAGGGACATGATGTCGACGCCGGGATCGTTTTTGTTCCCGAGGTCGGACTCGATCATCCCCAGCATTGCAGCCGGACGCGCCGGCTCTGGGTAGGCCGTGATGATGACCTGCAGCATGTCACCCAGCTGCGGGGTGATGCCGGTGTCTTTGACCAGCACCGGGTAGCGCTTCATCTTCTTTTCGTGGCTGGTGACGCTCCCGATGAAGCCGGTGCGGGCGCGCTCGCCGTCAGACAGCGGCGTGTATTCGCCAACCAGGCGGGTGATCTTGCGCTCCACAACGCGCACGACCTCCCCTTCCGGGCCGCGGGTGTCACCGGGGGCCGGCTGGCGGGTCACATGGACCTCGACCGTGTCGCCGTCCAGGGCAAAATTGGTGCTTGGCGGGGCGATGAAGACGTCGTTGTCCTGGTCTTCCACCGCAACGAAGCCGAAGCCTTTTTCGTTGCCGTGGAACACGCCAAGCATCGACGCTGGCTTGCTGCCAAGCAGGTACAAGTCATCTTGGTTCTGGTGGATCAGGTTGTCGTTCAAAAGCGCCTCGAGCGCCTGGACCAACACCTTGAAGTCCGCGGCATCACTCAACTTGAGCGCCCGCTTCAGTGAATCGATCGAAAACCCGATCTGTGGGTTTCGCCGGAATGCGGCGAGTAATTCATTGCGCATGTGGCCAACTGTGGTCATAACTGTCCCTCGTTTTCTCTTTGTGCTGATCGGTTAATTGGTTGCAGCAGGCCGGCCAGTAGTCGACCTCCAAAAAAAGCCCCCTGTTTCTGACAGGAGACCTTCGTTAGTGGGATGACAGATACACTAAGGCAAGCGATAAACCGAAGAAGAACACGCCGAGTACGACGGTCACTTTTTCCATAAATGCTTCGAATCCCCGCGATTTTTGCTTACCGAACAAGTCGGTGGCACCGCCTGATAATGCGCTCAGCGCATCCTGTTGCTTACTTGGTTGCATTAATGTCGCGATCACGATCAGAATTGAATCGATAATAAGTAGCGTTGTCAGAAGACTCTGCAAGTCTTTCCCTCCCTTGCGAAAACCTACTAATAGTAGCCTATCACAAAAGGCGCCCGGTGACTAGAAAAGCTTTCACAAACCCGCGTCATTCCGCCGCCTGATCCGTGGCCGCGGCGAGCTTGGCCGCCTTGGCGTGGATCTGCGCCCGCACGGCCGAGCGCTTGCTGGCATCGGTCAACAGCACGAGCGTGTCGCCGGCGCGGATCACGGTGTCCCCGTGCGGCAGCACACTTTCCTCCCCGCGACGGATACTCATCAGCAGCGTCTGCTTCGGCCAAGCGAAATCGCGTACCTGCATCCCCTCCAGCGTGCTCCCTTCAAACACCGGCAGCTCCAGGCGGTCCATACGGCGGATCGACTCGATCTGCTTGGGCACGGTCAGCCGCTGCAACAGCGACTCGTAGATCGGTGCGCCGCCCAGCACGTCGACCACGATGTAGGCGACCAGCGCAAGCACCGCCATCGCCATCAGATTCGTCAGGTTGCCGACCATCTCCGTGATCAGCAGGATCGCCGTGAACGGCGCCTTCCCGATGCCGGCGAAGTAGCCCGCCATGGCAAAAATGATCAGGTTCATCACATACACTTGCGGTAGCCACCCGATCTGCGCCATGAACACCGCGTACACCGCGCCGATGACCGCGCCCAGGCTCAGGATCGGCAAGAAGATCCCACCGGGTAACCCTGAGCCATACGACACCATCGAAAACACGAAGCGTACCACCAGCAGCGCGAGCAGCAGGCCCACGGTCGGCAGCCGATCGCCGAAACTGATGATCAGGCCATTCCCCCCGCCGAGGATCTGCGGGGCCACCAGTCCGATCGGGATCACCAGCAAGAATGGCACGAGCCCCTGATACGCGCGCGGAATGTGTGTTTTGGCGTATAGCGCCGGCATCGCCAGCAGCACCCGCTGATAGAGAAAGCCCAGCAGGCCCAGCACCACGCCGAGCAGCAGCAGGTGCCAGTACAGCGTGACCGGCAACGGCTTCGTGTACACCAGATGTAGCACCGGCACCTCGCCAAACACGTTCAGCGAGATGAAGTTCGCCCCGATGGCACTGGCCAGACTCGTGATCCACACCAGTGGGCTGAAGTTGTGGTAAACCTCCTCCAGGACAAACATGGTGCCGGCGATCGGCGCGTTGAACGCCGCGGCCAGCCCGCCGGCTGCCCCAGCAACGATCATGATGCGGCGGTCCGAGCCGGTGCGGTGGAACCCGTGCGCCACGCCTTGACCCACCGCGGCGCCGAGCTGAATCGAGGGCCCTTCACGCCCGAGGAACAGGCCGGGCCCGATCCCCAAAACGCCTGCCACGAATTTTTTCCACAAGATCGACCACCAGTTGAAGTCAAGCTCGCCTTGCAGCTGGCCTTCGACCTGCGGAATACCGGAGCCCGAAATGTTCGGGTCGCTTTTGAGTAGCTGCGCGATGAGCAGCGCTAGACCGATGCTGACCAGTACCACCACGCTGATGCTCGCGACGCTTGCGTGACGATAGACCCCCTGCATGAACACCAGCATACGCTCAATGCTCAGGCGGAACAGCGAAATGACCACCCCAGTCAACAGGCCCACGAACAACCCCTGAAGCACGAAGCGCAGTCGCGTCGGGTCCACATGTTTTTTCACGGTGTTCAAGCCGCCACCTCCGAAGTTTCTTTCACTTTCCAGTATACACGCCATGGCCAGCCTGCCAAACCAATGCGCGCAAAAAAACGTGTCACCGACGCGTTTTCACTGATTCTTGGTCAGGCCTTACCCGCGCAAAGTAGCCCCCACGTTCAAGCCACGTACAGCAGGAGTCCGTCGCCGCCAAACCCAGTGCGTATCTCGCGATTCGTCAGCGCGAAGACGATGCCAAGGGACAGCCGCGATCACCAGGCTTCAGTTGGTTGATCAGCCGGTCTAAGGCGGTTAGTTTCGCGAGATGCTTGGTCATCGTTGGCGATCCTCCCATTAGTTAGTTTTGCTAGGTACCGAAAGCATCCCGCGCACAACCTGACCGGTAAAGCCGGCACGGCATTTTCTTTAACGGTCGCCGCGCCGACACACCGCATGCGCGCCAGACCGCCACCAACGAACCCAACACCTGTGGCACAAAAAAAGCGCCTCTCGGTAAGAGAGGCGCTTCAGGGTAAGACTAGTCGATGGCCTTAACGTTGTAGAAGGACTTGCGGCCCTTGTACAAGGAGGAAGCACCGAGTTCGTCTTCGATCCGCATGAGCTGGTTGTACTTCGCAATGCGGTCGGTCCGGCTCATGGAACCGGTCTTGATCTGGCCGGCGTTCGTTGCAACAACGAGGTCAGCGATCGTGGTGTCTTCGGTTTCACCGGAACGGTGGGAAACAACGGCAGTGTAGCCGGCTTCCTTCGCCATTTCGATGGCTTCGAAGGTTTCGGTCAAGGTCCCGATCTGGTTGAGCTTGATCAGGATGGAGTTCGCAACGCCCATGTCGATCCCCTTCTTCAGGTAATCGGTGTTGGTGACGAACAGGTCGTCACCGACAAGCTGAACTTTGTCGCCCAGCGTTGCGGTGATCTTCTGCCAGCCTTCCCAGTCGTTTTCGTCGATCGGGTCTTCGATCGAAACGATTGGGTACTTCGCAACGAACCCAGCGATGAGGTCGATGAACTCTTCGGTGGTGTAGGAAGTGTCAGGGTCGGACCACTTGAGGGTGTACTTCTTGGTCTCTGGGTCGTAGAACTCGGAGGAAGCCACGTCAAAGGCGATCGCAACATCTTCGCCAGGCTTGTAGCCGGCCTTTTGGATCGCTTCAACGAGGAATTCGAAGGCTTCTTCGTTGTCCTTCAGGTTAGGGGCAAAACCACCTTCGTCGCCGACAGCGGTGATGTCGCCCTTTTCCTTCAACAGCGCCTGCAGGGCGTGGAAGGTTTCGGCACCCATGCGCACTGCTTCACGCACGGACTTCGCGCCAACTGGCATGATCATGAATTCTTGGAAGTCGATCGTGTTGGTGGAGTGTGCGCCACCGTTGATAACGTTCATCATCGGGGTTGGCAGAACGTGCGCGTTCGGGCCGCCAAGGTATTGGTACAGTGGCAGACCAACTTCGGAAGCAGCGGCACGCGCAGCAGCCAGGGAAACACCCAGAATGGCGTTGGCGCCCAGCTTGCCCTTGTTCGGGGTACCGTCAAGGTCGATCATGGTTTGGTCAATGAGGCGCTGTTCGGTCACGTCAAGGCCGATAACCGCTTTGGCGATGGCGTCGTTGACGTTCGCAACGGCCTTCAGCACACCCTTGCCACCAAAACGGGACTTGTCGCCGTCACGCAGTTCAACGGCTTCGTGTTCACCGGTGGAAGCACCTGATGGAACCAGGGCACGGCCAAAGCCGCCATCTTCGGTGTACAGTTCAACTTCAACAGTCGGGTTGCCACGGGAGTCGAGGACTTCGCGGGCCAAAACATCTGTAATGATAGACATGTTTTTCTCCTTTGTTTTTGCCTAACCGGCAGTTTCGAATTTAGTTTAACACAATCCCAGTGCGCGGCGATATCCTCGCACTGGTTTCGTCGCGCTTCTCAGCGCATGAGCGTGCGGCCTAAACCAACCCTCATAACCGCGCTGACAAGCACTGGACATTAGTCGTTAAAGTTTGCCAATGCCACGAAGGATTCAGGATCCATGGACGCGCCGCCAACCAGGCCGCCGTCGATGTCTTCCTTGGCCATCAGTTCCTTGACGTTCGCTGGCTTGACGGAGCCGCCGTAAAGAATACGGATGGCGTCGCCGGTTTCAACGTCGTACAAGTTCTTGATGGTGGCACGGATGTGGGCAACCACTTCCTGTGCCTGGTCAGCGGTCGCGGTTTTGCCCGTGCCGATGGCCCAGATTGGTTCGTAAGCGACAACGCTCTTCTTCACGTCGTCTGCAGACAAGCCGGCCAGCGCTGCTTCAACTTGGGAAGCAACCCAGTCGTTGGTCTGGCCCGCTTCACGCTGCTCGAGGGTTTCGCCACAGCAGATGATCGGCAGCAAACCGTTCTTCAAGATGGCCTTAGCCTTCTTGTTGATGTCTTCGTCCGTTTCGTGGAAGTAGCCGCGACGTTCGGAGTGACCGATCACCACGTAGTCCAGACCCATTTCCTTGAGCGCCTTTGGGCTGGTTTCGCCGGTGAAGGCCCCTTCGTCTTCGAAGTAGCTGTTTTCAGCAGCGGTCTTCAAAGGTGTGCCCTTAGCGCCGGCAACCAGCGTCGTCAGGTCGATTGCAGGTGCGGCAATCACGGATTCAACAACGGAAGCATCTGGGAGCTTGCCCTTGATGCCGTCAAGGAAAGCTTGAGTTTCTTCCGGGTTCTTGTTCATTTTCCAGTTCCCGGCCATGATAGGTGTACGCATGAATTTATCTCCTTTAACGAATCGCGCATCGGCTTACCTGCAGTGCAAGCCGACCCGCAATTCACAGACTAACCAAGTGCCTCTCGGGTGCGACCCGCTCGAACACTCGGCTCAGCTAAGACGCAAGCGTCAAAGCAAGCTTACTTGTTGGTGATTGCGGCGATCCCTGGCAGTTCCTTACCTTCCAGGTATTCAAGGGAAGCACCACCACCAGTGGAGATGTGGGTGATCTTAGGTGCGATGCCAAGTTCGTTGGCCGCAGCGGTGGAGTCCCCACCACCGATGATCGTGGTCGCGTCGGTCAGTTCGCCAAGCGCCTTCCCGATTTCAAGGGTGCCCTTTGCGTAGTTTGGCATTTCGAACACACCCATTGGGCCGTTCCAAACAACGGTCTTGGCGTCGGCGAGGACCTTCTTGAAGCTTTCAACCGCCTTAGGGCCGATGTCCAGTGCCATGTAGCCGTCAGGAATGTTGCCTTCAACGACCTTGTGTGGGGCATCGTTGGAGAATTCGGTTGCCACCACGTTATCAACCGGCAGCACCAGCTTGTCGCCGGCTTCAGCCATGATCTGCTTGGCCAGGTCGATCTTGTCGGTTTCAACCAAGGACTTCCCAATGGAGAGACCCTTAGCTGCGTAGAAGGTGTAGGTCATCCCACCACCGACGATGATCCTGTCCGCCTTGTTGATCAAGTTGGAGATCACGCCGATCTTGTCGGAAACCTTCGCACCACCCAAGATGGCAACGAATGGGTGCCGTGGGTTTTCAACCGCGTCGCCCAAGAACTTGATTTCCTTTTCCATCAAGAAGCCAGCAGCTGCCTGTGGCATGTTGGAGGAAATCCCAACGTTGGACGCGTGGGCACGGTGCGCCGTCCCAAAGGCATCGTTGACGAACAGGTCGCCCAAGGAAGCCCAGTACTTGCCCAGTTCTGGGTCGTTCTTGGATTCCTTCTTGCCATCGAGGTCTTCAAAGCGGGTGTTTTCCATCACGAGGACGTCGCCATCGTTCATGTTGTTGATGGCGTCTTCGAGTTCCTGACCACGGGTGGCAGGCACGAAGGTCACAGGCTTCTTCAGCAGTTCGGACAGGCGTTCTGCAACTGGGCGCAGGCTCAGCTTAGCCTTATCTTCTTCGGTCTTGATGCGGCCCAAGTGGGACAGCAAGATGGCCTTGCCGCCGTTGTCGATCACGTATTGGATGGTCGGCAAAGCAGCCACGATCCGGTTGTCATCGCCGATGACACCGTCCTTGATCGGCACGTTGAAGTCAACGCGGATCAAGACTTTCTTATCTTTAACGTCTAAGTCGGAGACGATCAATTTAGCCATTAGATAAAACCCTCCTAATTTGGTTGATTCTATGTTACCAAAGCCCAGTGACTCAGCCGCGATGCTTGAATGAAGGTCCGGTAAGCCCTGCCCTCATTCAAACACCGCGGCCCAATCAGGCTGCGGTGCTGGGGGCGAACCCCTAGAAAAAAGGGCGGAGGGAGTAACTCCCTCCGCCCCCTTATTGCGGTAAAAAGTAGTTACTCTAGATTACAGAGTAGCAAACTTCAGCAGGGTACGGATCATCTGGCAAGTGAAGCCATATTCGTTGTCGTACCAAGCAACCGTCTTAACAAGTTGGTAGTCGCCGGCGGTCGTTACTTCGGTCTGGGTAGGATCGAAGATGGAGCCGTAGGTCGTACCGATGATGTCGGAAGAAACAACTTCGTCAGCGTTGTAGCCGAAGGAAGGGTTGTTTTCCGTGTGCTTCTTGATGGCTTCGTTAACTTGGTCAGCCGTCACGTTCTTGGTCTTCAGGATGGAAACCAATTCGGTCAGGGAGCCGTCAACAACAGAAACACGCTGTGCGTGACCCTGCAGCTTGCCGTTCAGTTCTGGGATAACGATACCGATCGCCTTAGCAGCACCGGTGCTGTGAGGAATCGTGTTAACCGCAGCAGAGCGTGCAGCGCGCAGGTTGCCACCGCGAACAGGGCCGTCAAGCAGCATCTGAGTGGAGGTGTAAGCGTGAACCGTGGTCATGGTACCAACTTCGATGCCGAATTCCTTGTTCAGGAAGTAAGCCATTGGTGCCAAGCAGTTGGTCGTGCAAGAACCAGCGGAAACGATCTTGTCGTCTGCGGTCAGTTCGCTGTCGTTAACGTTGTAAACGATCGTGCGGATCTTGCCAGCAGGTGCAGAGATCAGGACACGTTCTGCACCGGCATCCAAGTGAGCTTGGGCCTTTTCAGCAGAGGTGTAGAAACCGGTACATTCGAGGACGTATTGCACGCCATCTTCCTTAACCCACGGAATGTTCTGAGCTTGTGGTTCAGCATAAACGCGGTATTCCTTGCCGTTAACAACGATGCCGTTGTCGGTTGCACTAACTTCACCAGGGAAGGTGCCGTGAGTGGAATCGTACTTCAGCAGGTGTGCCAACATTGCTGGGCTGGTCAGGTCGTTGATCGCAACAACTTCGATGTCGTTGCTCTTTGCACCCAATTCGAAGATCCGGCGGAAAGCCAAACGACCGATACGGCCAAAACCATTGATACCAATTTTAACAGTCATGCTAAAATTTCCTCCTTTAGGAAATAAGAGTTTTATTCTAACGGGTCGCCCCAGTTAAAATCGCAGTTGAGGCGCCGACGTCCGTGATGAGCCACGTCCGGGCCGGCGCATTTTTCATATATGCGGCGATTGCCTTGGCTTTACTCTTGCCCCCGGCAACGGCGAACACATATGGGATATGATCAAGGTCCGGAATCTGTAAGCCGATTCTTGGGATCTTGTAGATGACCTGCCCGGCGGCGTCGAAAAACGTGCCGAAGGTTTCTGAAACCGCACTGCGCTCAACGAGCTCGCGGATGGTCTCAGCGGGCATTGACCGGCGTTTCGCCATGATCAAGGCATCACCTATACTATGAATCACTACCTGAGCGTTGTCAATCATTTGGAGGACTTCTTGGACAGCCGGCTCCTTCAACAACGGTTGGTAAGTTTTGGCGCTGACGTTTTCTGGAACGTACAGCACGCGGTAGCTACTGTCGGTGGCTTCCGCCATCGCCGCGGCCACTGAGTTGGCCTGAATCGCGACCGCTTCGCCGACGCCGCCGCGTGCTGGCACAAAGGTCAGCTCACGGCCAGCCGAGAGCTTGTAGCTCATCTGCCCGGCCACCCGCGCCATCGTTGTGCCGCCCATGACGGCGACCGTCAGCCGACCGCTGGGCAGCACCACCTGCATGGTTTGATTGAGCAGCTTGCCCATCTCATCCATCACGCGGCTACTTTGATCCGCATCGCCGTTGACGATCAGGCAATGGTCAATGCCCAGCTTAGCGGCCAGCTGCTTCTCGTCTTCCTTGAAGCCAAGCAACTGATTCATCAGCTGCTCCAGCCCTTGGAAGGCCTCGATGCCCTTGCTGGTCAGCACCATGCCGGACTTCGAACTACCGATCAGCCCCTGCTTGCGCAAAAAGTCGGTTTCAGTTCGCAACACGCGCTCCGAGATCTTCATCTGTTCAGCCAGGTTGCGACGCCCAACTGGGGCCATCCAGCTGATAAACTGAAGAATCTGATAACGCTTCGTGATAACGCCCATCATGTCCGGGGCGATGGCTTCGATCCAGGCGAATTCAGAGTGCATACTCAGCTGTCCTTCTGGCGGGTCGTTTTGTGTCCAACTGTGCCGCTGAGCGACCCAGTCAGGCCAAAAAAATTTGGGCACCCAGTTCTGTCCGGTTCCTGCCCTACCAACAAAGCTCATTATAGCAAGGAAAAAACTGGCGTGCAAGCCTTTTACCCTGCCTGACGATGCCGGTCGCAGCAACCCGAAGATTCGGTTTCCCTGCTTAATTTCTTTCGGTTTGGCATCGCTTTCGCAACGACGCACCGCCATTTCCGAAAAATCAACATTCGGTTCCGTTCTCACAAACGCTTCATTTTGGGGTGGGACGCAATTTATCCAGCCTTGCCACTTGCTTTTTCCCGCGCATTCCCGTATCATAATTGAGTACTTGCGCGGTTAGTGTAATGGATCGCACGTGAGATTCCGGTTCTCGAAATCCGGGTTCGACTCCCGGGCTGCGCATGAGATGACCGTTTAGGTCGTAATAGTACGGACTCAACGCCGAGTGATCGGCGTTTTTTTTGGCCGGAAACCCGCAAAAACAGCAAAGGTGCCCCGCCGTCGCAAAGGGTCCCGGTTGGCGGCTGCGGCAAGCGGTTGACACGGCTTGGTGCCCGCTGCCCCCGCGCACGCATGCCGCCCACTGGTTTAACGCCGCCAGCTCATGCCCCCCATGCGTGGGGCTGGTAACCCACCGCTGTTTGGGTGATAATCGAGTCAACCGGGGCTTGGCCCCACTTTTGGAGGCGTTAAAATGACTGAACCAACTCGATCGAAAACTTATGAAACCTTGTACCTCATTCTGGGGATCCTTGCCATCGTTTCCTGTGTCCCGCTCCCGGCGGTGATCAATCTGATCATGGGCCTCGCAGTATTCGGCCTCACGCTGTACATGCTGATCACGGTGCCCAAGGGTGGCAAGCGCCGGTCGACCCTGATCCTGCTGCTGGTCGCCAGCGTTCTGGAGCTCCTCTTCTACTTGATCGTGTTCGCGCTGTTTGGCGGGTTGATCGCGACCACCGCGCTGGCGGATTCTGTTGAGCACCTCAACGAGGGGCAGATGATGTCGATGGTCGCGGGCTTGCTCGGCAGCCTCGTGCTCGCCTTTGCCTCTTGGGTGGTGCGCATCGTCGGCACCGTGTTTGCCTTCATCACTTACAGCCGTGAGAAGCAGCAAGCCTTTGACGAAACGACACACGACTAACGCAGACGCCGGACCGCCGGCGTTTTTTTGTTCCTCCTAAGTGTGCTATTCTTAATCAGAAAAGTGCCAGCAAATCGTTTGACCTTTTCTGACATTAATCGTATACTTAGCACTGTACTTTTAAGAGTGCTAACTCGTAAATAGGAGGTCCAGCTATGTTAGTCCCTACCGTGATTGAACAAACCAGCCGTGGCGAACGCGCCTACGACATTTACTCACGCTTACTCAAAGACCGGATCATCATGCTTTCAGGGGAGATCAATGACCAAGTGTCCAACACGATCATTGCCCAATTGCTCTTCTTGGATGCACAAGACCCAGACAAAGACATCTACCTGTACATCAACTCTCCCGGTGGTGTGATCACCTCGGGGCTCGCGATCCTCGACACGATGAACCTGATCCACGCCGACGTTCAAACCATCGCTATTGGGATGGCGGCCTCCATGGCCTCCGTACTGCTGGCCAGTGGGAAGAAGGGCAAGCGATTCGCGCTGCCGAACTCAGAAGTCCTGATCCACCAGCCACTTGGTGGTGCGCAGGGGCAGCAAACCGAAATTGAGATCGCCGCCGAGCAGATCCTGAAGGCGCGCGTCAAACTCAACAAGATCCTGGCCGATGCCACTGGCAAGAGCATTGACGAGATCAAGAACGACACCGAACGCGATCACTACCTGACCGCGCAGGAAGCCAAGGACTACGGCTTGATCGATGATATCCTCGTCTCCAAGGACGACCAGAAGAAGTAAGCCATGACCCCCGCCGCGTGCGGGGGTTTTGCTTTGCCGCCAGAACCTGATGAACCGCCCAAGCACCACGCCAGTACACCAAAAAACCAGGTCCACCCCGTCGCCGGAGTGGGCCTGGTCTTTGGCTTGTCGGTCAACCCAGTTGCTCGTCGGGAATCGCACTGAGGTGTTCATCCACCGCATCGACCTGCGCCTTAATGGCATTGTAGTCATCCGGCGTCAGGTTCATCATCTTCGTGCAGAGCCGACGTGCTCAAAAATAGCGTCGCGCTCGTCCAGGGCCTTTTGGGTCAGTGCCACGTCAACGCGGCGCTCATCTTCCTTGGACCGGGTCCGCGTGATCCAGCCGTCTTTTTCGAGCCGCTTCATCAGCGGGGTCAACGTGCCGGAATCCAGCGCGAGCGTCTGACCCACCTCCTTGACAGACATCGTGCCGTGCTCATACAAGGACAGCAGCGTGATGTACTGCGGGTAGGTCAGCTTGAACTGACTCAGGGCCTGCGCATAAAAATGGTTGTATTGCTTCTGGGCCTTGTAGATTGAAAAACACAGCTGTTCGTCTAGCAAGATCGGTTTTACCATAGTGTTCGCCTCCGCTTATATCGAGATTATTGTACACGATATGGTCACGCAAAGGAAGTTATTTATTCTGCGGCGGGCTGCTGGTACCCTTCGGCGATCTGGTTGAGCTTGCGCAGGCGATGATTGATGCCGGACTTGCTGATGGCCCCACTGGGCACCATCTCCCCGAGCTCCTTGAGGGACACATCGGGGTGTGCCAGACGTAGCACCGCGATTTCTCGCAGTTTGGGCGGCAGGTTGTCGAGCATGCCGTGGTCGCTCAGGTAGTGGATGTTCTCGATCTGGCGCTGGGCCGCATCAATGGTCTTGTTCAGGTTAGCCGTCTCGCAGTTGACGAGTCGGTTAACGGAGTTGCGCATGTCGCGCACGATACGCACATCCTCGAACTTGAGCATCGCGTTGGTCGCCCCCACCACCTGCAAAAAGTCTGCGATCTTCTCGGCTTCCTTGAGGTACACAATGTAGCCGGAGCGGCGCTCAACGGTGCGTGCGTTCAGGCCGAAATCGTTCATCATCTTCAGGATGCCCGCGTTGTGGTCCTGGTACAGGGAGTAAATTTCCAGGTGGTAGCGCGAGGTCTCCGGGTTGTTGACCGAGCCGCCGGCCAAAAACGCCCCACGCAGATACGAGCGCTCGCGCTGCTGCTCGTTCAGCACACTCGGCGCCACGGCGGTCTGGATCGCCATCGTGGTACCATCGAGAATGGCGAGATCGGCCAGCAGTTCGTTGACGCCGGTGGCGAGTCGCACCACGTACTGGTTATTCTTCTTGAGCTTCATCTTCCGCCGCACGATCAGGTTGGCCTCGTGGTGGTAGACCTGGCGGATCAGGCTGTAAATGCGCCGCGCGATCGCGGGATTTTCCGTCTGCACGTTCAAGACGAACTGGTGGTTCTGGATGCCGAGGCTCCCGTTCATGCGGATCAGCGCCGACAGCTCGGCCTTGGCGTGCTCGGGGTGGACTTCAAGCCCAGTCAGCTCTTTTTTGACGAGACTAGCAAAACTGGCCATGTGCTCACCGCCTTTTCTTCTTCATGGTGCCGACTTGAAACGCGAGGTTCATGATCTCGGTGGCCACCTTGTCCCCATCGTGGAAGACGCCTTGGTCGCGCAATTGCAAAAAGTCGGCGGAGATCACGCGACAGCCCAGTGCGCGCAGGGCCTGGTAGTCCGAGCGCACCGGCACGAGGATCTCATCGTACTTCTGGTGGTCGAGGTAATGGTCGGGCACCCGCGCAATGTTCACCAGCACGGTGTCCACGAAGCTGGCCCCCAAGTGATCGTGCAGCACGCGCACGTGGTCGGCATCCGTGAAGTGCTCGGTTTCCCCTTTTTGCGTCATGATGTTGACGATGTAGATCACCTCGGCCTGCGTGTTCAGCACGGCCTCTCCGAGGTTGTGGATCATCAGGTTCGGCAAAATGCTGGTGAACAGACTCCCCGGCCCGAGCACCACGACATCGGCCGCCATGATGGCCGCCACGACCTCAGGCATCGCGCTCGGGGCCGCACCGGTGGCGGTGTCGGTCACGCCAACGCGCTTGATCTGCTTGCCCGCGGCGGTGATCTCCGCCTCCCCGGCCAGGTGCGTGCCATCGGCAAAATCGGCGTGCAGCGTCAGCGGGCGGTCCGCGGCTGGGTAAATGTGGCCGTCGACCTTCATCATCTGGCTGAGCTGCTGCACCGCACCGAAGATGCCGTCTTGCATCTCCGACAGCGCCGCGATGATCAGGTTGCCGATCGCGTGGCCGGCAAAAAAGGCATCGCTCGTGTTGAACCGGTACTGGAAAATGTCGAGGTACAGCTGCGGCAAGTCGGACAGCGCCGCGAGCACGTTGCGAATGTCACCAGGCGGGACGACGTTGATGTAGTCGCGGATGACCCCGCTGGAGCCGCCATCGTCCGCCACCGTGACGATGGCGGTGACGTCCGCGTTTTGTTCGTGCAGGCTCTTGACGATGACCGGCAGCCCGGTCCCGCCACCGATGACGACGACCTTGGGCCGCCGTCCCTTGATGACGCGAATAAAGCGATCGTTGGTCGTGGTCATGAGCGATTCACCGTCGCTTTGCGCTTATTGATATCACGATGCGTGATATCGACCGGGTAATCCGCCTTGAAGGCCTGGCCGATGCGCTGCGCGAACGCCACGCTGCGGTGCTGGCCGCCGGTGCAGCCGATCGCGATCGTCACACTGGACTTGCCTTCCCGCTGATACTGCGGCATGATCGTCGCCAGCATCTGGTAGAACTGCTGGTAAAACTGCTCGGCCTCGGGCTTGTTCATGACGTAATCGTAGACGTCCTGGTCCTGACCGGTGCGGTCGCGGAACTCGGGCACGTAGTACGGGTTGGGCAAGAAGCGCACGTCCATCACGATGTCCGCGTCGATCGGCAGGCCGTACTTGAAGCCGAAGCTCATCACCTCGATATGAAACGTCGGGTGCTCCGCCGTCTTGAAGTTGACGAACAACTTCTCGCGCAGCTGCCGCGGCGACAAACTGGTCGTGTCGATGACCACCTGGGCGCGGTTGCGTAGCTCCGTCAGCAAGTCTCGCTCCCGCTTGATGCCGTCCATCAGCCGGCCTTCCATCGCCAGCGGATGGCTACGCCGCGTCTCCTTGTACCGGGAGACCAGCTCGGCGTCGGTGGCGTCTAAAAACAGGATCTGTGTGCGCACAAACGCCGTGTTATCCAGCCCTGCCAGCATATCGAGGATCTGATCGTAAAAGGCGTGGCTGCGCAGATCAATGACCAGCGCGATCTTGGTGATCGTCCCACTTTCCTTGACCAGCTCCCAAAACTTCGGCAACAGTGCCGGGGGCATATTATCGACACAGAAGTACCCGAGGTCTTCAAACGATTGCATTGCCACCGTCTTGCCGGCCCCGGACATTCCGGTGATGATGACGAGGTTCAGTGTTTCCGTCACGGTCATCCCTCCTTCGGCGCACCCAGTCGGCGCGCATCTGTTGGCCATTATAACATGCCGGGCGTGTCATTCCCAGACTGGGACCTGTTTTCCAGTGGTGCTTTCTGTTTTATTACTTAAGAAGCTCGCAACGCCGCACGATCGCGCAGCCAAAATCGTAAGCTTAGCGTATTCACTGGAGGTGTCCCATGCTTGACCCTTTCTTGCACTTCAATCGCACGGCCTTCTTAGCGGCCCTCTTCCTTGTCATCTCACACTTTAATTCGCCGATTTTGCGCCTAACGCCCCTTGGTTTCACCCTGCTACTTGTGGGTGCGCTCGGCTTTGTCGCCGTTCTGGCGGATGACTGGCGGCAAGCGGCCCTGCCACGCTGGCTCGGTGTGGTTCCCGCGGCCCTGTTTGTGGGCCTGTTCGTCAACGCCAAGCGGCTCAGCACCTGGACCGTCTGGGCCATCATCGTCGGGCTGACCCTTTACGCCGTGTGCGTGTGGAGCGAGACCAAGCTGCAACGGCCGGTGGCCCGCCACACCTGGGCCTACCTCATCCCGCTCATAGTGGTCGCGGGGCTTGCCACGGTGAACAACCCGTTCACGCACGAGGCAACGCTGACGATCAGCAATCACCGGTACGCCGTCCGCTACGAGCAGATGTCGTTTCTCAGCACGGCCGTCAACTTTAAGGTGTATCACCCGTTCGGGATTTTCTGGGTGCACGATGTCAATCCGCGTTTTAGCTACACCGCAGCCCCCGGTTCCAAAGGGGATATGCGCCAGTTCTTCTATGCCGTCTGGCCCGAGTTGCCTGCGCAGGTGACCTTCAACGGCCGGGTCTACACGCGCGGCCAGAATTGACCCCACTACAAAACCAGCCAAACAATCCACTCGGTACGTGCCCGAGTGGGTTGTTTATTTGGCGTGCCAACAACGCGTTTCCTTCGCCTGCTGCGCGCATGGCTTAGGGTGTGCTTTAAACATCTGTGTGGCATGCATTTCAATGCTTGCTGGTTCGCAAACATAACCAGTTCAGTGGAAGCATGAGTTGTTCATAATCGGCGGACGGAGGTTCAGCCACTGATGCTGAAAGCGGAGGCGGGTGGCGAGCCCTGTGCTTCCGGTCGCTTCGCTTCCTCCAGCAGTGTGCGAGCTGCGCTGGCACACACGCCGCCATCCGTCGGAGCTGGAAGTGTCACTGGCTGGACCGGAGTCCGGGATCTTAAAACACACCCTAGCTGTGCCCTGACCCCAAGCCAAGAAAAAACCAGGCATCCGCAGACACCTGGCACAGCGTTAAATATTTTGCCGAGCGAAGGCCATCACGATGGCGTTGAGCCCAAAGATCACGAACGCGATGGCGAGCAGTGTCACCAAGCCGACCGCGGCCACCACCGGCTGCATCAGCAGTAACACGCCGACCAGCACCGCGAACAGGTCCAGCACGAGGTTCAGAATGAACCAGCCGGCCCCGGCCCGGCGCAGGTGGCCCGCGTTGAACAGGTTGGCGATCGCGTCAATCAGGAACCAGGCAGCCAGCAGGTACGCCAGCGTCACCATGGCGGACACCAGATTGAACAGGAACACCACGCCTAGCAGCAGGTCCAGCACGCCGGCTACGGCGGACAGCCAGGCCAGCTTGCCCGTCAGCTCATGGAGCTTGGGGAACCCGTCCAGCGTCGCGATACCGCGCACGATCGCCAGGATAGCAAAGATAAACGTCAGGGCGAGCATCGTCGCCCCCGGGTTGCGGAACATCACGATAGCGGCGATGATCAGCGCCACGCCGGTGATGAACTCGCCCCAGTCAAAACCAAAATGCGTTTGTCGATTAAACATGTCCACACCGCTTCCTAGCTGTATCATACCGGCTTGCGCCCGGTGACACAACCGTTATCCCAGCGGGTGCGCCAGCGCGGCGGCACGCGCGTTGTCGCGCACCAGGATCGGCTTGAGGTATTGGCCGGTGTAGCTCGCTGCCACGTTGACCACTTCCTCCGGCGTGCCGGTCGCGATGATGGTGCCGCCGCCGTCCCCGCCTTCGGGGCCGAGGTCGATCAGCCAATCCGCCGTTTTGATGACGTCCAGGTTGTGTTCGATCACCAGCACGGTGTTGCCATCATCAACCAGGCGCTGCAGTACGCCCAGCAGGCGCCGAATGTCATCGGTGTGCAGCCCGGTGGTCGGCTCGTCCAGGATGTAGAAGTTCTTGCCGGTCGAAAGCTTCTGGAGCTCAGACGCGAGCTTCATGCGCTGGGCCTCCCCGCCGGACAGCGTGGTGGCGCTTTGGCCGAGGCTGACGTAACCGAGGCCAACGTCGACGATGGTTTGGAGCTTGCGGGCGATCTTGGGGATCGGCGCAAAGAATTTCACCGCCTCGTCCACAGTCATGTCGAGCACCTCAGAGATGTTCTTGCCCTTGTAGGTCACCTCAAGCGTCTCGGAATTGTACCGCTTGCCGTGACAGACTTCACACGGCACGTAGACGTCTGGCAGGAAATTCATCTCGATCTTGATGATCCCGTCGCCCTTACAGTTTTCGCAGCGCCCGCCCTTCACGTTGAAGGAGAAGCGGCCCTGCGTGTAGCCGCGCAGCTTGGCCTCGTTGGTCATGGCAAACAGCGCGCGGATGTCGTTGAACACGCCGGTGTAGGTCGCCGGGTTCGAGCGCGGCGTGCGGCCGATCGGGCTCTGGTCGATGTCGACCAGCTTCTCGATGTTTTCCCAGCCGTAGACGTGCTTGTAAGCGCCGGGCTTGGCAGAGTTGCGATACAACTTCTGCGCCAGCACGCGCTTGAGGATCGAGTTGACCAGCGTGGACTTACCGGAACCGGAGACCCCGGTCACCGCGATAAACTTGCCCAGCGGAAAATCGACGTCGATACCCTTGAGGTTGTGGTCGGCCGCACCTTCGAGGCGGATCACCTTACCGTTGCCGGGGCGCCGCGTGGTCGGCACGGGAATGAACTTCTTGCCGGCGAGGTACTGGCCGGTCAGCGACTTGCGACTCTTCATCACCTGCTTGGGGGTGCCGGCCGCCATGATCTGGCCCCCGTTGTCGCCGGCACCCGGGCCGACATCAACGAGGTAGTCCGCCGCCATCATCGTGTCCTCGTCGTGCTCCACCACCACAAGGGTGTTGCCGAGATCACGCATCTTTTTGAGCGAGCGGATCAGGCGGTCGTTATCGCGCTGGTGCAGCCCGATGGACGGCTCGTCCAAAATGTACAGCACCCCGGACAGGTTCGAGCCGATCTGGGTGGCCAGCCGAATGCGCTGGGCCTCGCCCCCACTGAGGGTGCCGGCGGAACGCGACAGGGTCAGGTAGTCGAGCCCCACGTTTTCAAGGAAGGCCAGCCGGTCGGCGACCTCCTTGACGATCGGCTGCGCGATCATTTTTTCGTTGTCAGACAGCGTGATCCCGCGGTAAAACGGCAGCGCGTCTTGAATCGCCATGTCGGAGGCTTCGGCAATGTCCAGCCCGTCCACCTTGACCGCCAACGCCTGGCGGTTCAGCCGCTTGCCGTGGCACACCGGGCACTCGAGCTCGGTCATGTACTGGCGCATGGAGTCACTGCCGAACGCAAAGTTGTTGTTGGCGTTGTAGCGCCGCCAGATGTTGTTGACGATGCCTTCAAACGGCGCCTCGACGTCCTTGTGCGGGCCAAATTCCCCTTCGCTCAGGAAGTGGAAGGTCTTGCCCTTGCTGCCGTTCAGCACCAGGTCCTGCTGGGCCTGGGTCAGGTCGTCGAACGGCCGGTCCATCGGCACACCAAAGGCCGCGCACGCCTGGCGCAGCATAGACGGGTAGTACTTGGAGGTGGCGCTGGCCCACGGGGCCAAGGCGCCATCCGCCAGGCTCTTCGTGCGATCCGGCACCACCAGGTCCACGTCCACCGTCAGCTTGGCCCCCAGCCCGTCACACTCCGGACACGCCCCGAACGGCGCGTTGAAGGAGAACAGGCGCGGCTCCAACACACCGATGGTGAAGCCGCAGATCGGGCAGGCAAAATGCTCGGAGAACACCAACGGGTCGCCACCGATGACATCCACCGTCGCGTACCCTTCGGCCAACCGCAAAGCGGCCTCAAAGGAGTCAAACAGGCGGCTGCGCACCTCGGGCTTCACCACGATCCGGTCGATCACGATGTCAATGTCATGGGCCTTATTCTTGTCCAGCACCACATCGGCGCTGGCATCCATCACCGCACCGTCGACGCGCATGCGCACGTAGCCTTCACGCACGATCTTCTCCAGCACCTTCTTGTGACCGCCCTTCTTGTGGCGGACGATCGGCGACAGGATCTGAATGCGGGTCTTTTCCGGCAACTGCTGCACGCGGTCCACCATCTGCTCCACGGACTGGCTCGTGATCGGCGTGCCATCGTTCGGGCAGATCGGGTGGCCGATGCGCGCCCACAGCAGGCGCAGGTAGTCATTGATCTCGGTGACCGTCCCGACGGTCGAGCGCGGGTTCTTCGAGGTGGTTTTTTGGTCGATCGAAATCGCCGGGGACAGCCCATCGATCGAGTCGACATCAGGCTTGTCCATCTGGCCAAGGAACTGGCGCGCATAGGCGGACAGGCTCTCAACGTAACGGCGCTGCCCCTCGGCGTACAGGGTGTCGAACGCAAGGCTCGACTTACCGGAGCCGGACAGGCCGGTCATGACCACCAGCTTGTTGCGCGGAATGGTCAGGTCGACGTTTTTCAGGTTGTGCGCACGCGCACCGTGGATCACAATTTTATCGTTTGACATGCTTGCCTCAATTCTCTGCTTCCAGTTCCAGAATCGTGTCGCGCAGCGTGGCCGCCTGCTCGAAGTCGAGCTTCTTAGCCGCCGCCTGCATCTGACTGCGCAGGTTCTCGATCAGCTGCTTGCGCTCCGCCTTGGTCAGATCGTGCAGGTCCACCTCGGCAAAACTCTTATCCTTATCCGTCTCGTCCTTGCCGCTGGTATCCAGGCTGTGGATCGAGTCCCGGATCGGTTTGATGATCGTCTTAGGGGTGATGTGGTGGGCCGCGTTGAAGGCCTCCTGAATCGCGCGGCGGCGCTTGGTCTCGGTGATGGCGGCGTCCATAGACTCCGTCACCTTGTCCGCGTACATGATGACCTTCCCGTGCTCGTTCCGGCTCGCGCGGCCGATGGTTTGGATCAGTGAACGCTCGGCGCGCAGGAAGCCTTCCTTATCCGCATCCAAAATCGCGATCAGCGACACTTCCGGCACGTCGATCCCTTCACGCAGCAGGTTGATCCCGATCAGCACGTCGAACTTACCGAGGCGCAGGTCGCGGATGATCTCCGTTCGCTCCAGGGTTTTGATATCCGAGTGCAGGTACTTGACCTTGATGCCGAGCTCCTTGAGGTAATCCGTCAGGTCCTCGGCCATCTTCTTAGTCAGCGTGGTGATGAACACACGCTCGTGCTTGTCGACACGGTCGTTGATCTCGCCCACCAAGTCATCGATCTGGCCCATGATCGGCCGGACCTCGATGATCGGGTCGAGCAACCCGGTCGGGCGAATGATCTGCTCGGCGATGTCTGCCTTGGGCACGCGCTCCAGCTCGTAGGGTCCCGGCGTGGCCGAGACGTACAGGATCTGGTTGACATGCGACTCGAACTCCGGCAGCTTCAGCGGCCGGTTGTCCAAGGCGCTGGGCAGGCGGAAACCGTAGTCGATCAGCGTCTGCTTGCGCGCCCGGTCCCCGTTGTACATCCCCCGCACCTGCGGCATGGTGACGTGGCTTTCATCGACCATGATCATGAAGTCCTTGGGGAAAAAGTCCAAAAGCGTGTACGGCGGCTCGCCAGCCTTGCGTCCTTCCATGTGGCGCGAGTAGTTTTCGATGCCGTTGGTGTAGCCCATCTCCCGCAGCATTTCGATATCGTAGTTGGTGCGCTGCTCCAGGCGCTGGGCCTCGAGCAACTTACCCGCCCCGTTCAGCTCCGCCAGGCGTGTCTCAAGCTCTGACGCGATACTTTCGATCCCGTGTTCGAGCTGGTCATCGGAGGTCATGAAGTGCGTCGCCGGGAAAATCGCGACATGCTCGCGTTCGCCCACGACCTCACCGGTCAGGGCGTCCACCTCGACGATGCGGTCGATTTCATCGCCGAAAAACTCCACGCGAATGGCGTGGTCGTCACGGCTGGCCGGGAAGACCTCCACCACATCCCCGCGCACACGGAAACGCCCACGCTGAAAGTCAATGTCGTTGCGGTCGAACTGAATATCGACCAGCTGCCGCAGCAGCGTGTTGCGGTCGATCTCCATCCCTGTGCGCAGGCTCAGCACGTGATCGCGGTACTCAGTCGGGCTCCCCAAGCCGAAGATGGAGGACACGGACGCCACCACGATCACATCGTTGCGTTCCAGCAAGGCACTAGTCGCGCTGTGGCGCAGCTTATCGATTTCGTCGTTGATCGCTGAGTCTTTTTCGATGTACGTATCAGAGCTTGGCACGTAGGCCTCGGGCTGGTAGTAATCGTAGTACGACACGAAGTACTCCACCGCGTTGTGCGGGAAGAACTCCTTGAACTCGCCGTACAGCTGGCCGGCCAGCGTCTTGTTGTGCGACAGGATCAAAGTCGGCTTATTGCGCTTGGCGATCACCTCTGCCATCGTGAAGGTCTTCCCCGTCCCGGTCGCCCCGAGCAGGATCTGTTCCTTCTTGCCGGCATCGAATCCCGCAGTGAGCTTCGCGATGGCCTCCGGCTGATCGCCGGCGGGGCCATACGGGGACACCAATTCAAATTTACGGTCTGACATGCGCTCGATCAACTTATCGCCCTCCGATTCTGCCGTCGCTTAGCTGAACAAAAAAGCCGGAACCAACGATTCCAACTTTTGTCTAATTTGGCTAAATATAATTATACCATCCCGAACATACTTTCGCTACCGGCTAGATTGGTTGGTCATGATGGCCCGCGTCAGCTTCGTCAGCATATCGCGGTCCGCAAACTCCTCATTGAGCATATCCGGCAGGATCTCCTTGAGGAAGTACTGCACGCACGGTCGGTCCTCAAAGGACATGATGACCGCCAGGCTTTCCGTGTAGATGTTGACGAAGACGCGCTCCGGATTGCCCTTCTCGATTTCGCCGAAGGATTCATACAGCAGATCGACCTTATCGGCGATACTCAAGATGACGCCTTCCAGGCTGTCATCCTTGCCTTCCGACAACCGGCGCCGGTACGCCTCCTGGAACTCCGTGGGAATTTCGTTTTGGATGAAGTTCTCGGTCATCGACTCCTCAACGTCGGCCAGCATCGTGCGAAGCGCTGGGGTCGCGTACTTCACCGGCGTCTTGATGTCGCCGATGAAGCGCTCCGTGTAATCATGGTTCAGTGCCTTCTCGTACAAGTGTTGCCAGTTGATGGCGTTGCCAGCGTTCTCTTCGATGTCCCCCAGCAGCTGCGCGATCTCGGCGACCTTGAAGCTATGCGCCGCCACGCTGTGCTCCGAGTATTTGAAAAAGCCCGGTGCGCGCCGCAGTGTCTCTAAGTTGCTCAGTCCCTGAATGAATTGGTGCATGCCCATGATGTCTGATCCCCCTTGGCTAAATTCTCATAACGATACCACCCTGAGGCCGGTGATGCAAGTGTGCCGCGACGTGTCAGCAAACCTCCCAAGAACGCTTGCGTTTGCGCCAGCCGCGCGCTAGGCTAGAGAAAAATCGCGAATCGAGGCCTCCCATGTCCATCACCTTCACTCCGGCGACTGAAGCCGCTCTGCCCACCATTGTCGCCATCTACAACGAAGCCATTCCCGGGCGGCTGGCCACCGCTGACCTGACCCCGGTCACCGTGGCCAGCAAGCAAGCCTGGTTCGCCCAGTTTGACCCGGTGCGGCGGCCCATCTGGCTGATCCAAGTGGCCGGCGTCACCGCCGGCTGGGTCAGTGTGGAAGACTTCTACGGGCGGCCGGCCTACGCCCACACCGCCGAGATCAGCCTCTACCTCAGTGCCACCTTTCAGCACCAACACCTCGGCCAAGCCGCCTTGGACCACGTCATCGCGCAGCTGCCGCGGCTGGGCCTCGATACCCTCGTTGCCTTTGTCTTTCACCACAACCAGCCCAGCCAGCACCTGTTTGCGCGCAACGGCTTTGCCCAGTGGGGCCACCTGCCGGCTGTCGCCTTGATGGATGAGCAGCGCCGCGACCTAGATATTTTGGGCCGCCACTTCAACTGATCCACACAAAAACCGACCGCACTGGCGATCGGTTTTTGTGTGCATTCAATTACGCTTCCGTCCGAAAGGCGTGCAGTGCCGCCTCAAAGTCGGCCAGCTTCTGATCAGCGGCCGCCTCGGTCGCCGCGCTAGTCCCCACATAGAACTTGACCTTCGGCTCCGTGCCGGACGGGCGGATCGCGATCCAGGTGCCATCGGCCAGGATGTACTTGAGCACATCGGAAACCGGCATGTCGATCGGCGTCTGGGTGCCATCAGCGGTCGTGGTCGTCTGCGTCTTGTAGTCCTCGACGCGCGCGATCGCGACGCCGGCAAAATCAGCCGGCTGATGCTCGCGGAACTTCGTCATCAAGGCCGCCATCTGCGCCGGCCCCTCGATGCCTTCGAAGTCCACGCCCACGGTCTTTTCGGCAAAGTGGCCGTACCGCGCGTAAAGGGCCTGGATGCCGTCCCACAGCGTCATGTTCTGACTCTTGTAGTACGCCGCCACTTCCGCCAGCAAAACGGTGGACTGAATCGCGTCCTTGTCCCGCACGAACGGCTTGATCAGGTAGCCGTAGCTTTCCTCGAACCCGAACAGGAACTCGTGGGCGCCGGTTTCTTCGTACTGCTTGATCTGATCCCCAATGAACTTGAAGCCGGTTTCGACATCGATCATCGCCATGCCGTAGTCCTCAGCGATCGCCGTGGCCAGCTCGGTGGACACGATCGACTTCACCACCGCGCCATTGGCCGGCAGCGTGCCCGCCTGCTTGCGCGCTTCCAGGATGTAGTGCAGCAGGAGGCTGGCGATCTGGTTCCCCGTCAGCAGCTGATAGCCCTCACCGGTCCACACCGCGGTGCCCAGTCGGTCGGCATCAGGGTCCGTGGCGATCAGCACGTCAGCTTGACTCGCCTTACCCAGTTCGATCGCCATATCAAACGCCTGCGCAAATTCCGGAT
The DNA here is from genome assembly GCF_003946115.1 of Lacticaseibacillus daqingensis. Taxonomy (GTDB): domain Bacteria; phylum Bacillota; class Bacilli; order Lactobacillales; family Lactobacillaceae; genus Lacticaseibacillus; species Lacticaseibacillus daqingensis. The sequence goes on along the minus strand of NZ_RHOH01000005.1, from coordinate 61,112 downwards.
TCGGGAACGGCACGGTGGCAAACTCGGGATCTGCCACGGCCTGCTTGGCCACCAGCTGGAAGTTAGCAAACCCAGCGTTGCGCAGCACCATCTGGGCCGGGATACGGCCGGTACCGTGAAGCGGCGTGTAGATCAGCGACATGTCCTTGCCGGTCGTTGCGATCAGATCGTGGTTAATGGTGACGGTGGCAACAGCGGCATAGTACGCCTCATCCACGTCCTCACCGATCAGCGTCAGCAGTTTTTGCGCCCGCAGTTCGTGCACATCAAGCGACGCAATGCTGAACAGGTCGGTGGCTGAGCGAACATAGTCGGTGATGCGGTCGGATTCTTCCGGTGGCATCTGGCCGCCGTCTGGGCCATAGATCTTATAGCCGTTGTACTGCTTCGGGTTGTGGCTCGCCGTGATCATGATCCCGGCGTAGGTCTGCAAGTGCCGCACGGCAAAGGACAGCTCCGGCGTCGGCCGCAAACTGTCGAACAGGAAACTCGGAATCCCGTGCGCACCCAACACGCCTGCGGCTTCCTGCGCAAATTCTGCGCTCATATACCGGGAATCGAAGCTGATGGCGACCCCCGCCTGCTTCTGCGTGGCGTCCAGTGTGTCCATGAACCGGGCAAGCCCTTCGGTCGCCTGGCGCACGGTATAAATGTTCATCCGCCCGATGCCGGCCCCGATCACACCGCGCATCCCCGCGGTCCCAAAGGCCATCGGCGCGGAAAATGCGGCTTCTTGGGTCTCCGGATCATCCGCCATGGCCGCAACTTCCTGCGCCATGTGTGCCTCAAGCTGTGGTGCCTTTGCCCATCCCGCATAATTCTCTTTGTATCCCATAAGCTCACTCCTGTTCAGTTGATGTGATGACTTCCGCTCACATTGTACAACGATTGCCCGACCAGCGGTGAACGAAACACTTGTCCCGGGCCTCCTACGCCTCTAATTATCGCATCCAGCGCCGGTGGGTCAATGCTTTCCGGTGAAGGGACACACAATCTCAAGGTTTACGTAAGGAAGTGGTGCCTACTCTTGGCACCATCCCGCTGGTTGTCGCATGAGGGGGCAACCTAAGATGCGCTACTACTCGCGCCTAAGTGCGGGGCCAAGCCGTCTGTGGGCCCTTTTTTACCGAGCAATTCTGGCGACGCACTTTCTGCCTCGCTTACTTCTTTCCGACCTTCGTCGAGCTGCGTGGCGCATAAGGGTGCGGTCTAAGCCATCCTGCCCCTCGCGCCTAAGACCGGGCGCAAGCGTCAGGCCGTCTTAGCCCAACCCTTATAACCGCGCCACTCCGCTCTGGGGTTCAAAAAAAGGAACCCCAGCCGTTTGGGCCGGAGTTCCTGCACGATCATGAATTAGTTGGCGGAAGGCACCGCACCGGTCTTCAGCGTCTCGTCTTGCAGACTCTGAATGTAGTCGAACACGCTTTGGCCCGCCTGGCCGCCTTCACCCACCGCAGTGGTGATCTGGCGCAGGTGCTTGGCGCGCACGTCTCCGATGGCAAAAATGCCTGGGACGCGGGTGGCCATGTTCTCATCGGTTGGGATCCAGCCCGCCTCATCCAACACGCCAAGGTGCTCAAAGCCCTTGGTCAGCGGCGTAATGCCCACGTAGATGAAGACACCGGATACCGGCAGCACTTGCGTCTCACCGGTGACCTTGTCCTTGTAGCGAACGCCTGTCACCTTCGAGCCATCGCCTTCGATGGCCTCAACGCCAGCGTTCCAGACAAAGTCCATCTTGTCGTTGGCAAACGCGCGCTGCTGGATGATCTTCTGGGCGCGAAGCTGGTCGCGGCGGTGTAGCACCGTCACTTTAGCGGCAAGCCCCGTCAGGTACAGCCCTTCCTCAACGGCGGAGTCGCCCCCACCGATGACCGCAACGTCGCGGTTCTTGAAGAACGCGCCGTCGCAGACCGCACAGTAGGAGACCCCCCGGCCACCGTATTCTTCCTCACCGGGGATCCCGAGCTTGCGGTGCTCGGCGCCGGTGGCAATGATCACCGCCTTGGCCGTGTACTCGCCTTCGTCCGTCACCACGATCTTTGATTGGCCCTCAAGCCGCACGTCGACCACATTGCCGTACGCATACTCTGCGCCAAATTGCGTCGCCCCGTCGTACATCTTCTGGCCGAGTTCTGGGCCCAAGATGGACGAGAATCCCGGATAGTTTTCGATGGCGGCGGTGTTGTTCATCTGACCGCCGTAGATCCCGCGGTCGAGCATCAGCACGGACAGGTTCGCGCGCGAGGCGTACAGCCCCGCCGTCATCCCACCCGGTCCGGCACCGATCACGATCACATCATATTGCTTAGACATGGGCAAAAACTCCTTTGGTTGGTCTGCTTACGATAAGTAAGTATACACGCAATCAATCGCGCTGTAAAGTCGTCTCAAAATCAAACTCCGGCTTCCCGTCCCGAGCCATCAGATCTGTGATGACCGTGCGGATCGGGGCCCCTTCGTACAGCACCTTGTAGATGGCCTCGGAAATCGGCATCTCAACATGCAGTTCCTGCGCCAGCTCGTGGGCGACCTTGGCCGTGGACACGCCTTCGACCACCATCCCCATGTTTTCGAGGACATCCGCCAGCTTTTCACCTTGCCCCAGCGCGTTTCCGGCCCGCCAGTTGCGGCTGTGGACACTAGTACAGGTCACGATCAGGTCGCCGACCCCAGACAAGCCGATGAAGGTCAGCGGCTGGGCGCCCAAGCTGACGCCCAAGCGCGTGATCTCGGCCAGGCCCCGCGTCATCAGGGCCGCCTTGGTGTTGTCGCCGTAACCGAGCCCGTGGAGCGCCCCCGCGCCGATCGCGATCACATTTTTGAGTGCCGCGCCCAGCTCGACGCCGGTGACGTCCGTGTTCGTGTACAGCCGGAAGTACGGGTTCATGAAAATCGTCTGGATCGCCTTGGCCGCCGTCAGCGACTTAGAGGCTGCCGTCAGCGTGGTGATATCCTTGGTGGCCACATCTTCCGCATGACTCGGGCCGGAGATGACCACGATCCCGGAATGCACGCTGTCTGCCAGCGTCGCCTCAAGCACCTGCGATACGCGCAGCTTGCTGCCGACCTCCAGCCCCTTAGCGGCGTGCGCGATGATTGGGCGCGCCCCGCTTTGGGCCAGCAGCGGCTGGACCTGCGTGGCGACACTGCGGATCGCATTGGTCGGCACGACGAACAGGATCACATCCGCACCGGCGATCGCCGCCGGCAGGTCTGCGGTGGCCTGCAGCGTCTCGTGCAACTGAAAGTCTGGCAGGTAGTGCTGGTTGGTGTGGTGGTCATTGATTTCTGGCACCTGCGTGGCGTCATGCGTCCACAGGGCCACCTCATGGCCATTTTCCACTAACAGGTTGGCGAGCACGGTACCCCAGGAACCGGCCCCTAATACGGCCACTTTTTTTGTCAAAAGATCACTCCTATATTGATGAACTAAAGGTTGGCGAGTTTGTTCCCGTCCAGATACCACGGGGTGTTCTGCCGCCGACGGTAGACCCACAGGCCAGCCGCGGCGACGAACAGTAGAATGGACAGCAGCTGCGATACCCGCAACCCGGGCATCAGGTACAGGCTGTCGGTGCGCATCCCCTCCACGAAGAAGCGCCCGAAGCTGTACCACATCACGTAGCTAAGGAAGACCTCGCCCTGCTTGAACCAGTCCTTGTGGTGGCGAACGCTCATGATCAGGATAAAGCCGGCCACGTTCCACGCGGATTCATACAAAAACGTGGGCTGCCGGTATGCCCCGGCGATGTTCATCTGGGTGATGATGAACGACGGCAGGTGCAGGCCCTGCAAAAACGCCAGGCTCGTTTTGGCCCCATAGGCCTCCTGGTTCATAAAGTTGCCCCAGCGGCCGATCGCCTGGGCGATCATCACCGTGGGCGCCGCAATATCGAGGATCAGCCACGCCGGCAGCCACTTGGCCCGGCAGTAAACCAGAAACACGATGACACTGGCGATCAAGGCCCCGTAGATGGCGATGCCGCCGTGCCAGATGGCGATGATCTCGGCCGGATGCGCCGCGTAGTACGGCCACTCAAAAGCGACATAGTACAGCCGCGCCCCGATCAGGGCAAACGGCAACGCCCACAGCACGAGGTTCAGAATGTGATCCGAGTCGACCCCGCGCCGCGTGGCTTCGCGCATCGCCAGCGTCACCGCCAGCAGCACCCCGCAGGCGATGATCACACCGTACCAATGCACCTCAAGCCCGCCGAGGCGCACGGCAATCGGATTTAACGCTGCAAACATAACAAGACTCCTTCGTTAATCCGCGGAATTCGCTTGGATCAGTTTATTCAGATTGTTTTCAAATGTCTTGGTGGCATCGTACCCCATCGACTTGGCGCGGAAGTTCATCGCGGCGACCTCGATGATGGACGCGAGGTTGCGCCCGACCTTGACCGGGATGACGATCTTCGGCACAGCGACATCAAAAATGGTCTGCGCCTGCTCCCCAGAGCCCAGCCGGTCAAACTGCTTGTCCGGCGTCCAGTTCTCCAGGTGCACGATCAGGTCGATGCTAGTGCGCGAGCGCACGGCACCGGCACCAAACAGGTTCATGACATCGATGATGCCGAGCCCCCGGATCTCCAGCAGGTGCGAGAGGATCGCCGGCGCCTCGCCAATGATAGTCTGCTCGTCTTGCTGGTACACATCCACGCGGTCATCGGCGATCAACCGATGCCCCCGCTGAATCAACTCCAGTGCCGTTTCGGACTTGCCGACCCCGGAGTCCCCGGTGATCATCACACCCAGCCCGTAAAGGTCAACCAAGACCCCGTGCATGCTACGGCGTTCGGCCAGCTGGCCTTCGAGATAGTCCGTCATCAGGCTGGACAGCCGCGTCGTCGAAAGCTTCGACCCCAGCACCGGAATATGTGCAGCCCCGGCCGCCGTCAGCATTTCCGCCAGCGGTTCAATGCCGCGCGACACCAAGAAGGCTGGCGTGTCTTCCGTTGCCATCCGGCGCAGGATCACGAGCCGCTCCTCCGAGGTCATGTTGCGGGCAAACGCGCTTTCCGTGCGCCCGAACAGCTGAACGCGCTCGTGGGGGTAGTAATTGAAGTAGCCCGTCAACTCCAAGCCGGGCCGGGAAATATCCGACACGACCACCTTGCGTTCATCCAGATACTCTTCGCCACTGTATACGGTCAGGTGCGTATCCGTGACCAGTTGGCGCACCGAAACACTGTCTACCATCGGTTCCACCTGTCTTTCGCCATAATTATCTCTAAGTTTATCATCGTTTGCCTTCGGATAACAGAGGGGCAGCCCGTCGACCGAATATCACCATTCCCCAGACATGCAAAAACCCGCTTTGCATATGCAAGCGGGTCATGCGATTCATTGCTTGAACAGTGTCAGAATCTGTAGCGGCGTCGAGGCTGCCTTAAGCCGCTCGACGAACTGCGGATGCGTCAGCAACTTCGCTGTGTTGCTCAAATAGCGTAAGTGGTCACCATCATCGTGTGCCGGAATTAAGAAGCTGATCATCGTGTCAACTGGTTGCTGATCGAAAGTCTGCCATTCGATCGGTCGGGTCAGTCGAACAACAAGCATCGCAGAGCGCTTAATGGTCGCATCCTGTGCATGGGGAATCGCAATCCCCTGCTCCATCCCAGTCGAGCCTTCGCTTTCGCGGTGCAGATACTTCCGATAGACCGCCTCAGCATCTGTGGCCAAGCCGTTTTGTACCGCAAGTTCAGCAAGTTGATGGAGGGCATCGTCACGGTCTTTTGCGGTGAGGTCCAAGACGATGTTCGCCTCTGTTAGGATCTGCCCCCAATCACTGGTCACACTATCGCTGTCCTTGTCAGCCTCCGTCGCAGCCGGCGCAATTGCCGTTGCGGCTTCATCACCAGTTAAACCCGCCATGCTGACCACTGGTGCAACAGCATTGTGCTTTTTCGAGGCGCGACCGGCCACAATTGCCAGCAGTACACCCGAGACCAGTGACCCGATCAGGATATAGAGCACCCACATCACAGGATGCGTGACCAACGGCAGCACGATAAACCCTCCGTGAGGCGCTGGAACTTGCACCTTACCGACGTAGGTCAACGCTGCGGCAATTGCAGAGCCGAGCATGAAGCAAGGAATGTTGATCAGTGGATTCTTAGCGGCAAATGGAATGGCCCCTTCGGTGATGTGCGTGGACCCCAGTAAGAAATTAACATAGCCGGCACTGCGTTCATCACGCGTGTATGCCTTCTTGTTCATCAGAACGGCAAACCCTGTCGCCAGTGGTGGTGCGATGCACGCCGCAGAGACCCCCGCCATGAAGAACGCATTGCCTTGTGCCAACAGCGCGGTCCCGGTTAGGTAAGCCGCCTTGTTGATTGGCCCACCAAAATCAAACGCACACATTGCACCGACGACGAGCCCCAGGATAATTGGGTCTGAGTTCTGCATCCCCTTCAGGAAATCCATCATACCAGTGTTGATCGCTGCCATCGGCTTGGTGATCAAGAACATCAGTGTCCCGGCGATGAAGACCCCCAAGACTGGGTAGAGGAAAATTGCCTTGAGGCCTCGAAATTCACGGTCAGGTAGCGGTGCAAGAAGATGCTGCAGAATCAAAACGACCGCACCAGCAATATAGCCACCAACGATCCCGCCCAGGAACCCAGTGCCCCCATTGAGGGCCAGCATCCCAACGGCAAAGCCAACGATCAGGCCACTGCGCTTCGCGATTGCTTCCCCAATGTAGGCACACAGCACTGGAACCATTAGTCCCATTGTTGTGCCCCCAATATTGTTCAGCATCGCCGCAAATGCGTTATACTGCTCGTTCTTCGGATCAGCAGAATAGATGCCCCAGAAGAATGAGATCGCAACGAGAACCCCACCGGCTACAACCAGCGGCAACATGTGGGACACCCCGTTCATCAAACTTGTGTAAATCAAGTGGCCAATACTTTCGCCACCACGCTTGTCATCGCCGTCCGCCGCCTTACGTGCCTGACTAGCCTTGTATACCGGCGCGTCAGGTGCCAGCGCTTCATCGATCAACTTCTTAGGATCCTTGATCGCCGCAGCGACTGGAACCATCACAACTGGTAGCCCGGCAAAACGATCAGCGTCAACATCAATATCTGATGCCACCACGACCGCGCGCGCATTATCAATTTCTTCTTGGGTCAACGGGTCATCAACCCCCGTCTGACCATGAGTCTCAACTTTGATCGTCAGCCCCATCTTCTGCGCTGCTTGCTCCAGTGCTTCTTGCGCCATGTAAGTATGCGCGATCCCGGTCGCACATCCCGTGGCACCAATCAGATCATACTTGGCCATTATGCTTCCTCCCTTGTGACGACAATCTGGTCGCGTAAATCATCTAAATCCTCAAATGTTGTGAGCCAACTGCGCCGAGCCGTATCACTTCCAGCCGCAATCGCTTCTCGCAGATTATCGGCAACTGGTTTGCCCGCGACCCAACCGCCGACGAACGTTCCGAGCATCGTATCACCAGCGCCTGCCGTATTCAGCACGGCAATCTTTGGGGCGTTACCAACAAAGCACCCGGCCTGCCCAACGAAGATTGCCCCGTCCTCACCGCACGACAGCAAGACGTTTTGCGCCCCCCGATCAACCAGTCGCGTCGCCATCTCGATCCGCGCCGTGGTGTCGTGGGATGGCGGCTCTCCGAACCAGCTCGCTAGTTCGGTGTCATTCGGCTTGATCAAAAACGGGCGATACTGCAATGCGTCAAGCACGGCTGGGTAAGAAGTGTCGATCACGAACCTGAAATGACGTTGCGCACTCAGCTGTGCAATCGTGACGATCACTTCGGGGCGGATACCCTGCGCAAAGCTCCCCGAAAGGATCAACAGATCGTCTGTACCAAGGCGATCGAGCCGTTCAAGTAACTGGTGCAATGCCGCAGCGTCGACAGCTGGTCCGGGGTTGACCAGTTTGAACTCTTCATTAGTCTCTGACACATGGGTAAACACGTTGATCCGTGTGATCCCGCCAGCATCGATAAAATCGTTAGCAATCCCAGCGCGCTTCAACTCAGCGACAATATGGCCGAGTGTGAACCCGCCACCAATCCCCAGAGCTTGATTTTCAATGCCCAGTCGATGAAGAATAAAGGAGACGTTCACTCCCTTACCGTTAGCTTGGACATCGGCCCCCGTCGTGCGATTCACGGCGCCTTCCTTCATCTGCGGCGTTGTAATGAACAAGTCAATCGCCGGATTCAGTGTTAAAGTATAAATCATAATTGTGTCCCTCCTACCTTCGACAATTATCATAGCGCCCTCAGTGGCGTACATGTTGCCAGAATTATGCGGTGGGACCCGTGAATCTGAAAAAGTTTTCAGGAGGCTCATATGACCGTTAAGCTAAGTGCCACCGAGCAGTACTTGCGCAACGTGATTGCCAAGAACCGCAACCAGATTGCCAGCATGTCAATCGTGCAGTTCAGCGAATTCGCCAACGTATCCACCGCAACCATCGTGCGAACAATGAAGAAGCTAGGCTACTCCGGCTATACCGACTTTCGCCATTCCCTACTGAGCGAAGCCAAGGAGGATCAAAAGTATGCTGTCCTACGCGATGCAGACGACAAGATCAAGCAAGTCATTACAATGAACCAGCAAGAGGTCAACCGGACAATTGCTAACCTCGACATCAGTGCGATCGAAGATGGCGTCCAACAGCTGCACAGCGCCGACATAATCTATGTGTTCGCACGCGGGCTCTCCGAGACGATTGGAGAGGAAATGGCGCTCAAGTTACAGCTGCTAGGCAAAAATGCGCAATTTTACAGTGACCCCAACATCATCCGCATCATCGCCGGCCGAACAAAGCCTGATGCCGTTGCGATCATCGTAACCTTGAACGGCAAAACGCCAGAACTGGTCGAAGCCGCTCAGACACTCAATGTCCGTAATGTGCCAGTAATGACGATTACGACGAACGAGGATTCCCCGATCGTGCAGTACACCGACATTCTCTTCAACGGCTATAAGTCAGAAATGTCATATTTCCCAGACTACGAGGTGCGCTCGCGCTTACCGATTCAAGTAATTGGGCGAATTTTGCTCGATTCCTACGTCGTGCGTGAAGGCAACCATTCAGACATCAGTTGATGCATCAAAAAAGTCTGACTCCAAGGTAGGAGCCAGACTTTTTGGTGTGTCGCGCTTATTAGTTGTTCGGTTCGCCCAGCGTTGCGTTGACCACGCTCAAGACGATGGCGAGCAGGAGCTTGGCCCCAAAGCTCGCGAAGATGATCCCGTCAACGAACCAGGTCATCATCGTCAGCATGAACGCGTTGAGGATCAGTAGGAACAGGCCCAAGGTCAAAAGCGTCAGCGGGAAGGACAACACCTTCAGGATCGGCTTAACGAGCCCGTTCAGGACCCCGAGCACCACCGCGCCAGTCACCGCAACGGCAAGGCTGGCCACGTAGAGCTGGGCGGGAAAGAGCTGGCTGTAAACGACGAAGACAAGCGTCGTCAGCAGGACTTTGCGTAAGAATCCCATCAGAAGTCACTCCAGTCGTCATCGTGGTGCGCCGGCTTGGACTTGGCTTCTTCATGCACATGTTGCGCCATCTTGCGCTCAGGCTTCACGTACTGCTGCCAGTCCGTGTGAGTGTGGTGGGTCGTCTGTGGGCCGCGTGCGCTTCGCCGGATGAGCCACCAAATCAGCAGGCCGATCAAAACCGGCCAAAACAGGATGTGGACCAAGGCGAAGCCGATCATCAACACGACCATGATCACGAGCCCAACGATGAACAAAATAACGGGGATCATGAGAAATGGCATATCGGTTGTCTCCTTTTGAACGGAAACGCCGGCAGCTCGCCGGCGTTTCGCTTAATGAATGGGATCAGTGTCTTTGAGTAAAATCGTCCCGCTGGTCGTGGTGACTTTCAGCTGGCCTTCGCCCGTCCCGGGCCGGTCCAACGACACGGACTTGGCCTTACCAGTCACATCGACCCCCGCCATGCGGCTCTTAACGCCGCCAAAGCGTGTGCGTGCTTCGCCGCTCACCGCCACCGTCACGGGCAGCGCCACTTTGACGTTCCCGTTGACGGAGCTTGCCGTCAGCTGCTTGAAGTCACTGGCCAGCGTGGTGCGAATGGTCCCGTTGACGGTCTGCAGGCTCAGCGTCTTCGCATCGGTCTGCGCCTTGATGTCCCCGTTGACGGTTTCCAGCACCAGGTCGTGCACGGCGCCGTTCGTCACCTTGATCGACCCGTTGACGTCTTCTGTTTCGAGCATCACCGCGGTCAGGTCGTTGAAGGTCAGATCCCCGTTCGTGCTCTTAACGTACAGATCCTTGCCGCTCAACCCGTTGATGGTCAAGCCGCCGTTGAGTAACCGAACAGCCACGTGGTCGTAATCACGCTTCGGCAGGTGGATAGTCAGATCCGCCTGCACGCGCCGGTTCGGCACCTGGAAGACCAAGTGATCATCGGTGGCCTCAATGCGGCTGCGGTCAAGGAACGCCTGTAGCGGCGTATCGGCCTGCATTTTGCCGAACAACTTGACGCTTGCATCGACCTGAATGCCGGCCTGCGCCCAGGTATCAATGGTGATGTCCCCGTTGGCGACCTTCAGATCCAGGATGGTTGCAGCACTGTCAGGAAAATCAAAGGTGTGGCTGAACCGCTCGGTCGCCAAGCCTGGCACCCGCACGGTCACATCCTTCCAGTCCACGTTATCAAGGACATTGCCCATAGTCTTTTTGACCAGTGAACCGATTTGGCTCGTGGCCTCGTTGACCGTTTTGCCAATGTCGGACAGCGCGTCCTTGGCTTGGTCCTGCCAATCATCCGGCAAGACCTTGTCGGTAAAGTGTTTCTTATTAATGAGGTGCTTCTCGCGGTTCAGGTCGGCGATCTGCGCCTTGAGCGTCTCCTGCTGGGCCTTGAGGGTCTCCAGCTGGGTCTTGAGCGCCAGGTTCTCCTGTTTGAGCTGACCGCGCTCCTGGTACTTGCCATCAGACAGCGTGTCGAGGTCTTCCATCGTGTCCAGCACGATGATCTGCTCGGCATTGGCCGACAGCTTGGTGGTCACATTCTTCACTTGGGCATCGGTGGCATCCAACGCGCCGGCCAGCTCGGCCAGCTTCGTGTTGAGGTCAGCAAGTGCCTCCTCATCGGCATCTGGCGTCGCCGCTTCCGGCGTCGGATCGGTGTGGGGCAGGTCTGGCTGATCAATCGGCGACTTGGGGGTGTCTGCGGTTTGGGCCGTTGCTTTCGCAAGATTTTCCAGCAACACCAAGGCTTCTTCGCTGGTGATCACCCCTTGCTTCACTAATTCTAGGATCCGTTCACGTTCATTCATGGTATTACCTCCACGTATTGACTGCCTCTGTATCTCTAGTATGCCAGCCGGCGTCAATGAATGCATAGGTCCTAAGGTTGATTTTTGCCTCCGTCGCGGGGAAACCAAAACCCGGCCTAAGCCACAGACCGGGTTTTCCTCAATAGCGTGGTTCCAATAACCGCCGCGGCCGCACGAACGTGGTGGTTTGCGTTTCCTGACCCGCCAAGAACCCCGCCTTAGCGTAAAAGTCACGCAGCGCTGCGTTGTCGCAGACCACCACGATTCGGGCCACCTGCTTGAAGTAATCATCGAACTGCGCCAGTAACTCGCGCCCGATGCCTTGATGTTGATAATCGGGCAACACCACGAGGTCTTGAATGAAGGCCACCGTATGCATATCCGAGATGCCGCGAATCGCGCCGACCAGCTGGCCGTCATCGCGTGCCGTCAAGAGGGTAGAGTTCGCGATGCCCCGGGCGGTCTCGGCCACATCCTTGAGGTAGCCCGTCAACCCGGCCCCGCCATACAACGCCTTGATTTCATGAATCGTCAGGGCAGATTCAAACGTGTACTGCAACAAAAAAACTCCTCCTCAATGCTTATTCGCCGGCTGAGCCGCCGATAACACGATGATTCTACACCACCGCTCAGCAAATAGGAAGGGTCTTTGGGCCTCAGCGCGCCGGATTGATGACGCTGTTTGGCGCAGTGAAATCGATGAAGCCGAGGTTGCTATCGATCATGCCCCCGTCACCGGTCAGGCTCATCGTGTTCGCCGCCTCATTCAGATGAACCGCCATGTGGTCATCCAGGTCCTCCGTCGAGTAACCTTTGATCAAAACCGGCCCCAGGTTACTGTCCACCGTTGTATCATAGGCCGTCAGATCCGCATCTGCGGCGACCACGTTCAGCGTAAACTGCACCTGCATGTGAATCATCGCGTGCTGTGAGTAAGGGCCAACGCCATCCTCAAATGTCATCAAGAGCTGCTTGCCCGCCACTAAGTGTGGCGTCAACTTGGCCATTGCGGCCGCATCGAACTGAATTTCCATCGTATCACCTCCATGCCCACAGCCTAATCGCCCGCGCGCCGAAAGGCAACCAAACCACCTCGACCGCTTTGTTTTACAGACGGAACGCGTTTTTTTAAGCCATGTTAAGGAATTCTTCACCTACGCTGGCGGATTTCGTCACACTTTCTTCACAAACCGGCGTTACATTATAACCATAGAAATGAGCCACCCACTCATTTCCATACCCATACCCAACTTTTTCATTTTTACTCCTCCAAAGTAAAAATCACCGGTGAGCCACCCACTCACCGGTCAATCCTTACTCCTTAGCCGCCACCCACCCAGTGGCGGCTATTTTTTGTGTTATACTCGCCTCATTGGAGGGATAAGGATGTCTGAAAAACTGTTTAACCTCGTTGACGCCGCCTACGCCGAAGACTACCCCGGTGACTTGGACGCGCCTTACCACGCGCTTTTGCTGCACGCCGCAGCGGCCCTGCAAAACGCGACCCCGGAAGAAGCGGTGCGCCTCAGCCTGTACACGGCGCTCAACCAGCTACCCTACTTCCGCCCGATGACCTTACCGCCAGCCGGCCGCGCCCTATATGGCACCCTTCACGTGCTGTACCGCGACATTGACGCCAAGAAGCTGCGCCACGCCGCGCTGGGCTACGGGCTGATCGCGGCTAGCGGGACCTGGCTATCATGAGACACAAAACGGACGACCGATGCGGCCGCCCGTTTTGTGTCTCACTGTTCTGATAGTGCATTACCGTGACTTGCGCCGGCTTGCCGTGAACGCGGCCGCCCCGACGGCCAAGCCGCCCAGGGCCAGCCAACCGAGAAGCGCCTGCTGCTCAAGCTGATCGGCGTCCGTGGCCGCCAGTGCAACGGCTGTGCGCGGATGCGGCTGAGTCGCAGCGGCCACCCGCTGTGTTTGCCCCCAACCGCTCAGCAACAAGCCCAAGCCAATGACCCCTAATCCCTTCAACCAGCGCTGCATGACGCGACCTCCTTGTGTTTTCGATGCTTCTATCGTACCGCGTCCGCTCAGGAAGGCAACGAACGCTTCTGTCACCCGGCTGTAAGCGTCGCCGTGCGCCGTCACAAGGCAGCCTGCTCAGCCACCAACGCCGCCATCGCAGCCTGAACCTGCCGGCGCAAGGGGTAAAACTGCGGCGGGGTTTGCTGGCTCAGGCGCAAGCCCTGCACCCCGACCCCGGTAAAGTACGGCTGCAAGTCCGCCGCGGTGCGATTCAACCTGGCAGCCAGCTGCCAGAGCTGCGCGAGCTCACGCCGCCGCTGCGCGTTTACCCACGCTTCAAACGCCCATGCGGCCAGCAACACCACCGGGGTCACATTGACCAGCCACGCTGGGCTGTTCAGCAGCATGAACGTGAACGGTAGCCCCACCAGCGTCACCAAGCGGCTCGCGATCACCAAAACTTTTCTCATTTTGCCAACCTCCAATTGTCTGTGTTCAGTATACCGGCACACAAACGCCCCCACCTCAGTCGTAAGACTGAAGTGGAGGCGTGATTAGGTTAGGCCTGGCCGGCTAGATCGTCATTGCCGATGGTCATGTGCTTCTTGCGGTGAATGATCTCCTCTTGGCGGCCGTGCACCATCGGCCGCTTGTTCGGGTTGCCGAGGTAACCGCAAAGCCGCTTGACCACGTCACACTGTGCCGGGTCGTGATTGCCACATTCCGGGCACTCGTAGCCCTTCTCCGTGGCCTTGAACTCACCCTTGAAGCCGCAGGCGAAGCACTGGTCGATCGGCGTGTTCGTGCCCAGGTAGCCAACCCGGTCGTAGGCATAATCCCAGACGGCTTCCAGCGCCTTCGGGTTTTGCTTCAGGTTCGGATACTCGCAGTAGTGGATGAACCCACCGGCGCAGTACTGCGGGTAATCCTTTTCAAAGTCAAGCTTCTCAAACGGGGTTGGTGCCTTGCGCACATCATAGTGGAACGAGTTCGTGTAGTATTCCTTGTCCGTGATGTCCTTAACGCTACCAAACCGGCGCTTGTCCGCGCGCGCAAAGGTGTCCGTCAACGATTCGGACGGCGTGGAGTAAACGGAGAAGTGGTAGCCGTACTCCTTTTCCCAGTCGACGCAGTGGTCGTAAAGGTCCTTCACCACATCCAGCGTGAACTGCTTGGCCTCAGGATCTTGTTCCCACGCGTGGCCGTAAAAGACCGTACCGACCTCGTACAGCCCGATGTAGCCCAGGCTGACCGTTGCGCGACTGTCCTTGAACAGCTCATCGACCTTCTGATCGTCGGCCAGACGCTTGCCGAACGCACCGTACTTATAGAGGATCGGTGCGGATTCCGGTGTCGCTTCCTTGGTGCGTTCCACCTTGTACACCAGTCCCTGCTTGCAGATCGCCAAGCGCTGCTCAAGCAGGTCCCAGAACTTCGCCTTGTCGCCCTTGGATTCCATCGCAATGCGCGGTAGATTCAGCGTAATGACCCCGAGGTTCATGCGCCCGGCGTTGACTTCTTCACCGGTTTGCGGGTCGGTCCAACCCTGCAGAAAGCTGCGGCACCCCATTGGCGCCTTGAAGCTGCCGGTCAGATCAACGATTTTGTCATAGGACAGCACATCCGGGTACATGCGCTTGGTCGCACATTCCAGCGCCAGCTGCTTGATATCATAGTTGGGGTCCGTTGCGTTCAGGTTCAGGCCGCGTTTGAGCGTGAAGACGAGCTTCGGGAAAATTGCGGTGCGCTTCTCCTTACCGAGCCCATCGATGCGGATCTTCAGAATGTCCTGCTGGATCTCGCGTTCGATCCAGCTCGTGCCCAAGCCAAACCCAACGGTCACAAACGGCGTCTGCCCCTGCGTCGAGTACAACGTGTTGACCTGATACTCCAGCGTCTGCAAGGCATCATAAATGTCCTTGCGCGTGCGGCGCTTGGCGTAGGCGTCCGCCGTTTCGGCGTCCGCGGTCAGCTCCTTGGCCTCCTGCAGGTGCTTCTCGTAGTTCTTCTGGGCGAATGGCGCCAGCACTTCATCGGTGCGGTCACTGGAACAGCCACCGTACTGGGAGCTCGCAACGTTGGCGATGATCTGCGTCATCTGCGTGACTGCAACTTGAATCGAATGCGCCGGCTCCACTTCGGCGTTCCCGATGCAGAACCCATTGGTCAGCATCTCCTTGAAGTCGATCAGACAACAGTTGGTTTCCGCCATGTACGGGGTGTAGTCCAGGTCATGCCAGTGAATGTCGCCGCGCAGGTGGGCGTTGGCCACGGCTGGCGGGAGCATTTTCAACCCAATGGCCTTAGCCACGGCCCCAGCCGTCAAATCCCGCTGCGTGGAAAAGACGCGGGAATCCTTGTTGGCGTTCTCGTGCACCACGGTTGAGTCCCGGCTGAGCAGCTTCTCCACATTGTAATTCACATCGGACTTCTTAGCGCGCTCGATATCGCGCTGCACGCGATAATCCGTGTACGCCTTGCCCCAATCGTACTCGTGCGCATTCAAAAGCGCCTCTTCGACGATGCTTTGGACCTCCGCGATCCGTACGTCCTTATCAAAGCGGTCGCAAATCGTCGCGACGGCATTATCGGAGATCTGCTCGATTTTGGTGTAATCGGTCGGTGCCAGTTCACCATCGACCGCGATCGCCGCCTTGGTGATCGCCTTGGTGATCTTTGCCTGGTCGAAGCGCACCTTACGGCCGTCACGCTTTTTGAGATTAATGCGTACTTTCAGATCGATCATGTGCAAAACATCCCTTCTGTTCAATAGCACTATTCTAGCACGGATACACCATATATGGGGTAATAAATCGCTTTTTTCGCCAAATTAGCTATATATTGTGTTGCGAACAATTCGATATTGTGCATTGTTCCACAGCTCAAGCCGGCCGCGCCGCTGTTTCTCAGCCTTCGGGCGGATTTCACTTGCCCCCCGCAACACGGTATACTGAACTTATCAGAAACGGAGGCACACCACTTATGGATAAAGCACAACTGAAACAACTCGGCGTGATCGTTGCGATCGTCATCCTCGCCTTGATCCTCTTACCATTCATCACCGGCTTGATCGGCCTCGCCATCAAAGTCGTCCTCTTCTTGGCGGTCGTGTACGGCCTGTACTGGGCGTACGAAACCTACCTCAAGAAGTGAGCCAAAACCTGCCGCGTGCAGGTTTTTTTATTTGCGCACCAGCAGTCGCACCTCCGAGCACCGCAAAGTGCGCACTAAAAAACCGCAGATCAATTGATCTGCGGTGCGGGTGGAACCTTCTGGAGACTAACGGGATCGAACCGTCGACCTCTTGCATGCCATGCAAGCGCTCTCCCAGCTGAGCTAAGCCCCCGGAATAAAAGTATTGCTAATGGATCTGAACAGATTCGAACTGTCGACCTCCTACATGCGAAGCAGGCGCTCTCCCAACTGAGCTACAGACCCAAAACACAAGTAATATTGTAGCATATCTAGCCGCGCTGTAAAGTCCTTTTTCTCGAAGCGCGCCGAAATCGCAAGCGCTTCACCTGCAACGACACGCCGCCTCGCGCAGGTGTCACGATTTGGGCGCAACTTTTCAAAAGTTGCGTGTGAACGCGCGACTAATCATGCTATTATCAAGGCGAGTGACACACTTCCCTCGGCGCACGACGCAAACGTTGTCGCCCCTCCCGCTTCAAGGGGTGCGGGTTCAAGTCACTTGGCCAAACAGCCAGTCTGCGTGGCCCACGATTCTCTGCACTTTGACCTGAAAGGAAGTGCCGGCATGTTCACTTGGTTCTCCCATCTCACCGGCCCGTGGCCCTGGCTCATCGGCCTCGTCGGCGTTGCCATCGCCCTGGTCGTGCTGTGGATCTGTCTCACGGTGCTCCTGCTTCCCCTGCTGGCCCTGATCCAGCGTCTGCTTGCGCCGGCCGAAAATTCGACCAGCATCAGTGACGACCAGTACCTGATCGGCACGCTGACGCTTTCTGTTGCCCCTGATCACACCGGCGAGGTAATGATTGCCGGCGGCGGGCGGGCGCGCCAGACTTATCCGGCCAAGCTGTGGACCGCGGATGGACCGGCACTCAAGCGCGGCGAGCAAGTCGTCGTAGTCGACGTGACCCACGGCGTCGCGTACGTCGAGCGCTTCACGGCCACCACACCGTTTCACCCGTAAGGCATCACTCGCACCGCCATTTTTCATTCAAGGAGGATTCACCAATGGATTTCACCCCATACATCCCATGGCTGATCGCCGTGGTCATTCTGATTCTACTATTTATTTTCCTCGCCACGCACCGCAAGACGGCGTTGCCTAACGAAGTGCTGATCATCTCCGGGGCGCTGATTTCGGGTAAGCACAGCTTCAAGGACGTGAACGGCAACCGGGTCAAACTCATCACCAACGGCGGGTCATTCATCCTGCCGATCCTGCAGCGCTGGGACGTGCTCAGCCTGAACACCCGAACGATCGAGGTCGCGACCCCAGAAGTCTACACCCAACAGGGCGTGCCGATCATCGTCAACGGGACCGTTATCCTGAAAATCGGGTCCAGTCAAGAAGAGGTCGCGACCGCGGCCGAACAGTTCCTGGGCAAAAACGACGAGCAGATCAACTCAGAAGCCACAGAGATCCTCGAAGGGCACCTTCGCGCGATCCTCGGGACGCTGACCGTTGAAGACACCTACCAGAACCGTGACGCCTTCGCTGAAAAAGTGCAAGACGTCGCGTCCTCCGACCTGGCGAAGATGGGCCTGCAGATCATCAGCTTCACCATCAAGGACATCGCCGACAAGAACGGCTACCTCGATTCGCTGGGTAAAAAGCAAATCGCCGAGGTGAAGAAAAACGCGGCCATGGCGGAAGCGGCCGCCAACCGCGACACCCGCATCCAGCAGGCACAGGCAGATCAAGAGGCCAAGCAACAGGAAATTGAGCGCCAGACCCAAGTGGCCGACGCCCAGCGCGAGCAGCAAGTGCGCATGGCCGATTTTAAGAAGCAACAAGAGATCGCCCAGGCGCAAGCCGATCAGGCCGCCATCGTCGAGCAGATGAAGGCCAAGCAGGTGCAAAAGGAAAAAGACATCGAGCTCGCCCAGCGTGACGCCGAGCTGCAGGAGCAACAGTTGAACGCCACCGTGCGCAAGCAAGCTGATGCCGATCTGTATAAGGCCCAGCGTGCCGCAGACGCGCAAAAGGCGGCGCAGATCGCTGCCGCGGAGGCCTCGGCTAAGCAAGTTGAGCTTGCCGCCGAAGCGGACGCCAAGAAGGTCGAACTAGCTGCCCAAGCGGAGGCCAACAAGGTGAAGCTCGCCGCCAGCGCCGACGCGGAGCGCACCGAAAAGATTGGGCAGGCGGAAGCCGCAGCCACCACAGCCACCGGGCAAGCCGAAGCGGCGAAGATCAAGGCGATGGGACTGGCCCAAGCCGAAGCGATCGCCAAGCAGGCCGAAGCGGCCAAGCAACTGGATGAATCCGGCCGCTTCAAGATGACCATCGAGGCCATGCCAAAGATCATCGAGGCCGCCATGAGCCCGTATGCCAATGTCGATTCCATCAAGCTCTACGGGGACGGCGACCTGACCGGCCAGACCAACGGTAACTTGGTGAAGCAGTTGGACATGCTCAATGAAGTTGCCGGCATCGACATTCGCGGCATGCTTAACGGGGCCTTGACCCAGCAAGCCGGCAACAAGCCGATCGTTGACGCCCTGAAGGAACCCGCCGAAGCGCAGAAGGACTGATCATGTTCGAAGTGCTCGTTTTTGCCCTGATCATTGGCTATGCGTTGGTCAAAAACTCCGGGTTGCTCACGGATGCGGCCGCCAAGCGGCGCAGGAAACAGTGGCAGCAACGCCAAGCCGAAGCCCAGCGCACCGCTGACAAGCGCAGCCAAGCCCCGGCACAGCAGCCCGCCGCCAAGCGCCGCCAAGCAGCGCCCCAGCCAATCGTCGCAACGCGCAATCAAGCGGTCGTGCACCCGTCACCAGCGCGCCAGCAGGCGACCAAGTCGCCAGTGTCGCCGCACCCGACTGACCACCGCACCACCCCAACGTCATCGACTGCCAAGCCTCAACCGGCCCCTGCTGCGCCGCGCACCACGCGCCCAGCCGCCCGGCCGGCCCACGAATCCGCCTTGCAGCGCGACGCACGCTTGCACCGCAAGCCGCTGCGCCCACCAAAGACGCGGTTGACCCCGCCGCGTCGCCGGCTCAAGTAGCCGGTGCCGAACTGGGGCCAATCACTGCGCCGCACGCACTCGCCTTCCCGCGAGTGCGTGCGGCGTTTGTCGTTCCAGTACCCCTTGGCGCGGCGCCATCGACCAGGCAACTCGCGCACAAAAAAAGCCGCTATGGGCAGTAGCGGCCTGAGGAGTAAGGGTTGGTCGAGTGTCACCACCCGACGATTTTTACTTTGGAGGAGTAAAAATGAAAAAGTTGATATGGGTATCAAGCGAGTGGGCAGCTCGTCTTGATAAATACAGCTTATCGTGAAGATGTGAAGAAATTGTGAATTTTTCAATATAAAGTTATGAAGTACATTAGTTATTGTTAACGGTTTTAACCTGCCAGCTGAAACACGCGATAGCGGCGAAGAGGATGCAGGCGAGCATGAAGAATAGAATGTGGTAGCTCAGCGCCTCAATCAAAAGCGCCCCCACCAGCGGCCCCACGGCCCGCCCGGCAGACGCAAACATCTGGACGTACCCCTGGAAGCGGCCCTTTTCGGCAAACTCGGTGTGCATGTCCACAAAGGTCGAGACGCTTGGCAGGGCCAGAATTTTGCCCAGCGTCAGCACGCCCATCGCCAGCATGAACAGCCAGTACTGTTGCGCCACGATCAGCAACAAAAACGCCGTGCCAAACAGGGTAAACCCCACGCCCAACCGCAAGCGGATGTGGGTCGTCAGCCAATCGTCGAAGTGGGTTAGAATCGGCTGACCCAGCACGATCAGCACGGCATTAAAGGTCCACAGGAAGCTGTAATCCCGCACCGTCATGCCGAGGCCCAACATGAACGTCGAGATGTTGGACTGCCACTGTTCATAGGCGACCCAGGTCAAAAACAGGGTCATCAATAGCAGGATGATCGAGGTCTGATACGGATTAGGACGCCGAGCCCCGGCCGCCACGACGCGGGACTCGCGCTTCTCGCGCACCACGTTAAAGTGGAATAAGGCGACCAAGAAAAAAATAGTAAACAGTGTGAACGCTAAAGTGAAAATGTATTGAATGCCCAGCGGTAACACGAAGCCAACGATCAGTGTCCCGATCACCAGGCCGAGGTTGGACATGAAGTACAGCACGTTGAACACGTAGCTGGTCCGCTTGGTGGTCGCCAACGTGGCGTAGGAGTTCACCGAGGTGGCAACGATCCCATTGCCGAACCCGAGCGCGATCAAGAAGATGGGGTACGCCGGCCAGCCGTGCCAGAAGATCAGACACCCGCTCGAGAGCACCGCCAGCCCAATGCCACACAGGATGGTGCGGTACGGCTGCCAGGCATCAAACAGGCGACCGCCGACGTAGTTGCCCAGCATCATCGCGACGGAGTTGAAGAACAGCACGATGCCCGACACGGTCAGCGACTCGCCCAAGTACTCGTGCATGTAGATCGTCGTCAGCGGCCAGATGAAGCTGATACCCGTATTGGTGATCAGCGACCCCAAGAATAACCATTTCAGTGTCAGCGTTTTGCGCGCCATCGTGTGTCCTCCTATCTTTTTTCTGAAAACTCACTTCCTCCATTCTACCGATTCGCCTTCACTTTGCATCAAAAATGGGCAATTTCTCATTCTTGCGCGCTAAACCCCTTTAGATGAACGATTATTTCACGAAGAAACGGTTACGATAGTTTCGTAACCCCTGTCATTGCGGTAAACTAAAGACATTAGTCACTGAGCGGTCGGTGACTCGACGCCGCGCCTGTGCGTCCCCCACCGCAACCATGCTTTTTTTCACCGCTTCAGCATTCAAGGAGGTCCCTCATGACAATTCAATCCAGCCTGACTTACCAAAAAAAATTCTTTGACGCGTTTGACACCGCGTGGCAGAACCGCTCCACCTTCCGCCTGTACCAAGGCATCGACACCACTGCCGCCAACCTGCGCCTCGCGCTGTCTGAGACGCCGGGTTACATCCTGGCCTATGACAAGGATGCGCAACGGGAGCTGCACGACTTTTTGCAAACGGACTTTATCGCCTTTTTGCGCGAACACATCCCCTTTTTCAAGGTGAGCGATGGCGGGGACGTCTTCTTCGGGGACTGGTACCACCGGCGCCAATTCGGCCACATCGATGTCATCAGCCGCCTGATCAACCAAACAACGGATGCCGAGGCCGCCATTTTGCCGCAACTGCAGGCGTTCGCCCAGGACCCGGACAACTTCCTTGATAACCAGATCGAGGCGATGCGCCAATCGACCTACGCCGCGGTGGATGACCTGCACAACCAGATGGAAGCGGCCGCTGCAGAATCTGCCAGTGAGCCGGCGCGCGCAAGCACCGGCACTGGCAGCGGTCTGCGCGGGATGCTGAAGAGCTTCATTGATCCATCCGATGAGCCGGCGCCGAGCAAGCCGGCCCGGCGCAATGCGGCGCAACCCGCTAACAAGCTCAAGGCGCGCTTTGATGCCGCCAAGGAAGCCGCAGATGCCGAGTTTGACGCCAACAAGCGCCAGCTTGAGGTGGCCGCAGCCATCACGCGGTATGAGTACCAAGCGGTCACGGCAGCCTACAGCTCCGTTGACCAATTCCAGAACGTCTTGGCCAACCTTTCCAAGGACTTCATGAAGGCACAAGAAGCAAAGGAGGCCAAAGCCAATGCTTAACTACAACGATGCAACGATTCAAAAGCTGGTCACCGGTGCCCTGAGCGCCCACGAGGCCCGCACTAAGATCAGTGCGGCGTACCACAAGGCGCTCTCCGCCCTGCGCAACGACGGGCTGTGGGAAGCCAACTTGCCCGCCATGATGACGGTCACGGCCAGTTTTACGAACCTGCTGGGGGATAAGCTACTGCAGGCCCTCAAGGCCGACCGCACCGTAGCAGACGATTTTGCCAGCCGGCTGTGGTTTGATGTCACCATGGCCGATGTTGATCACAGCGCCATCACCTTCCACCTCGCCAGCGCCGACCACAACCAGGATCTGCTCACGATCGACACGCCGCTTGGCGACTCGGCCAAGCTGGTCGCCAAGTCGCTACCGACACTGATTCAAGTGACCGCTACCGAACCCGTCCTCGACTACACCGACAGCGAAGTCACCGCACTGAGCGCCATGATCAAGGTGCTTTACACCGCAGATCTGGCCTTCGCGCGCATCGATGAAACCGTGCTGCAGCCCGTTGATGGCCTGACCTTCAAGACCCGCTACGATAACACCCAAGTGCGCACGGCCACCGCGACCGCACGCACAGCCGGTGATTTGACGTTGACCCTCCCCTTGACGGAAGGCGTGGTGCTCGGTTACCGGGTGCGCGACAACAGCGGCTCGGACTGGACCAACTTGGGCACCGCCGACACCACCGCGACTGCCTTCACCTGGACGTCCAACACCATTCCGGAAAACCTAGTCGGCCACTCGCTTAAGCTTGAAGCACAAGTCCGCACCGGTGAAAACTCGCCGGCCCTAGATGAGCTGTTTGTCATCGCGTCCAGCAACGCCATCCTGATGCGCCAAGGTAGCAACCTGGGCGACTACGCGCTGGACTTGCCGAACCACAAGACCCTGGCCATCAATGTTGACCCAGAGGAGGACACCCTCACCCTGGCCTACCCGGAGCCAACCGTGCAGGTATTGGAGCTCAATCACACCTACCCATTCCTCGGGGATTGGCTCAAGGCTATTTTGCCGATGCGCCGCGCGTTCAACTAACCCCACTGAAAACCCGAATGAGAGGATGATGCCACTGTGGTATCATCCTCTTTGTTAACCCTTCTCATCTGATCAGTCGAATTTTTAGGGCCACATATTTGTATTTTCATGTCAGTGGGGTATGATTTGCGTAATTGATTAAGGAGGACAAGACACCATGGCCAATGAATTTCCCCAAGTTTTGACTATCGCTGGCGTTGATAGCGATGGCAGTGCAGGCGCCCAAGCGGACCTGCACAGTTTCTTCATGCGCGGCACCTACGGGACGCTCGTGCTGACGGCCGCTGTGGCCGGCAATTCATATGGGATTCACGATGCGGCCCTGCTGCCGCTGGATTTCATTGACCACCAGTTCGATGCGCTGGCGGACGACCTAAAGATTCGCGCCGCTAAAACCGGCATGCTCGCTAACGCGGACATGATCAAAACGGTGGCTAAAAATCTGAAGAAGTACGACTTCGGGCCACTGGTGCTCGATCCCGTCATTTCCACTAAGCATGGCAACCTGCTGATGGAAGCCGATGCCTTCGAAACGCTCAAGGCCGAGCTCATCCCCTTGGCCACCGTGATCACACCAAACTTCTACGAGGCGGAGCACCTGACCGGCCAGACGCTGGATACCGAAGCCGCCATCATCGACGCCGCCGAGCAGATTCACGCGATGGGCGCCAAGAACGTGGTGCTCAAGGGCCGCCACGACCAAGCCACGCAAACCGAAGTCCGCGATTACGTTCTGCTGGATAATGGCAAGGCCTTTTGGCTCACTGGCCCCTACTACCCGACCGACCGCAAGAACGGCACCGGCGACTCCTTAAGTGCCGTCATCACCGCGGAACTGGGTAAGGGCGCGGCCGTTGAAGACGCCATTCGCATCGCCAAGCGCTTCGTCGACACCGCGATCGCCAACGAAATCGCGGTCGGCCACCAGTTCGGCCCCATCAATCACTGGGCCAACACGCTGGTGCAGCCGCATCTTATTTAGACCAAAGCAGAGCAAAGCGTTCTTCGCGGAATGGGTAGCTTCGCCTAAGTGCTTGGGGCGCACTTGGCCCCGAGTGCTTAGACGTGGCTAGCCACTTCCGCGTTGCTTTGCGGCGCTCGACGATAGACCAGAGCAGAGCAAAGCGTCCTTAGCGGAATGGGTAGCTTCGTCTAAGTGCTTGGGGCGCACTTGGCCCCGAGTGCTTAGACCTGGCTAGCCACTTCCGCGTTGCTTTGCGGCGCTCGACGATAGACCAGAGCCGGGGGGCACGCCATGCCTCGCGTAAAGACTGGAAAGCAACCGGCTGGGTTAAGCTGGACGTTATAGCACCCCACGCAAAAACCGGTCCGCCTGCAGTCACTTGCAGCCGAACCGGTTTTTTGATGTCGCTATTTCTTGAGGCGAATCGCGTTGCCCACTTCGGCCACCGCCATGACGATCAGCAAGGCGCCGACCACTTGGAGCATCACCATGACCGTGCGGAACGGATTGAACAGCAGGAACACGCCCGCCGCGGCCACGATCACACCATACAGGATCCCCGGCAGCGGGGACACGTTGATGTACTGCTGTTGCACACGGGCACTGGTGATCCGGTTGATGCCGTAAATGACCAGCAGCAGGCCGAACAGCACCGGCAGTAGGCTCATCGCCGGCCGCAACAGCGCCGCCACCAACAGGGCTGCGATCAGCAGGGCTCCGCCGCGCCACAGCGCGTAGTTGGGCTGCTGGGTCCGCGCCTGCCAGCCGGCGATCAGTGCCGGCACGGCCATGGCTAACAGGCTGACCACCAGCACCAACTTGACCACGGCGTACACACTGTACGGCGCGACCAGGAACCAACCCCCTGCCGCGGCCAGCATCACGGCCCGCAACACCGTCATTCGTTGAATCGTTTGCCAAATCGTTTGCATCTGCGCATCCGCCTTTCTTTGCTTCCAGCATACCATGCCAGAAGCGGCGCGGCATCCGTCTTAGGGCTTACCACTGCGCGTGGTCCCAGGTGCGGCCATCCACCTCGCCAGCGGCCTGGTCGAGCCGTTGGGCCTGCGCCTGAATGAACGCCTGCAATTCTTGATAAAACGCGCGGTCCTCGTACTGATCGGCCGCAGCCGCCAGCGCTTGAGCCTGCGCCAGTAGCCAGCGGGTCGTCTCATCCGTCATCGCGCTCACCTGCTTTCATCGCCTGAATCGTCGCCCGCAAGGCCGTGAGCTGCTCTTGGCGCTCCGCCAGCGTGGCGGCCATCAGCGTCTGCGGTGCCAGCGGGTCCGCCTGCCCGCGCCGGTCGAGCTGTGCCATCCACCAAGCGGCTTGTGCGCTGAACGACTGCGGCGTTTCCAGCGTCAAATACTGCTGGTAGCGCACCAGCAGCTGCGCGCGGGCCGCCTCATCCTGGTACGCAAACTGCGGCACCGTCAGCGTCGGTAGCAGCCGCAGCCCGGTTTTGCGCGCCAACGCGGCGTACGGGCTGAGCAGCGTGCTCAGGCTGACGCCTTCCGCCCCACCGGCCTGATAGGCAGCTTCCGGCTGGCTGAACGTGACCACTAACCCGAGGTCGCGGCCAGCGAGCTTGGCCGCCAGCGCGTCGGTCCACACGGCGTCCAGCCACGCCTTGAGGCTGGCGGGCGCCTGATACCAGTACAGCGGAAACGCCAGCACGATCCGGTCGGCCGCCAGCAGTTGCACCTGTTCGGCCGCCACGTCCAGCATCGCCGGTAGCACATGCCACGTCACCTCGGGCAAGCGTGCGGCGCTGGCCTTGAGGAACTGCTGCGTCAGCGACCCCGCCACGTCGGGATGGCTCACGATCACCAATGTCTTCATGACGCACCGCCCTGGCAGGCAGCCAGCAGCTTTTTTTGCACCGTCGGCAACGCCAACTGGTCAAACTCGGCCGCCGGCACCCAGCGCCCTGGCAGAAAGGCGAGGTCAAAGGCGGCCGTCTCCGCCGTCACCAGCGTCAGCTGCCACTGCTGGTGGGTGAACGTATGCCGCACCAGCGGATAATCGCTGACGGCCAGCTGCGGGGTGACGCCTGCGCTGGCGCCAAACTGCGCCGCCGCTTCCGCCAGCTGGGCCGGCAGCGTGGTCCCTTCCAGTTCCTCCCGCGCCACCAGTGGAAACATCCACAGGTTCGCCAGCATCCCCGTACTCGGCCGCTGCACCATCAGGTAGCCGGCCGGGCTGTGCAGCACCAACGCAAAGTATGGCACCTTTTTGGGCCGCGGCTTCTTGGTTTTCACCGGAAAATCGTACACCCGTCCCGTCTGGTAACTTTCGTCGAATGCCGCGACCGGCGAGTGCGCCGGGTCGGCGTCCTTGGCTGACATGTAGCTCGACCCCAAGTCCATGATGGCCTGGTTGAAGTCACCGGGCCGCTTGGGGTCGATGACCTGGCGGATCAGCGTATCAAACACCGCCCGCGACTTGGGCTGTGCGATGTCATCCGGCACGCAAAACAGCCGCGCAAACACCCGAAAGGCGTTTCCGTCGATCGCCGGTTCCACCTGATTGAAGGCAATGCTGGCGATGGCCCCCGCCGTGTACGGGCCGATCCCGCTGAGCGTGCGCAGCTCGGCGGCCGTCTCGGGCCACCGGCCGCCGTGATCCGCCACCAGCTGCTTGGCCGCCTTTTGCAGATTGCGCGCGCGCGAATAGTAACCCAGCCCCTCCCAGGCCTTGAGCACCGCCGCTTCAGAGGCGGCCGCCAGGGCTTCCACGGTCGGAAACTGGGTCAAAAAGCGCTCATAGTACGGAATGACCGTGGCCACCTGCGTCTGCTGTAGCATCGTCTCGCTGATCAGAATGTGATACGGCTCCTGGTCGCGCCGCCACGGCAAGTCGCGCTTCTCCGCGTCGTACCACGCCAAAAGCGTTTGGCGAAACGCCGCAATTTTATCTTGTGACCAATTCAATCGTCATCCCTCCATTTCAGTTCATTATAGCGAAGCTGACCGGGGTTTCAAAGCCCCCTTAGCGCAGACAAAAACGGCCGCCAATCGTGGCGACCGTTCCATTTAGTCTTGTGAAGCCGTGGTTTGTTGTACGATGGCCCGCGTAATGGCAGGTTCGGGCTGATACTGGACGGCCCAGCTGGCGGGCTTGAGCACCTTGTTCGTGACGGGGTCGCGATGCGCCGTTCCGTCTGGAAACAGCTTGTGCATGTTGGCGGCGTGGATGGCGTCCAGCACCGCAGTGGGTTCGACGCCCATCAGCACGAAGTTGCCGTATGCAAGGTACAGCATGTCACCCACGGCATCCGCCTGCTTCACCAGCGGCGGCGTGGCGCTGGCGGGCTTGCGCGCCAACTTGGCTCGCGCCGAGGCGAGCTTATCCTGAAGCGCGGCAAATACCGCGTCCACGTCCGCCGCACTGGTTGCGGTGCTCGTGGCAAACTCCGTCAGCTCCTCCAGCATGAATCCCGCGCGGTCGATCAGCTCCGCCTGTCCGAGCGCCTGCGGCTTGGCCGGGGCGCGGTCGTCAAACACGCGGTGAAAGGCCTGCGCCTCTGCGTAATGCTGCTCTGTCACTTGTTTTCCTCCCAGCGTATCGGGCTTGTCGTTTCCTTCGCCCATTATAGCAGCGCGAGCCCCAGCCCGCGATGGCGTGTGCCAAGCTGATATGGCGCCGTCGTGGCAAACCAGGCGCCAACGGGTTGCGACAGCGCCTGCTTCACCGCCAGCGGGTCCAGTCCCTGACGGAGCAACATCAGGCACCGGTCGTCCGCGGCGCCGCTGGCCAGCGCGCGGGCCACCTGGTCCAGCACGAGGCGTTCCGCCGCCGTGGTGGTCGAGAGCGCCTGCAAACGGGCGACTTCCGTCGAGAATGCGGTGCGATCAAATTTTGTCATGATGATCCCTCCAATACACTGTCACTGTAACGCCCAAGCCGGTTTCGAGCAAGGGACTTTAGGCGGAGGCTGGGCATTCTGGCCGGTTTGGTCAATATTTCCCGGGCAATAATGCCAATGCGCCGATTCTTGGCGTGATGCCACGGCCATTTGCTAGTAGAATCTGAAGTAAGCGCCTAAAGTGATGGTGAGGGATCGAACATGAGTATCGGTGAGCAACTTCAACAGGCGCGCAAAGCGCAGCATCTCACGCAGGCACAGCTGGCCGAACAGCTGCACGTGACCCGGCAAACCATCTCGAACTGGGAGGTGGGTCGCAGCTACCCGGATCTCGCCAGTGTTGTGTTACTCGCAGACACACTAACGCTCTCCCTCGACCAATTACTCAAGGGAGATGTTCGAATGATGAATGATGCCAAACACAAGGAACAGGAGCGGCAAAACGCCCGGCTGCTGTACTGGGGCACCCAGCTCAGCACGCTGATGATCGTGGGGATCATCGCGGCCTTTGCCCTAAACTGGCCTGGTAGCGCGATGGGCCACCTGACCCAGCTGGGACTGCTCGCGGTGCTGCTGGTCAGCATCGCCGTCAGCCTGCTGGCCCAGGCCCGCTACCGGCAAACCACGACCCGCTGGCTCCTCACGCGTGGGCATCAGCTGGTGGCCCTGCTGGGTGGCACCGTCATCGGTGGACTGTGGGCCACTATCGGTCTGACGGGCTGGTTCTGGGGCATCACCGCCGCCATCGTGCTCGGGCTCGCTGGCCTGTGGTGGCGCGGCAAGACGCGCAAGGCATAAGCGATGCAGGAAGAGCAAGACGTGGTGCTCCGTCAGATCAAGGCCTTCGCGCAGGGCCTGGGCAGCCTGCTGATGCACGGCAAGGACGGCAGCACCACCGAAATCGTTTTTCCGCCAACCGATGCCACCACGAAAAAACCGAAGTAGCGCGCCATTCCCGGCGACGCCACTTCGGTTTTTGCTTTACAGCCAGCCGATCTGCGTCAGCTGCACGAGGGTCAAAACGACCAGACACACCGCCAGCAAGCCAAGAAACTGCCACTCGGCGTAAAGCAGGCTCGGCAGTGTCGTCAGTCCCTGCCGGCGGCGTTGGTGGGCCGCCACAACATCGCAGATGGCCGCGATAACGGCCATGAGTGCCGGCATCAGCAGCAAGCCTGCCGGCCCCCCGATCGCATCGGTGATGCCCAGGTCATCGATATGCATCGCGATGGTGCGAGGCGCTACCGCCATTAACCCCAAAGAAATCAACAGACTCAGGCCAACTTGGCCCCAGAGCAATACCCGATACCGGCGCATCACGCCACCTCCCGCTAAGGCCGCCGCACGTGACACACGCGCGGCGTCATTCCATCAATCATCAGGTCTATCAATCGCCCACCGCTGCCGCAACACTGAGTGGGGCAAGTGTGCACTCGTTTCGCTGGCTGACCGAACGCCTTTCACCACTAGAATCGACGCGCGCCACCATGCCGGTCAATGGATCGACTCATCCCCTGCGACATGTCATCCAGCGTCCGTTTTCAACCGCCCCTATGATACCGCTCATGGCCGCCAACTGCGCACCCAAATTAAAGTTTGTGCTCGTAATACAACGAGCTGCCCAGCCAGAGCCAAAACGTCAGCCCCACGGTCAGTGCCATCCCGGTCAGTAGCCCGCGCGTTTCAGCCGAGGCCGTGCCGTGTGTTGCCACCAGTGTCAGCAGGCTCACCACCACTAATACCGCGAGCAACAACTTCAGCGTACGGTCGTTGGATTTGAGCCGTACCAGCTGGTTGCGCTCATCGCGGTCGTCAACGCGGTCCGCATGCGCGGCCCGGCGTGAAAAGGCGCGTCTCATCATGACGCCCCCTGCCAGCATGCAGACGATCACCACGCCCCAATCCTTGACGGCGGTCGGCCAATCAGTTGCGGGGCCGGTCAGGTTCAGGTAGACGTCGAGCCCGCCCATCAAAAGTAACCCGATGCCCATCAGTAAGCCGCGCTTGTTATAGATCCGCATTCTCCTCATCCTCCAATCGCTTGTTCAGCGCCAAGCAGCACAGCGTCTCCACGCTTTGGCCGAAAACTAGCGCCAGCCGGTAAGCCAGCATGAGACTCGGACTGTACTGCTCCTTCTCAATCGAGATGATCGTGCGCGCCGAAACGTGCACGCGCTCAGCCAGCTGCGCCTGCGTCAGGCCAGCCGCCTTGCGAAATTCCTTGACCTTGGTTTTCATCGGCACCTCCAAATATGAAGTTCGCTTCGTATGAAGTTAGCTTCATATTAAACCGACGACGGGTCGCTGTCAAGGCTTTGCGTGCGTTGAACAGCCAACACGCCTTATCGCCCAATTACGCCCCCTATGTGGGCCGCGTTTGGGCGGTGCGTGACCTGTTCAAGCAGAAAATAGTTGCGTTTAGGCCAGTAGATGCGCCCCCACCCGATTGCCATCTGGCTGCGATCGGCGAATAATGGTGCTAGCTAAAACACCCGCTACAACCGCACCGATCAAATAAATTGTTAGCTTTACTCGACTGCGCGTGGCTTACTAAAAGGGTCCATTGAAGGGAAAGAACACGATGACTATCGGCAAACGAATTCGCCAAAAACGCGAGGCATTGCAGTTGACGCAAAATGATGTGGCGGACAAATTATTCGTCACCCAGCAGACGGTCGCGCGGTGGGAAAGCGACAAGCACACCCCACCCCTTAAGGCCGTGCAGGATCTGGCAGATCTGTTTCAGGTCGACGTCGCCTACTTTTTTGGTGAAGACCGCATTGTGGTTCACAAGTTCAACTTTTTTGCGTTGTTCGGGAGCCTGACCTTCAACTTTCTCTTCTTTTGGATCGTCGCAGTCGCATTGATCTCAATTCAGCTCGCCTTCTGGGGGGCTGCGGGGGCCTGCTTCATCGGCCCAGGCGTTGTCATCTGGCAGGCCGTCACCGGCATCCGCGCGCTCACGTTCTGGCGGGCGCTCGGTGGCTTAGGTCTGACTGCCTTTGCCTGCCTTATTATGCCGTTACTTTGGAAAATGACCCGCTACATGTGGCGGATCCTGAAGGCCTACTACCGGTACAACGTCAACGCAATCTTCTATGAAGTCGTGCCAAGAGAGCAAGCGAAATAAGCTGCCTTTTGGAGGTAATCACGGTGACCGCAATTATTGAAGCGCACCGCATCAGCAAAACCATCGCGCCGGGCGGCCAGGCTGCACCGTTGCCCATCCTACGCGGGATCGAATTCACCGCAGCCCCCGGTGAATTCGTCAGCATTCTCGGCCCCTCTGGGTCGGGCAAAACCACCCTGCTGCGCTGCCTGTCGGGGCTGACCGCACTGACAGCCGGCACCATTTTGATCAACGGACAACCGCTCAGCGCACTGTCCGCCAAGCAACTCGCCCTGTTGCGGCGCACTACGCTCAGTTACATCTTTCAGTCGTACA
Source organism: Lacticaseibacillus daqingensis (assembly GCF_003946115.1). GTDB lineage: Bacteria > Bacillota > Bacilli > Lactobacillales > Lactobacillaceae > Lacticaseibacillus > Lacticaseibacillus daqingensis. The sequence continues at coordinate 29,687 of NZ_RHOH01000005.1, read as the reverse complement.
ACCTGTTGCCCGCCCTGTCGGTGTTGGAAAACATCGTCCTGCCGCTGCGCCTCAGCCATCATCCGATCAACGTTCAAGCGGTTCAGCGCCTCATGGCTGAACTGCGCTTCAAGGCGGACTTGCACCAGCGTCCCGCCGCGCTGTCAGGCGGGGAACAGCAAAAAGTCGCGATCGCGCGCGCTTTGATGACAAAGGCCAAGCTGATTTTCGCCGACGAGCCGACCGGGGCCCTCGATTCCCTGTCGCGCGCCATTATTTTCGACAAGCTGCGCGCGCTGGCGGTATCAGGCGCATGCGTCGTGATGGTGACCCACGACATTGCCCAAGCCGCCAAAACCGACCGGACACTGATCCTCCGGGACGGTCGGATCGCGGCAATCGACACGCGACCCACCGAGCGACGCCTGTTTGAGGCGATGCAGTCCGCCGAGCAGGTGCGCCCATGATCAGACTCGGGTTGTCCCAATTTCGCGCGTCTTGCCGGGTGTGGCTCACCGCAAGCTTTGTGTTTCTGGTCGCGGGCTGGCTGATCGGCTTTTGCCTGACTGGCATTCTTTCCATTCAGCAGGCGCTTGCCACCGGGCTGACGCTGGCGGAAGACCCCACGCCGCTGTTCATCATGCCGCTGGTGTTCGGGAGCATCACGCTATTCTTCGTGCTCGGCGGACTCATTCGCAGCGTGATCCAGGCGCTCAGGGCTGAGTATGCGCTCTGGCTGATCACAGGCGCCACGCCCACCCAGATCGCCGTCCTAGTGGCCGTTCAGCTCGGCCTGACCGGCCTCATCAGCAGCCTGGTGGGTGATCTGCTCGCCTTGCAAACTCTCCCGTCGCTGTACCACCTGCTCCAAGTCAAAATCGGGGCGGCGATGCTACCAACCGTCGCCTTTCACTTTTCCCCTCAAGGCTTCGTGGCAACCGGTCTGCTGATGACACTGACCTGTTTCATCATCGGCCTGCTTCGCACTAAGCAGGCCCTGCGCCGCTTTCAACTGACGGCAAAAACGGCCCCTGTCCGCGGACCAATGGTGCGTCTGACGCTGGCCGGGATCGGGCTACTGGCCTGTGTCGGCGCCATCCTGTTCGCACCGCAGCCGCACCACTCAACGCAGGCGCTGGCGCTACACTTCATTCAGCCACTTTATTTTGCGCTGATCTGCCTCGTTTTGCTTCAGGTGCTCGGCGGGCGCGCGTTGCTCACGTGGCTGCTGAATATGGTCACGAAAGCCACGCGCTGGCTGCCTCAAGGGGGCGCGCGCACGGCCGGGTGGCAGGTCGCGGCCGATGGCGAACGGACGGCGACCACCCTCGTCCCCGTTCTCGTGGTGCAAACGCTGATCATCGGCCTGTACGCGTTGCTGTTCGGCATGGCAGATACCGCGGCCATCAGTTTCCCCAACGTCTGGGTCGCCTTCCTCGCCTACATTGGTGCCCCTTTGATCCTGGTGATCGCCAACATCGTTTCGGTGGCCATGTTGAAGGGGGCCGTGCAGAAACCAAACCTGGCCCAGCTGTCCCTGCTTGGCTTCACTCGCGGCCAGCTGATTCAAGAGCGCGGGATCGAAAGTGGCTTGCAGCTGATCGTACTTTTGCTTGCCGCCGGACTGAGCGATTCGAGCCTCTACGGTCTCGTAGTTCTGGCTTGCCGCAAAGCGGGCATTGCCAACAACATGCAGCTGGCCACAACGGCCGGTGTCTCGTTGGTGATCGCAGGAACCACCGCGCTCGTGTTATGGTTGATCGACGTGGTGGTCATCTTGCGCCAGTGACCCGATGAGGCTTAGCTCGCAAGCAGAGGCTAGGTCTGGGTCGCATTGCGTGCGCAAAGCAACCGCACGATGATTTCCCGGGCAATAATCGTCGCGTCATTCGGAATGCCCCCGCGTTAATGGCAGCTTCGCTCGCAAAAAAGCAGTATGATGGGGCTGGGCGCGCGCGTCTGACGCCCGTGATAACCGCGTGCTAGAGAGGCTAGCGTGACGAATCGAGCTGGCGACTGTACGCTTTGGAGGTCAACCATGTTTGAACAACGATTGAAGCAATCACGACTGGACGTCGCGCTCACCCAGCAAGCGCTGGCAGAACGCTTATTCGTCTCCCGTCAAACGGTCTCGAGTTGGGAAACCGGCCGCAACCTCCCCAACCTCGAGACCCTGGCGCGGCTTGCCGCCGAATTGGACGTCACCACCGATTACCTGCTCGGGCGTCCTACCGAGACGCGCGCATCGACCCCATTCGGTTCGGTCGTGCCAGTTTTGGCGATCCTTGTCTGCATGCGTCTCAGCATTGCAACAAGCGGCACCACACTACTGCTCGAAGACGCCGTGATCATCGGCTTAGCCGGCGTGTGGCTTGCCCAACGCCACCATGTCGCCAGCCGCCCCGTTACCTTGACCACCTTAAGCCTCGGGGCTTCAATGCTTGCTTTTTCATGGGGGAACATTTTTGAGATGGAATGGCCCCTGCAGTTCGCTTACAGCCTCGCCGGCGCACTTCTCACCAGTGAGATGAGCTGCGAATGGTACCAGCACCAGCTCACAAGGAGGTTGATCCCAATGAAATCCAAAGCACTCTGGTTCACCAATGGCGCGCTGACACTTGTGTTTATCAGCCTGGCCGCGTTTATTCTGACGCGCCACACGGATGCCACCGGCTTTGTTGAAACGCCCAAGATGCGCGCCATCGAGCTGGCAATTCTCGCTGGCTTGGCACTTATCATCGCGGTGGTTGAGCTGATCGGACACTGGTTCATCAAGCGCCTGCAAAAAACAGTCTGATATCACATTCCCGCCCCCTCACGACCATCGCGTGAGGGGTTTTGTGTCAGCCGATTGCTCGCGATGGACTGGCACCCCTCATGGCAATTACATGAGTAAAAATGGTGGCGCGCGATTAACAACCAAAATTCGACCACACAATCTGTTCGGATGGAAATCTTCGTCAGAAGTCCTCTGGTCAGAGATGTGCCACTTAGCTTGACAATTCAAGCGCAAAAAAAGACGCCCATCGCTGGACGTCGACAGACCATCAGATTAGTGTTCACTTTCGAGCTTCTCGGCTTCTTTGTCGATTGTAGCAAACCCTGACTCGGTCTTCTTAACTGGGTGCTCAGCGCGCTTCTTTTCTGCTTCTTGAATCAGCGCCTTGCGTTCTTGCTTACTGAGTTTTCCTGCCATGTTTCTCGCCTCTTCATGAATGAATTAGCGTGAGGGCACGATGACTCTCGCGACAAGTTAGTTATACCACATTTTGGGACTGTTAGCACATGGAATCGTTAATTGCTAATCGCGGTGGACCGCTTGGAGGTGACTTTCCCCGTTCCCGTCGGCGATCACTTGTAGCTGATCCGGGATGCCCTCGCGCAGCTCGGTGACGTGACTGATGATGCCGATCATGCGACTTTGGCCTTCCAAACTTTCGAGCGCCGTCATCGCGATCGTGAGGCTGGCAGAATCCAGCGAGCCGAAGCCCTCATCAACGAACAGCGCATCGATTGAGACGCCGCCGCTTTCCTGCTGGATCACCTCGCCTAGGGCCAGCGCCAGCGCCAAGGCAGCAATGAAGCTCTCGCCGCCGGACAGCGTGTGCACGGAGCGAGTCGCCCCGATCTGGTCGTCGTAGATGTCGATCTCAAGCCCCGAGTCGTTGCGGTGGCTACCGGGTTCTTGGTGCAGGGTGAAAATGTAGCGGCCAGCGCTCAGCGTTTTGAGCCGCGTGTTGGACACCTCCAGCACGCGCTGCAGGTAGGCGCGCAGGACGTAGCGCTCCAGGCTCAGCTTGGCGGGGTTGTTGCCGGTGACGACTTGGAATAGGCTCTCCAGGCCAACTGCTTCATCCATCGCAGTTTGGTTGGCGGCGTATTCGGTTTCGATCGTAGTGACCAGCTTGCGGTTCGTCGCCAGCTCGTGCGTCGCGTTGGCGTGCGCGGTTTGCGCGGTCGCCTGTGCTGCTGCAGCGGCCGCTTTGGCCGCGGCCAGGGCCGCCAGATCCGGTGCTTCCTGCGTCCCAATGGCCGCGTTGGCGCGGTCAAGCAGCGCGGTTTGCTGATCCTGCTGCGTTTTGGCCGCAGTCAGCGCGGCGCTCAGTTCGGCCTGCTGGTCCAGCTGCGCGCGCAGCGCATCAAAGCGGGCCGTGTCCGGCGTGCCAAACTGGGCGGTCAGCGCGGCCACAAATGCGGCTTGCGCGGTCTGATGCTGCGCGGTGGCAGTTTGCTGCTGAGCCGTCAGGTCGGCCAGCTGGGTGCGCGCCTGCACGGCGTCTGCCTGCGCGGCCGTCAGCGCCACTCGTGCTTCATCCACCGCCTTGCGGTAGGCGTCGTCTTCCGCAGTCAGCTGCTGGATCTCAGCGGCCAGCACCTCAAGCGCCGGGGCGTCTGGCGGCAATGCCTTCTGCGCGGCGGCCTGCTGCCCAGCGAGGCTGGCCTGGGTGACGGTGGCCGCATGCGCCGCCGCAGTCGCATCGGTCACCGCCTGCGCCAGTTTCTGCTGCGTGGTGGCCAAAGCGGTTGCGGCCGTCATCAGCCGGGTGCGCGCGGCCTGCTCCTGCGCGACCAGCTCGGTCAGGTGGTCGGCGGCCTGCTTAGCTACGGCCATCACCGCTGCGACGTCCCCGTCGGCCGCGCCGGTCAGCTGCGTCGTCAGGGCGATTTGGCTGGCGGTCAGTGTCTGAGCCTGAGCCGCCAACCGCTCAGCCGTAGCTTGGGCCTGTGCCAGCGTGATTTGGGCTTCTTGCCGTGCCGCATCGGCGGCTTCCAGCGCCGTATCCGATACGGCCGGGGCCGCGTTCGAAGCGACTGCTGGGTGCGGATGGGTCTCACTGCCGCACACCGGGCAGGCCGCCCCGGGGCTCAACTGGGCGGCCAAAACGGCGATCTGCTGCGACAGGCGCGCATCACGCAGCGTCGCGTAGTGGGTCTGCGCGGTTTCGGCGGCGGCGGTCGCGGTGGCCAGCGCCGCGGCGGCAGTCGTCTGCTGGCGCGTCAGCTGAGATCTCTCGCGGGCACCGGCCTGCCACTGCTCAAACCGCGGGGTCAGCGCCGCCAGCTTGGCCGTGGCCGCCGCAGCTTCCTCGGCATGATCGGCCACGGCTGCCTGGGCGGCGGCATTCGCGGTCTGAGCGGCCTGGCCTTTGGCTTCCGCTGCGGTGGCAGCCGCAACTTTCGCGGCGGTCGTTGTGACCGCCTGATTGGCCGCCTCAAGCGCCGCGGTCAGCTCAGCGACTTGCTCCAACTGGGGCCGCAGCCCCTGCAGGCGGTCGCGGCGCTTCACTGCCTCATCGTGGGCCGGCGCAGCCGCGGCCAAGCGCGCCTGCGTTTCTTCGGCAGCCGTGGCGGCTGCGGTGGCGGCGGTCAGCGCCTGCGTTGCAGTCGTCACCCGCTTAGCGAGGCTCGCGAGCGCCTGTTCCTGCGTCGTCAGCTGATCGGCCACGGCCACGTGCTGCTGCACCCACTGCAGCTGGGTCAGCTGCGCCTGCTGGGCGGCGCGCGCCGGCGCGGTCGCGGCTAATTCCGCCAGCGCGGCGGCCGCGCTGGCGCGATCGGCAAACGCCTGATGCAGCCGGTCACCGGCCTGCGCCGCGGCCTCTGCCTGCGCGTAAGCGGCGGCTGCGGCGGTCAACTCGGCGGCTGCGGCGGTCACAGTGGCTTCCAGTGCGGTCAGCCGATCGTGCATCACCGCGAGCCGGTCCGGCATCGGCACGCTCGCGTCTGGGGTTGCGCCATCGAACGCGAACTGGCCGGCAAGCGTGTCGAGCCGCTCAGCCTGCTTTTTCACCGCGGCCTGCTTCTGGCGGGCGATGGCGCGCAGGTTGTCCTGCCAGCGCTTGAACAGCGCGGTGCCAAAGAGGTGCCGCAACAGCGCCTCCTTGTCGTCACTCTTGGCGTCCAAAAACTGGCGGAACTTGCCCTGCGGCAACAGGATCATCTGGCGAAACTGGTCGGCGTCCAGGTGCAGCAGACCTTCGATGCGCGGCGCCACGTCGCGCACCTTGGTCCACTCGTTCACCTCACGCCCTTCAACCTGTTCGCTCAGGCTCACGTGCATCGGCACACTGGTGGTGCCACCGCCACGCTTCTTGGCCAACACCTGGTCGGGCTCGCGCCAGATCACGTACTGCTTGCCGCCGTGGGCAAACGTCAGGGTGACGCGGGTCGGCTCGCTCGGCGCGGCAAAGCTGGCGCGCATCTCCCGACCGGAGCGGTCGTCCCCGGTGGTCGTGCCGTACAACGCAAACACCAGCGCGTCAAAGATGGTCGTCTTGCCGCTCCCGGTTTTGCCGCTGATCAGAAATAACGGCGTCTCGGCAAAGGCGGTGAAGTCCACGGTGGCATCACGATACGGGCCGAAGTTCTGTAAGTCTAATCGCAGTAGTTGCATCATTGCCCCTCCCTTGCCTGAGCAAGCGCCGCCTTGGCCCAGCGCGTCTGGTCGGCAGACAACGCCGTCCCTTGCACCTGCTGGTAAAAATCAGCCAGCATCGGCATCGGGCCGAGCTTCGGGTCCACGGCTGCGGCTGCGGCATCCAGCTTCAGGCTCGATGCGCGCTGCAGGCTGATAGTGCGCGGAAACACTTGACGCAGCGCGGTCATAACGTTGGGGATCACCGCCACATCCGTCAGGGTGATGGCGGTGTAGGCCTCGCGGTCGACCGCCGCGTAGTGCGCCGGATCGGTCAGGTCCGCGAAGCTGCCAGTCAGGTGCTGCACCTCATGCAGCGGCGGCAGCGCGACGAACCGGCGCACCATGGTGTCGGTGTCGAGGATAAACACGCCTTTTTCCTGCGCGACTTCGCTGACGGAATACTTCAACAGCGACCCCGCGTACTGGATCGTCGGGTGATCCAGCGCATGGCGGTTGTGCAGGTGGCCGAGCGCCACGTAATCAAACGCCGCCAGATCGGCCACATCCACCGCATCGAGGCCACCAACGGCCAACTGGGTCTCGGAGTCGCTGCGGTGGCTGTTCGCCGCGAAAAAGTGGGCGATGAGCACGTGCTTTTTGGTCGGGTCAAACTGCGCCTGCAATTCCTGCGTGACGCGGTGCATCGCGCGGTTGATGTTGGTCAGGCTGTCGTCGTCGAAGTACTGGCGCGCCGCCACCGGCTCGAAGTACGGTAGCAAAAAGAACTGCGTGTCGCCAAGCACCACCGGCGTGAATGCCTCCGCAAGCTGCGTGTTCAGGTACAGCTGCGTGGCCCCGTACCAGTCGCGCCCCGTGGCCAGTCGCACCGCCGAGTCGTGGTTGCCGGCGATCGCCAGCACCGGGTACTTGAGCGTTCGGTTCAGCTGCGCCAGCTGGTCATTGACCATCGTCACGGCCGCCTCGTTGGCCAGCGCCCGGTCGTACAGGTCCCCCGCGATGACAATGGCATCCACGCGCTCGCGCTTGGCCGTCGCCACCAGTTGCGCGAAAATTGCGGCCTGATCCGCTGCGAGGTCAAAGCCCGCCAGTTTTTTGCCGATGTGCCAATCGGCCGTGTGCAAGAGTCGCATCTGCCCTTACCTCCTTGATGTATTGCTTCCAGCATACCCTATTTTGCGCCTTTGACCGCAAAAAAGCAGCCAGCGTTTGCTGGCTGCTTCTCCTCGTGGTGATGCGCGGTGGGCGGCACTCCCCCGAATCACCGCCCCCTGCAAGCAGCAGTATAACACGTGAGGGGGTCAGTATGTGTCCGATTAGTAGACGCCCGCGACCTGCGCTTGCGCGACCTCATGGCTCATGAATTCATCATAAGTCGTGTCGGCGCGCTCGACCACGCCCTTTGGCCCCACTTCAACGATGTGGTTGGCGATCGTTTCGATGAATTGGTGGTCATGGCTGGTGAACACCATGGACCCCTTGAAGTCGATCAAGGCATCGTTCAGCGCCGTGATGCTTTCAAGGTCCAGGTGGTTGGTCGGGTCGTCCAGCAGCAGGACGTTGGCCTTGGCCAGCATCATCTTGGCCAGGTACGAACGAACCTTTTCGCCCCCAGACAGGACGGTGACCTTCTTGAGCACCTCGTCGCCGCGGAACAGCATCTGGCCGAGGAAGCCGCGCAGGAAGGTGTTGTCGCTTTCTTCCTTGCTGGCAAACTGACGCAACCACTCGAGGATGTCGAAGCGTTCATCGGAAAATTCCGGGGTCAGGTCGCGCGGCATGTAGGAGCGGCTGGTGGTCACGCCCCAGGTCACTGTCCCGGTATCGGGTTCGATGGCCCCGGCGATGATCTGCATCAGCAGGCTGGCCGTTACGTCTGAACGAGAAATGATGGCGGTTTTGTCGCCAGGTCGCAGGATGAAGCTGACGTTGTCGAGCACCTTCACGCCTTCGATGGTCTTCGAGACGTTTTCCACCCGCAGCAGGTCGTTGCCGATCTCGCGTTCCGGGGTGAACTTGATGTATGGGTACTTGCGGGAGCTCGGCTTGATGTCGTCCAGCGTGATCTTATCCAGCTGTTTCTTACGGCTAGTGGCCTGCTTGGACTTGGAGGCGTTGGCGGAGAAGCGCGCGATGAATTCCTGCAGCTGCTTGATCTGCTCTTCCTTCTTGGCGTTTTGCTGGCCGCGCAGTTCTTGGGCCAACTTGGACGATTCCAGCCAGAAGTCGTAGTTACCGACGAACAGCTGGATCTTACCGAAGTCCACGTCACACATCATCGTGCAGACCGCGTTCAGGAAGTGGCGGTCATGGCTGACCACCAGGACCGTGTTCTCGTAACCGGCCAAAAAGTCTTCCAGCCAGTCGATGGTTTGCGGGTCCAGCCCGTTCGTCGGCTCGTCCAGTAGCAGCACATCCGGCTTGCCAAACAGGGCCTGGGCCAACAGCACCTTGACCTTTTCCCCTTCTGGTAGCTCGGCCATCAGCGTCTGGTGCTGGCTTTCCGGAATGCCCAGGGACTGGAGCAGCTGACTGGCGTCGCTTTCCGCGTTCCAGCCGTCCATCTCGGCGAACTCGCCTTCAAGCTCTGCGGCGCGCATCCCCTTGGCTTCATCGAAGTCCGGGTCCGCGTACAGCGCGTCTTTTTCCGTCATCACTTCGTACAGGCGCGTGAAGCCCTGAAGCACCGTGTTCATCACGGTTTGATCATCGAAGGCAAAGTGGTCCTGCTTGAGGCTGCTCATGCGCTCGTTCGGACCCATCTGAACGGTCCCGGTCGTCGGGGCGAGCTTCCCTTCCAAGATCTTCAGGAACGTGGACTTCCCGGCGCCGTTCGCCCCGATGATGCCGTAGCAGTTCCCAGGCGTGAACTTCAGGTTCACATCGTCGTATAGCTTGCGGTCGGTGAAGACCATCGACACGTTATTCACAGTAAGCAAAGGTGTTAGTTCCTCCTCTAGGCGTATTGGCAACAATGTTATCAGATATTCGGCGTAAGGGCAATGCATCTATAGAAGAAAACCACAGGATGCCCCTGCTAAGGTCGTGCGATCGTAAGCGTCAGCTGCCGGTCTGGCAGGTTCTGATCCTGCCAACAGGATTGCACATAGCGGCGCAGGCTCGGCGTGGCCCACGCGATCTTGTAGCCGGGCATGCGCTTCAGTTCGGCCAGCGTCTGGGCATCGGGGTGATCCAGCCCAACAAAGAAGCGCCAGTTGACCTCCCCGAGAAACTGTTCCGCCGCTGTCAGTTCCTGGTCGCTGAGGCCTTTTTGCCCGTACAGGGTCTCCAGCGCCAGGCGCGCACCGTTGCCCATGAACAGTTGCTTGAGGTGGGCCTGATAGTGCGTGAGCGTCGGATCGCGGCGCTCTGCGGCCGTCAGCACCGGGGTCAGCGCCGCGGTCGCCATGCGGTACTGAAGCCGCGTTGCCGCAAGCGTCACCACGCCAAAGCTGGCCGGGGAAATGGCGAAGCTGCCGCTCGTCACCTCGGTGGTGGTGCAGGTGCCGGCAGGGTCGGCCGCGATGTCTTGCGCATGGCTGTGCCCAGAGAACAGCACCGGCACGTGGTATTTCGTCAGCAGCGCTGCAAGCGCCGGCGCGTTATCGAGCACATAGCCGGTGTGAACGACCTGATTGTGCGCGTACAGATTGTGATGCATGAATACCAGCGTGGCGCGCCCGGCTTTTTGCCCCGCCGCTAGCTGGCGCGCCACCCAGGCCAGCGTGCTGGGCCGCAGCCGTCCACCAGTGTTGGGCTGGCGCTGGCTGACGCCGATCGGGTAGTTGTTGCTGTCCAGGAGCAGCAGCTGGTAGTCACGGTTGAGCACCACGGTGGTACTCAACGAGTCAGCATCCTGGCTGGTCGCATGCGTGAAGGCATCGGGAAAAATGCGCCGCCAATCGGTGGGACTGAGCTGCGCCGTGGTCAGCTGCTGCTTTCCCCGAAACGCCCGCGCCCAGCCGTCGAAGATATCATGGTTGCCGGGAACCGCCAGCACCGCGATGCCAGCGCGCTGCAGTGGGGCCAGGCGCTTGGCGAGACTTTGCGCTGAAGCCTTGGCACCGTTGAACGTAACATCCCCGGTGAGCACCACGGCGACGGGGTGGACCGCCAGTGCCTGGCGCACAAAGGCGCGCAACGCCACCGGCTGGGCGTCGAGGTCTTTGCCGGAGGTGCTACCCTTGATCGCGGTGTACGCTGCCCCTTGGTCGTGCAGGCTCGGCGCAATGAAGTGCGGATCGGACATCACAATGAGCCGCGGCGCGGTTTGCGTGGTCAAAACCGTGGTGGTGGCCGCCTGCGGGACGCGCGTGAGCCCCGCCGCCACCGCGCACAGCGTCAGCAGTGCGGTGGCCAATTGAATCAAACGTTTCATGCATCCTCCTAGCGATCGGTTATCCACAAGATGTTGTGGATTGTGGGGATAAAAGTTGTGAAAGACTACAAGATTTGGCCGATACCACGACCGGTCCCCCAAGTATTATACGCCAGTTACGCAGCCTTTTGCGGTATACTGAGGAAAGCGGATACAGTCTGCAAATCCACATGGGAGGCAACACGATATGACGACATTTCCACACGGTTTTCTCTGGGGCGGCGCCACGGCGGCCAATCAACTGGAAGGTGGCTGGCAGGAAGACGGCCGCGGCCCGTCCATCGCCGATGCCCTGCCCGGGGGCCCCGAGCGCTTCGCCATCGCAGCGAGCCCCGACTTTGACTGGTCGCTGGTGCCTGACGCCACCTACCCCAACCACCTGGGCATTGACCACTATCACCGGTTCAAGGAAGACATCGCCTTGTTTGCCGAAATGGGCTTCAAGTGCTACCGCTTTTCCGTCGCTTGGTCAAGGATTTTTCCCCAAGGCGATGAGTCCACGCCCAACGAGGCGGGACTCAAGTTCTACGATGACCTGATCGATGAGTGCCTGAAGTTTGACATTCAGCCGGTGATCACGATTTCGCACTACGAACTGCCGCTACACCTGGCCAAGGCGTACAACGGCTGGCGCAACAAGGCCCTGATCGGGTTTTACGAGCGCTTCGCCCGCACCGTCATTGAACGCTACGGCGACCGCGTGAAGTACTTCCTGACCTTCAACGAGATCAACTCCGCGGCGCACTTTCCGGTCATGAGCCAGGGGCTGATCCCGGCCACCGGCGCCAACGACAAGCGCAACGTCTTTCAGGCCTGGCACAATCAGTTCGTGGCCTCGGCCAAGGCGGTGCAGCTGGCCCACGCCTTTGACCCCACGATCCAAGTCGGATGCATGATCATCTACGCGACCAGCTACGCCTACGACGCCAATCCCGTCAACCAGCTGGCCAACCTCCAGCACAACCAAGACTTCAACTTCTTTTGCGCTGACGTGCAAGTGCGCGGCGCGTACCCACGCTACACCCACCGCTACCTGGCAGAGAACGGCGTCAGCGAAGCCGACCTGGACCGCACCGAAGCAGAGCTGGCGTTGCTTAAGGCCGGCACCGTGGACTTCATCTCGTTCTCCTACTACATGAGCAGCGCGGTGGAAGTGACTGGCGCCGTCAAGGACACCGTGGCCGGCAACCTGATGGGCGGCGTCAAGAATCCGTTTTTGCAGGCGTCCGACTGGGGCTGGCAGATCGACCCGACTGGCCTGCGCATCGCCCTCAACGAGCTGTCCGACCGCTACCAGAAGCCGCTGTTCGTGGTGGAGAACGGACTGGGCGCAAAAGACGTGGTGGAACCGGACGGCCGCATTTTTGACCCGTATCGCATCGACTACCTGCGCGCGCACATCGAAGCGATCGCTGGGGCCTTGCGCGATGGCGTGCCCGTGATGGGCTACACGCCGTGGGGCTGCATCGACCTGGTCAGCGCCTCCACCGGTCAGATGAGCAAGCGTTACGGCTTCATCTACGTTGACCTCGACGATGCCGGCCACGGCACCCTCGCCCGCTCACGCAAGCAGTCCTTTGCCTGGTACCAGCGCGTCATTGCCAGCAAGGGCACCCTGCTCGATGATGACGTGATGTACTGAGGGGCCCCTTGACAGCCCACAAAGAAGCCCCGGCCGATTTTTTCGGCCGGGGCTTCTTTGTGCCTGGTTAGTCATCCACTTCGGACTTCAGGATCTCGCCACCATACGCATCGATGGTGACTTCTGTGGTGGTTTTGCCGTGGCGCACGAGGACTTGCCACACGGTGCTGCCAGAGTCTTTCTCCAGCGACCATTCGTAGGCATCGCCATCACCGACTTGCTTTTCGGCCAAGTCGGTCACTTCAGTCAGGGTCTGCAACCCGTTTTTGGTCAGCGCATCAGCGGCTTTTTTAACCCCGTTGGCCTCATCGGCATCCAGCGCCTCTGACGTCTTGCGCACGGTCTTCCCCGTTGCGGCATCCAGCGTCAACTCGTACTCGGTGCTGTCGTCCACGCCTTCGATCTCGTAATGATAGCCGCTGCCGGCCTTCTTGAGGTCGATGCCAGTCACGGCCGCCCCAGCGTTTTGGGTGGTGAAGGTCGTCCAGGCCTTGCTCAACGAAACCTTCACGTTCTTCTTCAGCGTGACGGTGCCGGTTTGTTCAACCGTCTGCTGCGTCGGTGCCTTGGGCTGGCTGCACCCAGCCAACCCCAGCGCGATGATTGCACTCACAATGAGCCCCACTTTTTTCATGCCAGATTCCTCCCACTTCGTCTGTCTTATACCCCCAGTGTACCAGACTCTTTGATGCTATGGGCAAACTATTCGTCGTCAAACTGGCTGTTGTAAAGCGCCGCGTACGCCCCGTTTTGCGCGAGCAACTGCGCGTGGGTGCCGCGTTCCACAATGCGGCCAGCCTGGATCACGAGGATCTGATCGGCATGCTGGATCGTGGACAGCCGGTGCGCGATGACGAAACTCGTCTTGCCGCGCATCAAGGCCGTCATGGCGCGCTGCACATCTGCCTCGGTGTTGCTGTCAATGGACGCCGTTGCCTCATCCAACACCAGCACCGGCGCCCCGGTGATGAAGGCGCGCGCGATGTTCAGCAGCTGCCGCTGGCCCTGCGAGATGCCGCTGGCGTTTTCCGTCAGCAGCGTGTCGTAGCCCTGCGGCAGTTGGGTGATGAACTGGTGCGCGTTCGCCTGCCGGGCGGCGGTTTCCACCGCGGCATCCGAGGCGTCTGGGCGACCGAGGCGAATATTCTCGCGAATCGTTTGCGAAAACAGGTACGGCTCCTGCTGCACCACGGTGATCAGCCGCCGCAGCGCCGCCCGCTGAATGTGGGTGACATCGGTACCGTCCAGCAGCACCCGCCCGCGTTGCAAGGGGTACAGGTTCGTCAGCAGGTTCATGATCGTCGTTTTGCCCGCCCCGGTCGGTCCCACCAAGGCCACCACCGTGCCAGGCGCGGCGGTCAGGTTGATGTCTTGCAGGATCGGCCGCGTGTCGTAGGCAAAATCGACCTGCTCAAAGGCGACTGCGCCGTGCGTGGTCGTCAGCGCCAGTGCATCCGGGGCATCCGTCTCCGGGGCCTCATCGATCAGCGCAAACACCCGCTCGGCCGAGGCCAGGGATAGCTGGAGCGTGTTGATCAGATCCAGCACGTTGTTGATCGGCCCGGTGAAGTTGCGCAGGTAGATCAGGAAGGTGAAGATCACGCCCACCGTGATGGTGTGGCTGCCGCTGAGGATCGAAACGGCACCGGCGGCCGTGATCAGCAGGTACGCCAAGTTGTTGGTCATGTTGTTGAACGGCCCCATCGCGCTGGAAAACGCCTGCGCGCGAAAGGCGGCCCGGGTGTACGTCGCGTTGGTGGCCGCAAAGTCGGCCAGCGCCGCCTGCTGGTGGTCAAACAGCTGCACCACCGCCTTACCCGACACGTTCTCCTCGATCTGGGTGTTGAGCGCGCCCAGCGCCGCCTGCTGAATCGTGAAGGCCTTTTGCGTGACTCTGGCCACCACCCGGGTGAACGTGTAGGTCAGCACCGTAGCGAGCAGTGCGATCAGCGTTAACAGCGGCGACAGCCACAGCATCGCCGCCCCCATGCCGACCACGCTGATGACGCCGGTGAACAGTTGCACGAACGTCTGCATCAGCGCCGTGTTGATGTTGTCAACATCGTTGGTCAGGCGACTCATCACATCCCCGTTGTCGTGCGTGTCAAAAAAGCGCATCGGCAGACGCTGCAGGTTGGCGAACACGTCGGCGCGAATCGCCGTCGCGGTGCGCTGCGCGGTTTTGATCATCAGACTGGTTTGAAAATAGGTCAAGCCACCGGCCACCAGGTACAGCCCCGCCAGCCCCGCACACACGAGCAGCAGCGTGCGCAGGTGGGGTTCGGTGATGTAGCGGTCGACCGCGATCCCGTTGACCCGGTTGCCGATGATGGTGGCGGCCGTGGTGAACACCGTCAGGCCGAATACGAGCGCCAGCCGCCCCTTATCCGGGGCCAGGTAGCCGCCGATGCGGCGCAACGTGGCGCGCACATTGTGCAGCTCGGCTTTGGGTTGGTGTAAGTTGCGCGGGCCGCGTCTAGGCATGAGTTGCATGACGGCCACCTCCTAACTGTGTCTGCACCAGTTGCGCGTAAAACGGCGAGATGCGCAGGAGCTCGGCGTGCGTCCCGCGCGCCGTGATGCGCCCGCCTTGCAGCACCAGGATCTCCTGCGCGTGCATCAGGTTCGCCACGCGCTGCGAGATGATCACCGTGGTGCGGTTGGCCCGCGCCTGCATCAGCCGCCGCTGGATCGTCGCGTTGGTGGTTTGGTCCACCGCGCTGGTCGCATCGTCCAGCACCAGAATGTCCGCATCCGGCACCACGGCGCGCGCGATGTTCAGGCGCTGTCGCTGCCCACCGGAAAAATTCTTGCCGTGCTGTTCCACCGGCGCCGCCATGCCCGCCGGCAGCGTCGCCAGGAACTCGTCCGCGTTCGCCACATAGGCCCCTTCGGTCAAGGCGGCCGCATCAGCCGCCGGCGCACCGTACGTCAGGTTGGTTTGCACCGTGCCCGAGAACAGCTGCGCGTCTTGCGTGGCCACCTTGACCTTGCGGTGCACCGCGGCGAGGTCAAGCGTCTGCACGTCCACGCCGCCGATACGAATCGTGCCCGTGTAAGCGTCAAACGCGCGCGTCATCAGGTTGATCAGGCTGGTTTTGCCACTGCCCGTCGTGCCGATGATGCCCAGCCACTGCCCGTCCGGCACCGTGAAACTGATGTCGTTGAGGATCGGCATGCTGGCCGCGTAGCCGAAGGTCACGTGGTCAAACTGGATGGCACTGCCCGTCGGCGCGTTCGCAGGACTGCCCATCGGCACCGCGCCTTGGGCCTCGACCAGCACGGCCTGCACGCGTCCGGCCGACGTGATGGCGCGCGAAAAGGCGGTGATGATGTTGACCGTCCCGATCATCGCGGTGGTGATCTGAATCATGTAGTTGACAAACGCGATGATCTGTCCGGTCGAGATCGTGCTGCGAATGGCAAGGCTCCCCCCATACGCCAAGGCAACGACCACCCCGAGGTTCAAGACGAGCTGAATCACCGGCGCCAACGTCACCGTGGCCATCGCCGCGGCCTGTGAGCGCGCCAGCAAGGTGTCATTGGTCGCCGTGAACTGCGCGCGCTGGTGCGGCTCTAACACGTATGACTTGATAGTTTTGGCCCCTTGCAAGTTCTCGCGCATCACCCGGTTCATGTCGTCAACGCTTTGCTGCATCGCCAGGTACTTCGGCAGGCTGCGCCGCACGATCACCAGCATGAAAATGATCAGCGCCGGTAGCGTCACAAACAGGATCGGCGCGAGCGCCGGGCTGACGATCACCGACATCACGATCCCTCCCAGCATCAGCATCGGAGAGCGCACCATGCCGCGGGTGACCATCATCACCAAGTTCTGCATCTGCGTCACATCGTTGGTGATGCGGGTGATCAGCGTGGCCGGCGCGAGCCCGTCCGCCTTGCGACTGTTCAGCGCCACCGCCAGCATGTGCTCTCGCAGTTGCTGCCCCATCGCCAGCGACGCGTAGCTGCCAAGCACGCCGGTGCTGGCGCCGGCGACCAGCCCAAGCAGTGCAAACCCCAGCATCCACACGGCCTCGTGCACCACAAAGGCCATGTCGCCCTTCGCCAGCCCGTGGTCGATGATGTTCGCCATCAGCGTGGGCTGTTGCAAGTCGCAAAACACCTCGCCCAGCATCACCAGCGGCGCGAGAAAGAAGCACCACCGCGCGCGCCCGTGTGTGTGGGCCATCACGATTCGAAACACACGATCCCTCCATTCCAACGAAAAAAGCGTCACGGATCCTAAGCCTAGTAAGGACTAAGGATCCGTGACGCCGATTCGATAACACCATTAGGTGAAATTTTAGCGCGCCAACCGGCCGTTGGCAACTGTTTTGTTTGCGTGGGCGAGGTGATGTCGGGGCTAGCTTTGGCCCGGGGGGTCTGCCCATGCAATCTTGGTGACGGGCTGTTCGACTGGCTGATTGCTTCCCAGTCTTCGTCGAGCGCCGTGGCGATGGTCGTGCGGCCACAAGCTTTGACACGCGGGGGGTCTAACCATACAGTCTGGTTGGCATACTTTCTGCCTTGCTTCCGTTCGGTTTCGCCTTGCGCCGCAGCAAAGCATGCTTACTGCTTTCCAGTCTTCGTCGAGCGCCGTGGCGCAACGTGGGAGCGGCTAGCGACGCACAAGCACTCGGGCCCAAGTGCGGGCCCGGGCGTTGTCCCGAGGGCTTCTAGCCATGCAGTCTGGGCAACGTACTTTCCGACTTGCTTACTTCTTTGCAGTCTTCGTCGAGCTACGCAAAGCAACGCGGAAGCGACTAGCCACGCCTAAACACTCGGGGCCAAGTGCGCCCCAAGCGCTTAGACGAAGCTACTCGTTCCGCTAAGTGCGCTTTGCTTCGCTCTGGGGATAAAAAAACTCACGCTGATTTCTCAACGTGAGTCATGGGTTATTGCCAATGCCGCAAACAGGAGTCGAACCTGCACATGGATAACCATACAGCGACCTGAACACTGCGCGTCTGCCAATTCCGCCATTGCGGCAACAACATAAATGATTATAACAAGGCGCGCCGCGTTTGCCAACTCTTATTCGGAATATTTTTGCGCCATCTGCGCCATGTAAGCCGGCAGCGCGGCGATCACGCGGGTCGGCAAGGCCACGTACTGCGTCTCGGAGAGCTGCATCGCGATCGCGCTGTGCGTGTACACTGCCGCGCCGATCGTCGCATCGCGGTAGCCGAACTGGCCGATGAACGCGGCAAGGATCCCGGCCAGCGTATCCCCGGAGCCGCCAGTAGCCTGCGCCGGTGTCCCGATCGGGTTCTCGTAGCTCGCCGTAGGGGTGAAAAGCTGCGTCCGGTGACTTTTAACCACCACCGTCCCTGGCAACGTTGCGGCGGCCGCTAAGTTAGCGGCCGCGGTTTGTGCCGCCACCGCCACACCGCTCAGCCGTTGCCACTCCATCTGGTGTGGCGTCCACACTGTGGCGGCGTGCGTCACGGTCACGTGATGCGCCGCGATCAGGGTCAGCGCCGAGCCGTCCAAGATCAGCGTTTGCGCTGGCGTCAGCGCTGCCGCTGCGAGCGTTTGCGTCAAAATCGCCCATGCCGTCTCGTTCGTGCCCAGCCCCGGGCCAATCAACACCACGTCCGCTTCGGGAACCGTGTGCCGCAGTCGCGGGCCATCATAGGGAATCACCATCGCCTCAGGCAATCGCGCGTGCAACGCCGCTGCGTTCACCGGATCGGTGGCCACGGTCACGAGCCCTGCGCCGGCGTACACCGCTGCACTGGCCGCCAGAATTGCGGCACCGCCAAAATGGGCATTGCCGCCAATCACGAGCACCCGACCGAATGTCCCCTTGTGACTTTGCGCCAGTCGCGGTTGAATCACCTGACGCACCAGCGCCTCTGAAAGTTGTTTCACTGCACTCACCTCGCCGCTGATTATACCGCACCGCGCCCAGATGAATCTAGCATGAGAAAAAATCCAAAAAGCGCACATTCGGGCTTGGCAAAGTGACGGTGCCTTGCTATAATTAATCCTGTTGTTGCCGCAATGGCGGAATTGGCAGACGCGCAGTGTTCAGGTCGCTGTATGGTTATCCATGTGCAGGTTCGACTCCTGTTTGCGGCATTGGCAATAACCCATGACTCACGTTGAGAAATCAGCGTGAGTTTTTTGTCCCCAGAGCGAAGCAAAGCGCACTTAGCGGAACGAGTAGCTTCGCCTAAGCGCTTGGGGCGCACTTGGCCCCGAGTGTTTAGGCGTGGCTAGTCGCTTCCGCGTTGCTTTGCGTAGCTCGACGAAGACTGCAAAGAAGTAAGCAAGTCGGAAAGTACGTTGCCCAGACTGCATGGCTAGAAGCCCTCGGGACAACGCCCGGGCCCGCACTTGGGCCCGAGTGCCTGTGCGTCGCTAGCCGCTCCCGCGTTGCGCCACGGCGCTCGACGAAGACTGGAAAGCAGTAAGCAGGCTTTGCTGCGGCGCAAGGCGAAACCGAACGGAAGCAAGGCACTGCTGCGGAGCAAGGCAAAGCCGAACGGAAGCAAGGCACTGCTGCGGAGCAAGGCGAAACCGAACGGAAGCAAGGCACTGCTGCGGAGCGAGGCGAAGCCGAACGGAAGCAAGGCACTGCTGCGGAGCGAGGCGAAGCCGAACGGAAGCAAGGCACTGCTGCGGAGCGAAGCGAAGCCGAACGGAAGCAAGGTAGCAAGTACGTCACCCAGACTGCTTGGTTAGACGTCCCCGAGACAAAGCCAACCGGAAGCCGAGGAAACCTTCAGCCCCACACCCCCCAAAAACGGCCCACGCATCTCCCTGCGTGGGCCGTCTCTTTGTCTTCATTTCGTCAGTGCCTTGATGCGCGCCAGCTCGTCTTCGGTCAGCGGCCGGTACGTCCCCGCCGCAAGCGTGGCCGACAGCGTCAGCGGCCCCATGCTCAGGCGGTGCAGCGCCAGCACCTCGTTACCGACGCGCTTGAACATCCGCTTGACCTGGTGGTACTTGCCTTCCCCGATGGTCAGGCGCACGCGCTTGGCGGCCGTGTCCGGTACCACCGCCACGCGAGCCGGCTGGCTAGTGAAGTCCTTGAAGGCGATGCCCTGCGCGAGCTGCGTTGCCATCTCCGGCGTCAGCGGCACCAGCAGGGTGGCCTCGTAGGTTTTGGGGACGTGCTTACCCGGCGCCAGCAGGTTGTGGCCGAGGGTGCCGTCATTGGTCAAAAGCAGCAATCCCGTCGTGTCTTTGTCCAGCCGGCCGACCGGGTACAGCCCCGGGCGGCGGTCTGCTTCAGCGATCAAGTCCACAACAGTGCGGTCATGCGCATCGGTCGTGGCCGTGATGACGCCGGCCGGCTTGTTCATCAAGTAGTACACGGCGAGGTCCTGGTCGAGCACCTGCCCGTCCAGCGTGACCACCGCGGTGCTGGGCACGTCGAACCCGGGGTCGCGGATCAGCACACCGTCAACCATGACGCGCGGCTTTTTGATGATGCGTCGCACTTCCTTGCGCGTGCCGTACTGAAGGTGGCTCAATAAACGGTCTAGTCGCATGCGCTCACCCGATGTGCAGGCGCCGGCGAATCCCGCCAACGCGCGCCCCGATGATCAGGTCAGCTAAGCGCGTTTTGAGCACCGCGTAGCCATAGATCCCCACGCCAACTGGCAGCACGATCACCAGCATCAACACCGACTGCATGCCGCTGGCCGGGTTGAACACGTTGGACAGCGCCCAGACCAGCGCCCGAACGACCACGGCCATGATGACGGAAAACCCGACGATCCCGACCAGCCGCCGCGCCGTTTGCCGCACCTTGAAGTGATACAGCTGACGTAGGTCATTGAGCATCCAGACGATGGACGCCGTCATCCCCAGCATGGTTGCCAGCGTTGGCCCGTACACGCCGCAAAAGACGATGGCCGGCCATTGGCACACCGCCTTGACCGCCATCCCCACCAGCATGGTGCGGATCGCCAACCGGTTGTGGAACAGCCCCTGCAGAATCGAGGCCAGCACAGTGAACAACCCGAGAAAGACCGCCAGAAAGGCCGACAGCTCTAGAATCGAAATCCCTAGGCGGTCGTAGCCGTAAAACAGCACGTACAGCGGCTGCGCCACGGCAGCCATCCCGAACGCACAGGGGATCATCACGACAAAGAACAGCTGCAGGATGTTGGTGATCGTGTCCGCGATTTCCCGCCCCACGGCGCGCGTTTTGGCCGCCGCCAGCAGCGGAAGCGCCGTGGAGGCCATCGCGACCGCCAGGCTGACCACGATCATGATCAGCTTGTTGGCGTTGCCGGCGAACAAGGCGTACAGCTCGTCCAGGACGGTCTTGGACGCGATGAAATGCGTCAGCATCATCTTCGGGAAGGTGTACTGGTCGATGATGTAATACAGGTTGATGGCCGAGCCCATGATGATGAACGGCACCGCCTGCTGCACGATTTCAAGCAAGATGCGTTGCGTTGAGATCTGCAGATTGTCGGCGCTGTTGGCCGCCAGCTCGGTGAACCGATCTTTTTGCCGGAAAAAGTAAATCACCAAAAGCCCCAGCCCGAACACCGCACCGATGAACGCGGCGAAGGTGGACTGCGCCACCGCTTCCACATAGTTGCCACTGCCTGTGCGCATGATCGCGTAGGTCATGATCAGCATGTAGATGATCCGGGCCACCTGCTCGATGAACTGGCTCAAGGCGCTGGGCGCCATTTCGTTATAGCCCTGGAAGAACCCGCGGATGATGCTGAGCACCGGAATGATCAACAGCGGCCAGGCCAGCGTGCGAAACACCTGCGTCAGCGCCGCATCATGCAGCGCCAGCACCGGGGCCAGCAGCCACAGCAGGCCACAGGAGATGACCCCCATGATCGCCATGGCGATGGTGCCGGCCGAGAACAGCCGAAAGCCCGTCTTGTACTCATTCATCGCGTTGTAGTGGGCGATTTGCTTGGAGATCGACCCCGGCACCCCAGCGGTCGAGATGATCAGGAAAATGCTGTAGACCTGGTACCCCTTGGTGAACAAGGCATTGGCGGTCAGGTACGCCGCCCCCAGCCAGATGCGCCACGGGATGATGTAAATCGCGCCCAGCACGCGCGACAGAATGCTGCCGGCGGTCATCCAGGCCGATCCGCGCAGCATCATTTCCTTATTGCTGCGCTGCGGCTGTGCCGCCTGTGTTTGCTTCGCCATGCGTCTGCTCCCATCAAAATAGACATATACGCCTATTTTAGTTGAACCCCCCGCGCCTTTCAATTCTAACCGCCGGCCTTATGCGTTCCTTTGCTTTTGGCCTTGGCTCACCCCCACTGACAGTGAATGCCGCAAATCACCCGACCAAATAAAAAGTAGCCGTCTTTTTGACGACTACTCCCCTCAAACGCAACACCACTATTTTCGCTGAAGCAATTTTTCGATTTTCTCGGCGTAGATCAGGATGAAAAAACCGCTCAGAAAACAAATGCCCTCTGCCAGTTGCCAATGATTCAAAAACAAAAACAAGCAACCACTAATGCCAACTAACAGCATCCCGAATAACGTGAAATAAACCGCTAAGTTTTTCATTGTCGCCATCCTATTTTGCGCAAGCGGACGATCACCGTTAAGCCATCACACCCCTTGCACTCATCGTGACCCCTTCAAATTTGCGGGGCCGAACGCGTTCATCGACGCTTTTTGGGCGTGGGTTACTTGACCACCAAGTTGACGATCTTGTTTGGCACGACGATTTCTTTGACGATCGTCTTGCCGGCAATGAACTTCTGGACGTTCTCCAGCGCCTTGGCGGCCGCCTTGATGTCCGCATCAGCCGTGCCCACCGCGATGGTCAGGTGACCGCGCAGCTTGCCGTTGACCTGCACCATCAGGTTGACCTGGGCCGTTTGCATGGCGGCCTCATCGTAGGTCGGCCAAGCCGAATAGGTCAGCGTGTGCTCATGGCCGAGGATCTGCCACAGCTCTTCCATCAGGTGCGGCGCGATCGGCGCCAGCAGCTTGACGAAGCCTTCAACGTACGCGTATGGCAAAGCATCCACCTTGCGCGCTTCGTTGATGAACACCATCATCTGGGAGATGGCCGTGTTGAAGTGCAGGGACTCGTAATCTTCCGTGACCTTCTTGACGGTTTCGTTGTAAACCTTGTCCAGCGCCCCGTCGTTGAGGGTCGTGATGTGGTCGCGCATCTTGCCGTTGTCATCGACGAAGGTGCCGTAGACGCGGTCAAGGAACTTGCGCGCCCCGGCCAGCCCCGTGGTGCTCCAGGCGATCCCGGCATCCAGTGGGCCCATGAACATTTCGTACAGGCGCAGGGTGTCGGCGCCGTATTCAGCCACCACATCATCGGGGTTGACAACGTTGCCCTTGCTCTTGCTCATCTTCTCGTGGTTATCCCCGAGGATCATGCCCTGGTTGTACAAGCGCTGGAACGGCTCCGGGTGCGGCGCCACGCCGATGTCGTACAGGAACATGTTCCAGAAGCGCGCGTACAGCAGGTGCAGCACCGCGTGTTCGGCCCCACCGATGTAGAGGTCGACCGGGGTCCACGCTTTGAGCTTGTCAAAATCGGCCAGCGCTTCCTTGTTGTGCGGGTCAACGAAGCGCAGGTAGTACCAGGAGCTCCCGGCCCACTGCGGCATCGTGTTGGTTTCGCGGCGCCCCTTGCGCCCGTTTTCGTCCACCACGTTGACCCAGTCGGTCAGGTTGGCCAGCGGGGATTCCCCGGTGCCAGACGGCTTGATGTCAGCCTCTTCCGGCAGCATCAGTGGCAGCTGGTCCTCAGGCACCAGTGTGGTTTCGCCGTCCTCCCAGTGAATGACCGGGATCGGTTCGCCCCAGTAGCGCTGGCGGGAGAAGACCCAGTCGCGCAGCTTGAAGTTGACGTGCTTTTCGCCGATCCCCTTCTCTTCCAGCCAGGCGATGGCCGCATCGATGGCGTCTTGCTTGTTCTTGCCGTCCAAAAAGCCGGAATTGATGTGCAGCCCATCACCAGTGTAGGCGGCTTCGGCAACGTTACCGCCGGCGATGACCGGAATGATCGGCAGGTCGAACTGCTTGGCAAACGCGTAGTCCCGGTCGTCATGCGCCGGCACCGCCATGATGGCACCGGTCCCATAGCTGACCAGCACGTAATCAGAGAGCCAGATCGGCAACCGCTCGCCGTTGATCGGGTTGATGGCGTAAGCCCCGGTCCAGACGCCGGTTTTGTCCTTGTTCAGATCCGTGCGTTCGAGGTCCGACTTGTGGGCGATCGCTTCCTTGTAGGCCGCGACCGCTGCCTGCTGGGCCGGTGTGGTGATCGTGTCGACCAGCGCGTGCTCCGGGGCCATAACGCAGTAGCTGGCCCCAAACAGCGTGTCTGGGCGCGTAGTGAAGACGTCAAAGGCTTGATCGCTGTCGGCCACTTGGAAGGTCACCTGAGCGCCCACAGAGCGGCCGATCCAGTTACGCTGCATCTGCTTGATCGGTTCCGGCCAGTCGAGGTCGTCAAGCCCTGCCAGCAGCCGATCGGCATAGGCGGTGATCTTCAGCACCCACTGGCGCATCGGCTTGCGAATGACAGGGAAACCGCCACGCTCGGTTTTGCCGTCGATCACTTCTTCGTTGGCGACCACAGTACCGAGATCCGGGCTCCAGTTCACCGCGACCTCGTCTTCATAGGCCAGGCCGCGCTTGTACATCTGCTCGAAGATCCACTGCGTCCACTTGTAGTAGCTCGGATCGGTCGTTGCGATTTCGCGGTTCCAGTCGTAGGAGAAGCCCAGAGAATTGATCTGCCGCTTGAAGTTTTCGATGTTTTTCTTGGTAAAATCCTTCGGGTTGTTCCCAGTGTTCAGCGCGTACTGCTCCGCAGGCAGGCCAAACGCATCCCAGCCCATCGGGTGCAACACGTTGTACCCCTGCGCGCGCTTCATCCGCGCGATGATGTCCGTGGCGGTGTAACCTTCCGGGTGCCCCACGTGCAGGCCTTGACCGGACGGATACGGGAACATGTCCAGCGCGTAGTAGTTCTTTTTGTCTGGGTCGGTCGTGGTGTTGAAGTTGTTGTGCTCATGCCAACGCTTCTGCCACTTTTTTTCGATCGCCTTGTGATCGTACATGAAATTGTGCCTCCTATGCGTATGCCAACAATTGGTCGAACGAAAACAAAAAGCCGCCCTATGTCTATAGGACGGCTTAGCCGCGGTACCACCTAAGTTCTGCTTGCGCAGCGCTTGACGGGATAACGGCCGGAGCCGGCGCGCATTGGGTTGCGTGCACTGCAA
Organism: Lacticaseibacillus daqingensis; assembly: GCF_003946115.1. GTDB lineage: Bacteria > Bacillota > Bacilli > Lactobacillales > Lactobacillaceae > Lacticaseibacillus > Lacticaseibacillus daqingensis. Next base: position 5,097 of record NZ_RHOH01000005.1, on the reverse strand, counting down.
AGGTCAGTTCGCCCAGGGTTTCGTCAGGCTTCCAGCAACCGCCTGCTTTCTGCATCCCACCCCAAAGTTACTCGTCCTTTGTTCGTTCGATATTAGGCTAAGCATAGCAAAAATGGGCCGGTTAAACAACCCTTCCCCGCCCGCCATGTGGTACAATTTTAAGTCAAACGGAGGTGTTACGATGAGGCGACCCAAGTATCCCTTAATTCTCGCCGCTGGGGGGCTGGTGCTGTTCATCCCCCTGCTGGTTGGCGTCTGGCACGACGCAACCTGGGTGCAGGCGCTCGATCACGCGATCGTCGCCCAAGTCACGGCCTATCGCCCCGAGTGGCTGACCGAGCTGATGCTCGCCGTCACCAACTGCGGCAACCCGCTGGTGATCGTCGGCCTCGGCCTAGTCATTGCTGCGGTCCTCTTCTACTACCGCAAAAAGCGCTACGCCGTTTTTGCCGCGCTGAGCATTGTCGGCATGAGCGGCGTCAACCACCTCATCAAGCAAGTGGTGCACCGACTGCGCCCGTTCATCGCCGACCCGACCATCACCCCGCTGACTCGCATCGGTGGCTACAGTTTCCCTAGCGGCCACGCCAGCGGCACCGTGCTCCTGTGGGGCACCGTGATCCTGCTGGCGGTCACGCTGGTCGACCCCGGCCACCGGCGCCGCGGGTTGATCGCCTTGAGCGTGGTGATGATCGGCCTGACCGGCATCTCACGCATTTACGTGCAGGTGCACTACCCTACCGACGTGCTCGCCGGCCAAAGCAGTGCACTGGTCGGCCTGATGCTTTTGTGGTGGCTGATGTGGCCGTGGCTGACCCGCGTCACCCCGACTGGGTGGGTGCCCCGGCGTCAGTGAATGGCCGCCGACCGACTCACGCAAAAACGCGGCCGCCTGGCTTCCCAACAACGGGGAGCAGGTGGCCGCGCTTTTTGCGTGCGCCGCGAGCGGTCCTCGGCGCGTCTCATGACCGAAGCGCCGACTACAGGCGCTTTGGGTCGCGGTCAAAGGCGTTGATCAACAGCCCCAGCCCCACGATGACCACCGAGAAGAAGTAAATGTTGTGCAGCCCTTCGTACAGGATCCCGCGCAGCGTTGGCATCAAAGCCGCCGGTAGCGACTGAGCCGTCTGCGGATTGATCAGCTTGTTGAGCATGTCCGCCTTTACTGCCGGATGCGCGGCCACGCCCTGGGCCATGCGCAAGTTCAGCACCACGCCGTAAACAGACACCATCAGCGTCTGCCCCAGCGTCCGCGACAGCGTGTTGAAGCTGGTTGCGACCCCGACTTCCGCCTGGTCGACCGTCGCCTGCGCGCGCACCGTGGTGGTTGTGATGACCAGCCCGAAGCCGAACCCGAGCCCGGCGGCGATCAGCAGAAACGCCCAGTAAGGCGTGGCTTCCGGCACCAGCGCCAGGACCAGCGCACCGACCAGTAGCACGCTCATCGCAAGCGTTAAGATCCGCCGCGCCGGCATGCTGGTCAGCATCCGCCCGGCCACGAAGGAGCCGATCACCCACATCAGGCTGCTGGGCGTGATGGCAAAGCCCCCGAACGAGGCGTCCATCCCGAGGATCCCCTGCACCCACATCGGCATGTAGGCCTCATACCCGATCACGAACCCGGAGATCAGGGCCGCCACGATGTTGGTGATGACAAAGCCGCGGTTCTTGAACAGCTTCAGGTCGATGATGGGGTCCACCGCCCGCTTTTCCTGGCGCACGAACAGCCACAGTGTTGCGGCAGCAAGCGCGAGCAAGCCGCCGAACACGAGCAGGCCATTCGCCTCGGCCAGCCCCTGGAACCCGAGCATCAGCAACAGCAGCGTCAGCACCAACCACACAGTGCCGAGGTAGTCGACCGCCTTATTTTCAGCCGTGTAATCCTCGTGGAAGAACCACACGACCAGCCCCATGGTGATCAGGCCGATGGGCACGTTGATAAAAAAGATCCAGTGCCAGGACAGCTGATCGACGATGAAGCCCCCGAGCAGCGGTGCCACCACCGACGCGATCCCCCAGGCCGAGCCGTTGAAGCCCAGCACCTTAGCCCGTTTTTCGAACGGATAGATGTCTGCGATGATGGTGAACGTGACCGGCATGATCGCCCCGGCCCCGATCCCCTGGATCGCACGGAACACGATCAGCACCGGCATCGACTGCGCCAGCCCCGACAGCGCGGAGCCGAGGATGAAGATCGTCAGCCCGATCAGAAACACCGGCTTGCGGCCGATCTTATCGGCGAATTTGCCGTAAATCGGCGTGGCCATCGCGTTCGTCAGCAGGTAGATCGAGATGATCCAATTCATCAGGTTGACCCCGTGCAGGCTCCCCACGATCGTCGGCATCGCGGTGGACACGATGGTCCCCTCGATCGCGGTCATGAAGGTCGCAATGAAAATTGCCACGGTCACGACCGTCACATTCGTTTGTTTGGTTTTCGGCATAAGCCCTTCCTTTCGCCTAAAAATGAAGCGACCTCCCCCATGCGTGGGGAAGGCCGCCTCTTCACTCGTTTAATCTAAGTACTTGGCCAGCACCGCGACTTTGTCGAGGTGCTCCCAAGGTAGATCAACATCTGTACGTCCAAAGTGACCGTAAGCCGCCGTCTGTTTGTAGATCGGCCGCTGCAGGTCAAGCATTTTGATAATGCCGGCCGGGCGCAAATCGAAGTTGGCCCGGATGGCGTCTGTAATGGTCTGTTCTGGGATCTTGTTGGTGCCAAAGCAGTTGACGGATACCGAGACAGGCTGCGCCACGCCGATTGCGTAGGCCAGTTGCACCTCAAGCTTGTCCGCCAGTCCTGCCGCCACCACGTTTTTGGCGATGTAGCGCGCCGCGTAGCTGGCCGAGCGGTCCACCTTCGTCGCGTCCTTCCCGGAGAAGGCCCCACCGCCGTGACGCGCGAAGCCGCCGTATGTGTCGACGATGATCTTGCGGCCGGTCAACCCGGAATCCGCCTGCGGCCCCCCCAGCACGAAGCGGCCGGTCGGGTTCACGTAGATCTTGGTTTGGTCGTCCATCAATGCAGCTGGGATGACCGCGCGAATCACTTGCGCTTCGACATCCGCGCGGATCTGTGCCAGCGTCGCGTCCGCATCGTGCTGCGTGGAGACCACCACGGTGTCCACGCGGACGGGCCGTTCCTGGTCATCGTACTCCACAGTCACCTGCGCCTTGGCATCCGGCCGCAGGTAACTCAGCGTCCCCGCCTTGCGCAGCGCCGTGATCTTGCGCATCAACTGGTGTGCCAGGCTGATCGGCAGTGGCATGAACTCCGACGTCTCATTGATCGCGTAGCCAAACATCATCCCCTGATCGCCGGCACCGATCTTATCCAGCGGGTCGGTATCGTCTTGGCGCGCCTCGAACGAGTCGTCAACGCCCATCGCGATGTCGGGTGATTGTTCATCGAGCGCAACCAGCACGCCAACGGAATCGGGGTCAAACCCAGATTCCTTCGTGTAGCCGATCGTACGGATCGTGTCGCGGACCACCTTTTGGATGTCCACGTACGCCGTGGTCGAAATCTCCCCGACCACCAGGACGAGCCCCGTGGTCACCGTGGTTTCGCAGGCCACGCGCGCCGCCGGATCCTCCGCCAAAAGCGCATCCAGAATGGCATCAGAGATTTGATCCGCGATCTTATCCGGATGGCCCTCGGAGACAGACTCCGACGTAAATAAGTGACGTTCTTGCATGTGTATTTTCCCCCTAAATTGTCGTTCGGTTACAAGGCATCTCCGCCGAAGCGGATCCCATCGGGAATTCTTTGCAACTGTCCCAGTTTACCATAAATAAGTAAGAACCGAAATTCCTTTTTGCGAAAACGCGTCAACTTGGGTAACATGAGAAGCGTGATGAAAGGACAAACTCATGCGTACTCATAAACTCCTGACCGCCGCTAGTCTCGCGGCGCAGCTCCTCCTGCTCCCCCTATTGCTGAACCGCACCCAGCTGACGGCGCTGCCCTGGTCCATGTGGGCGCTGATCGCCATGGCGCTGGCGCTCGCTTGGACACAGGCCACTCGGGACCTGCGCGGGCTGTGGCCCGCCCTTGTGCTGGCGTTACTCGGCTGCGTTGGCGCTTGGCGCCTGCTGCCGCTGGCGCTGGCCCAGATCGGCCTGGCCGCCCTTTTGGCCTCGCAAAATCTGCAGCGGCCCTTGCAACTCTCCGGCTGGCAAATCGAAGTGGCCTTCGTTCAGCTCCTGCTGTTAGCCCGGTTGAACACCGTCCTCACGCTCAGTGCCGTCCTGGCCGTGGTCTTCGTGGCCACGCCCCCGCTACTCGCTCAGTGGTCACAGCCGCTGTGGGTGTCTATCGGCTTGCAGGTGCTCGTGGCCGGGTTGGCCGTCTGGCAGCAATCCTTCACCCTGATCACCGCCGCGATCGCCGTTCTCTGTGGGTGCGCGCTGGCGCTTCGAGCCAAGCAACTGCCCCCGGTGGCAACCGCCTGGGCCGGCATCGTTATCAGCGTCGCAGACATCTGGACGCACCTGCATGGTTGAGTGAATTTCTGGTCGAGGCCTCGCGCCTCGGCCTATTTTGCGGCCACTTTTTGGGCAAACAAAAAGCCGCATCAGCTGCGGCTTCAGTAGCGGTTCCAACGAGACTCGAACTCGTGATCTCCTGCGTGACAGGCAGGCGTCCTAACCAACTAGACCATGGAACCAAAATCAAAAAAAATGGAGGATACAGGGCTCGAACCTGTGACCCTCTGCTTGTAAGGCAGACGCTCTCCCAACTGAGCTAATCCTCCATAAAACTGACCCGTACGGGATTTGAACCCATGTTACCGCCGTGAAAGGGCGGTGTCTTAACCACTTGACCAACGGGCCATTGAAGCAACGGAGAGTAAGGGATTCGAACCCTTGATACGGGTAAAGCCCGTATACATGGTTTCCAACCATGCTCCTTCGGCCTCTCGGACAACTCTCCATACAACTCCGGATGTCAGGCTCGAACTGACGACACCCTGATTAACAGTCAGGTGCTCTACCACTGAGCTAATCCGGAATGATGAAGCGCGGCAGCTTCCTACCCTCGCAGGCAGTCACCCACCAACTACTCTCGGCGTAGAGAAGCTTAACTTCTGTGTT
>NZ_RHOH01000004.1 GCF_003946115.1 Lacticaseibacillus daqingensis | reverse complement strand
GATTTCATTTTACAAGGACTCAGGCTGTGAGTCTTTTCTATTTGGTTAATTTGTTGCACTTACATTGTAAATCCGTCACGCTGAAAACCAGAATATGATGAATAAAATGAGCCAAGTTGGCCTTCACGATGACCGAAGTAAATGTAGATACAATATTGTTCATAAAACGAAATAAATATTGTTGACTTGTGGAACATTTTCATTAAACTATGGTGGTATAAGGTGAATCATTCGAGCGTCTGTGGGGAGATCTCAAAGCGACCAACCTTCATTTTGTTATCCACGGAGGAGGAGACACTCATGAAAGATCGCAATGGCGCAAAAAAGCTTTACAAAGCCCACAAAACCTGGCTTGCTGCCGGGGTTGTGGCAGCAGGTCTATTTAGTATTCAAGTGTTAGGGCAACCGACGGCGCATGTCAGGGCTTCGGAGACGGCTGAGGCCACGACAACGACGGTGCCCGTCAGCATTCAGTATGTGGTACGAGACACCAACCAAACGGTGGGCAGCTTTACCCTTCAGGCTCAGGTGGGTCAGTCTTATGATGACTTGCAGGAAGAGGTGACCGCGAATCTGCCAGCTGGTTATGCCTTGGCGCGCGAGTCGCTGTTTAACACGAATGACGATGGTTTTGTGGTGGGCCAGACTTATACCAAAACATATTATGTGACACCGACCGGTGAACCAACAGAACCGGTGACCACCACACCGACAACCAAGACCATTACGATCACCTTGATTGATCAGGCCGGTCAACTGGCCCCGGTTACAACGCAGTACACCATTCCGATGGCAGACGAAGTACCGGTGGCCACGGTTGAAGGGACCGTGCCGGATGGCTATAAGATGCTCCCATCGCAAGGAAGCTACGATAGCGATTCACGCACGTACACGATTCCGATTTATAATGTGGCTGACGCCCAGCAGAAGGCGGCAGACGCGGTTGATCAGCTTGCGGCTGCGGCTAAGGCTGCGACTAAAACGATCAGTGTTGATATTGTGGATCAGGTCAGCCATGACTTACTGGATCAGTCCACCTACACGGTCGCAAAACTTGGCGGGATCGACCTGGACGAGGTGTTGGCAAAGGTCCCGACAGGCTACAACGTTAACGAAGCTGGGGTCAGCCAAGATCCGGAAACAGGTAAATACTATATCCCGGTTTACAAGCCAGAAGACCTGAAGGCACAAGCCGACAACGCGCTGAACCAGCTGACGGAAGCCATCAAGGCCGCGACGAAGACGATCAGTGTCGATATTGTGGATCAGGTCAGCCATGACTTGCTGGATCAGTCCACCTACACAGTCGCAAAACTGGGTGGTATCAGCCTGGATACGGTGTTGGCAAAGGTCCCGACAGGCTACAACGTCAACGAAGCTGGGGTCAGCCAAGATCCGGAAACAGGCAAATACTATATCCCGGTTTACAAGCCAGAAGACCTGAAGGCACAAGCCGACAATGCGCTGAACCAGCTGACGGAAGCCATCAAGGGTGCGACGAAGACGATCAGTGTCGACATTGTGGATCAGGTCAGTCATGACTTGCTGGATCAGTCCACCTACACAGTCGCAAAACTGGGTGGGATCAGCAAGGATACGGTGCTGGCAAAAGTTCCGGCGGGCTACACGGTCAACGAAGCCGGGGCGATCCAAGATCCAGAAACAGGCAAGTACTATATCCCGGTTTACAAGCCAGAAGAGTTGAAGGCACAAGCCGACAACGCGCTGAACCAGCTGGCGGAGGCTATCAAGGCCGCGACGAAGACGATCACCGTCAAATTCGTAGATCGTGACACAAATGCAGAATTTGTCACACGATACACCATCCCGGTAGACAGTGGAGTGCCCATGGCAACCGTTGAGAATTCTGTTCCTGACGGCTACCGGATGCTGGTCGCGCTGGGCACCTATGACAACGAGACGCGGACGTACACGATCCCGATTTACAATGTGGTCAAAACGCAGGAGAAGCTGACTAAGGCGGTTGACACATTTGAAACCGCTGTGCACAAGCTGGCCAAAAAATCTGGCGCAACATTAACCGCGCCAGCCGTGACCCAACCCGCCAAGCACCTCCCGCAGACGGGAGACGCCACTAACCTGGCCGCCTCTGGTCTCGGCGTGCTGGCCGTGGTCGGTGCGCTGTTTGGCCTCGCCGGTGAGCGGCGCAAACACGCATAACGTCTTACAATAACCGCCGAACGCGGTGATGAAGCAAGGTGCTAAGACTGTGCCCATGTGGGCGCGGTTCTGGCACCTTGTTTTTAAGCTTAAAAGACGACTGAAGCCGTCTTTTATATCTACTTTTTATCAAAAATGTTATTAAAAAATTTATTCAACTGGATGAAAATCTAATTAAAAATGTTTATTAATATAATTTAATTCATGATTCAGAATAAATACCGTTGACTTACGGAGCTTTTTCGCTACACTATGGAGGTATAAGGATGATCATTCGAGCATCTGTGGGGAGAGCTCAAAGCGACCGACCTTCAATTTGTTGACTACTTTTATTATTCATTGAGGAGGAGACACTCATGAAAGATCGCAATGGCGCAAAAAAACTCTATAAAGCCCACAAAACTTGGCTCGCGGCAGGCGTTGTGGCGGCCAGCCTATTCAGCATTCAGGTTTTAGGTCAGCCCACGGCGCATGTTGGGGCCGAAGAGGTGGCTGAAACCGCATCGACAACCGTACCTGTCAGCATCAACTACGTAGTGCAGGGGACACAAGCCACGGTCGGCAGTTTTGACCTGCAAGCTCAAGTTGGGCAGTCCTACGATGACTTAAAGGCTGAGGTGACGGCGAACCTACCAGCTGGTTATACCTTGGTTAACGAGTCACGGCTCAACACGAATGACGATGGCTTCGTGGCGGGGCAAACCTACACCAAAACATATTTCGTGACAGCCACCGGCGAGTCCGCAACCAAGACGATCACGATTCACTATGTGGACCGGGCGACCAACGCCACGACGACCAAAACCTTTGTGGTCGCGCAACAGGGTGACGTGCCGCGGGCAACGGTTGAAGCCAGCGCGCCAGCCGGCTACAAGACGTTGGTCGGACTGGCCACCTACGACGATGCGACTAAGGCGTACACCGTGCCGATCTATAACGTCGCGGACACGCAGCAAAAAGCGGCAGACGCCGTTGATCAGCTTGTAGCCGCCGTGGATGAGGCCACCAAGACAATCACCATTCACTACCTCGATGAGGCGTCGGGCAATGTGACGGTTAAGACCTTTGTGGTGCCACAGGATGGTGCGGTGCCACTGGAAACCGTTGAGGCCAGTGCACCGGCGGGCTTCAAGGCCGTTTTGGCGCTGACGAAATATGATGATGTCACGAAGGTGTACACGGTGCCGATCTACGATATCGCCTCACCGAAGATCATCACGGTGCACTTCGTCGATCAGGCGACCCAGCAGACCACGACGCGCACTTTCACCGTGACTGGCGCGCTGACCGGCGTCCCGATGAGCGAGATCGAGGCCAGTGTCCCAACCGGCTACAAGGTGGTGCAGGAGCTGGCCACCTACGATCGCGCGACGAACACGTACACGATCCCGATTTACAATGACGCCGTATCGAAGACCATCACCGTCATCTTTGTCGATGAAGCAACGAACGAAAAGACCACCCACACCTTCACCGTGACAGGCGATCTGACCGGGATCCCAATGAGCGCGGTCGAGGCGAAGTTGCCGGCCGGTTACAAGATGCGGACGGAAAATGCTACGCACGATGCCGCGACGAACACGTACACGATCCCGATTTACAAGGCTTCGGTACCTGAGACGACCGTTGAAACGCCGGCCGAGACGCCGGTCGAAACACCAAGTAACACGGCGAACAAGACGACTACGCCAACCGGCACCACACAAGCCAAGCACCTGCCACAGACGGGGGATGCCACCAATATGGCCGCCTCTGGGCTCGGTGTGCTGGCCGTGGTCGGTGCGCTGTTTGGCCTTGCTGGCGAGCGGCGCAAACGCGCATAACGCCACACGATAACCGCCCGGTGCGGTGATTCCGCAAGGTGCCAGGACTGTGCCCATATGGGCGCGGTTCTGGCACCTTTTTTTGTGTGCACCGTGTGGCGTTGGCTTGGTATAGGCTAGCGTGCCAACCTTGGGCTGCGGTCAATTGCCATGCGTGCACCGAATTCGTATACTTTCGAGGATAAGAAAGCGCTTACTTAACAAGGAGGAACAGATGAGAAAAAAAGGATTCGGTTTACTGGTGGCGCTGGTGGCGGCAGGGGTCTTGGCGTGGCTCACGCCGCAGCCGGTGGCCGCGGCTTCAGACACGCCCCTTTACATGGTGTATTACCGGGCTTGGCGCGATCGCTTGGTCACCAAGACGCATTCCGCGATCACGGACCCCAACGTTCAGGCCCTGACGGATCTGCCCTACGGCGTGGATATTGTGAACGTCTTTTTGCCGGCGGGTCAGATCCAAGATGACGGCGACTTTCTCGAGGCGCTCAAAACGGTGTACGTGCCAACCCTTCACGAGCGGGGCACACAGGTCGTCTCACCGTTGTCGTACCGCGGGTTAGTGAATGATTTCAAGGCCGCCTATCAGGAGCAGGCCGCAGGGACAACTAGTGATCCGGCACTGCCTGATTACGCCACGCCTGAGCGCATCGCGGAATACGCGCACGGGGTCGTGCAGCGGCTGGTGACCGACCGCGGGGTTGACGGTCTCGATATTGACGCGGAGGTGTTTAGCCCGACCGATGAGGAGCGCGCCATCGTTTTTGCGGTGGTTCGGGCACTGTCAACGGAGCTTGGGCCCAAGGCGGCCAATGGCACGAAGCTGATTTGGGACACCACGGTGGATAAAGAGGAGGTGTTCCAACCGATCGCGGATTGCTTTGACCTTGTCGCGTTTCAGCAGTACGGGCAGTCGGTTGAGGCGGCGCAGTACTTCGGTGAGTTTTTCCAGTCTATCGGTGTGCCGCTGAGTCAATTCGTCCCGGGGCTCACTTTTGAAGAGGAAGGCGTGGCAGACGGCCCCGATGTTCGGCCGACTCTGGCAGAAAGTCCCGCGGTCAAAGTGGCCCAGTATGTGCAGGCCAACCACTTGGGTGGGATGTTTATGTACGCAGGCGATCGCGACGGCCGCGATAACCGCACGGATGACATTGACCACGTGCGCGCGTCAACGTTTCGGATGAGCAAGGTGCTGATCGCCACGACCAAGGGCGTCACCCTTGAGGCGCTCAAGGCACAGGCCAGCCACTTCCTGGCGCGGGTGCAGGCCGAAAAGGGCTGGGATGCGGCGCAGGTCGCTGCGTTGCAGGCTCAGATCGCGGCGGCCACGGATCTGACCCAAGTGGTGTCCGTGTTCGTTGCGGATACCGCGTCTGATTCGGTCGCGCCTGAGTTTGATCCCGCCTACGAGCAGGTGCTGATGGCGCAACCGGAACAGGTGCCCGCAGCGCAAGAGGATGCCGCAACGGCCGGGGGGCCAACTGGTCAGCCGGCGACCGAAACGGATTCTAGTCAGGCGTCAACGGATCAGCCCGCAGGCAATCCCGCGGCACAACCGGCGAAGCGGCCGACCCCAAAATCGCAGCCACTGCCTCAGACGGGGAATGTGGTGAGTTGGGTGACGGTCGTGCTCGGGCTGGGGAGCTTGATCACAGTTGGCGGCTTGTGGCGGCGTGTCCGCTAAACCGACTGCGTTTTCTTATCAGCTTGGTATGATGGGGTAATTCAGGCGAAGCACCCGGGCTAGCGCGATCGCGTCAGCTTGAGTGCGCGCAGGTTCCTGAATTCGGCGGCACGGCCGGTCAGGAATCTTTTTTTGGCCTCGTGGCGTTATGATATCGGGCAATTTTCCACTTGAACCGGCAGAGACGAGATGCGCCACTGTTTTTTTAAGCGTGATCGGACCACTTTTTTTGACGAAAATGCAGTTTGGTGATACGCTTTCGCCCTAAGACTTAGCGGATCATCGAGGCGTCGAGGCATCGGCGCGCACCCTCGGTTGATCAGGCGATATCCGCGCCAAGTACCTTTGGCGGCGCCACCCCGGCGCGTGCACATGTTTTTCGCCCCGACAGCGCCATCGTCGGACATCAGGGGATAAGCGGAGCTGATCGGGCTCGCTTGCAACACCAGGACAACCGCTACCGGTAACGGTGCACCGTGACATGAGGGACCGGCCCTTAACCCACTGTCCACCCACACCGCACGCGGCCCATCTGCAAGCGGGCTTGACCATACATGGACGTAATCGCACGCACCGGCCACCGAAGCGCAAGCAGCGGTGGCTTTTATGCGCCTTGAAAACGCCGGACGAGCAAAAAAGACCAAGCCGATGCTGGCTTGGTCTTTCGCGTGGTTAGGCCCAATCCCCGTTGCGGAAAATGGGCACGATTTTGCCGTCTTTGGTGATGCCATCGATGTTCATATCGGCAGAGCCCATCATGAAGTCCACGTGGGTGTCGGCGTCGTTGAGGCCGGCAGCGGCCAGCTCTTCAGGCGTCATGTTGGTGCCGTTGACGACGCAGAATGGGTAGGCCTGGCCGAGTGCCATGTGGTCGGACGCGTTTTCGTCGTACAGGGTGTTGAAGAAAATCAACCCGGATTGGCTGATCGGCGATGGGTCTGGCACCAGTGAGACCTCACCCAGGCTACGTGCACCACGGATCCCGAGCAGGTGCTGCAGGGTCTCATCGCCGGTGTCCGCGTGCGCTTCGGTGACCACCCCATTCTTGAAGGTGAAGTGCATGCCTTCAAGGATGTTGCCGGCGTACGACAACGGCTTGGTGGAGGCAACCGTGCCATCGATGCGGCGGTTGTCTGGGACGGTGAACACTTCCTCGGTTGGCATGTTCGGGACAAAGTGGTCGCCCTGTGGGTTTTCAGCCCCTGCGGCCGTCCAGATGTGGTGGTCAGGAAGCCCCACTGTCAGGTCCGTGCCGGGGGCCTGGTAGTGCAGCCGGTCGAAGGCCATGTCGTTCAGCCACGCGGCCTTGGCGTTCAGCTTGGCGATGTGCTTGGACCAGGCTGCTTCCGGCTCTGGCTGGTCGATCCGCACGGTTTTGAAAATCGCATCCCATAGCTGTTGCGTGGCGGCCTCTGGACTTGCCGCGGCCGGGAAGACCTTCTGCGCCCAGGCCGGGGAGGCGGCCCCCACAATGGTCCAGGAAATGCGATTGGACGAAATGGCGGCGGACAGTTGGCTGTACACCTTCTGGAATCCGTCCTGGAAGCCCGCCACCCGCTGACTGGGCACGCCGGAAAGGTTATCCGGGTCGCTGGACAGGACGGTGATGCGCTTCGCGTTGTGCGCCAGCCAGTAGGTCATCATCGCCTCTGTTTGTGGCGGCTGGTTGAACAGGCGATCTTCCTGCATGTGCAGCATGTCCTGGCGCTTGATGAAGTCATCTTGCCACCACAGCTGGACCTCGGCGGCGCCGCGGGCATAGGCGGCTTCAACGATCAGGTGGGCAAATTCTGCCTGGTCGGTACCGATCTGCAGGTACACGGTATCTCCGGCGCCCACGCCGGCACCCAGATCAACGGTCAGCTCGGCGTACTGCCGCAGGTTCTCAGTAAAGGTTTCATCACTCATAGGCTTTCCTCACTTTGCTTTAATGTCTTCAGTGTATCAGAAAGGGTCAATGGAAGGAATATAACACGGACTGAAATCACAAACTGATTGCCACGACTACTTGTGCGTTATTTCACCTGTGTTCGCCACGGGCGTCATAAACTTATAATTTTTGTTCGTCGTTTGTTTGCGTTTTCGTGAGGCTCTGGTAAAATAACGATAATAAGAGCGTTATTGCACAATTAAACGTGGTGGCGCGAAGGGGGAGTTGGAGTTGGCACGCAAAAAGCTAATTACGCGTGATCAGATCCTACACGCAGCCTATGAGCTGGTCGTGGAGGAGGGGTTCAAGCGCTTCACCGCAAGAAACATTGCGCGGCGAATGGGGTGTTCGACGCAGCCGATTTACCTTGAGTTCGAGAACATGGCCGAACTGAAGCAGGCGGTGATGAATGAGATCAAGACGACGTTGGCCGCAAAAATGGCCCGCCGCTACACCACGAATCCGATCGTGGATCTCGGCCTCGCCTACATCAATTTTGCCGCCGACAACCGCGAGCTGTACCGCGCGGTCTTTATCGAGGACCACTTTGGCGTCGATGAAATGCGGGAGTACGCGCTGACCACCGCGATCAAGCGGTTGAACACCTACGCCCCGGCGAAGGCCCTGACGCCTGAGCAGCAAGCAAACACGATCTCGGGGTTGTGGATCGTCGCCACCGGAATCGCGAACCTGACGGCCTCTGGGTTCATCGACATCTCGCGGGAGCAGACCATCGACATCCTGCAGGCTGTGATTCACGATTTCATCGTCAATGGCCGCTTCTCGGATAATCCGGTGGCGATGGACCTGGCGAGCGGGATCGACAACCTTTAGCCGCTCAGCTGGCTTGGGCGATCCATGACCGGATTTCGGCGTGCGTTTCGCATAATTCGACCGGGATACGCTCATTAAACAAGCAACCGAGCGACCGTTGGACCTGCCGCCCTGCAGAATACCGGTCAAAGAACGGTGGCATCAAGCCGCAATCACTGAAAACAGTGAGTTGCGGCTTTTTTGCCCCCTTGGGCCCGTACAGCATTGTCGGGGTCAGTGCCATTGAGAAACCCAGCGCGTTGCGTTAGTCGCAAGGCTGCCGTGACTTCGATCGGCTAAGCGGGTTGGCGCTCACCCACGTTCCGGCCAATCACTTGCGTCACCGGCACGAGTGCGGTAGCGTGAACATGAGGTGATGATGATGGCAGACGATTTATTGAACGAACTCACTGCGCTGCAGCACACGATGACCCATGCGAGCGCCGCCGACCTGCACACGCTGGGCAAACAGTTGCGAGCGCGCGTGCCCCTGGACAGCCTGGCGCACCGGCCGCTGATCCAGCGCGACCCGGTGGCCTTTATCCAGGCGATCGAGACGAATCTGACCGCAACGCTTCTGCCGGCACGGCACGCCAAGATGGCAGCCAGCCCGGCGGCCTTTTTCCGCGGCACCGCCGAGCTGATGGCATATGACCTCTCGCACGGGGCCCAGTCCGGGATTCGCGTGCTCAGCGATGGGGATGCGCACCTACAGAACTTTGGCTTTTACGCCTCACCGGAGCGCAATCTGCTGTTTGACCTGAACGACTTCGATGAGGCGGCGCCGAATGCCTTCGAGTTTGATGTCAAGCGGCTGATCACCAGTGTGTATCTGCTGGGCGCGCAGGCCCACTTCGAGGAGGCCGTGCTGGACGAGCTGGCGCGCCAGATCGTTCGAACGTACCGCAAGACGGTCAAAAAGGCGTTCAAGCAGGGCGCCTTGACCCGCTTCTACGCCTCCAGCGCCGTCACCACCCTGATGCAGGCGCTGCCCGATCAAGCCGATGTGGACTTCATCGCCAAGATTCGCGACCGTGCCGCCACCCGCGATTCGGAATCGGTGGTCAAAAAGTATACCGAACCGATCGACGGGGCGCTTCGATTCAAGGTTGCGCCGCCGCGTACCGTGCGTGTGACCGCGGCCACCGAAGCCGCGTTGCGCCAAGGCTTCATCGACTACCAGCACACCACCCGCGCGGATGTTGCACTGTTGTTAAGCCAGTACCACCTGACCGACATGGTGCGGCACGCCGTGGGCATTGGGAGCTTTGGCACCAGTTGCTACCTCCTGCTTCTGACTGGCCTGAACGGCAGCCACCTCGTGCTTCAAATCAAAGAGGCCCTGCCGCGACGGCGGGTGCTGGCACCCAATGACATCACCGTTGACCAGCGTCGAGAAATCAGTGAAGGCCAGCGGATCATTGCGGCTCAGCAAATTTTGCAAAAAGCCTCTGATCCATTCCTGGGCTGGTTCAACCAGCTGGACAAGAGCTTCTATGTCCGCCAGTTTCGGGACATGAAGGAGTCCATCGACCCGCTGGCGCTATCCTGGCCGCAGTTCGAGGCGTACAGTCACGTCTGTGCGTACCTCCTCGCGTTGGCCCACACCCAAAGCCCCTCGGCCGCCGTGGCGGCAGGGTACATGGATAAGCACCTGGACGGCGCCATTCAGCACTGGTGCAAGGATTACCTCGGCCAGGTCATTGATGACTACGCCGCATTTGTTGCGGCGTTTGCGCCCGCTCCGGCGCTGCGGCGTGCCGCCGACCGGTGACGCAATGCACAAGCGGCTGGCTTGACGCGTTTGGCCCCGCCGGCATACACTGAGCCCAATTCTAAGGCCATGACGCCGCTCGGAGGGATCAGGATGTTTGATGAGGCATTAGCGCAGTTAATCGCGCGATTGGAGAAGCAGCCGCAGTCCGTCATCGTGTCATCATCGGAGTTGATCAGTTTTGTCTTCGCACTGTCTAATCGCTGGCGCGGGGACATCGTCTACGAGGACCATCACGGCGGTCTTGCAACTGGCCAGCTCACGGAGACGGCCTTCACCATCATGCTGAATCAGCAGCTCTTCAACGGCGACTTCAAGGCGGGGCCGCTTCGCCTGGAGCCCAACCAAGTCACCAACGGTCAGTACTTCACTGCCTCAGCACCACTGGTGCACAGCTTCCTGCGCGCCGCCCGAAGCTACCGGCTTGCGATGGCCGACCCGACTCGGTTGGTGTTTCGCCGGGCGGTGCGGCGGGTGGGGTAGTCAAAAAGAACCCCCGTCAGTCACGCGACTGACGGGGGGGTTTGCTATTACTGGAGGTTTTTATAAAGGTGATAGGCCGGGTTGTCTTGGTCGTCCCAGTTGAAGCCTATCTGAGTGTTCATCGCGTTTTGCTTTGTGTTGTAGTTGTCGAGCGTTTCAGTAGCCAAACCCAATTCAGTCCGGGCGAGGTCGGAGGTCGCCTGGAGGTCCTTAGTTGAAGCGACCTGGTAGGAGGCATCGCCGATGTAAACGCCCAGTCCTTGAAGAGTGTTTTTGTTGATAGTAGCGGCGGCCCCGCGGTAGTTCTCAGCGATCTTGACCATTTCATCGAAGGTCAAGTCGGTGCGCATGTTATCCGCCAGAGAGGTCATCAGGCTACGGTAGTTCGTCAGCGACTTGGCCGAGAGCGCATTTTTGACAATCTCTGTGATCACCTCTTGCTGGCGTTCCTGACGGCCGTAGTGGCCGTTCGGATCGGCATGGCGCATCCGAGCGTAGGCGAGAGCCTGCGCGCCGTTGAGGTGTGCAGGGCCCTTAGTGAAGGAGGCATTGACGTACGGATCACGCCAGCTGAATTTCACATCGACGTCGATGCCACCAACGCCATCCACGATCTGCTCAAGCCCTGCCATGTTGACAATGACGAAGTAGTTGATGGGGACATTCAATAGGTCCTTGACGGCACGGACTGCGCCTTCTGAGCTTCCGTAGGCATACGCCGCGTTGATCTTGTTGGCACCGGTATACTCGGTCGTCGTAATTTGGGCGAGTGTATCGCGCGGGATGCTGATCATCGTGGTCCGTTTGCCTTGCGGGTTGATGGTAACCAGAATCATCGTGTCGCTACGACCCTGATCTTCGCGTCCGAACTCGCCTGTGTCAGTGCCCATCAGCAACAAGCTAATCGGCTTCTGCTCGGCGAGATCAACCGTTTTTTTCTTGGTTGTTTCCTTATTTGTGACGTAGGTTTTATCGATCGCCACTTTTGCTTGGGAGTAAAGGCGCAGTGCGTAGCCACCGCCTAACATTAGAACGGTGAGTAGCACCAGGAGTAGCACTTTAAGAAATCGGCTAGGCCGGTTGGCGGTGCGAGAACCACGATTATCCATATAAATCCTCCAATTATACGCTGATTGTATTTTACTAGATTCTTCGTGTAAAAGCGCGCAAAAACTTCAACGTAACAATAATGTTAGATTTAGCCGAGCTGTCGCGACTTAGGACCGGTCTGGTATAATTAAGACAACAAGATCAAGAAGGGGGCAGACCGCCTTGGGAAAGCCAACCGTTGCACACACGTCGCGTACGTTGCCGAAAACGGCGTTGACTGATACCCAGCGCCGCGCCATCAGTGCCGGCCGCGTGCCAATTGCCCGATTAGATATCCCGCGACGATTGAAGTTCAGGGAAATGCTCAAACTTTCACTGCGACGTATTGGTGAGGCGGAGCTTGGTGCCACCTCTGCCTCACTAGCTTACTATGCGTTGCTGTCCCTGTTTCCGATGCTGATCACTGCAGGGAACCTCTTGCCTTTATTTGGACTGAGTTATAACGGGGTCTCCACGTATCTGGCGCAGGTGATTCCGGAAGACATCATGACATTTATCAATCCCGTTATTCAAAACTTACTGGCATCAACCAGTGGTGGGATCTTATCGATCGGGGCGGTGGCCACCTTGTGGGCCGCCAGCCTCGGCGTCAATGGGCTTAAAAACGGGTTTAACAAGGCATACGGCGTGACGCCGCCACGCAATTTTGTTTTGCAGCGAATCATCTCGATGCTGATGTTCTTCACGCTGATTGTTGCGCTTGGGGCAGTGATGATCGCGTTCGCGTTTGGCCGGCAGTTTTTGGAATGGCTCGTGCCAATTCTGGGACTGTCAGATAATTGGCTGACCACCTTTAATGCGTGGCGCTGGCCGGTGACACTGGTGGCCTTGGTGGTGGTGATCACGCTGATCGATTATTTCCTACCCAACGCGCGGATCAAGTTTTGGACGATTTTGCCGGGTGCCGGCTTCACGATTGCTGCCTGGCTTGCGCTAGCCCAGTTATTCGCGACCTACATGCACTACTTTGGCACGCGCTACAACTCGTACGGGACAATCGGTACCTTCATGGTGCTGCTACTATGGCTCAACTTTAGCGCGATGATGTGGCTGATCGGGGCAGTGGTCAACGCGGTGGTAGCGGAGTACTACTGTGGGCGGCTGCGGCATTCACGGGGGAAGGTCCATGATTTTGTTCGGCGGCGCCGGGTGACGCGCCGGTTGAATCGGGCACAACGATAATTGCGATTGACACGACTTAATTGAGGAACGGGGACAAAACGTGGGCAAGTACTTACAACGATTGAAGCAGTGGCTGGTGGCGCGCGGCTGGTGGGCCATTACGATGTATCTTTTCTTTGGCGGGTGGACGACGGTTGTCAACATTGTCAGCTTCTACGCGCTGACGCACCTAGGCATGAGCTGGCAGCTCGCTAATTTTCTGGCTTGGAGCCTCTCGGTGTTGTTCGCCTTTGTGACGAACAAGTTGTGGGTGTTTGAATCGCACACCGAGAACCTCCGCGAGTTGCTGTGGGAGCTGACAAAATTTGTCTTCGCTCGTGTGGTTTCGTTGGGGCTCGATTACGGGTGCATGTTCTTGTTCATCAGCGGGCTGCACCTCAGCCAACTCGTGGCGAAGGTCATCACTCAGGTGGTGGTCGTGGTCGCCAACTATGCCTTCAGTAAGCTCGTTATTTTTAAAGCGGGCACTCGCTAAAACAAGCCAGGGTCACCCCACGATTTCGTTGGGTGGCCCTGGCTTGTTCGGTAGACGTTGCGGTTATGCCTGAGTCGACACGGTTTCGGTCAGTTTCTTGACGAAGGCTTCAAGTGCGGTGATGTCATCGTCCTCTGGGGCGAGGTCGATCTTCACGCTGTCCGCGCCCTTCGTGGCTCCTGTCGCGGCGAATGCCTTGTCGAAGTCATCGACACTGGTGCAGAAATCATCGTAGAAGCGATCGCCGCTGCCGCAACAACCATAAACCTTGCCGGTGAGGTCGAGTTCCTTGAGCTCTTCGTAAAAATCGACGGCTTCATCGGGCAATACCCCGTCACCGACATCAGAATAGGTGTAGGTCGCAACGATGCAGAGGTCAGCATCCTCGAAGTCGGCCGCGGATGATTGTGAGACTTCCGCGGTTTCGACGTCGTAACCGTATTTCTCAAGTTCCTCCTCGACGATTCCGGCGATTTCTTCATTGTTTCCCGTCATGCTGGCATAGACGATCTTAGCAATTGGCACGATTATCAGGTTCCTTTCCGTAAAAGATTCTTGCCATATCATAGCAGACAGGCCGGCCTTGCGCTAGGACTGTTAAATTAGAGGGCTTGTGGTAAGATTGAGAGCGAGTATAATTTCATGAAATTGCAGGCAATATAGGAGATGCAAAGCGTTGATTACATTAAAGTCAGAACGAGAAATTGAAGGCATGGCCAAGTCCGGTGCAATTCTAGCCGGGATGCACAAGGCGGTGGCTGAGATCATCCGCCCAGGGATCTCCAGCTGGGAGATCGAAAAGGTCGGTCGTGAGTACATCGAAAGCCACGGCGCCGTTCCAGCCGAGCTTGGCTTTGAGGGCTACAAGTACGCCACCTGCGTGTCCATCAACGATGAAGTGGCCCATGCCACGCCACGCAAGGGGTTGATGCTTAAAGAAGGGGACATCGTGGCCGTGGATACCGTGGTGAACTGGCAAGGGTACATGAGTGATTCTTGCTGGACCTACGCGGTGGGTGAGATTTCTGAGAAGCGACGGAAGTTGATGGACATCACGAAGAAGGCCCTGTACCTCGGGATCGATCAGGCCGTTGTCGGCAACCGCATCGGGGACATCGGCTACGCTATTCAGCACTTCACCGAAGATGAGAACGGCTACGGCGACGTGCGTGAGCTGATTGGCCATGGCATTCAGCCGACGATGCATGAAAGTCCAAACGTCCCACACTACGGCGAACCCGGTCACGGGCTGCGCTTGAAGGCAGGGATGACGATCACCATCGAACCAATGATCACCACCGGGACATGGAAAATCAAGTCTCACGATTTACTTGGGGATGATTGGGAATACTACGTGACAGCGGATGGGTCCGATTGTGCGCAGTACGAGCACACGATTGTCATCACAAACGATGGACCGAAGATTCTGACCAGTCAGGATCCGGTGGCGGACGCGAAGTATTTGCTCTAACTTTTTCTTGTATATATGGTAAAATTGGCTAGGTCAATCTTTGACCTAGCTTTTTCATCTGGAAGGTTGGTACATATGCTATCGATTATTATTCCTTGTTTTAACGAGCAAGAAACAATTTATTTATTTTATGATAAAGTTAAATTAATCAGTAAACAAATAGCAATGGAGATTGAATTTGTTTTTGTGAATGATGGATCAACTGACGCAACACTTGAAAAATTACGTGAACTTAGCTTGAAAGATTCCGCAGTTCATTATCTTTCATTTTCAAGAAATTTTGGAAAGGAAGCAGCGCTCTATGCAGGGCTTAAGAGCGCACGGGGTGACTTTGTGACTGTGATGGACGCTGATCTTCAGGATCCACCGGAGCTACTTCCTGAGATGCTGTCGAAGCTTCTTTCTGGAGATATGGATTGCATAGGAACTCGAAGGGGCAATCGTGCTGGGGAACCTAGAGTTCGAAGTTTTTTCGCGAGACAGTTTTATCGAGTCATTAATAGAATAAGTGATACTGAAATGATTGATGGTGCCCGTGATTTCCGTCTAATGACAAGACAGATGGTAGACGCGGTTTTATCATTGGCAGAATACAATCGGTTTTCGAAGGGATTGTTTAGTTGGGTTGGCTTTAAGACGGAATATATCACCTACGAAAATCGAGAGCGAGTTGCGGGGACTACGTCGTGGTCGTTTTGGCAGTTATTCAACTACTCCATAGATGGAATTGTCAATTTTTCAGATGTTCCGTTAAATATCGCGTCTTTTGTGGGGGCGCTGAGTTGCTTCGGTGCCTTAATCAGTTTAATTTTCGTCGTTGTAAGAGCTGTTTTTTGGGGTGATCCAACAACTGGATGGCCCTCGCTGGTCTCCGTGATTTTGTTGCTAGGGGGGATTCAACTTTTGTCACTTGGCATAATTGGTAAGTACATTGGGAAGATTTTTCTTGAGACTAAGCACCGCCCAATTTTTTTGGTAAAAGAAACTGATCAAAATTCTCGAAAAGATACCAATTCTTAGTATCGTGTTAGTGAACGTTTTTATTGTGCTGGAGTCTTCACCCATTTTTCTGATACTTGACCATAGGAACGTCACAAGTTGTATTTGTGAAGATCACTTGAAAAAAAGCCTCATCCGCTGGAAGGATGAGGCATTTCTTTAAAAATAGTTACAGTTTGATCAATGGTACGTGGCCGGTGGACGCACCGCGTATAATTGGCACGTGCAGTTTGACTGAGATAGATTGATGAAGGGTTCTGATTAAGTGATAACAGCGCAGGCGCCAGGCAAGTTATACATTGCCGGTGAATACGCGGTGGTGGAAACAGGATACCCCGCTATTATTGTGGCAATAGACCAGTTTGTGACAGTTACGGTTGAAAGCATGCCGTCGTATGGGAGCATTATATCGAAGCAGTATCAGGAGAACTCGCTTATGTGGTCTCGTGATGGGGACGAGATGGTGTTTGATAATCGTGATAATCCCTTCCATTATATACTGAGCGCGATTCATCTGACTGAGCAATATGCACGAGAGCTTGGTAAACCCCTTGGACTGTACCGTTTATCAGTTGATTCGGATTTGGACTCGATCGATGGGAAGAAATATGGGCTTGGGAGTTCCGCTGCGGTGACCGTCGCAACTGTAAAAGCGTTGAATCAATTCTACGAACTAAAGATGACGAATGATAAGTTATATAAATTGGCCGCGATTGCACACCTAGACATCCAAGGAAATGGATCTCTCGGAGACATTGCTGCATCAGTTTATGGCGGATGGATTGCGTATCAATCTTTTGACAAGACGTGGTTAAGTGCGGAGCGTCGGTTACATAGTCTGAAGGAGCTCTTAGATATGGTGTGGCCAGAACTGTCGGTTGAGTTGCTGACTGCCCCGCCTAAGATGAGTTTGTTAATTGGGTGGACGGGATCGCCGGCGTCCACGTCACAGTTAGTTGATAAAATTACGATCGCACGTAGAACTAGGAAAAACGAGTATAGCCAATTTCTATTTGATAGTCGGACGACGGTCACAAGAATGATTCAAGGCTTTCGCCAGGCTTCTACGATGATGATTCAGGCGGGTGTTCGTGCCAACCGAACGCTTCTGCGGCAACTGTCAGGTTTCTCTGGTGTTGATATTGAGACGACCTTACTTGCTAAACTATGCGATACAGCAGAGCTTTTCCATGGAGCGGCTAAATCGTCAGGTGCAGGCGGGGGGGATTGTGGCATTGCGATTGTTGACGAGCAAGTGGAGATATCTGATCTTTTGATGGCTTGGAAGGCTCAGGGAATTGAAGTCCTTAGATTTCAAGTACATGAAATTCGCGACTAACCATGATATTATTGAAAGAGTCAACGATCAGAGCGCTGGATTGAAAGTAATTAGTGGAAAGGATTCTATTATGTTGAATATCAAGTTATTCTTGTTTAATTTACGACACTATGCCGGTTTCATAATCACCCTTGCGGTGGTTGGTCTGATTGGTGGATTCGTTGTACCAAAGCTTTACGCCAGTCCCACGTATTCGTCGACGGCCACGTTTGTTTTCAAAATGACCGATAAAGACGATAATGAGACATTGGCTAATGTGTTGACCCAAAATCAGGCTGACACACAAATGCTCAGCACGTACAAGGAAGTGCTGTCTAAACCTAGTTTACTTAACAATGCGGTTAAAAAATTAACTCCTGCGGAACAAGCCAAGTTAGCTAAAAATGGCGATGAATCAGCAACAATTGAGAATGAAGTAAATTCGCGAGTGTTCAGTATTAATGTGACAAGTAGAGATGCTGCTTTGTCGGCAAAATTATCGAACCAGATGTACGCTGACTTTAAGCAAATGGTTAAGCGACTTAGTGATCGTAATGCTTCCTTGTCGCTGTTGTCAGAAGCGACTCCAGGTACCGCCACCATGAATTCAAAGTCTAAGGTTTATGCAGCTACCGCAGCTATAGGAGCGGCAGCACTTGGATTCTTTGTTGTGCTTTGCATCACCCTTTTCGACTCACGCGTGCGATCCTTGAGTGATATCTCTGCGCGTAATTTACATGTGCTTGGCGAACTCCCGTCTCGGAAATAAATTGACAGCACACCTCGTTAGGAGACGAAGCAAGAATGAAAAATAATATCGGGCATCTAGAATTTTCAAACAGTCTACGGGATTTTCAGGATCAACTGTATTTGCAACTAAAGACCACGCAAAAGCAGGTGGTCTTGCTGTTGCCGCCTGAGAGCCAATCCAGTAGCGACACTTTAACCGTAGATTTAGCGCGTAGCTTTGCAGCGCAAAAAGTTTCTGTTGTTTTACTCAGTATGTCAGTGCATGCGGACGAGATCCTGAGCGGTATTTTCCCGTTAGATAAGGAGCGTACTCTATTACAAGCAGATTCATTAGCGGCATTGCCAGAGGTACTTCAGCCGGTTGACGCTGATTTAAGCCTTGTATTAGGGGGGCAACTTTCCGGTAAACTCGTGCCGGCAATTGCAAATGGTTCAATGTCCGCCGTGATTGATAAACTAAAAGAACAATTTGATGTTGTACTTATCAGTGGTGAGCCTCTTCTTTCAACGCCAGATATGCTTTTGGCCGCTAGCTTAGCAGATACTGTTGGGTTGATGATTAGTTATCGAACGACTAAGAAAAGCGATCTGGATCGCGCGCTGGTTCGTTTGCGTCGTAATCAGATCGATGACCTATTTGCAGTGTACGTAGACGTCCCTTCAGAGCGAACTCATTATGACTTTTAGAAGTTGAATGAGGTAGCGCTAACCGTGTCTTTATAGTTCTAGTGAACCTGCGTTTGTGGCGAGGGGAGGTTGTGCATTGCTTTCACCATTTTTGCTCGTAGCGTTATCGTATTTGATTGCATTACTGCTCTACAGCTTGGGATTTTCCAACTTGTTTCCAAGTCTGACAATTAAGCTACTAGTCTTTTTGCTTCTCTTTTGCGTGTTCAGCTTTATCGCACATTGGCTGTTTAGACGATCATTTGAGAAAGATCGACCGGTAAGCGCAAACGGTGGGATTAGACTCTCCTTGTCTGCACTACAGAAAACTGTTGTAGCGCTGTACTTAGGGCTTATCTTAGAGTTTGTCCACGCTCGGGGAATTCCATTGTTAGGCGGCACAGGTAGCTACACAACATTCGGGATTCCAACGTTTCATGTTTTATTAATGACGTCGGCATCCTTCGTTAGTTTGCTGATTGCTGCAAAATTGTGTTTTGCGAAAAAACACCGAATCCAGTTGCTGTTTCTGTATGGTGCAACGTTACTGATTTTTCTACTGGTAGTTAATCGTGGACTATTTGCGCTGTCGGTTGGCTCAGGGGTCTTTTACTGGCTTTTGTACCGATACGACCAAATTTCAACAAAGATTAAGCTTGGTGCGGTAGTCCTTGGAATTTTAGGGCTCTATATGTTCGGCCTATTTGGTAATTTTCGAACACAACGTGACTACCATCAGATCTCTACGATTACAGATACTGCGATTATGATGCGTGTAGGTGGTGCGACAGATTCCTTCAAAGAATCTAGCATCCCTAAACCTTTTTTCTGGGCATACACGTACGTTGCGTCACCATTAGCTAACTTGCAAAAAACAATGACAGATCAAGATCCCAAGGTGTCCGCTGACTCTGTTAAGGGATTTTTCTTGCAGACCTTTATTTGGGATTTTATCTCGAAACATTTTCCGACCAAAAATGTACCTCAGGTTTCGCAGATTAGCCCTGAGCTTAATGTTTCGACCGCTTTCAGTGCACCTTATCTGTATTTGGGCTTCTCAGGCGTGATACTGTTTGCAATTTTTCTGCTTGTTTTTCCTTTTGTGTACTTTCTTCTTCTACACACCTTTGCGAACAAGTATCGTTATCTCGGGTTGGCAACATTATGTACGATTTATGCGTTTATGTTTTTCATCGATTTTTTGACTTACACAGGGCTTTCTGTCCAGTTGATTTTCCCTTTCATTCTAGAGGGTGTATCCCAAACAAAACAACGGATTAGACTCCGGCGTGCTGAGGTGACGGGGAACATCTGCAAAACAACGGTGAAGCAAGCGCGAGAGGAGCAGTAATGACGAAAGTTGTAGTTCTGATGGCAACGTACAACGGGGCCAATTTCATTCGTGAGCAAATCCAGTCTATTCAGGCACAAGATTTTACAGAATGGAAGCTTCACATCCACGATGATGGTTCGACGGATGCAACGGTTTCCTTGATTCAAACGATGGCTGCTGTCGATTCGCGCATCTGTCTTGAGGATTCTCTCCCAAAGCATCTTGGTGCAAAGCAAGGATTTCATGAACTGCTCAAAATGGTGACTGCAGACTATTATTTTTTTAGTGATCAGGATGACGTCTGGTTACCTAAAAAGATTAGCCAATCTCTGAAACAGATTCGTACATTGACAGGACCAGCCTTAGTTTATACAGATCTGACAGTTGTAGATCAAACGCTCCAAACGCTACAACCATCCATGCATCGCGCAAATCAGTATCCTAATCAGCTCGATTTCAATCATTTATTAGTTCAGAATTCTGTCACAGGTTGCACCGTTGTTCTGAACGAAGAGCTGAAGCAAATTGTTTGTGCTCAGAGTATTATTCCTGCAGCTATGCATGACTGGTGGTATGCCTTAGTGGCCGCTGCGCGTGGGCAACTCGTCTATTTGAACGAGGCAACGATTCTGTATCGCCAACATGGAAATAATGTTGTTGGGGCTACAACGCCACTTTGGAAGCGTGCACTTCGGCTAGACGCTAAGCGGCAAGCTACGTCACGTCTTCGAGAGGTCCAACGACAGGCGGGCGCGATACGAGCCCAAGGTGTCGCAATCAAGTCAACGGACCAGGCTGATGTCCAAATCGTTTCAACGTTACTGACTGCTGGTCGGTGGCGCACTGTTTGGGCCTTAGGAACACGTCGAATCCTTAAGACGGGGGTCCTTAAGAACTTGCTCTTCTTTGTTTTAATTCTTACTCGTCCACGGGCTTCCTCGTCTAATGAAGACTAGCAGATACCTAAGATATCTTAAGCTTTTGGACTGATTTTCCTGTGCGTCCTCGTGCTATGTTATATTAGCGAGTGTTTAGTACAATATTTGTGCGCTTGGTACCAGCACACAGGTTATCTAGGAGGAGTTATCCATGAAAGGTATTATTTTAGCCGGCGGTTCGGGTACGCGTCTGTACCCAATTACCCGCGCAATCTCAAAGCAACTGATTCCCATTTACGACAAGCCGATGATCTACTACCCGCTGTCTACGTTGATGTTAGCGGGTATTAAGGACATTATGCTGATTTCGACGCCCAAGGACCTACCACGGTTCGAGGAACTGTTCGGCGATGGGTCTGATCTTGGACTGAGTTTGACCTACAAGGTTCAGGAGCACCCCAATGGCTTGGCAGAAGCATTCATCTTGGCCGAGGACTTCATCGGTGACGATTCCGTCTGCCTGATCCTTGGCGACAACGTCTTCTATGGTGGTGGCCTGTCCAAGATGCTGCAACACGCGGCAGCCAAGGAGAAGGGTGCAACGGTCTTTGGCTATCACGTCAACGATCCAGAGCGCTTCGGCGTTGTTGACTTCGATGAGAACATGCACGCCAAGTCAATCGTGGAGAAGCCTGAACATCCGGCCAGCAACTATGCAGTTACTGGACTGTACTTCTACGACAATGATGTTGTGAAGATTGCCAAGAGTATCAAGCCGTCGGATCGTGGTGAGCTCGAGATCACCGACGTTAACAAGGCCTACCTTGAAGCTGGTACGCTCGATGTTGAGCTGATGGGTCGCGGTTTTGCCTGGCTTGATACTGGGACGCACCAATCCTTGCAGGAAGCCTCAAGCTTCATTGCGTCAATTCAGCGCCGGCAGAACCTACAGATTTCTTGTCTTGAAGAAATCGCCTACCGGATGGGCTACATTGACCTCGATCAAGTGGCCAAGTTAGCGCAACCACTTAAGAAGACAGAATACGGGCAGTACCTGTTGCGGCTCGTGGATCAGGAGGTAGCCAAGTGAGTTTGAAGATTATCCCAACCAAGTTACAAGATGTGAAACTGATTGAAACCGACGTGTTCGGGGACAACCGCGGCTTTTTCACGGAAACATACACACGCGAAAAGTTCATCGAGGCGGGCATCACCAATGACTTCAATCAGGACAACCAGTCACTGTCCGCAGAAGCCGGTGTGTTGCGCGGGATGCATTACCAGTACGGTAAGGATGCACAAGCTAAGCTGGTTCGGGTTGTGACCGGCGTTGTTGAGGATGTGCTGGTCGATATTCGTAAGGGGTCGCCAACCTATGGTCAATGGGAAGGGTACATTCTGAGCGAGTTCAATCACCGTCAGTTGCTGGTACCTAAGGGCTTTGCGCACGGCTTCATTACGTTGACGCCGAATGTCAACTTCTGCTACAAGGTGGAAGGTTACTACGCCCCAAACGCGGACCGGGGGATCGCCTTTGACGACCCGGATATCGGTATCGAATGGCCAATGTCTATGGATCACTTGATCATGTCCGACAAAGATAAGAAGCACCCACAACTTAAGGATGCGGATAACAACTTCGTTTACGGGGAGATTTAGGCATGAAAATTATGGTAACCGGTGGGGCCGGGTTCATTGGCTCTAACTTCGTTCATTACGTCTACGAGAACCACCCAGATGTGCAGATCGTCGTGCTGGATAAGCTGACATATGCGGGGAATAAGGCGAATATTGCCGATATCCTGGGTGATCGGGTTCAGCTGGTCGTGGGAGATATTTGCGATGCGCCGTTGGTCGACAAACTTGCCAGTCAAGTTGACGCGATCGTTCACTATGCGGCTGAAAGTCATAATGATAACTCGTTGCAGGACCCGAGTCCGTTCCTGCACAGTAATGTGGTCGGGACGTACACGTTGCTTGAGGCTGCCCGCAAGTATGATTTGCGTTTCCACCATGTCTCCACTGATGAAGTCTATGGTGATTTGCCACTTCGCGAGGATCTTCCGGGCCACGGCGAAGGGGTTGGCGAGAAGTTCACCACCGAGAGCCGCTATAATCCATCCAGCCCATACAGCTCCACCAAGGCAGCATCTGATATGCTGGTGCACGGGTGGACCCGCTCCTTCAAGGTGCGGGCGACTATCTCCAACTGCTCGAACAATTACGGCCCGTACCAACACATCGAAAAATTCATTCCTCGGCAGATTACCAACATTTTGTCGGGTATTCAGCCGAAGCTTTACGGGACGGGTAAAAACGTGCGGGACTGGATTCATACCAGTGATCACTCCGCTGCCGTTTGGACGATTCTGACCAAGGGCCAGATTGGTGAGACCTACTTGATTGGCGCGGACGGCGAGCAAGACAACAAGACCGTTCTTGAAATGATCCTGCGCCTGATGGGCAAGGATCCATCCGATTACGAACAGGTCAAGGACCGCCCTGGTCACGATCTGCGCTATGCGATCGATTCAACCAAGTTGCGGACCGAACTCGGCTGGGCGCCTCAGTATACGGACTTTGAATCTGGGTTGAAGCACACCATCGACTGGTACGCCAACAATGAAGCCTGGTGGCAAGCCGAAAAGGCGGCCGTTGAGGCCAAGTACGCAAAGCAGGGGCAATAAACGTTAAAACACTGAAGCGAGGCTGGTTCAGCTTCGCTTTTTTATCATG
Source organism: Lacticaseibacillus daqingensis (assembly GCF_003946115.1). GTDB lineage: Bacteria > Bacillota > Bacilli > Lactobacillales > Lactobacillaceae > Lacticaseibacillus > Lacticaseibacillus daqingensis. Next base: position 194,612 of record NZ_RHOH01000004.1, on the reverse strand, counting down.
ATGGAGATGACTGAACATGAAAATTCTGATTACTGGTGCGAACGGGCAGTTGGGTACGGAGTTGCGTCACCTGCTGGACAGCAGGGCGATCGCATACCGCGCGACCGATGCGAAGGAACTAGATATCACGAACGAAGCGGCTGTTAACGCGTACTTCGCTGACTATCAGCCGGACGTGGTTTACCACTGCGCGGCGTACACTGCCGTTGACAAGGCCGAAGACGAGGGCAAGGCGATCAATCAGCTCGTCAATGTTGACGGGACGCGCAACCTTGCGAAGGCTACCGCCTCCGTTGATGCAACGTTGGTCTACATTAGCACGGACTATGTTTTCGATGGTGATAGCAAAGAGATTTACACGGTCGATGATCAACCAGCGCCACGAAACGAATATGGGCGCACCAAGTATGAAGGCGAACTTGCGGTTCAGAAATTTGCGACGAAGTATTACATTATCCGCACCAGCTGGGTCTTTGGCGAGTACGGGCACAACTTCGTGTACACGATGCTGAACTTGGCCAAGACACATGACCACCTGACCGTTGTTGATGATCAGTACGGGCGGCCGTCATGGACCAAGACACTCGCAGAGTTCATGACGTTTGCGGTCGATCAGAAGCTGGACTATGGCATCTATCATCTGTCTGAAGACAATAGCTGTAACTGGTATGAGTTTGCAAGCGAGATCCTGAAGGACAAGAATGTAGTTGTAACGCCTGTCAGCTCTGCCGAATATCCACAAAAGGCTTGGCGACCACGGCATTCTATTTTGGATCTGAGTAAGACCAAGGCCACAGGGTTTGAGATTCCGACTTGGCAAGATGCGCTGCATGAGTTTATGGCTGTGATTGATAAATAAGTGCTGACTGAGCTAAGAAGCATATAGATTTAATATGTGTCCGTCAAAGCAAACCCGTAGTCTCGTTTGTGAGATTGCGGGTTTATTGTTTGTATTTAACATCTAGCAACAGACGGGGCCATTAATATCAACAGCAGAGCTAGATGATTTTTGCTTTTTAACAGAAAAAATTAACGGACGTAGCTTAGCTTCTTGTGTATGATAAAGAGAGAACAAAAGGTAGGGACGCTTTAAACAATAGAATGTGTTGTCCACCAAGGTGTAAGGAGACTACTTATGAGAGTGCTGTATATATCACTAGTTGACTGGTTTTGGATTAAGCAAAGGCCCCAGCATATCTGCCAAGGATTAGCTCAGCGGGGAATTGATGTTGATTATTTCAGCCCGATTTCCTGGCGAAAAGCTGCCGCTACTCAGCATTCGAGTGAAGATGACACCTCGTTGATGAACTTTACGGTCGGAGAACATTTGCGTGTTGTACGAAAAAAATTGTTACCGCTTGGTCGTCTTACCCTTATGAGACGGCTCAACACGGTGCGTATGCGGCATGAGGTCAACAAACTTCTGAGTAAGACTGCCTATGACATGATTATTTTGACACACCCCGCGCAATTACCCTATGTACCAACATCGCTTCTAAGCCGGGTGATTTATGATTGTATGGACAATTACGAGACATTTATCAAATCTGAAATCGCCAAGCGTGAGTGCCGTGCTAACGAACAAATCTTGATTAATAAGGGCGCTGCGACAATCGTTTCTAGTGAATTTTTGGGTAAGACATTGGAGTCGCGTGTGAATCATCCGGTGAAGTACACCGTTGTAAATAACGGCGTTGAGTTTCAACGTTTTAGTGCGAACGTTTCTGATTCTCAGGATCCTCTGGTGCCGACGGTTACTTACGTCGGTGTTATCAGTTCTTGGTTTGATCTCGATTTAATTCAGCAGTCAGCAAGCAAGCACCCGGAGGTCAAGTTCAATCTGATCGGCCCAGTCGAAGTTTCAACCACCGATGTTACTGCGACCAACGTTCACTTTCTTGGCCCGGTTCCATACACCTTAGTTCCAAGTCGACTTTCAGAGTCGAGCGTGCTGGTGATGCCATTTAAGCTCAACGAGATTGTGAAAGCCGTTAATCCAGTGAAACTATATGAATATTTGGCTACCGGGAGGCCGGTCATTGCGCGACGTTACGGTGAAACGGAGAAGTTTGCGCCGATTGTCTCGCTTTACGATAATGAATCTGAGTTTGAATCAATGTTAAGTTTGGCACTTGCCCCGGAAGCTCGAGGTTCTGAGGTTGTGGAGAAACGGGTCGCTTTTGCTTCTGAGAATGACTGGCAAGCAAGAGCTAACCAATTTAAGCAGTTAATAACGGATAGCAAGGATAAATTGGAGGCATATAGTTGAAAATTAAGGCATCCAGAGCTGATGTTATCTGGAGTTACATTGGAACGGTGTTTTCGCTTTCCAGTAGCTTTCTTCTTTTACCGTTTGTGATGCTAAAGCTTACAGGAGCTGAGCTTGGGCTTTGGTACATTTTCTTAGCGGTGAACGGACTGGTAAATTTATTCGACTTTGGGTTCGATCCCACCTTCGCACGGAATATTGCTTATGCCTGGGGTGGCGCGGATGGAATTACAAAAACAGGGGCAAAAAGCTCCTCGGGTCCAGATGCGACCCCAAATTATCATCTTTTAGCGACTCTGGTGGCAACGTCTCGACGTCTGTACCGGCACCTCTCTTCATTGGCACTTGTGCTTGTTTCAACAGTTGGGACGATGTATATTGTCTCAATATCGGGGGAAATCAAGGGTCATGAGTATCTAATCGCATGGGCGATATTCTGTGTCGGTCTTTTCCTTAATCTGTATCTTGGTTATTATTCCGCGTTGCTCCGTGGGATTGGGGCCGTTGAGGGAATTAATCAGTCAACGATGCTTGCTAAAGTCTGCCAACTTGTAGTTTCGATTATTTTGCTCTATCTTAATCTGGGCTTGATCGCTGTGGCGGTTGGTTTCATTGTGAACGGGACGATGTTTCGTGTTTTTTGTAGTCGATACTTTCAGAAATTTAAAAATACAGGAGCTCTTGTGTCTGAGGAGATGCCAAGTGTTACCAAAGATGAGGTACACGAGACATACAAGGCAGTGTCTTACAACGCTTTTCGCGACGGCGGTGTAGCAATCTCCAATTATCTTTCCACTCAGGCGAGCTCTTTGGTTGCGTCAACATTTCTCCCGCTTAGTGCTACGGGCGAATATTCAATTCTTTTACAGTTTAGTAATGCCGTCGTGAATGTTGCGGCCACTATAATTTACGCCTATCATCCAACGCTTCAATCTGCTTATCAGCGGCACGATATCGACACCGAGAAGGAGTATATAGGACGTGGGCTAAGCGCGTATTATTTGCTTTTTGTACTAGGGACTTTGGGAGTAACCGCCTGTGTATTTCCGCTTTTGCACTGGATCAAGCCGACAATGACCTTTGATGTGCTACTTTATCTGGGCGTATCCCTCTATACATTCTTATGGCAACACCAGTCGACTGCAGCGTCATATATTTCTAATACGAACCGCGTACCATACATGGTTCCTTTTATGATTGCTAGTGTGTCGGGTATCGTGCTATCACTGATTATTGTAAAGTATACGGCTATAGGGGTCTGGGCGCTGGTTGTTGGACCTGGAATTGTGCAACTGATGTTCAATAATTGGTACTGGTTGCACACTGTGGTGAAACGTTTAGGAACAACCTGGCGTGCTGTAATTCTAAGCGGGTTGGGTTCTTGGCGTAGGTCGTTGCTTCGGCGTTAGTGCTATTGGCACTTGTGTGTTCACAGAGTTCTTATTACAATTTGATTTGATAGGAGACGATGAAATGCAAAAAGTTAAAGTTATGACCGTTTTTGGCACCAGACCTGAAGCTATTAAAATGGCGCCGCTTGTACTCGAATTAAAAAAAAGAAGTGCTGAATTTGACACCGTGACAGTGGTAAGTGCTCAGCACCGTCAGATGCTTGACCAGGTGCTTGACATCTTTAAAATCACACCTGATTATGATCTTGATATCATGAAGCCACGTCAAACATTGGATGAGATCACAAGTAATGTGATTCTCGCGCTCGGTCAGATTATTGATAAGGAAAAGCCAGATATTGTACTCGTGCACGGCGACACAACGACGACTTTTGCTGCGAGCGTATCCGCGTTTTATCATCAAACGGCTGTGGGCCACGTCGAGGCGGGGCTGCGAACCTGGAACAAATACAGTCCATATCCAGAAGAAATGAATCGACAACTCACGGATGTGCTTGCGGATCTTTACTTTGCGCCAACCTCTCAGTCGGAACAGAATCTTCTGAAGGAAGGGCACCCAGAAGACGCCATTTTTGTGACTGGAAATACGGCGATTGATGCTTTGAAGCAAACTGTTCACGAAGGCTATGAACATGATGTTTTAAAGTTAATTGAACCAGGCAAACGAATTGTACTGGTCACAATGCACCGACGCGAAAATCAGGGTGAACCCATGAAGCGCGTTTTTCGGGTTATGCGTCGTGTGGTTGAAGATCACCCGGATACCGAGATTATTTATCCTGTTCACTTGAATCCGGTTGTACAGGAAGCTGCTAAGGAAATTTTGGGGAATCATCCGCGCATTCATCTCATTGATCCGCTTGATGTTGTTGACTTTCATAATCTTGCATCTAGAAGCTATTTCATCATGACTGACTCAGGTGGTGTTCAAGAGGAAGCACCTTCGTTAGGTAAGCCAGTATTAGTGCTGAGAGATACCACCGAGCGTCCAGAGGGGGTTACGGCAGGGACGCTTAAGCTGGTCGGTACAGAAAAAGCATCTGTTGAGACGGCAATGCGGGAACTCCTAGACAACCCGCAAGCGTATAAACAAATGGCGGAGTCTAAGAACCCATATGGTGACGGTGAAGCATCTAGCCGAATTCTTGATGCAATCGCCTATCATTTTGGATTGAGGTCCGATATACCTAGTCGTTTTGAATAGGTTCTAACGGTTACATAGCCCTGGTCGCAAAGGTCACGGGCTTTTTTCGTGGGGGGAAGCTTAATGCGTCTAAAGTCAATTTATGATACTATGTTTGAATGACCTCATTGCAGTGAATATGTTTACACTGAAAGATTATGGTAAAGTACGATTCGTACATATAGCTACACTAGGTCTGTGCGTGTTGCTGAAAATAATTCTAGAGATGTCATACTGAGAAGACAAGAACCATTATTACTTTTGAAAGGCAGAAAGGATCAATTATTTTTTAGAAAGGGTGGTACTATTATGGGGAATAATGTTGCTCAAATCCCGTCTGAGTCAAGAATTGTTAGAATTGTATCGTACATTTGGTTAGCCGTCTGTGTGTGCCTACCAGTTGTTTTTTCAATTGAACAATATCGTGAGTTCAAATCGCCACTGATAATTAACCTAGAGCATTATCAGCAGGTGCCTGCCGGCAAAGAATCATTTAAAGTTGAAAACATAAATAAAATTGAGACTTCACTCTACAATATAAATGGATGGGCGTATTTTTCCGGGAAGGAGGCCAAAACTTTTAACACCTTAGTTGTTCTATACGAGCAACGAGACAGCAAAGGGCTTGCGTTCAAGACTAAAATGTCACTACGTCCAGATGTCACTGCGGCGGCTGGAGATGGAAAGAACTACGATGCCTCTGGCTTCAGAGTGACCGTTCCAACAAGATTTGTAAAAAACAAAAAAACTAAGATCGCATTGTTGGTACAGTCGGGAAAGAACCAAAAAATCATATTCACCAATCAAATAGTAGAAGGCGGTGGGGACAGGTGATGCATCTCGTTGAATATATCCAACTAAAAACCAACAATCTACTTCGTAGGAAAGACAATTTCGTTTCGTGTTTACTTTTATTTGGTCTAGTCGTAGTTGTGTATCATCTGTTAATGCGAGAGTACTCTGGTGATGCTTTAAGTTCCTTTTCACATGTTTTAAGAGATCAGACGTTGCTTGAGGCCTTGAGATCCAGCTTTTTAACATGGTCTTCTCGTATATTAATCAACGCAGTTCTGTATGTAGTTGCAGCGGGATTTCATTTTTGGTTGTGGTCTCTGCTCGATATTTTGATGTATTTTGTGCTTCTTTTGTCAATGATGAGATTGATGAATTACAAACATAATATCCTTGTAACTGGGCTTATACTTATTTATCCGGTCTCTCAAATGTCCTCCGCTGGCTGGATTGCTACGACAGTTAACTATTTGTGGCCGGCAGCAATGGGCGCTTTTGCTTTAGTTTATTGGATGAGGCTATACCAACAGAAAAAAGTTCATACTGGAATGATTGTTCTCTATCTTTTGGCAGAAGCTTATGCAACAAATTTTGAAACGTTTAGCGTAATGTTCTTGTGTATAACGGTTTCCGTTTTTATAACGATGATGCTAAAAAGAAAAATCCGGCGAGAACAGATTATACCAATCATTGGATCTTTTGCCATTAGCATCGGCAATATAGCACTTGCGCTCTTTTCTCCTGGAAATGCCACAAGAGCAGTGTCTGAAGTTCACTGGATGAAAGACTTTGACACACTTACGTTTGTTGATAAAACTGTACTGGGCATTTCGGATACGATGGTCAAGCTTATTGACTTTAATTTAATTTTTGCTATTTTCTGTGTACTCTTAGTATTGGTTACGCTCGTTAAGTCTAATTTTTCAACTTGGGCAGTTTCTTTGTCGGCATTTCCTTTGTTAATTGTTTTTTACAGGCTACTTCCAAGCTCCTTTACAGACCCATATTTTTTGAAATTAAACATGGCGTTAGATCAACTTGAAAAAGGAACTAGAGTAGACCCATCCAATTATTATGGCATTTCCATATACGTCCCGTTGAGTTTGTTCTTCTTAATCATTTTCGTAATCGGATATGTTCTTCTCAATTATGGTGACACTCTAGAGCAAAGTCTTCTCATGTGCGTGATTGTTGGTAGCGGATTGGCAACCAGATTCGTGATGGGCTTTACACCCACAATCTATGCGTCCTCGAACCGAACGTTTGTCTTTTTGGACATTGCAATGATTTTTGTTTGTTGCGAATTGTTTGAATTATTTGACAAGAGTTTTCTGGCAACACATTACGCTACCCGAAAGTGTATGCACATTGCTTTTATACTCTTAGTGGCTCTCGCGGTCGTTTCAAACAGCGTAGCAATAGGTTATCCAGCCATTTTTTAGTACCCTATATTTTGACAATAGGGCGTCTGGTAAAGGCTCAATACAGCAATTTATACAGACTCATCTTTGTCAGAAAAACTCAAAAAAAGAGGATGAATCTTCCGAAAAACATGACACACGTGGACGACCGTGTTAATATATGCTTTAGCGTGCATAATCTATTCGGAATGATGCAAGGCTAAAAGTATAATCTATATTTTGTGATATTTTAAATCATATTTCTAGTTGATTGGAGGATCTGCAGATTGAAAAAGTTTCCGGTTTTTATTTGCAAGGCTGTGCGTGAATTCTACAGTTGCCGAACTGTCAAGGCACTGCTGTTTTTGGGGATGTTTTTTTCTTTGAGTGTGTGTAGCAGACGCTCACTTGTTGTAAACGCCATTGATTCGGAAAATCAAGATATCTCCTTTGCGCTCACAAACCATCATAAGGATGAAACAACTTCTGTTTCGAATGATAATAAGGTCATCGGGTCTTCCGTTGCTTCCAATATAAAGTTGAATGAGTCCGATTCTACAGATATTGTTCATCGGATGACGATTCCTGCGGGGTTGTCACTTGAGATGCAGGGCCAATGGCTTGCACTTGCACAAGAGCGGGCTCTTGCTGATATAGCGTTGACATCTCGCGCTCAACAAATCATCCAACTTGCAAGTCAACCTGCAACAATTCAAATTGGTAATTCTCTTTACCCTCGTGCCGATGTAATTGATGTTGCGTCTTATCAGTACTGGATGAATCAGGCTGATTTTAATCAATTGAGGAACTTAGGTGTTAGTGGACTTGTGGTTAAATTGACCCAAGGAACAGGATACGAAAATCCATACGCTACTAACCAAATTTCATATGCTCTGGCCGCTGGAATGGCTGTATCAGCGTATCATTACGCGACATTCAACAGTGTTACGGCAGCAAGAGCAGAGGCCAATCATTTTCTGGCGTCTGTGAAATCGCACGGATTACCAATGAGCACCACCCTTGTTGCTGACATGGAAGACGGACTCGTAGCAGGAGATGTCGCATCGGAGCTTAAAGCTTTCTGGCAAGTTCTTTCGGATGCAGGGTACAATCAGCATGTCGTTTACACTGGTGGCGGATTTGCCGCAAAAAATGCTGCCATTGCCACCGTTGGCGAAGCAAAAACCTGGTATGCGCAGTACCCATACGATCCCAGGGCGACTAATCTGTGGAACACGAACTATGGTGCTTGGCAGTTCTCATCGACTGCATTGTTCCCTGGTGCGAAAAGCAGTGTGGATGTTTCAATAGATTATCGTGGTCTGTTTACCCGAAAGTATGATCCAATATTATCTTCGGGGTTAGTTGATTATGACGCCACGATTGATCAGAGCACCCGAGCGGATGGAGTTTACACGGGGCCTTATAATACAAGCTATGAAACCAGCCAACCTAACGTGGACGGGAAAAAATATGATAAGGCGTTTTTCCATGCCATTGAGGAAGCCACTACGCGAACAGGTACTTACGTAAAAGGCTATGCTAATGGGACTCTGATTTGGATTCAAAAAATGGCTCTGGTTGATCCCGTGTACGAGAAGATTCTCTCTAGCGAAAATATTTCTGGATTTTTTCAAATTGATCAGTCAAATCGTGCTGATGGCATCTGGGCTGACGGTCCATATATGACTAGTGGTACGACTAGTTCGCCAAATACGGATGGTCTGAAATACTCCGGAAGGATTGTTACAGCCCTGCAACGAGATATCACGACTCGTGGCGTTTTCGATCAGATTAAACTGAGCACGGGGGAAACTTTCTGGATTGATGAGCGTGCACTAAAGGCAGTTGTGATGAACGAAATCACAGGCGATGTGGACGTTACAGGCAAAGTCTATCGAGTTGATCAGACAATCCGAGCAGATGGAATCTATAGTGCAGGGCCATATATGACTTCACTAGAAACTATTTCACCGAACACTGGTGCTACTGCATACTCCGGGGTACTGGTTAAGGCACTACAAGCAAAGCAGACAACGATGGGTGTGTATGTTCAGGTCCAGACGGAATCTGATGGTAAAACATTCTGGATTGATCAGCGTGGTTTGGCAGCCTTTGCGATGAACGAAATCACAGGCGATGTGGACGTTACAGGCAAAGTCTATCGGGTTGATCAGACAATCCGAGCAGATGGAATCTATAGTGCAGGGCCATATATGACTTCACTAGAAACTATTTCACCGAACACTGGCGCTACTGCATACTCCGGGGTACTGGTTAAGGCGTTACAAGCAAAGCAGACAACGATGGGTGTGTATGTTCAGGTCCAGACGGAATCTGATGGTAAAACATTCTGGATTGATCAGCGTGGTTTGGCAGCCTTTGCGATGAACGAAATCACAGGCGATGTGGACGTTACAGGCAAAGTCTATCGGGTTGATCAGACAATCCGAGCAGATGGAATCTATAGTGCAGGGCCATATATGACTTCACTAGAAACTATTTCACCGAACACTGGCGCTACTGCATACTCCGGGGTACTGGTTAAGGCGTTACAAGCAAAGCAGACAACGATGGGTGTGTATGTTCAGGTCCAGGTTCAACAAACTGGGTTGTCTTTCTGGATTGATGTCCGAGGTTTGGAGGAAGTTCAGTAATATATTTCAAATTTTTTTGATTAGGAGATTATTTCCAGATGGTTAAGGGCAGTGCGACAACTTAGCATGTCAGGAACAAGCGGGCATCGGGAGAAATTCTATAACAGGCTAGTGCAATGGATGGCCATAAGGGGTGAAGGGGCCTGCAATCTCGGATTTGAGATTGCAGACTTTTTCGCTTGTAATTGTTCCCTTGTAGGCACCTAAAGGAAGTGTAAAGTTTCTGTGTTTTTAGCAACGAATATGCCGATTTTAAGAGACTTTGTTGGTCACCGTTTATGCCTATGGTAAAATGTTTTAGTCGAGCGGTGGCTGAAAGTCAGAAAAGCCATCACCTGTTCGCTGGTATTTGGAGGCGTAGTAAGGATGAAGGAATTGAACACAACAATGAGTAAAGACCTTTTACCAAACAGCGTGAAGAACGCTTCAGCAGAGTTTTCTTCGCATGTCATATATCGCAAATGTGCCAAGCGCACATTCGACTTTGTCTTATCCGGTCTAGGAATTGTGTTGTTTGCAGCACCTATGGTCATTGTAGCAGGTTTAGTTAAGTGTACCTCCAAAGGCCCAATTTTCTTTCGCCAAACTCGCTTTGGGCGTGATAGCATGCCCTTTACGTTAGTCAAATTTCGATCTATGTATATTGAAGCGCCCGAGAAAGCAAATAAAGATTTTTCCAAAGAGGCTATGGCTCACTACGTTACACCGATTGGTCGTTTCATGCGTAAATCTTCCTTGGATGAACTTCCGCAGTTGTTTAATGTTTTTACAGGTAAGATGAGCTTTATTGGCCCACGTCCATTAGCTAAAACCGATGCTCGCGTTATTGAGCTGCGTCAACAAAACGGTGCTGATCGGGTGCGCCCAGGAATTACAGGCTTAGCTCAGATTAACGGGCGAAACGAGGTTTCCGATGAAGACAAAGCTGATTACGACGCACAATATGCACGTCAATTTTCGTTTTGGTTTGATCTGAAAATTTTGTTACAAAGCGTTGTTGTGGTTTTGTCTCAGCGAGGAATTAATAAAAAGGGCAAGTAATACTGCTCAGCTAAGAGGGGAATGTCGGTGAAGCTCACATACGCAGTGGTTTTCTACAACCATTCAAACGATATGGTTCAGCACTTATACCAGAATTTAACTTCTACGGTTCCGTCGGGATACGAGTATACGTTGTACCTTGTTAATAATTCCCCTGCTAATCGAGAACTTTCAGAGTGTTTAAAAAAAATACAGAAGCAGGATAGACATGTAGTTGCTATAAATGCGGCTGAAAATCGGGGGTTTGGCGCTGGTAACAACCTTGCCATTGCGCAGATTGAGTCGGACTATCACCTTATCGTAAACCCAGATATTGAGATTCCTGATGCTAATCAGATTCGGCTCATGATCACTTACATGGAAGCAAATAAAGTCGTACTCTTGAATCCAAAGATTCAAGATACAAGTGGGCAGATTCAAAAGTTGGTGAAAAAGAATCCGACTATTCTTGACCTTGGGTTAAGATTTCTTGGCTCGCGTGTAATGGCAAAGCGACAGGCGAATTTCGTCTATGATGGGATGTATGATTGTGCACACGAGGTACAGGTTATCTCGGGATCCTTTATGGTTTGCAACACGGGCGTATTAAAAAAAGTTGGTGGCTTTGACGAGCGTTACTTCCTATACATGGAGGATACAGATTTATGTCGTAAATTCATGTCTTACGGGTCTATCTATTATTATCCCGATGCGTATGTTATACATGAATGGCAACGTCAAAATCGTAAGTCCTTGAAGGGTATTCGACAGATGCTCGTCAGCATGGTGAAGTATTTCAACAAGTGGGGTTGGCGTTTCTGGTAGGACGGTCGGCTGATGATTTGAAGATCGTAAAAGGTCAGCATAAGATCATTGATGAGGCACGGATCAAACTGATCCGTGCCTCTTTCTTTTACCCCTCAACTAGCTCATAATGAGTAAACAATGAGATTAGGAGGAAACCAAAATGAACTTTACAGAAGTCCCGTACCAGCGGCCAGACCTGGACGCGGTGATGACGCAGTTGAAGCAAGGCACTGCCGCGATGCAGGCGGCCGCAGACGGTGAGGCCGCGGTCACGGTGGCTAAGCAGATGGTGGCGCTCCTGAACGACACGATGTCGGCCGCGATGATTGCCACGATTCGTCACACGGTGGATACGCGCGATGCATTTTACACGGCGGAGGACGATTTTTGGAATGAGGCCGGGCCACAGCTGGCGGCGGCGGAAGCGAACTACCTGAAGGCGGTGCTGGCGAGCCCATACCGCGATTCGCTGGCGGCGGTGTACCCGAAGCCGTACTTCCTGAAGGCGGCCAACCAGTTGCGGTTGAACCAGCCTTCAGTGATCGCGCTGCAGCAAAAAGCCAACGCGCTCAGCAGTGAGTATCAGGCGCTAATCGCCTCGGCAGAGCTGGATTTTCGCGGTGAAACGTACAACCTTGAGCAGATCGGGCCGTTCCGCGATGACGCCGATCGGGCGACGCGCAAGGAAGCCAATGCCGCGTACTGGGGCTTTTTCGCCGCCCATGAGGCGGACTTTGACCGTATTTACGACGAGATGGTGAAGACGCGCACGGCGATCGCGACGACGCTTGGGTTCAAGGACTATTCGGAACTGAGCTACGTGATGATGAACCGGTTCGACTACGATGAGGCGATGGTCGCCACGTACCGGCATGAGGTACAAACGAAGGTGGTGCCGCTGGTGGCGAAGCAGCGGGCCAAGCAGGCGAAGCGTCTGGGGCTCGATCACCTGGCTTACTACGACCTCGGGGTTCAGTTTGCCAGCGGGAACGCGAAGCCGGAGGGGACGCCGGACGAGTTGGTGGAAGCCGCGCGGAAGATGTACCACGAGATGGCACCCGAGGCCGGGGAATTCTTTGATCACATGGTTAACAGCCACTTGCTGGAGCTGTTAGCCAAGCCGGGCAAGGCGTCTGGCGGGTACGCGGAGTACATTCCAAGCATCCGGTCGCCGTTTATTTTTGCCAACTTCAACGGGACCTCGGATGACGTGGATGTCCTGACGCACGAGGCGGGGCACGCGTTCCAGACGTACTTGGCCAAGTGGATCCAGCCGGGTGACTGCGTGTTCCCGACGTACGAAGCGGCCGAGATTTTTTCGATGAGTATGGAGTTCATCGCGTATCCGTGGATGCACCAGTTCTTCGGTATGCAGACGGCCAAGTACAAGTACGCGCACTTGCAGGCGTCCTTGGAGTTCCTGCCGTACGGGATCTTGGTCGATCATTTCCAGCATGAGGTGTACACGCACCCCGACTGGACGCCGGCGGAGCGCAAGGCGTCCTGGCGGCGGCTGGAGAAGTTGTACAACCCGGACAAGGACTACAGCGAAAACGCGGACCTGGACCGTGGCATCTGGTGGATGCGCCAAGGTCACATCTTCGAGACGCCGTTCTACTATGTCGACTACACCATTGCACAGGTCGTGGCCTATCAGTTCTGGCAGCGATTCAACGTTGAACACGATAAGACGGCCTGGACGGACTACATGGCGATGGCCAAGGCCGGGGGCAGCCAAACGCTGCTGGAGCTGCTGAAGACGGGCCACTTACGCTCGCCGTTTGAACCCGGTGCCTTAGACAGCACGCTGACCGCCATTCAGACGCAACTGGATGCGGTGGATGATTCGCAACTCTAAGCATCAATGAACGCACGGTTGATCCTGCTTGGGATCGACCGTGCGTTTTGGGTTGTGGCGCGATTCGCAGGTCGATTTTTGGCAGCTCTTGGGATTAGCACACTTCAGCGCCTGATGCGACTTTGACTGTCGGATCAGGTTCTCGAATAGACGCGAAAAGTGTATGATCAGAAAACGCAAACCGGGTCCCATCATCAGCGCAACATGCGCTGGTAATGGGACCCGGTTTGTTTGAGTTAATGCCGCAACACGACCAGTTTCCCGGCAGTGTGGTGCGTTTCGAGCAGCTCGTGGCCCTGGATCACCCCGGCCAGGGTGAACGGCAGGGTCTTGGCAACCCGGACGCGAAGCTGGGGTAGGGCGAGCAAGGCGGGGAGTGCGTCCTCAGCTTTGGCTGGCCGGTTCGCGCCTAGCTGAAGGTGCGTGATGGTTGGCTTGCCCGTGGTGTCGACATCGACCCACGCGGTGGTGACGATGACGCCGCCAGGTTTGACGATGGCGACTGCGGCACCGTGGTCGACGCCGCCAGCGACGGCGTTGACCACGGCATCGGCGCGATCGGCGAACAGCCGGCCGGTGTCGGTTTCATCATAAGCCCCGACTTCATCGGCGCCGAGGTCACGCAGGGCGGCCACGTTGCGCGCGCTGGCAGTCGCGATCACGAACAGCCCTTGCGCCTTGGCGAGCTGCACGATCAGGCTCCCGACCCCACCGCTGGCCCCAATGACCGCCAGTGTTTGGCCGGGGGTCAGGTGCAGGAGTTGGTGCATGACGGTGTACGCGGCGATCCCAATGTTGGGCAGCCCGGCTGCGGCGGCCAGCTCAAGTGTGGCCGGGACCTTGGCGATTTTGCCAGTGCTGGCGGTCACGGCCTCACTGTACCCGCCGATCGGCCGGTAGTTGAGGACGCGGTCGTCCACGGCGTAGTCGCTGACGCCTTCGCCAAGCGCGGCGACGCGCCCCACGACGTCGGTGCCCGGGACGATGGGGAACTTGAGCGGGCGACTGTCGGCCTGTTCCCCGCGGCGAAGGCTCGCATCGTAAGGGTTCAAACCAAACCCGAGCACATCGATCAGCACCTGACCGGGTTTGGGCACCGGCGTGGGGGCGTCAATGGCGGTAAAAACGTCGGCGGGGCCAAAGTGATCAAAGCCAAAACGAAGCATACTGAAAACTCCTTTCTATGCTAGAACCAGAGCGAAGTGGCGCGCACTTAGCGGAACGGGTCGCCCCAAGCCAAGCGCAACGAGGTGAGCTCACCGACCTCGTGCCGCGATCCAAGCCTGCGCAGCCTTGAGCTCCGGGCCGTTAAGGTTGTGGCGCTGGTCGTGTTGATGCACATTGACCGTGGCCCCGGCGCGGCGCAGGGTGGCCACGAGGCCGGTGAACGCAGCCGCGCTGATGCGCGGATCGTGTGTCCCAAACGAGGCGAAGACGGCCCGGCCGGCCAGGGGCTGCGGTTGCGGGACCGGAGTGACTAGGGTGCCGTGAAGCAGGACGGCACCCAGCCATGGCACCGGCCGCGTTAGCAGGGTGTGGCTGATGAGGTTGGCCCCGTTGGAGTACCCAACAGCGATCAGGCGCGACAGATCGAGCTGATACTGGGCGCTCAGCGCGGCCACGGTTGCCACGAGCCAGTCGCGTTCGCAAGCGACGCTGGTCAGGTCGGGGCTGCCGTCAGGGTGGTGGGCGAAGAAGCGGCGCTGGCCGTTTTCAACCACGCGGCCGGCCAGCGCCAGCAGAGGACTGCGCGGGGCGAGGAAGCGGCCGATCGGCAGGAGGTCTTTCACGCTGCCACCGGTGCCGTGAAGCAACAGCAGTGGGGGTCGCGTGAGGTCATTGGGGATGAAGCGATACACCGGCGCGGTCATGGGCAAGCCACGAAGCGGCGGCACAAGCAATGGGTGAAGTGAAAATAGGGCAAACGCGGGCGGCTCCTTTCCAATCAGTCTCCTTCTATCGTAACGCGCACAGCGTGGAAAGGCGAATGAAACGCCTGTGCAAAGCCGGTGGGTTTCCGCTATAATAAGTGAGGTATGAACAAAAATGAAGGAGGCACCCGTGTGTCTGTATTTACCCCGACCTGGCTGGTGACAGCCATCTACACGCTGACCCCAACGACACTCAAACGCCACGGCATCCAGGCAGTGCTGTGCGATCTCGACAACACCCTGATCGCCTGGAACAACCCGGACGGCACGCCAGCCTTGAAGGCATGGCTTGAAACGATGCAAAACGCCGGCATTACCGTGATGGTGGTGTCCAACAACAACCACGACCGCGTGGCCCGCGCGCTGCGTCAGCTGGACCTGCCGTTCGTCTCGCGGGCGCTGAAGCCGTTGCCGGTCGGGATCGACCGCGCGGTGCGCCAACTTGATCTGCCCAAAACGGCGGTGGTGATGGTGGGCGATCAGGTGCTGACCGATATTCTGGCGGCGCGCACGGCAGGCGTCCGCTCGATCCTCGTGCGGCCCTTGATCGAATCCGACGCGTGGAACACGCGGATCACCCGCTTTTTCGAACGAATCGTGATGCGGGCAATGAAACCCTTGCATTACCAGGAGGATTTGAATGACTGAACTTGAAACGATGAACGACCTGTACTGCATCGGCTGTGGGGCCAAGCTCCAAACCACGGACCCGACGCACGCCGGCTACTTGCCGGCCAGCACGCTCGCCAAGGCTGACCCGGAAGGCGACCTGTACTGCCAGCGGTGCTTCCGCCTGCGCCACTACAATGAGGTGGCCGACGTTGAGCTGACCGATGACGATTTTTTGCGCCTGCTGAACGCGCTGGGGGAAAGTAACGCGCTGATCGTCAACGTGGTCGATGTGTTCGACTTCAACGGCAGCGTGATCCCCGGCCTGCACCGCTTCGTCGGGGACAACCCGGTGATCCTGGTCGGCAACAAGGCGGATGTGCTGCCGAAGTCGATCAACCGCCGGCGCGTGACCAACTGGCTGACACAGGCGGCGCATGCCCAAGGGCTGCGCCCGATCAAGACCATTTTGACCAGCGCCAAAAAAGGCCAGGCCGTGGATGAGCTGCTGGAAGCGATCGAGGCCGAGCGCGACGGCCGCGACGTCTTCGTGGTCGGTGTGACCAATACGGGCAAGTCGACGCTGATCAACCGCATCATCAAGCAGCTGACCGGCGTGCAGGACCTGATCACGACCTCTCGCTTCCCGGGCACGACGCTCGATCGGATCCAGATCCCGCTGGATGACGGCCAAAACCTGATTGACACGCCGGGGATCATCCACCGCAACCAGATGGCGCACTACATCGACCCGAAGGACCTGAACCTGGTCGCCCCGACCAAGCCGATCCGCCCCACAGTGTTCCAACTCAATCCGGAACAGACCGTGTTCCTGGCGGGCTTGGCGCGCTTTGACTTTTTGCGCGGGAAGAAAACCGGCTTCACGTTCTACTGCGACAACCAGCTGCTGCTGCACCGCACGAAGCTGGCCAACGCCGATGAATTCTACGCCAAGCACAAGGGCGGGCTGTTGAGCCCACCGCGCGAAGGTGCCGACTTCCCGGAACTGGTACGCTTTGAGTTCACCCCGAAGGAAAAATCCGACCTGGTGTTCGCCGGGCTTGGGTGGGTCGTGGTGCCGGCGGGCGTGACCGTTGCCGGCTGGGCCCCGAAAGGCGTGGACGTCTTGTTGCGCCGCGCACTGATCTAACACACAAGGAGACAGATAAATGCTGACAGGCAAACAGAAACGTTACTTACGCAGCCAGGGGATGACGATGAAGCCCCTGATCAACTTGGGCAAAAACGGCCTGAGTCAAACCTTCGTGGCTGGGGTCGCGGATGCGGTCGACAAGCGCGAGCTGGTGAAAATCAGCTTGCTGCCGGCCGCGGAGGACACCCCGCAAACCGTTGGGGCCTTTTTGACCACCGAGATCCCCGGCCTTGAAGTGGCCCAAACCATCGGCCGCACGCTGTTGGTTTACCGTGTCGCCAGCAAGGAAGAGAACCGCCACATCTCGGCGGCGCTCGCCAAGCTGTAGGTTGCCGGCATGAAGACGCAGGCGCGCACGCTGACCCAACCGGTCATCACTGAATCGATCAGTGAGCAGATCCTGGGGCCGCGCAGGAAGCAGGTCGGCTTATTTGGCGGCACGTTCAACCCGGTGCACAACGGCCACCTGATCATGGCCGAGGCGGTCGGAACGGCGCTTGGCCTCAACCAGATCCGCTTTATGCCGGATAACCAGCCGCCGCATGTCGATGCCAAAGAAGCGATCGCCGCCAAGCACCGCGTGGCGATGCTTGAGCTGGCGATCCAAGACAACCCGCGCTTTGGCCTGGAGCTCACGGAGATCCAGCGCGGCGGGGTCAGCTACACTTACGACACGATGGTGGGGCTCAAGCGGCTGCACCCGGACACGGATTACTATTTCATTATCGGGGCGGACATGGTGAACTATTTACCTAAATGGTCTCGCATCGACGACTTGGTGAAGCTCGTCACGTTTGTCGGGGTCAAGCGGCGGGGCTACATGCCGCAAAGCGCGTACCCGATCCTGTGGGTCGATGCCCCGATGATCGATATCAGCTCCACGCAACTGCGTGAGCGGATCCGCACTGGCGCCAGCACCCGCTACTTGATCCCGGACGCCGTGCGCACTTACATTGAAAAGGAAGGCCTATACCTTGACGAACATTGAATACCCCACGAGTCTGACCCACGGCCTGAGCCGAAGCGAGTTGCTCAACCACTTGCAAAACCGGTTGGATGACGCGCGCTATCAGCACTGCCTGCGCGTGGAAGCAACGGCACGCGCGCTGGCCACGCAGCTGGGGGCGGACGTGGACCGCGCCGGGTTAGCCGGGCTGTTGCACGATTACGCCAAGCAGATCCCCGTGACCACGTACCGGGAAACGATCATCCGCAACGGCTTTGACCCGGACCTGCTGAACTACAATCGCGGCGTGTGGCACGGCATTGTGGGCACCTGGTTCATCCAGCAGGAAGTCGGCATCACCGATAAGCTGGTGCTTCAGGCCATTGACCGCCACACCACTGGCGACCCGGCGATGACGGTGCTTGACCAGATCATTTTCGTGGCAGACTTCATCGAGCCTGCCCGCGCCCTGCCCGTTGAGGCCAAGGCGCGAGAAGCGGCCAAGACCAGCATCAACGAGGCCACCCGCATTGAGCTGGAGAACACGCTGACCTATCTGATCGGCCAGCGCCTCGTGGTCTATCCCAAGACCCTGCTGACCTACAACGCGTTCGTCACGACCCGCGCAACCCACGCCTAACCGACCCCTGCAGACAAAAACAAGGAGCAATTCATGCTAAAACCAGAAGAATTATTAGAACTCGCCGTCCGCGCCGCTGATGATAAGCGCGCCGATGACATCGTGGCGCTTGACATGCGCGACGTGAGCCTCCTGGCCGACTACTTCCTGATCATGAACGGGGGGACCGACCGTCAGGTGCAGGCCATCGTTGACGCCATCGAGGAAAAGGTAGAAACCGCCGGCGGCCCGCAGCCGCGCATCGAAGGCAAGAAGGGCAGCCGCTGGATGCTGATGGACTTCGGCGACCTCGTGGTGCACGTGTTCGTGCCGGAAGAACGTGACTTTTACAACCTCGAGAAGCTCTGGCATCAGGCCCCACTGGTCGACGTGTCCGCTTGGTTGACCGAGGCATGATCTATTCAACCTTTGCGCAGGTCTACGACACCCTGATGGACGCCGACCTGTACGCCGACTGGCGCGACTACGTGACCGCGCGCGTGACCCCAGCTGGGCAGCCCCTGCTGGAGCTGGCCGGGGGTTCCGGCAGCCTGGCGCTGTTGCTGGATGAGGCCGGGTTTGCCGTCACCGATTTTGACCTGTCCGGTGACATGCTGGCATTGGCCGAGCAAAAAATTGACGCGCAGGGCCGCGACATTCCGCTGATCCTCGGGGACATGCGCGACCTGACGGACATGCCGACTTACGCGGTCGTGACCTGCTTCGATGATTCCATCTGCTACATGGCGGATCTGGCCACCGTGCAAACCGTGTTTGAGCAGGTGTTCAGCGTGCTGGAACCGGGCGGCGACTTCCTGTTTGACGCCCACTCCCTGTACCAGATGGACACCGTGTTTCCCGGCTACATGTACAACTACCAAACCGAGGACTACGCCTTCATGTGGCACAGCTACGAAGGGGAAGTGCCGCACAGTGTTGAGCACGACCTGACCTTTTTCGTCTACGATGAAAAGCTCGACGCCTACCACCCGCTGATCGAGACCCACCACGAGCGCACCTACGCCGTGAGCGATTACGTCAGCGCCTTGACCGCGGCCGGCTTCACCGACATCGAAGTGACCGCCGACTTCGGCCAGGGTCCCGTGCAAGACGACAGCACCCGGTGGTTCTTTAGGGGCAAGAAACCAGAGCAGAGCAAAGCGCACTTAGCAGATCAGCTAGCCTAGCCGAGGCGCTTGGGGCGCTCTTGGCCCCGAGTGACTTGGCGTCGCTAGATGTATCTGCGTTGCTTTGCGGCGCTCGACGAAGACCGGAAGGAAGTAAGCATGCCCTGCTGCGGAGCGAGGCGAAGCCGAACGGAAGCAAGGCGGGAAGTACGCTACCGAAAAAAAACGGTCAGAAGTTCCCGGGAGACGCTTGCGACCGTACTTAGGCGCGAGTGCTTGGGCGTCGCTAGCTGCTCCCGCGTTGCGCCACGCAGCTCGGCGAAGATCGGAAAGTAGCAGGCAATCCGGAAAGCCTGTCGCCGTGACGGCCCGGGTCAAAAAGCGCGACAAACTATTTTTCGCGCGGCAGTCAGACAGAAGCACGACCGAACGCAACCAGAAAGGAGTGGTCCCATGCGCACAGTAGGCATGATCGCGGAGTTCAACCCGCTTCATGACGGGCACGCTTACGCGCTGGCGCAGGCGCGCGCGCAGGCCGACGCCGATGTGGTGGTGGTCGTGATGGCCGGCAACTTTGTCCAGCGCGGCGAGCCCGCGATCGTTGACAAGTGGGCCCGCGCTCGGGCCGCGCTGGCGGCTGGGGCCGACCTGGTGGTGGAACTGCCGGTCACCGATGCGGTGCAGGCGGCGGGGCCGTTTGCAATCGGTGGCGTGGCGCTGCTGAACGCGCTGGGTGTGGACGCCTTGGCCTTTGGCACCGAGGCGCCGGCACTGGATTACGCGCAGTTGGCGCAAAAACTGGCCAGCATGCCGCCCAGCGATGACCACTTCAACGACTTCACACAGACCTACGCCACGCAGCTGAACCGCTACTATCAGGAAACGGCCGGCGTCAGCCTGACCCAGCCGAACCTGCTGCTGGGCGTCAGCTACGCGCAGGCGGTCGCGGCCAGTGGTGGGCACTTGACGCTGGTACCGTTTGGCCGCCGCGGAGCGGGGCACGATGCGCCTCAGGTGCTGGCCCATACCGAGGCGCCGGCCGCCAGTGGTAGCGCGATCCGCGCCAAATTGGCGGCCGGCGCCTCGGTGGCGGACCTGGTGCCACCAGTCATGGCACACGGCCTGCAAACCGCGCGGCATCAGTCTTGGGATGACTTTTACCCGCAGCTACGTTATCGTCTGCAAACGGCGGATCTTGCGCAGTTGCAGACAATTTACACCATGAGCGAGGGGCTGGAGTACCGGCTGACCCAGCAGGCGGATGCCGCCACGGACTTTGACGCGTTCCTTGCGGCGGTGAAGTCCAAGCGCTACACCTACGCGCGCATGCGGCGGTTGGCGCTGTACACGCTGCTGAACCTGACCGACGTCACGATGGCGGATGCCCACGCGCACCGTTACGTGCAGGTGCTGGGGTTCACCGCGGCGGGGCGCGCGTATCTGCACCAGGTCAAAAAAAGCCTTGCGCTGCCGCTGATCACCAAGGTCAGCCTGCCGATGTTGGCGCCGGGGGGGCTGTTGTACTGGCAGCACCGCGCCGACCGCTTGATCACGAATTTGACACATCAGGCCCAAAACTTTGGGCGGCGTCCGCTTATGCCGGGGGCCAAGGAGGAAACCAATGCTTAAATGGACGACGCAAGACTTGATGAAGCACCGCAGCGAGCCGCTGCACCTCAAGGAGACACTGGATCTGAAGGCGGACTTGATGCAGCGCGACCCGGAGATCCTAGATGTCAGCCCGATCGCGGTGGATGGCTATGTCAGCTTTGACGACGGCGACTTTCTGGTCAGTGCAACGCTTGGTGGCAAGCTTGTGATCCCGTCGACGCGCAGCCTGACGCCGGTGGACTGGCCGCTGGACTTCACGTTCAGCGAGGTGTACGTCAGCCCGACCACCGACAAGGAAAAATACGAGGAAGGGCAGCTGCTGATCGACCTTGACGGCGACGAAATCGACCTGGTGGCCGCCATCGCGGATCACATCCTGCTCAGCATTCCAATGCAGGTTTTGACCCCGCAAGAGGCGCAGGATGGCGACATGCCAACCGGCGATGACTGGGCGGTGATGGGCGAGGAAACGTATGAAGCGCAACGCAAGGCGGAAGGCGGCAACAACGCCTTTGCCAAGCTTAAGGATCTGTTCCCGGACTCGGACAATCAGTAAACTTTTAAATGAGTACGGTTTTTGCTAATATTAGCTGGAACAAGATTACAGGAGGCACACAATGGATAAACCAACAATTGGCGTCATCGGCATGGCCGTCATGGGCAAGAACCTGGCGCTGAACATTGAAAGCCGCGGCAACACCGTGGCCATCTACAACCGCACCGGCAGCAAGACTGAGGCCGTGATGCAGGATCACAGCGAAAAGAAGCTGGTGCCAAGCTACACCATTGAGGACTTCGTGGCTAGCTTGGAAAAGCCGCGGCGCATCATTTTGATGGTCAAGGCGGGTGCTGGGACCGATGCGGTCATCAAGCAGCTGCTGCCGCTGTTGGACAAAGGCGATGTGCTGATCGACGGCGGGAACACCTTCTTTGAAGACACCATGCGGCGCAACGCGGAGCTGGACAAGTCCGGCATCAACTTCATCGGCATGGGCGTCTCCGGCGGCGAGCTGGGCGCACTGCAGGGCCCATCGCTGATGCCAGGCGGCCAAAAGGAAGCGTACGACCTCGTGGCGCCGATCCTCAACCAGATCGCGGCCAAGGCCGATGAAGACGGCGAACCGTGTGTCACCTACATCGGACCAAACGGGGCCGGTCACTACGTCAAGATGGTGCACAACGGCATCGAATACGGCGACATGGAGTTGATCGCGGAGTCCTACAACGTGATGCGCAACATGCTCAACATGTCCGTCGACGAAATCGCGGCCGTGTTCCAGACCTGGAGCGAAGGGGAGCTGTCCTCGTATCTGATCGACATCACCGCCGAGATTTTGACCCGTAAGGATGACCTCGACTCCGGCCTGCCGATCGTTGACGTGATCCTCGATGCTGCCGGTAACAAAGGCACCGGGAAGTGGAGCTCTCAGTCCGCACTTGAACTCGGGGTGCCGCAGAGTGTCATCACCGAGTCCGTGTACGCCCGCTACATCTCCGCGATGAAGGACGAACGCGTGGCCGCCAGCAAGGTGCTGCCAAAGCCGGTGGGCGCCGTGGCGTTTGACAACAAGGAAGAAGCGATTGAGCTGATTCGCAAGGCCCTGTACTTCTCCAAGCTGATGAGCTATGCCCAGGGCTTCGAGCAGATGCGTGTGGCGTCCGATCACTACGACTGGAACCTGCAATACGGCGAATTGGCCAAGATCTGGCGCGCCGGTTGCATTATCCGTGCCAAGTTCCTTCAGAACATCACGGATGCCTACACCAAGGATCCCGACCTGAAGAACTTGCTCTTGGACGACTACTTCAAGGACATCGCCAAGAACTATCAGGAAAGCGTTCGCGACCTCGTCGGTTTTGCCGTCAAGGCCGGGGTGCCGGTGCCGGGCTTCTCCGCCGCCATCAGCTACTACGATTCCTACCGTTCCGCCGTGCTGCCGGCCAACCTGACCCAGGCTCAGCGCGACTACTTCGGCGCCCACACGTATCAGCGGACTGACCGTGAGGGGATTTATCACTACACGTGGTACGAAGAAGCTTAAGGCTTGAGGACACTTTAAAGGTCTCCAAAACGTTCGCGAATTGTGAACGTTCTGGAGACCTTTTAGCAAAATACAGAAATCAGAGCAACCAACAGGGGCTTTAATCGGTGCGATTGATCAAGTAAAATAGTTCGGGATAATAAACGCTCAAGGAGGCAAGACAATGACATTTGAAGTGATGATTTCTGATGAAGCTAAAAAAGAGATTAGTCAAAGCGCTGATCTTGCCCGGCAGGACTTGACGGCGCAGGCGGTTAGCCAATCACTCGCAACCGTACTTAATGACAAGCAAGTTTATGAGGCCGTCGCCAAACTGGCAAAAGAGTAATTTGGTGACCGACGGGGGATTGATTGTTCATGATGAGGAGACAGGTCATTCTCCTCGGACATACGAGGAAGCCATCATCGACACAGTTTTCACAGTCGTTCGCGTTGGTAGTCAAACGTTTAGCGTGATCATATAACAGCTACAAGGCACGCGAGAGTCGATTTTTGAGCTATTAAAGTGTGCTTTCTAACGAGGGCCTCTACGCCTCTGAGCGTCAAACTTAGCTCTCAGAGGGCATAGAAAAGCTGGTTGCGGTGTAAATAAATCGACGAAATTTCTATGCCTGCAGGTGATTCTGGCCTTCTTGAATCTAGTACCCCCAAAAAGCACACCTTCACAACGGAAGATGTGCTTTTTTAATGATTGACTTCAGCTCCGGCTTGTTAGGTGTAAGCATAAGATAGAAAGTTGGATGCACCGGTAAGCTGGTGTACTGTCCTCGAAAATAATTGTACGTACGCGTGGTCTTTTGAGCGATGGCTCTCAAAACGAGACTAGAAGACTATTTGTTAAGGTTATCAATCGCGTATTGTGCCTCTTCTGCCGTGAATTGCTCGCCATAAGAAGATGTTAGTTGGTCTTTGATCCCGTCAGGCGACATCTGCATTTGACTCTGGTAATCCTTTGCCTTTTTCAAAGCAGCCTGATTATAATCAACCTTCAGATTATCAACCGCGTATTGCGCTTCAGCGGCTGTGAATTTTTCGCCTTGAGCCGCAGTGAGTTGTTTGTAAAGGCCAGCTTTGGAAATGTTTTGCTGATCAAAATAGTCTTTGGCCTTCTTCAAGGCATTCGCGTTGTAGTCTGCCTTGAGGTTATCCACGGCGTACTGCGCGGCCTCAGCAGAGAACTGGTCGCCCATCTCGGCGGTGAGCTGATCATAGATGCCTTGCTTCGACATGTGCATCACGCTTGAATAGGACTTTGCGCGCACGAGCGCACTCAAGAACTCAGCGGATACCTTGGGTTGAGATGATTCTGTTACTTCCTTCTTGGAAGAACTAGTGACAGCCTCTGAACTGCTTGATTTCTTTGTTGCCTGTGACGTCTTCTCGCTCTCCTTAGATGCTGACTTGTCATCATCTCCGCGACCGCCGAGTGCGCCTGACGCCCCGATTAAGATGAAAACGACTAAAACCCAGAACCAAATGCGCTTGTAAATTGGTTTTTTAGGTTTTTGATCATGAACGCGCTTTGCCATATTATTTCCTCCAAAGTATGTTTCAGCTTTTACCGTCATCAGTATTTGGACGCTTTTCCATCGCGAATTAAAAGCAACATGCTTTTTGCTCAGTCTTGTTAATGGTAATAAGAAGATCATAATGTAACGACAATAATGAAGCGATACCAGTAAAACTATATCACAATGATGCAAAGTTGATACAGGGAAAATATTGTGTCAGGATTTGTTAATGCCATGCATGGATAAATTACGCCTATAGGTAGAAACAATATGTCTTAAATCGACAATCTAGATAATGAAGGCTGATTCTAATGCAGTGCGATTGATTAAACGATTCGGAATGAAAGTTTTCCTAGATTGACTCACGAACAAAGAAGACTTGGCGAATGCAGCATTCTTAACTAAGATTAAGCCAAGGGAGGTGTTTCTGATGACTTATGTCTCCGATCTCCGCGCCGACATCGGCCACCGTCCCCTCATCCTGTGTGGGAGCTGTGGCGTCATTTTGAACCCACGCGGTGAGGTGTTACTTCAGCAACGCAATGAGCTGGCCAAGCGGTGGGGACTGGTTGGTGGCCTGATGGAGCTGGGGGAGACCCCGGCGCAGGTGCTGGTGCGCGAAGCCTGGGAGGAAACGGGCCTGCAACTGGATCCGGCCACGTTCACGCTGCTGGGGGTGTACGGCGGCGATCAGCTGCGAACGGCCCCGAATGGCGACCTGTTTTACAGTGTGAGTGTAGCGTATGTAGTGCCCAGCGTGACGGGCACGCCGATCATCGCGGACGCAGAGACGTTGGCGCTACGATGGGTGGCCCTGGATCGACTGCCTGAGCCGATGGTGCCGCGCTACCGGCAGGTGTTGGCGGACTTTGTCGCTCGTGGTGTTGGTTGAATCTATCTTTTGCGTGTTCACGTGCGCGTGTCGAGCTGTGTCAGTTGACACGGCTTTTTAGTTGGCGTAATAAAAAGGCGTGAGGGTGGGCGCTTAGCAGCACTGTTTCGTGTAACCGTTCACAAAATGATACAGTTTTGTCAGTTTTGTGGCACAAACAGGATAGAATCAGATATGGTGAATAGTCGCATAAGGGCATAGACTAGCACTTGTAAAGCGGTTCCAGCGAACTCGGTGGTAGCGCTCGCACAAACTCAACCATAGTATCAGTTTGGCTGATAAGGTGAAACACACACAGGAGGCTCATTATGGCACAGACAATTAGCGGCTCAGATGCAGTCCTCAAGGTCATCGAATCTTGGGGCGTTGATCACATCTACGGTTATCCTGGTGGTTCTTTTGACTCCACGATGAACGCTTTGTACAACCAAAAAGATCAGATCAAATTCATCCAGGTGCGGCATGAAGAAGCAGGGGCCTTGGCCGCTGCGGCTGACGCGAAGTTCTCAGGAAAAATCGGGGTCTGCTTCGGTTCCGCCGGCCCGGGCGCGGTTCACTTGATGAACGGCCTGTACGACGCGAAGATCGATCGCGTGCCAGTTCTGGCGATCGTGGCGCAGGTCCCATCCAAGAACATGAACATCGACTTCTTCCAGGCGATGAACGAAGAGCCGATCTTCAATGACGTGGCCGTCTTCAACCGCACCGTGATGACGGCGCAAAGCCTGCCAAAGGTGATCGACGAAGCCATCCAGGAAGCCTACGAAAAGAAGGGTCCTGCGGTTGTCACCATCCCGAAGGACTTCGGCTGGGCACAGATCAAGGATAACTATGTCTCTAACGCGAACACCCAGATCGAACCTTACGCGATCAAGCCAGACCCGGTTCGCATCGACGAAGCCGTGAAGCTGATCGCCGCGGCCAAGGGCCCGATCATCTACTTCGGCCTCGGAGCCAAGCACGCGCGCAAGCAATTGATCAAGGTCTCCGAAAAGTTCAAGATGCCGATGATCTCTTCCGTTTTGGCGAAGGGTATTCTGGATGAAGACTACCCGGCTTACCTGGGGTCCACCGGCCGTGTGGCACCAAAGCCTGGCGTTGAGCTGGCGATGGCAACGGACCTGATCCTCTGGGTCGGTAACGACGTCCCATTCGCTAGCCTGCTCTTCAACCCATCCGCCAAGGTCATCCAGATCGATATCGAAGGCACGAAGCTGGGCAAGCGGCGCCACAACGACGTGGCTATCCTCGCCGACAGCAAGGAAGCCCTGAAGGCCATCTACAAGGCCGGCA
Source organism: Lacticaseibacillus daqingensis (assembly GCF_003946115.1). Lineage (GTDB taxonomy): Bacteria > Bacillota > Bacilli > Lactobacillales > Lactobacillaceae > Lacticaseibacillus > Lacticaseibacillus daqingensis. The sequence continues at coordinate 167,480 of NZ_RHOH01000004.1, read as the reverse complement.
AGGAACGCGAGGCGACCCCGCTGTACACCGCGTCTATCGAAAACAAGAAGAACTGGGTCAAGTGGCAGGATAGCTTCAAGGACTCCACGGAATCTCCAGTGCGCCCAGAACCGATCTTCGACGTGCTGAACAAGACCGCTTCAGACAAGGCCGTTTGGGCCGTTGATGTCGGCAACGTGAACATCAACTTCGAGCGCCTGATCGACATCAAGCACACGCAAAAGTGGAGCACTTCTGGGAAGTACGCGACGATGGGTTACGGCCTGCCAGCCGCAATTTCCGCGAAGGTGCTCTACCCAGACCGCGACGTTTACAGCCTGAGCGGTGATGGCGCGTACGCGATGCTTTGCGAAGAGATTTTGACGCAAGTGAAGTACGGCTTGCACATCATCAACGTGGTCTTCTCCAACGCCACGCTGGGTTTCATTGAAGCTGAGCAGCGCGACGATTCCCACCAGCCACTGTCCGGGGTCGACATTCCGGACACCGACTGGGCGAAGATCGGCGAAGGCATGGGTGCCAAGGCGTACACGGTGCGCAATAAGGCAGAATTTCAGGCCGCCATCGACGACGCCAAGAACACGGCATTGCCTGTGGTCATCGACGTTAAGCTGACCCACAAGATGCCATTCACCACGCAGCACATGTTCCTCGACCCGGCGTACCAGGATCAAAAGCAGATCGATGAATTCGTGGCCAAGTACGACGCTCAGGCGCTTCGGCCGCTCCGCGCTTTCCTGAAGGAAGCCAAGGATGCGCAGATCGAAACCGCGCGGGTGGCTGCCACTAAGAACAAGAAAAGCAGCAAGAAAAACAAGTAACCTAAAGGAGGCCGCCACGCATGGAAGTGATCACGCTCGATCCCGACAGCATTCAAACGCTGACCCCAAGCGCACCGTGCGTGCTCGCGCTCGGCTTCTTCGACGGCGTACACATGGGCCATCAACGGGTGATCCAGACCGCCCGGACGATCGCCCAAAAGGCGCACCTGCCGCTGTCGGTGATGACCTTCGACCAGCACGCGTCAGCCGTGTTTCCCAGTCATCACCAGACCTTTCGCTACCTGACCACGATCGGCCAAAAAGCCGACTTGATGGCGGCCCTGGGCGTCGATCGCCTGTACGTCGTGCGCTTCACACGCTCCTTCGCAAGCTTAAGCCCACAGACGTTCGTCGATGACTTTCTGGTGCGCCTCGGCGCCAAGCACGTGGTCGCAGGGTTTGATTACACGTTCGGCAGGGGTGGGACGACCTCTGTTGACACGTTGCCAGCGCTAGCCGCCGGCCGCTTCACAACGACCGTGGTGGCCGAGCTGGACGCCGGCAAGCAAAAGGTCTCTTCCACGCGCATTCGCCATCTGATCGCCACCGGTCAATTGCGCACCGCCGAACAGTTGCTGGGTCACCCGTATCAGGTGGCGCTAGCGGCGTCAGGCGATGCCATGGTGCCCTTCATCGCGCAGCAGTTACCTCCTAATGGCTGCTACCAGGTGAGGCTGGCAGACGGGACGATGACCACGGCGGTCGTGATAGCGCCGCGTGTGCTGGGCTTGCCGATGGGCCCGCATGCCGTCGAGTTGCGGTTCATCCATGCGCTGACGGCAACCAGCGCCGCCATGGCCTGACGCGCAAAACGCCCACCGCAGGATGCGGTGGGCGTTTGCCGGCAAGGGTCAGTGCAACGGCTGGGCTTGAACCGCCCGCCGGAACTCGGAGGGCGTCTGCCCGGTGTATGCCTTGAAGTGATGATCGAAGTTGGCGGGGTTCTTGTAGCCCAGCGCAAAGGCGATATCGTTGACGCTTTGCGGCGTCAGCTCCAGCAGCTTCTTGGCCTGGTTCATCCGGATGAAGCGCACCTCTTCGGAGAAGGGTTTTTGAAACAGCTGGTGGCACAGGCGTGAGAAGTAATTGGGCTCGTAGCCAAAATGGGCGGCCGCCCCTTGCAGGGTGACCGTGGCGATGTTGGTCATGATATAGTTAAGGATGACGCCTGCTTGGCGGGCCTTCGGGGTCCGGCGCAAGTCGGTTTCCGGAAAATCAGATTCGATGATCATCATCGCGTTGAGGTCCGAGCGGGACAGCTCTGTCAGCAACAGGTGGGCGAGCATCCCTTGCTCATAGCTCAACAGCGCGTCCTGTGGCGCTGCTTCGGCCAAGCGCGCCAGCTGATCGCAGTAGCCATTCGTCAGCCGGTGATCGATGCGGCGAAACACGATGTGTGCATCGTCCATCGTGGTCAGCATGGAGCTGATCAACTCGTTGGGGCCAAAGCCCGAGTCGGTGGCGATGGGTAACTGGAATAAGCGCGCATCCAGCGCCTGGCCCGCGGTCAGCGGCGCTAAGGTCACGGCGGTTGACGCGCGGATCAACGCGATATCGCCAACCTTCAGCGTGACCGGCCGCCCCGGCAGCTGCATGAGGCAGTCGGCGCGATTTTGTAAAATGGCGAACGGGACCCGCGATGCGGTGCCTGCCGCCAGCATTGGGACGAGGTCTAATGTGACCGGTTGGGTCCCTGAATTTGTCTGTAACACGGTGCCCACCTCCTCAGTCCAGCATAGCGGACTTGGGAAGGCCGCGCAACCGCTTTGAATGAACACTCAGAGGAGGAACTACCATGACTAAACCAGAATTTGATGGGGCTTACATCAACTTTGCCACCGGCCGGCTGACGCTGACCGAAGTCCAGCAGATTTTCAGCACCATTCCGTTTGAAATTGACCTGATCGACCACACCGATCACTTCTCCTGGTTCTCCAACAAGCCGAACCGCGAGCACGTGCGCTCGCCCAAGGCGCTCGGCGAACACGTCAAGGACTGCCACCCCGCCAAAGCTTGGCCGATCGTGTCTAAGATCATCGACAGCTTCAAGGATGGCTCCCGTGATTTTGTCGCGCGGCCGCTGATGATGCACGGCCACCGCGTGTTCATCCAGTACTACGCGCTGCGCGATGAAGACGGCGCGTACTTGGGTACCATCGAATTCACCGGCAGCGTTGAAGCCATTCTGACCGCCTACGAGAACGGTGGCTGGTCTGATGCGTCCACCGGGGCGTCCAAGGCAGATGGCAAGACCGGGACCGATGCGTCCACCGGCGCGTCTGAAGAGGAAGCGGCGCCGGCAGCCGATGCCGTTACTGGGGCGTCCGAAGAAGAAGCAGCCCCAGCAGCCGATGCGTCCACGGGTGCGTCTGAGGAAGAGGCAGCGCCAGTCGCCGATGCCTCCACCGGGGCCTCCGAGGAAGAAGCAGCCCCGGCACCGAAGGCTGATGCCTCCACCGGCGCTTCCGAGGCCCCAGCGGATGCCAGCAAGCCGGGTCCGTTCAACTACGACCTGTAAGATGACGACACGGCGAGACTTGACCCTGCACGCGTTGGGCACGCGCATCAACCTGACCGTCTTTGGGGAAGCAGATGATGCGGCACTGGATGCCGCCGCAGTGCTGATCAACCGCGAGGAGGACCGCCTGACCGTCAACCGGCCGGCGTCCGAGGTAATGTCGGTCAACCACGCGGCCGGTCACGCGGCGGTGGTGGTGTCCAGCGCGACCTTTCGCCTGATCCAGCAGGCCGTCGCGGCGAGTCAGGCGAACTATGGCTTCAACGCGCTGATCGGCCCACTGGTGAAGCTGTGGAAAATCGGTTTCAACGGCGCCAATGTCCCAAGCGACATGGCCATTGCGGCCCGGCTGGCGCTCAGCGATCCGGAAGGGGTGACGCTGGACGCGGCCACGCACAGTGTGAGCCTGGCGCATCCCGGCATGGAACTGGACCTCGGCGGCATCGCCAAGGGCTACATCGCCGACCAGATCCGCGCGCTGTGGGGCGCCTACGGGGTGCAGGCAGGGATCATCGACTTGGGGGGCAACCTCCTGTTCGTCGGGGATTCACCGCGCCGTGAAGACGGCTTGTGGGTGATCGGGGTTCAAGATCCGGGGCGTGCGCGCCACACGGATCTGGGCACCACGCTGTTGCCGGCGGTGTCCGCCGTCACCAGTGGCATCTACGAGCGCTTCTTAGTCAAGGACGGCAAGAAGTACCACCACCTGATGGATCCGCGCACGGGGTATCCGCTGCAGACGGAGCTGGCGGGGGTCACCGTGTTCACCAAGGACTCGATCCAAGGGGAGCTGGAGGCCAAGCGTCTGTTCTTCCACGGCGCCCCGATCCCAGGCTGGCTGGCTGATCCAACGCACTTCGGGGCGGTGTTCGCCTTTCAAGACGGGCACACTGAGGTCATCGGGACAACGCTCCACCATTGAGCGTCAAAATCGCCGCTGGTCGGCGATTTTTTGCGTGTGTCAGTGTACCTTGGCGGACTGTCTTATTCTGGCGGTTTGGCGGCGAGAAGCGGTGCATCAGCTGTACTTGGAAGCGTTTGTCACGGCGCGGTGGATGCCGTACAATGGACACGAGCGGTCCGTGTGACCGAATCGGAACAGTGGAGGCGATCGAATGAGTACTTTAGAAATCAAGGATCTGCACGTTAAAGTGAAAGATGAACCGGCCCATGCCGAGATCCTGCGTGGGGTGAACCTGACGGTCAAAACCGGCGAGATCCACGCGCTGATGGGACCGAACGGGAACGGTAAATCGACATTGGCAGAAACCATCATGGGCAACCCGCGCTACCTCGTTACCCAAGGGGATATCCTGGTGGACGGCCAGAGTTTGCTTGAGTTGCCGGTGGACGCACGGGCGCGCGCCGGGCTGTTTTTGGGCATGCAGTATCCGGCTGAAATCGCCGGCGTGACCAACGCCGAGTTCATTCGTGCGGCCATCAACGCCCGCCGTCCAGACGACGACCAGATCCCCATCATGCAATTTCTCAAGCAGCTGGACGCGACCATGGCCACGCTGGAGATGCCGGCCGACATGGCCGACCGCTACTTGAACCAAGGCTTCTCCGGTGGGGAGAAAAAGCGCAACGAGATCCTGCAACTGATGATGATTCAGCCGAAGTTTGCGCTGCTGGACGAAATCGACTCCGGGCTGGACATCGATGCGCTGCGCATCGTGGCCAAGGGCGTGAACCTTCAGCGCGGGCCTGAGTTTGGGAGCCTGATCATCACGCATTACCAGCGTCTGTTGGACTACATCGTGCCGGACTTCGTGCACGTGATGAAAGACGGCGAGATCATCGAAACCGGTGGCGCTGAGCTGGCCAAGGAGCTGGAAAAGACGGGCTACAGTCACCTTAAGGCGGGTGAGCCGAATGCCTGAGTTCCCAACGCCGAGCACGCCTAAGATCCCGCTGGCGCGCTACCTGAAGCAGGTCAAAGACGCCGGGGCGGCCGTGACCGTCAGTGCACCGACCTCTGTGACGGTGACAGCCGGTCCGGCCCCCACAACGACTTCGACGCTCGATCAGTGGTTGTTACAAGACGGTCAGCCGGTGACGCACATTGAGGTGCCCGCTGGCTTCACCAGTGAAACGCCGGTGTTGCTCACCGGTCCGGCGACCGCTGGCGGCCTCGTCACCATCCACGTCGGCGAAAACGCCCATGTGGTGTTGCAAGAAACCTGGAAAAGCGCGGGCACGATGCTTGGCGTCGGCGTGTGGCTGACGCTTGGGGCCGGCGCAACGGTCAGCTGGCTGACGTATGATGCCTTTGCGGCCAAAACGGCACTGGTGCAGCGCACGGCCACTGTCGGGGCGGACGCCACGCTCAACTGGACAATCGCCGGGTTCAGCCAGAACTCCGGCGCCAGTCTGATCACCACCGACTTGGTGGGCACCGGCGCGCAGGCGACTGTCAATGTGGGGGTGCTGGCCAGCGGCGCGCAGCACATCGGCTACACGACCGCGATGACCAATCGCGCGCGCAAGTCGGTTGGTCACATCAATCAGCGCGGTGTGATCACTGGCGCGGCCCACTTGATTTTTAACGGCATCGGTCACATCGTTCAAGGTGCGCGCGGCAGCGACAATCAGCAGGAGAACCGGGTGCTGATGCTGGCGCAAAAGGCGCGCGGCGATGCCAATCCGATCCTCCTCATTGACGAAAACGATGTGACCGCGGGCCACGCCGCCTCAGTCACCCGCGTCGACAAGGCCCAGTTGTACTACCTGATGAGCCGGGGGCTGTCGCTTGAGCTCGCCTCACGGCTGGTGATCCGCGGTTTCCTGGAAGCCGGGTTGGCCGAGATCACGGACCCGACGCTCAAACAGGAGCTCTTTAAGACGATCGATGAAACCTTGGTGAATGCCTATGCGTGAGCAATTTCCGTTTTTTGCGGCGCACCCCGACTTGGTGTACCTCGATTCTGCAGCGACCAGCCAAAAGCCTCAGGTCGTGCTGAATGCGCTGCAAGACTACTATGTGAACGAGAACGCCAATGTGCACCGCGGGCTGTACCGGCTCGCGTTTGCGACGACTGAGCGTTACGAGGCGATTCGCCAGCAGGTGGCGGCGTTTTTGAACGCGGCACAGGCCGAAGAAATCGTCTTCACCCGCGGCACCACGGACAGCCTGAATCTGGTGGCCCAAAGCTTCGGGCCGCAAACGGTGCGCGCCGGCGATGAGATCCTGGTCAGCGCCGCCGAGCACCACAGCAACTTCATCCCCTGGCAACAGCTGGCGGTCCGCGTGGGGGCCAAGTTTGTCGTGGCCCCGGTGACGGCAACTGGCGACACGGACCCGGCCGCGGTGGCCAAGCTGATCACACCGCGCACGCGCATTCTGGCGCTGGCGCAGGTGACCAACGTGACAGGCGGCCTCGTGCCGGTGCGGCAGCTGGCCGACTTGGTGCACGCCGTGGGTGGGGTCGTTGTCGTGGATGGTGCCCAAAGCGTGCCGCACATGCCCGTTGATGTGCAGGCGCTGGGCGCGGACTTCTTTGCTTTTTCCGGCCACAAGGTCTACGGGCCCACCGGTATCGGCGTGCTCTACGGGCGCCTGCCGCTGCTTGACGCGATGCCGCCGGTGCAGTTCGGTGGTGAGATGATCGATGAGGTGACGGACGTTCGGTCGACCTGGGCGCCGGTGCCGCTGAAGTTTGAGGCGGGCACGCCCAACATCGCCGGCGTCTACGGCCTCAGCGCCGCGCTGACGTTCCTGCAGGCGCAGGACTGGTCCACCGTGCGCGCCCGCGAGTTTCAGCTGGTCACGGCGCTGCGCACTGGGCTGACCCAGATCCCAGGCGTTCAGCTGTACGGCACCGCCAACAGCTTAGGAATTGTCAGCTTCACCCTCACCGGCGTGCACCCGCACGATCTGGCGACGTTTTTGGATGAGCAGGCCGTGGCGGTGCGCGCCGGGCACCACTGCGCGCAGCCGCTGATGGCCCGCCTTGGGGTGCCGGCCACGGTGCGCGCGAGCTTTGCCGGGTACAACACCCCGGCAGACGTGGCGCGCTTGGTGGCGGCTGTGGCTGAGGCAAGGGGGTATTTTCTTGGCACTGACTAAACTTGATCAGCTCTATCGCCAGGTGATCCTCGACGAGGCCAATCACCCGCGGCACCACGGCACGCTGGCGGCGCCGACGCACACGATCACGGTGCGCAACCCCAGCTGTGGGGATGTGTTGACCCTGCAGTTGCGGGTGGCGGATGGGGTGGTGCAGGACGCGGCCTTTGCCGGCAGTGGTTGCACGATTTCGCAGGCCTCTGGGAGCCTGATGACCGATCAGATCATCGGGCAAACGCCGGCGGTGGTGCAGCAGATGGTCCAGACGTTTTCGCAGCTGGTCATCGATGGCACCGCGCCAGATGCCGACCTGCTGGGTGATGCCGCAATTTTGAGCGGGGTGCACCAGTTTCCCGCCCGCATCAAATGCGCGACCCTGGCCTGGAAAGCTGCTTCTCAAGCGCTAACGGAAGGTGAACACAATGACTGAAACCAAAAACACCAAAAACAACGAGCAGGTCGCCGCGGACATCGACTTTTTGACCACGGAGAACCCTGCGGACTTCAAGGACGATATCAAGCCGGTGTTCTCCACCGGGCGCGGACTGACGGAAGCCACGGTGCGCACGATCTCGCGCGAAAAAGGGGAGCCGGAGTGGATGCTCGACTACCGCCTGCGCGCCTATCAGACGTATCGGAAGCTGCCGATGCCGGCGTTTGGGCCGGATCTGTCTGACCTTGACCTCGACCACATGCTGTACTTCCAAAAGGCCACGGATAAGACTTACCGCAGCTGGGAGGAGGTGCCGGAAGACATTAAGAACACCTTCGATCGCCTCGGCGTGCCGCAGGCGGAGCGCAAGTATCTGGCCGGGGCCTCGGCACAGTACGAGTCCGAGGTGGTCTACCACAACATGAAAGATGAGTTCGACAAGCTCGGCATCATTTTCATGGACATGGACTCCGCGCTGAAGGAGTACCCAGACCTAGTGCGCCAGTACTTTGGCACCCTCGTGCATCCCAGCGACAATAAGTTCGCCGCACTGAACAGCGCCGTCTGGTCCGGTGGCAGTTTCATCTACGTGCCAGCGGGCGTGCAAACCGATGTGCCGATCCAGTCGTATTTCCGCATCAACGCGGAAAACACCGGCCAGTTCGAACGCACACTGATCATCGTCGCCCCTGGCGCGCATGTCAACTACGTGGAAGGGTGCACAGCGCCGAACTACTCCAGCGACTCGCTGCACGCCGCGGTGGTGGAAGTATTCGTGCAAGATGACGCCTATTGCCGCTACACCACCATCCAAAACTGGTCCAAAAACGTCTTTTCACTTGAGACCAAGCGCGCGCAGGCCCTGCAAAACGCGACGATGGAATGGGTGGATGGCAACCTCGGGTCCAAAACGACGATGAAGTATCCGAGCGTCTATCTCGATGGGGCCGGGGCGCACGGCACGATGCTGTCGATCGCCGTGGCCGGGTCCGGCGTTGATCAGGACAACGGCGCGCGCATGATCCACAATGCGCCCAACACGTCGAGCTCGATCGTTTCCAAGTCGATCGCCAAGGACGGTGGCCGCGTGGACTACCGGGGCACGGTGCGCTTCACGAAGAAGTCTGAGAACGCCTTTTGCCATGTCGAGTGTGACACCATCCTGATGGACGAGCTGAGCAAGTCCGACACGATCCCGTACAACGAGATCCACAACCCGACCGTGGCGATGGAGCACGAGGCCAAGGTCTCAAAAGTCTCAGAGGAACAGCTGTACTACCTGGAAAGCCGTGGCATCCCCGAGGCCAAGGCCACCGAGATGATCATCATGGGCTTCGTCGAGCCGTTCACCAAGGAACTGCCGATGGAGTACGCCGTGGAGCTGAACCGCCTGATCTCGATGGAAATGGACGGCTCGGTCGGTTAAGGCATTGCGCCGCAAATTATCATCAGGCACCCCACGGAACCGGTCTGCGGTTTTGCGGGGTGCCTTGTTTTCACCGCGCTCGCTCGCATTCAGTGCCTGGCAGCCAGCCGTTGGACGGTCGAAATTGAACATTCGAGACGGTCAGCGTGTTCCGCCTTGGTTTTTGGTATAATGAGGACAACTAAAAGGGGGGGCTCATGATGGCAGAGGATTTGAACGCGTTCATCAAGGCGAAGGCGCTGGGGATTCCGACGATCAAGCCGGATGAGAAGCGGGCCTTCTTGGGCAACTTTCGCGAGCGCGTCGCGATGGCGGTCACGATTCGCCAGCTCCATGACGAGCGGATCGCGCAGCTGCTGGACCAGGTGCTGACGCGCTACCCCGGCTACCGGGTCTATTTGAATGGCCTGATGACGCAGGCGATGATCAATTTTTACCTGCAGCAGGCGCTGGCGCACGACTACCCGTTCACGGTCATGGCCCAGCCCGGCGTGCGCATCCGCCGCGATGCGCACGCCGACGACTTCGGGTGGGTGCTGGCCCACCCAACGGCCAAGATCACCCGACCGATCCTCCTATAACCGACTGAATCAGAGAGAAGGCATGATGATGACAGACGAAATCACGCAGGTGCGCGGCCAGGTGGCGGCCTTGCGCCAGGACTTGTTGGCAGGTAAGGTGTTTGCCAAGCTGCCGGCTGCGCTGGCGGCGCTGCGAGCCGCTGCCCCGCGGCAGGCCGCCACCCCGGTCATCTTGCCGAGTGACGACATTCGGGCGTTAGCGCGCATTCAGACCATCAGCCTGCGCGTCAAAAAAGCCAAACTGGCCAGCGTCAGCGATGAGGAGCTGGATTTTTTGCTGACGCACCTGACCAGTCGCAATCCGGCGGTGCGCGACAAGGGCGTGTTCTTCCTGCTCAGCGACCTGTTTCAGGCCGATGCGTTCACCCCGACGCAGGTGCGCATGCTGTTCACGCAGCTGCAGGCACCGGACTTGCTGTTCAACCACATCCTGGAGCCGCAAAGCGCCGCGCTGTTTGGCCGAAGCTTTGCGGTGATGCTGTTGTCGGGGCTGGTGTATGCGGACATGAACCGTTACCACTTGCTGACCCAGGCCGATTACCAGGCCCTGCTGATCAACCTGGTGACCTACATCCTGCTGGAACGTGACGGGCGCGGCTACGTGCAAGACGCCGGCTGGGGCCATGCCTACACGCACATCGCCAACCTCGCAGATGAGCTGACCCAGGTGCCCCTGCTGACCCGCGGTGAAAAAGTGTTCCTGATGGCGGCGGTGTTTGAGGGGTGGCAGCACTGCGATGATCCGCTGGTGTTTGGGGAAGACCAGCGCGTGGCCGGTTACCTGGTCAACCTGGCGGTGAAGCACCCGCTGTTTGCACAGGCTCAGGTGATGTGTCTGACCGCTTGGCAGAGCCGCCTGAAGGACGTGCGCCCGCAGGAGAACTTGGCGTTTTGGAACCGCTGGTACAACCGCAGTCGGTTGCTCGAGGCCCTATTGATGCGCGGCGATCTGCCGAAGCTGGTGGTGGACTACCTGCAGAAGATCATCGACCTGTATTGAGCCCCGCCGCAAAAAAAGTTGCACCGATTCATGAGAGCCTCGGGTGTGGTTGCCGCCCTGTCATGACAGGGCGATGAGACACAATGTGAAGGATAAAATAACATTAGCGCAAAGAAACAGCGAGGTGATGACAAGTCACCTCGCTGTTTTGATGTAATTGTTGAAATTTTATTCACATTAATTTGTAAGGATTAGTATTATTATATTATCTTGTAAAAAAGCTAACTTGTGTGAAAAGTAGCCAAAAATCATAATCTTAAGTATAATATCGTTATGGAAAAGAGTGTGTAAGCAACTGGCCATGTGGCCAAAAAAAAGAGTGAACTGATGCAAAAGACGCAGCCGGCACTTCGCATATTGGGTGAGAAGGTGCGCTATTTCCGCAAGCTAAAAGGCCTTTCGCAGGCAGAACTGGCCAAGGGCATCTGTACGCAAGCCACCATCAGCCTGATCGAAAAGCGAAACAAAGTGCCAAGCATGAATATTCTGTTACGGTTGATCAATCGATTGGGGATTTCGCTGGATGACATCGTGGTGGAGAACCATAACCACTTGCAACGCGCACTCAACGAGATCGATGGCCTGATTCGTCACGGCGATTACAAGGACGCCGCCGAGAAGCTGGGCCAGATTCGCCAGTCGCGGCTGACCAGCGAGGAAGACACAAAGCGGTACTTTTACTACGAAGGCATGGTCGAGCTGTTCGTCAACCGTGACCAGGACGAGGCCATTTACTACTTCGGCCGCGTGCTCAACCCGCTGACGACGAACTACCGTGACCTGCCCGCCATCATGGCTACCCTCGGCCTGGGGTTGGCCTATGCCGAAAAGGGCACCACTGACCGGGCCCGCGTGTATATCGATGAGGCGATGAAGCTGCTCAAGCAGATCCCGCTCACGGAGAGTCGCTACCTGGATATCGAGCTGACGATTTTCTGGCACATCGCGCGGATCTATTTCGAGCTGGGCGAGTACACGGGCGTGTTGCAACACGTCCAAAACGGGATCGCCATCGCGGTGAAGCACGATAGTCTGTTTTTGCTGGACGAGCTGTACGCGCTTCGTGCCCGGGCGTTGGCCAAGATCAGCGATGCCACCGCGCCGGACATGTACAAGATCGCACTGGCACTGGCTCGGGTGACGCAAAGCGAGACCCTGGTGCAGTTGCTGGAAGCTGACCTCGCAAGCGCATGACATGTCGGCTCAGGTAACATGCAGTTGCACCCAAACAAACGGCGCCTCGGTCAAACCCATACATGGGCTGACCGGGGCGCCATTTGATTTGGCCAGTTTAGCGAGCCGTTGTGTGCATTCGGCGCCGTTAAGCTGGCTTAGCGCTTTTGGATGCGTTAAGCCAGCAAGGCTTCAATTGCGGGCCGCAACGTTAACGGATCCGTGGTTGGGGCACTGCGACTGACCACGTGGCCCGTGCGATCCACCAGAAACTTGGTGAAGTTCCACTTGATGGCATCGCCGACCGCCCCAGGTGCGGCTTGCTTGAGGTAGGCAAACAGTGGCGCGGTCTGCGGCCCGTTGACCGCGATCAGCGCATGCATCGGAAAGGTGACCCCCCAGGTGGTGCGACAGGCCGTAGCGGCTTCCGCACCGTTGGCGAGCTCCTGGTGAAACTGTGCCGAGGGGAAGCCCAGCACAATAAAGCCGCGCGCCTGGTAGTCCTGATAAAGGGTTTCAAGTGCGGCAAACTGCGGCGCAAGCCCACACTTGGTGGCGGTGTTGACGATCAAGAGGGGGTGACCCTGATAGGTGCGCATTGGCACCGTCGAGCCGTCTTCGCGGGTGACAGTGAAGTCATAGATCGTGGACATGAGAAACTCCTTTCTGGCCCGTGCAAGCCCAGGTAAAAGCAGGTCAACGGGCGAAAAAGGCCCGGCCATCGCGTCAATAAGGGCGGCGGCCGGGCCTTGAGTCAAGTGCGAGGCACTCAGTCGTTGGCTTGTGGTTTTGGTTTTTTGGTTGAGGCCAGCGCCGGCTGGTTGTTCAAGTCGGTGCGCACCACCAAGACATCGCACACCGCGTTGCGCGTGACGTATTCAGTGACACTCCCGATCAACAGGCGCTCAACGGCATTGAGGCCGGTCGCACCGATCATGATCAGGTCGATGGCTTTTTGCTTCGGCACATCGCGGGCAATGATCGTCTTGGGGGCGCCGTACTCGATGGTGTATGAGACGTCTTCAAGACCGGCCTTGTGCGCCTGTTCGATGTAGCCGTCCATTGTCTGCTTGGCCGTTTCGGTGACCTGCTCCACCATGGCGGAGTCAAAGCTTGAGACGTTTTGGAAGGCTCGGGTGTCGACGATGTGGATCAGGAACAATTCACTATGGTTGCGTTTGGCGACTGCCACGGCTTTTTGAAAAGCCAGTTCGGATTCGTAGGACCCGTCGATCGCGACTAAAATGTGTTTGTATTGTTGGAGCATCTCCATCACCTCTTCTTCTTAATTGTAACCGATTGAGGGGCAAAATGAAACGCAAAGCCCGCTAGCGCAGATATTTCGGCAACATGAGGCCCAGTGCGCTGGCGACGAGCGCGGCCAGCACTAAGGCGACGATCTGGATCGCTTCGCTTCCGGCCAGGGCCGCGACCCCGGCGGCTAACCCACTGGCGATGAAGGCGAAGGCGAAGTAGGTCAGGTCATGGCGCACGTTGTCAGGGACTTGCTTAAGCGTCAAAAAGTTTTCGTGGCGGTGGTTGAGCAGGTACAAGGCTAAAATAAACTGAAGCAAGCCAAAGCAGATAAACAGAGAAGTGATCATGGGGCATCCTTTCGCGGTACATTGATTGATGGCTCTTATTATAGCCGATTCCACCAGCGGTCGCACCATTATGGTAGGCAATGCGACGCGCGGCCTAGGCGCTTAGTAGGGGCTTCTCATCAGCTGAGTTTAGTGACGGCCTTTCCGCCACGCTGACTGCTTTCCGGTCTTCGTCGAGCGCCGTGGCGCATAAGGGTGCGAGCTTTCTACGCATGTCAGGTTGTAACTCACTGCGTTCGAACAACCTGATCAAATTCATCCCGCCACTCGCGCCTAAGTGCGGGCGCAAGCGTTTCCGGGAGCTTTGAATCGCGAGTATTTGGCAGCTAACTTTCCGGCTCGCTTACTGCTTTCCGGTCTTCGTCGAGCGCCGCAAAGCAACGCGGAAGCGTCTAGCGAGGGTCAAGCACTCGGGGCCAAGTACGCCCCAAGCACTTGACCCTCGCTAGTCATTCCGCTAGATGCGCTTTGCTCTGCTCTGGAATAAAAAAAGTCGGCATTTGCGCCGACTCCAAGTCATGACTTTATGAAAGGCTAAATGGTGCCGTTCTCTTCCCGGATCGTTGAAACCCGCTGATTAGCAAGTGGGCCCAGACGACGATCACGTTAGCCGTTAAGTGAGATAACAGCACGGCGACCGCCACTTCCAGTCCCAAGGTCTCGAAACTGTTCGGTCAACTGATAGTAGGGAAGCGCGAACACCTTAGGGAACTTCCATGACCTTATGGTAGCACGCCGGTGGCGATCGTGCAAGGAAACTGGCTGAACCGCAAGCGCGCCGTGGCGCGAATGAAAGCGCTACTGCCCAGCCTGCCAGGCGCGCAACTGGGCGAGCCGCTGCGCCAGGGCCGATTCATAGTTGCCGGTGGTTTTGGGGGTGTAGTAGTGCACTTGGGTGAGGTTGTCGGGCAGGTACTGCTGGCGCACCCAGCTGTTCGGGTAATCGTGGGGCAACTTATAGCCGACGCCGTGGCCCAGCGCGGCCGCGCCCTTGTAGTGGGCGTCTTTGAGGTCCGCCGGAATGGCGCCGGCTTTACCTGCCTGCACATCGGCAATGGCCGCATCAATGGCGGTGATCGCGGTGTTGCTCTTGGGCGCGAGGCACAAATCGATCACCGCGTTGGCCAAGGGGATGCGCCCCTCGGGCAGACCCAAGCGTTCGGCGGCCTGAATGGCGGTCAGCGTGCGGCTGGCGGTTTGGGGGTTGGCCAGGCCGACATCCTCGTACGCGATCACAAGCAGCCGCCGCAGGATGCTGGGGAGGTCGCCGATGACGATCAGCCGCGCCAGGTAGTGCAGGGCGGCATCGACGTCCGAGCCACGAATCGATTTTTGAAACGCCGAGATGAGGTCGTAGTGGGCGTCGCCGTCAACATCGCCGTCGATGGCGCGCTGCTGTAGCGACTGGTGCATGACCGTGGCGTCCAGGGTGATGCGGCCTGCCTGCTCGGGGGTCGACAAAGTGGCCAACTCCAGCGCATTCAGCGCGCTGCGCAGGTCGCCGTTGGTCGCGCTGAGTAAAAAGTCGCGGCCGTCTTCGGTCAACGTCACCGGATAGTTGCCGAGGCCCTTGGTGTGGTCGGCCAGCGCGCGATCGATCGCCACCCCGATGTCGGCGGGGGTCAGCGGGAAGACTTGGAAGATCTGGGTACGGCTGCGAATCGCCGGCAGGATGCTCATGTAGGGATTTTCCGTTGTGGCGCCGATCAACACGATGCGGCCGGACTCTAAGTGGGGAAGCAGGAAGTCCTGCTTGGTTTTGTCCAACCGGTGGATCTCGTCTAACAGCAGGATAACCGTGCCGCTCATCTTGGCTTCCTCGGCGACGATCTGCAGATCCTTCTTGGTGTCGGTGGCGGCGTTGAGCATGCGAAAGGCGTACTTGGTCGCGCCTGCGATGGCGCTGGCGATGCTCGTCTTGCCGGTGCCAGGCGGGCCGTACAGGATCATGGAGCTCAGCCGGTGGGCGGCGACCATGCGCCGAATGATCTGGTCTGGCCCCACCAAGTGCGCTTGCCCGACCACTTCATCCAAGTTCGTGGGCCGCATTCGAAACGCGAGCGGTTGTTGCATCATCGCACGTCCTTTCTTTTTCCCCTGCAATGGCAGAAGAAACACTATGACTAGTATACAAGGGCGTCACGGGAATGCAAAACGTGGTACGCTGATTGAATGAAGAATAGGAGGAGACCGCGATGACAACTTTGAGTCAACGGGTGACGGAATTGGGGCTGGGGGCGCTGCGGCCGCAGACGATTTTGCGAGTGACTGCCGCCTTCCCGGGCCAGGTGGCCGAAACAGGGGCGTATGTCCAGGCTGACAGTGGATCGGTGTGCTTGACGCCGGATGCGACCAGCGACCCCGCGGCGCTGGTGGCGCAACTGACCACTATTGAAGCCACCCTGAACGCACCGACACTCGGGACGCCCACGTTCACGGTTGAGGTGCAGCTGCCGGAGATGCTGTTTGAACGGCTGTATGAAACGGCGTCATTCGGCCAGCAGCCGCCTAGTTATGTGACGTTTCGCAACACGCTGTACCAGCAGCTGGCCGTTGGGATGGGGCAACACTTGCCGGCCATCGCGTACCGCTTGGCCACACCGGCCGAACAGCTGCAAGTCGCGCTGCGCCAAGGGCCGGTCGCGCCCGAGCGCCCGATCGTGGCCGCGCGGCTCGCAGGCGTGGTGGCGAGCACTGCGCCGGCCGGCCTTGATGCGGCGGCCTTGGCGTGGGTGCGCGACTGCTGGTGGGCGATGCTCAGTGCCCCAGCCGCACTGCCGCAGGGGCCGCACTGGCAGGCGGCCGGTGCGGTACCGCCGGTGGTGGCGACCGGGTGGCGCTTTGATCAGCCCCTGCCAGGCCAGGAAATGGCCGGGGCGGACCAGCAGCTGCTGGTGGGCGCGGCGTACCGGCGCGGCCTGCGGGTAACGACGCTGGACGCGACTGCCGAGCTGGTTGCCCTAACCGCGCCAGCCAACCAGGTGTTCGTGCAGGCGGGCACGCTGACGGGGCTGGACCGTGCGGTGACGCAGGCGGTGTGTGCCAGCAAGCAGGCGCAAAAGCAGTTGCTAGGGGCGGCAGGCCTGCCGGTTCGGCGTGCGGCGCTTTACACCGATGAGGCTGCAGCCCTGGCTGACTTTCACGCAAGCTTTGCGGGCAAAAGTCTGGTGGTGAAGCCCAACCGCGGGCACGGCGGGGCCGGAATCAGCGTGTTTCCGGTGCCGGCCACGGCGGCCGAATTCACGGCGGCGTACCGCGCGGCTGCCGCGTTTGGCCCCGTGTTGGTCGAGCTGTTTATCGCGGGCACGGCCACGCGCTTTTTCGTCCTGAACGGGGCGGTGTTGGCAGTGCTGGAGTGCGAACCGCTGAGTGTTGTCGGGGACGGCCGGCGGACTGTGGCGGCACTGGTGGCCGCCAAGGGGTTGACCTTGGATCCGGCGGCGCAGGCGGTGCTGAACGGGCAGGGACTCACGCCCACCAGCGTGGTGCGCCGCGGCCACGAGGCGCGCCTGCGGCAACACGCGCAGGCCGGTAGTGGCGTCAGCGTGGCGGTCACAGCCGAGATCGACCCCAGCTACAAGAAACTGGCCACGCGCGCCGCGGCGGCGGTCGGCGGCCGATTGGTGGCCGTGGACATGGTGTTAGCCAACCGCTACCAGCCCTTTGAGGCCGCGCATCCGGAGCTGGCGGCCATCACCGCGGTCAGCCTGGCGCCGAGCCTGGCGGTGCACGCCACGCCGACTGTGGGGGTAGGGCAGGACCTGGCGCCGCTAGTCCTGACTGCGCTTTTGGCTGAAGCCGCGACCCACGAAAAAAGCTAGGCCGCAGCCTAGCATGGTGTTACGAGTGGAATAAACGGTCGAAAAACCCGGCCGGCTTATCCGGGTCTGGGGTCGGGGTGGTCAGCGTGATCGTCGCCTGATTGATGGCGGTGTCACTGGTGATCAGGGCGCCGCAATCGGTGGGCCCTTCGCCGGCATTGTCATCATTGATCAGGGTGAAAGCAAAAGCCTGCGCCGTGGCGGCGGCCATGAATGGCGCCGTCAGGGTCGTGGCCAGCTTGCCGTTAAGCAACAGCTTGTAGTGGGCGTCCCCGGCGTGGGCGGCCATCGCCTGCTTGACGGCTGGCAAGGCCGCCGGGGTTTTGAGCTGGTCGTTGGTGATGAACAAAACCGCCCGCTCGCGCAAGGAGCCCAGGTAGTGGCGGCGTTCGTCCGGCTTGGCTTGCGGGGGACCGTAGAGACTGTTATTCAGGTGTTGGGTCAGATCGTCTTGTGTACTCATGCGCACCTCCAGATGATTTGGCCTCAGTATAGCATAGGGAGGGCAACAAATGTTTGACCGAAGTGATTTCACCGTGTTTGCCGATCCCACACTTGTGGGGCGGCTCGCAGCCATCCGGCAGCGGGTAGACCCCAAGTTCGAGCGGGTGGGGCAACGCTTGGCGATTGCCTTGGCGCAGGCCGGGGTGCCGGCCCAAACGCTGCATGTGGCGAAGCATCAGCGGCGGCACAAGAACCCACCGCCGGATACGTGGGTCGCGCTGGCGGCCAATCGGCGCGGGTACAAAATGGTGCCGCACTTAGAGCTGGGATTGTGGCCGGATCGCCTGTTCTTGTGGCTGGCGGTGTTGCGTGAGGCGAAGCCGACAACGGCAATCGACTGGGCGTCGTTGCGGGCGCAGGCATTGGCACTGCCGGAAGGGTTTGCGCTCAGCGGGGACCACACATCGCCTGCCGCCGTGCCGCTGACAGCAGCGAACTGGACGCAGGTGCAGATGCGTTACACCGCGACCCAGCGCGGGGAGCTGCTGATCGGTCGCACCTTTGCCGCGCAGTCCGCGTGGTTTGACCGCCCGGCGGCGCTTGACGCCGAGCTTGACCGGACTGTGCTCGCGTTAGCGCCACTGTATCGCACCTTACTTTGAGCGGCGGCGTTTGTGCACGTCAACCCAATGGGCCAGGCGGGCTTGCTCCTCAGGGGTGGCCTGTGCATACCGTGCCCGCACCATGGCGTTACGCCGCGGGTCGACGTTTTGGTCGAGCCATTGGGCCCAGGCGGTTGGCATCGGGCGGGTTGGCTGCGCGGGGTCGGTCGGCTGGGCGGCCTGATTGGCCAGGGCTTGCCGGTGACTCGCGGCTTGCGCCTTGCGAAAATTGCGGCGTTCGGTAGCCGACAAGGCGGCGTAGTCCTGCTGCTGGGTGGTGGACAGTGCGGTGGCGTCCGAGACTTCTTGGCGCGACTCTGCGCTGAGAACGAACATCAGCCCAGGGTAGGCGAGGTAGAACAGCAGCGCCACCGTGGGCCACACCAGCGCCACAGCCAGTGCGATCAGGCTCAAAAAGTCGAGGATCAGGTTGTAGTTGCCGTACACTTTGGTGTAGACCTGCTTCATCTCCTGCCGGTCGGTGTACTCAAAGTGCAGCACCGCGCGTGTCAGTACGCGAAACAGCAAGTTGACCACGAGCTGCACTAGGCCGTAAAGCAGCACCGACCAGCGCGTGGTGTTGACGGCCATGATGTCGGTCATCAAAGGCATCAGGGCCAACGGGGCGAGAAACAGCAGGTCGAGCAGCAGGATCCGGTAGGTGATGGTGTCGATTTCGCCGAGCACGGTGGCGTGCTGATACCAGATGTTGGCGATGAAAATAAACGAAATCAGGTAGATGCCAACACTTTTGCCCAGCGTTAGGTAGTTGGCGACACTGTCGTGAAGCACCGGTGGGATGTTCAGCACCATGATGGTAATGATAATGGCGATGATCGCGTCGGTGAAGGCGTCAAGGCGCGCTTTGAGTTTTTGCATGAGGATCCTCCAATCATTGCCCGTATTGTACGCGCCTCGGTCATGCGACGCAATGAACAGCGCGCAAAAAAAGCGGTCCCGGGCAGTTGCCTGAGACCGCTTTTGGCGTGCTGTGATCAGTAGTTGACGAACTGCCCGTGCTGCAACAGCAGATCGACAAATTGCGGCACGAACTCGCCGCGGTTCCAGTCGCGCTGCCACTCACAGGCCAACTGGGCATTCGTAGTCAGTTCGCCGCCGGCCTGGGCAATGCGCGCCAGTGCGGTTTCGTGCGCGATCGTGCTGGTGCCGCCCACCGCATCGACCACGGGGTGGACGTGGTACTGCTCACGCAACGCGTCCAAGGCCGGAAACGTCAGACACGCCTCGGTCCACAGCGCGGCTATCACCAAGTGGGTGCGGCCGGTGGCCTGAACGGCGGCGCGAAATTCCGCGTCCTCCCAGGCATTGATACTGGTGCGGTCCAAACTGGGGGTGTCTCCCAGCAGCTGCTTGAGCGGCGCAATCGTGTCCTTGTTGCGGCCGGTGGTCACATTCACGGTTGATAAGATGATGGGCACATGATAGGCCTTGGCAAGTTGAATCGTCATACCTACGTTTTGAACCAGCAAGGGATGCGTGATGGATTGGATCGATGCGATCTGAGTTGGCTGGTAGTCGATCACGAGAAGCGCACTGTTTTCAGGGGTCATCAGGGCATCGGCTACGGGGTCACGTCTTGGTAAACTGGTCATGCTATCGCCTCCTAGAATGCCTTCAGTCTAGCGGGCAGTCGGCTAAAAGGCGAGTAACTCGACTCCTAAAAGGTGATCTGGTGCGCGTCGATCAGCCGCCGCAAGTGCGTCTGAAGCGCCATCTGCGTGCCGTGCGGGTCCGTTTGGAAGCGGGTGACCCACGCCGGGCTCGTGAAGCTGGCGTCGGCGTAAGTCACCGCGCCGGTGATGCCGGTGATGACGAGCCCAGCCGGGCTGAAGCGGGCGGTTAGGTAGCCTCCTTCAAACCCTTCGTCCAGCAGTTCCTGAATCCAGTTTTGAAGGCCCGTGGTGATCACCGTGGTCTCATCAGTCGGGGTGCCATTGGCGGCTGCTTTGGCGACCAGCGCGTTGACCTCGGCCATCGTGTTCGGAATCTCATGCAAGTGACTCAGCTCCTTTGGTGTTTGCTGTGAGTATACGCGCAACTGGCGCGTCATGCGAGCCAAATGACGTGCATTTAGGCGCAAAAGGGGCGACACTGACCCTGGTTCGGCGCGTGGTGTGCGCGTTGCTTGGCGCTGAAAAACAAAAAAACGCGCCTCTCGACCCTGAATCGAGAAGCGCGTGATTGTTGTCTGTCAAAGCGAGATCGTTAGCACGGATAACACAAGACATCGTGTATCGTATCATGAATGCGGTTACCCGTCTAGTGAAATCGCATACTTTTTTTGCGTCAGGTCAATCGGCGAGCTCAGGGAACCAGATGGTGATCTCGCGCTCGGCGCTGGCCACGGAATCGGAGCTGTGCACCACGTTTTGGATCGGACCGGGGCCCCAGGCGCGGCCGAAGTCGCCGCGAATCGTGCCCGGGGCGGCGTCCTCCGGCTTGGTCGGGCCGGTCATCTTGCGGACACTCTCGACGACATCGGTGCCTGTTGCCACGATCGCCACCAGTGGACTGGCCACCATGTAGCGCTCAATGCCAGGGTAGTAGGGTTCGTCCACCAATTGGGCGTAATGGGCCGCAAGCTGCTGGCCCGTGGCCTGGACCACCTTGAGCGCTTTGAGCGTAAAGCGCCGCCGTTCGAGGCGGGTCAGGACTTCGCCGACGTGGCCGGCCGTGACGCCGTCTGGTTTTACCAAGATCAAGGTACGTTCTTCAGTCATGATTGCCTCCCACTGCAAGTATCGACTTGCAAATATTATCATCATGATTAGTTTACCTGCTTGCGGTGGGGAAGGCCAGAGGTTTTCAGAAAAATGGGGGATCGAGATGTTACTTTCAATTATTGTGCCGACGTATCAGCTTGGGCCGTACTTTGCGGGGATGCTGGCCGCGCTGTCGAAACAGACGGTGACCCATGAGCTTTGGTTGATCGATGATGGTTCCACTGACGGCACGGCCGAATTGGCGGCGACGTACGCCCACCAGCACGCCGCGACCCATTTTCACGGGTTTGCGCAGCACCGCGGGGTGTCGGCCGCGCGTAATTATGGGCTGGCGCACGCCACTGGGGATGCGCTTGCGTTCGTTGATGGCGATGATGTTATCGCGCCAACGTTTGCCGCGACACTGCTGGCGGGGTTCACGCCGGGGGTAGTTGCGGTCAGCGTCGGCTACCGGTGGTTTCGCGCGTTGCCGGCGCACGAAACCGGGTGGCAGCAGTTAGACCAGGCCGCCATGTTTGATCAAGTGACGCATCACGGCACGGCGGTCGGCGGCTACGTTTGGAATAAAGCGTTTTTGCGGTCGGCGATCGGTGGGTTGCGGTTCGATGAGACCCTGTCAATCGCCGAAGACTACTGGTTCACCGCTAGCTTCGTTGCGCAAAACGCGGGCCGTTACGCGTACTGGCCGGGCTTGCTCTACGAAAAGCGTAATCGGCCGAACAGCACGATCCACACGGCTGGCTGGCAGGCGCGGCGCACGGAAGACGCAGTGTTTGCCCGGATCCGTCAGCTGCGGTTACGGTAGCGCCAGCGTGCGCGCCAGCTCCCGAGTAGCAGGAGGACGGCTGCAGCGGCCCCGATCAGCCACACCCGCTGGCTTTGGCGCTCGGGAACGGCTGCATTGGCTTGCTTTTCGGCTGTGGTGAGTGGCACGCGGTGGCCGGTGACCAACAGGCGGTGGTCATTCACCATGAAGGGCGTGCACGTCAGTAGCGTCACCAAGTCGCGCCCTGGCTCAAGGGTCAGTGCATCAGCTTGCGCCGGCAACACCGTGCGAATGCGCTCAACCTGGTAGACGCGCGTGGTGGCCCCAACGGTGATGCTGAAACGGTCACCGCGCTTGAGCTGGTCCAAGTGGGTGAACAGCACCTGGTTGACGAGGCCGTTATGCCCGGCGATCACGCTGTGGCGACTGGCCCCACCCAGTGGAAAGCTGGTCCCGGGCACCACTCCGACGCCGCGGGCCAGAGCCGCGGCACTGGTCTGATCGTACAGCGGGACTTGTAGCGTCAGTTTGGGGATCATGACGACCCCAATCAGATGGCTGGCGAGGTCAGTGTCCTGGGTGGCCGACGCGATGAAATCGGGGGCATTGGGCAACAGGCCGTTTTGCGCAAGCCGCGCATTTTCGGCCGCTTCTGCGGTCCGCGCGGCTTGCGCATTTTGCTGCAGCTGGTGGGTGGCCTGGGCGAGTCGCCAGCTGGTCAGGCGCGCATTCAAGGGGCGGGCGATGAGGGGGTAGCTCAATAGGAGCACGCCGATGCCGATGAGCCCCCAGGTGAGCCAATCGCGGCGGCGACTCATGCCTGGCGCCGCCGCCAGACGCGCAGGAGGCCACTGCCGCTGGCGCTGAGGCCTAAGAGCAAAAGCAGTCCAGCGGCAATACTGCCGGTTGCCGGGAGCAGGCCGGTGTCAGGGGCGTGCGTGATGGTGGTCGTCAGCACCGGGCCGGTGCCAATGGCGCCCGGTGCGATGGTAAAGGGCGTGTGAGCCTGAGTGATTTCGTGACCAAGGGGGGCGGCCACTTCTTCGAGGGTGTAGTCGCCGGCGGCTAGGTCGGTGAGGGTCAGGCCATCGGCAGTGACAGGGAGCACCGCGGCCTGAGCGGCATCGGTCACCCAGGTGAACCCTGTCTCAGTCTGCTGTGCCAGGGTCCCATCGGCGCGGTGGAGCAAAAAACTTGCCCCGCTGAGCGGCTGGTGCGTGAATGCGTCAGTGAGGACCACATGGGTGGCGCCGGTTTCAATGGCGTTGCTTGACGTTTCAAGGGTGCGCGTGGCCTCAGCCTGGGTCACCGTCAGCGTGGCGGTCGTGCTTTGATCGGCAAACGGGGTGGCGCCAGCTTGCACGTGCGCGGTGTAAGCTAAGGTGACCGGCTGGCCGGCGTGGGCCGCCAGCGCCGCGAACGCTTCCGGTGTGGTCTGCGGTGAAACGAGCAGGGTTAGCCGGTGCGCGCTGGCTTGAACCCATTGCGCCCAGTCGCCGGGCAGGCGCTGGTCATCTGCCGTCAGCGTGAGCTGGTCATACGCGAGCGCCAAGCCACTGGTGCTGGTGAGTTGCAGGTGTAGCTGCGTGGGGGCAAGCGTGCTGTTGCCCATTTCCGCGGCGAGCGTGGCGGGCAGGGTGAACCGCAGCCGGCCCTGGAGCGGCTGGCCGCCTGGTAGGCTGAGCACACTGCCGAGTGCTGGCAAGGGACGATCCGGCAGCTGAAGGGTGTTCGTCAGGCCGCTCGCCTTGGGGTAAAGCGTGTAGCTTGCCTGGCGCTTCGCGTCCGTTGGCACCGCAAAGATCGTCGGGGTGGCCCACATCAGGTCGGTGGCCCCGCTGATTTGGGCAAACAGGTACACGCGGTAGATGCTGCCGGTTTTGACCGGCAGCGTGGCAAAGGTGGCCACCCCCTGGTCGTCGGTGGTCGCTTCGCCGATCGGGGCATCAGCGGGCTGAACCGCCCAGTTGCGGCTCAGAGTGGTGGCGGCGTCTTCGAGGGACTGGGTGGCGTTCAGGGTGTTGAAGGCCGTGGTCACATCGTAAACCGCGAAGGTGGCGGGTGTCGCGGGCAGTGCCGCGAGCGTCGGCATCAAGTCGCCAGTGTTACGCACCGGTGGCAGGTCGTCTGCGCGCTTGGGCTGCAAATGCACCGTCACCGTATCCGAGTCAGCTTGTGTCCCCTGACTGGGCAACAGACCGAGGCAGAGGCCAACGGCGAGGAGGAACCAAACAAAGCGCAATTTTGTCATAATAAACTCCTTTCGTGAAGGACGGCGAGGCCAAACAGGGCGCAGGTCGCAACCACTAGCCACAATAAGGCACGGCTGCCGGTTGCAGGCAGTGTGGTGGCGGGGCTGGGCCGTTGCGCCAGGGTGAACGTCAGTTGGTTGGCGGCAGTGCCTGGGCTCAGCGTTGATGTGAGGCGGTAGTCTTCAGGTGCCAGGTCATCACCGGAATAAGCCAGTGCGGTGATGTCCCCACGCGCATCAAGCGTGAAGGTAAATGCACCGGCAAGCGGTGAAAAACCAGTCGGTGGCACAAGTTCTGTCAAGGTGTAAGTGCCCGGTTGCGCATTATCCAAAGGCGCTTCTGTGAGCGGTTGGGTGGTCGTGGGCGTCGTGAGGGCAAAGCGCGCGCCGGCGGGTTGCGCGAGCATCAGCTGAAGCGTGAAGGGTTTCAGGGTGTCGCGTAGCAGGGGTGGCGGCACGACCAGCTGTGCCTGAGTGGTGGTTGCGATCACCTGCAGGGGAAGCGGTGGGGGCGGGGTGCTGCCCGTCACCGGCTGGGCGGTCACCACGTAGTCACCCCAGGGGACGTCACCAAAATCAACGCGCCCGCTGGCATCCGTCGTGCGGGTCAGTGGTTGTCCACCCTGGGTGCGCGTTAAGGTGAGCGCCTGGCCTGCCGTCGTCTGGTTGGCAGGGCCTTGACGCGTGAGCGTGATCGGCACCGTCAGTAGGGTGTGGGTGAAGGCCAGCTTCTGCGCTTTGCCGGTGTACCAAACAGCTGCACTGGCAGGCGTGGTGACGTAGCCGGGTGGTGCATTGGGCAGGTGCACGCGATACTGACGCAGTTCTAGGTCCGCCCATGCGGCTAAGTTGACCGGTGCGCTTTCGCCAGCCGGCGCAGGGAGCGTCTGCACTGGCTGCCAAACCGCCGCTGGCCCCTGCTGGTCAACCTGGAAGGTCAGCGTTGCCGGCCGGGTTTGCCACCGATTGCCCACATCTTGCCAATCGCTGACCACCTGAAAAATCAGCTGGCTGGGCGAGGGATGGCGAATGGCCGGCTCTGGAAAGGCCAGCGTTACCCCCTCCGGCGTGTTGACCTGCGCGTCACCGACCAGGCGAAAAGTCCGGTCGTTGGCTGCGGGCGTGAAACCGATCTGAGTGGTGAGGCGAATACCTTGCCCGGCCCCCAGGGTGAAGGGACCGAGCGTCATCTGACCGGCTGTGGTCGGGCTTGAGGTGAGGCGCGTTGCCGCACCGGCTGTGACTTGACCGGTGGCGGCAACTTGGAGGCTGGACTGAGACATGCTGGCGCGAGTGAACGTTGGCGCCAGCGTCACGGTCACGGTGGCATCCACCAGGCTGGCCGTCAAATCGCGCAGCGCCTCGGTCGCCGTTGTCACGAGTGAACCTGGCGTGACCGGTTGTGGCGACGCGCCGGTGGCGGTCGTCAGTTGGTGCAGCAGAAGCGGTGCCGTACTAAGGGTCAAGCTGGTTGTGACCGGCCGTAACGCGGGGCTGAGGCTGCTGACTAGCGGGGTCACCGACTGAACTGATGGCGCTGGTTGACGTAATGGGTCTGGCAGCGTAGCAGGGGTTACCGTCTCATCGCCAGCCGTGGCCTCGCCGTCAGCGCCCGCCACCACCAGCAGCCGCTTGCGCGCATCCGGGCGTGCGGTGGCGAGTAGTTGATGGGCCACCGCGATCGCAGGCGTTAGGGCAGCATCGGCTGTGGCTGAAGAGGCCTGGTCCAGCTGTGCGAGTAGGCCAGCCGGCGTGGTGAAGACCCCGGTCTCAAACTGGGTGACGACCGCCTCGGTCGCCGTACTCGGGTGGATCAAGGCAACCCGTACGTCCTGGTCGGGAGTCATCGCGGCCAAGGCTTGAACCAATGGGGCAAAGATGGCCGCGTCACTCCCCCGCGCCGCGAGGACAAGCGCCAGATCGGTGGGGCGCGTTGGGGCCCCGATCACGTCGAGTTCCTCCTCAAAAACGGAGCCAAGCTGCCGCGTGATCAGCCGGCGGGTATACCCCACTGGCGCGCCGCCAACGCTGAAGACGTGGTAGGCATTTTGCCAAGTGGGCGGGGCCGACGAGAAGGTCGTGACCGGTGGCGCATCTGGGACCGTTGCGCCGTAGTGATAATTGATGGTGTGTGAGGTAACGAGGTAGGGTAACGTGGGGTCGGTCTGCGCTTGCAGCGCCTGGGTGAACACGGTGGGCACCGCGGCTGCCTGTATGGATTGACTGCGCGGGTAAGGCGCGAGCACCGTCACCAGAAGTAAGGCCGTGAATGCGGACACAAAACGATGCATGAAGCACCTCCGTAACCGTTGATTGTGGGGGACACATAATAGATTCGCAAAAGGCGCGCATTTTGCGCGCCTCAAATAAAAAAACGCCAGCACGGGGCTGGCGCAGGGGTGCCGGTGACTTTAGACGTGCTGACAATCATGTCAGGCGGGTTCGACAAAGCGATTCAAAAGAAGCACATTCAGCGCGGTCATCAAGGCGATCAGGAGCACGTAGCAACCTGTGCCGATGAGATACGAGGCATTGGTTGAAAGCGTGGGGCTCAGGAGCAGGCCGTCAAATGGGGCGCTGAGGAGGTGGATCAGGCTGTTCATGGCCCAGACGCTGAGCACGACCACCAGCAGCGACAAGCCACGCGTTACCCACCGACCTTGTCTCTCGGGGAGAAAGAGTCGGATCGTGTTGATGAGGAGGTGCACCATGGTGATGAAGGCCCAAACGAACAGGTGCAGCACCACCCACAGGACGATGAGCTGGACCATGTCGGCCCAGGTGGTGTCAAAGTGAAATTGCGTTGTCCCGGTCACGAGAATCGCCACCGTGATGCACACGGCGACCCCTGCCCAATAGGCGACAAGGCCCGGCGTCAGCGCCACTCCGTTGGCCGTGATCAGCCGCCCATTGCCAATCGGCAGCAAGCGGTACTGGGCGCTACCCCAAAGCCGCTCTGTGGCTTGTGCGAACCAGACGATCAGGATCACGCTGGCGAAAAGAGAAAAGCCAAGGCCAAAGAGAATCAGGGTCGTCGGCCAGTCGGTGTGCGCCAATCCATGGGTGAGCAACCCGATCACCACGGCCACCACTGTGGTCAGGCCCCACAGGCCGAGCGCTTGACCGGCTTGGCGGAGACGCTGGTGGCTTAGTTGTGCGGTTAATTGGCCAAAATTAGTCATTCTCGTGCCCTCCTTCGTAGAACTGTTCGTAGTAAGTCTCGATACTCTGATGGTGGATGGCGCGGATGCGCTCGGTGGCCTCGTGGGCGATGAGGTGCTGGTCTTTGATCACGATCACCTCATCGAGAAGCGGGGCAATGTCCGTCACGTGATGGTCGGAGATCAGGATGGTGGCTTTGGCCGGCTTCCAGGTGATGATGCTGGCAAGGATACTTTTACGGGTCATGCTGTCGATCCCGTCAAATGGTTCGTCCAGCAGGTAAACGGCCACCTCGCGCGCCAGTGTCAAGGCGACTTGCAACTTCATGCGCGTGCCCTTGGACAGGGCCTCCAGCCGCTGATCCAGCGGGAGGGCCAGCTCCCCGGCCAGCGCCGCAAACCGATTCGCGTCAAAGTCAGGGTAACAGGTCGCCCAAAAGTCAACCAGCGCGGTGACCGGCTGGTGGGGTGCGGTTTCCGCCAACGCGTTGCTGTAGGCGACCTGGCCTTTGCGCGCCGTCGCGGTCGTCGCCCCGGCAATCGCGATATGGCCTTTGAAGTTGACGGCCAGACCGCTCAGCAGCCGCATCAGCGTGGTTTTGCCTGCCCCGTTGGCGCCCAGCAGGCCAACAATGCGGTTGGCCGCGAGGTGCAGGTCGACCCCGGTTAGGATCGTGCGGTGGTTGCGGCGGTAGGTGAGTGCGGTGACATCGACTAAGCTTGTCATTCAGATTCCTTCTCTCGTTGGGCAATGTAGGTTTCAAGCGCAGCGCGCATTTCGTCTGCGGTGAGGTTCAAGGCGGCCAGCCGGTCGTACAGCTGGGCCAGCGGCGCCTGAATCGCCGCCGTGCGCAACGCCGCGAGGACGTGGGCATCGGTGGTGACAAAATTGCCCAAGCCGCGCTTGGACACCAGCACCCCGGTTTGCACGAGGTGGCTCAAGGCGCGCTGAATGGTGTTCACGTTGACGGTGAGGTCAAGCGCGAGCTGGCGCACCGCCGGGACCTGTGCCCCGGCCGCCAGCTGACCGCTGATGATCTGCTGACGGATGTATTCCTCGATCTGATAGTAAATGGGGACCTTGTCGTCAAACTCCAAGTCATCACCTCCCGTATGCGTGTAATAGATTACTAGTACACTATAATTGCGGGTTGATCGAAACGCAAGCAGAAAAGGAAAAAATATTTTCGCGCCGCGCTTCACGTGCTATGCTGATTGCACGAACACGCGGCCGAGCGCCGTGACCGCGTGAGTTGGGGAGGTTGCGTGAATGCAAATGATTATTGCGCCGGCCAAGAAGATGGTCGTTGACACAGAGGCGTTTTTACCCCAGAGCCAGCCGGCCTACCTGCCCGAAACCACCGCGCTGCTCACTTACTTGCGCGCGCTTTCGCCGGTTGCGGCGCAGACGATGTGGCAGTGTAGCGATCGCCTGGCGGCAACGGCGTACGCGCAGTTGCAGGCGCTGACGATTGCGGGCCCACTGACGCCGGCAGTTATGAGTTACGTGGGCATTCAGTATCAGTACATGGCACCGGGGCTCTTGACGGCTCCTGGGTTGCGGTACTTGCAGGCCAATTTACGGATCCTTTCGGCGTTTTACGGGATTTTACGGCCGTTTGATGGCATCGTGCCGTACCGCCTGGAGATGAAAAGTCGTGTGCCGGGGCTGCCGACACCGGATCTCTACGCGTTTTGGGGCCAGCGGTTGCATGACGCGCTGGATTTTCGCGCGCCGGTGTTGAACTTGGCGTCCAAGGAGTACGCGCAGGCGATTCGCCCGTACCTGCAGCCCGGTGAGCAGCTCATTGACGTGGTGTTCGGGCGGCTAGTGGATGGCCGGGTAAAAACGGCGGCCACGCGCGCCAAGATGGCTCGCGGCGCCATGGTGCGTTATTTGGCCGAGCAGGCCGTGACGACGCTCGCACAGGTGGCCGAGTTTGATGCCCCGGACTACGTGTTTGCGCCAGAGCGATCTGACGCGACCCGCTTGGTATTTTTGGCGCGTTAGGAGGCGACCCAGATGATGCGGCGATTCCGAGCATGGCGGCAGCGACTCGCACAGGCGCTCGTGACCCTGCGGCCACTGATTCTTGTGGTGGGCGGGCTAGACGCGATTTACCAGGCCGCCATTCGGCGCGACGGGTTTTTGACCCAACTGTACGGGCTACAGTGGCCCCTGCGGTCAGTTTGGCCGGCGCTGGACAGCCTTCTGTGGCTGGCATTGAGCCTGGTGGTGGCCGCTAGGGTCGCGACCGCGCTGACGGTTGCGCCCAGCGCGCCTTGGCTCGCAGCCGCGAGTCAGCTTGCGATGGCGATCAACCTGCGAGGGGAAACCGTAGTGCTGGCAACCAGTGGGCCCTTGCGCGTGTTCATGGCAATCGTGCTGGCGACTGGCTGGGCCGCCTTCAGCCGGCTTCCAGTCGCGCGGGCACACGCGTGGAGTCTGGGCGCCGGCGGGGTGTTCGGGGCGTTTGGCCTGGCCCAGGGGCTGAGTCAGCTGCGCTTCTGGTGGCAGTTGGCGGTGCCGAACGCCTGGTGGGCTTGGCTTTCCGGTGGGCTCACGTGGCTGGGCGGTGCTATTATCAGCCAGCCGACCGCCGACCCAAACGCTGCCACAAATCTCGCTTACGCACTCAGCCATCAGAACTTGAGCGGGGTGCCGCGACCCGTCACCTTCAGCACGGTGTTTCTCCCGCTGGCCGCGATGGGTGGCGGCGGGGCACTGCTGGCGCTAGTGGTGGTGCTGCTGCTGAAGCGACGGCGAGTGGCGTGGGGGCTATTGCTGCCGACCGTTGTGAACCTGCCGACCACCGCACTGCTGGCAGTGCCGGCGATGCTGAATCCGTGGCTTTTGGCACCGATGCTCGGCGTACCGCTGATGATTCAAGCGTGGTACGCCATCGCTTTGTGGGGGCACCTGATGCCGCCGGCGGTTTTCCCTGTGCCGGCCACGACACCACCGCTGTTGGGCGCTTGGCTGGCGACAAACGGTGATTGGCGCACGCTGGGCGTGGCGCTTGTGGCGCTCGGGCTGGCCGTGGCCGGCTACTGGCCGTTTGTGACCCGCGCCCTGAAGGAGGCTCGAGACAATGAAATGGCTTAAAGCGGGATTAGCCGTTGTGTTCGCGGGTGTCCTGATGCTCGGGCTTTGGTTGCCGGCAGGGCGCTGGATGCAAACCAGTGTGCAGCATCGACGCCTTGCCGAACGCAACGCGATCATGCCGATCATTTTTGTGCCCGGCAGCTCGGCCACTCAGGACCGCTTTGACGCCTTGTTCGCGGCGCTCACCCAGGCAGGGCCGACAACACGGGCTCAGGCGCATAGTGTGCTCAAGGTGACCGTTAGCGCAGCCGGCAAGCTGGCCTTGAGCGGCCGGTTGCGGGCCGGTGATCGCCAGCCGTTCATCGTGATCGCGTTCGCCGACAACCGCGACGGTTACCCAACGATTCAAAAACAGGCCGGCTGGCTGGCCACGGCGATGCGTGACCTGCAAAAACGGTACGGGTTTACGCACTACAGCGGGGTCGGGCACAGCAACGGGGGCCTGGTCTGGACGCTGTACTTGGAGCGCAAGGCGCCTGCCAGTCTGGCAATGCAGCACCTGATGACCCTGGGGACGCCGTTCAACTTGGCGGAGTCCTCGCGGCAAAACCGGACGGCGCTGCTCGTGGATCTGTTGGCCGACCGGCAAAAGTTGCCGAAAACGTTGATCGTGGACTCGGTGGCGGGCACGCAGACGATGACCGGGGACGGCACCGTACCGCTGGCCAGCGTTGAGGCGGGGCGGTATGTCTTTCAGGGTCAGGTGCAGCACTTTACCCAAACCACGGTGACGGGCGCGGACGCAAGTCACAGCGATTTGACCACGAACCCGCAGGTGGTGCGCCTCATTCAAACGCAGTTGCTGACCGAGCGGCGCTGAACCCAACGCAAACAGCCTATCGCAGGCCGGCATGACGCAGTTCTTTACAGAACGGCAGGACATGTCGACTGGCGATAGGCTGTTTTAGTGGCGAATTTGCCGCCGTGGCGCGGTGTGCCGACCGGTGGGCCGCCGGAGCCAAAGGGGCAGGGCGAGGGCGGCGGTGAGGCTGCTGAGCAGGACCCCGAGCCAGAAGTATGGCGGCGTGTAGGTGAGCTGGATCGTGTGGTGGCCCTCTTTGACTGGAATCGCCAGGAAGGTTTCGGCGGCCAGTTGCGTCTTGACGGGCTGACCGTCAACCTTGGCGTGCCAGCCGGGCGCGGCGGGGATGGTGGTCATCACCAGATCATAGTTGGACACCATGTCGATGGTCGCGACTAGGCTGCGGTCGCCGCGTGACTTGATGTGCCAGCTTTTGTGCTTCAGGCTGTACAGGGCCGAAATGGCTTTGGCCTGGTCCAGTTCAAATAGCTGCAGATTGCCGAAGTCGGCGGAGTCCTTATTGAGCGTGAACGTTAAGGTGGTTGGCTTACCCGGTTGACTTGGCGTGACGTTCAGCAGCAGGTTGTCTCGAAATGTATCGTAGATGGGAATGACGTGCCCATCCTGGCTGAGGCTGACCAGCCCATCGGTGAAGTTGGCCCCGATTTGGAGGTAAATTGGATCCGTTGTGTCGGCTGTGAAGCTGTAGCTGACCGTGTGCGTTTTGCCTAGGCTCTTGGTGATCACGTCACCGGTTTGCTTGACCCCGGTGAGGGTCGGCGCGGATAGCTCCATGACGGAGAAATAGTTCGTGACCGGGGTGCCGAACAGCCCGGCCATCAGCCGCTCAAGGTTGGCGGTGGGCATGTCCTCGTTCAAAACGGTGCCGAGGATCTGCTGGCTGGCTTCAAACCCGAGGCCAACGGTGTAAGGGTTGCGGTACAGCGCCAAGCTTTGGGTCTGGCCCACTTTGTCATAGCGCAGCAAGTCAGGGCGGGCGGAGACTTGCGGCAAAAAGGCGGCGGACGTGTTGTCCAGTCGGGGGGAGAGCCACCCACCGATGTCTAAAAGCCCATCGGTCAGCAGCGTCCCGTTTGTGTAGGCGACGAACCCATCCCCAGCCGCCTGGCCGATCGCGCCGAAGAACTTTGGCATGGCCGGTTCCATCAGCGAGGTGAACTGGTCGGTGCCAAAGTAGCCGACCTGCATGGCATCATTTTTGGTTCGCAGCACCGTTTTGCCGATGCGCGTATCGGCGCCCACGATCGGCGTGAGCTTGGTGACACCGGCGCGCAGGGTCTCGGTGTAGGTGTGGTAGTCATGGTGGCTGACATAGGCCAGCTGATTCAGTGTGACCACGGCGTTGCTGCCTGCGTCAAAACACAGCAACAACGCGATTAACACACCGCTCATGGGCCGCTTGTCGGCCCGGACGGTGAGCACCACCAGGCTGGCGAGACTGACCAAAAAGGTCAGCGCGATCTGCTCGGTGGACAGGTATGGGTAATCCGTTGCGCGCAGGAACACGTAGCCATTCAAGCCGAGGGTGACGATCAACAGTGCGATCAGCTGGCGCGCGGACAGCCCGGTTGGTAGGGGGCGCAGCTCGCGCCAGGCCAGCATGACCAACCAAAAGACGATGACAAATGAGAACCGGTACGGGTACCACACCGGGAACTGCCCGGCGTGCCACAGCAGGTTGAGGGGATCCACCATCACTGACAGGAACAAAAAGGCGGTCCACCCGGCAGCAAACAGACGCTCCTGCCAGCAGTACTGGCGGTTGAAGAAGTAGAGGCAAGCTCCGATCAGCACCACGCTGCCAACGAAGATGTTGGCCTCACCGCTGGGCATCTGGTCAAAGGAAAACGAACCGGCAAAGAATTTTCCGAGCAACTTGACCGGATCGGCGGCTAGCTTCCAGGTGATCTTGGTGACGGTGTAGGTGCCCTTGCTTTGGGTCAGCTGAAAGAAGGTGGGTAGCAGTAGCCAAGCGGCCAAGGCCCCGGCTAGCAGGCTCCCCCCTGCGAAGCGGCCGATGGTGACCCAGCGCTGCCGGCCCCGTTGGCGGCTGGCCACCAGGCGAAACCCGAAGTAGCCGATAATGAACAGGCAGATCATGTAGCCCATGTAGTAGTTACTGATGAGCGCCACCGCCAGCCAAATGGCGTAACCGGCCAGCCGGCCGCGGCGGATCAGCCGGTCCACGCCCAGCGCTACCAGCGGCAAAAAGGCGGCAGCATCCAGCCACATGACGTTGAGCTGATTGGCGATCATCCAACCGGACAGCGCATAGATGGTGCTGAGGCCGATCAGCCAGCCGCCTTGGGCGCGGTGGGCCCGTAGGTACAGGCCCATCCCCAGCCCGGCCGCGCCGTACTTGGCCAGCGTCATCACGGTGATGGCCAGGTCCAGCGCAGTTTTAGGGAACAACAGGAGGATGACGTTGAACGGACTCATCAGATAGTAGGCAAACGTGCCAAGCATGTCACCGCCGAGGTCTTTGTTGAACGCGTAGAAAAACTGACCCGGATGGCCGAGGACCGTCTGGCGCCAGTAGCTGTAAAAATCGATGTACTGCTGGCCTAAGTCGACGGTCAATAGGCTGTTGTTGCCGAACGGGAAGACGCGGATGGCGATGAAGTAGCCTGCCATGATCAAGACGGGCGTGAGGGCAGCGGCCCACAGTGCATGACGTTGGATGAAACGAATGACGCGCATCTGACCGCTCCTTTCTTGGGTTAAGCTCGTCCGCTTGAGGCAAGGAACCAGTGTCGGCGGCCGCATGATGCGGCGTCTGAACTGGGTGCTAAAAAACCGTTAAGCTCACGGACTGGGGCTTTTAATTGATTAGGAATAATATAACATACAGATAATGAGCCGTGGCGTTTGTTCACGGATTTTGCTACACTCGAGAAGAATTCATTCAAAGGGGACGCTGTCTTGAAATATATCCGCACACCAAAACCGAAGCGAGAGCGGTCGCACATTCCGTTTCGACTGAACCTGCTGTTCTTCTTTGTGTTTGTGTTGCTCGCTGCGCTGGTGGCGCAGCTGGCCTACTTACAGATCATGAATGGTGAGCGCTTCAAGGCCGACGTCGACAGTACGGGTTCTGCCGTGGTGACAGGAAGCGTTCCCCGCGGGCAGATCTATGATAGCCAGGGGCGCGAGTTGGTGGCCAATCAGGCCAACAGCGCCATCGTGTACACCAAGGGACTGGGCGTGACCGCTAAGCAGATGCGCAAGACGGCGGATACCCTGGCCAAGTACATCACCGTGCCCGTTGAGAACCTCAGCAAGGGCGACATGGCGGACTACTACCTCGCGGATGAGGCTGTCACCAAGGCGGTGCTGGCGAAGTTGCCGCTCAGTATGCAAAAAAGCACGGATACCAGCGCGCAGTACAAGGCCGCGCGCGCCTATGCCGAAAAACATTTGCCGGCCTACTCCGACCATGAGCAAGAGGCGATCATGATCTTCAAGAAGCTCAACGGCGCCTCGCAGCTGACCACGGTGTATGTGAAGGATGCGGATGTGACCGAGGCAGAGGTCGCGTCCGTGGGGGAGAACCTGACCAAGATGCCGGGCATCAACCTCGGCACCAACTGGTCGCGCACTTACCCGAATGGCACTTCCATGAGCGGCATCATCGGCACGGTGTCAACTGAAAAGGCGGGACTGCCAGAGGAAAGCGTCAACGCCTACCTGGCCAACGGTTACGCGCGCAACGACCGCGTGGGGACCAGTTACCTGGAAAAGGCCTACGAGAATATCCTCAAAGGCGCTAAGAGTCGCACGCAGGTGGAAATCGGTAACAGCAATAACATCGTCAACCAAATCGTCGACTTTAAGGGGGCACAGGGTGACAACCTCAACCTGACGATCGATTCCGCGTATCAGGCCAAGGTGCAGGAAACGGTCACAAACGTCTTCAATCAAGCCTTAGCCAATGGCCATGCCAGTCTGTCAGATGGTGCGTACGCGGTGGCGATCAATCCGAAAACCGGCGCACTCCTGGCGATCGCAGGGCGTCAGCACAACGTCAAGACCGGCCAGGTGACGGATGACGCGCTGGGGCCGATCAACCGGACCTTCGTCATGGGGTCGATCGCCAAGCCGGCGATGGTGCTGGGGGCCTTACAGGACGGGGTCATCACCACGACCAACAACACTCAGGCCGACACCGCGATTTACCTGCGTGGCACGCCGGTCAAAAAGTCTGACTACCCGCTGGGCACCTTCGCTAGCTTGACCGCAGTGCAGGCGCTGGAGCGCTCGTCTAACATGTACATGATGTGGCTGGCGATCAAGGAAGGTGGCGGCGAAAACACCTACGTCCCGGGGCAGTCGCTGCGGTTGAATGAGAACATTTTCACCAAGATGCGCGGCTACTTCAACCAATTCGGGCTAGGCGTCAAGACCGGGATCGACCTGCCGGGCGAAGTGCTGGGGGTGCCCGGGGCCGAGCACAACGAGTACGGCCAGCTGGCCGTTGGGTCGGCGCTCGATATGTCTTACGGGAACTACGATCCGTATACTCTGATTCAAGAGGCGCAGTATGCTGCGACCGTTGCCAATAATGGCTACCGCATGAAGCCGTACGTGGTCCAAAGCATCAGCAAGACGCTGAGCGATGGCAGCGCGGGGCCGGTGGTTCAGACGACGACCCCGACGGTGCTCAGTAAAATCAAGAACAGCCAAGACCAGATCGACTTGGTCAAGCTGGGGATGTGGCAGGTGATTCACGGCACCAGTGGCTGGTCGACCGGGCGGGCTTTGAGCACGTTAAACCCTGGGGTCGCCGGGAAAACTGGGACGGCCGAAAGTTTTGCGCGGGTTGATCCGGACGACAGCACTTCCACCCAAGTCGAAACTATCACCCAAAGCTTCATCGGCTTTGCGCCTGCCAAGGACCCGCAAGTGGCCATTGCGGTGGTCGTGCCGAACCTGTCCAAGATGACCGATTACGCCAAGGATATTGCCAAGCAGATGTTCCAGGATTACTACACAATCAACGACATCCAACCTGAGGCGGGCTATAACGCCGATGCGTACAACATCAACTAGGCAGCGTATTCAAAAGATGCTACACTATAGGATGAAAACTGGGGTCGACCCGGTTGTAGGGGAAATGGTTTTTGGTTTTTGAGCATGCGTGCGCCGTTGGCGGTCACGCAAGCAGTTCGAGCGATTCTGCGCGCCCCGTCACAGGTCTGGTTAATCGACCTGGACGGGGCGGCGCGCGTTTTGGCGGCATGGTGGCTGAGTGCCGGGCATAAGTGGCATGCCGCGACTAGGTGTAGCCTGCGTTGCTCTGGTTTCGTCGCGCGCCGCGCAGCATCGCCAGGGCACTTGGGGCCAAAGACGCCCCAAGCCCCCTTGCGCGGCTAGCTGACTGGTTAAGGACGCTGTGCGTTGCGCTGGTTTACGCCCTGCTTTAATCGAAAGGAGCCTTTATGCATAATCCTTACTGGCGGACTCGGTACGAGAATATTCCCTTTGTCACGTACGCCTTGCTGGGTGTGACCGTCATTATGTTTTTGATTGAGACGCTGGCGGGGGGCAGCACAAACAGTTATGTCCTCTTGCAACTCGGCGCGCGTTACAATCCCGCCATTTATGCGGGGCAGTGGTGGCGCTTCTTCACGCCGATGTTTCTGCACATTGGGGTGATGCATCTGGCGGTGAACGCGGTGTCGCTGTACTTTCTGGGCGAGATCACGGAGAAGATCTTTGGGCACTGGCGCTTCTTGGCGATTTATCTGGTGTCTGGGGTCGCGGGTAACGTCGCGAGCTTTGTCTTCAACCCAGAGGCGTTGGCGGCCGGTGCCTCCACCGCCATTTTCGGCCTGATGGGTGCATTCTTGATGCTGGGGGACACTTACCGGCATAACGGCGTGATCATGCAGCTGTCTCGACAGTTTCTGACCATGGCGGTCCTGAACCTGTTTTTCAACCTGTTTTCCGGCGGGGTCGACATCTTCGGCCACATCGGTGGGTTGATCGGCGGAGTGTTGATCGCTGGGCTGGTTGGCGCGCCAAAACTCGGGCCCATGCCACGGGCCAAACAGGCCGTTGCCGGTATTTTGCTGGTGGTGGCGCTGGTCGCCCTCCTGCATGTGGGCATGATGCGGGTGGGCTGATGAAGACTTACTACGATGTGTTGCAGCTCCTCAAGCAGTACGGCACTTATATTCACGTGGGCAAGCGGCTTTGGGACATTGAGTTGGCAGCGGTGGAAATCGACCGGCTGCACCAGGCCAGTCTGATCGACGACAAGACTTATGCGACGGCCAAAATCGTCCTACGCCACGCGCATGAACAAGAACAGAAACAACCCCTAATCCATTTTGACGGAGGAAAAATTGATGACTGACAAGAAGCTGATCGGTGTCGACTTGGGCGGCACAACCTGTAAGTTTGCAATCACGACCGCGGATGGCGAGATTCAACAGCGTTGGAGCATCGACACCAACATCCTTGACGAAGGGAGCCACATCATCCCCGACATCATTGCCTCGATCCTTGACCACCTGAAGCTGTACAACATGACGGCGGCAGACTTCCAAGGGATCGGCATGGGGACCCCGGGGACGGTCGATTTGGCTCAAGGCACGGTCATCGGCGCCTACAACCTGAACTGGAAGACCCTGCAGCACCCAAAGCGCGACATCGAAAAGGCCACCGGCATTCCGTTTTACGTGGATAACGATGTCAACGTGGCGGCGATGGGCGAGCAGTGGAAGGGCGCGGGCGACAAGTCCAGCAACGTGACCTTGGTGGCCCTTGGCACCGGGATCGGCGGCGGGATCATCGCTGACGGGCATCTGTTGCACGGGATCGCCGGTTCTGCCGGTGAGGTCGGACATGTGACCGTTGACCCGGATGGCTACGAATGCACCTGCGGCAAGCGCGGCTGCTTGGAAACTGTGGCCAGTGCCACCGGTGTGGTGCGCGTGGCGCGCGACATGGCCGAAGAGTTTGCGGGTGACTCCAAGCTCAAGCAGATCCTGGATGACGGCGATGATATTTCCTCCAAGATCGTCTTCGATTGTGCGCAGGAAGGCGACAAGCTGGCGCTGATGATCGTGGACAAGGTGGCTTACTACCTCGGCTTTGGCCTCGGCAACATCGGCAACATGCTCAACCCGGAATACATTCTGATCGGTGGGGGCGTCAGTGCCGCTGGCGACTTCCTGCTGACCCGTGTCAACAAGTACTTCCAGTCCTTCGTCTTCCCGAACGTCCGCAACACCACGCACCTGCGCTTGGCGACGCTGGGCAACACGGCCGGCGTGATCGGGGCCGCTAGTCTGGCCCGCTAAGACAATTAATGACAAGCAAGCACGCATTTGGTGCGTTGGTTAAGGAGCGATAAGTGTGGTTCAATATCTGATTATTTTACTGGGCCTGGGGCTAATTTTCTGGGCCGGGTCATGGGGCTTCACCCAGTGGCAAAAGTCGCGGCTCAAGGCCGTTGGGGGCGAATTGACGCCGGAAGACTTCGAAAAAACGATGCGTAAGGCGCAGATCATCGACTTGCGCGAGAAGAAGGACTTTGACTCGGGCCACATCCTGGGGGCGCGTAACCTACCGTATACGGTCTTGAAGTCGCGCATGGGCGAGTTGCGCAAGGATCTGCCGGTGTACATGTATGACTTCACCGGGCAGATGTCCGTCCGCGCCGCCACGAAGATGAAAAAGGATGGTTTTACCGCCTTGTACTTCCTCAAGGGCGGCTACGATAACTGGTCCGGCAAGACAAAGAAGAAGTAACAAAAAAGACCGGCGGCTTGCCGGTCTTTTTGATTAGCCCATGTGTGCGCCGTGGCGCTTACGGTTGGCTTTTTTGCGGTTGTCGTTGATCTCTTCAACCTTGGTCTCAACGGGCTCGATGTAGGTCTTCTTGAAGGTCAACACGCTCCCGGCAACGGCGCCAATGGTGGCCACGGTGCCCAGCAGGAAACCGGTCAAAAATTTGTGCTTCATAAAAATCCCCTCCGTGATGTCGAATTATAGTACTGCATTCAGTATACTATATCAATGGTGATGAAATGAATAAGAGCGAACCTAAAACCAAAATTTTGATGATCGGTGGGCCGACTGCCACGGGCAAGAGTGCCTTGGCAGTCAGTTTGGCGCAGGCATTTAACGGCGAGGTGATCAACGGCGATGCCTATCAAGTCTACCGCGGGATGGATATCGGGACGGCGAAAGTCACAGCGGCGGAGATGGCCGGGGTACCGCACCACCTGATCGACATTGTGGCGCCAAGCGACCCGTTTTCGGTGGTGCAGTTCAAGCGGCGCGCCCAGGCGGCGATCACTGCCATCACGGCGCGCGGGAAGCTGCCCATCGTCGTTGGCGGCACCGGGTTTTACCTGAACGCCCTGCGGCTTGACTTACCGCTGGGGGGGGCGGCCCCGCCAACGCCGCTACGCACTGAGCTGCAGACAGCGGCGCCGGCAGACCTGTGGGCGCGGCTGAACGCGGTCGATCCGGTGGCGGCGGCGAAGATCCCGGTCGGCAACACGCGCCGGGTGATTCGGGCGCTAGAGGTGATTCAGACCACCGGTGTGCGAGTGTCGGAACAGCCGCCCCCGACACCAGCCTACAATGCGCTGGTGCTGGGGCTGACCACTGAACGCGCGGCCTTGTACGCGCGCATCGATGCGCGCGTCAACCAGATGATCGCCGCCGGGTTGGTGGCCGAAGTGCAGACGTTGCTCAAAACGGTGCCACCGAGTGCCCAGGCCCTGCAGGCGATCGGCTACAAGGAGCTGGTGCCGTACGTGCAGGGCACGGTCCCGTTGGCCGCGGCCGTGGCGGCGATCCAGCAACACTCGCGGCGCTATGCCAAGCGTCAGCTGACGTACTTCCGCCACCAGATGCCGACGCATTGGTTCGACCTGCTGGCGCACCCTGAGATACAACCAGAGATCACGGCGTTGGTTGACGCCTGGTCCAAGAATTCCATGGAGGATAAAAATGAGTTGGAAAGATAATTTAGATCCCAAGTTAGTCGCATTAGTGGCTGAGGTGGACGCCAAAATTGCGCCGCGCCTAGCCGAGCTGGACGATCAGATCCTCGATAATCAGGCCAAGGTGCTGAATGCCTTTCGCAACCATAACGTGGCGGAAAGCTACCTGAACGGGACCACCGGCTACGGAGACGACGACCAGGGCCGCGATGTGCTGGAAGCCATTTACGCCGAGGTGCTCGGCGGTGAAGACGCTTTGGTGCGCCCCCAGTTCGTCTCGGGGACGCACACGATCGGGGTCGCGGAGCTTGGGTTGGTGCGCCCAGGTGACGAGCTGTTGTACATCACCGGTGAGCCGTATGACACGCTGCAACAGGTGTTAGGCATGGCCGGTAACGGCATCGGCAGCGCCAAGGAGTACGGCATCGCTTGCGACTACGTGCCGCTGAACGCCGATGGGTCCGCGGACCTGCCCGCCATTCAGCAGCGCATCACGGCCAAAACGAAGGTCGTGTGCATTCAGCGCTCCCGCGGCTATGCGACCCGCGATTCCTTCACGGTGGCCAAGATCGCCGAAATGATCAAGGCTGTGCGCGCGGTGGCACCGGCAGTGTGGATCTTCGTGGACAACGCCTACGGGGAATTCTCCGAACGCCTTGAACCGCTGGATGTGGGCGCCGATCTGATGGCAGGCTCCCTGATCAAAAACGCCGGGGGTGGTATCGCCAAAACCGGTGGCTACATCGTCGGGCGCAAGGACTTGGTGGAACGTGTCAGCTACCGCATGACCGTGCCGGGCATCGGGGGTGCGGAAGGGGCTACCGGCAGCAACCTCTGGGACATGTATGAGGGCTTCTTCCTGGCCCCAAGCGTGACCGGCAACGCCATCAAGGGCGCCGTCTTCGAAGCGGCCTTGCTAGAGGCACTTAGCCTGGACGTGAGCCCGAAGTGGGATGCACCACGCACCGACCTCATTCAGACCGCCAACTTCGGCAACCCCGAAGACATGACCAAGTTCGCCAAGGCCGTGCAGGAGTTTTCACCGGTGGATTCGTTCGTGACGCCGATCGCCGAGCACATGACCGGCTACGAGGACAAGGTGATCATGGCAGCGGGGAACTTCGTGTCCGGCGCGACCATCGAGTTCTCTGCGGATGGCCCGCTGCGTGAGCCGTACACCCTGTACATCCAGGGCGGGCTCACCTACGCCCATGTGAAGCTGGGCATCATTGGCGCCGCCCAGGCAACCTACTTCAATAAGTGAGACCCGTCAGCCACCTCATTGAGGTGGCTGTTCGTTTAATTAGAAAAAATGAATAAGGCGAAAGATTTTTGCTAGCAAGTCATTCAGCATTTGGGTAAAATGAAACGCAGTTGGTTAAAACGCCGGCGGCCTCGGTTCGCGGAACTTTTTCAGCACGTGTTAGATTAGCTAACACCAGCGATTGACAGCTTTTCACGTGATTGATAGACTGAATCACGTTAGAAGGGGGGCCAGATCATGACTGAGATCAGCGCGTTGCGCACGCGGCCCGTTTTGCCCATCAGTACCGTGATGGCGCTCACGGAATTGACCGCGCGTCAGATTCGCTATTACGAGACGCAGGAATTGATTCACCCGGCCCGTAGTGCAGGCAATCATCGCTTGTACTCGCTGACGGACATCGATGCGTTGATTGAGATTCGCGAGCAGCTCGCTTCGGGCTTTTCACTGGCAGACATCCGCGCCCTTCGGCACCCACGCCGCCGGGAAACCAGCGATTCGGAAGCACGGCGGATGTTGCGTGAAGAACTGATGAATCAAGGTCGCTTGAACCCAAACGACCGGCACACCTTGAGTCAGGGTTTTGGTTTTCGCAGCTAAGACATATCACAAAGGAGTCTAATTGAAGATGGCAAAGAAACAGATCACCGCAGACATGATCCGCACGAGCGTTCAGGAGCAAAACGTCCAGTTC
The DNA here is from genome assembly GCF_003946115.1 of Lacticaseibacillus daqingensis. Taxonomy (GTDB): domain Bacteria; phylum Bacillota; class Bacilli; order Lactobacillales; family Lactobacillaceae; genus Lacticaseibacillus; species Lacticaseibacillus daqingensis. The sequence goes on along the minus strand of NZ_RHOH01000004.1, from coordinate 125,156 downwards.
CTTCGGTTGATGTTCACGGACATCAACGGCATCATCAAAAACGTCGAGGTGCCGGTTTCGCAACTGGAGAAGGTGCTGGCCAACAAGATGACCTTCGACGGTAGCTCGATCGATGGCTTTGTTCGCATCGAGGAAAGTGACATGATGCTGTATCCGGACCTGAACACATGGCTCCTGTTCCCGTGGGAAAACGACCACGGCAAGATCGCCCGCCTGATCTGCAGCGTGCACGAGCCGGATGGCCGCCCGTTCGCCGGTGATCCTCGCAACAACCTGATCCGCATCGTGGCCGAGATGAAGGCCGCCGGGTATTCTGCCTTCAACATCGGCCCGGAGCCGGAATTTTTCCTCTTCAAGTTGGATGAAAAAGGCGAGCCTTCTCTGCAGCTGAACGATAAGGGCTCCTACTTCGACTTTGCCCCCCTGGACATGGGCGAAAACTGCCGCCGCGACATCGTCTTGGAGCTGGAGAAGATGGGCTTTGAAGTCGAAGCTTCCCACCATGAAGTGGCCCCGGGGCAGCACGAAATCGACTTTAAGTACGCGGACGCGTTGACCGCGGCCGATAACATTCAGACCTTCAAGCTGGTGGTCAAGACCATCGCCCGCAAGCACGGGCTGTACGCGACGTTCATGCCAAAGCCGCTGCATGGCATCAACGGGAGCGGGATGCACATCAACATGAGCCTTTTCAAGGATGACGCCAACGTCTTTTACGATGAGGCCGCCGAAAGCGGGCTGTCTGATGACGCGCTGCACTTCCTGGCTGGGTTGCTGCGGCACGCGCGGGGATTGACCGCCATCAATAACCCGACCGTCAACTCCTACAAGCGTCTGGTGCCAGGGTTTGAAGCGCCGGTGTACATCGCATGGTCGGGGACGAACCGCAGCCCGCTGGTCCGGGTGCCCAACGGCAAGGGCCTGTCCAAGCGGTTGGAGCTACGCAGCGTAGACCCAACGGCGAATCCGTACCTCGCGATCGCAGCGATCCTAGAGGCCGGGCTCGACGGCGTGAAGAACCGCCTGACGCCAGAGGAAGCCATCGACCGCAACATTTACCGGATGCAGGACGCCGAACGCAAGGCGAACCACATTCAGGACCTGCCATCCACGTTGCACAACGCGCTCAAAGCGCTGGAAGACGACGACGTGGTCAAGCAGGCGCTGGGCGCCCACCTGTACCAGAGTTTCAAGGACTCCAAGGACCTCGAATGGGCCGCATACCGTCAGAGTGTGTCTGAATGGGAACGCGACCAGTACCTCGAACTTTACTAAGCGCCACCCAAAAGCAGTCATTGGGACTGCTTTTTTGGTACACTGAAGGCAAAGCGAACAAAGGAGCAGTCGGCCATGACAACGAAGAAAGTGACCATCAGGGAAGTCGCGCAGGCCTCGGGGGTCTCGATCGCCACCGTGTCACAGATCTTGAACGGGAAAACCAAGCGCTTCACCCCTCAGACGATTACGCGCGTGCGGGCGGCGCGGGATCAGCTGGGCTATGAGCCGGACTATTTTGCCCAGCGGATGATCACCAAGGACAGCAAAACCATCGGCGTCATCGTGCCAGACATCACGAACCCGTTTTTCGGCCAGCTCCTACGCGGGATCGAGGCCGTGTTGTTTCGGGCGAACTACATCACGATGCTGTGTGATGGGGCCGACGACCGGCTCAAGGAACGCGACTACCTCGATGAGCTGACCCGCCGCGGGGTGGATGGCTTCATCATTTCCAGTGCGGCAGTGGCCAGTGAGACGTTGCGCGAAAAGCAGCGGCCGTTCATCGTGCTGGACCAAAAAATGGCGAGCGGTACGGCGGACGCGGTGCTGACCGATGACCGGCAGGGCGGGCGGCTGGCCGCCGAGCACCTGGCCGCACTGGGTCACCAGCGCGTGGCGATGGTGCTGCCTGCCGCGCCGACGGCCAACATCGCGCGGCGCCTGGCTGGGTTTCAGACTGTGTTCCCAGATGCCTTGCAGATCGATGGGGAGCTGTCGAAGCAAGGTGGGCGCGCCGCGGCCAAGGCGCTGGTCCAAACCGACGCCACCGCGGTATTTGCCGCCAACGACGAGATCGCCTTCGGGTTGTACCTTGGCTTGGCCGAGCTCGGCAAACGTGTGCCGGAAGATTATAGCGTGATCGGCTACGATGACACCGAGATGGCGGAGTACGTGACCCCGCAGCTGACCACGATCGCCCAGCCAATCACGGCGTTGGGTGCCACAACGGCCGAAATGCTGCTGGCGCGCATCGCGCAGCCGGACAAGGTGTGGGAGGAACGATTGCTGGGAGTCGAATTAGTAAAACGTTTTTCCGCAAAACCCTTGTAATCGTTTTCTTGATGCGTTATTCTAATGACGTGTAATTAAAACGTTTTACCAAACGCAGAAAGGCGGCACATTCATGAACACAGTGACAGTCATCGGCAGTATCAACCTCGATCGCACCATTCGGGTCACCCAGATGCCCAAGCCGGGCGAAACCATGCACACCAAGGAGATCTTTTCCGCAGGCGGCGGGAAAGGCGCGAACCAGGCGGTGGCCGCGCGCCGCTCCGGCGCTAAGACCGCCTTCATCGGCGCGGTGGGGGCAGATGAGGCTGGCAAGACCATGCGTCAGCTGATGGGCCAAGAGGCCATCGACTTGGCCGGGGTGGCGACGGTGGCAGAGGCGACCGGCCAGGCCTACATCATCGTGGACGACCACGGGGAAAACAGCATTATGATCCACGCAGGGGCGAACAACGCCTTCACGCCGGCGGATGTCCGCGAGCACGCGGCCACCATCGCCGCCAGCGACTTCGTCATCGCGCAGCTGGAAAGTAACCTGGACAGCACGATCGCGGCCTTTGAGTTGGCGCACACGGCGGGGGTCAAAACCATTTTGAACCCGGCGCCGGCGCTCAAGCAGGTGCCGGAAGCGCTGTTGCGGGTCAGCGACCTGATCGTCCCGAATGAAACCGAAACGGCCATCCTGACCGGGATCCACATCGACTCCGAGGCCAGCATGCATGAAGCCGCCGCAGCCCTGCACGCGCTGGGGATCGCCGCGGTGATCATCACCGTTGGCAGCAAGGGCGCCTACTACGACGTGGCCGGCCGCAGTGGTATCATTCCGGCGTTCAAGGTGAAGGCGGTCGACACGACCGCCGCCGGTGACACTTTCATCGGGGCCATGAGCAGCGTGCTGGCGCCGGACTTCAGCAACCTTGAAGCCGCGATCACCTACGCCAACCGTGCCTCCTCACTGACCGTTCAGCGCTTTGGCGCACAGCCGTCCATCCCGTATCAAGCAGAAATCGAGGCCGCCAATCATGAAGAAGACTAGTGTGATCAACTCCGACCTGTCCCGGGTCATTGCGCAGATGGGACATTTTGACAAACTGAGCATCGGCGACGCCGGCATGCCGGTGCCGCGGACCACCGAGAAAATCGACCTCGCGGTGACCAACGGGGTGCCGAGCTTCATGGCGGTGCTGGACAACGTGCTCAGCGAGCTCGAAGTGCAGCGCATCTACTTGGCTGAAGAGATCAAGACGCAAAACCCGGCGATGCTGGCGGCGATCGAACAGCGGTTGCCGGAGACGCCGGTAACGTTCATCGCCCACAGTGCGATGAAACAGGATCTGGCCAACTGCCATGCGTTTGTCCGGACCGGGGAGATGACCCCATACAGCAACATCATCTTGGAAAGCGGCGTGGTGTTTTAACACTTAATAATTAAAACGTTTTACCGACTGGCCGCATGACCAGTCCCCGATTACCAACGACAAAGGAGCGATGACGCATGAATATGACTGCCATTTTAATCGGGCTTGGCCCGCTGCTGGGTTGGGGGCTGTACCCAACGATTGCCTCAAAAATTGGGGGCCGCCCCGTGAACCAGATCCTCGGCTCGACGCTGGGCACCATGATGTTTGCCATTGCGTTCAATCTGATCAACGGCATTGCCGTCCCGACCGGAATGAATCTGGTCTGGGCCATCATCTCAGGCATCGGGTGGGCGAGCGCTCAGATCGTCACCTTCAAGTGCTTCACCATGGTTGGGTCTTCGCGGGCGATGCCCATCACCACCGCCTTTCAGCTGTTGGGGGCCTCGCTGTGGGGCGTCATCGTGCTGGGGGACTGGCCGAGTGTTACGGCCAAAGTGATTGGCGGCTTGGCGCTGGTCGCGATTATCGCCGGGGCGTACCTGACGGTTTGGCGCGAGCACAAGGACGCCGAATCCGGCAGCACCCTCAAAAAGGCGATCGGCTTGCTGGCCGTGGGGGAGCTCGGGTACCTGGCGTACTCCGCCGCGCCGCAAGCCGCCAGCATCGATGGCATGCACGCCTTTTTGCCGCAAGCGATCGGGATGGTGCTGGTCAGCGCGGGCTACGCTTTAGCGCTGCGCGGCCACGGGCGCAATGCCTTCACCGAAGTCGTATCGTACAAGCACCTGTTCTCCGGCTTGTTCTTCGCGTTTGCCGCGTTGACCTACCTGATCTCGGCGCAACCGAATATGAACGGCTTGGCCACCGGCTTCATCCTATCGCAGACCTCCGTCGTGCTGGCGACCTTGACCGGGATCTGGTTCCTCGGCGAGCGTAAAACGCCCAAGGAAATGGGCATCACTATTGTGGGCTTAGTCCTGATCCTCGGGGCGGCGACGGTGACGGTGCTGATCTGATCAGACGCCAAAAAGGCGCGGTTTCTTCCTCATTAAAAGGGAAGAAGCCGCGTCTTTTTTAGGCGCTAATCCTGGCGCATCGGCAGCGTGAGCGTGCTGTTGGCCAGGTCCAGGTGGTAGTTGGTGATGGCGGTTGGCCGGTGGGTCTGGGCCATGTCGGCGCCGTGGATGATCAAAGCGAGGTGCCGGTCGGCCGGCAGCGTTAGGTGCGTCGGCTGCAGCGCGAAGTCGAGGGTGAACGGAACGCCCGGCACCACAGGCACGTTTTCGTAAGCGTTGTGCTGGTTCTGCACGTTCGCGTGGCCGAAGGTGATCAGCTTACTATCTGTCGGGGCGGCCGGGGCAAACTCCAGAATGCTGGTCGTTTTGTAGTCATAGCCCAGCGGGTAGCCGGTCGGATCGAGGGTCTTGGCCACGGCGCCAAAGCGTGCCGCCTGGCCCACGTCGACCAGCCGCACGCTCAAAATGGCGGTGGGCTGGTCGATCCACAGGCGCAGGTGCACGGTGGGAATACCCTCAAGCACCACCGCGTGGTCGAAGACGGGCAAGTCCAGCCACAGGCGGTCGGTTGCGTACAGGCTGTTGGGCTTGACGATCTCAAGCTCGTAGCTGTCAGAGGTTTCGTGGTGTGCGTGGAATGTGCGGGTCGCGTTGTCGGCGAAGCTGGCGCGATCGGCGGTGAACGCGGTGGCGAGGTTCAGCACTTGCTGGGGGTGCTGGGCGTCAGCGCTGGCGAAGTCCGTGTAAGTGTGCCAAGTCTGCGGTTCAACGTTGTCCTGCACCGTGACGTTCGGCAACACCGCTGGGGCATCGTTGGCCACGTTCAGTAGCTCATAAGAAAGCCAAAGGTTCATCATGTCAGTGAAGTCCAACGACAGCACGTTGTTGACGTAGACGTGTTGCCCCTGGTGCAGGACCATCTTCTTTTGGATCGGCAGGTCGCGTAGCCCGTTCCACAGCGCGATGACGTTCTTGGGCTTGACGTTCCAGTCGTTGAGCCCATGGGTGACCACGACATCGCAGGTGATGTTGGCCAGGTGGTTGCGGTAGTTGCGGGCGTCCCACCAGGCGGTGTAGTCCCCGGTCACGCGGTCCTGGTCGGCGGTGATGGCCGCCAGCGCCTTGTCCCAGGTCGGCTTCATACGCAAAAAGTCACCGGTGGTTTTTTGGCGCGAGTAGGTGTCCACGGCCAGCACGTCGGCGTCTTCTCCTTGGAAGCCGCCGGGGGCGACGACCAGCCCGTTTTCGCGGTAGTAGTCGTACCAGCTGGAAATGGCGGACTCCGCGATCACGGTTTTGAGCCCCTTGACCCCGCTGGTCGCCGCGGCAATGGCGAGCGTGCCGAGGTAGGACTTGCCGGTCATGGCGACCTTGCCGTTGCTCCACCAGGCCTTGATCGCGATGCCGTCAGTGCGGTTGGTGAAGGCGCGCCGCGCGCCGGTCAGCCACTCGATCACCGCGACCGCGCTGGCCGTTTCGCTGGGGCCACCGGTCGACCGCACCCCATCGGAGCCGCGGGTGCCGACGCCGGCCGAGTAGACGGTGACGAACCCGCGGCCGAGGAAGTAATCGTTGAGCGCGTAGATGCCGTTTTCATCCGCATACTGCTCGGCTTCAGTCGCTGTGCCAGTGACCGGCCGCGGCGGTAAGTCTGGCGCCGCCGGGGCGTGGTAGGTGACTTCTTCGCGGGTGTGCGAGTGCGTCTTCACGGCGACTTCGGTGCTGGGCTCGTGCGTGATCCAGTCGACGTCGTTGGTGCCGTGGAAGTAGGGGTTGGCGGTGAACAACACCGGCATTTTCAACCCGGCATCGGTTTCCGCCGGCCGGAAAATGGTGGCCTCCAGCAGGTCACGCTGGCCGTCGTGGTCGGTGTCGAGGTCCGATTCGATCCACACGACCTCGCGGTGAACGCGGCGCGCATCGAACACGTTTTGCGCCTTGCCGTTGAAAAATAGGTAGCGCGGCGCGGCCCCTTGGAAGTCCTTGAAGAAGCCGCGGGTCGCCAAGGCGTCCAGGTAGTTGACCAAGTGCTTCGTACGCGTGGTGAGCAGCAGGTAAAGCGCCGCCAGAAAGTCGGCCGGTGTCTCGATGTCTGCAGCGACAAAGGGGAGCTTTGTCGCTGTCATGAAGCGCAGTGGCGCCGCCAGCGGAAAGTCGGTGATCGGTTCAAAGCCCAGCAACTGCAAGGCCGCCGTGTAGAACTGGTCGCGTGGGATGCGCGTCAGCGCCGGGGTCAGCAGATCCGCCAGCGTGTGGGTGGCATCGGTGGCAATGTTGGCCCATTGTTGGTGCGTGGTGGTGGCGGTATAGGCCTCTGGGAAGAGCTTGGCGAAGTTAGTTTGCGCAAGCTCGGCCAGCCCGAGCGTGGGGTCGGTGGCAAACCCAATGGCGTTCAGCTCGCGGACCTGGGTCGCGGCGTCTGGGGCCAGGCGCGCGAATTGATTCAGTTTCATGGGGATTCCTCATTTCTTTTTAATCGATAGCCCCAGTGTAGCCGTCTGCCGTGGGGGTTTCAAGCGTTGACGTGCCTTAACGCGTTCCTTATAATAGTAAAGGTTCACGTACTAGTAGCTCAGTTGGATAGAGCAATGGTCTTCTAAACCATCGGTCGCGGGTTCGAATCCCGCCTAGTACAGCAAGCAAACGGCGCTGGTGCTGCCACCAGCAAAAAAAGGATCTGGGCCTGCTGGCCGAGATCCTCTTTGTTCGCACCGAATGATTGTGATGCCGTTAGCCGACGTATTTGCCGACAACCGGTTGCTTGGTCAGCACACCCTTGCCGTGTGGGGAGTGGCTGATGGCCTCGGTCAGGTCCTGACCGGCGTGATTGCCGTGGTGATTTTCGCCGCCCCATGCGGGCACATTGGTCAGGTCGTACACGACGCCATCGATGGCCACATACTTGTGGGGGTCATCGACCCCGTTGTACTTGGCCAGCTCTGCTTTGGTGAACGTTCGCTCCATGTTAAAAGCCTCCCTAGATATAATTGTTTACAACATAAATTATAACAGGATATGCAACCGATTTCAACTTTGGCAACGGGGGTGATTGACGCCTTCCTGTGCATGAGACTTCAGTGGGACGCGTCTCGGTCTGAAGACCGATTTTTCACGAAATTTTCATGATAGCGTTTGACACACGTACTTAAAGTGAGTAAACTAACGCTATCGCTACCTGAGAGACCCTTCAAGAATGATTCGAATGGAGGCAATCGCATGAACATGAAATATAAGATTCAACTCGACACGCAGACGCAACTGTTCATCGCTATCGACCTGAGTGACCAGCAACACACGGCCACCGGGCGGACGATCGAGCAAGCTGTTGCGCTTCTGAACAACTGATGCCGGGGCAATAAAAACCGCGTGTTGCCAAGCTGCAACACGCGGTTTTGTGGTATGATGAAGGTCCTTGGCAGGGGCACAACAGCGACGCGGGTCAACTCCGCGGCGCTTTTTTTAGCCCTTGCGTAACACAGTGCGCAGGGCGTAAAGCCCCCCGACCAGTCCGGCCAGCCAGATCAGTAGGCCGAACGCGGGCCCGGCGCCGAGAAATTTGAAGGCCACGCTCAGAAGGATCACGCCGACCACGGCATCGACCACGAAGTTAAGTGGTGCGTGCAGGCGGGCGGTGATGGTCACCACGAGGCCACCGGTGAGCAGGAATAATAGGATGTAAGTCAGGATAACCATGGATGCGCTCCTTGTCTTTGTCTGTCAGTCAGTATAGCGGAGTTGGCCGGGGACAACAAGCGGTGCGACGTTTTTGCGTGCCGAACTTCTACTTGTGTTCCCCAAGGGGCTTTGCTATAATCGTTACGTTGTATTTGTCACCCCTCAACTGCAACCGCGCAACGTTAGGTTTTGAAGCGTAGCACCTAACTTGGCGAGTCCTCAGGGGAAAAAGCCTACGGGCAACAGGAGGTGCACAAGATGTACGCAATTATCAAAACTGGCGGTAAGCAATACAAAGCCGAAGTCGGCGAAGCACTTTACGTCGAGAAGCTCGATGTTGAAGAAGGCGCAACGGTTACCTTCGACCAAGTGATCTTGGTTGCAGGTGATGGTGCGGCGAAGATCGGGACCCCGGTCCTCGACGGCGCGACCGTAACTGGTAAGGTTGAGAAGCAAGGGCGTGAAAAGAAGGTCGTGACCTTCAAGTACAAGCCTAAGAAGCACAGCCACCAGAAGAAGGGTCACCGTCAACCTTACACGAAGGTTGTCATCGACGCAATCAACGCCTAAATAGGAGTTGACCACATGATCAAAGCAGTCTTTTCGCGCGATCCAGCAGGGGCCTTTCAACAGTTCAAGCTGACGGGTCACGCGGATTCAGGGGACTACGGGCACGACATTGTGTGTGCCGCGGTTTCGGCCGTGACGATCGGGATCGCCAACAGCATTGAGGTGATGGCGGGGTTTGACCCAGTCACGTTCGCCGATGAGGTGAACGGTGGCCACATCGAGGCCAGCATCCCGACCACCTTGACCGCTGAGGCGCAACGAACTACGCAGACGCTCCTTGAAAGCCTGTATCTCACGCTCAGCGAGATCGCGCAGGACCATCACGATTATGTGCACGTTGTGACTCACACGCATAAAGCCTAATTCAATATTCGGAGGTGTACAGACTATGTTAAAGATGAACTTACAATTCTTCTCCCACCATAAGGGGGGCGGTTCCACTTCTAACGGGCGGAACTCCGCTGGTCGGCGTCTTGGCTCCAAGCGCGCTGACGGCCAATTCGTACTTGCCGGCAACATCTTGTACCGTCAACGCGGGACCAAGATTCACCCAGGCACGAACGTCGGCCGCGGCGGCGACGATACTTTGTTCGCAAAAGCTGATGGCATCGTAAAATTCGAACGCCTTGGCCGCGATCGTAAGCAAGTATCTGTTTATCCAGTCGAACAAGCTGAATAACACATTGACGCCCCGGCAACGGGGCGTTTTTTTATCCCAGCGTGACGTGGTGCGGTTATGAGAGATGGGCTTTCGACGCATGTCAGGTTGTCACGTACTGCGTTCAAACAACCTGATCCAATCCAGCACTTAGGCGTGAGTGGCTAGCTGATTGAGCCCGCGCCCTCATGCACCACGTTGCGCGACGAAGAACTCAGAGATGGAGGTAAGCGATGATGGCAGAAACGCGATTGACCCGACTGCAGGCCAAACTTAAGACTCAGGCGCTGGACGCGATCTTGGTGACCGATCCGGTCAATGTGACCTACCTGACCGGCTTCACCGGGGATGAAAGTGCGCTACTTGTGAGCGCCAAAACGGCATGGCTGATCACGGACTCACGGTTCACGGAGCAGGTCAAGGTGGAGGTGCATAACGCCACCCTGGTCCTGCACCAACATGGGCTATTTGCAGAAGCGGGGGATTTATCGGAACAGCACGACCTGCACCGAATCGGCTTTGAGGCGGAAACGCTGGTGTATGCCAGCTTCGCCAAGCTGCCCGAAACGAGCGAGTGGGTGGCCACGACCAACTTTGTGGGCACGCTGCGGGAAGTGAAGGACGCCAGCGAGCTGGCGTTGATCCAAAAGGCGATCGAGATCGCGGAGGCGGGCTACCAGCACGTCCTCGCAACGATTCGGCCCGGGATGACCGAGGCTGAGGTCGCACTTGACCTCGACTTCTTCATGCGCCGGCTCGGGGCCTCTGGCACCTCCTTTGAGACGATCGTCGCCAGTGGCGCCCGCTCGGCGATGCCCCACGGTGCGGCGACGACGAAGGTGATCGAAGCCGGCGATGTGGTGACCCTGGACTGGGGCTGTGTCTATCACGGCTACGTGTCTGATCTGACCCGCACCTTCGCGGTGGGGGAGCCGGATCCGCAGATCAAGGCCATCTACCGCGTGGTGTACGCCGCGAACCGGGGCGTGGCTGAGCTGATGGCCCCGGGAGTCACTGGCCAGGCCATCAACGACTACGCGCACGGGTTGATCGATCAAGCGGGCTACGGCCAGTACTTTGGCCACGGGACCGGCCACGGCATCGGGCTGTCGATCCATGAGGGGCCAGGTGCCTGGGGCATTTACAACCAGGTCGGCCAAGTTGCGGGCAATGTCGAAACCGATGAGCCCGGCATCTACCTGCCGGGGATTGGCGGGGTGCGGATCGAAGACGACCTGCTGATCACCGCCACCGGCGCGCAGTTGCTGAGCACGCCAGCCCCGGCCGAGCTCCCGATTGTGCAGGTGACCCCGTGACCCAAACGCGCAGTGGCCCTTGGGCGAATGAACGGGGGCATCCCCACCTTGTCGTTTGACTGTGGGTCCGGCGCGTGTTGCGCCGCACCCACAGGATTGATATAGTTAAAGGTAATGGACAAACGACAATGGAGGAACCATAATGATTTCTGTTAACGACTTTAAAAACGGCTTGACCATCGAAGTGGAGGGCGGGCTCTGGCGGATCGTCGAATTCCAGCACGTGAAGCCGGGTAAGGGCTCTGCCTTCGTTCGCTCCACACTGAAGAACCTGCGTACTGGCGCGGTTCAGGAAAAGACCTTCCGTTCGACGGAAAAGGTCGAAAAGGCGCAGATCGACACGAAGACGATGCAGTACCTTTACGCGGATGGCGACTCCTATGTGTTCATGGATATGGAAAGCTACGAGCAGCTCACCCTGCCAGGGGATGAGATTCGCAACGAGCTGAAGTACATGAAAGAAAACATGGAAGTGAAGATCATGATGCACGGTGCGGAAACGTTGGGCGTTGAAGTGCCGAACACGGTGGATCTGGCCGTTGCCGCCACCGAACCGGGCGTGCGCGGGAACACCAGCAGCGGTGGGACCAAGCCGGCCACAATGGAAACCGGGCTGGTGGTCAATGTGCCGTTCTTTGTCAACGAAGGCGACATGCTGACGATCAACACGCAGGACGGAAGCTACATCTCGCGCGCTTAACTCGCGCGAGCCACCGCACGACGATATGAGGAGGATGCCTAATGGCTGAAGAAACAAATATCATACTTGCCAATCGCACGGATGCACAGGGGACGATCGAGATCGTGCCCGAAGTTTTGGAGGTCATCTTGGGCATCGCCGCCGTCTCCGTTGACGGCGTCTACCAGATGCGTGGGACCCTTGCAAGCTCCATCAACGCGTGGTTTGGCCGCGCAAACCACGGGAAGGGCGTGGCGCTGACGGTGGATGGCACGCGGCTCAGTGCGGATGTGTACGTTTACCTGGATTACGGTGTGTCGGTCCCGAAAGTGGCCATGACGATGCAGGAAACCCTGCGCGAACAGCTCCTGTACATGACCGACCTGACGCTGGATGAGGTCAATGTGCATGTTGTCGGAGTGGTGCCGGAAAAGGCGGCCAAACTCGACCCAGACGACCTGTTCAAAGACGATGATGAGGACAACGAAACCGAGGATGACGACTAAATGCTAGGCAGACATGATTCACGAGAAGCCGCCTTTAAGGCGCTTTTCGCCCTGGACGGTAACCCGGAGGCGGACCGCGAGCAGGTCTACGCCGATGTGCTGCCGGCCGATACGACGGCCAGCGCCTACATGGTGGGCCTGATCGATGGCGTTTTGGCCAATGAGGCGGCGCTCGACGCGGCCATCACCAGCAAGCTGAAGGCCGGCTGGCGGCTTGATCGGCTGACCCGGCCCGACCTGATCGTGCTTCGACTGGGGCTTTATGAGGTGCAGTTCGAAGCAGACTTGCCGGACAAGGTCGCGGTCAACGAAGCGATCGAGTTGGCACGCAAGTACAGCGACGAGCAGGCCGCAAAGTTCGTCAACGGGATCTTGGGCCAATTCGTCCAAGCCTAAAACGCGTGAGAGAGGTTGGAAGTCACTTCCAGCCTCTTTCGTGTTTTACCCCCAATATTTAAGTTTTTGTACCTGAGCATATAATCATTTATAATACGGAGGAGGACCACCATGACGACAATTCTTGATGGCAAACAAACCGCGAACACGTTGATGGCAGACTTAAAGGATACGGTGAGCGCGATGCGCGCCCAAGGGGTGACCCCGGGCCTAGCCGTGGTGCTGGTAGGGGACGATCCGGCCAGTGCCATCTACGTGCGCAATAAGCAGCGTCGCGCCGAGGGGCTGGGGATCAACTCGGTCAAAAAAACCATGCCGGCCACCACGACCCAAGCCGAGCTGCTGGCGGTCATCGATGCGCTGAATCACGATGCCAGCATCGACGGCATCCTGGTCCAGCTGCCGCTTCCGGCCCAAATCGACGCCGACACGGTGATCGAAGCGATCGACCCGAACAAGGACGTGGATGGCTTCCACCCGGTCAACGTCGGCCGCCTGTGGACCCACACGCCAGGTGTTGTGGCGTCCACGCCGTTTGGCATCATGGCGCTTCTGGCCCATTACGACATCGATGTGACCGGCATGAACGCCGTGGTCGTCGGACGCTCCAACATCGTCGGGCGCCCGATGGCCGGGTTACTGCTGAACCATAATGCGACCGTCACGATTGCCCACAGCAAGACCAAAGACCTTGCGGCGGTGACGCGCCAGGCGGACCTCCTCGTGGTGGCGACCGGCCTGCCGGAGTTCATCACGGCAGAGATGGTCAACCCCGGCGCCATTGTCATCGATGTCGGCATGGACCGCAACGCCGCCGGCCAGCTCGTCGGTGACGTCGATTACGCTGCGGTGGCGCCGATCGCCGGGGCGATCACTCCGGTCCCTGGCGGCGTTGGACCGATGACCATCGCGGCTTTGATGATGCAAACTGTAGAACTCGCAAAGAGGCGATTGAATGCCTGAACCAGACTATCTCTCGGTCAGCACGCTGACGCAGTACCTGCGTCGCAAGTTTGACCTAGATCCGTACCTCAACCGCGTTTTTTTGACCGGTGAGGTCTCAAACTTCCGGCTGCGGCCGGGCCACCAATACTTCTCCTTGAAGGATGACCACGCCAAAATCAGTGCGGTCATGTTCAAGGCGGCCTTCGCTAAGCTGAAGTTTCGCCCCGAGGAGGGGATGAAGGTGCGCGTGGTTGGGCGCGTGACGCTGTACAATGCCAGCGGCCAGTACCAGATCGTCATTGAGTCCATGGAGCCCGATGGCGTGGGCGCCTTGTATCAGGCCCTGGAACAGCTGAAGCAAAAGCTGGGCGCTGAAGGGCTGTTCACGCAAAACGAGCGGCCCCTGCCGCTGTTTCCGAAGCGTGTGGCCGTCATCACCAGCCCCAGTGGCGCGGTGATCCAAGACATCATGACCACGGTGGCGCGGCGTTATCCGATCCTACAACTGACGCTGTTTCCGGCGGTGGTGCAGGGGACGGCTGCGGCCGACAGTTTGGTGACGCAGCTGAATCGGGTCAAGGCGATGGGCGGATTTGACGCCCTGATCATCGGCCGCGGCGGTGGGTCGATCGAGGACCTATGGCCGTTCAACGAGGAGCGCGTTGCGCGTGCCTTGGTGGCCATGCCGATGCCGATCGTTAGCTCCGTCGGTCACGAAACCGACACGACCATCGCCGACTTCATTGCGGACCACCGCGCGGCCACGCCGACCGCGGCGGCGGAGCTGGTCACCCCGATCACGCTGGTGGATGCCTTGGACCGCCTCACGCAGGACCGACTGCGGCTGGTGACGGCGATGCGCAACCGCTTGACGGCGCAACAAGACCGCCTCTTGCGCGTGCAGCACAGTGTGGTGCTGACTCAACCGGCTCGCCTGTACGACCAGTACGCGCAGCAGGTGGATCTGCTGAAAAATCAGCTGCAAGAGCGGCTAACGGTGCAGCTGACCAACTGGCAGCACCGTGTGGCGGTCGCCGGTGCGTCGTTGCAGCCCCGGCGACTGCAAGGCCAGCTGACCACGACCGCGCAGCGCGTGGCCGCTGATCAAGCACGCCTCACGCACGCGATGCAGACACTGACCGGGCGCAACCGCCAGGCGTTTGCCGCGGCCGTTGAGGCGCTCGATCACCTCAGCCCGTTGCATACGCTGGCGCGTGGTTACAGCTACGTGACCGGCCCAGATGGCACGATGCTGCGCAAGGTGGCGGACTTTACCCCGGGGCGCTCAGTCACGGTGCATGTGCAAGACGGGACCGTCCCAGTGGTGGTGGCCCCAACAGAAAGGAAGCGCGAGAATGGCTGAACCAACTTTTGAAGAGAACCTGGCCCAACTGGAGCAGATCGTCGCAAACCTGGAGCAGGGTAATGTGCCCCTGGAGCAGGCCCTCGATCAGTTCAAGACTGGCGTGACGCTGAGCAAGCAACTCGAAAAGACGCTGAAGGAAGCGGAGCAAACCGTGACCCAGATGGTGAAAGAGGACGGGACGACCGTGACGTTCGTGCCGGAGAAAAATGCTTAACGCGCGCACCCAAAGCTTTTTGCCGGCGCTTGACGCGACCATGACGGCGCGGCTTGACGCCTTACATAATGCGTCCTTGGCAGAGGCGATGCGCTATTCGCTTGAAGCCGGTGGCAAGCGGCTACGGCCACTGCTGCTGTTGGCCACCGTGGACACCTTTGGCGGCGACGTTGATACGGCGCTACCCGCGGCAGCAGCGCTGGAGTACCTGCACACGTACTCGCTGATCCACGATGACCTGCCGGCGATGGACAACGATGACCTGCGCCGCGGTCAGCCGACCAGCCACAAGCAATTTGGTGAGGCGATGGCGATTCTGGCGGGGGATGCGCTGCAGGCCGAGGCCTTTGCGATGCTCAGCATGACGGAAGCCCCGGCTGCCACCGTGGTCACGCTGACCCAGCAGTTCGCGCAGGCCGTGGGGGCCAACGGGATGGTGGCAGGACAGGTGATGGACATGACCAGCGAAAATCAGCTGATCGATGTGGCCCACCTGCGGCTGTTGCAGGCGCTCAAAACCGGTGCGCTGATCGAAGTCGCCGTGATGATGGGGGCCACGCTGGCCGACGTCGGCGAGCAGGATGCCGTGGCGTTGCGCCGCTTCGCCCAGGCATTCGGGCTGGCCTTTCAGATCCAAGATGACATCAACGACGTGACCAAGACCAGTGCGGCACTGGGCAAGACCGCCAATAAGGACGTGGCCGAAAACAAGGCGACGTTCCCGGCCATTTTGGGCTTGCCCGGCGCCAGGAAGGCGCTGGCCACGCAGCTGATGCTGGCCCGTGAAGCCGTGGGTCACCTGTCCGTCCCAGCGCCGCAGTTGCAGGCGTTTCTCTCGTATTTTGATTAAGGAGTCCGTGTGAAAAAAGAACGTGTTGATGTGCTGTTGGTCGAGCAAGGGTTGTTCACGTCGCGTGAGCAGGCCAAGCGGGCGGTGATGGCCGGCGAGGTGTACGATCAGAATAATGAGCGGCTGGACAAGCCGGGCGTCAAGATCGATGCGGCGGCCGTCCTGCACGTGAAGGGCAAGGTGATGCCGTACGTCAGTCGCGGGGGGCTGAAACTGGCCAAGGCGCTGACGGTGTTTGACCTCGACTTGACGGGCAAAACCGTGCTGGACATCGGGGCCTCCACCGGTGGCTTCACCGATGTCGCCCTGCAAAATGGTGCTAAGCTGAGCTACGCGCTCGATGTCGGCTACAACCAGCTGGCCTGGAAGCTGCGTGAGGACCCGCGCGTCAGCGTGATGGAGCGCGTCAACTTCCGCTACAGCAAACCGGAAGACTTCACGCTTGGCCCGGTGGAGTTTGCGATGACGGATGTGTCCTTCATCTCGCTGAAGCTGATCCTGCCACCGCTCAAGGCCATTCTTGAGCCGGCCGGGCACGCGGTCGCGCTGATCAAGCCGCAGTTCGAAGCCGGGCCGGCCAATGTCGGCAAGAAGGGCATCGTGCGCGACCCGGCTGTGCACCAGGCCGTGCTGGAGATGATCGTCAATTTTGCGCTGGGTGCGGGCTACAACGTGCTCGGCCTGGACTTCAGCCCCATCAAGGGCGGTGAAGGGAACATTGAGTTTCTGATCCACCTTCAAAACGGCGGCGCGGTGGGCGTTTTGGCGGATACCGTGTCTGTGTCGGAGACGCTAGCTCGCGCGTATGCGGAGCTGCGGCCGAGCGGGCACTGACCGCAAGGACAACGCAGAACGGTGTGGGGCGACCCATGCCGTTTTTTGGTTCTAGCGCTGGCTATTACCCCAGCCACATGACGATGGGGCATGTATATTTATTGTGATGAGACGCCTCAGTCGGCGACTTGACGGACTAAATCTGTATAAAAAGACAGTCTCAAGCCTGATATGGTAAAAATATTCAGAATGCGTTATGCTATGGCCATAGACTGAGAAAGCGGGTGGCAGGATGCAAAAGAATGAACGGCAGGCGCGCATCAGGCAGCTGGTGCAAAAGACGATCATCCAACGTCAAGGGGAGTTCGTGACGCAGTTGGCCGCGGCCGGCATTCCGGTGACGCAGGCCACGATTTCGCGCGACATCAAGGAGATGCAGCTGGTGAAGGTGCCCATGGCCGATGGGCAGTATCGCTACAGCCTGCCCCCGGAGAAGCAACTGGCGCCACTGGATAAACTGCGCCGCACACTGGCAGGCGCCTACCTGCGCGGCGAGTGCATGGACCAGTTCGTGCACGTGGTGATGTCGCCAGGCACGGCGCCGGCGATCGGGAACCTGATCGATCAGTTGGAGGATCCCCGGATCTTTGCCACGATCGCCGGTGATGCCGCGATCCTGATCATCTGTCGCGGGGCCGAGCAAGCGGCGGCGGTCCTGCAGTCACTGGACGAAATGGTGGGATAATATGCTGCAAGAACTCGTGATTCACGATTTTGCGATCATCGAATCGCTGGAGCTGAGCTTCACGACCGGCATGACAACGCTGACCGGGGAGACCGGGGCCGGCAAGTCGATCATCATCGATGCGGTCAGCCTACTGGCCGGCGGGCGGGGCAGTGCGGATTTTGTGCGCACCGGCGCCAGCAAGGCCAGCCTGCAGGGGTTGTTTGACGCGACCTCGAACCCGCGCACCGCGACGGTGATGGCGGCGTATGGGCTAGCCCCGGATGACGGGACAGTGCTTTTGGCGCGGGAGCTTTACGCCAGTGGCCGCAACCTTTGCCGGGTCAATGGCACCCTGGTCAACACCGCCACCCTGCGCGCCATTGGGGAGACGCTGGTCGACATTCATGGCCAAAACGAGCACCAACAGCTGATTCACCCCGAGACCCACTTGGGCTTGCTGGATCAGTTTGCCGCGGCCACCGTTGGCCCGCTTTTGACCCAGTACCGAAGTGACTACGCGGCCTACACCAAAAACGCGCAGGCCCTGCAAAAAAAGCACCAAAACGAGCGGGAGTGGGCGCAACGGCTCGACATGCTACGCTTTCAGGTGGATGAGATCGAGGTGGCGGCCTTAACGGCGGGTGAGGATGAGGCGCTTTCGGCCGAGCGTGAGCGGTTGGCCAATTATCAGCGCATTGCCGATGCCCTCAATGACAGCTACGGCCTGTTGAGCAACGAGGAGGCCAACCCGCTGGACCTGATTGCGCAAGCGATGGGCAACATGCAGGGGGTGGCCAGCCTTGACCCGGCGTTTGACACCATTGCCAAAAGCATTGCCGGGGCCTACTACAGCCTGCAGGACGCGCAAACCGAGTTGTCGCGGCAGATCGATGACCTATCGTGGGACGAGGGCCGCTTGGACGCCGTGGAAAAGCGGCTCGACTTACTGACCCAGCTGGAGCGCAAGTATGGCGCCAGTGCCAGCGCCGTGCTGGCTTACGGTGAGAAGGCTGCCCGGGAACTTGCCAGTATGACCGCCACGGAGGCTGACGAGGAGGGCTTGGACAAGCGCGTGGCCGCGCAACGCAGCGCGCTGCTTGCGCTGGGGGCGAAGCTACACGCCGCGCGTGCGCAGGCGGCCACGGCGCTGGTGGCGGCGATCCACGAGCAGTTGGCCGCCCTGTACATGGCCAAGACCGTTTTCTCGGTGCAGTTCACGCCACTTGAGGCGGGCGAGCTGCGCCCAGACGGCCTGGATAACGTGGAGTTCTACATTCAGACGAATCCCGGTGAGGCGGCCAAACCACTGGCGAAAATTGCCAGCGGCGGGGAGCTGTCGCGGATCATGCTGGCGCTAAAGACCATTTTCGCCAAAACCGACGGGGTGACCAGCATCATCTTTGATGAAGTGGACACCGGTGTCTCGGGTCGCGTTGCCCAAGCCATCGCCAACAAAATCAGCCAAATCGCGCTGGCTTCACAGGTGCTGTGCATCAGCCACCTGCCGCAGGTGGCCGCCATGGCCGACCACGAGTACGTGATCGAAAAGCGTGTGGCGAAGGGTCGCACCACCACCACCGTGCAGAAGCTGGACCACGCGGCGCGGGTGCTGGAAATCGCGCGGATGCTGGCTGGTGAAACCATCACCCACCTGGCCGTGGAGCATGCTGAGGAGCTACTCGCGCTGGCAGATGAAACCAAGCGTGCGTTGCGCGCATAGCAAAAACCCCGATGTGTGCGTACACATCGGGGTTTTTGGCGCGATTGGCGCGCGGCGAGTAGCCTAACGGGGGTGGCGCTGACTGGACCGGGACCCGAACAGTTAATCCACGCGTTGCAGGTAGGTTAGCTGAGTCAGTGAGACGACACGGACGACGTTGCTGCGGTATGCTTGAAGCAGATAACGGCCGTCTGCCAGCTGGCGCGTCAGGTGACCAACTAACGGTGCCTCCTCTTGGGTGAAGAAGGCGGCGATGCGGTAGTGGTTGGTGTGGGCTTGTTCAGCGAAGGCCTGTAGCTGGAACTGTGGCATCACGACAACGGGCTCGGTCAGCTCAAAGAAGTCGCGGGTCGAGCGAATCAAATTCTGAGTAACGGCTTGTAAGGTGTGGGCGTGATTTTCCATGGTGGAGACCTCCGAACGTTTGTTTGTGACCTCATTATACGAACAAACGTTCTGAAACGCAACCCTTTCGATCAAAAAGGTGGTGAAGCGCATGACAATTGCAATCGTACTAGGGGGTGGCGGCGCGCGCGGCGCTTATCAGGCCGGGGTGCTGGCCGCGTTGCTTGAGGCGGGTGTGGTGCCGGATCTGCTCCTCGGGACCTCGATCGGGGCGCTCAACGGGGTGGCGGCCACCAGGCTCTCCCCCCAAGCGCTGTGTCAGTGGTGGGTGCAGCCGCTGGCGCGGTGGCCGTGGCGCGCGGCGAGCCTGCACCCCCTCATCGACACGCTGATGGCGCAACCCCGGCGATGCACTTGGCCGGTGTTGGCGGTGGTGGCCACCCGCCGGTGTCGTGCGCATGTGGTGATGCTGGCTGGGCCACGGCTCAAGGACTGGTTGCGGGCGACGATGGCGCTACCCGGCGTCAAGCATGCGGTGACCATCGCGGGCACTCGCTACCGGGATGGGGGCTTGGCGGCGGATCTGCCGGTGACGCAGGCGCGCCTGCTGGGGGCCACGACGGTGCTGGCGATCGCTGCCAACGGGTGGGGGCCTGTGTGCGGGCAAGCGGATGTGGTGTTTGCCCCAAAAGAAACCGGCAGGGGGTTGCTCGACTTTAGTCCGCGGCACCGGGCGGCGCTTCTGAGTGAGGGCTGGCAGGCGGGGCACGCTTGGCTAAGGACGGCGGCGGGCCAAGACTTTTTGCGCCGCTTTGGACCGCAATCGCCAGCGGAGTCTTGAAATTTTGGTGAAAACACCGCATAATGGGTCTAATACAGTTTACGAAAGAGGTTAAAGCATGCAGGAACGGGGAATGCTCATCGTTTTGTCTGGGCCCAGTGGGGTCGGGAAGGGAACGGTGCGGCAAGCCATGCTCGAAGGGGATTACCGAGACTTTCAGTATTCGGTCTCAATGACCACGCGTCAGATGCGTCCCGGCGAGGTGGATGGGGTTGACTATTACTTCCGCACGAAGGCCGAGTTCGAAGCCGACATCGCGGCCGGCCAGATGCTTGAGTACGCCAAGTACGTAGACAACTACTACGGCACCCCGTTAAAGTACGTCAACCAGACCCTTGATTCCGGTCGTGATGTGCTGTTGGAAATCGAAGTCAAAGGCGCGATGCAGGTGCGCGAGAAGTGTCCGGATGGCGTCTTCATCTTTTTAACCCCCCCAGACTTGATGGAACTCAAGAATCGCCTGACCGGGCGAGGCACGGACTCCGCCGAGGTCATCGAAAAGCGGATCAACCAGGCCAAAGAAGAGATCCAGATGATGGCCAACTACGATTACGCCGTGGTCAACGATGAGGTGCCAAAGGCCGTTCAGCGCATTGAGCGCATCATCGAAAGCGAACACCTGCGCGTGCCGCGCGTCATTAACCGTTACAAGAATATGGTGAACTAACCGTTACCGCAATGAAGGAGAGACAATCATGATTATTTACCCATCCATTGATAAGCTACTCGCCAAGGTGCCGTCGCGTTACTCTCTGGCGGTGTTGGCCGCCAAGCGCGCCCACGAACTGGAAATGCCCGGCAGCATCAAGATGCTGTCCGCGTACCAGTCCAAGAAAACCGTTGGCCAGGCACTCGAAGAAGTGGTTGCCGGTGACGTCATCATCGACCCGGCGTCCAAGCTCTTGGAGCGCGACGCCGAAAAGCTGGACCACGAAGCGTAAGCGCCCTTGGTTCATGCGCACCCGTTGGCCTGTGGCCGCGGGTGTTTTTTGTTACCAGAGCGCAGTGGCGCGATTATAAGGGTTGGGCTAAGGCAGCCTGACGCTTGCGCCCGCACTTAGGCGCGAGTGGCAGGATGAATTTGATCAGGTGGTTCGAACGCAGTGAGTTACAACCTGACATGCGTAGAAAGGCCGCACCCTTATGCGCCACTGCGCTCGACGAAGACCGGAAAGCAGTAAGCGAGGCAGAAAGCCCGTTGCCAAGGCTGCATGGTGCAAAACGCCTGTAGAACACTTGCGCCCGCCCTTAGGCGCGAGTGGCAGGATGAATTTGATCAGGTGGTTCGAACGCAGTGAATGACAACCTGAAGGCGGCGAAAGACCGCCGCCTGATGCCCACTGCGCTTGACAAAGTTGCTGGCAATCGGGCACCGTGTGCTTGGCGGTTCTGGTATAATAGGACGCGAAATGGCGGTGGACCGAACAAGTCCGATGGGCGTGGTAGCCGTTGCATGATTTGATGGGCGCCAGATATAGAATGGCGCGATGGAGGTGGCAAAAATGACCCAACATATTGGAATTTTTGTGACAGGCGGCATCGCCGCATATAAGGTGCCCCTTTTAGTGCGGGCGCTGGTACGGGCCGGCAATGAGGTTCGCGTGGTGATGACCGATGCCGCTAAGGCCTTCGTGACGGAGGCCACGCTGGCCACCGTCAGCAAGGCCGCAGTGCTGACCGACCGCAATGAGTTTGCCCAGCCGGAGCACGTCGCACACGTGGCGCTGGCGCACTGGATGGATCTGGCGGTGGTGGTGCCGGCAACGGCCAACACGATCGCGAAGCTGGCCGTGGGCATGGCGGACAACGTGGTGACCACGACCTTGTTGGCGTTCAGCGGCCCGAAGTTGCTGGTTCCAGCGATGAATGACCAGATGTGGCTGAACGCCCAAACGCAGGCCAATGTCGCACACCTGCAGCAGGCCGGCTGGCAGGTACTGCCCCCAGCGACTGGCTTTTTGGCGGAGGGGTACGCGGCGGTGGGACGGATGCCGGATCTGCCGGTGATCGAGACCTTCATCGCGACTGTTCAGCCCGTTGCCTTCCTGACCGGGCAGCGCGTCTTGGTGACCGCGGGAGGCACGCGCGAGCGCATCGACCCGGTGCGCTACATCGGCAATGACTCGTCGGGCCAGATGGGGACGGCGCTGGCCAATGTGGCGGCGGCGGCCGGAGCCGAAGTTACCCTGATCACGACGGCAACGTTGCCGACGCTGCCGCAGGTGACCGTGGTGCCGGTGGCGGATGCTGCGGCGATGCGCACCGCGGTACAAGCCACATTTCCTGCGGTCGACATCGCGATCATGGCTGCGGCGGTGGCGGATTACCGCCCCGTTGAGCAGGCGGACCACAAGCTGAAGAAGCATGGCGCCGATGGCTTGACGCTGGCCTTAGCGCAAAACCCCGATATTCTGGCGGAGCTGGGCGCCACGAAGACGCATCAGGTCGTGGTCGGCTTTGCTGCGGAAACCAATGATCTGCTGGCCAACGCGACGGCGAAGCTGACCAAAAAGCGTGCCGACTTGCTGGTGGCCAACCGCGTGGGTGCCGGGCTTGGGTTCAATCAGCCGACGAACGCGGTGACGCTTTTGGCCCCGGATCAGGCCCCAGTGGCGCTACCAGAGGCGCCGAAAGTGACGATCGCCGCGCAGATTCTGCGCCACATTCAGCAGGTGCGCGCATGACGACAGTGGCTCAGGTCATTGTCGATGTGCCGACCCTACAGACGGACAAGCCGTTTGATTACGCGGTGCCGCAGGCCTTGGCTGCGCAGCTACAGCCGGGGATGCGGGTGTGGGTCCAGTTTGGCCGCGGTAAGCGGCAGGTAGCCGGCATGGTGGTGGGCATTCGGCCCGTGGCCGAGTATGCCGGCACGCTCAAGCCGATCCTCGCCGTGCTGGACTACACCCCGGTGCTGAACCCCGAGGGTTTAGCGCTGTCGCACTGGCTGGCGGCGCAGACTTTTGCGTTTTGGATCACGTGCATTCAGACGATGCTGCCGACGATGCTGAAGGTGGACACGCAAAAAAACGTGGTGCTGGGGCCAGCACCAACGGCAGAGGCCAAGGCCTTGCTGGGCGACCAGTCCGCCTTATTGCTGGCTGATCTGGATGAGGCCACCACGGCCAGCGTGATACGGCTGTTGGCACAAGACGCGCTAACGCTGGCATACCGGCGCAAGGACCGCGCGAAGGTGAAGCAGGTGGAACACGTGGTCCCTACCGCCACCGCAGACTTTGCCGCCGCCCGCGCCACCCTGCGCGCGAACGCCACCAAGCAGCACCGCCTGTTGGATGCGTTGACGCAGTGGCAGGCGGCCGGCACGACGCCGGCGGTCAGCGCCGTTGTTGCGGACGGGGCGCTGAACCGCGCGGACCTCGTGGCGGGGCAAAAGCGCGGCTGGCTGACGCTTGAGGCGCGCGAGGTTTACCGCGCACCATACGCCGAGCTGGACGCCCAACCGCTGACCCAGCCGCTACCCCTGACCGCTGAGCAGGCGACCGTCACCGCCACTGTCACGGCGGCCGTGGTGGCCAAGCAAAACGACACGTTTTTGCTTGAAGGGGTCACGGGCTCCGGCAAAACCGAAGTCTACTTGCAAGTGATCGCCAAGGCGCTGGCCATGCACCGCACCGCGATGATGCTGGTGCCAGAAATCGCGTTGACGCCGCAGATGGTGCACCGCGTCAAGGGCCGCTTTGGCGCGGCCGTGGCGGTGATGCACAGCGGACTGTCCGACGGGGAGAAGTTCGATGAATGGCGGCGGATCCAGCGCGGCGAGGCGCAGGTCGTTGTGGGCGCGCGCAGTGCTGCCTTTGCGCCTCTGACCAACATCGGCGTGTTCATCATCGATGAGGAGCACGAAACGAGCTACAAGCAAGACGATGCGCCGCGCTACCACGCGCGCGATGTGATCTTGCACCGGGCGGCGACCCACCACGCCCCGGTGATCCTGGGCTCAGCCACGCCGAGTCTGGAATCGCGCGCCCGCGCGGCCAAAGGCGTGTACACGCTGCTGCATCTGCCGCATCGGATCAATGACCATCCGCTGCCGCCGGTGCATATCATCGACATGCGAGACGCGTACAAGCACGGCGGCAAGGAAGATTTTTCAGCTGAGCTGTTGACGGCGCTGGAAGCGCGGCTGGCGCGCGGGGAGCAAAGTGTGCTGATGCTCAACCGCCGCGGCTACTCGAGCTTTGTGATGTGTCGCGAGTGCGGCTTTGTCGTGCAGTGTCCCAACTGCGATATCAGCCTGACCCTGCACATGGACTCGCATACGTTGCGGTGTCACTACTGCGGGCACGAGGAGCCGGTGCCCAGCGTGTGTCCGAGCTGCGGCTCCAAGAAGATCCGCTACTACGGCACCGGCACACAAAAGGTCGAACAGACGCTGCATGAGCTGCTGCCGACCGCGCGCGTTTTGCGCATGGACGTCGACACGACGCGTAAAAAAGGCGGGCATGCCCGCATCCTGGATGCGTTTGGCGCAGGTCAAGCCGATATTCTGCTGGGCACGCAGATGATCGCCAAGGGGCTGGACTTTCCGAACGTCACGCTGGTCGGCGTCATCAACGCGGACACGGGGCTGGGGATGCCGGACTTTCGCGCCAGCGAGCACACCTTTCAGCTCCTGACGCAGGTGGCCGGGCGCGCCGGGCGCGCCGATAAGGCGGGGGAGGTGTTCATTCAATCCTTTAACCCGGAACACTACGCCATTCGCTACGCGCAAGCCCACGACTACGAGGGGTTCTTCCGCCAGGAGATGGCGATTCGCCACCGGGGGGATTACCCCCCGTACTACTTCACGGTGCGTGTCACCGTCAGCCACCCCGAAGAGGATCAGGCGGCCAAGGCAATTTACAGTTTAGCCAACACGCTACGCCAGGCGCTGTCCCCTCAAGCCATCGTGCTGGGGCCAACGCCTGGGGCCATCGCGCGGCTGAAGAACCGCTATTTCTACCAGCTGGTCATCAAGTACAAGCGGGAGCCGGCACTTGATGCCACGCTGATGCAGGTGCTTAACGACACGCAGGCGGCCAGCCGCACCGGTTTTTTTGTCGGCATTGACCGCGAGCCGCAGAGCTTTATGTGAGCCGCTGGGGATCGCCGTGTATAATGGAACCGGTGCAGGATAACGTCACTAGCAATCGAGGTAATTCAATGACATCACTGATTTTTCTGGGCACGCCGGAGTTTGCCGTGCCAATTCTTGACGCATTAGCCGCGCAGTATCAGGTGCTGGCGGTTTTCACTCAGCCGGACCGCAAGGTGGGACGCAAGCAGGTGGTTCACCCGTCACCGGTCAAACAGGCTGCGACGCGCTTGGGCTTGCCGGTGTTGCAGCCGGAGAAGTTGAGCGGCTCGCCTGAGCTCGCGCAGGCCGTGGCGATGGCGCCAGACCTGATCATCACCGCCGCCTACGGGCAGTTTCTGCCTAACTCGTTTTTGGCCGCGGCCAAAATTGCGGCGCTCAACGTGCACGGCTCGCTGTTGCCGAAGTACCGTGGCGGCGCGCCGATCCAGTACAGCATCATCAACGGTGATGCGGAAACCGGCGTCACCATCATCGATATGGTGCACGAAATGGATGCCGGCGACATGTACGCGCAGGCCAAGCTGCCGCTGACCCGGGCGGATGACACCGGGACCGCGTTCGAAAAGCTCAGTTTACTGGGGCGTGACCTGCTGCTGGCGACCCTGCCAGCGGTCATTGCGGGCACGGCCACCAAGACGCCGCAGCCGGTGGATCAGGTGACGTTCTCGCCAACGCTAAAGAAGGCTGAAGAGCACTTGGACATTACGTTGCCGGCGCCACAGCTGGACAACTGGGTGCGCGGGTTGCGTCCCGCCGTGGGCGGCTGGGTCGACATGGCCGGGGTGCGGACCAAGCTCTGGGCGATCACGCCGCTTGAGGCGACCACCACGGCCGCTCCGGGCACCGTGATCACCCGGACGAAAAAGCGCCTTGTGCTGGCCGCCGGTGACCACACAACATTTGCCATCGATGAGCTGCAGCCGGCCGGTAAGGCGAAGCAGTCGATCGCCGCGTACCTGAACGGTGCCGGTCAACACATTGAAGAAGGAGCCCAAATCATTGGCGAAACCAACTGATCCGCGCACGCTGGCCGTGCAAATTCTAACCAAGGTCCGCACCCAGGGGAGTTACGCCAACCTGGCGCTGGACGCCAGCTTGCGTCAGGCGCACCTTGAGCCGCGCGATGCCGCCTTGGCGACCACACTGGTGTACGGGGTGATTCAGCATCAGCTGACGCTCGACTACTACTTGGAACCGTTCTTGGCCGGTAAAAAGGTCGACGACTGGGTCCGTGTGCTCTTGGACACCGCGCTGTTTCAGATGGTGTACCTCGACAAGGTGCCCGAGCGCGCCATCTTCTTTGAGTCCACCCAGATCGCCAAGCAGTTGGGTCACGCCGGCATCGCCAAGTTCGTGACGGCGATCTTGCGCAACGTGCAGCGCCAGGGGGTTCGGGACCCGCAGCAGATCGATGACCCATTGCAACGGTTAAGCATCACCGCCAGCGTCCCGCAGTGGCTGGTGGCGAAGCTGGTTGCCCAGCTCGGGCAGGCCAAAACTGAATCGATCCTGGCGGTGATCAACCAGCCGGCGGAGGCCAGCCTGCGCGTCAACACGACCAAGGGGACGCGTGATGAGCTGCAGTTCGAGCTGTCCGAGCGCTTCCCTGCGCTGCGTGACTCCGCGATTTCACCGGACGGGCTGGTCGCGCCGGGTGGGCACTTCGCCGGGTTGCCGGAGTTTGTGGTCGGCGCCTTCACGCTACAGGACGAAAGCTCGATGCTGGTCGCCCCAAGCCTTGCGCTTGAACCGAACAGCCGGGTGCTCGATGCCTGTGCCGCCCCGGGGGGGAAAACCACGCACATCGCGCAGTTTCTGGATCCTGCCGCGGGTGGCGAGGTGGTCGCCTTGGACCTGCACCCCCACAAGGTGAAGCTGATCGACCAAAACGCCAAGCGCCTCGGGCTGGCCGACCGCGTGCACGTCCAGGCCATGGACGCGCGCCAGGTCGGAGACCACTTTGCGACGGCCAGCTTCGACCGGATCTTAGTCGACGCGCCCTGCTCCGGACTGGGGCTGATTCGCCGTAAGCCGGAGATCCGCTACGAGAAGCAGCCGGCAGACCTTGAGAATTTGCCAAAAATTCAGCTGGCATTGCTCAATGCAGTCGCACCCCTGCTAAAATCACAGGGAAGACTGACTTACAGCACCTGCACGATGGTCGAAGAAGAGAACCAGGCCGTGGTCGCTGCATTCTTGGCGGCGCACCCCGAGTTCACCCAAGTGCCTGTGCCGCTGGCGCAGCCCCTTGACCGCGCACACGGGGCACCGGCCTTGCAGCTGTTCCCGGATGACTACAACACGGACGGCTTTTTCATCGCCAGCTTGGTGAAGCAGTCAGATTAATCCCCCAACGGGTCAATTAGGAGTCGTTATGGAATACACGTATCGAACAGACATTGGTCGCAAACGGCCAAACAACCAGGATTACGTTGGCTTGTTTGCCAATGCGGCAGGCACCACGCTGGCGATCGTCGCCGACGGCATGGGCGGCCACCTTGGCGGCGATGTCGCCGCGGAGATGGCCGTGTCGCACATCGGCTACGCGTTTGAAAAAACGGAGACGACGGACGTTGAGACCATCGTGCGCTGGCTGATTTTTGAGCTGCAAGAGGAGAATACGGTCATTCTGGAAAAGGCCCAGCAGTACGCCGACTTGAGCGGCATGGGCACCACCTTGGTGGCAGTGATCATCTCGGGGAACCGCTTCGTGGTGGCCAATATCGGCGACTCGCGCGGGTACCTGTACCGCAATCAGCACCTGATCCAGATCACCGAAGACCACAGCCTGGTCAACGAGTTGGTCAAAACCGGGGAGCTGACCCCTGAAGAGGCCGAGAAGTTCCCACAGCGCAACGTCATTACGCGCTCCCTTGGGGTGTCATCGGACGTTGATGCGGATGTGACCATTTACGACATGGAGTACGATGACTACCTCCTCCTGTGTTCGGATGGCCTGACGAATCAGGTCAGCGATGCGGAAATCGCGGCCGTCCTCGCACAGCCCGTGCCGATTGGCGAAAAGGCCGGCCAATTGATCGATAAAGCTAACGCAGCCGGTGGGCCAGACAACATCACCGCGCTGATCATTCACCAAGATTGGAGGGCGCAGCCTTGATCGAACCCGGATACATTCTGAACGAACGCTACAAACTGCTGAAGACCCTCGGCGAAGGTGGGATGGCCAACGTCTACCTGGCCCATGACTTGATTCTCGACCGTGATGTGGCGGTCAAGGTGCTTCGCCTTGATTTGCAAAACGATCCGGATACCATCCGGCGGTTTCAGCGTGAAGCGATGGCCACCAGCGAGCTCGTGCACCCGAACATCGTCTCGATCTATGACGTGGGCGAGGCACACGGGCAGCAGTACCTGGTCATGGAGTACGTGCAGGGGTCGGACCTCAAGAAGTACATTGTCGAGCATTTCCCGATTCCGTATCAGCGCGTGGTCGACATCATGCAGCAGATCCTGTCGGCGGTGCAGGTGGCGCATGACCACAACATCATTCACCGCGACCTCAAGCCCCAAAACATCCTGATCGACGCGGACGGTAACGCCAAGATCACCGATTTTGGCATTGCCGTGGCGCTGTCGGATAACTCGATGACGCAGACGAATTCGCTGCTCGGCTCAGTGCACTACCTGTCGCCTGAGCAGGCGCGCGGGGCGATGCCGACGCGCCAAAGCGACATCTACGCGCTGGGGATCATTCTGTTTGAAATGCTGACCGGCACGGTGCCGTTCGAAGGTGATTCGGCCGTTTCCATCGCGCTCAAGCACTTCCAAGAGAACATGCCAGCGGTGCGCGACTTCGATCCGCGTGTGCCGCAAGCACTTGAAAACGTGGTGCTCAAGGCGACCACCAAGGACCCAGCCAACCGGTACACCAGCGCGATGGCCATGGCGGCAGACCTCAAAACGGCGCTGTCTCCAACGCGCGCCCACGAGGCCAAGTACGTGGTGCCGACAGATGGCAGCTTGGACGAAACCAAAATCATCCCGCAGATGGCTGCCGCGGCGGTCACCCCGCAAAACCCTGCCGTGCCAAAGGAACCTGACGTGCACGCAGCCCCGAAGGCGCCCGGCGTCAAGCCAGCGGCCAAAAAAGGCCACTGGCAACGCTTCTGGCCGTTTTACCTGCTGGGGCTCGTGCTTGTGGTGATCGGCGGCGTGCTCATCTTTGCTTTTTCGGGCAATCGTGGGGATGCGGCGGTGCCTGATCTACGAGGCATGACGCGCAGTCAGGCGGTGAGCGCGCTGACGGCTGCCGACCTTAAGCTGGGCACAGTGTCGCATAAGGCATCGAGCAAGGTGGCAAAGGACCATGTCATCAGCAGCGACCCGACTCGCGCCACCAGCGTCAAAACGGATAGTGCAGTCGACGTGGTGTTATCGAGTGGCCCCAGCAAGGTGACCCTGACCGATTACGTGGGTCGGGACTACGCCGATGTGGCCAGCGACTTGCGCGACCGCGGATTCACGGTGAAGAAAACCAGCAAAACGTCCAATGAGGTGCCTGCTGGCCAGATCATGGCGCAAAACGTGGCGGCGGGTAAAAAGGTCGTCCCGGCTGACACCACCATCACCTTCACCGTTTCCAGCGGCACCAAGACATTCGCTCTGGAAAACTTTGCGGGGCAAACCAAGGCTTATGTCACGGCCTATGCTGACAGCCACGACCTGACGGTGACCTTTGAGGCCGAGCAGTTCAGTAGCAGCGTGCCGGCAGGGGCAGTGATCAGTCAGTCGCCGGCTGCTGGTAGCACGATGGTCAAGGGGGATCGCTTCAGCGTGACCCTGTCTAAGGGCACTGAACCGGTCAGTTCCAGTTCCTCCAGCTCGTCCAGCAGCGCTAG
This sequence comes from Lacticaseibacillus daqingensis, assembly GCF_003946115.1. Classification (GTDB taxonomy): domain Bacteria; phylum Bacillota; class Bacilli; order Lactobacillales; family Lactobacillaceae; genus Lacticaseibacillus; species Lacticaseibacillus daqingensis. The sequence goes on along the minus strand of NZ_RHOH01000004.1, from coordinate 94,951 downwards.
CACGCACACCACCACCCGGACGGTGACCGTCAGCTACGTTGCACCAAGCGGCGAGAGTGGGACGGACGCGACCCAAAGCGGCACCAACACGGTGCAGATCTACCTGCAAGACAAGACGCACAACATCGCAAGCGTGTACAAGAACCTAACGATCACCAGCGATACCCCCGTCACGCTGACCTTTACGCTGGACGCCAACACGACTGGCGCCTATCGCATCGTCAATAACGGTAAGGTGGTCGCCTCGGAGGACAATATTGAGTGAGACATTAACGGGTCAGATCATTCGCCAAGTGAGTGGGTTCTATGACGTGAAGGTGGGCGCGACCGTGTACCGTACCCGTGGCCGAGGGAACCTGCGCCAGCGCAAAATCACGCCGTTGGTCGGGGACTTTGCCGAGTTTCAGCCGGGGGCGCAGGCGGCAGACGAGGGCTACCTCCTGAAGGTGCTGCCGCGCACCAACGCACTGGTGCGCCCGCCGGTGGCCAACATTGATCAGGCCATCTTGGTCGTCGCAGCCGCTGAGCCTGACTTCTCACTGAATCTGCTGGACCGCTTTCTGGTGTATTTGGAAGGCAAGCAGATCCACGCGGAGCTGTACCTGACCAAAACCGACCTGGTGGCCCCGGCCCGACTGGCCGAGATCACGGCCAGCTTAGCGGGTTACGAGCGCATCGGCTACCGCACCTTTCACAGCGAGCCGCCGTTTGCCCCGGCGCTGCTGGCAGCCGTGCGCGAGACGTTTGCCAACCGCCTGACGATCTTTACCGGGCAAACCGGGGCCGGCAAGTCGACGCTGATCAACCACTTGGTGCCGGGGTTGCAGCTGGCTACGGGCGAGATCTCCAAGGCGCTCAACCGCGGGAAGCACACCACGCGGACGACTGAGCTGTTCATGGCGGCCGGGGGACTTGTGGCGGACACACCGGGCTTCAGCTCGCTCGGGTTGTTGGATGTGACGCTTGACGACTTACGCGACCGCTTCCCGGAGTTTGTTGCCGTCGCTGACCAGTGCAAGTTCCGGTCCTGTCAGCACGTGGCTGAGCCGCAGTGCGCGGTCAAGGCCGCGGTGGCGAGCGGGGCCATCATGGCGAGTCGCTACGAGAACTACCTGCAATTTCGCACGGAGTTGGCGGGACAGCGGCCCACGTACACGAAGCGGTGATCAGAATTAAGTGATACTGCATTTTTTTAAGCAAAAGCAAGCAAAACAGTAGCGCAGGCCGATGGTCTGCGCTATTCTTGTGGTAACGAGGCGTGCGGCGATCAGGCGTGCGTCAATCCAAGGAGGACCCTCTGATGAAAATTGCCCCTTCGATCCTGAGCGCGGATTTTGCCAATCTCGCGCGTGATATTCACACCGTGGAAGCCGCTGGCGCCGACTTACTGCATGTCGATGTGATGGATGGTCACTTTGTTCCGAACCTGACCTTTGGCCCGAGCATGGTCGCCGCGATCCGCCCGGTCACCAATCTCGGCCTGGATGTCCACATGATGGTGGATGCGCCGGGGCAGTGGGTGCAAGCCTTCGCTGAGGCCGGCGCGGACACGCTGATGATCCACGCCGAGGCCACTGCCCACCTGTACGGCACGCTTCAGGCGATTCGCACGGCGGGCTGCAAGGCCGGGGTCGTGATCAACCCGGGGACGCCGGTCAGTGCGCTGCTGGCGGTGCTCCCCATTGTGGATCAAGTCCTCGTGATGACCGTGAACCCCGGGTTCGGCGGCCAGCAGTTCATCCCCGCGATGACGGCCAAGGTGGCCGAGCTCAGTGCCTTGCGTGACCAGCAGGGGTATACGTACGCGATTGAAGTGGATGGCGGCATCACAGATGTCACCGCACCGGCCGTGTTGCAGGCCGGGGCGGACATCCTCGTGGCAGGGTCCTTCGTCTACGCAGCCGCTGATCCGGCGGCGCAAATGGCGAAGCTGCGGCGCGCCTGATGGGACCGCTGAACCTGATGGTGGGCGGGCCAAATGTTGCCCTGCCAGCACAATGGTCGGCCCTTGATGGGGCGTGGGTCGGCGTGGACCGCGGTAGCCTGCGCTTGTTGAACGCTGGCGTGACGCCTGTCTTTGTGGTGGGTGACTTTGACTCGCTGACCCCAGCCGAGCGCGCGCGGGTGTTTGGCGCAGTGGCCACCGTGCACACGGCGCCGGCGGAAAAGGATGAAACGGACACTGAAATGGCGGTGCGGCTGGCATTTGAGGCCGGCGCATCACGCGTGCGGCTGGTCGGTGCCACGGGGGGGCGGTTAGATCACCTGCTGAGCAACCTGTTTTTGCCCACCCAGCCGCGCTTTGCGACCGTCACCGAGCGGATCGAACTGCTGGATGCGCAAAACCGGGTCCGCTTCTATCAGCCCGGAACGCATCACTTGACCCCGGACACCGCCTACCGCTACTTGGGTGTGGTGCCGCTGACGGCCGTGTCACACTTAAGCATCCGCGGCGCCAAGTACCCACTGGCCGATTGGTCCAGCACAACGCCCTTTTCCTGGGCCTCCAACGAGTTCGTGGCCGGCACGGCAGTGACCCTGACATGGACCCGTGGGGTGGTGGCGGTGATCGAGTCCCGCGATCGCATCGGGCAGACCCGGGACAACTGATCCTGGGCTTTCCGTTTCCCTTTTGTGGGTCTCTTGCTATAATTGAAGCATTAAGGGCAGGAGGCATTCGGGTGGAAAATTGGGTGAGTCGCTTAAGTCAAAATCTCCTGGCGCGCGAGTTAGGGCTGGTCGCCTTGCTCGTGCTGGCCATTGTGGTGTATTACTTTCGCTACGTGCACGCGGCGCGCACGCTACGTGGCCGCCGGCAGCGCGGCCAGCTGACCCGGCTCATCAGCGGAACGCGGTTCTTCATGGTGGTGGTCGCTATGGCCTTGGTGGCCGTGCTGGCCTACGATCGCGTTTGGCCGCATCTGGCACCACGCTTTCAGCCGCGCGCGGCGGTGTCTTCGTCACACGCCGCACCGGCTTCAACTGCCAAAGCCGGCGCCACGACCGCGACGTCATCACAGGCTAGCACCAGTGCCCAAACTGCCAGCGCGGCGACCAGCGTCAGTGAAACGGCCCAAGCCCGGGCCGCGGTGCAGTTGGTCAACGATTACTACAGCCAGCACGCCGATGAGCTGAGTGACGCGCTGGTCGTCTACCAGTTTCTCGGTGAGACAACGGGGCGTGCTGGGATTACCGTCCAGCGAGTCGGCGGGTTCGTCAAGCACGGGACTAAGCTGACTCAGACTTATGAATTCTGGGTGTATCCGGGCGATCAGTTCGATCGCCAGACGCACTTTTAGGCAACCGCGAGACGGCGACAGGCTGTGTCGCGGTTTTGACGTCAATTCGCCCAGGTACAGGAGGTGACAAGATGGCCATCACGATTGGCACACATGCTTTGCTGGCGGGGGAGACACCACCAGCGGTATTTCCGGTGCGCATGCCGGTGGGGCTGAATGCACCGCTGTGGGCGCCTGGTGACTTTGCGATCGAAGGGCCGCTGACGGTGGGGGGACACGCCATCACCTTGACCGCACAGGGGCGCATGATGCTCCAGCTGGCGAACCCGACGCGCGATCTGAGCGATGCCACGTACACGCCTGGGCGTTTGGTCGTGATGCCCGAGGCGGTGGCCCGCACCATTACGGTCACCCGCACCATCACCTTTGTCGGCGCAGGGGCGCTGACCCCACCTGCTGTGGTGCAGCGCGTTAGCGTGCAAGTGCTGGCCGGCAAGGTTGGGGAGGATCGCGTGATGGGCTATGCCCCGGCGGCAGACTTCCCCGCACTGATCAGTCCCGCGGTGGCCGGGTTTGTTCCTGACCGTGATGTGGCAGCCATTGCACTGACCCCGGGCTTCACCCGGCCGGTGCACCGCTTCGTTACGGTCACCTACCTGCCGCGGGTGCTGGCCTACACCTTGTATCCGATGGATGCCGCGGGGGCGGTGCTGGCAGATGGGCACACCGTGCTGGGGTTGGCGGGCCAGCCGATCACGCAGTATCCGGCGTACCTGGGTTATGAGCGGCAGGTCGAAGCCCAGCGGGTGCCAGACGCGCCTGAGACCCCGGTTTTTGTGACTTACACGCCGGTGCAGTCGACATGGGTGGGGGTGCCACCCGCCGCCGCAAAGCCGGTGCCGCCCAAGCCAGCCCCGGTACAGCCACCCAAGGCAAGCCTCAAAACGGTGCTCCGCCAGCTGTTGCGGTGGCGCTTCAACGCGAAGCCATAAAAAAAGCGTCCCACCGGTTGGTGAGACGCCATTTTTTTGCCCCGGGACTAGACCCGAGTCACTTTACCTGATTTCAATGCGCGGGCAGATACCCAAACGCGCTTTGGCTTACCATCCACGAGGATGCGAACCTTTTGCAGGTTAGCTTTCCAGGTGCGGCGGCTGGAGTTCAAAGCGTGGGAACGCTTGTTGCCAAATACGGTGTGGCGCCCCGTGATTACGTCTTTTGCCATTTCTCGGACCTCCTTGCTTATCCGCAAGCTGCGAATTTTTCACTCAACTAACTTATCATAGGCACCGCGGGAATGCAAGAAGTTTTGCCAAGTTATTTTACTTGACAGGGTTCCCAAGCTGGCGCACAATCACGCCAGTCGGGCCGATATCGCGGCTTCTGGGCGCTAGCTAAACATGCCGCGCTATGCTAAACTAGTTTAGAAATGCCGCGCAGGCAGCGGCCGGCGCGCACGTTAGTCAATAGGAGGTCAGCACATGGCGGTCAAAATTAAAACCAAGTATGGGGTCATCGACATTTCCAACAACGTCATCGCGACAGTGGTTGGCGGTGCCGCCACAGACATCTACGGCATTGTGGGGATGGCCAGTCGCAACCAGATTCGCGACAACCTGAACGACATCTTGAAGCGCGAGAATTTTGCGCGCGGTGTGGTCGTTCGGCAGGCTGACAACGGCGTGACGGTGGAAGTGAACATCGTGGTAAGCTATGGCACCAAGATTTCCGAAGTCTGCCGCAACGTTCAAGACAAGGTCAAGTACAACTTGGAAACCATGCTCGGCGTGACGGCGAATGAGGTCACCGTGATCGTGCAAGGCGTCCGAGTTCAAAGCGTTGACTGACACCCTGATAATAACTGCGCTTGGCGGATGAAGCCAAGCAGCTTGGAGGCAATATTCCAGTGGAAGTAACCGAAATCACAGCCGCGAAGTTCCAAGATATGATTCGCGTCGCGGCGCATCGCATCAAGAAAAATGCTGAGTTCGTCAACTCGCTGAACGTGTTTCCCGTGCCAGATGGCGATACCGGGACGAATATGAACCTGACCTTCCAAACCGGGGCCAAGGCGGTGCTGGAAAGTGACAGCGATCACGTTGGGGCGTTAGCCAAGCACTTGGGCAAGGGCCTCTTGATGGGGGCGCGTGGGAACTCCGGCGTGATCTCCTCGCAATTGTTCCGCGGCTTCGCCAGGAGTGTGGCGGACAAAGATAGCCTGTCGGCGCAGGATCTGGCCGACGCGTTTGCCAGCGGCGTTGAGACCGCGTACAAGGCCGTGATGAAGCCGGTCGAAGGCACCATTTTGACCGTTGCCCGCGAAGGCGCAAAGGCTGGGCTGAAGGCCGCGGCCGGCTCTGACGATGCAGTCGTTGTGATGGCCGCTGTGGTCAAGGCAGCCAAGCGCGCCTTGGCGAAGACGCCGGATCTGCTGCCCGTGCTCAAGGAAGTCGGCGTGGTCGATTCCGGGGGTCAGGGGTTGGTCTTCATTTACGAAGGCTTCAAGGAAGGCTTAAGCGGCGAGTTAGAAGACGATGCCTATGTGCCGGACGAAGCTGAGATGGGCGAGATGGTCAACGCGACGCACCACCAGGGCGCGCAGACGCAGCTGAACCCGGAAGACATTGTCTATGGGTACTGCACGGAAATGATGGTCAACCTGGGTGTTGGGCCAGACCCGAAGCCGTTTGACTATGAGACCTTCCGCACCTACCTGAACCAGCTCGGCGACTCCACGCTGGTCGTGGCCGATGACGAGGTGGTCAAGGTGCACGTGCACACGGAACATCCGGGCACAGTGTTCAAGTACGGGCAGCAGTTCGGGACTCTGGAAAAGATCAAGGTCGATAACATGCGCTTGCAGCATGAATCGATCATCGAGCGCGAAGAACAGGCGGCCGAGAAGCCGCAGCCCCTGGCAGAGATCGCGGTGGTTGCCATCGCAGCCGGTGCCGGGTTGGGGGACCTGTTCAAGAGCCTCGGCGTGTCCCACGTCTTGAACGGCGGGCAGACGATGAACCCAAGCACCAACGACATCCTCGATGCCATCACCGCGGCGCACGCCAAGCAGGTGCTCGTGTTGCCGAACAACAGCAATATTTTCATGGCCGCGGAAGAGGCGGCCAAGGCCGCCGTGGTGGATGTGGCGATCGTCAAGTCGCGCACCATTAACCAGGGATTGACCGCAATGCTCGGGTTCAACCCGGAGCTTACGCTGGCGGATAACCAGGAAGCGATGACCGATGAACTGGGCAATGTCGTGTCGGGGGCTGTGACGCAGGCAATTCGCGACACCACCATCGATGGACTTGAGATCCACGAGAATGACTGGATGGGGATCATCGATAACAAGATCAAGGTCTCTGAGGGCGACCGACAGCAGGCCACCATCGACATGATCAGCCAGATGCTCGATGATGATGCCGAGATCATCACCCTGATTATCGGGGCAGACGGCTCGCGCGACGAGGCCGCGGCGATCGAAGCCGCCGTTACAGCCGCCGCGCCGGATGTCGAAGTCGAGATCCATGACGGCGATCAGCCCGTTTACCCGTACCTTGTGTCCGTCGAATAAGTCAGACACGATCTCCGGCTGCCCGATGGCGGTCGGAGATTTTTTTGGTTGCGGCGAGCGTGACTAATCCGGCCACCGGGCGTGCCTGCAGGCGCCACTGACTTGAGGCCTGCGCGGCTTTTGAAGCCGGCGTGCGTTTCTACTATAATAAAAGACAGCATCACGCGAGAGAAAGGCGGTGGCACCGTGGGATTGATGGACCCGTTGACTGAATTACCCGGGGTTGGCCCCAAGCGCGCGGAGCAGCTGGCGACGTTAGGGCTGACCCGGGTGGGGGAATTGCTGTTTTACTTCCCGTTTCGCTACGATGATTTGCAGGTCAAAGACCTCGCGGAAGCCGCGGATCAGGAGAAGATCACGCTGAAGGGCGTGGTCGTTGCGCCACCGGTGGTGACGCGGTTTGGGGCGCGCAAGAACCGCCTGAACTTGAAGCTGCAGGTGGCACACGCCGTGGTTTTGGTGACGTTTTTCAACCAGCCCTGGCTCAAGGACAAGTTCGAGGAAGGCACCGAGGCAGCGGTGTACGGGAAGTGGGATGCCAAGCGCCATACGATGACGGGGATGAAGGTGCTCGCGACGCAAACAGCAGACGCGCCGTCCTTGGCGGGGATCTATCCCGTCAACAAGCACGTCCGGCAAAGCACGCTGGTGGAGCTGGTACGCGCGGCGTATGACCGCGAGGCAGCCACAATGGGCAACGTGGTGCCGGCGGCGCTGCGCACGCGCTTTCGCCTGCTGCCGGATGCGGCCATCGTTCACGGCATGCACTTCCCAGAATCCAGCGCAGAAGCCAAGGCCGCACGCCGCAGTGCGATCTTCCGCGAGTTTTTTCTGTTTGAGTGTCAGATCCAGGCCCTGCGGGAGGATAATGCCAGCCCGGCCAATGGGTTGGCGATCCCCTACGATAACACTGCGCTGCGGGCGCTGATCCAGACGCTGCCCTTTGAACTGACCGCCGCGCAAAAGCGTGTCGTCAACGAAATCTGCGCAGATATGCGCGCCCCGCAACATATGAACCGTTTGCTACAAGGGGACGTGGGCTCCGGGAAGACGATCGTGGCCGCCATCGTGATGTATGCGGCCATCACCGCACGCTACCAGGCCGCCTTGATGGTGCCGACGGAAGTGCTGGCGGAGCAACACTTTGCGAAACTAACGCAGCTGTTCGCCGATTTTCCGGTTGAACTGGCGCTGCTGACTGGCTCGACCAGCGCAGCGGCTCGCCGCCCCATTCTGGCCGGACTCAAAACCGGGGCGATCGACCTGGTGATCGGTACGCACGCGCTGATCCAAAAGGCCGTGGACTACGCCAACCTGGGGCTGGTGGTGATCGACGAGCAGCACCGCTTCGGGGTCAACCAGCGCCGGGTGCTGCAGGAAAAGGGCTTGCGTCCCGACCTGCTGGCAATGACCGCCACGCCGATCCCGCGTACGCTCGCCATCACCGCGTACGGGGAGATGGACGTCTCAAACATCACCGAGCTGCCGAAGGGGCGCCAGCCCATCACCACCACCTGGGTGCGCAAGAATCAGCTGGGTGGGGCGATGAGCCGCGTGCGCAGCGAGCTGGCGGCCGGGCACCAGGTGTTTGCCATTACGCCGTTGATCGCCGAGTCGGAGAAAATCGACCTGCAAAACGCTGAGCAGTTGTCCGAGCAGCTGAGCCAGGCCCTGGCCGGGCAGGCCAAGGTGGCGCTTTTGCACGGGCAGATGAAACCGGCGGAAAAAGAGGCCATCATGCGCGCCTTTGCTGCCAATGAGATCCAGCTCTTGGTGTCTACTACGGTGGTGGAGGTCGGCGTGGACGTGCCCAACGCCACAGTGATGATGATCTTTGATGCCGACCGGTTCGGCCTGGCCCAGTTGCATCAGCTGCGCGGCCGCGTGGGCCGGGGGCAGGCGGCGGCGTATTGCATCCTGATCGCCGACCCGAAGAACGAAACCGGCGTGGCGCGGATGGAAACCATGGTGCAAACCACGGATGGCTTCAAGCTGGCCGAGAAGGACCTGGCGCTGCGCGGGGCCGGCGATATTTTTGGCGACAAGCAAAGTGGGTTGCCGGAGTTCAAGGTGGCCGATCCGGTGGCGGATTACCCGACGCTGACCGCCGCCCAGCAAAGCGCCGCGGCCCTGTTCAAGCAGGACCCCACGCTCAGTGCCGCGGAGTACGGGCCGCTTCGCGCATACTTGGCGTTGCGGCAGCAGGAAACCGGCCAGCTCGACTGACCGCGACAGTTGCAAAAAAAGGCCGCATAGCGCAAAGTAATCATAAGCACTGCACACGAAGGAGTGATCATTAGTGAAAATTGCCGTAGATGCAATGGGTGGCGACCACGCCCCAGAAGTTGTGATTCAAGGCGTTGAACGCGCCCGAAACGAGATGCCCGCGTGCGAGTTTTTGGTGTACGGGGATGAGGCCAAGGTGCGCCCGCTGATCCAAGACGACACCCGCATCACGCTGGTGCACACCACCGAAAAGGTCGAAAGTACGGATGAACCGGTTCGCGCTATTCGCCGCAAGAAGCAGGCGAGCATGGTGCTGGCCGCGCAGGCGGTCAAGAACGGGGAAGCCGATGCGGTGTTCTCACTGGGGTCAACCGGGGCTTTGCTGGCTGCCGGGCTTTTCATTGTGGGCCGGATTCCGGGGATCGATCGGCCAGGGCTGATGCCGACGCTGCCAACAGTGGATGGCCAGGGCTTCGTGATGCTGGATGTGGGGGCCAATGCGGACAACCGCGCCGCGCAGCTCGTCCAGTATGCGGTCATGGGCAACTTTTACGCGCATGACCTGCGAGGTGTTGCGACGCCACGGGTGGCGCTGTTGAACAACGGGACCGAGGCGAACAAGGGCGACGCGCTGCATCAGGAAACCTATCAGCTGCTCAGCGAGCTGCCCGGCATCCAGTTCATCGGCAACATCGAAGCCGATCATCTCTTACGCGGTGAGGCGGATGTAGTAGTGACCGATGGGTTCACCGGCAATGCGGCGCTGAAGGCCATTGAAGGCACCGCGAAGACCATCATGCACCTGATGAAGCACGCCATCCTTGACAGCGGCGTGAAGGCCAAACTGGGGGGTCTGCTGCTCAAGAACGACATCAAGGGCATCGCCAACACGTTCGATGTGTCGAGCTACGGCGGCGCGGTGCTACTTGGGTTAAAGGCGCCTGCGGTCAAGGCGCACGGCGGCTCAGACGCGGCCGCGGTGTACTACACCATCAAGCAGATCGCGGCAATGATCGATAACCAGACGATCCAAAAAAGTGTGGCCTACTTCGCGGCTCACCAGTCTGAGGCCTAAATGACAGTTGCCTCATTGGCCTAGACAAATCGGGTGCCATCAGGTATGCTTGATGGCGTCGAAAAAATAAGGAGGAGCCGTGTCATGACTGAGCAAGAAGTTTTTGATAAAATCGCGCGCTTGATCGAGGATCACTTTCAGATCCCAGCTGCGAAGATCACCAACGAGCTGAGCTTCAAGAAAGACCTCGATGCCGATTCAATCGACACCGTCGAATTTGTTCTCGAACTCGAGGACACGTTCGGTGCGGAGATCCCGGACGAAGAAGCCGAACATATCGAAACCGTCGGCGATGCCGTCCAGTACGTCTTGAACCACCAAAATTAAGCGAACAATCGGCTGTCACCCACATGACGTGGGTGGCAGCTTTTTTGTCAACCAGAGCGGAGTGGCGCGCACTTAGCGGAACGGGTAGTTTCGCCTAAGTGCTTGGGGCGTATTTGGCCCCGAGTGCTTAGGCGTGGCTAGCCGCTTCCGCGTTGCGCCACGCAGCTCGACGAAGATCGGAAAGAAGTAAGCAAGACAGAAAGTCTGTGACCGAGATGACACGGTCAGAAGACCTCGGAAATGGCTTGCGCCCGTACTTAGGCGCGAGTGGCAGGATGGCTTGGACCGCACCAACATAGCCACGCAGCTCGACGAAGCCTGGAAAGAAGTAAGCAAGACAGAAAGTCTGTGACCAAGATGACACGGTTTGAAGACCTAGGAGACCACTTGCGCCCGTGCTTAGGCGTGGCTAGCCGCTTCCGCGTTGCCCCACGCATCTTGACGAAGACCAGAAAGCAGTTAGCAAGGTAGAGAATCTCGGGTCCCATCATGATGCGTCGCTATGGTGTCGCCAGCGCCGCTTACGACGCATCGTGTCCCATGCCTTTTGGCCCTTCCGTGAGCTGAAGTTAAACACGTGTCCGTGATTCGAATACAAAAAGAGATTTCCGTGTCATAATTATAGAATGGTGAGCATTCGGCGCGCTCGATTAATTCGCTTGCTCAGGGCAAGAAAAGGCTTTCTAAGCCGGCAACCCTCTTGCAATGCGGCGGACTCTTTTATATAATGAACCATAAATTCATTTGAAGTCTAATCTTGCTCTCATCTTCGAGTTTTGTTCCGCGATTCGGAGTCAGCAAAGGGGGAGTCTATGTGGAAAAACCAGAAGATCTGCTTTTAGATATTCAGCATCTGCACACGGCATTTCGAGTCGGCGACGATTTTTATGATGCGGTCGACGATGTTAATCTGACATTGAGGAAAGACGAAATTCTCGCAATCGTTGGGGAATCCGGGTCGGGCAAAAGTACGCTGGCCACTAGTATCATCGGGTTGCACAATCCGTTGAACACGAAGGTCACAGGCGACATCTTGTACAACAACCTGAACTTGGTTGGCTTGAACGAGCCGATTTACAACCGGATTCGCGGCAACGATATCGGGATGATTTTCCAGGACCCATTGGCGGCGTTGAACCCGCTGATGCGCATCGGCGATCAAATCGCCGAAACCTTGGTTTATCACACCAAGATGACCAAGGAACAACGCGATGCGCGCGTACTGGAGCTGCTGGCGCAAGTCGGCATTCCGAATCCTCAGCGCACCTTCCGGCAGTATCCGCACGAACTTTCTGGTGGGATGCGGCAGCGTATCGTGATCGCGATCGCGATTGCCTGCAAGCCTCCGATCATCATTGCCGATGAACCGACCACGGCGCTGGATGTGACGATTCAGGCGCAGATCCTGGACCTGTTGCGTGACATCCAAAAAGAAACGCATTCTGGTATTATTTTGATTACCCATGATCTGGGTGTCGTGGCCGAAACGGCGGACCGGGTCGCGGTCATGTACGCTGGGCAGATGGTTGAACTGGGGACGGCTCAGGACGTCTTTGCCCACCCGACCCACCCTTATACGCGTAGCTTGCTCCGGTCGATGCCTCAGGCGGACGCCGATGATGATGAGTTGCACGTGATCCAGGGCGTTGTGCCATCCTTGAAGAATATGCAGATGACGGGGTGCCGGTTTGCCGAGCGTATCCCTTGGGTGCCTGAAACGGCGCACGAGGCGACCCCGACTATGCATGAAGTAGGGCCGGACCATTTTGTCCAGTGCACCTGCTACAAGACGTTCCACTTCCAGGATGAAGACGCCACACAGTCGGAGGGGTAGCATATGGCATTAATTGAAATCAGAGATCTAAAGATCCACTACCCGATCCGAAGCGGGTTCTGGAACCGTGTCACCGACCACGTGCTGGCGGTTGACGGGGTTAATTTTGACATTGAAGAAGGCGAGACTTACGGGCTGATCGGGGAATCCGGGTCCGGGAAGTCCACCATCGGGAAGGCCATCGTTGGCTTGGAACCCGTCACGTCTGGGCACATTTTCTACAAGGGCGAAGACATTACCAAGGCCAGCAACCGCAAGCGCCTGAAGTACAACAAAGACGTTCAGATGATTTTCCAGGACTCCTTGTCCAGTCTGAATCCCCGCAAGCGAATTGAAGACATCATTGCGGAACCGATCCGGAACTTTTCAAACCTGACCCCGACTGAGGAGCGCAAGCGCGTGCAGGAGCTCTTGGATATCGTCGGCATGCCATCTGATGCGATGTACAAGTACCCCCATGAATTCTCCGGTGGGCAGCGTCAGCGGATCGGGGTGGCCCGTGCGGTCGCCACGAACCCCAAGCTGATCATCGCCGATGAACCCGTGTCCGCGCTGGACCTGTCCGTTCAGGCGCAGGTGCTGAACTTCATGAAGCGTATCCAGCAGGAGTACAACATTTCTTACCTGTTCATCTCCCATGATTTAGGGGTCGTGAAGCACATGTGTAAGGAAATGTCGATCATGCACCGCGGGCGTTTCGTCGAGATCGGGAGCAAAGCCGACATTTACAATGATCCACGTCACATCTACACCAAGCGACTGCTGTCTGCGATCCCCGACGTTAAGCCGGCGGACCGTGAGGCGAACCGCGAACACCGCAAGGCCATTGAAGCGGAGTTCCGTGATGAAGAGAACCGCTACTACGACCAGAACGGCCGTGTCTACGACCTGCAACAGATCAGCCAGTCACACTGGGCGGCACTGCCAGAGCTGAAGAAAGACGGGGAGGCGTAGACTATGTGGAAAACCATTCTGAGACGATTTTTGGTGATGATCCCGCAGCTGATCCTGCTGAGTGTCTTAGTCTTCGTTCTGGCGAAGATGATGCCAGGGGATCCATTCACCGGGATGATCACCCCGCAAACGGACCCGAAGCAGCTGGACGCATTGCGCGCGGCGGCCGGGTTGAATGATCCGTGGTGGACGCAGTACTTCCGCTGGGTCGGCAACTTGTTCCAAGGCGACCTGGGGAACAGCTACGCGTACCGTCGGCCGGTCACTGGGCTGATCGGGGACCGCGCGGTCAACACCTTCTGGCTGGCGCTGTTCACGCTGGTCATCTCCTATGCCATCTCGATCCCGCTGGGTGTGATCGCTGGGCGATTTGAAGACAGTAACCGCGATAAGGCGATCCAGGTGTACACGTTCATTCTGCTGGCTGTGCCGAGCTTCGTCTTCCTGTTGTTCTCACTGCTGATTTTCGGGTACATTCTGGACTGGTTCCCGACCTCAGGGTATGTGTCCTTGAACGTGGACGCGGGCACGCCAGCATACTGGCTGAGCCGCTTCCAGCACATCTTGCTGCCAGGGCTGACCGCCGGTTTGCTCTCCACCTCAGGGACCATTCAGTACCTGCGGGCAGGGGTCATCGACAACACGAACGAAGACTTCGTGCGCACCGCACGCTCTAAAGGGGTGCCGGAACGCGTGGTCTTCTCCAAGCACATCCTGCGCAACTCCTTGCTGCCGATCGCCGCGTTCATGGGGAACTCCATCACCGGCCTGCTGGGCGGGTCGATCTACGTGGAAACCATTTTCTCCTACCAAGGGATGGGCCAACTGTTCATCTCATCGATTGGGACGCGTGACTACTCGGTTATCACGGCACTGACGCTCTTGTTTGGGTTCTTGACCCTGCTGGGGAACCTGCTCTCGGATATCATCATGAGCATTGTGGATCCGCGCATTCGCGTTGAGTAGTGAAAGGAGGAAATGACCATGGATAATAAAGAAGCAAACCAGGTTGTCGTGACAGCGGCCACCGCTGAAATCAAACCATCGCCATCCGCCTTTCGGGTGATCCTGCGCGAATTCTTGAAGGACAAGGTGGCCATCGTCTCCTTCGTCTTGGCAGTGGTCATCATGCTGGGCTGTGTCATCTGGGCGGCGTTTTTGAACCACGACACGATTGCCGAAGTGGACATCATGAACCGCTACTTGGCACCAGGCGTCAACGGCTTCGTGCTGGGGACCGATGAAGGGGGCCGTGATCTCCTGCCATACCTTGTGATGGCGGCACGGAACTCGATTGGGATCGGGGTCTCGGTGGCCCTGCTGAACGAAATCATCGGGATTTTCTTGGGCACCGTCTCCGGCTACTTCGGGGGCTGGATCGACAACATCATCATGCGCGTCGTGGACTTTTGGATGGTTTTACCGTCCATGCTGATCATCATCGTGCTGGTGTCGATCGTGCCGAACTACAACGGGGTCAAGCTGGTCCTTATTATGACCATCTTCTCCTGGACGGCCACGACCCGGCTGATTCGCTCCCAGGTCCTGTCACAGGGACGGCGTGATTACGTCATGGCCTCTAAGACGTCTGGGACGTCAAATCTGAAGATCATGTTCGGGGGCGTTTTGCCGAACATCTCCTCGATCATCATCACCGACCTGACCCTGACCGTGGCCAGCTCGATCGGGATCGAGTCTGGGTTAGCCTTCCTGGGCTTTGGCCTGCCCAACGGCACGCCATCGCTGGGGACGTTGATCGGGTACGCGACGCAACCGGAAATTATCATCGACCGGTGGTGGGTCTGGTTACCGGCCGCACTCTTACTGCTGGTGCTGTCCATGTCGATCAACTTTGTCGGCCAAGCCCTGAAGCGCGCGGCGGATTCCCGTCAGCGGCGTGGGTGATCCATACATTAGAATTGTCTGCGGCGCATCTGAGGATGCGCGGCATACTTTAGCGGCGAGCCCAGGTGGCTCGCCGTTAACGCATGTCGATGGACATGACGTGACGGCGCGGCTCGCTGGCGCGTATAATGAGCTGTTGAACGAATTATGAGCAAAATGAGTAAAAATTGTGAAAATTAGCGTTGACAATAGTTTTTAATTAAGCTATCATTTTGTTCACAGAAAGCGTTCAACAGTTTCGATTTCTGGACCGTTGAGGGTTGGCTATATTTAAGGGGGAAACTTCATGAAGAAGAAATCCGCATTTGGATATGTGACCCTTACCGCTGCACTGAGCATCCTGCTGGTTGCCTGCGGTGGTAAGAGCACAAGTAACAACACCGATTCAAGCACGGCGAAGAGCGTCAGCTTCTCGACCGCGTACAAGAGCAGCAAGGCAGCCATTAAGGGTGGCACCTTGAATGTGGCGGTTGTGACGGATTCACCGATCAAGGGGATCTGGAGCGAGCAATACTACGATGACCAGACGGACGCGGACTTCATGTCTCCAGCCGCTGAATCGCTGTTCTCCACCGACGGCTCGTTCAAGTTCACCAAGGACGGGGCGGCAACGATCACGTTTGACAACGATGCGAAGACCGCGACCGTTAAGATCAAGGACAACGTCAAGTGGTCCGATGGCGAACCTGTGACCGCGCAAGACTATCTGTTCGCTTACGAACAGGTGGCCAACAAGGATTCCGAAACCCAACGTTACACCGGGGCTTTGCAAAACCTTGAAGGGTTGACGGAATACCACGATGGCAAGTCCGACTCGATTTCCGGGTTTGAAATGCCAGATGGCCCTGATGGGAAGACTGCTGTGCTTCACTTCAAGGAAATGAAGCCTTCCTTCACCCAGTCCGGGAACGGCTACTTCCTCGAATCCGCTGCACCTTACCACTACCTGAAGGACGTGCCGTTCAAGGACATGGCCGCCAGCGACAAGATCCTGAAGACGCCACTGTTCTTTGGCCCATTCGTGATGAGCAAGATTGTTGCGGGTCAGTCGGTTGAATACACCCCGAACAAGTACTACTACAAGGGTGTGCCAAAGCTGGACAAGGTCACCGCAGAAGTGGTTTCCTCCTCCTCCATCGCGGCCGCTTTGAAGAACCACAAGTACGACTTGGCGCTTGAAATGCCAACTGCCACGTACGACAACTGGAAGAAGATCAGCGGTTACACAAACCTGGGCAAGGAAGAGCTGTCTTACACCTACTTGGCCTTCAAGGTCGGGAAGTTTGACAACGACAAGTCCGTCAACGTGTTGGACAAGAACGCGAAGATGAACAACAAGTCCCTGCGTCAGGCGATGGCCTACGCGCTGAACAACGATGACATCAACGCGAAGTTCTACCCAGGCGGCCTGCGGACCACCGCAACGACCCTGATCCCACCGATCTTCGGTGAATTCCACTCCGATGCCAAGGGTTACACGCTGAACATCAAGAAGGCTAACAGCTTGCTTGACAAGGCGGGTTACAAGAAGGGCAAGGACGGCTACCGGACCGACCCAGACGGCAAGAAGCTGACCATCAACTTCGCCTCCATGGCCGGGAGCGACGCTGCTGAAGCGATCGCCCAAGACTACATCCAGCAATGGAAGAAGATCGGCCTGCGCGTTAAGTTGACCTCTGGTCGTCTGCTCGACTACAACAACTTCTACGACAAGGTTGAAAAAGACAGCAAGGACATCGACGTCTTCCAGGCGGCATGGGGTCTGTCTTCCGAACCTTCACCTGCTGACCTGTACTCTGAAGAAGCACCTTACAACATGGCGCGTTTCGTGACAGCTGAAAACACCAAGCTGTTGAACGATATCGATTCTCAAGCTTCCCTGAACACGGCACACCGTGTCAAGGCCTTCAAGGCATGGCAGGATTACATGCTTGACGAAGCGTACGTTGTGCCGCTGCAGTACCGCATGGCGGTTACGCCGGTCAACAACCGTGTCAAGAACTTCAACATTGCGTACGGCTCCGATGGCACGCAATGGCAAGATATCCAGGTTACCAGCGCAAGCCGCGCCAAGTAATCTGCTCGGTGAAAAAGCATCCGCTCAGCGGGTGCTTTTTTGTTGCCATCAGGCGTGTCTCAGCACCCGAGAATCGCCCAGTTGGTGGTAATTGTGGCAGTTGACTTGTATAATGGTTAGGAATAGTGCGCCCAGCGCACGGAGGGGGAATCACAATGGTTGCATCAGAATTCGTGAGTGAACTGCGGCATCGTTACGGCATCGAGTTTCATGACCTCAGCCTGCTTGACGAAGCCTTCACTCACTCCTCATATGTGAACGAGCACAAGGAGCTCGGCTTGCGCGATAACGAGCGGCTTGAGTTCCTGGGGGATGCGGTGCTTGAGCTGACCGTGTCCGATTACTTGTACCGTCACTTTCCTGACCTACCCGAAGGCAAGCTGACCCGGATGCGGGCAGCGATCGTCCAAACGAAGAGCTTCTCTGCTTTTTCGCAAGAGGCCCATTTTGACCAGTACGTCAAGCTGGGCAAGGGTGAGGAAAATGCCGGTGCACGGCAGCGCAAGACGCTGCTGGAGGACCTGTTTGAGGCCTTCAACGGGGCCTTGTACCTGGATCAGGGGCGTGAGGCCAACATTCGCTTTGCCGAACAGGTGATTTTTCCCAAGATCGCGGCGGGCCAATTCGCGGCGAACATGGATCACAAGACGGCGTTGCAGGAGTATGTGCAGCAAAACGGTGAGGTGCTCATCGCCTATCACCTGATGTCCGAAGTGGGGCCGGCGCACGACCGGCAGTTCCAAGTGGACGTGACCGTTGACGGCCAGGTCCTCGGTTCGGGTATCGGCAAGAATAAAAAAGCGGCGGAGCAGGCGGCTGCGGCCGATGCACTGACTCGGCTGCAGGCCGGGACGGAGTGAGTGAGCGCCTATGCAATTAACACACCTCACAATCAACGGCTTCAAATCCTTTGCGGATAAAACCGAAATCGCCTTTGTGTCCGGGCTGACCGGCATTGTCGGGCCAAACGGAAGCGGCAAGAGCAACATCACCGAGGCCATCCGCTGGACGCTTGGCGAGCAAAGCGCCAAGAGCCTGCGCGGCGAGAAGATGGGCGATGTCATCTTTGCCGGCACTGCGGCGCGGCCCCCGCTCAATCGCGCGGAAGTGGCGATGACGTTTGATAACTCAGACGGGTACCTGCACGATCAGCCGGCGACAGTCACGGTGTGTCGCCGGCTTTATCGTGATGGCGAGTCCGATTTTCTCATCAACAACCAGGCGGTGCGCCTCAAGGACATCGTCGATTTGTTCATGGACTCGGGCTTGGGGAAGGAATCCTTCTCGTTCATCTCGCAAGGGCGCGTGGAGGCGATTTTTAACTCCAAGCCGGAAGACCGGCGCGGCATCTTGGAAGAAGCCGCCGGCGTCTTGAAGTACAAACAGCAAAAGCAAAAGGCCGAGCGCGAGCTGAAGGAAACCGACGACAACCTGGACCGGGTCAATGACATCATCACCGAGCTGCACCACCAGGTCACACCGCTGGCCGAGCAGGCCTCGGTGGCCCGCGACTACGAACGCCAGACGGCCGACTACACGCGCATTCACAAAAGTATCCTGGCGCTGGAAATCGCAGCGCTAGCTGAAGAACAGGACGCCACCCGCAAGCAGGCGCAAGTGACCAAGCAGACGGTGACGGCACTGACCGCGCAGGCGGCGCACCTGGAGGAGAAATCCGAGGCGCTCACGGCCAAGGACCAAGACTTTGAAACGCAGCTGAACCGGGTCAACGATCAGCTCCTGTCCGAGTCGATGCGCCTGGAAAACCTGACCGGGGAGGCCAATCTCTCCACCGAGCGCGTCAATAACGCGCAAGCCACGCTGAGTGAGCTTCAAACGCAGCGCGAAACCGCTGTGGCGAGTGGTGAAGAGGCCGAAACGCACATTAAGGCGCTCAAGGCCCAGCAGACCCAACAGGCCAAGCAGCTCCGTGACTTGGCGGCGCAGCTGGCCAACCTCGATGCGGGGGCCAAGACCCCGGCAGAGCTGAACCGCCAGCTTGAGGCGGCGCAAACGGCGTATATCGACCTGCTCCGGCAGCAGGCGGACACCAAGAACCAGCTCAACGCAGCCAAGAAGGATCAGCAGGTCGCGGCCTCCCAAAACGAGGCGGAACACCGGCGCATCCGTGAGCTGACGCAGCGCGTGACCGCGCAGCAGGAAGACGTCACGACGCTGGACACCACATTGGCGCAACTGACCACGGCAGAAGCGGCGGCCAAGCAGGCCCACGAGCAAGCGACCGCAACCGCAACCGCGGCGCAGGCGGCCTATGCGGATGCCAACCAGCGACTGAATGAGGCAAGCACCCTGTACCAGCGCGCCAAGTCGCGCTACGAGACCCTGCAGGAGCTCAAAGACGACTACGCCGGGTTTTACACCGGCGTGCGGGCGGTGCTGAAAAACAAGGCGCAGCTGCCAGGGGTCATTGGGGCCGTGGCGGAACTGCTGTCGGTGCCTGCCGAGTACCAGCAGGCGATGGACGTGGCGCTGGGCGGCAACCTGCAGGCGGTGGTGACCACCACCGAGCAGGCGGCCAAGCAGGCCATCAGTTACCTTAAGCAGACGCGCGCCGGGCGTGCCACGTTTTTGCCCACTGCGGTGGTCCGCCCGCGGTCGCTCCCGGACAATGTACTGCGTGACTTGGCCGACCAACCCGGGTACGTCGGGGTGGGGGCTGACCTCGTGCGCTTCCGCGAAGAAGTGGGCACGGTGATGCGCAACCTGCTGGGTAGCCTGATCGTGGCGGAGACGCTGGACGCGGGCATTCGCTTGGCGAACCTATCCAGCCACCGCTACCGCATCGTGACGCTGGATGGTGACATCCTCACGCCAGGCGGGGCGATGACGGGGGGGCAAACCAAGAAGACCGGCGTGTCCCCGCTGGCGCGCACGCAGGAAGTGACCCAGTTGCACGCCCGCTTGCGTCAGATGACCACGGCGCTAGCCACGCAGCAGACGAAGGTGACCGACTTGCAGGCGGCGCTGACGGCGGCGCAGCAGGCGGCCACGACGGCGCGGGAGCAATGGCAACAAGCTCAAGCGACTTTGGCGGCCCAACAGGCCCAACATAACGCCCAGTTAGACGCATTGACCCAACTGCAGCGCCAGCAAAAAGCGTTGCAGTTGTCAGTTGACGGGGGCCACGACTTCGCCGGCACGATCGCCACGCTGAGCACGCAGGCCGACCAAATCGACGCCGAGCTCGCCACTCAGCAGGCGCTGATCGATTCGACCAAGGCCGCTTTGGCGCAGGCGAGTCAGGCGGCCGAGGTGACGCAGGCGACCATGAGTCGGCTGCAAACCGAACAGGCGGTGGCCAAGCACGACCAGAGCACCACCGCCACGCAGCTCAAGCAGTGGCAGGAAACTGCTGCCACGAGCCGTCAGGCGGTGGCCAAGCTGACCGACCGGATCGAGAAGATCACCCAGGCCGCAGCCGAAAACGAAACCGACAAAAAAGACCGTGCCCAAACGATCGCGACGCTTGAGGCCAGCACCAAGCAGCTCCGCCAGCGGCTGGACCAGCTGACCAAAACTAAGGCTGCCAACCGCGGCGAGCTGAGTCAGGTGTCTGCGCAGATCACCACCACCTACACCCAGCAGCACCAGGCGATGGCGGACTCCGAACAGCAAAGTGTCAGCCTGAATCGCATTAAGATCAACCTGGAAAACCGGCTGGCCACGTTGGCCGAGACCTACCAACTGACCTACGAGGCGGCGCTGGCCGCCACCACCGCCAAGGCAGCGGACCTCCCAATGCTGCGCGCGCAGCTGAAGCTGCTGAAGCGGGGCATCGATGAGTTGGGGCCGGTCAATCCGAATGCGATCACGGAATACGAGAACGTCAAGGAACGCTACGACTTTTTGACCAAGCAGCAGGCCGACCTGCTGGACGCCAAGCAGCAGCTTTTGGCGACCATGGGAGAGCTGGACGAGGAGGTCAAAGGCCGCTTCAAGGAAATGTTTGACGCGACCAACGCGGCCTTCACCGACATCTTTCCGAAGATGTTTGGCGGTGGCGCGGCGCATCTGTCGCTGACGGACCCGAGCGACCTGCTCAACACCGGCTTGGAGATCTCGGCGCAGCCGCCTGGCAAAAAGCTTCAGCGCCTGTCGCTGCTGTCCGGGGGCGAGCGCGCTTTGACGGCCATCGTGCTACTGTTTGCGATCCTGCAGGTGCGGCCGGTGCCGTTCTCGATCCTCGATGAGGTCGAGGCCAGTCTGGATGAAGTGAATGTGAACCGCTTCGGGGAGTTCCTGAAGCACTACAGCTCGGACACGCAATTCATCGTGATCACGCACCGGCGTGGCACGATGCTGGCGGCCAACATGCTCTATGGGGTCACCATGCAGGAGTCCGGGGTGTCCAAGATGGTAGCCGTGTCGCTGGATCAGCTGACCCAAGATGCGACGCCGGCCTAGCCCCGAAGGAGGAAGTTATGGGATTATTCGATCGAATCAAAAAAGCCTTTGGCGGCGGTGAGGCAGAACCCGCCGTTGTCGACAAATACGACGCCGGCCTGGAAAAAAGCCGCAGCACCTTTGGCGACAAGCTCAATGCGCTGTTTGCCAATTTCCGCACGGTGGACGAGGACTTTTTCGACGACTTGGAGGAAATGCTGATCGGCGCGGATGTCGGGTACGAAACCGCCGTGCGCCTGTCAGACGAGCTGCGGGAATCGGTGAAGCTTCAAAACGCCAAGAAGCCCGCAGAGGTGGCCCAGGTCATCGTTGCGAAGCTGGTCGACCTTTATGGCGAGGCCGGGGCCAGCGAGGACAACACCCTGCATTACGCCGAAAGCGGGCCGACCATTTTCCTGTTCGTCGGTGTGAACGGTGCGGGTAAAACCACCACCATCGGCAAACTCGCACACCAGCTTAAAGAAGAAGGCAAGTCGGTCCTGTTGGCTGCCGGGGACACCTTCCGCGCCGGCGCCATCGAGCAGCTCCAAGAATGGGGCCGCCGCGATGGCGTGCCGGTGGTGGCCACCGAAGCCGGGGGCGACCCGGCCGCCGTGGTGTATGATGCCGTGCAGCGCGCCAAGGCTGAGCAGGTCGATGTCCTGCTGGTCGACACCGCGGGCCGCCTGCAAAACAAGGTGAACCTGATGAAGGAGCTCGACAAGATCCGCCGCGTCATTGTCCGGGAGCTGCCGGATGCCCCACAGGAGGTGCTGTTGGTGCTGGACGCCACAACGGGCCAAAATGCGCTGAGCCAGGCCAAGGAGTTCAACCAGACGACCCAGATCACAGGGATCGTGCTGACCAAGCTCGACGGCTCCGGCAAGGGTGGCATCGTGTTGGCGATTCGCAACGAGCTCCACGTCCCGGTCAAGATGGTCGGGTTGGGCGAAGGCATGGACGACTTGCAGGCCTTTGACCCGAACAAGTTCGTTTACGGCCTCTTTAAGGGGCTGATCGACGCACCGGCGGAGGATTAGCGCCGCGCAGTTGCCA
This sequence comes from Lacticaseibacillus daqingensis, assembly GCF_003946115.1. GTDB lineage: Bacteria > Bacillota > Bacilli > Lactobacillales > Lactobacillaceae > Lacticaseibacillus > Lacticaseibacillus daqingensis. The sequence continues at coordinate 72,280 of NZ_RHOH01000004.1, read as the reverse complement.
ACTAGAGACTTTACCAAACAGCCCACAAGCGCACTTGTGGGCTGTTTGGTATTTAACTTGAGGCAAAAGAAAAGCCCGACACGCAGTCGGGCTTGGCGGTGCTTATGCGGCGGCAGACTTCTTCTCGCGGCCGAGGATCAGCTGCAAGACGATCATGACTGCGTAACCGATGATGATGTAGAACATGAGCGGCCCGTTCGTGACCGAGTCAACGAACCAGTACTTCTGCCAGGCGGTGTTCGACATGACAACGGCAAAGATCACCGCTGCGATCAGGCCCAGCGTATTCAGGATCGCGAAGAACCACAGGTTACCGTTTTCGTGGTTGTGCACGTAGATGACAGAGAAAAGAATGTTCCAGGCGGCCCAGCCGAGCAAGGCGAGGACGACACCCCAATACAGAATCGTTGCTACCATAGTTGTCCCTCCAATTCATTGCATCCCCATTTTAACACGATTGTAAGCGTAACACATCGTTTTTGTGAAGGCCGCCACAGAAACGCGGCGGTCGGCCGCAAGTTGCATTGACGCGCCGGCTGCGTACCGGTATTCTAGTGGAAGGACAATATGAAGGACGGTCATCATGGAAATCGATAAGAATAACCGGATGAACTCGCTGTTTGAATTTTACGGCGCGCTTTTGACGGAAAAACAGCACAGCTATCTGGCGTTGTACTACGGCGACGACTACTCGCTGGGCGAAATTGCCACGGAGTTCGACGTTTCGCGGCAGGCGGTGTACGACAACATCCGCCGCACCGAAGCGAGCCTTGAAGAGTACGAGGCGAAGCTGCACCTGCTGGCGAACTACCAGGCGCAAAACCAGGCGGTCGACCAGCTGGTGCGGTACGTGCACACGGCGTACCCAAAGGATACAAAGCTGAGCACGCTGTTGACCCGAGTCGCGGATCAAGCGGCCCGCTAGGCGTGGATTAGAGGAGGAACACCATGGCATTTGAAGGATTATCAGAACGATTGCAAAAGGCCTTTGCGGGCCTGCGTCGCAAGGGGAAAGTCACCGAGGCCGATGTGCGCGACACCATGCGCGAGATTCGCCTGGCGCTGCTGGAAGCCGACGTCAACTTTGGCGTGGTCAAGACGTTCATCAAGGCGGTGCGCGAGAAGGCATTAGGCGCGGAAGTCCTCGACAGCCTGACCCCGGGCCAGCAGATCATCAAGATCGTTAACGATGAGCTGATCGCCACGATGGGTGAGGCGGCGGTGCCGCTGAACAAGTCGCCGCACATTCCAACCGTCATCATGATGGTCGGGCTGCAAGGGGCCGGGAAAACCACCACGGTCGGCAAGCTATCCAAGTACCTGATCGACAACGAGAAGGCGCGGCCGCTGTTGATCGCGGCCGATGTTTACCGGCCAGCCGCGATCGACCAGTTGCAAGTCGTCGGGGCGTCCGTTGGCGTGCCTGTCTTTGAACTCGGCACCGAGGTGGATCCACGCGACATCGTGCGCCAAGGGCTGGCTCAGGCGGACCTGCAGCACAATGATTACGTCATCATCGATACCGCCGGGCGGTTGCAGATCGACGAGAAGCTGATGACTGAGCTCGCCGACATTAAGGCCATCGCTAACCCGGACGAAATCCTCCTCGTGGTCGATTCCATGACCGGGCAGGCCGCGACCGAAGTGGCCGCAGGATTCAACGAACGGCTTGACTTGACCGGGGTCGTTTTGACCAAGCTGGATGGTGACACCCGTGGTGGGGCCGCGCTGTCGATCCGTCAGGTGACCGGCAAGCCGATCAAGTTCATCGGGCAGGGCGAAAAGATGGACGCCTTGGACGTCTTCTACCCGGACCGCATGGCCAACCGCATCCTGGGCATGGGTGACATGCTCACGCTGATCGATAAGGCGCAAAAGAACTTCGACGAGAAGCAGGCGCTGGAAGTGGCCGAGAAGATCAAGGAGAACACCTTCGACTTCAACGACTTTCTCGATCAGATGGACCAAGTGTCCAACATGGGCTCCTTTGACGACATCATGAAGATGATCCCCGGTCTGGCCAACAACCCGGCGATGAAAAACTTCCACGTCGACCCCAAGGACGTTGCGCACCAAAAGGCGATCGTCTACTCGATGACTCCGGCGGAACGGGAAGACCCAGACCTGCTCAACCCGAGTCGCCGGCGCCGCATCGCGGCCGGCTCCGGGCGGCCGATCGTCGAAGTCAACCGCATGATCAAGCAGTTCAACCAGTCCAAGCAGATGATGAGCCAGATGTACAAGGGCAACTTTTCGGGGATGGAGGGCCTGATGGGCGGCGGCATCCAGGGCAAGTTGGGCAAGATGGCCATGAACAACATGGTCCGCAAGCAAAAGAAGAACAAGAAAAAGCGCCTCAAGAACATGAAGCGGTTCAAGTCTTAAGGCGAAAAAGGCGCGGCTTCCCGCGCCTTTTTGTGCGCCAAACAGCTTCTTTGACAAGCGCTGAATGATGCGGTTCACTGAGCCTATCAAATGCGATGGGCAAAGGAGTGACCCCCATGAAACAGTACATCTGGTATCAGAGCAGTCGTTTTGGGTTGGCGCTGATGGGGACCTGGGTGGCGCTTGAGACGCTGGGCCGCAGCACCGCGCACGGCATTCGCCTCAGCCCCCAAGTGGGCTGGGACTTTTGGCTCGGCCTCGGCGTGGTGGCCGCCATTATCCTGGGTGAGCGGTGGTGGGCGGTCGGCCACCCCGACTTTTTCCCGGGCCAGCCGTTGCGGGCGCTGAATGCGCACGAGTTAAGTCGCGCGCATGAAGTGGCCCACCGTGTGAACCAGGCCAGTCAGGGATTGCTCCCCCTCGGCGTGCTGAACACCGTCTTGCAAGTGCTGTTGCCAGGGGAGACGCTGGTGCGGCTGGCTCACGTGACGATCCTGTGGTTTGGCCTAGGCTGGGCGTTCCTCTTTCTCAGCGCGTTGGCCTGGTGGTCGTGGTTGGCGCGACCACACTAAGACAACGAAAAATATCGGTTGTAAAGAAAAAACTCTTTACACGCCCGACAAGCTTTGCTATTATATTGAAGTTGAGAAATTTACAGGAGGTGGACTTAATGGCAGTTAAAATTCGTTTGAAGCGGATGGGTTCCAAGCGTAAGCCTTTCTACCGTATCGTGATTGCGGACTCTCGCTCCCCACGTGACGGCCGGTTTATCGAATCCGTCGGTTACTACAACCCATTAACCGAACCAGTTGACTTGAAGCTGGACGAAGATGATATCTTGGCATGGCTTCAAAAGGGCGCTCAGCCTTCCGATACCGTGCGCAACTTGCTTTCCAGCAAGGGCATCATGCAGAAGTATCACGAAGCACGCTTCGCTAAGAAATAGGGGTTCCCGTGGACATTGCGGCACTGATTCAAGCAATCGTGGCACCACTTGTCACACACCCCGAGGCCGTGGTGATCACGCCGCATGAAACGGCGGATTACATGGCTTTTGACCTGACGGTGGCCCCTGACGATGTCGGGCGGGTCATCGGCAAAGGCGGCCGGGTCGCCCAGGCGATCCGCACCATTGTCTATGCCGTCAAGTCACCATATACCAAGCGCGTGCGGCTGAACATTATGGACGCACCGCATGACTAAAAAGGTCGGCAATCGCCGGCCTTTTTTGTTAAGCTAAGTTGAGACCGATCGATAAAGGAGCAGTGCACTATGTCAAATCTGTACCACGTGGGGAAAATCGTGAACACGCACGGGATCAAAGGCGAGCTGAAAGTCGTCCCGATCACCGACTTTCCAGCCGAGCGGTTCGCCAAGGGGAGTCCGCTGGTGGTTGAAGGCACGCCAAACACCCCGGTGACCATTGCCAGCGCCCGCCCTCAAAAAGGGCTGTACCTGCTGACCTTCAAGGGCTATGCCGACATCAATGCGGTGTTGCCGTTCAAGGGCCAGATGCTTTCCGTGCGGGAGGAAGACCAGCAGGCATTGGCTGAGGACGAGTACTACTACCATGACATCATCGGGTTGACCATCATCGACCAAGACGACCAGGTGCTCGGGCAGGTCAGCGAGATCCTGACGCCGGGTCCCAATGACGTGTGGGTGATCCCGCGCGTTGGCAAGGCTGATATTCTGCTGCCGTTTTTGAACAGCGTAGTCCAAAGCATCGACCTGGCGACCAAAACGGCACGCGTGGATGTACCGGAGGGGCTGATCGACGATGCGGATTGATGTGCTGAGCCTGTTTCCCGATATGTTCGCGCCGCTTTCGCAGTCCATCATCGGCAAGGCGCTTGAGCGCGACTTGATGCAGTTCAATGTGGTGGACTTTCGTCAGTATAGTCACGACAAGCACAACCACGTCGATGACACCCCGTATGGGGGCGGGGCGGGGATGCTCCTGAAGCCGGAGCCGATTTTTGAGGCGATGGACGACCTAACCGCCGCCCACCCGGGGCCCAAGCGCGTGATTTTGCTGGACCCAGCCGGGCGCAAGTTTGATCACGTGGCGGCCAAGGAGCTGGCGCAAGAAGACCACTTGGTGTTCATCTGCGGCCACTACGAGGGTTACGACGAGCGGATCCGCACGCTGGTGACCGATGAGTTTTCGATCGGGGACTTTGTGCTGACCGGTGGCGAGCTGCCCGCGATGATGATGATCGATGCCACCGTGCGCTTTTTGCCCGGCGTCTTGGGGAACGAGGAAAGCGCCGCCACTGATAGCTTTGAGGATGGGCTGCTGAACTATCCGGAGTACACGCGCCCGGCCAGCTACCGCGGGATGGACGTGCCGGCGGTGTTGCAAAACGGCAACCACCAGCTGATCGCCGAATGGCGGCTCAAGGAATCCCTGCGGCGCACGCTTCAGCGGCGGCCGGACCTGTTGGCCGACCTACCGCTCGATTCTACCGCGCAGAAGTTGTTGGCCGCGGTGCGGCGCGAGGAACGCACGCAGGTGGCACCAGATGAACCTGACATTAACTAAAGCATAAAGTGGCGGCGAAATGGCCGTCAACGTCGGTGAGACGCCCCTGAGCGACTGTTCAGGGGCGTTTTTTTATGTGCACCAGTCAGATAATCAAAAAATAAGTTGAATCGATTGCCAACCCACCCCGGCAGGCGTATAATCACAATTCGTCGCGCTAAGACGAACGGGAACAACGGAGGAATTGAAGATGATAATGAACGCCTTGCGTCAGCATCGGTGGCTGGTTTTGGCCGCGGTGTTGACGATGTTGCTGCAGGTGGGCGCCGCGCTTTGGCAGCCCAGCTACATGAAAGCCATTCTCAGTGTGATGGCGGACCTTTCGCTGACCACGGCCAAGAAGGTGGACCGCGTCGGCGGTTACGGCGTTGGGCTGATCGGGGTCGCCATCGTTGGCCTGATCGGCTCGGTGCTCAACACGCTGGCGGCGGCCAAGTTGGCACAGTCGGTATCCGCGGAACTGCGTGAGCGCACCTTCCGCAAGATCCAGACGTTTTCGTATGAGGACGTGGAGAAGTTCAAGGCGGAGAACCTGGTCGTGCGGATGACCAACGACGTCAACCAGATCCAGATGCTGTTGATGATGATCTTTCAGGTGCTGATCCGCGTGCCGCTGTTGTTCGTTGGGGCGTTCATCCTGTCGATCATGACGATGCCGCGCCTGTGGTGGATCATCGTGGTGATGGTGGTGCTGATCGTCGGCGTGACCGCCGTGTCAATGGGGCGCATGGGCCCGCACTTTGCCGCGTTTCAATCGCTGATGGACCGCATCAACGGCATCGCCAAGGACAACCTGCGCGGGGCCCGGGTGGTGAAGTCCTTCGTCCAAGAGGACAGCCAGGCGGCGAAGTTTGACGCCGCGTCCGATGAGCTGCTGGGGCACAACCTCGCCGTGGGGTACACCTTCGCGACGATGATCCCGGCGTTCACGATCATTTCGCAGCTGGCGATTTTTGCCGCCATCTGGCTGGTGTCGACCTTTGTGACGCAGTCGGCCAGCGTGGCGCAGGACCAGCTTGGGGGCATCATGTCCTTCATTCAGTACATGATGCAGATCATGTTCGCCATCATCATGGGCGGCATGATGTCCATGTTTGCGTCCCGTGGCTTCGTGTCGATGGGGCGGATCGAGGAAGTACTGGACACGCCGGTCACGATGACGTTTGCGACCACCGACCAGGAAGACCTGGCCGGCACCGTCGAATTCGACCACGTGAGCTTCGCCTACCCGAACGACGCCACGCCGACACTGAAGGACATCTCCTTCAGCCTGCCGGCCGGCGCGATGGTCGGGGTGGTGGGGGCCACTGGGGCCGGCAAGTCGACTTTGGCGCAGCTGATCCCGCGTTTGTTTGACCCCACCAGCGGCACGGTGCGCGTTGGCGGCCGCGACCTGCGTCAGGTGTCGCAGGCCACACTGAAGGCTACGGTGTCGATCGTGTTGCAAAAGGCGATCCTGTTCTCCGGCACGATCGCGGGCAACCTGCGCCAAGGCAAGGCGAATGCCAGCGTAGCGGAGCTTGACCGCGCCGCGCGCATCGCGCAGGCCGCCGAGTTCATCGACCGGTTGCCCGAGCGCTACGAGGCGCCGGTGGAAGAGCGGGCCAACAATTTCTCAGGCGGCCAAAAGCAGCGGCTGTCCATCACCCGCGGGGTGATCAAGGCGCCGAAGATCCTGATCCTTGACGACTCGACCTCCGCGCTGGACGCGCGGTCCGAGAAGCTGGTGCAGGAGGCGTTTGACCGCGAACTAAAAGGAACCACGACGATCATCATCGCGCAGAAGATTTCCAGCGTGGTGCACGCCGACACGATCCTCGTGCTCGATGCTGGGCGCTTGGTGGCGCAAGGTACGCACCACGAGCTGATCCAAACATCGGCCGTGTACCGTAAGATCTACGAGACTCAAAAGGCTCAGGAGGTGGACGCATGAGTGATACACTGCGCGCAACGCGCTTTTTCTACCTGTACTTCAAGAAGTACAAGCTTCAGTTTGCCGCCATCGCCGTGCTGATTTTCGCAGCCACCTACCTGCAGGTCAAAGCACCGGTAGTGATGGGGGATGCCATCACTCACCTGAGCACCTACGTGGGAGACTACTTCACCCATCAGCACGCACCCGAAGCGACCAAGGCGCTCAAGCAGCTGGCCGCCAGCGGTCCGCAAGCACAAACGGCGCTGGAAGGCATTGCCAGCCAGCTGACGCAGGCCAGCGGCCACACGGTGGCCTGGGCGAGCCTGACGGATGCCAACGTGCCGCAGGCGGTGCTGAGCAGTCTGCCGCAGGGGACAACGATCCACAGCTTGCAGCAGCTTGCGGCGATGCCGAGCTGGCAACACCTGACGGACGCGAACGTGCCCCAGGCGCTGTTGGCACATCTGCCGAAGGGCACGACCATTGCCAGCCTGCACAAGGTGGCGCTGTCCAGCGCGGCCAGCAAGGCGGACTTCATGGGGTCGATGTGGTTGCTCCTGGCGTTTTACCTGATGACCGGGGTGGCGCAGCTGCTGTACACACTGCTGTTCACGCGCATCGTGGCCCACGCCACCAACCGAATGCGCAAGGGGCTGTTCGGCAAGCTGGAGCGCATGACGATCGCCTACTTTGACCGCCACGAGGACGGGGACATTCTGGCCCGCTTCACGTCAGATCTGGATAACATCCAGAACACGCTGAATCAGGCGGCGGTCAACGTGACCACCAACATTGCGCTGTTCATCGGCATTATTATCATGATTTTCCGTCAAAACGTCAGCATGGCTTGGGTCACCGTGGCGACCACGCCGGTGGCGGTGCTGTGCGCCGTCATCATCATCATTCAGGCCAAGCGCTATACTGACCGTCAGCAGGCTGAGGTCAGCGTGCTGAATGCGTACATGGACGAGAAGATCTCCGGCCAAAAGGCGATCATCGTTGAGGGCCAGCAGGAAGAAACCATCGCTGGCTTCGTGACGAAGAACGATGCCGTCCAAAAAACCACGTTCGCTGCGCAGGCCTGGTCGGGGATGATCTTCCCGCTGATGAACGGCTTCTCGCTGCTGACGACCGCGTTGGTGATTTTCCTCGGCACCAAGATCGCGCTGAACGACCCCAGCATCACCACGGCTGCCGCGCTGGGGCTGGTCGTGACCTTCATTCAGTACGCCCAGCAGTACTACAACCCGATCATGCAGATCTCCAGCTCCTTTGGCCAGCTACAGCTCGCGGTGACCGGGGCCACCCGGCTGAACGTGATGTTCGATGAACCCGAGGAGGTGCGCCCAGTCAACGGCAAGGCGTTTGATACCATTGGGGCAGGCATTGCGATCGATCACGTGGACTTCAGCTACCTGCCTGGCCATCCGATCCTCAAGGACGTCAGCATCGATGTCGCCCCGGGCCAGATGGTCGCGCTGGTGGGGCCGACCGGTTCGGGTAAAACGACAGTGATGAACCTGATGAACCGCTTCTACGATGTGGACGCCGGGGCGATTCGCTACAATGGCACAGACCTGCGGGATTTTGACCTCGACAGCCTGCGCAGCCAAGTCGGGATCGTTTTGCAGGAGTCGGTCTTGTTCTCCGGCACGATCGCCGATAACATTCGCTTCGGCAAGCCCGCGGCCACGATGGATGAGGTGATCACCGCCGCCAAGACGACGCACATTCACGAGTTCATCGCCGCGCTGCCTGAAGGGTATGACACTTACGTGGACGAGAATAATTCCGTTTTCTCCGTCGGCCAAAAGCAGCAGGTGTCGATCGCGCGCACGATCCTCACTGACCCGACGATCCTGATTCTCGATGAGGCCACCAGTAACGTGGACACGGTCACCGAGCAGCAGATCCAGTGGGCGATGGAGGCCGCGATCGCGGGGCGCACCAGCTTCGTGATCGCGCACCGGCTCAAAACCATCCTGAACGCCGACAAGATCGTGGTGCTCAAGGACGGGGCCGTGATCGAAGTCGGGACGCACGCTGAGTTGCTGGCCGCCAACGGCTTTTACGCCGAGCTGTACCACAACCAGTTCGTGTTCGATTGATGCCGCACTGCCTTTACAGCGCGGCGCGGCTATGCTACAATATTGACTTGTGATAACTCACAACAACAACGATGTTCCGCTGGTCGGGATGATTATGAATGTCGGTCAAAGGAGAAGTTTTTATGAACCCAGTAATTGAAGCCATCACGAAGTCCCAACTGCGTGACGATATTCCTGATTTCCGCCCTGGGGATACCGTTCGTGTCCACGCCAAGATCGTTGAAGGCGAACGCGAACGTGTCCAGATCTTCGAAGGCGTTGTGATCAAGCGTCGTGGCGTTGGCATCAGTGCCATGTACACGGTCCGCAAGATTTCTAGCGGCGTTGGCGTTGAACGGACGTTCCCTCTTCACACCCCACGGGTCGAGAAGATCGAAGTCGTTCGTCACGGTCAAGTTCGGCGTGCGAAGCTTTACTACCTGCGTGCACTGCGTGGGAAGGCTGCTCGTATCAAAGAGAAGCGTCGTTAATCAAATCAAAAAGGCCGCGGCAGCGGCCTTTTTGTTTGCGACCAGACAGGAGTGACGCATGGATCAACTCATCTACGTGGTGTATTACGCCCAAGCAGGGGCGCCGGTGCGCCTGATCAAGGCATTTCACGCTGAGGCACGCGCCAATGAATACTTGGCGATGCTACAGCGCGCCCCGTTTCCTCAGCAAGAGGCGAGCGGGTATCGCGTTGAGATGGTACACTTGAACTAAATCAGAAACGGGGGGTCAGACATGGCAGCACAACCACAGGAACGGCTGGATCGGATCAACGAGCTGGCGCGCAAGGACAAGGAATTTGGGCTTACCCCGGCGGAGGTCGAGGAACGCAAGGCTTTGCGTGACGCTTACCTGCGCGACTTCCGGGCCGGTTTTCGCGAACAGATCGAAACCACAACGCTGTTCAACAAAGCCGGCAAGGAATGGACGCCCAAGAAGGTGCGCGAGATCCAAAAGAAACGCGGCTTACGCAAAGATTAGGCTTTCAAACTGCGCGGAGCTTTTGTACAATGAGAGAGTTGAAACTTGTTCGGTGACGGACAAAAGAGGGGAGGAACAAGCATGCCATTTGCATTAGGATTGATCCTCGGTGTGCTGTTGGGGGCCATTGCCGGCTTCTTCGGTGCTCGAGCTTACATGAAGAAATACTTCCGCGATAATCCCCCTGTGAACGAGGAAATGATGCGCAGCATGATGATGTCAATGGGCCAAAAGCCTTCTGAAAAGAAATTGAATCAGATGATGCAGCAGATGAAGCAGGCACAAAAGCGCGCCAAGTAATCCACGCTTCGGGAAGCGGTTCGGTCAGACAATGACCGAACCGTTTTATTTATGCGACAACGCCCCTTTTTCTCATGAGGTTGTTTGCATTCGCTTAGTAAAAAATTATATAATTTAGGATAATCTCATTTTGGAGGCAGTGCACTGTGGGAATTTTCAAAAAACTTGGTTGGTACTTTCGGCAAGAGGCGAAGCAGTATAGCTTAGGCGTCCTGTTCTTGTCGCTGGTGGCCTTGGTGAACCTGATCCCACCCAAAGTGATCGGGAGCTTGGTTGACGCGATGGACAAGCGCAGCCTGACCAGCGATCGCCTGCTGTTGTGGCTGGCCCTGTTGCTGGCCGCAGGGGTCGGGCAGTATGTGTTTCGCTTCGGGTGGCGCAATGCCATCTGGGGAGGCGCGGCAAAACTCGAAAAAACGCTGCGCACCCGCCTGTTTTGGCACTTCATGAAGATGGATGCGACGTTCTACCAGAAGCATCGCACCGGGGACTTGATGGCGCACGCCACGAACGACCTGAACGCGATTCAAAACGTGGCTGGGGCCGGCATCCTGACGCTGTTTGACTCCATCATCACCGGCGGGACGACCATTATCGCGATGATCTTCTTCGTGGATTGGCGCCTGACGTCGTTGGCGATCCTGCCGATGCCCCTGCTGGCCGTGATGGCGCGCAAGTTGGGCATGAAGCTACACGCCGCATTTGCGCGGTCGCAAGCGGCGTTCTCGCGGTTGAACGACAAGACGCAGGAGTCGGTTTCTGGCATCAAGGTGATCAAGACCTTTGGCCAGGAAAAAGAGGATACGGCCGACTTTAACCAGATCGTCGACAAAACCATCACCATCAACAAGAAGGTCAACTTCTTGGATGCGTTGTTCGATCCGACCACCAGCCTCATCATGGGGTTGACCTATGTCATCACGATCGTCTACGGGGGCTACCTGGTTTTGAACCGCCAGATCTCCATTGGCCAGCTGGTCTCATTCGTCTCTTACGTCAGCGCGCTGGTTTGGCCGATGTTTGCGATCGGCCGGCTGTTCAACATTCTGGAACGCGGCAACGCGTCTTACGACCGGGTCAACCTGCTGCTGCAAGAGCGCAGCACCATCCTCGAGGCATCGGATGCGATCACCACGCCGGCCCACGGGGACTTGCGCTTCAAGGTCAATAAGTTCAGCTACCCCGGCGATGATCATGCCACGCTGATGAATGTTCACTTCACGCTGCCGGAAGGCCAGACGCTGGGTATCGTGGGCCGGGTGGGCGCCGGCAAGAGCACGATTTTCAAGCTGTTGCTGCGCGAGTTCGACCAGTACGACGGCGTGATCGAGTTTGACGGCCACGATATTCGCCACTATACCCTGGACGCGCTGCTGGATTCGATCGGCTACGTGCCGCAGGACAACTTCCTGTTCTCAACCACCGTGGCGGATAACATTCGCTTTAGCGCCTTTGATAAGAATCAAGGCCAAGTCGAGGACGCGGCGCGCGAAAGTGCCGTGCACAACGACATCCTGGACTTCGCCGAGGGTTATGGCACCCTCGTCGGTGAGCGCGGGGTCAGCCTGTCCGGCGGCCAAAAGCAGCGCCTGTCGATCGCCCGGGCGGTGATCACCACCCCAGAGCTGTTGATCTTGGACGACTCGCTGTCGGCGGTCGATGCCAAAACCGAAAACGAGATCCTGACCAACCTGCGCGAACAGCGTGCCGACAAGACGACCATCATCGCGGCGCAGCGCCTGAGCTCAGTCATGCACGCCAACGAGATCCTGGTCTTGGAGGATGGGCACGTCATCGAGCGCGGCACGCATGCGGATCTGCTCGCCAACCACGGCTGGTACGCCGAGATGTGGGCTAAGCAGGAACTGGAACAAAAGATTGAAGGTGAAACCCTTGGCTAAATACGAAAGTGCGTGGGCCAAAAGCATTCCAATGAAGGAGCAGCTGCAGATCATGAAGCGGCTGATGGGCTACACGCGGCCTTACAAGAAGCAGTTCATCGGCGCGATCATCGCTGCGGGCTTGCTCGCTGCCGTGAACGTGCTGCTACCACAAGTGTTGCAGCGCTATATGGATGATTACTTGAGCAAAATGAGTGCGACCACCGCGGTGATTTTTGCCTTCGGCGGCCTGTACGCGGTCGGCACCGTCATCAAGGCGCTCTTCCAGTTCTTCCAGACGTTCCTGTTTGCGATGGGCGCCGAGCGAGGGCTGGAGGACGTGCGCCGGCAACTGTTCAAGAAACTTCACTCGCTGGGCATGCGCTACTTCGATCAGACCCCGGCCGGCTCCATCGTCAGCCGGGTCACCAACGACACGATGACACTGACCGACTTTTGGAACGTGATCTTGAGCGTCATCGTGGGCCTGTTCTCGATCATCTCAAGCTTCGTCACCATGTACCTGCTGAATGCTAAGATCGCCATGACGGTGCTGGCCTTTCTGCCGGTGCTCCTGATCGCGATCTGGTATTACAGTCACTACTCCAGCAAGGTCTACCGCCACATGCGCGAGAAGCTTTCGGAGCTGAACACAAAGCTGAACGAGTCCATCGAAGGCATCGGCATCATCCAGCAGTTTCGGCAGGAAAAACGGATCGCGACCGAGTTTGAGGCGACGAACTCGGAATATCTGGCCTCGCGCAACGCGATGATCCGCACCAACAGCCTGCTGCTGTCGCCGATCATCAACCTGCTGTACAGTCTCGCGCTGGTGGCAGTCCTGTGGCTGTTTGGGCTGATCTCCCTGCACAGCTACGTGGAGGCTGGGGTCGTCTACGCGTTCACCACGTACACCGCCAATTTCTTCAACCCGATGACCAACATGATGGACTCGCTGTCCTTCTTCCAAGACGGGGTGGTGGCTGGGAGCCGGATCTTCCGTATCCTCGACAACACCGAATACGCGCCGGCGCAGAACCCAGACGCGAGCGCCACGATCGCCACCGGGAAAATCGAGTTCAAGCACGTGTCCTTTGCCTATGACGGCGTGCACGAGATCCTGCACGACATCAGCTTCGTGGCCAACCCCGGGGAAACCGTGGCGCTGGTCGGGCACACCGGCTCGGGGAAGTCGTCCATCATCAACGTCATGATGCGCTTTTACGAGTTTGGCACCGGTCAGATCCTGATCGATGACGTCGACATCCACGATTACCCGATCGAAGAACTGCGCGCCAAGCTCGGGCTGGTGCTGCAGGATTCCTTCATGTTCTACGGTGATGTGGCGTCTAATATCCGCCTGTTCAACACCAGCATCACCGATGAGCAGGTGGTGGCCGCCGCCAAGTTTGTGCAGGCCGACCGCTTCATTGAGAAGCTGCCCAACCAGTACCACGCCCGCGTGATCGAAGGGGGCAGTCAGTTTTCCAGCGGTGAGCGGCAGCTCTTGAGCTTTGCTCGCACCGTGGTCACCAACCCGAAGATCCTGGTGCTCGACGAGGCGACCGCCAACATCGACACGGAAACGGAATCGGTGATCCAGGAAGGCCTGCGCCGCATTCGGCAAGGGCGCACCACCATCGCCATCGCGCACCGGCTGTCGACCATCAAGGACGCCAACCTGATCCTGGTGCTCGACGCCGGCCGCATCATCGAGCGCGGTACGCACGACGAGCTGCTGGCGCAACAGGGTCGCTACTACGACATGTATCGGTTGCAAAACGGGGATGTCGACTAAGCCGCATGAGGGTCTGACCGGGGGGGGCAGGCCTTTTTTGCTGCCTTTGACAAAATTAATATTGCATGAGAAACATTAGAATGTTATCCTGTGAGCAAGAAGTATTGCACGGGAGGCAGCCAAACATGATGAAGTGATCGAACATGCGAACTAACCGGCAACGCGGGTGGGGCTTCCCATCGGCGGGGGTTAGTCTGGCTTGACGATCGCAACCGGCACGTGGCCTGGGGGAGATCCCAGGTCTTTTTTGTGCCAGCACGACGGGGCGGTTGAAGGGCCCCAGTGATGGGCCCCCATCATGCGCCCCGTCGCGCGCCCCGTATTCAGGAGAAATCATATGAACACACATTATCTGAAGCAGCAACGCCGCCGCCTCATCGGGTACCTGCTGCTTGTCCCGCTTGCGGCCACCGCGGAGGTGAGTACGGCTTGGGTCCTTCGGCTGATCACCAATGTCGTGACCCATAAGGTCGCGCTGTCCTTCGGGGGCCTTTGTGCCGTGGTCCTCGGTTACATGGTCATCAGCAATGGGCTGAACTACGCGCGCAATATGCAACGCAGCAAGCTGTTGACGCATGCCACGGCGCGGCTGCGCGCCAGTTTACTGGCGGCCGTGGGGCGGCTGTCGCTAGGACAGTTTACGGCCACGCCGCTGGGCACTCACCTGGCGCGCTTTGGCCAAGAAGCCGACATGGTCGAAGGTCAGTACTACGCGGCGCTTTTGAACGGCTACTATCTCGGGTGGCAGCTGATGATCGCGCTGGTGGGCACGCTGTGGCTGGACTGGCGTGTGCTGCTGGTGGTGCTGGCGCTTTCCGTGCCGACGTTTTTCGTCCCATACCTGACGCAAAAACCGACCGAGGCGGCGCAAGGGCGGGTGATGGCCGCCACGGAGGCGTTCACCAACCGGGTGGCGGACCTCGCCAGCGGCTACGCCACGCTGCGGCTCGGCCTGGCGCAGACCCGGTTTGGCCACTTGTTCCTGAATGCGAACCGCCAGCTCGCCTCAGCCAGTGTCGCGAACAATCGCCTGCTCAAGCGCATCAACGCGGTGCAGAATTTTCTCAATGACCTACAGTACCTCGGCACGTGGGTGGTGGGCGGCTACTTCGTGATGCGCGGGACTTTGGGGCTGGGGGACCTGGTCGCGTTTTCGCAGCTGATGGTCTTCATCTCCTACCCACTGCTTGAGTTCGTGGGCATGCTCAGCGACTACAACGCGGGACGCGCGGTGAAGACGCAACTGGATGCGGCGGTTCAAGCAGCGCCAGCCGCGCAGCCGGTGGCGCCACTTGCACCGGTTCACGCGATCCACTTCCAGCATGTTGGGCTGACACTGGGCGGGCGCGCGCTTTTGACGGACGTGACACTGACACTTGAGCTGGCGGCCAAAACCATCATTGTCGGCGCGAGCGGCAGTGGCAAAAGTACCTTGGTGCGCCAGCTGTTCGGCTACTTTCCAATGCCGAGCGGCCAAATCACCCTGGATGCGCAACCGCTGACATCGCTGACGCTCGATCAGGTGGCGGCCCAGATCGCGTACGTGCCGCAGGCCACCTATGTGTTCGATGCCACGCTCCGGGATAATGCCACCTTGTTTGCGACAACACCGGCTGCGGCGGTCACGGCGGCGCTGACCGGGGCGGGGCTCGGGCCGCTTCTGGCGAAAACAGCGGCCCCGCTGACGCAGGCGCTGCGCCACGAGGGGACGGCGCTGTCCGGCGGCGAGCGGCAGCGGTTGGCGCTGGCGCGCAACACGCTGAGTGGGCGCCCGTACACGATCTATGATGAGCTGACGACCGGGTTGGACCCGGCCATCGCAGCCAACATTGAGGCGGCCGTTTTTGCTCAGCCGACCGGGTGTGCGTTCATCACGCACCGGTTCAATCCCACCATTTTTGCCGCCGCGGATCAGATCATTGTGCTGAAGGCCGGGCGCGTGCAGGCGGTGGGGCCGCTGGCAGCATCATCGGTGCAGGCGGCACTGGCGGAACTGAAGTTGGGCTAGGAGGCGAACAACCATGCGCGCATATGCAAAACACCATCCCTGGCGGCTGTTCGGCTATGTCGTCATCGCGCCGATCGCGGCACTGACGCAAATTGGCTTCGCCCAGGTGCTCCGCATGATCACCGCCGTGTTGACGGGCACGCTCAGCCGCTCTTACGGGTGGCTGGTGGCAGTGGTGTGTGGGTACCTGATCGTCGCCTGCGGGTTCTTTTACTTGGATCATTATTGGAGCCAAGCGATCGCGGCGCAGGCGGCCAGTGAGCTACGCAACCGTGTGTTTCGGGCGCTCACGGCGCAGTCTCTCAGCACGCACCGGCAGCTGGCCAACGGGCGCGCCTTGGCGCGGCTCACGACCCAGGTGGACACCGTGCAGACCGGCTGGTACTTGCAGCTGCTGACGCTGTACGGCTTTATTGTTGAGTTCCTCTTGGCGGTCGGCACCATTCTTTGGACCGCCCCCGCCTTAACGGTGGCGATTCTGCTGCTGGTGCTCCCGGGGTTGTTGCTACCGGTCGTGGCGCGGCGCTGGCTGACCCGGGCCAAACTGGCCCAGCTAGAAGCCGTTCAGCGCTATACCGCGCTGGTGGCCGACCGCCTCAACGGGTTTTCAACAATGGCCCTGTTTAACTTGCGGGCACGCTTCAACCGCCAGCAAACTGCGGCATCGCAGCAGCTTTACCAGGCAACGGCGCGACAGCTCGCGGTGACGCGCGCGGTGCAGTCACTGGGTCAGCTATTTAGTAATACGATGTACCTTGGGACCTGGGTGATCGGCGCCCGGTTCGTGCTCAACGGGCAGCTGACCCTGGCGGACCTCGTGGCCTTCAGCCAGCTGGTCATTTTTGTCAGTGAGCCGCTTGAGGAGGGGATCGGGCTACTGGCGGAGTTACCCGGTGGGCTGGCGGCCGCGCGGCAGTTGGCGACCCCAGTGCCGCAGTTGGGCCAGGGCCACGCCAACGTCGCTCGGGTATCGCTCACCGGTGTGGCGGCAACGATGGGCCACACCGCCGTGCTCGAGGATGTGACGCTTCGCTTGGATCTCACACGGCGCTACCTGCTTGTCGGCGCGTCGGGGGCGGGTAAAAGCGCACTGCTGAGTGTGCTACTTGAAGCGCTGCAACCGACCGCTGGCACGATGCGCTACGAAACGGCCGCCGGTGAACCGGTGAGCTGCGCCGATTTTGTCGCGACAGTCGCGGTGGCGCCGCAAGCCCCGGACATTTTTGCCGCGAGTCTGGCCGACAACATTCGGCTGTTCGATGACACGGTCAGTCCGGCGGCCGTGGCGCAGGCCGCCAGTGCCGCGGCACTGGCACTGCCACTGGATAAGCCCCTGTCCGCCGAAGGGGCCAACCTGTCCGGTGGGGAGCAAAAGCGTCTGGGGCTGGCGCGCGCGTTGCTGGTCGCGCCTGAGTTCCTGATCGCCGACGAACCCCTGGCTGGGCTTGACGGCCCGCAGGCGGCCACGGTCAGCCACAGCATTGTGGCCCAGTCGGGTGGCTTCTTGGTGGTGACTCATCAGTTTGAGCCAACGCTGCTGGCGGCAGTGGATACCGTGATCGTGATGCACGCAGGCCGAGTGGTCGCGACTGGGGCGGTCAGCAGTCCTGTGATTCAGCAACAGTTGCAGGGCTTAGCGGCGCGCGGCTGACGATGGCGCAGCGCAGGCGGTTGAACCGATGCCGCCTTAATCGAAAGGATGAGTGAAATGATCATTGAACCAGCGACTCGCGCCGAAACGGCACAGATCGAGGCACAACTCGACGACTTTAACCAGCAGGTGCGGCCTTTTTCGCAGCCGCGCCCTGAAACCTTCAGTTACAGCGCCCACGATGCGGCGGGCGCGCTGATGGGCGGGATCGACGCCTACGCGTCCGCGTACCGCATCGGCTATATCGAGACGCTGTGGGTCGCACCTGCGTATCGCCGGCGCGGGGTAGCCACGGCGCTGCTCGCGCAAGTTGAGGCGGCGATGGTGGCGTTTGGCTGCGGCGTGGTCCACCTTGAGACGTTTGATTACCAAGCGCCGGCCTTCTACCAAGCCCGCGGCTACACCGAGTTTGGCCGGTTGACATACCCCAACGCGCAGGTGACCGAAGTGTTCATGATGAAGGCGTTGCGCTGACGGCGCCAGCCAAGCGCACGCCACCATGCGGCGACTGAGGGGCCCGTTTGGTTGGCAGTCACGTCCTTCCTTGATATACTCGAAGCCACAAGGAGGTGCACCGATGACAGACATTCGTCCCGCCCAACCGCACGATGCGACCGCGTTGGTGCCGCTGATGCAGACTTACTATGCTGGCAGTCCGGTGCCGCTGACCGTCGACCCGGTGGCGATGCGCGAGCACCTGATCGCGATGAGCAAACCGAACCCGATCGGGGGCCTGCTGGTTGCCACTCAAGGGCCGCAGCCGGTGGGCTTTGCGCTGCTGTACTTTGGCTTTTCAACGCGGGCGCTGCGCCGGACGGTGACGCTAAACGACTTGTTCGTTGCGCCCAGCGTCCGCCGCCAAGGCATCGCACGGTTGCTGATGCAGGCAACGTTCGATTGGGCACAAGCGCAGGATTGTGTGGCCGTTGACTGGGTGACGCGCACCAGCAACGCCACCGCGCAGCACCTGTATGAGCAGGTCGGCACGCGCGAAAGTGGCTGGTTGCACTATCAGCATGTGCTGTAGAGGCTGAGGCAACAAGCGGTTTTAGCCTAGAATATAAGCATGGCCTCCTGTAAAACCCGAATTTAGGTTTTATAGGAGGCCATGCTTATACGGCTCGGCGGCGCTTTTGGTGTCTGGAATAGTCGTGGTTCATTCTTGGGCCGTTAATGAAGTCTCAGCCGCTAGGGCACTAGTCTTGGGGCTGGTGCCGGAAGCCGTAAGCGAAGTAGACGCACATGCCCAGCGCGAACCACACGCCGCTCATCAGCCAGGTTTCCCGACTCAGCTGGCTCATCAGCAGCAAGCAGAAGAGAAATGAGAGGATCGGGACCACTGGGTAACCTGGGACTTTGAAGCCGGGGTTGGCGATCTGCGCGTGACGCCGCAGGGGGATGATGCCGAGGCTGACAAAGGCGAAGGCGATCAGGGTCCCGATGTTGACGAGGTTGACCAGCTGGGTGAGCGGTACGAGGCCGCCCATGATGGCGATGATCAGCGTCACGGTCCACAGCGCGTTCAGCGGCAGCTGATGCACCACCTTGCCGAACCACTTTGGCAAAAGCCCGTCGCGACCGATCGCGTAAACCAGGCGGCTGGAGGAGTAGATCATGGTGACCATCATCGTGAACATGCCGGCTAAGGCCCCGATGGCGATGATACCGCCGAGCTGCGGCTGGTGAATGGCGGCTAGCGCAAAGCTGACCGGATCGGCCACGTCAAGCCGGGTGTAGGAGACGATGCCGGTCAAGACGACGGCGACGGCGACGTACAGCACGGTGGCGATGACCAGCGTGCCGATGATGCCGCGTGGCAGTGTCTTCTGCGGATTTTTCACTTCCGGGGCGGACGCGGACACGGCGTCAAAGCCGAGGTAGGCAAAAAAGACGAGCGATGCGCCGGCCAGCACGCCCTTGGCGCCGAATGGGAGGTAAGGCTGCCAATTGAGGGGCCGAATGTAAAACGCCCCAACGATGACGAACAGGGCGATGATGGCGAGCTTGACCACCACCATGGCGCGGTTGACTTTCATCGAGGTGGTCATGCCTCGCGACAGCATGAAGCCGATGATCAAGACGACCAAGACGGCCACGAGGTTCAAGTAAGTGCCATGCGGCGGGTCAAAGGCCCCGGACAGCGCCTGGGGTAGCTGAAGGCCGAAGCCGGACAGCAGGGAGGCGAAGTACGCCGCAAAGCTGGTCGACACGGCGGCCACCGCCAGCATGTACTCGAGAATGAGTGCCCAGCCAATGATCCAGCCGAAGACCTGGCCGAACACGATGTTGCCGTACGCATACGCGGAGCCGGCCACAGGCAAGGCGGAGGCGAACTCCGCGTAGCACATTGCGGCAAGGCTGCAGACAACGGCGGCCAAGACAAAGGCCAGCGTGATCGCTGGCCCACTGGTCGTTGCGGCGACGGTGCCTGGTAAGATGAAGATCCCGGTGCCGATCACCGCGCCGATGCCCAGCGCGATCAAGTCGCGCGTGGTCAGGGTGCGGGCCAGCTGGTGATCGGCGTTGAGTGTCTTAGCCAGGTCGGGTTTGGCCGTCAAACGGTGCCAAAAAGTCATGAGTGAATGTCCTCTTATCTAATTCTGTCGTGAGTTACTTGAGCTTGCCCTGCTGCTTTTCCGCCTCGTATTTGGTCGTGTCCGGGACGTAAGCAAAGTTGGGGTCGATGGCTTGGTCGATGGCGTCAAACGCCGCCTGCATCTGGTCGCCCAACGCTTTGGTCGCGTCCTCGGTCAACCGGCCACTGGGTACGGTGATCGGGGTGCCGAAGCGGACGGTGACGCGTTTGCGCAAAAACAGCTGAGAGAACTTGACCGGCCCTTGGTACACGGCGGGCACGATCGGGACCTTGGCGAGCTTGGCAATCAGCACTGCGCCGCCCTTGAGCTCGTTGGAGTACCGCGTGCCGGACGGGAAGATGATGATGGACAGCTTGCCTTGCTTGAGCAGCTTGACCGGCGTTTTGATGGCGCTTGGGCCAGGGTTGGCGCGGTTGACGCCAAACGCGTTGGCGTGCACCAGGATCCAGCGGAGCACCGGGTTTTTGAACAGCTCCTCTTTGGCCATGAAGCCGAACTGGCGCGGGGCACCGGCCAAGGCGAAGAAGATCGGGTCCCACCAGGTGCGGTGTGGACCGACCAGCACGTAAGGCCCGTCAGGGAGCGCTTCGCGGTTTTCGTAATGGGTGTTCCCGTTGATGAGGAACACGAGCACGCGGGCCACCCCGCGGATGAATGTAAAGAACATGGCGTCTTCCTTCTTTATAAAATATCTCGTAGAATTATACCATTGAAACCGGCATCGACCAACTGTAACCCGCCGAACACGTGAAACATGATATGATGGGAAGCAGTGAAAAAGGGGGACCACCACATGGAATTACGCGCGGATGAGCGCATCGACCACCTGCAAGGCGCGGGGGTCCAGATCATTCAAAGCCCAGACGTATTCGCGTTCTCGCTGGACGCGGTGCTGCTAGCAGACTTCGCTCAAGTCGGGCCTAAGAGTCGGGTGGTCGACCTGGCTGCAGGGAACGGCGCGGTCGGCCTATTCGTGGCACCGCGCACGACGGGTCAAGTGACGCTGATCGAGTTGCAACCACGGCTGGCCGACATGGCCCAGCGCAGCGTGGTGCTGAATCAGATGGCCCATGTGGACGTGCACACGCTGGACTTGGCGCAGGCCACCACGGTGGTGCCGAAGGACAGTGTGGATGTCGTGACCTGCAACCCGCCGTACTTCAAAGTCAGCGCGCAAAGCGTGAAGAGCCCCAACGCCCACCTGGCGCTGGCTCGCCACGAGCTGACCACGGATTTTGCGACCGTGTGCGCGACCACTGCTGCGTTGCTCAGGTATCAGGGCAAGGCCTTCTTCGTCCACCGGCCGGACCGTCTGCAGGAGCTTTTGAGCACCATGGCTGCGGCGAAGCTGGCCCCCAAGCGACTGCGCTTCATTCACCCGAAAGCTGACCGAGAGGCGAACATGGTCCTGATCGAAGGCATTCGCTCTGGCAAGCCTGATGGGATTCGCATCCTGCCGCCGCTGACCGTGTACAGCGCAGACGGCCAGTACAGTGAGGAGGTCGCACGACTGCTTTATGGCTAAACCCTACTATTTTTATGTGCTACTGTGTGCGGATGGCACCTTTTACGGCGGGTTCACCGATGATGTCGGCCAGCGCGTGGCCACCCATAACGCCGGCAAGGGCGCGAAGTACACCGCCGCCCGCCGCCCGGTGCGGCTGCTTTTTGCCGAGGCCTTTGCCGAAAAACATGATGCACTGTCGGCCGAGTGGCACTTCAAACACCAATCGCGCGCGGCCAAGGAGGCCTTCCTGCGCGCGCATGACGTGGACTGGCGGCAGGGCTAAATCCCTGGGGGCCGGGCCTGACCGTGAAACCCGCGCAGCAGCGTGACCCAATGTGCCGTGCCCCACGCTGAAGGGCGTGCGGCACTGAACGCCATCCGCCGGAGTCGGCAGTGGCATTGGCTGGATCGGCGGCCGGGCATTGTCACTCAACCTGAGTCAAGGAAAAATGCTTGTCAATTCGTGCGCGTGTCGGTATAATTGACCAAGTGTGAAAACACAACTCACATTCCGGTGTGATCGCGGGCGCGGTGCTGCTGTGCAGTCTGCTTGCGAGGTGAGCCCC
Organism: Lacticaseibacillus daqingensis; assembly: GCF_003946115.1. Lineage (GTDB taxonomy): Bacteria > Bacillota > Bacilli > Lactobacillales > Lactobacillaceae > Lacticaseibacillus > Lacticaseibacillus daqingensis. The sequence continues at coordinate 50,051 of NZ_RHOH01000004.1, read as the reverse complement.
GGAAGAGGAAAAAACCATATTGGAGGACTACACATGTCTGTATTGAGCATGAAGCAGTTGCTTGAAGCCGGTGTCCACTTTGGTCACCAAACCCGTCGTTGGAACCCTAAGATGAAGCCATTCATCTTCACGGAACGCAACGGGATCTACATCATCGACCTGCAAAAGACCGTTAAGATGGTCGACGACGCCTACAACTTCGTCAAGGACGAAGCCCAAGACGGCGGCGTGTTCCTGTTCGTCGGCACGAAGAAGCAGGCCCAAGACGCGATTGCTGAAGAAGCGACCCGCGCCGGCCAGTTCTACGTGAACCACCGTTGGCTCGGTGGCACGCTGACCAACTGGAACACCATCCAGACCCGGATCAAGCGTCTGAAGGACATCAAGAAGATGGCCGAAGATGGCACGTTCGACAAGCTGCCGAAGAAGGAAGTTGCCCTGCTCAAGAAGCAGCAGGAAAAGCTGACCAAGTTCCTCGGCGGGATCGAAGACATGCCACGCATCCCAGACGTGCTGTTCATCGTTGACCCACGCAAGGAAAAGATTGCCGTTCAGGAAGCGCAAAAGCTGAACATTCCGATCGTTGCGATGGTCGACACGAACACCGACCCAGATGACATCGACGTGATCATCCCATCTAACGATGACGCGATCCGTGCGGTTCGTCTGATCACGGCCAAGATGGCTGATGCGATCGTTGAAGGCAACCAGGGCGAAGACCAAGGCGAAGACCAGCAGGTTGCTGGCGACGCCAAAGTTGACTCCATCGAAGACATCGTTGAAGCCGTTGAAGGCGACAACCAGGATGCCGAATAATACGCTATAAAATGGCCGCCGATCGTTTCGCATACTGTTGCAAGACAATCGGCGGCTATTCTTGTGAAAATCATTGCGCATTTTGCGCGAGTTCGGTTTAATTAAAGTACGAGACTAACCACACAGGAGGAACAACAATGGCTATTACTGCTGCACAAGTGAAGGAATTACGCGACCGCACTCAGGTCGGCATGATGGACGCGAAGAAGGCTTTGGTTGCCGCTGACGGCGACATGGACAAGGCCATCGACGTGCTGCGCGAAAAAGGGCTGGCCAAGGCGGCTAAGAAGGCGGGCAACGTGGCTGCTGAAGGTCTGGCTGCCATCACCATCGACGGCAACACCGCGGCGATCATCGAAGTGAACTCCGAAACCGACTACGTGGCGGCCAACGACAAGTTCAAGGACTACGTGAAGCAGGTTGGGGCGGCAGTTGCGGCCAACAAGCCAGCTGACCAAGACGCTGCTTTGGCCTTGGACCTGAACGGCCAGACCATCGACGAAGCCGCCAAGGCGCTGACCGCCGTGATCGGTGAAAAGATCAGCTTCCGCCGCTTCCAGCTCGTTGAAAAGACGGATGCCGACCACTTTGGCGCCTACCTGCACAACGGCGGCCAGATCGCTGCTTTGGTCACGGTTGAAGGCGCGGACGAAGAGGCCGCACGTGACATCGCGATGCACGTGGCTGCGATCAACCCGAAGTTCTTGAGCCGCGACGATGTGCCGGCTGCGGACCTCGAACACGAAAAGGCGGTCTTCACCGAAGAGACCCTCAACGAAGGCAAGCCGGAGAAGATCGTCCCACGCATCGTTGAAGGCCGCGTCAACAAGTGGCTCTCCGAGATCTCTTTGGTCGATCAGGAATTCGTCAAGGACTCCGACATGACCGTGGCAGAATTTGCCAAGAGCAAGAACGGTGCCGTCAAGGGCTTCGTGCGGTTTGAAGTCGGCGAAGGGATCGAAAAGAAGCAAGATAACTTCGTTGACGAAGTGATGGGTCAGATCAAGTAATGACTCGCTAAAAGCGTGCTGCGGCACGCTTTTTTGATACGTGCCGCAGTTAAACGAGCGGCAGAGGAGAACCAAATGGCAGACCTAACGCAACAATTCGCTTTGGACTTCAACGCGCCACAGGACTGGTTTGTGCACCCCAAGCAAAATCGCTTCATCACAGCGCCGCCGCAAGCGGGCAGTCGCTGGTGGGCCCAGGGGGCGGTGGACATCGTCGCCTATGCCGGCCAGCTCTTCGTCCGCGCCAGCAACAGCGCAGTGACACAGGCGCTAGCCGACCACTTTGCACACACCGATGCCGCTTGGTTTGCGGAGCAGGCGACCCAGCGCACCTTGGCGGCATGCCTGCACCCGTTTGGCTTGACGCTGAGCCTGGCCGGCCCGTTTTGGGTGCCGCGCGGGCCGCTGAAGGCGCCGACGTTGGCCGGCGTGCGTTGGCTGACCCGAACCGAGCAGGCGCGAGCCAACGTCCCGCTGGCGTTTGCTGACGACGACACTGCGCGACTGGGGGTGGGGCTGTACCGCGATGGTCAGCTGCAAACGGCCTGTGGTGCCAGCCAAAACGGCCGCGACACGTGGGAGTTTGGCGTGGCCCACCAGACGGCTGCGGCCGCGGGGCACGGTGGCGCAGCGGCACTTGTGCAGCTGCTGGCGGCGCGGATCCAGGCGGATGAGCCGCAGATCACACCGGTGTACGGCACCCAGTTCTCCCATGTGCTATCGCTCAATGTGGCCGTGCGGGCAGGGTTTAAGCTGGGCTGGTGCGAGTGGGTGGCAACGAAGGCACTTGACTGAGCGCGGAACTTCACTGTCCGAGCGTATTCCAACTCGTTTAGCCGTTCGGATTATGGTAAACTGTTATCAGCAATTAACGGAAGGAAACGTGAACATGGTCAAATACAAGCGAATCGTACTCAAAGTCAGCGGGGAGGCCCTCGCCGGCGAAGAAGGCTTTGGCATCAAGCCGCCGGTCATCAAGAAGATTGCTGAGCAGATCAAGACGGTCCACGACATGGGCGTGCAGATCGCCATTGTCTGCGGCGGCGGCAATATCTGGCGTGGGGAAACCGGGGCCGAGATGGGCATGGAGCGCGCGCAGGCGGACTACATGGGCATGCTGGCCACGGTCATGAACGGCCTTGCGCTGCAGGATAACCTTGAAAGCCTGGGCGTGCCGACGCGCGTGCAGACCTCCATCGAGATGCGGCAGATCGCTGAACCGTACATCCGCCGCAAAGCCGTCCGTCACCTTGAAAAAGGACGCGTTGTGATTTTTGCCGGGGGCACCGGGAATCCGTACTTCAGCACGGATACGACCAGTGCGCTGCGGGCGGCGGAAATCAACGCCGATGTCATCCTGATGGCCAAAAACGGGGTTGACGGCGTGTACTCTGCGGATCCGAACAAGGACAAGACCGCGGTCAAGTTCACCGAGCTCAGCCACTTGGACATCATCAACAAAGGCCTGCACGTGATGGACTCCACCGCAAGCACGCTGTCCATGGATAACGATATTCCGTTAGTCGTATTTAATTTGAATGAACCAGACAACATCAAGCGGGTCGTTGAAGGTGAACACATCGGGACGACCATTAAGGGGAAATAGTCATGGCAAACGCGACGATTGAAGCAGCAAAGACGCAGATGGGCAAGTCCGAAGAGGCCTTGGCCCGCGAACTCGGCAACATTCGCGCCGGCCGCGCGAACGCAAGCCTGTTGAACCGCATTGAGGTGGAATATTACGGCGCCCCAACGCCGCTCAACCAGATGGCCGCGATCACCATTCCGGAACCACGCGTTCTGATGATCACGCCTTACGACAAAACGGCGCTCAAGAACATTGAAGCCGCGCTGAACATGTCGGACCTCGGCATCAACCCGGCCAACGATGGCAACGCGATCCGCCTGGTGATCCCGCAACTGACCGGGGAACGCCGGCAGGAGATCGCCAAGGAAGTCGGCAAGTACGCCGAGGAGGCGAAGATCGCGGTGCGCAACATTCGCCGCGACGCGCTCGACAAGCTCAAGAAGCAGGAAAAGGCGTCCGAGATCACCGAAGACGACCTGCACCGCGCGGAAAAAGACGTGCAGAAGATCACCGATGACGCGACCAAGCGCATCGACGCCATCGCTGCGGACAAAGAAAAAGAAATCAAGGAAGGCTGATCACGCCTCACCGATAAGGGACGCCGTGTGCGTCTCTTTTTGTGTTCGCAAAGGATTCGTTAAGAACGCGGTGCTGACCCGCTGGCCACTGGCGCCTTGTGTTGTTGCAAGGGGCAAGGTTTGATACAATCGTCTAGAATGAGTTTGGTGCGCCCTACGCGCCGCAAGGAGGAACCTGCGTGTTCACGGATAAAGAAGTCACGCCGCAATTGGACCCCGCGCGCATCCCCGCGCATGTCGCCATCATTATGGACGGGAACGGCCGGTGGGCGAAGAAGCGCTTTTTGCCTCGCATCGCCGGGCACAAGCAGGGGATGGAGAACGTTAAGACCATCACCAAGGCGGCCAGTCGCATGGGTATCAAGGCGCTCACGCTGTACGCCTTTTCCACCGAGAACTGGAAGCGACCGGACTCCGAGGTCAACTACCTCATGAGCCTGCCGGTCGATTTTTTCGGCGTGTTCATGCCGGAGCTGATCGCGGAGAATGTGCGGGTGCAGGTGATGGGCGAGCTTGAGGCGCTGCCGGCCAAAACGCGGCAGGCGGCGCAGGCCGCGATGGCCGACACCGCTAAGAATACAGGAATGATCCTGAACTTCGCGCTGAATTACGGGGGCCGCGATGAGTTGCGGTTGGCGACTCAGGCGATTGCGCGTGCCGTGCAGGCGGGGACGTTGGACCCTGCGGCCATCAGCGATGACACGATTGCCGCGCACCTGATGACAGCCCCGCTTGGTCCGCTGGCCGATCCGGATCTGCTGATTCGCACCAGCGGGGAGGAGCGCATCTCGAACTTCCTGCTGTGGCAGCTGGCGTACAGCGAGATGGTGTTCACGCCAGTGCTGTGGCCGGACTTTACCCCGGCTGTCTTAACGGCCGCCATTGCTCAATATCAAAGCCGCGACCGCCGCTTCGGCGGGTTGCACTAGTTTTTGAGGAGGATTCTATGAAACAACGTGTCATTACCGCAGTGGTGGCGCTGGCCATCTTCATCCCGATTCTGTACCTGGGTGGCGTGTGGCTCGAGGTCGCCGCGGCACTGCTGGCGGTCGTTGCCATGTCCGAAATTTTTATCATGCGCAAGCGCATTATCATGTCGGTGGACTTTTTGATCGCAAGTCTCGGCGTTTTGATCGTGACACTGCCGGACCGCCTGTTCGACTGGCTGCCCCACTTCATCACGCGCTTAGACCTGATCTACGTTGTGGTGGTGCTGCTTTTATTACATACCGTGGCCAGCAAGAACAAGACAACGTATGATGATGTCGGCATCGCGACCCTGTCGCTGTTTTACATCGGCACCGGCTTCCACAACCTGATCACCGTTCGCAATGATGCGGGGCTCGACACGCTGATGTTCGCGCTGTTGGTCGTGTGGCTGACGGACTCGGGCGCGTACATTATGGGCCGTGCGTTTGGGCGGCACAAGCTGTGGCCAGCCATCAGCCCCAACAAGACCTGGGAAGGGTCGCTGGGCGGCAACCTCTGGGCACTGGTGTTTGCCGCCATCTACCTGCAGTTTTTCCCGCAGTTCTACGGCTTTTGGCCGATGATGGGCATCGCCTTGGTGCTGAGCATTGTGGGATCGCTAGGGGATCTTGTCGAATCCGCCCTGAAGCGCTACTACGGCGTGAAGGATTCCGGCAAAATCCTGCCGGGTCACGGTGGCATCCTGGATCGCTTTGACAGCCTGCTGTTGGTCCTGCCAATGCTTCACCTGTTTGGTATCGTCTGAATCCTAAGGAGGGCAACCTATGACGACAATCATTGCGTTTTTGATCGTCTTCGTCATCTTGGTGCTGGTGCATGAGTTCGGTCACTTCATCTTCGCCAAGTGGGCCGGGATCTTGGTGCGGGAATTTTCCATCGGCATGGGACCAAAGCTTGTGGCCTGGCGGCGTAACCACACCACGTACACGCTGCGCCTGCTACCCCTGGGCGGTTACGTCCGCATGGCGGGCTGGCAGGATGAGGACACCGAGATCAAGCCCGGGACGATGCTGAGTGTTGAGACGAACGCAGCCAATGTGGTCACGCGCATCAACTTGAGCAACAAAACAACGCTGCAAGGGGGCATTCCCGTCCAGGTCAGTGCAATTGACCTCGTGCACGCGCTCACCCTTGAGGGTTACGCGAATGGCAATGAGGACGAGCTGTTGACCTGGCACGTGGACCATGATGCCACCGTGATCGAAGGCGACGGCACCGAGGTGGTGATCGCGCCGGTTGACGTGCAGTTTCAAAGCGCGCCGGTGTGGAAGCGCCTGTTGGTCAACTTCGCCGGGCCGATGAACAACTTCATCTTGGCGATCCTCGTGTTCTTCGCGTTTGCCCTGACCAATGGCGTCGCCAACCTGAACACGAACCAAATCGGGCAGGTGCAGGCGAACTCGCCGGCGGCTAAAGCCGGCTTGAAAGCGGACGCGACCATTCAGTCCGTCAACGGCGAAGCGATTCGCAAGTTCACCGACCTCAACCCGATCGTCAGCCAAAACAAAGGCAAGGCGATGACGGTGGTGGCCAAGCAGGCCGGCCAAACGGCCACGCTGACCATCACGCCCAGCCAAAAAGGGCTGATCGGGGTGACCCCTGCCGTGGACCGGTCGCTGGGCACCGCTGTGCAGTACGGCTTCTCGACTTCGTGGTACATCGCCAGCCAGATTTTCCATGTGCTGCGCCAGATGATCACCGGGCAGTTCTCTCTGAACAAACTTGCCGGGCCGGTGGGTATCTACACGATGACCAGTCAGGCGGCGGCCGGCGGCTTCGGCACGCTTGTGATGTTCTTGGGGATGCTCAGTATCAACCTTGGCATCATGAACCTGATCCCGATCCCCGTTTTGGACGGCGGTAAAATTCTTTTGAACCTGATCGAGATGATCCGGCGCAAGCCGCTGTCGCAGGACAAGGAAGGCCTGGTCACCCTGATCGGCGCCGGGCTGATGTTCGCGCTTTTGATCGCCGTCACCATCAACGACATTATGCGGGCGTTTTGACCCGCGATCCCTAACAACGCTTTGGAGGCAAATTGTGAAACAATCACGTCTATTCATTCCCACGCTTAAAGAAGTCCCAAGTAGCGCCGAGGCTAAGTCGCACCAGATGATGTTGCGCTCTGGCTTCATTCGCCAGATCTCCGCCGGGGTCTACGCCTACCTGCCGCTGGCTTACCGGGTGCTGCAAAACATCGAAGCCATCATCGACGACGAGATGCAAAAAATCGACGCCGTGAAGATGCAGATGCCGGCCATCCTGCCGGCTGAGCTGTGGCAGCAGTCCGGGCGCTATGAGACCTATGGCCCGAACCTGTTCAAGTTCAAGGACCGCCACGAGCGCGATTTCATCCTCGGACCGACGCACGAGGAAACCTTCACGGACATGGTGAAAAACCAGCTGAACTCCTACAAGAAGATGCCGCTGGTGCTGTACCAAATTCAAACCAAGTTCCGTGACGAAGACCGGCCGCGTTACGGCTTGCTGCGCGGGCGTGAGTTCATCATGCTGGATGACTACTCCTTCACGGCCAACGAGGAGGATCTCGACGTCATCTACAAGCAGATGGAAAAGGCCTACACCAACATCTTTAACCGCCTGGGTCTCGATTTTCGCGTGATCATCGGGGACGGTGGGGCGATGGGCGGTAAGGACTCTAAGGAGTTCTCCGCCATCGCGCCGATCGGGGAGGACACGATCGTCTACTCCGATGCCTCCGATTACGCGGCCAACCTCGAAATGGCCACCAGCCTGACCGTGCCGCAGCCGTCTCACGAAGACGCCGCGGCCCTGACAACGGTCGACACGGGTGACGCCAAGACCATCGACGAGGTGACGGCTGCCCTTGACGTGCCAGCCACCCAGCTGATCAAGGCCGTCCTCTTTATCGCCGATGAACAGCCGGTGCTCGCACTGGTGCGCGGCGACTACGAGGTCAACGATGTGAAGCTGAAGAACCTGCTCGGCGCCGACTTCCTGGACCTGGCAACGCCGGAGCAGGTACAAGCCGCCATGCACGCCGAGATCGGCAACATCGGCCCCGTTGGCGCGGCCGCGCCGGTGCGGGTGATCGCGGATAACAGCCTGAAGGGCCTGGTCAACCTCGTGGCCGGTGCTAACGCGGCCGGTCAACACTACTTGAACGTGAACCTCGACCGCGACTTCACCCCGGAACAGTTCGCTGACATTCGTTTCGTCACGGAAGGCGAGCTGTCACCGGACGGGGAAGGCGTGCTGAAGTTCACCCGCGGGATCGAAATCGGCCACATCTTCAAGCTGGGCACGCGCTACACCGAAGCGATGGGCGCCACCTTCCTTGATGAGAACGGCCGCAGCCAGCCGATCATCATGGGCTCTTACGGCATCGGGGTGTCCCGACTGCTGTCCGCCATTGCGGAGCAAACGTTGGACGACAACGGCATGGTTTGGCCCAAGACCATCGCGCCTTACGATGTGCATGTGGTGCCGGTGAACCTGAAGAAGGCCGAGCAGCAGACGCTGACCGCCACCATCGAAAAGGATCTGACCGCTGCTGGGTTCAGCGTGTTGGTCGACGACCGCAACGAGCGGCCCGGCGTCAAGTTCGCCGACGCCGACTTGATCGGCTTGCCGGTTCGCGTCACGGTCGGCAAGAAGGCCACCGATGGCATCGTTGAGCTGAAGCTACGCAAAACTGGCGAGACGCTTGAAGTCAAAGCCGAAGAGCTCGCCAGTTCACTCAAAATTTTGCTGGATCAACTGAACTAAGAAGATCTTAAAGCCAGTCCATCCGCATGCGGGTGGATTTTTTGGTTCCAGCCCCACTGGCGGCCCCCGCTTGCCGAACCGGCAGGCGTGGGTTACGATTGGGCTATGACAAATTAAGGGAGTGTGCGTTTTGGCGTTATCCAAACAAGCCATGTTCGCCAAGCTTTGCGAGCAGATCCAATTACCACCAGACATTGCGAACTACCCGGGCTTTGCCACCGCCGAAGTGGAAGCCGTGGTGATCCACAGCAAAAGCGCGCGCTACGAGTTCACCATCGGCACGGCAGACATTCTGCCATACGCGGTGTTCACGCAGCTGGAGGCGCACCTCACCGCGGCCTTCAAGGGCATTGCGACCACCGCGTTGCGCATCAAGGCCACGCAGCCGGAGATCACACAAGACCTGCTGGCCGCGTACTGGCCGTATGTGTGTGCCCATGCCGCCATCACGTCTGGCATCGTGCAGGAGCAGTGCGCCAAACAGACGCCCCAGCTGACCGATGGCCGGGTGACGCTGACGGCGGAAAACGAGCCGGTGCGCGAGTTCCTTGTGAACCAGGGGCTGGGCAAGCTGGAGGAAACTTACCAGCAGCTTGGCTTCGGTGGGCTACGCCTCAACGCCATCGTGGACAGCCGTGAAACTGAGGCGAAGATGGCGGCCTTTCAGGCGCAAAAAGCGCAGGAAGCGGCCGCACTCGCCAAGCGCGCAGCCACCGTGGTGCAGGCCCGCGAGCAGCAGGCGGCCAGCGACCCGAACGCCGCCAGCGGCCCAGTCCAGCTCGGGCGCGGCCTGAAGAAAGACGACACGCCAGCGCAGATGATCACCATCACGCAGGAAGAACGGTCCGTCTTGATCGAAGGCTACGTGTTTGACGTCGAGGTTCGCCAGCTGCGCTCCAAGCGCTCGCTGCTGATGCTGAAGGTGACCGATTACACGTCCAGTTTTCTGGTCAAAAAATTCAGCAACGGTCCCGAGGATGAGGCGGCGTTCGGCCGTATCGAACAGGGCATGTGGCTGCGCATTCGCGGTTCCGTCCAAGAGGATAACTACTCGCGCGAGCTGACGGTCAACGCGCAGGATGTGCAGGAAGTCAAACACGCCGCCCCTAAAGATGAGGTGGTCGGTGACAAGCGCATTGAGCTACACCTACACACGAACATGAGCACGATGGATGGCATGACCAGCATTAGCAGCTACGTGAAGCGGGCCAAGAGCTGGGGGCACACTGCCATTGCGGTCACCGACCATGCCGGGCTGCAGGCGTTCCCGGAAGCGCACACCGCGGCTGGCAAGGCCGAGATGAAAATGATCTACGGCGTCGAGGTCAACCTGGTGGACGACGGCACGCCGGTGGCCTACAACGCGGATGCCCCGCGTGACTTGGCCAGCGATACCTACGTCGTGTTTGACATTGAAACCACCGGGCTCTCTGCCGTGTACGATAAGATCATCGAACTGGCCGCCGTGAAGATGCAGGACGGCAAGGTGATCGGGGAATTCGAGGAGCTGATCGACCCGGGGTTTGCGCTGTCCGAAACCACCATCAACCTGACCCACATCACCGACGACATGGTGCGCGGCTCGAAGTCCGAAACCGAGGTGCTGCACCTGTTTCGGGATTTCTGTGCCGACGCGATCATGTGCGGGCACAATGTGACCTTTGACGTCGGGTTCCTGAACGCGGCCTACCAGCGCCTGAATGAGGCTAAGATTCAAAACCCGGTCATTGACACGCTGGAACTATCACGGATGCTGCACCCGGAGCGCAAGAACCACAAGCTCGACACCCTAACTAAGGCGTACAAAATTTCGCTGGAGCACCATCACCGGGCCAACGCCGATGCGGAGGCCACCGGCTATCTGATGTATGCGCTGGAGAAAGAGGCCGCCACCAAGTACCAAATGACGCGCCTTGACCAGCTGAACGACCGTATCGGCAGCGGGGACGCCTGGAAGCAGAGCCGCCCGACCCACGCGGTGATTTTGGCTAAGACTCAGGCCGGGCTGAAGAACCTGTTCAAGCTCGTGTCGATGAGCAACGTTGAGACCTACTACCGGATGCCGCGCGTGCCACGCAGTCGCCTGCAGAAGCTGCGCGACGGGCTGGTGGTGGGCTCGGGCTGTGCCAGCGGGGAAGTCTTTACCGCGATGATGCAAAAGGGCTACGCCGAGGCTGCCGAAAAGGCCGCGTTTTACGATTACCTGGAAGTGCAGCCGATGGCCAACTACCTGCCGCTACGTGAAGCCGAGCTGATTCAAGGAGAGGCGCACCTTAAGGACATCATTCAAAAAATCATTCAGATCGGCACCGAGCAGAACAAGCCGGTGGTGGCCACCGGGGATGCGCATTACCTTGACAAAACCGATGCGATCTACCGCAAGATCCTGATCCACAGCCAAGGGGGCGCCAACCCGCTGAACCGCCACAGCCTGCCGGATGTGCACTTCCGCTCGACGCAGGAGATGCTGGCCGACTTCGACTGGCTGGGTGCGGATCTCGCGCACCAGGTGGTGGTGGCCAACACCCACACCGTAGCCGACTGGATCGACGGTGACATCACGCCGGTCAAGACCAAGCTGTACACGCCGGAGATCCCCGGGGTGGAAGAGAATCTGACCCACGATGTGATGACACAGGCCCACAAGCTGTACGGGGACCCGCTGCCGGAAATCGTGGCCAAGCGGCTCGACAAGGAAATGAAGAGCATCATCGGCAACGGGTTCTCCGTGATCTACAACATCGCCCAGCAGCTGGTGCTGAAGTCCAACAAGGACGGCTACCTGGTTGGCTCGCGGGGGTCGGTCGGCTCCAGCCTGGCCGCCACGATGTCCGGTATCACGGAGATCAATCCGTTGCCGCCGCACTACCGCTGCCCGCAGTGTCAGCACGCTGAGTTCTTCACGAAGGGGGAGTACGGGTCCGGCTTTGACCTGCCCGATAAGGCGTGCCCGGACTGCGGCACCGACATGGCCAAGGACGGCCAGGACATTCCGTTTGAAACCTTCCTGGGCTTCCACGGCGACAAGGTCCCCGATATCGATCTGAACTTCTCGGGGGACTACCAGCCCGTAGCGCATAACTACATCAAGGTGCTGTTCGGGGAGGATCATGCCTTTCGCGCCGGCACCATCGGCACCGTGGCGGACAAAACAGCCTACGGTTACGTCAAGGCCTACGAGCGCGACACCGGCCAAATGATCCGCGACGCCGAAATCGATCGGTTGGCCAAGGGCGCGACCGGGGTCAAGCGCACCACCGGGCAACACCCCGCGGGGATCCTGATCGTGCCGGCCGACAAGGACATCTATGACTTTTCGCCGATTCAGTACCCGGCCGATGATCAAAACGCGGCGTGGATGACCACTCACTTTGATTTCCACTCCATTCACGACAATATCCTGAAGATGGATGTGCTGGGGCATGATGATCCGACCATGATCCGCATGCTGCAAGACCTGTCAGGCATCGACCCAAAGAGCATTCCGATGGACGACCCCGGTGTAATGTCGCTGTTTTCTAGCCCCGACATCCTCGGGGTGACCCCTGAGCAGATCAACTCCAAAACCGGGACGCTGGGCGTGCCGGAGTTCGGGACGCGGTTTGTGCGGGGGATGCTGGAGGAGACGCACCCGGCGAAGTTCTCTGAGCTGCTGCAGATCTCTGGGCTCTCACACGGTACGGATGTGTGGCTGGGCAACGCCGAGGAGCTGATCTCGCAAGGCGTCGTCACTATCAAGGAAGTGATCGGCTGTCGTGATAACATCATGATGGACTTGATTCACTGGGGGATGGACGAGTCCATGGCCTTCAACATCATGGAGCACGTGCGTAAGGGGCGCGGGATCCCCGACGATTGGCAGCAGGCCATGCGCGACAACGAGAACGTTCCGGACTGGTACATCGACTCCTGCCTGAAGATCAAGTACATGTTCCCCAAAGCCCACGCGGCCGCGTATGACCTGATGGGCCTGCGCATCGCTTGGTTCAAGGTCTACCTGCCGCTGGTGTACTACGCCGCGTACTTCTCCGTGCGCGCCGAAGACTTCGACCTCGTGGCGATGAGCCACGGCAAGGACGCAGTGAAGGCCGCGATGAAGGCCATCACGGACCAAGGTAACGATGCCTCGGCCAAGGAAAAGAGTCTGCTGACGATTCTGGAAATCGCCAACGAATGCCTGGAACGTGGGTTCAAGATCAAGATGGTCGACATCGAGCACTCCGATTCCCACGACTTCACCATCGTCGACGACCACACGCTGCTCGCGCCGTTCCGTGCGGTGCCTGGATTGGGCGATAACGTGGCCAAGCAGATCATCTCCGCGCGTGAGGAGCGGCCATTCCTCTCCAAGGAAGACCTCGCCACCCGTGGGAAAGTGTCCAAGACCCTGATCGATTACATGACCGAAAACCACGTGCTGGACACACTGCCGGACGAGAACCAGCTATCCCTGTTTGACAGTATGTTCTAAGCGCAACAAAAAGTGCGCCGATAGTTGCGTGATGGTTGAATTTGTGCTAGATTATTAGTAGTAAATAAATCGGTGGAAGGGAGTGAGCAGAAATGCTCACTCTTTTTATTGGAACCCACAGATTGAAAGCTGTCATCACTTCGTCTCCAACACGGGAGGCATTAAAGGGGGGAATGGTTTGAGTACGGTTGTCGACACAGTCAAAACGATTGTTGATCCGATCCTGGAAACGCACCACTTCGAGCTCGCCGATATCGAGTTCGTCAAGGAGGGCGGCAGCTGGTATCTACGCGTCTACATCGATAAGCCCGGGGGCATCACGCTGAATGAGTGTGTGCTGGTCAGCGAGGCCTTATCCGAAAAGCTGGACGCGATGTCACCAGATCCGATCCCGCAGGCCTACTTCTTGGAAGTCTCCAGTCCGGGGGCGGAGCGGCCGCTGAAGAATCAGCGTGACTTTGAAAACGCGCTGGGCGAGTATATTCACATCTCGCTGTTCAAAAAGCAGGCCGGTCAGAAGGTCTTCGAAGGCTTTCTCAAAGCCCTTGACGCCGACACCCTGACGCTTGAGGTCAAGGACAAGGCGCGGCGCAAAACATTGACATTCGAGCGCGCAGGCATTGCGAACGCACGCCTTGCGATCGAGTTCTAAGCGAAATCTGGACCCGCGAAGGCGGGCGTTGAAAAGGAAGGAACAACATGTCAAAGGAAATGATCGAAGCCCTCGATGCGCTTGAGCAGGAGAAGGGCGTCAAGAAAGAAATCGTCATCGACGCGCTTGAAGCGGCGCTGGTGTCTGCGTACAAGCGCAACTACAACCAGGCCCAAAACGTGGAAGTGACCTTTGACCCAAAGAAGGGCGATATCACGGTCTACGCGGTCAAGGAAGTGACCGAGCAGGTCTTCGACTCCCGCCTGGAAGTCAGCTTAGAAGATGCGCTGGCGCTGAACCGCGCCTATGAGGTCGGCGACGAGATCCGCTTTGAGGTGACCCCGCGTAACTTCGGGCGCATCGCCGCGCAAACCGCGAAGCAGGTGATCATGCAGCGCGTGCGCGAAGCTGAACGCAGCATCATCTTCGACGAGTACTCCCAGTACGAAAACGAGATCATGACCGGCCAGGTGGAACGGCGCGATAACAAGTTTATCTACGTCAACCTGGGTAAGATCGAGGCCGTGTTGGGCAAGCAAGACCAGATGCCCAACGAGCACTACGAGGCCCACGACCGCATCAAGGTCTTCGTGTCCAAAGTCGAAAACACCAGCAAGGGCCCACAAGTCTTCGTTTCGCGCACCAACCCCGGCTTGGTGAAGCGCCTGTTTGAACAGGAAGTGCCGGAAATTTTCCAAGGCGTCGTTGAAATCGCGGGAATTGCTCGTGAAGCCGGCGATCGCACGAAAATCGCGGTGCGCTCGACCAACCCGTCCGTTGACCCCGTTGGCACCACCGTCGGGCCTAAAGGCGCCCGGGTGCAGGCCGTGGTCAACGAGCTGTCCGGTGAAAACATGGACGTGGTGCAGTGGGAAGAGGATCCGGTGGACTACATCGCCAACGCCCTGAACCCGGCCCAAGTCATCGCCGTGCAGTTCAACGATAAAGACAACGACCGCTCGTGCACGGTGATCGTGCCGGACTACCAGTTGTCTTTGGCCATCGGGAAAAAAGGCCAAAACGCGCGGCTGGCCGCTAAGCTGACCGGCTACAAGATCGACATCAAGCCGGAATCCGAAGTCGAGTTCGTCGATGACGAAGAGCTTGAAGAGGCGGATGAGGCCGTTTTGGCCACAGAAGTCGAGACGACCGCCGCCCCAGAGGCTGACGCTGCGCCAACTCGCAGCGACGCTGAATAGGAGGCACGCACATGAAGCAGCGGAAGATCCCGATGCGCAAGGACCTGCTGTCGGGGGAAATGTTCCCCAAAAAGCAGCTGGTGCGTATCGTGCGCAACGCCGATGGTACGGTCGCCATTGATCCAACCGGCAAGGCCGCGGGCCGAGGGGCCTATGTGGCGCTTGACCCGGCCGCAATTACGGTCGCCAAGAAGAAGCATCTGATCGACAAGGCGTTTTCGCTCAGTGTCGAGCCGAGCTTTTATGATGAGTTGTTCGCCTATGTGGATCACCAAAAGGCGCGCCAAGAATTGTTCGGCGAAACCAAATGACCAAAGAGCAGGCGTTAAACCTACTGGGCCTGGCGCAGCGCGCACGCCGTCTCACCACGGGGGAAACCTTCGTCTTGGGCGCGATTCGCGACAGCAGCGCCAAACTGGTGCTCGTCGCCAGCGATGCCAGTGCCAACACCAAGAAGAAATTTACCGATAAAAGTAGCTTTTACGAGATTCCACTTGTAGACAGTCTGACAACCATGGAGTTGTCTCACGCGATCGGCGCCAAGCGGAGTCTGATCGCGGTCTGCGATATCGGCTTTGCAAAAAAGCTATTAAAGCTGCTCACCTAAGATTAAGAGGGAGCGTGAAGAAATGGGCAAAAAACGAGTCTATGAATTTGCCAAGGAAGTCAACGTCACGAGTAAAGTGGTCATCGATGCCGCAGCCAAGCAGGGAATCAGCTTCAAGTCCCACATGGCCACCATTGAACCCGCGCAAGAGGCCAGCCTGCGAAGTGCGCTGAGTGCTAAGCCGGCGGCCAGCCAACCGGCAGCCAAGCCAGCCCCAAAGGCGGAAGCGCCGAAGCCGGCCGCGGCAGTCACCAAACCTGCGGCTCAGCCAACGGAGACCCCAAAGCCGACCGCTCAGCCAGCGGCTAGCGCGCAGGCGACTGAAAAGCCTGCCCCAGGCACGCACCACACCGTTCAAAAAACGGCGGACGGCAAGACTAAGATCTCGAAGTCTGCGATTCGTCGGCCGAAGAACACCCAGCCAGCCCGTGGCGGTCGGTTCAATAACCAGAATCAAACCCAAGGCCAAGGGAACCGCGGCGGCCAGAGCCAAGGCCAAAGCCAAGGCGGCAACCGCAACAACGGCGGGGCCAACAATAACCGGAACAATCAGGGCCAGCGAGATAACCGCGGTGGCCAGCAGCGCTCAGGCAACCAGCCACAAGGTCGCCGGGATAACCGCAACGATCGCTTCCAGGCCAGTGGGGCGCCGAGCCCACGGCCGCGCGCAGGCCGTGCCACACAGGCGAACTCGAACCCGCGCCCGGTGGCAGGGAACGATGAGAAGTTCATCCAGCAGCTGAAGCAGTCGCAAAAGCGGCGCGAGGAGAAGCAACGCGAGCAACCAGCACCAAAGCCGGCCGCCGTTGCAAAACCGGTTCAGTCAACGCCGGCTCCGGTAGCGCCAGTCGCGGCCACACCAGCCAAGCCGACCGAAGCCCGCAAGCAAGAATTCACCCGGCCCCAGTTCCAGGGCCGGCAGCAAAATAACCAAAATAACCGTGGGAATGCCTTCAACAAGAAGCGTAACAAGAAGAACAAGCGTCGCGCTCAGGCTCAGCCAAAGAAGGAAATGCCACAACGTAAGGAGCGGCCATTGCCAGAAAAACTGATTTATACGGTCGGAATGAACGCCCAAGACTTGGGTAAGATTTTGCACCGCGAGCCAGCCGAGATCATCAAGAAGCTCTTCATGCTTGGCGTGATGGTGAACCAGAACCAGAGCCTGGACAAGGACGCGATCGAACTGATCGCGACGGATTATGGGATCGAGGCAGAAGAGAAGATCGAGCAAGACATCGCCGATATCGATACCTTGTTCGAAGCGGAAGCCACGAACACGGACGTGCAAGCGTCTCGGCCGCCGGTCGTCACGATCATGGGTCACGTTGACCACGGGAAGACGACGCTGTTGGATAAGCTGCGCCACACCCACGTGACCGAAGGCGAAGCCGGTGGGATCACGCAGCACATCGGGGCCTACCAGGTGCGCTTGAACGATCGGCTGATCACCTTCTTAGATACCCCAGGGCACGCGGCGTTCACCAACATGCGTGCGCGTGGGGCTGATATCACCGACATCATCGTGCTGGTCGTTGCGGCGGATGACGGCGTGATGCCACAGACGATCGAAGCGATCAACCACGCCAAGGCGGCGAACGCGCCGATTATCGTGGCGGTCAACAAGATCGATAAGCCAGGCGCCAACCCGAACCACGTCATGGAACAGCTCGCCGAGTACGGCCTGATCCCAGAAGACTGGGGTGGCGACACCATTTTCGTCCAGATCTCTGCGAAGTTCGGTAAGAACATCGACGAGTTGCTCGAAATGATCTTGCTGGAAGCTGATGTGCTGGAGCTCAAGGCGAACCCCGCGCAAAAGGCCATTGGGACCGTCATCGAAGCGAAACTGGACAAGGGCCGTGGCCCTGTGACCACCGTACTGGTTCAGCAGGGGACGCTGCATGTCGGCGATCCAGTCGTTGTCGGGAACACCTTCGGGCGCATCCGGGTGATGACCAACGACCGCGGCCGCCGCGTCAAGGAAGCCGTTCCGGCCATGCCGGTGGAAATCACCGGGCTCAACGATGTGCCACAGTCCGCCGACAAGTTCGTGGTCTTTGACGATGAGAAGTCTGCCCGCGCAGCCGGTGAAGAACGGGCCAAGCGCGCCTTGGATAAGGTGCGTCAGGAAACGCACCGCGTGACCTTGGACAACCTGTTTGAAACCATGAAGGAAGGCCAACTCAAGGAAGTCGATGTCATCATTAAAGGTGACGTGCAAGGCTCCGTTGAGGCGCTGGCCGGCTCCCTTCAAAAGATCGAAGTCGAAGGCGTCCGCGTGAACATCATTCACCAGGCGGTTGGCGCGATCAACGAATCCGATGTCACCTTGGCTTCGGCTTCCAACGCCATCATCATCGGCTTCAACGTTCGCCCGACCCCGCAGGCCAAGTTGCAGGCGGATCAGGAAGATGTTGACATTCGCTTGCACAGTGTCATTTACAAAGCGATCGGTGAAATCGAAGATGCTATGAAGGGCATGCTCGAACCGACCTTCGTTGAAAAGGTCACCGGTTCGCTGACCGTGCGCGAAACCATCAGCGTCTCCAAGATCGGGACGGTTGCTGGGGCGTTCGTCGACAACGGCTACATCACCCGTGATGCCGGCATCCGCCTGATCCGTGACGGCATCGTCGTTCACGAAGGCAAGCTGGGCTCCCTGCGTCGCTTCAAGGACGACGTGAAGAAGGTCAACCAAGGCTTTGAGCTGGGGCTGACCATCGAAAACTACAACGACATCAAGGTCGACGACCAGATCGAAGCCTACACCATGGAAGAAGTTCCGGTGAAGTAGCCGACTGGTTGCACAGGAGGTCACTATGAAACATCGTATCGGACGCGTAGAAACGCAGATCCAGCGCGAGATCGACGACATCCTGCTGAAGGACGTCAACGATCCCCGGGTCAAAGGCGTGACGATTACCGGCGTGCGCTTGACGGGCGACTTGCAAGAGGCCACGGTTTATTACAGTGTCTTGCAGGACGACGCGAAGCACGTGCAGGAGGTCCAAGCTGGGCTGGATAAGGCGCAAGGCCTGATCCGCCGTGAGGTTGGTCAGCGCATCAAACTGTTCAAGGTGCCAACGATTCAGTTCGTGCAGGACACCTCGGTGCAGTACGGGGCGCGGATCGACCAGCTCCTCAATGATATGAAACGCAAAGATTAAGCATCGGCGCGCAAAAAGAGGCTGTGGCACTTGTTGCAGCCTCTTTTTTTGCGTGGGCGAGATTGAACGGGCGGCGTTGGCGTGGTAGATTGAAAGAACTGCGGCCGTGGGGTGCAGGGCATTCGGTTAAACGGTATAATGGGCGAATAAGCGAGGTGTTCACGATTTCTGTTTTAGAAAAACTATACGTGCCTTTTTTTGAGGCCAGTAACTGGCACGCGGCGGTGATGACCACCGGTGGCTGGATGATCATTGCGACGCTGGCGGTGCTGGAGTGCCTGCTATCGGTCGACAATGCAGTGGTGCTTGCCGCGCAGACAAAGTCTTTGCCGACGGAGAAGCTGCAACACCACGCCTTGTTGTATGGGATGTGGGGGGCGTACCTGTTCCGGTTCATCGCCATCGGCCTGGGCGCTTATTTGATGCGCTTTTGGGGCATCAAAGCGCTTGGGGCCGTGTACCTGCTGTGGATGTCGTTGCACTACTTCTACGAACAGCGGCACCCTCAGGCCGCGGCCCAGCCCGAGGCACGCGCTAAGCACGTGCATTTTTGGCGCACAGTCTTGCAGATCGAGGCGCTTGACATTGTGTTCTCCGTGGACTCGATCCTGGCGGCGCTGGCGGTGGATTCGAATCCGGTGATCGTGCTGATCGGGGGGTGCCTTGGGATTTTGGCGATGCGGTTCGTGGCACAGGTGATCACCAACTTTATCACAAAGGTGCCAGAGCTTGAGACGATGGCCTACGTGCTGATCGGCGTCATCGCCTTTAAGCTCGCCGGGAGTCTCCCGATGATCGGGCTGGAGCTGCCCAACTGGCTGTTCAGCCTGATCGTGGTCGCTGCGTTTGGCGTGACCTGGCTCGTGCATGAGAGGCGAACGACGAAGCGGAGGACGAACTGATGGACGGCATTTTACCCGTATACAAGCCGGTGGGCATGACCAGCGCAGACGTGGTCAGCAAGCTGCGCTACTTGTTGCGCATGAAAAAAATCGGCCACTCTGGCACGCTGGATCCCAGTGTCGACGGGGTGCTGCCGATCGCGTTGGGCGCGGCCACCAAGGCTGTGCCAGCGTTGATGGACCTGGGCAAGGTGTACACCGGTGAAGTGACGGTCGGCTTCGCGACCGAAACCGAGGACCTCGATGGGGCTGAGGTGGAACGGGTGTCGCTGCCGGCGCCGTTCACCCCCGCCGCCATTGATGCGGCGATGGCCACGCTGACCGGCACCATCACGCAGATCCCGCCGATGTACTCGGCAGTGAAGGTCAACGGGCGCCGGCTCTACGACTATGCGCGGCACGGGGAAACCGTTGAACGGCCCAAGCGCACCGCCACCATCTACGCCTTTGCGCGGACCGCAGAACCGGTTTTTGACGCCGTCACGGGCACGCAGCGGGTGCGCTTCATGGCCCGAGTGTCCAAGGGCACGTACATTCGCACCTTGGCGGTCGACCTCGGCCGCGCGCTGGGTGTGCCAGCGGTGATGAGTCAACTGACGCGGACGCAAAGCGGCGGGTTTACCCTGGCTCAGACGCTGGATCTGCGTGACCTCGACCGTGAGACGGCGCCGGCGGCGGTGGCCGCGGTGCTGCGCCCGATCGAGACGGTCTTTGAGGACGTGCCCCAGCACGCCTTGACGCCGGCAGAGTGGGCGATGGTGCAAGACGGCCGCGCGTTGACCTTGCCACTGAGCGCGCCGCGGGTGCTGTTGATGCACGCAGACGTGCTCAAGGCTGTGTACGAGCAGGCCGGCCCAGTGTATCGGCCAGCCATCATGTTTTTAGCGAATACGGGATCAGAAATAGGGGATTGAGATGCAAGTAATTGATGTTGTGCCACCATTAGACCAGACATTGCGGCCAACGCAGCCGGTGGTGCTCGCGCTGGGTTTTTTTGACGGGGTGCACCGCGGGCACCAAGCGGTGATCCAGCGGGCCCGGGCGGCCGCCGATGCGCGCGGCTTGCAGCTGGCGGTCATGACGTTTGATGTGCATCCGGCCGTGATCTACCAGCACGTGCCGGCGGATTCGGTCAAGTACCTGTCGACGCGGCAACGCAAGGTGGCCCTGATGGCGCAAAACCAGGTGGACGTGCTGTACGTGCTGCACTTCACGCCGGAATTTGCCGCCTTGGCGCCGCAGGCCTTCGTGGATCAGTACCTTGTGGGACTCAACGCGGCGGTGGTGGTGGCGGGCTTTGATTACACCTACGGTAAGCGGGCCGTTGCCAACATGACGACGCTCCCCGACTATGCGCAGGGGCGGTTCGAGGTCCTCACGGTGCCGGCGGCGATGATCGATGGGGCGAAGATCTCCTCGACCACCATTCGCGCCGCACTTGATACCGGCGATATCGCCACCGCCAACCAGCTGCTTGGGTACGCCTACGAGACGACGGGGACTGTGGTTCACGGGGAGGCCCGGGGGCGCACGCTGGGCTATCCGACCGCCAACATCGCCACGCCGACCGCGGAGCGGTTGCCGGGCATCGGGATCTACACAGTGCTAATGCAGGTGAATGGGGCATGGGTGCCGGGGATGGCCTCAGTCGGCCGCAATGTCACGTTTGGGGCGGGGCGGCCGGTCACGCTTGAGATCAACCTGTTTGATTTTCATGCGGACATCTACGGCCAGCCAGTGGTGGTGCGCTGGCTGCACTACCTCCGCGGCGAGGTGCAGTTCACCGGCGCCGCGGGCTTGGTGGCCCAGCTTGCGCAGGATGAGGCCGCCTCACGGGCCTACTTGAAGGAGTTGAGGGACTGATGGCCGGCGCCTACATCCACATCCCGTTTTGTGCGCACATCTGTTATTACTGCGACTTCAACAAGGTGTTCATCGAGGGCCAGCCGGTGGACGACTACCTCGACATGCTGATTCGCGAGATGCACCTGGTGATGGCGAGCCACCCCAACGAGTCGATCGAGACGGTGTACGTTGGGGGCGGTACGCCCACCGCATTGTCGCCAGTGCAGCTGGAAAAGCTGATCGTGGCGATCCGGCGCGAGTTACATTTTGAGCACGGGGAGTTCACCTTCGAGGCCAACCCCAACGACTTGCTGACGCGAGACAAATTGCAGGTGATGAAGGATAACGGTGTGACACGCCTGTCGATCGGGGTGCAGTCCTTCGATGATGCAATCCTCAAGCGCATCGGCCGCACGCACCAGGCAGCCGATGTTTACACGGCCATTGCCAATGCGCGCGCGGTGGGGCTGGACAACCTGTCCATCGACCTGATCTTCCGTTTGCCGGGCCAAAGCCGCGACAACTTTTTACACAGCTTGCGCCACGCGCTTGAACTGGACCTGCCGCATTACTCGACCTATTCGCTGATCCTGGAGAAGAAGACCATTTTCTACAACCTGATGCGCAAGGGGCGCTTGCAGCTACCGAATCAGGACGTTGAGGCGGACATGTATCAGGATGCGATCGACCTGATGGCGGTCAACGGGCGAGCGCAGTATGAGATCGCTAACTTCGCCAAGCCCGGGTTTGAGTGCCAGCACAACTTGCTGTACTGGCGTAACGACAAGTACTTCGGTTTCGGGGCGGGGGCGTTCGGGTATGTGGGGCGCGACCGGTACCATAACTTCGGCCCGATTCAGCAGTACCTGGCACCGCTACACGACCACAAGGTGCCTGTGATCGAGCATCACCTGGTGCCACTGGAAGAGCAGATCGAAGAGGAGTTATTCCTGGGTCTGCGCACCCGCGCCGGCGTCAGCCGTGCGCGCTTTGCCGCGCGGTACCACCTCAGCATTGAGGATGTGTACGGCGCATTGATCCAATCCCTCAAGGACCAGCGTCTGATGGTCGAGCGTGACGACCATTTGATCCTGACGAACCAAGGGATGTTTCTGGGCAACGAGGTGTTCCAGCAGTTTTTGCTGGAGGACCCGCTCATCTGAATTGAAGGGCCGCGATCCGGTCGCGGTCTTTTTGGTGTCCCGCGGTGCGCTGGATGTTGCGGCGCGGCCCACCAAATCCCGGTTCAGCCCTCAGTCGTAAGGCTGATTTGGCAGAAGCGGGTTGACATTGCTAATGGCAGTTGGTATATTATTCATTGTGTTAGCACTCATTGTTTGCCAGTGCTAAAAGAGGTGGGAATATGTTGACGAAACGCCAACTGCTCGTCTTGAAGGAGATCATTCGGCTATTCACTGAAAGTGGTCAGCCAGTCGGATCGAAGACGTTAATGGAAGAGCTGCCGATCCACGTCAGCTCGGCCACGATCCGCAATGATATGGCGGCCTTAGAAGAGCAGGGATTGATTACTAAAACACACAGTAGCTCAGGGCGGGTGCCGTCGACGCGGGGCTACCGGTACTACCTGGACAACCTGGTGGAACCGGCGGCCGCCACGCCAAACGAGATCGCCGCGATCCAGCAGGGTTTTGGCGGCCATTTTTACAAGATCGATGAGATCGTGGCCCAAAGCGCCCGCATCTTGTCGAACTTGACCAGCTACACCGCCATCAGCCTTGGCCCTGAGGTGGCCAACATTCGCCTGACCGGTTTTCGGATGGTGCCATTAGGCAATCACCAGGTCATGGCCATTCTGGTCACCAGCAACGGCAATGTGGAGAATCAGTTGTTCACGCTGCCGCCTGAGGTGGATTCCGGTGAGGTCGAAAAAGCGATCCGCATCATCAACGATCAGCTGGTCGGACTGCCGCTGGGCCAGGTGGCGCAGAAGCTGCAAGCCGACGTGCCGGCCGTCTTGTTCAAGTACATGACCAGCCCGAACGGTTTCCTCGACATCTTCGGCAACGTCTTGCAAAAAGCGGCGGCCGAGCGCTTTTATGTTGGGGGCCGACTGAACCTGATGGATTATGTCGAAGACGGCGACGTGGGCCAGATCAAGCGGCTGCTCGCAATGATGGAGCCTGAGCAAGGGGCCATCAATCAGTTGCTGAATCCGGCCATGGTGTCGGACTTGCAGGTGCGGCTGGGCTCTGAGCTCACGCCGGACGCCTTGGCGAACCTGAGTGTGATCACCGCCAAGTATAGCGTGGGCGAGCACGGGACGGGCATGATCGCCCTGATCGGGCCGACCCAGATGCCGTACTCGAAGATGATCGGTCTGTTGACCACCTTCCGTGAGGAGCTCGCCAAGCGGCTGACCAACTATTACACCCATTTTGATCAATGACAAAGGAGGGGCCCATGACGGATAAAGAAAAAGCGCCGGCAACCGACGCAAAAGAAACCCCGTCACTCAAAGACGAGATCGCCGCAGAAATGCAGGCAGACTTAGCGGATGAAGTGCAAACCGCAGATGTCGATGTCGAGGCGCTGCTCAAGGAGCGCGATGACTTCGAGGACAAGTACCTGCGGGCAGCCGCGGAAATCAGCAACATGAACAACCGCTTCAAAAAGGAGCGGGCGCAGTTGCTGAAGTACGATGGTCAAAAGCTTGCGACCGCCGTGTTGCCAGTGCTGGATAACCTGGCGCGGGCACTTGACACGACGGTCACGGAAGACGGCGCTGAGTCGCTGAAAAAGGGCGTTGAAATGGTGTACACGCACCTCGATAACGCCCTCAAGGAAGCGGCCGTCACGGAGATCGATGCCAGCGGCAAGTTTGACCCGACGCTGCATCAGGCCGTCCAAACCGTCCCGGCTGACGCCGAGCACGAAAAGGACACCGTTGTCACCGTGCTTCAAAAGGGTTACATGCTTAAAGACCGGGTGCTCCGGCCGGCGATGGTTGTTGTCGCCAATTAAAATTAAGTAGACAAAAAACGATTAAGAAGGGATTCTAACATGAGTAAAGTTATTGGGATTGACTTAGGGACCACCAACTCTGCCGTTGCGGTACTTGAAGGCGGCGAACCAAAGATCATCACGAACCCAGAAGGCAACCGCACCACGCCTTCCGTCGTTGCGTTCAAAGACGGCGAGATCCAGGTCGGCGAAGTGGCCAAGCGCCAAGCCATCACCAACCCGGACACCATCATGTCCATCAAGCGTCACATGGGTGAAGCGGGCTACACCGTGAAGGTCGGCGACAAGGAATACACCCCACAGGAAATCTCCGCGATGATCCTGCAATACATCAAGAAGTTCGCCGAAGACTACCTGGGCGAAGAAGTCACCGAAGCCGTTGTGACGGTACCGGCCTACTTCAACGACTCCCAACGTCAGGCGACCAAGGATGCCGGTAAGATCGCGGGCTTGAACGTGTCCCGGATCGTCAACGAACCGACTGCCTCCAGCCTGGCTTACGGCCTGGATAAGTCCGATAAGGAAGAAAAAGTCCTGGTTTACGACCTGGGTGGTGGGACCTTTGACGTCTCCATCCTGCAGCTCGGCGACGGCGTGTTCGAAGTGCTGTCCACGAACGGGGACACCCACCTGGGCGGGGACGATTTTGACAACAAGATCATCGACTGGCTCGTGGCGGAATTCAAGTCTGAAAACGGCATTGACCTGAGCAAGGACAAGATGGCGATGCAACGGCTGAAGGATGCCGCTGAAAAGGCTAAGAAGGACCTGTCCGGCGTCTCTTCTACACAGATCTCCCTGCCGTTCATCTCTGCCGGCGCGAACGGCCCGCTGCACTTGGAACGCACACTGACCCGCGCGCAGTTCGACCAAATGACCGAAGACCTCGTTCAGCAAACCAAGATCCCAGTCGACAATGCGCTCCGCGATGCCGGCCTGACCAACGCTGACATCGACAAGGTGATCCTGAACGGGGGCTCCACGCGGATCCCTGCCGTTCAAGACGCTGTGAAGTCCTGGACCGGCAAGGAACCCGACCACTCCATCAACCCTGACGAAGCCGTTGCCCTCGGTGCGGCCGTGCAAGGTGGGGTCATTTCCGGTGACGTCAAGGACGTGGTGCTGCTCGATGTGACGCCACTGTCCCTGGGGATCGAAACGATGGGTGGCGTGTTCACCAAGCTGATTGACCGCAACACGACGATCCCAACGTCTAAGAGCCAGGTCTTCTCCACGGCAGCCGACAACCAGCCGGCCGTTGACATCCACGTCCTGCAAGGCGAACGCCCAATGGCCGCAGACAACAAGACCCTGGGTCGCTTCCAGTTGACCGACATCCCATCCGCCCCACGTGGCGTGCCACAAATCGAAGTGAAGTTTGACATCGATAAGAACGGGATCGTGCAGGTTTCCGCCAAGGACCTCGGCACCGGTAAGTCCCAGAACATCACCATCAAGAGCTCGTCAGGCCTGTCCGATGACGAAATCGACCGCATGATGAAGGAAGCCAAGGAAAACGAGGAAGCCGACACCAAGCGCAAGGAAGAAGTTGACTTGAAGAACGACGTTGACCAGTTGTTGTTCCAGACGGACAAGACTCTGACCGAACTCAAGGGCAAGGTGTCCGACGACGAAATCAAGAAGGCTGAAGACGCCAAGGAAGCTCTCAAGAAGGCGCAACAAGAAAACAACATCGAAGACATGAAGGCCAAGCGCGACGACCTGAACAAGCTCGTTCAGGACATGACGGTCAAGATGTACGAAGAAGCCCAAAAGGCGCAGGCAGCAGCCGGTGCCCAAGGGGACGCGGCAGGGGCCACGCAAGCCGACGATAAGAAGTCAGACGATGACACCATCGATGGCGAGTACAAAGACGTCAACGATAACAAGTAGCCCTTTGCGGTGACTGAAAAGCCGAAGCCCCGGCGGCTTTGGCTTTTTAGTTCAACTGTGTTATCCTAAGGCGCACTGAGTGAAATTACGGAACTGAGGAGACAATATGGCAGAGCAGAAAGATTACTATGACATTCTGGGTGTCAGCCGCGATGCTGACGATGCGACCATCAAACGGGCCTTCCGCCAGCTGTCCAAGAAGTACCACCCGGACATTAACCACGAGCCCGGCGCGGAACAAAAATTCAAAGATATCAACGAGGCCTACCAAGTCCTTTCTGACCCGCAAAAGCGTGCGGCCTTTGATCAGTACGGCTCTGCCGATGGCCCCCAAGGGTTCGGTGGGGGCGGTTATGGCCAAGGCTTCTCCGGGTTTGGTGGCGGCGGTGCGCAAGGCTTTGGCGGCTTTGATGACATTTTCAGCCAGTTCTTCGGCGGCGGGCAAGGCGGCGGCCAGTCCGCAGCCGGCCCGCGGCAAGGCGCCGACCTGCAGTACCGCATGGACCTGACCTTCACGGAGGCCGTGTTTGGCAAGAAGACCAAGATTTCCTATGACCGCGAGGCGATGTGTCACACCTGTGGTGGGAGCGGCGCAAAGCCTGGCACCAGCCCCGTGACCTGTTCTAAGTGTCACGGCGCTGGCTACATCCAAGTGCAGCGCAACACCCCGCTGGGTGCAATGATGACCCAGCAGGTCTGCGATGTCTGCGGTGGTACTGGGAAAGAGATCAAGGACAAGTGCGTGGACTGCCACGGCACCGGTCACCAGAAGGAGCGGCACACCATCGACGTGTCCGTGCCAGCCGGGGTCGAAGACGGCCAGCAGATGCGGTTGCGTGAAGCCGGTGAGGCCGGCACCAACGGCGGCCCTTACGGGGACCTGTTCATCGTCTTCCGGGTCGCACCAAGCAGCAAGTTCCAGCGTGACGGGGCGACAATTTATATGCAAATGACCATCAGCTTCGCCCAAGCGGCGCTGGGGGATGCCATCAACGTCGACACCGTTCACGGGCCTGTTGAGCTGAAGATCCCCGCCGGCACCCAGACGGACACCAAGTTCCGCCTGCGGGGCAAGGGGGCGCCGCACTTGCAAGGCACCGGCACCGGTGATCAGATCGTCACCGTGACAGTGAAGACGCCGAAGAACCTTAACCAGAAGCAAAAGGATGCGTTGATGCAGTTTGCCGCGGCCAGCGGTGAGGACGTGACCCCGCATGAAGGCTCACTGTTCGATAAAGTGCGTGACGCCTTCAAGAAGTAACGTGGCAGTTGCGCCGGTTGGGGTTTAGCGCCCCAATGCCGCACAACGATTCCAGAGCAGTCCGAGACAGTGGGCCGAGACATTTTGTCCCGGCCCACTTTTTCGGTTATACTAGAAGTTAACCAAACCACTGAAACGACAGAGAAAGAGGCTATTGGATTGGACAAAGCAGAACTGCTGACCCGCCAGCAACACATCCGCAACTTTTCGATCGTGGCGCACATCGACCACGGCAAGTCGACGCTTGCCGACCGCATTCTGGAGTTGACGGACACCATCGCCAAGCGTGACATGCAGGCCCAGGTCCTCGACGACATGCCCCTGGAGCGCGAGCGCGGCATCACGATCAAACTCAACGCGGTCGAGTTGCACTACAAGGCGCAAGACGGCGAAACCTACATCTTCCACCTGATCGACACGCCCGGCCACGTGGACTTTTCGTATGAAGTCAGCCGCAGCCTGGCCGCCTGTGAAGGGGCGCTGCTGCTGGTGGACGCAGCGCAAGGGGTCGAGGCCCAGACGTTAGCCAACGTTTATTTGGCGCTGGATGACGACCTTGAGATCGTGCCGATCATCAACAAAGTCGACCTGCCAAGCGCCCAGCCCGACGTCGTTAAGGAAGAAATCGAAGAGATGATCGGCCTGGACGCCTCCGAGGCGATTTTGACCAGCGCCAAAACCGGTCTGGGCATTCCGGAGGTGCTCGAGCGCATCGTCTCGGACATTCCCGCGCCAAGCGGCGACATTGACGCCCCACTTGAGGCGTTGATCTTCGATTCCGTCTACGATTCCTACCGCGGCGTCGTGCTGGCCGTGCGCATCAAGGAGGGGATGGTCCGCCCCGGCGACACCATCCAGCTGATGAGCAACGGCAAGACCTTTGAAGTGACCGAAGTCGGCGTGATGTCCCCCAAGGCCGTCCAAAAAGACTTCCTGATGGTCGGCGACGTGGGGTACATCACCGCCAGCATCAAGACCATTCAGGACACCCGTGTGGGGGACACCGTGACCCTGGCTAACCGTCCCGCGCAAAAGGCGCTGGCGGGCTTTCGCAAGATTACGCCGATGGTGTACTCCGGGCTGTTCCCGGTCGATAACGCCAAGTTCAACGACTTGCGCGAGGCGCTTGAGAAGCTGCAGCTCAACGATGCCGCGCTGGAATTTCAGCCGGAAACCTCCCAGGCTCTCGGCTTTGGCTTCCGCTGCGGCTTCCTCGGGTTGCTCCACATGGACGTGGTGCAGGAGCGCCTGGAGCGCGAGTTCAACCTGGACCTCATCATGACCGCACCGAGCGTGGACTACGAGGTCAACATGACGGATGGCACCACGCTGACCATCGACAATCCGGCCGAGCTGCCGGAACCCAGCGAGATCAAAGCGATCCGCGAGCCGTTCGTCAAAGCCAGCGTGATGGTTCCGAACGACTACGTGGGCGCGGTGATGGAAATCGCCCAGCGCAAGCGCGGGGAGTTCGTCACCATGGACTACCTCGACAAGTACCGCGTCAACGTCATCTACAACCTGCCGCTGTCCGAGATCATCTACGACTTTTTCGATGACCTGAAGTCCTCTACCAAGGGCTACGCGAGCCTCGATTACGAAATCACCGGCTACCGCGAAAGCGAGCTGGTGAAGATGGACATCCTGCTCAACGGGGACCCGGTCGATGCGCTGAGTACCATCGTGCACAAGGATTTTGCCTTCGAGCGTGGCCGCGCGATCGTTGCCAAGCTGAAGGAAACCATTCCGCGCCAGCAGTTCGAGATCCCGATCCAGGCCGCCATCGGCAACAAGATCATTGCGCGCAGCACCGTCAAGGCCTACCGCAAGAACGTCCTGGCGAAGTGTTACGGAGGGGACATCACCCGTAAGCGCAAGCTGCTGGAGAAGCAGAAGGCCGGGAAGAAGCGCATGAAGGCCGTGGGGAGCGTGGAAGTGCCGCAGGAAGCGTTCATGAGTATCTTGAACATGAACGAGGACGATACCAAGGGCAAGTAGCGGCAGGTAAGCCTTTTGCTGGGGAGATAGCGATGGCTTAGTCTGGTTTGCCAACGCAGGTGTCTGTCGGAGGCACAAACAAGTTTAAAGAGTCTGGCTGAATTTCCTTCGTTTTGGCGTTTGCCAACGAGAGGGGTTCAGCCTTTTTTACGTCTCGGGTCGGCCGTCAAAGATGGTATCGTTCCCCATATCTTCGGTAATCGGCAGGCGTAAGGCGATTGTGGCCAGTCTGGCATTGCCAAGTGATTCCTGGAGGATCAAATTTGACCCAAAGCGGTTTTGACTAAGGAAGCGGCTGAAGAAGGGATTCAGGCTAACCTTCGGGCACCACTGAATGACGTCCGGTTCGTAAAAATCATCGATGATTGGCGCGGAGCACAAAAAATCCCCCTGTAATCATCAGATGAACGACGTGCATTCATCTAATAATCACAAAGGGGAATGATTGCAGCCTTCACCGCCTTGGTTTGGGCTAGTTCTTGCCGGCCATGACGGTAAAGCTGAGCCCCATGATTGCTTCGAGCGATTTTAGCGTCTCACTGCCACCGGGGTCTTTGTTCATCATGAAGTGCCAGGCCGCAGGGGTTCTTGGCACCTTGGTCGCCGCGCCGTCCAGCCAGAGGTGAAGCTGATAGCGGTTAACGTCGTAGGCCCCGCGGACCGCGGGGATGATGCGGGCATCGCCCAGCTCAATCTCCGTGTGCAGGTAGGCGGCCACGTGGGCGACGAAGTGGGTGAAGCTGATGTCCATGAAGCAAATCTCGCCGGTGGCTTGGTAGCGTGCCATGAAAATAGGGTGAGCCACACTGATCACCTCGGTTCCGTCTAGCGTTGAAGCTGAAGGCCCGGAAGTTTGCTAATACCGCATAAATGGATCCCGTGCGGCTCTGCTCTCCAGCGATGAGATGGCACCCGCTAAGGCCGCCCGCGCCCTTTCGGCATCGCTCGCAAACTGGTCAACTTCTTTCGAATATTCGGTGACGTTGGCTGACACGCTGTCAATCGCTTTTTCAAGCTGCTCTTGAGTGGCCTGAATGGCTTGCGAGGCGATGATGGAAGATTCCTCAACTTCGTCATGCAGCTGGTTGAACTGGGCGAAAATCCGTTTGTTCGCCTCGTCTGCTTTTAGTGCTTGCAAGGCGCCGGCCCAATTGGAGGCGCCGCCGTCGATCAAAATCTGATGGATTTTGACCAATCTGGGGAAGTCGTGCAGCATCTTGGGCGGGAAATATTGCGCGTTGTCCAGGACAATCCAGCTGTAATCGGCGTCGCGCGGGCCGATTTGCTTGATCAACTCATTGAGTTCATAGGTGGGCTCAAGATTCAACGAATCGATAGTTTCATCAAGCTGGTACCGTTTTCGGAGATCGGTGTCGGTAAGTTGTGGATTATCTTCTTGAAATTGGCGGTCCAGGTCGTCCAGTTTTCTTTCTTCTTGAACTTGGCGTTGGTTTTCGCGGATCTCACGGTGGTACGCGCGGCGCTCCTGAAACCCGGCGACCAGTTCAGACGTTGAGAGAAAGTGTTGAACCAATTTGATGATTGTTGCCGCGATTAGTCCAAAAAATAGTGCGATTTGGAAGATTCCAACCGGTATGGCAACGAGATAGCTGGTGAACGTCAAACGTTCTGTCACGGTAAAGAGCCAGTAAAACAAAATCGCACCGGCGATAATTGCCCACCAACTAATGTTGAGGGAATGCGATTTTTTCGCGTTAACGTTCTTTGCTGCGACAGGGTGGGTGTAACGATTGGGATTCAGCGTCTGATCTTTGTAGGCATCGAAGCGTGCCGTTTCATCCTCGATGGCGACGTTGCGCGCCTCGACGATTGCCTGGTGAGTCTTGGCGGTGGTGGCACGAATGTTTTTCTGCGAATTGACTGCCTAAATGAGGATCTGCAGTCTTGAAATCAACTCGCCGACGGGCATTGCGTGCAGTCTTTCAATGCTTTCCGCGTTCCACTGGTAGGTGGGTGCGGTCCACTCCCCGTCGTGATCGAGCGTGCTTAATTTCTGATCTGCAGCATCAAAATTGGAATCATATTGTGGTGTGTCGTTCATTTTCATCCTTCCCCGATTTCATGATTGCTAATGGCCTCCTCTAAGTGCGTTAATAGGAACGTGTCGAGTCGCCGGTTGAATCCTTGCCTTCGTTGGCGTTGTTGTCGTAGACCTTGGTGAGTTTCGGGTCGAGCGCCGATATCTTATACGTAGCATCCCCGTACTCATCTTTGCCGGATTTGACGACGGTCATCGTTGAGTTGAAAGTTTGGATGCGTTCGTTTTTTTCATAGTCCGTGTAAGAAACGTGGTAGGTGACGTCGTAGTCCACTTTGTACGTGTCCTTATCGGTCATCTCGACGGAGCGAACGTTGCTGCCAAAGCTGATCGACGAAACGTCCGTGCGCTTCGCATAAGAATCGCCGATGCCTTGCCAGAACTTGTAGGCGTCGCTGTTCGTGTCGGTGAAGTATTGGCCCAGCTTCGCCTCGCTATCGGTATCTTTGGAGGATAAATACTGAACGTCGTAGAACATGTCTCGGAGGGTGACGTCGAAATCGTTCGTGGTCAAGGTGTTTTCATTATTTAACCTAATTTCCGTATCCACGCTTCGTCCATCCCCGAAAAAGTCATCCACCTTAAACTCGGTCGTTGTGACTTTGCCTCCGTCAAATTGTTTCTCAACCCAGAACCTCATACTCTTTTGTAACGCAATCGGGCCGATGATCGTCTTGCCATTTTTGATGGTACCCAGCTTGTCGCCATAGTTGTCGACCACCGTGCCGCCTTCCAGGTTCGAATTGACGATCAGTTTGATTGTGGCAAAGTCGAAATTTGCGATGCCTTGAGAACCGGAATGGCTGATGGTCTGTTTGTCCGTGTACTTAACCTTTTTTCCCTTGATGGTTCCTATCGCCACGAAGGTATGAACCCCTGGCAGCATAGGGCCAGCTTTGGCCTTTCGTTTGCTTGCGGTCGAGGTCAAGATTTTGGCGCCATCTAACGTTACCGTGACCCCGGTACGGCCCACGTAAAGGGACACGTAGGCGGGGTTATCATAGCTAATCACGTATTTCGGAAACAGCAGCAGGTGCTTTCCGCGTTCGGCGAGGACCATGCCGTAATCCGTTCGGCCGCTTGTGCGTAAGCCGTTGGTGAATTGGTTCAGCCGTTGTTTGTCCGCCCGTAGGTAGGCGAGGAAGGGCTTAACCTTGCCGGCGGTAATCTTGAGCGCTGAGTCTGTCGTGGTAATCTCCTTGGCCACAGTGGCGGCAGAGCCAGTGCGGATGTCCGCAGCCAGCCGATCAATTTGGCGCGTCGGGGAATAATACTGTTTAAGCCCGATGTAGGTCCCAATTAGAAGGACCGCGGCCGCACCGATGATGGCAATCAGCCGCTTCTTTTTCCTGCTCAGCGGCCGGTTCGCCCGGGTCGGTGTCTGTGACAGTGGTGCGGCTTGCTTTGGCGTAGCGGTCGATTTTGCGCTGGTCTGACTGGGTGTAGGCGTTTCGGCTTTACTTTGACGCAAATCGAACCCACAGTTCGGACAGAAGGTGTCGGTCGCCGCGACCGGCGCGCCACAGTTAGGGCAAAATTGATTCGGGGTGGCGCCGGCCCCGCGATCTGCCATGTAATAGAACCTCGTTGTCATGATCATCATCAAGTGGAATTCACCTTTTCCGCCTTTAGCCAAAAAGGTGAATTGCCCACCTACTCCTTTCCTTATCCGCAGCGTCCAATCTGACGCTGCAGGCGATTACCGTTAAAGGCCGAGCGTGCTCGAAAGCATTGAAAACAGTGAGCTGCCGAAAATCCCAAAGAGGATGAGGTTGATCAGCGTCATCCCCAAGGTGATCAGCACCAGCAGGTACAGCGAATCGAGGCCATTTTTAGCCGGAGAAGATAAGCCGTACTGATAAAAGGCAACCGATTGGAAAAGTAAGTTCAGCGCAATCATCAGGACCAACAAGAAGATGATGCTGACGCCACCGATGAGGCTGAGAAGGGCGGCCGCGGCGCTAATCAGGACGGTGATGGAAAGGCGTTGTTCGTAGTTGTTCAGGCTAGCGAGAAACGGCGTCTTGGTCTTGCTCAACGTCCGGTGCACCAGATAGGCTCCGAGAAAGGAGACGAATTGAATGGCGGCGAGCAGAATGAACAGCCGGAAGCCGGTGCCGAAGACCAATGAACCGGTCGTCTGGCTGACGGACTCGGAGAAGCCGCTGGCCGATCCCCCGAAGAGACTCTCCAGCGAGCTGGAGGCGTTGTTGGCCATGTTCGCGCCGCTAACGAGCGGCTTGAGGAACGCGATGGTGGTGAAGAGGGTGACCAAAGCCAGTGACGCGAGCCCAAAGTACGGGTGCCCGGTGCCATCGGAGCGGCTAGGCTTCTTGATTCCGGCAAGCAGCCAGGCCCAGTAATTCAGCCCCGCCTGCTTGACCTTATCAAGTGACTCATTCGACCGCGTTGTTGACGATGGGGTGGTCGGCGCGGCGGCCGTAGTCGACGCTGCGTCTGGTTTGGCTACCGGCTGGGTCTTGGCTTCAACAGGCTTGGCTTCTGCCGCCGCCTCGGCGAAATTAAAGCCGCAGTTGGTGCAGAATTTTGCGGCGAGTGCCTGCTCAGAGCCACATTGTGGACATGTTTTCATAAAAATCTTCCTTTCCTTGACGCGCTACTGCGCGCGCTGGCTGCTTCTACTTCAGGCCTTGGACTTTGAAGGTATGCGGCTTGAGCGCAATGTTGTAGTGATCGGCCTGGGCTTGCGTGATATTCAATTTGACGGTCACGGTGTCGCCATTTTTAAGGGACTCTCTAGGCGTGATTGCCAGTTTTTCCGCCATTTTCAATGCCGTGGTCACGCTGGTTTTGAATTTGGTGCCCTCGGCTTTGCTGCTGCCAACTAATGAGTCAAAGGTGTCCTCGTCCCATTTGTCATAATCGGTTTTATCCATGTACTTGATCAAATCTTTGTTTAATTTATCCGTCTTGGCCACGGCGACGATGACGTTCTTCATGAATTTGTACGTCGTTTTTTTGGAAAGTTCCACCGAACCATCCTTGTTACTCCCGGTAAAGCCAA
This sequence comes from Lacticaseibacillus daqingensis, assembly GCF_003946115.1. GTDB lineage: Bacteria > Bacillota > Bacilli > Lactobacillales > Lactobacillaceae > Lacticaseibacillus > Lacticaseibacillus daqingensis. Next base: position 15,255 of record NZ_RHOH01000004.1, on the reverse strand, counting down.
TCTGATAGTCCGCCAAGACGTCCGTCTTCGCATTGCTCCGCCACACCCCGAAACCAATGGCCAGCAGAATGACGGCAGCGGCTAGCCATACCCAAAGCCGAAACTTCTGATAAATGCTTGTATTCTTCTCCATAATCCAACCCTCTCCTTGTTCTCACCCAGTGTGAATTGATAATGGCACGCGGTTCTGGCGTCACAGGCATTACCCAAATGCGATGTGTGTCGGCAACGACAATCCGGATTGTTCGGAAGGCATAAAAATAGCCAACCGTGAGGAGGAATGACGCGCCTGGTCTACATGCTCCTAAAATCTTAGGAATATGCAACTCGTGCTTGCATCGTTCTATCCAATTGGTTAGCTAACCGATTTTTTTCGATTTGTATACGCCGACATTGTACCGTGTATTACAGTTTGATGCAATACTAGTGCGTGATTTGTTACCCCGAACAACTAATGGTGGGGAGGCTTATGCTTGTATGTCCTGCCGCCCCTTGCCGGCGTATGTTTCAAACCACCAGCGTTGGTGCGCTGCGGCGCCATCGTATGGGTTGAGCAGGCGAACATCTGCAAGGTGTTGCGCGGCCTGAGCGCGCACGGCTGGTGAGTCCGTGAGGTAGCTGTCGCCCAAGGTACGGATCGTCGCAATATCGCCGTATGACCACCAGGAGTACGGCTGGCATTTATCCGGGGTGAAGAAGTTGCGCGCCAATGGGATTATTGCCGGCACCGAGAAGAACACCGCACCAAAGACGAAACTAGCAGCCATGTCATAGATGGCTTGTTCCGCCCAGGTATGACGCGGCAAGGCGGCGGTTACCGCTTGGAAAAATGGAATCAGGAATGGTTGGGTGATGCTGTTGACGGCAAATGAGACGCCCTCAGCTTCCAGTGACCCGAGGTGATCGAGCGATTGAAGGTAGGTGATGATGGCGGTCTGTTCTTCATCGGACAGATCGGCAAACATCGGGTCGTCTGCTGGAAAAAGGGCCAAGTCTTGCCACTGAAGCACGGTTCGTAACCCGCGATTGAGCATGATCCGCAAGCCGGCGGGGAAATCAGCCGCCAGGGCGGCGAACTCGGCGAGGACCGTAAAGAAATCTTGTCGGGTATAGCCGGCGGTATCGGCCTGGCGACCCATGTATTCGAGCTTGATGTGGTACTGGCGAAAAAGGCTGACCGAGTCGCTGCTCATTTCAAGTGAGGATAAGGGTAGCCCAAGGTGGCGCAACAGCGTCAGCGTGTTGAGAAAGGCCAGCTGGGTCTTGCCTTGCTCGAAGCGGGACTGGGCCGGCGTGGACCAGCCATCTGCGACATCAGCCAGGGTGAGCCCGAGTTGCTTGCGCCGTAGTGCTAGAGTCGGCCCGACTAGGAGCGCGTGGTCTGCTGGGACGGCTAGCGCGGCCTTGTCCGTTGGTTTGAGTGCCGTGTTGTAGTGGCAGGGCTGATCGCGCTGACAACGCGCTGCCAGGCGGGTCAGCCAACTGGCCAGTGGTGCGGCTTGCATCCGTGCGAGTGCATCAGTGATGGGGTCGATCGATTCGCCCTTAGCCAAGTCAATGATTGCTTGGAGTTGCGGCATCGCGTTATTGAAGTGTGCAACGAGTGCAGGGATCTCAATGATTCGTTGTAGGTCCGAGGCCACTTGCTGCCGCAGGGCGGCATCGTTACGGCTGATGGCGATGCTACCGACCAGCCAAAGGTTATTATTTTGGAAGCCGAGCTGCTTCCCGGTCAACGCGGCCAATTGCGCCCAGACGCTGCTCAGAAGCTCATAGCTAGCAAACGGTAAGGTGGCGACAACGAGAAACTGCTCCGGCGCATGCCAAAAGGCCGGATATGCCAGCAGTTGCGCTAGGTGCTGTTCGTAGGCAGGCGGAAGCGGCTTGTCGTCAGTTAAGGTGCAGTTCAGCCAAGGCAATGCCGCTTGGTACTGCGCCTGCAAGTTGGGGGCAAACGGGGAATCAGCGAGGTAAGCCGCGACCTTGGCTTGGATCGCCGCCCGGTCGTCTGCGATCACATCGGATAAAATGACCGGAAAGCACTGGCCGGATGATGCGAGGAAGTCGTTGAGGTCGTACGGACCCATGCCGATGTTGAACATCAACTTCGTAGCGTTACTCAGACTGATGTCGCTTTTGCCGCGCTCAAAGTACGAGATCGAAGCAGGGTTGAGGCCATTTGCGGCCTGATCTAAGGTCAGATGCCGTTCTTTGCGAAACTGTTGAAAAAACGCGCCAATTGATTCTGTCATCAAGCATTCCTCCGTTGTTATCGGCTAAGCATTCAGGGCTTGGCGGCAACGACGCAACCGGTGCAGATAAAAATTATGGTCCCATTATAACGCCCCAAGCAAATCCACTGTCAACTCAGCGCCCTTGCTGGCGAGCAGTGGGTCGTTAAGCGGCGGGTTTGCGAGCGCGAAATGCGACAAAAATGTTCTGGCGTAATAAAAAGGCGGCCCCACAGCCGCCTTCAGAAATCAAAATTCAGTTTTGTCCACCTCGGACAGCGTGGTCTCCGGCATCTTCAGCCCCATGTCGGTGGCCAGTGTTTGCTTGGCGTCGGCACGGGTCTTGATTTGGTCCATGTTCCAGACGATATTTTCAATTTCGCCACCGGCAAAATCGAAGGGTTCCGCGTAGATGTAGCCTTTTTCCTGCTTCTTTTCGCGGGCCTTGGTCAGCTCGGCGGACAATTCGCGCGTGTAGTCGCGGTCCTTCAAGTCGGGCAATTCCTTTTCGGTGACGAATCCTTGGGTGTTGATCGCGTCTTCTGCGACGCGCAGTGCTTCGGCAGTAGCTGCCATATTCATCTCTCCTATCTGCTCAGTCGCTGATTGGAGTCGGGCTGGTGTGATTACGCCCTCATTATAACACCGAATCGGTGGGTCGCCGCATTTTCTGGTATACTAGTCCAGTTAGTATGAAAGGACGATGACTGTGGCGCATTACGACTGGCAACTGGCAACCCAACCCGAGGCAGAGCAGATCACGCAGGTGGCGACCGATTTGAAAGTGCCGCCATTTTTGGCGCGGCTTTTGATCCAGCGGGGCATCACGACCCAGGAAGCATTCGAAGGGTACGTCAACCCGGACCTCAGCCGACTGCACGACCCATTTTTGCTACACGACATGGCCAACGCGGTGAGCCGCATTCAGCAGGCGATCGAACAGCAGGAAAAAATCACCATCTACGGCGACTACGATGTGGACGGCCTGACCGCGACGAGTATCATGCAGGAGACGCTCCAAAGCATGGGCGCCGAGCCGATGGTTTTCATTCCCGATCGCTTCACCGATGGTTACGGCCCCAACGCCGCGGTGTACCGTTACCTGCAAAGCAGCGGCACGCAGCTGGTCATCACCGTGGATAACGGGGTGGCCGGGGCGGATGTGATCGATGCCGCAATGGCCGCGGGCATGGATGTGGTGGTGACGGACCACCACGAGCTGCCTGAGGTGTTGCCGCAGGCGGTGGCGGTGGTGCACCCGCGCCACCCGGAAGGGGCGTACCCATTCGGGGACCTCAGCGGGGCGGGGGTGGCCTTCAAGGTGGCCACGGCCTTGCTGGGGGCGGCGCCGGTGGAAAGCATTGACCTGGCCGCGATGGGCACGGTGGCGGATCTGGTCGGCTTGACCGACGAAAATCGCATCATCGTGCAGATGGGGCTGGCCATGATCCGCACGCAACCGCGGGCTGGGATCGCGGCGTTGTTGGCTGTGGCCAAGGTCGATCCGGCAACCGTGGACGAGGCGACCATCGGGTTTGCCCTCGGGCCCCGGTTGAACGCGTTGGGGCGGTTGGGTGACGCGACGCCTGGCGTGACGCTGTTGACGACGTTTGACGATGAGGAAGCGGCGGTGCTGGCGGCCAACGTCAATGACCTGAACACGAAGCGCCAGGCGCTGGTGCAGACCATTGCGGACGAGGCATTGGCGCTGGCGCACACACCGGAAAATGCGGCGCGGCGCACGCTGATTTTGGCTCACCAAGGCTGGCATGAAGGCGTGCTCGGCATTGTGGCCAGCCGCATCGTCGAGGCAACCGGCAAGCCGACGCTCGTGCTCAACATCAGCAAAGACGGGGACAGCGCCAAGGGCTCCGGCCGCTCGGTCGACGCGTACCATTTGTTTAACGCCCTAGACGCTGTCCGGGATGAGATGACGCACTTCGGCGGCCACCACATGGCGTGTGGGCTGACTGTGCCGACCGCCAACATTCCGGCGCTTGAAGCCGCGATGGAAGCGGCTGCGGCGGTCAGCCTTAAGGAGACGCCCAAGCCCGTGCTCGCCATTGCCGCGCGGTTGAGCCCGGCGGAGCTGACGATGGCCAACTACACGCTGTTGCGCCAGCTGGCGCCGTTTGGCAGTGGCAACCCGGAGCCGACCTTCAGTCTGCGCCCGGAGACGCTGGGTGACGTGAAACCGATCGGCAAGACCGGCGCCCACCTGCGTTTTCAGGCGGACGGGAACCCGGTGATCGCCTTTGGTTACGGGGATCAGGCTGCTGCGCTCAGCGAAGCCAGTCAGGTAAAGCTGGCGGTGCGCCTAGATGCCAATACCTGGCAGGGCCGCACTAGCTTACAGCTGCGGCTGGCGGACTGGCAACTTCAGGCGCCGGCCGTGATCGATCTGCGCCTGCCGCGACCGTCTGCCGAGCAGTTCCGTGGTGCGTTCACCTACGTCTTTTTTGATGCACGCGTGCAGGCGCAACTGACGCGCCAGTTCCAGTTCGGGGGGCCAGTGGTGGCCGCCAAGGATCTGACAAGTGCGACCCATGACGTGGTGCTGGTGGACCTACCGCCGGATGAGGCGACCCTGACAGCGGTGATGGTCCATGTCGCGCGGCCAGTGCGGGTGGTGTTCACCGCCGATCCCGCCGCACTAGTCGCGCTGCCAACGCGACAGGAGTGCGGACAGGTGCTCCATTTTCTGACCGCTCACCCCGATTTTGACAAGCACCACCTGCCGGCTTTGGCCAAGGCGGTGCACTTGACCACGACCCAGGCAATCTTTGCCGTGCAGGTGTTTTTTGAACTCGGGTTTGTTACAATAGAGGGTGCGCTGATTCGCGTCGCACCGGCGCCAACCAAGCAGCCGCTGACCAATGCTGTGGCGTATCAAAAGCGCGTGGCGTTCCTGGCGCTGGCCAAGACGCTGCAGACTGCTGCGCGCCCAGCGCTTGAACAGGTCTTGACGGCCACCAGAATGTGAGGCAATAACATGACAATCAACTTTAAAGACTACATTGCAAGTGTCCCGGACTTTCCGGAGCCCGGGATCGTCTTCCGGGACATCTCGCCCTTGATGCAAGACGGCAAGGCATTCGCCGCTGCCACCGACGAAATCGTGGACTACGCCAAGGACAAGGGCGTCGAAATGGTGGTTGGGCCCGAGGCCCGTGGGTTCATCGTTGGCTGCCCCGTGGCCTACAAGCTCGGTGTGGGGTTCGCCCCCGCGCGCAAAAAGGGCAAGTTACCGCGCGCAACCGTGAGCGCCAGCTACGACCTAGAATACGGCCAAGCGACCCTGTACTTGCACAAGGATGCCATCAAGCCGGGCCAGCGCGTGTTGGTCTGTGACGATCTGCTCGCGACCGGCGGGACGCTGGCGGCCACCATCGAGCTAGTCGAGAAGCTCGGGGGTATCGTGGTTGGCACCGCGTTTTTGGTGGAGTTATCCGACCTGCACGGCCGCGACAAGATCAAGGGCTACGACGTCTTCACGCTGACAACGTACCAAGGGAAGTAATCTAGGGCCTGGCGGCGAGCTGGGCCTTTTCATTGCCACGACCCTTTGATTTGCGTGGGTTCTCGGCAAGTGAGATGATAGGGATATGGAGGGGCGCGACATGACCAAGAAGAAAAAAGACGATAAGACGCTCGTCGAGAAAATGCTCGACAAGGCCAACATCGCCTATCAATCCTATGAGTTCCCGACCCACGCGGAAGGGGATGTGGCCCAGCTGACCGTCGAGCACCTCGGCGTGCCTGAGCACCGCATCTACAAGACGCTGGTGCTGATCGGCAACAAAACCGGCCCGGTGGTCGGGGTGGTGCCGCTTGATCGCCACATTGATTACAAGAAGCTCAGTGCGGTCTCCGGTAACAAGAAGGTGGGGATGGTCCCACTGAAAGACTTGGTCGCAACGACCGGCTACGAACACGGGGCCAACACGCCGATCGGCATTCATGCGCGCCACAAGTACCCGATTTTTATCGGGGCGGAAGCCGAGCACGAAACCGAGATCCTGGTGTCGGCGGGGAAAATTGGGCGTTCTGTCGGCCTCGCGCCCAAAGCGCTCGCCAAGTTTGTCGGCGCCAAATTCGTGGATATCACGGCCCTTGAGCCGACTACAGATGAATAAGAAGGGGGATACGCACATGTTTGCATCCACTCACAGCCGCTTCGCCACTTACGGGGTGATCGCCCAACTTCCGGGGGAGATCATTGATAGCATCTGGATGATCATCGATCAGAACCTCACTGGCGTGGTCCCACTGGGGAAGCTCCTACGCTTTGACCTGCTGAACACCAAAGGAAAGCTGACCATCGCGTTCTCCCAAGACGGCAGCGACACCCAAATGGCCATCGATTTGCCGTTCGATTACCGCACCGATTTTCCGAGTACGGTGATGGCGTACGATGATGGTACGGCGCAAACCATTCTTCTGCCAAGCGAGGCAGAAGGCGACTAACTGACAAACCGGCTCAGACGTTCACGTCTGGGCCGGTTCTTTTGGGTGTCAGGTGTTTGCTTGCGTCCCCCGAAGCAGGCGAACACAGGTTGCGTTAAACGCAGACCTCGATCTGGGCGAAGGCGGCATCGATATCGGCCCGCGCTTCGACTTGTTGGGCCATGCCGGCATCGAACAATCGCGTGTTAAGTCGGTCAGGCTCGATCGCGCGCAGGGTCATGGTCACACCGTTCTTGATGCCACGCAGGCCTTCGATCAAGCGCTGGTTAAAGGTTTCGTAGCCGCTTGGGGCAGTGATCCGTGCGCACTGCTCAACGAAGCGGTTGTAACGCAGGATGTTCTTGCTGAGATACAGCCGCAGCCGGTCGAAGTTTTCACTCGCATAACAATTGCCTTTTTCGATGTTCTTACAGGTGTGTAAATATTCTTTGAAAACCGTCTCAAAAACGAGAAGGCGTTCTAGTTCCTGGTTGACACAAGCGACATATTGGTTTGTTAACATCAGCTGCTCCCCCTTGCTCACGAATTAACTTAACTTACGAGACTAATTGTAGCGTTTGCAAAACTAATCGTCAATATAATTAATACAGAAAAATAAAAATTCGTTTGTTATGTTTTAGATTATTAAAAAACAGACTTGTATCCGCTATCAAGTGTTTGCGGACTGAGAACACTCGCGTTAATGAACAGGGTGAACCGTTGTGGGTGAGGCGAGTAGTCAGTTCGCCGAAAATATTTTTGGCGTGGAACATCTCAACGAAGGCGTCGCCCAAATGGTCGATTGAAGCGACAATCAGTCTTTGTGGCGTTGCGACCATCCCTTTGATTGGCACGAGGACTTTGCGAATTTGATCTTCGTGGTGTGATCAAGTGCGCCCGGCCGCGGTTTAGCGTTGCAAGGGGCGGTGATTTTTGCTATACTCATCATTGTTGTTATGGAGAGTTGGCAGAGTGGTAATGCAACGGACTCGAAATCCGTCGAACCGGCTAATACCGGCGCACGAGTTCGAATCTCGTACTCTCCTTCATAAACGTTGGTATATCAGCGTTCCGCAGCCTTTCTGGGTTGCGGTTTTTTGTTGCTTTCAAACACTTGTTTGGGTCGAAATCGGCCTTCCAGTACCAGTGCAGTACCAGTTCGAAAAATCAGACCGCCGTTTTTGGTGGTAAACGTGTACGGAATTTCATATAATCAGACCTTTCTTTTAGAAGAATTTATCGAGGGCATCGGCGGTTTCGCGTTGCTTATTTGGGAAAAGATGCCCGTAAGTGTCAATCGTTGTGACGATGCTGGCATGCCCCAGTCGTTCCTTGATGATTGTGTACTCTGTTTCTTGGTCGATCAGCAAGGCGACGTGCGAGTGCCGAAAATCGTGAATCCGAATCTGCTTCATCGTGGGATCACGCTTGCAGATACGTTTGTAGCGCATGCGAATCGTGTGCTTGTTGCGGCGTATCAGCGTTGCTTGGAACATCGGCGTATCTTCGCTCCAGTCGAGGGCTAAGTCGTGCTTGAAGAGTTCCTGTTGCTGTTCACGCCATTGCAGGAGCAAAGCAATCATGCCTTGGTTGAGGCTAATACGACGATTGCTTGCCTTGGACTTCGGCGGGGTAATGATATCCACGCCGCCGCGTCGGAACACCGACTTGCTGACAGTCAGCTCTTTGCGTTTGAAGTCGAGATCTGACCAATCCAGCGCACAGAGTTCGCCGACTCGCAAGCCGGAGAAGAATAGCAGCGAGAACAATACATACCAGTCGAATTCCTCTGGCAGATGAATCAGCTTGGTAAAGGCATGAAATTCATCTGGCGTGTAGAACTCCATTTTCTTGCGTTCAATTTTGAGCTTCTTCACGCCAACACAAGGATTTTCGATGATCACTTTCTCCTCAACGGCGACGTCGAGTATCAGCTTCAACTCAATCAAGGTCTTGTTGTTGGTGTTGTTGCTCAAATCACGTTCTTCGGTGAGCCATTCTTGAAAGTCGCGGATATGCTCGCTGGTCAGGCGCTTAATATCGGCATTGACGAAGAACGTCTGGATATAGCGCTTGTACACAGCACGCTGCGACTGCAAGTAGGACGGTTTAATGTGGATCTTCACGCGATTCACGTAACGCTCGAACAATTCGTCGAAGGTGACCGTTTCTTGATTGAACAGCCGGTCGACGCTAGTTCGCATCATCTCCTTTTCAACTTCGCGGGCAGCCGTCATTGAATGAATGCCTTGTTTCTTCTTGCGGCGGCGCTTGCCGGTGACGGGATCAGTGCCAAAGGAGACACTGACAACATACGTGCCATTAGGTGCTTGGGTAATGCTCATTTCATACCTCCAAATAATTGAAGGCACGCTTGCTTTGGTCGTTGACCATGATATACTTGGCTTGTCTAGGGCAAAGTATCGGGTGCGTGCAATCACGTTCATTCGTTGCTTTGTTTTTTTTCGTTTTCATGTTGCGCTTGTTCGAGTACCTCCTTGAGTAGGGTCTTTTGTTGCGGCGATAATTCCGCATCGTTGATCATGTCCGCGATCATATCGGTACCGTTGAACGAATCGACTTGCTGAACCATTTTTAGGCTAGGGGCAACTTGCTTGGTCAGCCAGTTCAGCACGCTATCCATCGTGATCGGTTCTGGCCGCATTGCCAGCTTCAAGCGATTACGGTTATCGCCGATAAACGTTTGCCAGTCTGGATCGAGTGGACAATCGGCCAATTTCTTTGAGCCTTCTGGCGTGACGACCCGCAAGTAATGGTTGATGATCCCGAAGACGACTGCTTCGGCGTCTTGGCAGGCCAGCAATTCTTTCATGGCTTTTTGAGCACGCTGGTCGCGAAGCCGGACTTCGAACCGGTTGAGGATTGGAGAATCCTCTGGATAGTCGATTTTATTTTTGAAATATTGCTCAATGTCCTTTTGGTAGCCAATCATTTGCACCAAACTTTGCGGCGAACCGAATTGAACGGTTTTACCAACGCAACCTTTCTTAATAGTTTCGATTGCGCCTTTACTTTTGAACAAGCTCACTAGCTCTTCTTTTTCGACTTTTTGAATCAAGTGGGGAATGTCGATAATCCCGACGGTATCATTGATGGCGAAGTCAACCCGTTTGTAGATCCCGGTTAGGTCATCGCAGGCTTGAAAAAAGTCGAACCAAGTTAGCCCATCTCGAACAAGCACCGCCTCTAGTTGGCGGCAACCTGAGCCGTGCATTTCAACCATTGTTCCCAGATAGGCGTTTGGGCCACCCGGACGTGTACTCATGATCGAAATATCGCCACGCTGAATCGTGTAGTCGAACCCGTAAAACGCCTTTTCCGTTAAGGAGAAGAAATCTCTGTTCATTGGAAATAGTTTCTTGAACACATACTCGGCGTCTTGTGTATTGAATCGCACTCGCACGTAATCGACTAAAATAAACATCGAATCACGGTTTGTTAGGCCTAGAAGTGCGTGGCCCAGGCGCCGTTGCATTTCTTCTGTAATTACGCAGCGTCCATTTAATAGTCGATTGACGTAAGATCGTGTCATGCCTAATTGTGCCGAAAGTTGCGTCTGGTTGATACCAGCAGCTTTCATTTGTCGGCAAAATTCCACCAACCAGCCGTGTCCAGTGTAATCGCGGCCATTCATCATTGTTTTATCCATTGCTCACCTCATGTGCTCTGATTTCGCCAGCTGTGAACGGTAGATTACCGCGTTGGGCGGCGAATCGCGTGTGTTTTCTGCCTCGTTTCGGATTGTGATTGTCATTTTGTGCCCCCCTGTTAGAATACGGGGGCTTGGGCGTCCGGCTAACGCCGACCGCCGCCGCTCGCGCTAGCGGCTTTTGCGCTGCACGCCGCGCGCGGCGGCGTGGTGTTACGTGACCATTGCCAAATCTTCAAATGGATTGAAGCCTAACAGACTGACGATAGCGTGGAGTGGGACTTGGCCGCACTTGCGGTTTGCATAGAAGCAGTGGCCGTCTGCAACCAAGTTAAGTTTGCATTGATGAATAATCTGACCGGCTTTGTAACCGGAAAAACCAAGCTGCATAAGCATCTTCTTGTCGACTAACATATAATCACCTTCTTTGGTTTGTATTTAACATGTATAGGTTTATAACCTGCTATGGCTGAATCATACCATCTTCTAAGAGACTTATCAACCTCTTTAGGTAAATTGCAAACAGGTTTCGTTTAATTCTTTCTTGACACTTTCAATGGGTTTCATTAAGCTTCAAGTAAGGCCACACAAAGGAGAAATCAACCCATGTTCGGAAAAAGTGAAGAAGGTATCGACAAGAAGCTCGCTAGAAATATTAAGCGTATTCGTATGGAACGCGGCATGACGCAAAAAGAACTTGCTGATGCAATGGGTAGCATCGAGCAAAGCGTGTCTAAGTTTGAGCGGGCGATTTCGGCACCGTCTGCTAAAGCCATCATGCAGCTGTGTAAGGCATTGCAAGTCACTCCCAACGACTTATATCTCAATGACGCGGACTGGCGTAGCTGGCAATCAGAGAAGCTTGAACACCAAGACCATTCCGTTAACGGCTTGGTCGATCACGTCGAAATGGTTCAGAAGATGTTTGCGGAAGCAGAACTCGCCCGCAAAGCCGGAGATGAGAAACTGGAGCGCGCTACTCTGGATCAAATCATTCAGATGTACATGTGGACTAACGACCATTTCCGTGACGTCGCGCACTTGCTCGATCGGCGATATGTGACCGAGTACCTCGACAAGATGGAAAAGGAAACTCGCGAATCGATCATCAACAGTCAAAAATAGAACTTTCGTGGTTTCTTGCAAGTAATCTGATTCGCCACAGCACGGTCACATATTTGTTTTCCGGTTCAATATATGGTACAATATAATTATGGAAAAGCCAAAATTTAGACCTTACAAGCGGCCGAACGGCCACATGGAATTCATTGAATTTCTCGACTCGCTGCCACTCAAGGAACGAGCAAAACTACAGTTAGCCATCCATACTACGGAAGAGCTCGGCTTACAAAAAGCAGCTCAACGGTTGCTGGTCAAGAAGCTCACAACTAATTTATATGAGTTGCGTTCACGACAAGGAAAAACCTATCAGCGCGGTTTGTATTTTCACGTATCTGGCGGTGATTATGTCATCACCCACGGCTTCTCTAAGAAGACAAACAAGACGCCACAGCGAGAAATTGATCATGCAATCGACCTACGAGCTGAGTTCTATCAAACCTACAAGGAGGAAGACGACAAATGAGTAAAGACATGCACGAATTCACAATGGAACACACCGCTAATCTCGACGCCTACTTCGCGGAAATGATGAAAGATTCCTCGTACCGTGAAGTCTACAATGAAGAAAAAAACAAAATGGCAAGTGCAATGGCGTTGCTCGAAGCGCGCGAGGAAGCTGGTTTATCCCAACAGAAGCTGGCGGACAAGTCCGGGGTTCCTAAGACAACGATCGTTCGTATTGAAAATGGTAACAACACTTCCATTGACACGTTAACAAAACTTGCAAATGCGCTGGGTCGCCCACTCAACTTGACGATTGGCCCGGCGAGCATGGCGTAGAATCTATGCCTAATTTGATTGACGGCACCAACGTCATAAACTTATGATTACGGCGTCCCTGTTTGGCAGGCGCTTGAGGCCAGGGATTAGGAGAGGTGGTAAAACCATCTTGAGCACTCACTGGCTTTTTTGCGCAGACAGTTCATCAGCAACATCAAACCAGAGTATTGGGGTATGGAAAATGGAAAAGAATGCATTATTACAGCGAGCACTAACGTTTCAAAAGAACTGGCTTTCCTTAGTGGAACAGGGACATGTGACCGAACGGCAGCATGATCGTGAATTTATGGCCGATTTTTATGAGGTCTTTGGAATCTCACGTTCTGTTAGTCGTGCTGGATATGAATGGCGGGTAAAAATTGACGGACACGATAAGCGGATTGACTCGCTACTACCAAAACTGCTGATTATTGAAATGGAATCTCAAGGCGTGAAGATTGTCAACAATCCCAATGCTGGATACGAACAAGCAGCCCGCTATGCATACGCTCTCGACGATGCGAACAAGCCCAAGTACATTTTGGCGTGTGATTTTGAACACTTTTATTTACGTGATCCAGCAACGAAGGATTTTTGGACGACAACACTGCAAGACTTTGTCAAAGACATTGATGAATTCTCATTCCTGCTTGGCTATGAACAGAAGCTGCAAGAAGACCAAGCTGTCGTCAACGCGAAAGCCGCTGGTAAAATCTCAACAATCTACAGGCATATCTTAGATGTTGGAGTTCAGCCTAACGCGGCTAGTCTGCTGATGACTAGAATTGTTTTCTGCCTCTTTGCTGACGACACCAGCATCTTTGAACGTAACGGTGTCTTTCAGGAATTTTTAGAGAACACAGCCGAAGACGGTAGCGATTTGCTATCGAAGTTGACGGTATTATTCCGCCAGCTTAATACTAGTGATCACGATTGGATTGGCCAGAAGCGTGAGTTTGGATACATCAATGGTGGTTTGTTTGCGTTAGACATTGCGAAATTCACAACTGATTTAGGACTTACATTTAACGCAGACGTTCGTCAATCGCTGATTGATGCCTCGCATCAAGACTGGTCAGTTATTAGCCCTGTTATCTTTGGCTCAATGTTTGAGGGTGCATTGGATCCAGAGAAACGACATGACCTAGGCGCACACTTTACCTCGGAGAAGAATATTCTTAAGGTTATCGACTCATTGTTCATGGACGATCTCCGACGTGAGTTTGATGTAGCCCGCCACACATCTAACGCGGGTGGCGCACGAACTAAGGCATTGAATCGGTTACACTCAAAAATTCTCGACCTAAAGTTCTTGGATCCAGCCTGTGGATCAGGTAACTTTCTAATCGTTGCATACCGTGAACTAAGACGACTTGAACATGAAATTCTTGACGCACTAATCAAGGATCAGGTTCAAGGTGGTATGCAGCTATCATTTGACTTTGTCACAACGAACATAAAAGTCGAAGTAAGCCAGTTTTATGGTATTGAAATTCAGGCTTACGCCGTTTCTATTGCCAGAGTTGGAATGTGGTTGATGGATCATCTCATGAATGTTGAAGCGAGTGAACTTTTTGGAGAACTAGTACGCCGCATACCGCTTCATGCCGGTGCCAACATCATTAGGGCCGATTCTTTAACCAATGATTGGTTTGAAGTATTCTCACAAAAAGGTAAAGAGCTTCACATGAAGCCACTCTACTCTAATGAGTTGGACTTTATTTTTGGTAATCCTCCGTTCCTCGGCTATACTCTTGAGTCAGCTGACCAGAAAAAGTCACACGAAGTCGCAACTAAATCTATTAAAGGGTACAAAAAGCTTGATTTTGCAAGTGGCTGGTTTATTAAGTCCGCATCAGCAATGCAAGCTAACCCTAATATTCAAGCAGCACTGGTTGCGACAAATTCAATTAGTCAAGGCGAACAAGCCACAATTTTGTGGAAAGCATTATTCGCACAAGGAATTAACATCAATTTTGCTCATCAAACTTTCAAATGGGATAACAATGGTGCTGCGGTGCATGTTGTTATCATCGGATTTAGGAAGTCAACAGTAGATGCTTCACATCTGTTCACTTATGAGTCTATCAATTCGGATCCAATCGAGAAAATAGTTCCACACATCAATCAGTATCTGCTCAACCTTCCTCAAACAATCATCGAGGCTAGTAGGATTCAGCTATCTGGTCTCCCAGAGATGACGAAAGGTAGTTCACCCACTGATGATGGAAATTTTATTTTAACTCAGGAAGAAGAACAACAACTTACTCAAGTGTGTGCGGATAGCTCTCGCTATATTTTTGACTACTACGGTGCTAAGGATTTTTTGCATAACACACCGCGGCGAATTCTGTACCTCAAAGGTGCACCTCTCTCGGTTCTTGCGACTCCACTAATTAAATCTAGGCTGGAACGAATTAGAGAGTTTCGGAAGAAAAGCTCTAAAAAAAGCACAATAGCTTTGTCAGACTACCCGGCTCAATTTGATGAAGACAGAGTTGACCTTGGGCCACTTATGGCAATTCCCCGTGTTTCTTCAATACAAAGAGAGTATGTTCCCATGGGTTATTTTACAGGCAACGTCATCATGGCAGATGCCACTTTTCAACTATCTAATGCTAGTCTAGCAATATTTGCGTTGCTGGAATCCAAAATGCATACAGCGTGGCTTCGGATGGTTGGAGGAAGATTAAAGAGTGATTTTCGGTATTCGAACACGTTGGTTTATAATACGTTTCCAATACCGCCACTTAATGCTCATGAACGAGGATATCTGGATAGATACGCAGAGCTTATCTTAGCTGCTCGTGATGAGAATAGTTCAAACGAGACAAGTTTGGCCTCTCTCTACGATCCTGTTATCATGCCTGCTACTTTGAGAAAAGCACACATGAGAAATGATAAGTTCGTTGATTCCATTTATGGATTATCGGATCCATCGGAAGAAGATTGAAGACGGCATATAGCTTTACCAAGTAATGCGAAGTTTTTGACACCACTCGGCGAAGAAATTGCCCAAGGTCGGCG
>NZ_RHOH01000030.1 GCF_003946115.1 Lacticaseibacillus daqingensis | reverse complement strand
GACGAATTGTCAACTCAAGTGCAACTTTTTACCCAGGTAGACTTCTGATGGTGTCTTCCAGCCTAAGACCTTGCGAGGCCTGTTATTCAGTTGTTCAACGAATGCCTGAATATCTTCGTCAGTTTGTAGATCTAAGTCAGTGTTCTTCGGAAAGTATTCGCGAATTAGCCCGTTTGTATTCTCGTTAGTGCCACGTTGTTGCGGCGCATGTGGATCTGGGAAAAACACCTTGGCATTGAGCTCTCGTGCAAGTTCTTTATAGCGCGCAAACTCGGTTCCGCGATCTGGCGTGATAGTTCTCACTCGGTTGCTCGGTTGCGTGCTTAACAGTGCCACCATTACCGCCTTAACGTTATCGGCGTTCACCTTCATAACGCGCTTAGAAAGTAGAAAACGAGACCGTCGATCAACGAGCGTGACAAGCGCAGAGTGGCCAGTCTTTCCGCGCACCGTATCGCCTTCCCAATGGCCAAACCAGCTACGCTTCTCGGCAGAAACTGGTCGCTCATGGATCGAGGGGACGTCATTGAAGCGGCCTCGTCGCTCGTGAATAGTACCTTTAACCTTGCGGGTCTTTCCGCGGTGACGGAGCTGTCTCGGAAGACCGCGTGCGCCATGGCTTTTCAACGGTACACCCAAATTATTACGGTAGATACCGCGGTAAATGGTTGGATAACTGATTTGAATCGAACTGTTCTCATGACGCAAGCGACCGGCGATTTGTGCAGGGGACCAGTGAAGCTGTGTAATGGACGTTACCACACGCTCACGGACCTCTGCCCGATCGAGAATACGATGACGACGGCAACTTTGACGTACTGCTTGGTAGCGAGTGTGTGCATTGGCCACGGAGTAGTTGTCCCGGCCACCATTACGCGAAACTTCGCGGCTGATAGTACTCTTGGAGCGACCAATCTCCTTAGCAATCAGCTCTTGTGACCAACCATTATTGATACCAAGCAGTATCGTTTCACGCTCCTTTAGGGTAAGATGTTTGTACGGACTCATAGCCGAGTTCTCCTTGTATGTGATCTTGTGGTGATTTCATTTTACAAGGACTCAGGCTGTGAGTCTTTTCTATTTGGTTAATTTGTTGCACTTACATTGTAAATCCGTC
>NZ_RHOH01000003.1 GCF_003946115.1 Lacticaseibacillus daqingensis | reverse complement strand
GCGTCGGAGTAGGTGCTGGGGTTGTAGCCAGAGCCGCTCATATCGAGATCGACGCCGTGCTCCACACAGAAGGCAACCTTGCCGTCCACCTTTTTCATCCACATACCGGTGTCCGTCCAATGTAAGCCATTAAACAGATGCAGGTGCCAAGTGTTGCGCCAGTCAGCGACCTTGGTGTTGGTCATGCTGGCGGCAATCGCCATTGAAGCTGGGATAAAGAGCTGGACAAACAACGATACCAATGCGACAATCACAGCGGATCGTCGAGCTGTTTTCATCATAGTTGTTAGTCTCCATTCATTGAAAATTGGGTATGAAAAAAAGCAAATGAAATGTCTAAACGACTTCATTTGCTTCTATATATACGAGTTGCAATCAATGGTGACCTTTATCTGCTAGTGTTATGCCTATATACTTTAGAGCTTGTCAGTTAGAGGGTCTTACGCCACATTTTTCGTGTACGAGAATTTGTACGCGTTCACTGAAACTTATTGAGAAAATTTGAAATATGCTACCGACAAGAAGTGTGCTAAAGCCTTATTCTATGCGAATTTTTGAGAACTTTTGAGAAAAATCCGTATAAAGTACGGGCTTACCAGCAAATAAAGACCACTTCGTCACATTACGAACGCGTTTCGCGGCGTGACGGGAATCTTAAAAGTTGGTTTTCGACCAAATTCATCAAAACGGGTGCGATTTGGACGAGAATTTGGCGCATATGAGGACGTTTGGAATTCAGTTTGAATTCTGAACGTCTTTTTGTTTTTCTCGTCTTGCGGAATCCAGTCGCTTTCGAAAACGCGGGTGGGGGAGTCGTTAGGCGGCAATCGGGGGTGCTCGTGTCAGGTCGTAATAGGTAGCTCTTTTTGTGCTGCGCGACTTTGCCCCCATCGGGTCACCTTGCGGGGGCCCTGGTGTGACGCGGTGCAGCCATTTTCCGGCATCTGGGCGCTTTGCGTGCGGGTCGTCAGCGATGGTATCATGAGGCACGGGGGTGGTGGCAATGAGGCGGAGGCCGGATCGGATCAAGCGTGATGCGCAAGGGGGCACTGCGTTGAAGGCCCTGAGTCTAGCGGTAGCAGCGCCTCGCGCGGTGAGCGTTGATCTGCGCCTCGCGCTGGCCGCTGGACTCACGGCTGGGCAGGTCACTCAAGCTGCGACGCCAGGGTTGCGCGTGCGTTGCCAAGCGCACAGGATAACGCTGAGTAGGCAGCATAACGCCTTGATGACTCGTGTCGGTGACCTGTTTGGTTGGGCCAAAGCGGCCCTGCCTTGCGCCGGGCGATCGATCTGTGCTTTTTGCACCAGTGATCGATCGAGCAGGCGTAAGCCGTGGCGGGAGGCAGACAGATGATCAGATCGATCAGGTTCGAATTAGTGCGCCACGCGGCACTGGGGCGCTGGCTGGTGTTTGCCGGCGGCGCGCTGGCGGCAGTCCTGTATGCGCTGCTGGCGATGTTGGCCGATCCTGCGTTGATGCAGGCGATCGGCACGGCAACTGCGCCGATGACAACGCTGATCCCGCGCTACCTGTGGGCGCTGGTGGGGGCGTTGGGCCTGCTTGAGGGATTGGCGTTAGGCTATGTGTATCAAGTGATGATGCTGCGCTACCGCTCAGACTTCAGATTGTATCGCACGTTGGGGATGTCGCTCTGGTACATGGCGGGGCTACTGCTTGGGGAAAATCTGATATGGGCGGTGTTGACCGGCGGTATCGGGGTCGTGGCCGGCGTCGTGTGCTCGAAGTTTTGGGTCATGTGGCTGGTACGGATGATGGCGCTGAAGTTGAGTACGGGGCTATTGTTGTCCGGTCGAGCCGCGGCGCAGGTTTTGGTGGGGTATGTCATGGGGTATGCGGGACTCGCGATCAGCGGGTGGCTGAGGCTTTGCGAGCCGCTAAACCAGGCACATGATGGCCCCTTCTGGGCGCGTCACCGCGATGAGTGGTGGCAACGCGGCGGGGCAGTGCTGGCTCCCCTGCTTTTGTTGGTTGGCGAGTATGGTCTAAGCCAGGCGCCGCAGACCTTGCTTGCGTTCAGTGGGCCACTGCTTCTGACACTGGTTGGACTAGGCGGCGTGTGTGCTTTCACGCTCCCCACCGGTTTAGCGTTACTTGCGCGGGCCAGTTGGGTGCGCCGGCGCGCATCGTGGTTGCTGAGTGTGACAGCTGGTCACCAGGTGGTACGCCAGCGCTGGCGCACCATTACGCTGACGGCCGCGCTGCTGAGTGTCGCGACTGGCGTGTTGCTTGGCGGATTGATCCAGTACCGGCGCTTGCACACGATTGAGGCACCAGGGCCGTTGCTGGTCAGGCTGGGGGCAGTGGGCGGCAGCGATGTTGACGCCGTGGCAGGGATCGCATTGTTCAGCACCACGGTGATCAGTTTTGCGATGATGATCGCGGCGGCGGTTCTGCTGGGGTTGGTGCAACGCTTGGCCGCCTTGACGCGGCGGGAGACCATCACACTGCGCCAGCTGGGGATGCCGCAGTCGTTGCTGGCGCGTGCACAACGGCGCCAAGCGTGGCTGGTCGGTGGCTTGCCCTTCGGATTAGGAGGACTCATTGCGTGTGGGATGGTGGCCGAGCGGGCAGACATCCTGAACTGGGGGATCGGTGAAGGGTGCTTCGTTGTGGTTTACGTAGGGCTTTATCTTGCGGTGGTTCAAACCACCAGCCGTTCCGCGCACACGCAGTGAGGCAATCCCAAGCAGTCGGCGCCGTGCTGACAATAGGGCGTAAGCCGACACACCAAAAAACCTGAATCACCGGGCAGTCGGCGATTCAGGTTTTTTGGTGGGCGGGGTCACTGGGGCGAGCGCGCCAGCGTGGCTCAGTAGTGGTGGTGCATTTGCCGATTGGCCGTTTCAAGGTCTAACTCCCCGGCGTTGTAGCGTGCCATCAGCTGGACGTCGTGGTCGTTTAGCTTGTAGAACAACAAGGGAATGATGGCCAGTGTGCAACCGATGGCGGGGACCAACGAATTGGTGGTCCAAAGCCCGTTGAGCGCACCGGCACTCTGCACGATGCCTTTTTTTGCGAGCTCGGCAAAGTTAGCGGCCTCGACGGTTTTCCAGCTGAACAGGCTGAGCAGAAACAGGCCTAAGGGGGCATTCATCGAGGACAGCTTGGCCGTGAATGATTGGAACGCAAAGGCGATGCCGCGGGCGTCAATGTGCGTTTTATACAGTCCATACTCGACAATGTCCGGCGTGAAGGTGAGCCCGAGCACCCCAATGATGCCCAGCGGAATGGCGCGGATGATCAGCACTAGCAGGTACACCCAGGTGGTGTGGTAGCCAACGAGGTACAGGACGTAACTCATCAAGGCGAGGCCGACCATGCTCCAGAAGTAAAGCGTAAACTTGTCGATGCGCTGCAAAATTTTCCCCATGAAGGGCGACAAGATCACGGTGGGCAGTGCGATCACCAGCGTGGCAACGGTCGCAAAAGTCGCTGTGCCGAAGAGATAGTAGGCGACAAACAAACCGGTGACCGAGTCCGTGGCCGAGATCCCCCACAGTAGGTACCCGAGGTAGTAAAGGCCCAGAAATTTGTTGCGCTTGAGGTAGCGCCCGATGTCTTTGAACGTGTAGTGCGTGTGCGCGGTGTCGCGCACCTTGATGCGTTCCTTGCCGAACACCGACACAGGGAACATCGTGAACAGGATGAGGCCCGCCATGGCCATGGCTATGCTCGAGAAGCTCATGCCGACTTGCTCACTCAGCAAAAGCGGTGCGAGCACGGAAACCATGAACGCGCCACCGAGCGCAAACAGCCGCGCCATGGAAAGGATCTGATTGCGTTCGTTGACTTGATTCGTCATGCTGGTGACCATGGCGTAAATGGGCACGTCACTCATGGTGTAGCTGGTATCCCACAGAATGTAGGCGATCACGAACCAGACCAGCTTGACCATGGGGCTGACCCCGGTGGGGATCAGGAACAGCAGCACGGTGGTGATGGGGACGCTGAAGCTCGCGAGCCGCAGCCACGGAATGGACTTGTTGCCTGATTGCCAGTCAACTTTGTCGTACAGCACGCCGAAAAGGGCATCGGCGAAAACGTCCCAGAGTTTCGCGATGAACATCGCGGTAGCAACGGCGCTCAGGTTCACCCCGATCATCATCAAGTAACTGGTCGAAAAGCCGGTGAGAATGATGTAGGCCATGGCTTGGCCCAGGTAGTAAAGCCAATATGAGAGCCGTTCCGACCGGGTGGTACTGGCCGGCGGTGCGGCTTCTGGCCGGTGATCCGCTGTGTTATTCACGAGTGGCACCTCCTTGATCGAGCAACGAAATTTCGCGGTCGGGGGCGATCGCGGCGGGGGCCGAGGCCTCTGCCAGCTGATCCAGGACGATTTGCTGAAATTCAGGGATCCGGCCGTTTTTGTCTGGGCCAACGTTCAGGAGTAGCCGTCCCTGCATCGGCACCAGTTGAGCGATCGTACTGCGGACGTCTGCCGCGGTCAGGTAATTCGCTTGCGGGGCGTACTGATTGTAGCCAAACGATCGGTCCATGCCGCGGCACATCTCAAACCAGGCGCCTTCCGGGTCCACGTCCAGGGTGTACTCCGTGGTGCGGTAGTCGAAGTGCTGCGCGGCAGGCAGCTTTTTGGCTGGGTTGGGTTTTTGGGTCACGTAGCGGGCGACGCGCTCAAACAGCCAGCGCCCCACCGGATTGCGCAGCACGTTGGGGTACTGATCCCACCGGTCATTGATGATGCCGCTGGGAACGACCTTGGTGTAGTAAGCAAACAGCTCGTCCAGACGGTTGTCCGCCGGGTAGCCGATATCGCTCCACAAAATGTCCGGCCGGTAGCGGTCAATAATTTCGCGCCACTGGTTGAAGGCGTAGTCCGTGTAGACGGGACGATTATTGTTGCCCACCAGCATGTCTGCCAGGGTGCGAATCGGTCGGGTCGTAAAGGTCCAGTCCAAAAGCGAGGAGTAGTAGACGCCAAACTTCAAGCCTTGCGCGCGGCAGGCCTGCGCCAGCTGCCCCACGAAGTCAAAGTCTAAGTGGTAGTCTGGTGCAAAGGGGTTAGGCACTTTGCTGTCGAAAAGCTGAAAGCCATCGTGATGCTTGGCCGCCAGCACCACGTACTTGGCGCCCGCGCGCTTGAAGCTGCTGACCCACTGCGTCGGGTCGACGTTTTTGGCAGTTTGTTTGAATTCTGCCGCGAAATCCTGTTCATAGGTCTGGCCGGGGGTGTGTGCGGCATGAAACGCCGCCACGTCGGAGCCTGCGATCTTCAGCGAGTTGGCGTACCACTCGGCGTACGGGGAGTGCTTGAACAGGTAGGTGTCATCTTCGGTGCGGGCGATCGTGTCAAAGTCTGCAGAGGCAATGGGTGCGTAGGCGGGCACCGAGTACACCCCCCAGTGAATGAAAATACCAAGGTCCGCCTGCTTGAACCAGTCCGGCAGGGGGCGTTGTGTGCGTGTTGTCATCGAGGTCACCCTTTCGTGCGTTGTGTCACCCTGAGGCAAGGGTGGGCCGCTCATCGTTCCCTGGGGGCAGGCGGCTTCAGCGCTGCCGCTCTGCGCGGCGGGAAACGCCAGTCCCGCCCCCGTTACCGCGCGTAGCGAACTGAGTTTGCCGCGTAAGGCAATTCGTTGGGATGAGTAGAAGGCCAATTACTAGACCATCGTGGTAGTAACCATCATACTCAAGGTATGACGATCCCACCAATGATACGACTCGGATTCTTAAAAACTGATGGCGGCCGTGCTTGGCCGTGACTGGCAACGACCGAAATCCTGCGCAACTGTGCGGAGATCACTGAGATTGAGGAGACCACTATGACGATCACCATCGACAACAACGCAACTTTACATGAGCTGACGGATGCAGCGGCCGTTAAGCTGACCTCCGGCGAAGACTTTTGGCGGACGGAAGCCCTTGGCGGGATCCCAAGTTTTCGCTTGAGCGATGGCCCTCACGGCCTGCGCTATCAGGCAACGGTGGCGGATCATCTCGGGATCAACGAGGCGGCGGTCGCAACCGCTTTTCCCACTGCCAGCGCATCGGCGAGCAGCTGGGCGCCGGCGCTACTGACCCAGATGGGTCGCGCTATCGCGGACGAGGCCCGGGCGATGGGCGTCGATGTGGTGCTGGGGCCGGGGGTGAACATTAAGCGCAACCCACTGGGCGGCCGGAACTTTGAATATTTCTCAGAGGATCCGTTGCTTGCCGGGCTGCTGGGGGCGGCGTGGATCAACGGCCTGCAGTCCGGCGGCGTTGGGGCCTCGCTCAAGCATTTTGCCGGGAACAGCCAGGAGACGGCGCGCTTGCGTGCCGATTCGCTGATCGATGCCACGGCGCTGCACGAGCTCTACTTGGAGGCCTTTCGGATCGCGGTGACCACGAGTCAACCGGAAACCGTGATGACCGCCTACAACTTACTCAACGGGGTTTACATGAGCGACCATGCGTATCTGCTCCAAACGGTGCTGCGCGGGCAGTGGGAGTTTGATGGCGCGGTGGTCAGTGACTGGGGCGGTTTGAACGATAAGGTGGCCAGCCTCAACGCGGGGACGGACCTTGAGATGCCAAGCTCTGGGCACCTATTCGACCGTCAGGCCCTTGCGGCGCTGCACGCCGGGACCCTAACGCGAGCCAACCTCACGCGCGCGGTCACCAAGATCGCCGCCGTGGCCACCCGGAAGCGGCCGGCGGCCCCGCGCCCGATGGCTGAACTGCTGCAGGAACACGCCGCGCTGGCGCAGACCATCGAGGAAGCGTCCGCGGTGCTGATGAAAAACACCGGGGTGCTCCCGTTGACCCCCGGTCGTCGGTTAGGGCTCATCGGAGCCTTGGCGGCGCAGACCCGCATCCAAGGCGCGGGTTCTTCGCACATTACCACCCCAAAAAGCACCTCGATCCGCGCGGGCCTTGAGGCGGCTGGGCATGCGCCAGCATACGCGCCGGGCTACGCGCTGAGCGGTCAGGCGGCCCCTGCCTTGGTGGCAGACGCCGTGCGCGTGGCGCGCGCCAGCGATGACGTGGTCGTCGTGCTGGGGTTGCCCGATACGGCTGAGGCGGAAGGCACCGACCGCACGACCATGGCGCTGCCGGCAGACCAGGTGGCGCTACTTCACGCAGTGGCCGAAGTTAACGCCAACGTGGTGGTGCTCCTTGTCGCCGGGACCGTGGTCGGCACCGAGTGGGCGGGGGACGCCGCCGCGATTTTGAACCTGTTTTTGGGCGGCGAGGCCGTAGGGGAGGCGGCGACGCGCTTGCTTTTTGGCGCGGTGACGCCTTCCGGGAAGCTGGCGGAAACTTATCCGCTCAACTATGCGGATGTGCCGTCTAGTGGCACATTCGGCGTGAATCCGGTGTCGGTGCCGTACGCCGAAAGCCTGTACGTGGGCTATCGGTACTACGACAAGGCGCAGCAGGCCGTGGCCTTCCCGTTTGGCTTTGGGTTGAGTTACACGACGTTTGCCCTGACTGACGCCCACCTGACCCGCCCGCTGCTGACCCCTGACGAGGCTGCCCTGACCGTGACGGTCACCGTTGAAAACACCGGCACCGTGCGCGGCGCGGAAGTCGTTCAGGTTTACGTGGGGGACACGATGCAGGCCCAGCTGGCGCCGCAAAAGAGCCTGGCGGCCTTTCAGAAGGTGTGGCTCGTCCCCGGCGAGCGCCAAACGCTCACGCTGACGCTGCCGGCCCGGGCCTTTTCACGTTGGGACGAGGCGAATCAGGCGTTCAAGCTGGCCGGCGGTGCCTGGCAGGTGTTCGTCGGCACCAGCAGCCGCGACATTGCCGCGACCCTGCCGCTGACGGTGGCGGCGCCTGTTTTTCACCTCGCCGCGCCAGCCTGGTATCAGGCCCCGGTCGGACAGCCGCCGCTGGCCGCGTTCACCGCGCTGAGTGGGCTGACCCCAGCCCCGGACGTGGCGCCGCAGCCCGGTCAGTTCACGCGCTTGAGTGTCCCGCGTGACTTGGCGCAATACTCGTGGGTGGCTCGCCGGGTTGCCCAAAGCGTGATCGCCAGCATGCAAAGAAAGGACCATGTCACGCCAACGTCACCGGAGGGACAGTTCTTGGCCACGATCGTGTGGGACACGCCGATCATTCGCCTGGCGCAGCAAAGCGGCGGTAGCCTGAAGGTCTGGATGGTGACACTGCTGGTGTGGCTGGCCAACCACGGACGCCGGCGGTAAACCGCGCGCGTGAGCCGAACAAAAGCGTCCCGAGACGCCGCTGGTTGCTGCGGGTCTTGGGACGCTTCTTTGATGGTCACGACTGTGGTGATGGCGGGCGCCAGGTTAAAGTGGCAGATCCTTGCGCTTGAACCATTCGAGCCCAACGACGTACAGGCAGACGCCGATCACGCCTAAGACGATGAAGTTGAGGACGACACTGTCGTTGTTGATGATCGCTTGCGTGTCGAACAGGGTGTTCAGCGACAGATACTTGAAGTTTTCCAAGTCATCCCCGGTTTGCGCCATGATGTGAAAGATCATGAAGGCCAGTGGCAGGCCGGCGCCGAAGGAGAGGGAGTACTTCGTCAGGTTGAAGATGCAGGAGCTGGCAAAGGAGATCGCGCTCATCGCAAACAGCAGGAGGAAGGCGCCGAGGTTCAGCGTCAGGTACTTACCGAGGTCGAACTCACCGCCCTTGTCTTCGGAGATCAGCTTGGTGGCGAGTTGCTTGTCGAGCGCTTGGGTCAAGAGCGGCACGGGCAGCCCAGAGGCCTGACTGGCCGCGGCCATCGCGTTCTTATCATCCTTCATTTCAGCCAAGTGATCGCTCATGTCAGCCGTCTTTTTGCCCATGGACTTCGCGGCAGCGGCCATCCCTTTGATCATTTTATCTTGAAGCACGCTGGCCTGGGCCTTGGCCGCTTTGGCTTGGACCATTTGCTGCTGCACCGCCACGCGGTACTCAGCGCTGCTCAGGCCCATGACTTTGGCAGCTGCCTTGGTGGCCTTCTTGCTGTCAAGAATCAGCTGAGGGGTCGCTTCGACCTTCGCGACTTTCTTAGCCAAAACATCGGCAGCCGCCTTGTTCGCGTTGTCCGTCATCTTGAGTTGGAGGTAGGTCGTGTAGACGTCTTGATCGACGTCACGGGCTTTGGCCCCCTTGCGTACGGCCTTTGGATGGTCAAGGATCTGGCTCAAGTCATTGGCGAGGTCGTCCTTGCTAACGCCCAAAGTGGGCGAAATCTGTTGCACGTCCTTGGTGTAAGCAGTGGTGAAGACGCCGCCGTGTGCGATCTGCGTCGTGGTCATCCCGACGCCGGTCACGACGAGGAACATTGTGGCGATGGCGCCGATCATGTAGAGGGCTTGGGTCGCGATCACCTTGGTGCGGCGAATCGGGGTGGACAGGGTGTAGGCCATCGACCCACGATCGACCTGTGACGCCACCAGACTGTTGGCGGTGATGATGATGTACACTACCGGCAGAATGATCCCGACCATGCTGTAAAAATTATTGGCGAGCAAGCCGTTCAGGGTGCTCATCCCATCGATTCGATCGCCAACTAGGCTGCCAAGCGCAGAATCCTTGATGGTCGAGACCATCGTGCCCATCGTTTTGGGGTCATAGATCGCGATGAAGATCGCGCTCATCGCCGACACCAATGCCGTGAAGATCAGCCACAGCCCGTAGTTGGATTTCAGGGTTTGTTTGAAGATGGTTTTGCTAAACATGTGTGCCTCCTATATCGTACCCTTGAAATAGTCTTCCAAGGTGTGCTTGATCTCGCTGATGAAATTCAGCTGATAGTGCGTCATGACCTGGACAAAATGATTGAGGTCGGCATCGTTCAGTCGCACGATCACCTGATTCTGGTGCGGGCGCTTGGCCTGCAGGGTGAACCCTTGATCCAGGAAGCGAGCGTATTGGTCGTGGTCTGCGAACTCCAGCTTGAACGTCTTGTTTGGGCTGTGCTTGATCGCATCAACGCTGGTCACTTTCTGAATTTTGCCGGCTTCGATCAGGGCCACGCGGTCGCACGTCTCTTCCAGTTCATCCATCATGTGCGAGGACATGAAGATGGTTTTGCCCTTCTTCTTTTCGGCCAAAATGATTTCGATGAAGGCCGCGCGCATGAGTGGGTCGAGGCCGGTGGTGGGCTCGTCCAGGATCAGGATCTGCGGATCGGCCATGAACGTCGCCACTAATGCCGTTTTTTGCTTCATCCCTTTGCTCATCCGCTTCAGGTTGGCTGTTGGGTCCAGCTGCAGGTGGGCGATGAGGTCGTTGGCAAAGCGCATGTCGTGCAAGCCGAGCAGCTCGGCCTGATGCTTCAAAAAGCTTGTGCCGGTGGGCTCGTCTGGGAAAGCAATTTCCCCCGGACAGTAGCCGACCTGCTGCTTGATTTTGGCTGAATCCAGCCAGCAATCCAGCCCGCCGATCGTGGTGTGGCCTTGCTGCGGCCGCAAAAAGCCCATCAGGTGCCGAATGGTGGTGGTTTTGCCCGCGCCGTTAGTGCCCGTGAAGCCAAAGACCTCGCCTTGTTCGACGTTCAGATTAATGTCAAAGATCCCCCGGCCGGAACCATAGTCCTTGGTCAGCTGATCGATCTCAATTAATGGCATGCGTGGTCACCTCCATCTCACTGCTTCGGTCGTAGTACTGCATAAAGTGATCTTCCAGCGTGAACTTGATCTCTGTCATAAAGTTCAGTTCGTAATGGGCCAGAAGCATAAACAGGGCGTTGATGTCGGGATCTGCCACCTGAAGTTGGAGCTGATTGCGATGGTGCTTGACGGCGACTTGCGTGATGACGGTCGAGGCCGCGACGGCCTTGGCACAGGCCTCAAAGTCTTCCTGGGTGTTGAATTCGACTTTGAACGTTTTGAGTTGGTTGTGCCGGAGGTCGGCTCATCCAGGATCAGGATCGTGGGGTCGTGCATGAAGGCGGTGACGATGGCGAGCTTGCGCTTCATGCCCAGCGACATGCGCTTGAGCCCACCGCTCGGGTCGAGTTCAAAGCGCTCGATCAGCGAATCCGTGTAGCGCATGTCCTTGATGCCGCGAAGCTCCGCCATCATCTTGATGAACTGCCGGCCGGTCAAGGCCTCGGGTAGCGCAATTTCGCCAGGGAGGTAGCCGATCTGGCGCTGGTTCTGATCGTAGTGCTGCCAGCTGTCCCGCCCTTGAATGGCCGTGGTCCCGGTTTGTGGTTTTGAAAAGCCCATAATATGACGGATCGTAGTCGTCTTTCCGGCACCGTTGGGGCCGAGGAAGCCAAACACCTCGCCTTCATCCACGTGAAACGTGATGTCGAAGACGCCGCGACCATGGCCGTAATCTTTGGTCAAATGTGAGACGTTAATGACGGACATATTGTCCTCCTTCCAATCCAACTTGACGAACACTTGTTGGATAACGTAGTCTAATATGCCATTAGAACAGGTGTGACTCAACCGACAAAAAAGCGAAATATGTTGGTTAGCAATCGTAAAAAAACAGTTGAGATGACTGCTTGAGTATTCCACTGAAACATGGGTATGATATACAGGTGTTGAGAAACTTCTGATTGGGAGGACGATCATGGCAGATGATCCAAGATTTCAGCGGACTGAATCGGCATTGCGCCAGACGTTTATTCGCTTGATGGCAAAAGATGGGTACGACAAGATCACGGTGACGCAGTTGATCAGCCAGGCCAAAATCAACCGCACCACTTTTTATGCGCATTACCAGGACAAACGAGACTTGCTCGAAGCGCTTGAGGATGACTTGCTTAACGGGATCAACACGATCGAACGGGCACTTCCAGCGGAGCTGTACCTGCGGCCAGAGCGCATCCTCAACTCACCGGAAATGATCACCCAAGCCACTCCGATTTTCGCCTACCTGCGCGCCAATGGTCGCTTCTTAGCCTTACTGCTTGATCCGATCAAAGGGGATCCCGGGTTTGTTGGAAAGTTGACGGCAGCCATTCGAATGACCTGGGAAAGAAATCATATTATTGATCGACTGGCGGTCCCAGAAGGCTATGCGCTGGCGGTTGTGACGGGGATTTTGAGCAGCATGATCAATGAGTGGGTGCGGCGGAATTTTAAAGAATCACCGGCGGATTTTGCTGCCATCGCTTTAAGAATCGTGGGGACCTTACCCCATGAGATGATCCACTGACTGTGACACCGGGATGAGACTTGAGAGGCATCACATGATGACAAAAATCCGTAATGGGTTGATGCGCAGTACGCCTTATGCCAAGCGCGGAACACGTCGGCTCTATGCGGCGTTTCGCCTGATCACGCTTGGCATGCTGCTGAGTCAACTGTACCTGCAGCGCTGGGAAGGCGTTGGCATTCTGCTTTTGACGTTTGCCTTATATGCGCTACCGTGGGCGATCGTCCGCTTCCTCAAAATTGAGATCCCCAATCTTTTCGAAGGGTTCATCATCTGCTTTATCTTCAGTGCGATGAACCTGGGCGAAATGCGCAATTTTTACAACACGTTTCCGCTGTGGGACACCGCATTACACACACTGAATGGCTTTCTTGCGGCGGGGGTGGGCCTGTCACTTGTTGAACTGCTGAATCACAACGCCAAGCGCGTTCGCCTATCGCCGGTCTTTATTGCGATTTTGACGTTCAGTTTCTCAATGACCATCGGGGTGTTATGGGAATTCGGGGAGTACACGGCGGACAATGTGCTGGGGCTCGATATGCAGAAGGATCGCATCGTCCATACCATCAACAGCGTTGCGCTTAGTGCGGATGATTCAAGGGTGCAACTGCCTGAGATCGATCGGACGGTGATTAGTTATCAAGCCCGTGATGGACAAACCGCGACCAAGTCGATCAATGGTTATCTTGATATTGGGTTGCATGATACGATGAAAGACTTATTCGTTAACCTGGTTGGGGCGGTTTGCTTCGCGGTGTTCGCCTATTTTTACGAACTCTCTAATGCGGAACGCTTCCAGTTCATCCAGCACTTCGTTCCGAAGCGAAAGTGAGTCAAGTGTGCGCATCAAAAGTGTCGGCCAGCGATGGATAGTTGGTCGGCACTTTTTTTGCCAGCGATTGCCGCAGTCAAGGACCCACAACGCCACCAAAGCACCGCCAAAAAATCCACCGACAAATCAAGTCAGTGGACTGTTTGGCGAATCTTTGTTGACCATTAACCGCTGGACGTTCGGTGCAGGCGTGATCGGCTTGTTGGTGGCTCAGTGCAGCCCCAGCATCAGCTTTGCCCCGCGCGACATGCGCTCGGTGGTCCACTTTGGCGTCCACACGAGTTCGATGTTGACCGTGCGCACCTCGGGGAGCCGGCTGAGCGCGGTATCGATCGCTTCGTTGAGATAGCCTGTCAGCGGGCAGCCCATGGTGGTCAGCGTCATGGTGACCGTGCAGATGCCGCTATCGCTGAGCGCCAAGTCATAGATCAGCCCTAGGTTCACAAGGTCAACGCCCAGTTCGGGGTCAATGACCTGCTCCAGGCACGTCAAGGCCCGGTCGGTAAACTCGCTCATCGCGTCACCCATTGGTTGCCGCCACGGCGGGCTGGTCTTCGGCCAAGTGCTTGTTGGCGGTGGCCAGCATGAGCCGAATTCGGTTCAGCTGGTTGACCACGCTGGTGCCGGGATCGTAGTCGATCGGCGCGATGTTGGCACCAGGGAACTGGCGCCGCAGCGCCTTGACCATTCCTTTGCCGACAATGTGGTTCGGCAGGCAGCCGAAGGGTTGCATGCAGATAATATTCGGCACGCCGGACTTCAGCAACTCAACCATTTCACCGGTCAGGAACCAGCCTTCACCGGTTTGGTTGCCCAAGGACAGGATCTTGGCTGCGCCCTTGGCCACCTCATCGATGGCCGCAATGCCGTCGAAGCGCTTGGAGCGAGTCAGGGCCTTTTGCATCGGCAGCTCGCACCAGCGGATAACCTGCAGGGCAAACTCACCGAACCACTTGGCCGAGACCTTACTGCCTAGGTACTCGTACTTGTAGATTTGGTTGTACAGAGAGTAGTTCATGAAGCCCACAATGTCTGGCACGACCGCTTCTGCACCTTCGCGCTCCAGCAGGCGGACGATGTCATTGTTCGCGATGGGGGAGTACTTGACCAAGATCTCGCCGACCACCCCGACCTTGGGTTTCACCACGTGGCGCAGCGGAATGGTGTCAAAATCTGACACGATCTGCTCGACGTTCTTCTTGAAGGCGCGGAAGCTGCCTTTTTCGATCGATGGGCGAACGACCGCAAGCCACTGCTCGTGGAGCCGATCAACGCTGCCTTTCTCGACTTCATAGGGCCGAGTATGATAGACGACCCGTTCGAACAGGTCGCCGTAAAGAAAGGCGATGGCGACCCGCCGCAGCAGGGGCAGGGTGAACTTGAAGCCTGGCGTCTCTTCCACCCCTTGGTTCCCTAGGGACAGGGACACCACCGGAATGTTCTCGAAGCCGGCGTCTTGCAGCGCCTTGCGAATCAGCGGGATGTAGTTCGTGGCGCGGCAGCCCCCACCGGTTTGCGTCATCATCACCGCGGTCTTATTGAGGTCATACTGGCCGGATTGCAGCGCTTCAAGCATCTGACCGATGGAGATGATGGCCGGATAGCAGGCATCGTTGTTGACGAACCGCTGACCGACATCGATCGCCTGATGGTCTTCCATGGGCAGGTTGACCACGTTGTAGCCAGAGGCCTGTAGCGCAACATCCACGAGCCCGTGCTGATGAATGGGGGACATCATCGGCAGCAGGAGCGTATAACCGTTTTGCTTCATTTCTTGGGTAAAATCAACTGGCGCAACATCTTCGTGAAGCTTAAGCGGCAGCACATTGCGGCCTTCGCGTTCGCGCACCGCTGCCTTGAGACTGCGGAGCCGAATACGAATGGCTCCCATGTTGGTACCTTCGTCGATCTTCAGGCTCGTGTAAAGGCGATTGTACTGGCTCATGATCTCCTCGACTTGGTCGGTGTCGATCGCATCGAGCCCGCAGCCGAATGAGTTGAGCTGCACGAACTCCAGCTGCGGTGTTTTGGCGGCGATTTTGGCTGCGGCGTACAGCCGGGAATGGTAGACCCACTGGTTGACGACCCGCAGCCCGTCAACATCGCCCAAGTGCGCGATCGAGTCCTCGGTCAGGACGTGGAAGCCCTCTGCCGTCATCAGTTGGGCGATGCCGTGGTTGACTTCAGGATCCAGATGGTACGGGCGGCCGGCCAAGACGATCCCGTGTTCACCGGTGTGCATCAGCATCTTCAGCGTGTCTTCTCCGCGGTTTTGAATCTGCTGGTGGAAGTGCGCCAGCTCCTTGTAGCCGGCGTCAAGGGCAGCTTCGATTTCTGACTTGGTGATGCCCCAGTCCTTGAAGGCGGTATACAGGTTGGCCGCGGTGCCGGCATGGTCGGCCAGGTTGAGGTATGGATCGATGAAGTCGACTTGACCGTTGGTGATTTCATCAACGTTATTACGGATCACCGCCGGGTAGCTCTGAACGATCGGGCAGTTGAAGTGGTTGTCAGCGCCTTTGTTTTCGTTGACTTCGTAAACCACCGCGGGGTAGAAAATGTGCGCGTAGCCTTTTTCGATGAGGGCCTGAATGTGCCCGTGCACCTGTTTGGCTGGGTAGCAGACAGTGTCGGAAGGAATGGTTTCCATCCCTTTTTCGTACTGTGCCGCGGTGCCCTTCGGCGAAAGCTCGGCGCGGATCTTGAGGGCGGTGAAAAACGTTTGCCACAACGGGTAATTCTCGTACATGTTCAGCACCCGCGGAAGCCCCACGGTGCCGCGCGTGGCTAGTTTCTTGCGCATTGGCCGATAGGAGAACAATCGCTTGTACTTCTCTTGCACCAGGTTGATCTTGCCGTTTTCCTTAGGCTGGCGCATCTTGAGCCCGCGGGCCTCGCCTTTTTCGCACCGGTTGCCGGTGACGAAGCGGCGTCCATCGTTGAAGACGGTGATGGTCAGGGCACAGTTGTTTTCACAGCCGCCGCAGTGCATGTACTCTTTGGTAAAGCTCAAGTCGTCCATCTGGTCCGGGTGCAGCATGGTGGTTTGATCGCCTGCGGTGTAGTTGCTTTGGGCAATCAAAGCGGCCCCGTAAGCGCCCATCAGGCCGGCAATGTTGGGCCGAATGACGTTGACGCCGGCGATTTGTTCAAAGGCGCGCAGCACGGCTTCGTTGTAGAAGGTCCCGCCTTGGCAGACGATGTGGGTACCCATGTCTTCGGCCTTGTGCATCTTGATGACCTTGAACAGCGCGTTTTTGATGATGGACACGGACAGCCCGGCGGCGATGTCGCCGATCGTGGCGCCTTCTTTTTGCACCTGCTTGACCTTGGAGTTCATGAACACCGTGCACCGCGAGCCGAGGTCGGAGGGATGCTGCGCCAACAAGGCGGCCTGAGCAAAGTCACGGATGTCGTAGTTCAGGCTGGTCGCAAACGTCTCAAGAAAAGAGCCACACCCACTGGAACAGGCTTCGTTGAGTTTGATGGTAGACAGGGCCTGATTCTTGATGGTCATGGCCTTCATGTCCTGGCCGCCGATGTCAAGGATGAAGTCCACATCGGGCTGAAAGTACGCCGCGGCTTGGTAGTGCGCCACGGTTTCCACTTCGCCGACGTCGACCATCAGCGCATTTTTGATCAGATGCTCGCCATAGCCCGTGACGGCGGCCTTCCCGATGACGATGCCATCCGGCAGCTTGGCGTATAGGTCGCGCATGATCTGCTTGGTTTTTTCGAGCGGGTCGCCATCATTGCTGTCGTAATAGGTGTACAGCAACTTCTTGTCGTCGCTCATCAAGGCGACCTTAGTGGTCGTGGAGCCGGCATCGATACCTAAGAAGGCCACCCCTTGGTAGCTGGCGAGGTCGCGGGTCTCGACTTGGGCTTGGGCGTGCCGCTTGCGGAACTCTTGGAGCTCGTTGTCGTCTTCAAATAGCGGCGTCAGCGAGTGGGCCGGTTTCATCGCGGAGTCGTCACCGTGCGTCAGGCGATCCAACAGGCCGACCAGGGTCGTCTGTGGCTTGTCGGCGGCATAAATCGCCGCCCCTTTGGCCACGAAGAGCTGCGGGTCGGCTGGGAAAATTACTTCGTCAGGGGTGAGCTGAAGCGTCTGAATAAACCGTGCCCGCAGCTGGTCCATGAAGTAAAGTGGGCCACCGAGAAAGGCCACGTGGCCACGAATCTTGTGACCGGCGGCCAGACCGGAGATGGTTTGGTTGACGACAGCCTGAAAAATAGAGGCGGCGATGTCCGCCTTGGCCACCCCATCGTTGATCAGCGGCTGCACGTCTGTTTTGGCGAATACCCCGCAGCGATTGGCGATGGGGTGGATGGTTTGGGCATCCTTGGCCAGCTCGTTGAGGCCATCGGCGTCTGTTTTGAGCAGCGTGGCCATTTGGTCGATGAACGCCCCGGTCCCCCCGGCGCAGGAGCCGTTCATGCGCTGCTCCAAGCTGGCGCCGAAGAAGGTGATCTTCGCATCCTCACCGCCGAGTTCAATGGCGACATCGGTTTCCGGAATGAGCGTCTCCACGGTTTTCGTGCAGGCGATCACCTCCTGGATGAAAGCGAGGTCGAGCATGGTGGCGAGACCCATCCCGCCGGAGCCGGTGATGGTACATGAAAGGTGGGTCAGTGGCCCTAGCTCATCGATCGCTTCTTGGATAATTTTCTTGCTGGCGGTTTTGACATCTGAGTAATGCCGTTCATACCGGGCGAATTTCGTCTGGTGGTCGGCATCCATGACCACGAGCTTGACGGTGGTTGACCCGACGTCGATCCCGCCGAATAATTGATCAGTCATATTAATCCCTCACGCGTTGACGGCTTCAACTAACTTGTCAGTGAATTGGTCTAACTGGGCAAAATCGTCTGCGGTTGGCGCCAAATCAATCTTGACACTCGGGCTCCCTTGCGTGGCACCGGTGGCCTTGAAGACCTGCTCGAACATATCTACTGCGGTGGCGAATTGTGCGTAGGTCGTATCCCCGCTACCACAGACCCCAAAGACCTGATCGCTGAGGTCAAGGGTCTGCAAGTCCTCGTAAAAGTCGAGGGCTTCATCGGGAAGCTCGCCGTCTGTGACGCCGGAATAGGTGTATGAGGCGACCACGCAGAGGTCAACGTCTTGCAGGTCGTCGGCGACCGCTTGGGACATCTCTTGGCTCGTGACATCTATTCCAGCGGCCTTGAGCCGTTCTTCAACATAGGTGGCAATGGTTTCATTATTGCCGGTTAAACTTGCGTAGACGATTAGGGCTTCTGCCATCGTGTTTCCTCCTCACGGGGCTCACTCTTTTGTTTTGGTGAGTGATCACTTACTACAGATTAAGCCAAACCATAAAGTGGTGCAACATGTGGCCGACTTTTTTGTGTTCTGTGTCACATTCAGTGAGACTTGGGGACGTGACAAGCGACACGCTTGAAAGGTCGCGGTGTTGTTAGCTGTAAAATGGGAAGTAAAGCGCTTTTTGGCAGAAGCGATGAGTTGCGTTAGAATAGTTAGATGATGCCGTCTTGGCTTGAATAGTCAGAACGGCGTGTCTGCATGTGATTTGATGCATTAATCCACGCGATGCAGGTATGAGACGAGGAGGAAAAAACGTGACAAAACAGGCAGTGATTTTTGACATGGACGGCGTGCTGATCGACAGTGAAAGCTGGTATTTTCGGGTCAAGCAGGAGACGTTCGCCGAAACCGATGCCACGCCGCAGCACTTCACCCTTGCCGAAACGGCTGGGTTGCCGGAGGACGCTGGCTGGGCGTTGCTATTTGACGATCCTGAGGAACGCGCGGCGCAGAAAAAAGCGTACATGACCAAAATCTTTTCTCAGCCGATCGATTTCAAAGCCATTCTGAAGCCCGGTGTCCGCGAGACCTTGGTGTGGTTGCAGGCGCACCACTACCGGGTGGCGCTGGCGTCTGCCGGTCCGATGCCCTACTTGGAAATGTTCCTCAAGTCAGCGGACGTTACCGACTTGTTCAATGAAGTCATCAGCGGCGAGGACATCACGCGGAATAAACCGGATCCCATGATCTACCTGACCGCGCTAGACCGCCTTCAGTTGCCGGCCGCCAGCTGTGTGGCCATCGAGGACAGCCCAACCGGGATCGCGGCGGCCACCGGGGCTGGGATCGAAACGTGGGCGGTGAAGCCGACGGGCTACATGCTGGATCAGCAGGGGGCGGACCGGGTGATTACGGGCGTGGCCGACTTACAGCAACTACTGAGCTAGTCAGAGTGGATAAGAAGCACGCAAATGCAGGGCCAGTTGCGGTAAACTGGCCCTGCATTTGCGTGATGCGGCGTTTTTTCCCTGAAGCGTATGTTGACAAGACGTTTGATTACAGGCTTTTACGGCTAGCGGACGAACTCGCGAGAATTTCGATAACCAACACTTTTGACGATTGTGTCGTTGTCATTTATTACCAACCGTATTAGGATGGCCAACAGAAGTGTTTTGGAAATTCAACAATTAAGACGGAGACCGCCACTAGCGTCAGCCTTGGCGGTTTTCTTTCTTACCCAAAGTGATTGCGCACTCACTTATGAAACGGAGTGACTCACATGACCAAGATTCGCTATTTCACGAGCTTTGATGACGAGATGGTGACCTTGAAACCCGCGCAAGGTAGCGCTGATCGCATGGCATCGATCACGGGTCAGTCATCGGACCGCTCTCGGCGACTTATTGCGGCCGGGGCGCGGTGGTTCGGTCAACTGGTGATTCAACCCTGGCGTCAGTATCACTTCATTGGAGCGGAAAAGTTGCGGCAGTGCACCGGCGGCTGCTTTCTTTTCGTGAATCATACGCAACCAGTCGGTGATGCGTTCATGCCCTTTGTTTTGGGGCAAAGTCGGCCGGTTTACGTTGTCGCCGCAGCCGCGAATTTGGCTGTTCCGGTGTTGGGCAGGCTCATTCCACGCGGCGGCGGGCTGATTTTACCCAGTCATCCGCGGGGGTTGCACGCGTTTGGGCAGACGGTGGCGCAAGCGATCGCTGACGGTGCAATCGTGACCCTCTATCCAGAAGCGCATGTATGGCCATTTGCCACTCAAATTCGGCCGTTCGTGACAGGCGCATTTCATTACCCCGTTGCAGCAAAAGCACCGGTGTTCGTGCAGACGAACACGTATCAGCCTGGCTTTTGGGGCCGTCCGCGCATCACCGCGTACCTCGATGGTCCTTTTTGGCCTGATCCGAGTTGGTCGCGTCAAGTGCAGCGCCAACAGTTGGCGCAACAGGTCCATGCGACGATGTGCTGGCGGGCTCAGGCAAACACGGTGGAACCGATCCAGTACCGGCGAAGGGAGAAGGCACAATGAATCTATTATTCTGCGGTGACGCAAATATGGCGGATGGCTTGCTGATCGCGACGCTTTCTTTGCTCAAGCATGTCCAGGAGCCGCTCCATATCCACATTTTGACCGCGACGCTTGCGAGTGCCACCAAAGTCTATCAGCCGTTGCCGGAACGGGTGACACGGTTGCTTACCGGTTTGGTTCAGGCGAAGCAACCGGCCGCCACGGTGACACGGCATGATATTACCACGATGGTTGTGGCCACCCCGCCAACGGCCAATCTGGAGACGGTTTCCACGCCGTACTGTATGTTGCGCCTTTATGCGGATCAAGTCGCGGGCTTGCCCGATCGCTTACTGTACCTCGACACGGATGTGATCTGCCGGCGCGACCCCAGCGCGTTTTACTATCAGGACTTGACAAACACGGAGCTGGTCGGGGTGCTCGATTATTACGGCCGCTGGTTCTTTCACAATCAGTGGCGTATGGCCGACTATATCAACTCCGGTGTTTTACTGATGAACTTAGCGGAATGCCGCCAAACTGGGCTGCTTCAAAAAGCGCGCGCCCTTTGTCAAACCCAGCAGCTGTTCATGCCAGATCAATCGGCGCTGAATAAACTCGCGCAGCACAAGCGTATTGCGGCCAGGCGCTACAATGACCAGCGGCGAGTGCACCGGAACACGGTGTTTCAGCATTTCACCACCAGCTTTCGGTTGTGGCCTTGGATCCACACCCTCACGGTCAAGCCTTGGCAGGTTGACCAGGTCCACGCACAGCTACACCTTCATGAATACGATGATCTGCTGCTGGACTACCGCCAACTCGCAGATCAACTGAAAGGATAAGACTTCGCATGATTCCGATTTTCTTTGCAGTCGACGAAAAATATGTCGCGCCGCTTTGTGCCGCAATTCAGTCGCTGATCACCAACGCTGATCCAGCCAAGACCTATCACCTCACGATCCTGAACCAGGGACTGGCTGATGACTCAGTCCAGTCGTTAGCGGATCTGACAACGTCCAATGTTGCCATTGACTTTGTGTCCATGGCCGACAAACTGCGCGCTCAGGTCAACGACCATGGCAATACGCTTCGTGCAGACTATTTCACGCTGACGATTTACTATCGGCTGTTCATTGCGGACATGTTCCCCGAGCTTGACAAGGCGCTGTATCTGGATGCCGATGTGATCTGTGAAGCAGATGTTGCAACGCTTTTTGCCACCGATGTGCGTCATGCCCTAGTCGCAGCGGCACCGGATCCCTTCATTGCGGGTGACCCGATCACCGCCGCTTATGCCGAACGCGTGGTGGGTGTACCGGCTGAACAATACGTCAATTCTGGTGTGCTGGTGATGAATCTCAAGGCGATGCGTGCGCAGCACTTCTCGGCCCACTTCCTGACGCTTCTGAACCAGTACCATTTTGCCAGCATTGCCCCGGATCAGGATTACATCAACGCCATAGCACATGATCAGCTGGTTCTGCTTGCCAGTCAGTGGAATGTCCAGGCCCCAGGGGAACCGGCCCCGAAGCTGATTCATTACAACCTGTTCAATAAGCCCTGGCACTACCAAACCGTGGATTATGGGGAACACTTCTGGCGGTATGCGCAAACCACCGCCGTGCGCGAGCGGCTGGCCGCCATGCAGCAGGCGTTCGGCCCTGCTGGGGCGGCACATGATCAAGACCGGATGCAAAAGCTGGTGGCCAAGGCGCAACAGACGACCGAAACCGCCGCGGTCACGTTCGCTGCCGTTCAAGCTGACACCGGGACGGTGCGCCTGTGATCGCGGAGCGGCTCATGCGCGGGGATCGAACCGCAGTGGTCGCTAACATTGCCCGGGCAGCGCAAGCCGGTGATTGGCACGCAAAGGTCGAAACCAACGACCCCCAGCTGGATCTGGCGGTGCAGGAGCGCCTCACGACCGATTATCTGCGGCGCCGGTCAGGGCTTGCGTTCAAGGTTAACACCGCAATTGCGCGGCTTGCGATGGGTGCGGTGACTCGGCTGGAAACGGCGCAGGTTGACGTGATCGGCCGGGAGAATCTGACGGGGATCACCGGTGGCGCCATCGTAACGAGCAATCACTTTTCGCCGGTGGAGAACATGATCGTGCGCAAGGCCGTGACGCCGCACCGACTGATGATCGTCAGCCAGCTGACGAATTTGCAAATGGGCGGCTTCTTGGGCTACCTGATGAACTACGCGGACACCATCCCGGTCAGCACTTCGGCGCATTATATGGGGCGTGCCTTTCCAACATTGTTGCAACAGTCGCTGGCAGCGGGGCGGTTCATTCTCATTTACCCCGAAGCTGAAATGTGGTTCAACTACACGCGCCCACGGCCGCCGATGCGCGGGGCTTATTATTACGCGGCGCGGTTTGGGGTGCCGATCGTTTCCTGCTTTGTCACGATGCAGTCCACGGCACAGCCGATCAGTGCCGACTTCAATCGCGTCCGCTTCCAGATGCACATCCTGCCCACGGTTCAACCGGTGGCGAACGCTACGATCGCGGCGAACGCCAAGCGCATGATGGCGCAGGACTACGCGCAAAAGCAGGCGGTCTTTGAGGCTGTTTATGGGCGCTCAGCCACTGGCCCGTTCATCGCCAAAGACATCGCGGGCTGGCAGCACGCGTGCATGAAATAGGAGGGCATCGATGAAGCAGTACGAAGAAAATGGGATACTAAGTCGTTACTATGAACATACCTCGTTGTCTAATCGTCAGCGTGCGGTCCTGAGGGCAAGCCTGGTCCTGTTTGCCAAAAAAGGGTATGAAAACACCTCGACCAAGGAAATTGCCGAGATGGCCGGGGTGGCAGAAGGCACCGTGTACAAACGCTTCAAGACCAAGCGCGTGATTCTCGAGACGCTGCTGGCACCACTTGAAAATGAAATCATTCCGGAAGTCGCAGAGCAATTTATCGGCGACTTAGCAGCGCGACCAGAAACGTCGCTTGCTGATCTACTCAGCTACGCCGTGGCAGATCGATTGTCCTATGCGATGCATAACCGGGCTGCGCTGAGGATTTTACTTCAAGAGATCAGCAAGGATCCAACCCTCTTACAACGCTTAACGGTTCGATTACGTTCAGTGTTTGATGGGCGGGTCGATAAACTGTTTGCGTCCTATCAGTCGCGTGGTGAGCTGTTGCCTTGGCCGCCGATGCGGATCATCCGCTGCGTAACGGGAATTATGCTCGGCTACGTTTTGCCTAACCTCCTGATGGCGGAGACACCGCTCGATGTTGAATCGGTGACCCAGCAGGTGGTGGCCGCGATTTTGCACGGCGTTTCGCCACAGCCGAATGCCTAATGCAAATCGCCGTGCAGAGGCAGGGGTCTCTACACGGCGATTATTGTTGTGATTGATTTTCTTGCGGCTAGATGTGTGCTTCGGAATCTGGCTTGCCAAGGTAGGCATATTCATAGATCATGTCGCCATGGCTGGTTGACTGGTGCCCGGTCGCATCGGTGTAGCTGACCGTTCCCTTCGCGTAGTAGCGTATGTCTGGGTTGTTCGGTGGGGATCTCAAGCGTCACACGAGTGGCATGAGTGGTATTTGTGTCATTGCGCGGATCGGCTTTTTTTGCTGCGCCGATTTCTGCCTCAGCGGTGGGGGAGATAAGGGTGGCCATGCTGTTTTGGAGCAGGCGGGTAAACTCGTGGGCTAAAGCGGCAGGCTCGTCGCGCGCACCTTCGCGTAGCCACTGGAGGGTCATATTGAACATGGCCCCGGCCAAGAAGTAGATCTGATAGCGCGTGATCGAGTGGCGGGGCATATACCCCAGCATTGCTTCGGCAAAGCGGTTCATCTCCTCCAAGAACGCCGTCCCGAGCCCTTGGTCGTAAAGCAACAGGAGCCGTGCCTGCTGCTGGCGATAATGGGTCAAGCTGATGGTCAACTTATCGGTGATGAACAAGTCGCGCGCTGTTTGCGAAAAGGCAATTGCCTTGGCCACGACCTGGCGTTGGCGGGCCATGTACGACTCGATGATGGCTTCTTTGCTATCGAAGTTGCGGTAGTACGATGCTCGCGCCACGCCGGCCGTTGTGATCAACGCGGTCACGGTAATGTTGGAGAAGCGCTCCTTTGCGAGTAGCTCAAATAACGCGTTTTCCAGTTTCAGTTTGACTTGATCGTTTGCGCGTTCGCGTTTGTTCATGAACTCACCTCATCTCAATTAAATGGTAGCACTATGCGGTGTGAATGTGAGACATTTTGGCTAAAATTGCCTCAGATCGGCGGCTATCTCCCGGCACCAGAGGCTGATATGCTTATGTTATGGAAGTTACTCAAGCTAACCCGATGGAGGTCTGATTGAATGAATTATGAAGTCAGTTTTGAAATCGATGGGAACAAGTATTCCCAAAGTATGATTGAGGCGTTTGAGTTTGAGCGCAACAAGCACGTGCTTCATGAAATGATTCACCTTGGCGTGGACGTGCTGGACGATGGACAACCCGTGTCCTACCTAGATGTTGATTTTATGAGCAAAAAAGACGCCGCGCGCGTGTCGCTAGAGACTCGGATGCGGCTGGGAACGGATAAGCTCCTCGACCTGTATCAGGATGAAATCGCCCGCACCGATCGGATGTGGAAGGACATCGTGGCGAATTATGACTCCAATGCCCCGACTATGCCGTGTATCACCACAATGCATGTGAAAGGCGTGACGATGGATGACCTCGGCGAAGGGCTGATGGCCGCCATGGCTGGCGATAGCTCTTCGCTGGCGGCCAACCCAGAGCATTACGGGCACGTCATGGCCAACGACGTCCCGACCGGTTTTGAGGGAATGGGGATGTTCGGCGGACCGAACCTGATGCAGATCGTGTTTGCACCAGAAACCAAGTTACCGATCAAAATCGATGCGGACTACATGCCATTCACCATCGGCTACTCCCAGTTGGGGGACGGCACCGACATGCACACGCTGGCCGGCCATTTCATTCGTGAAGTGGATGGTGGGTTAGATATGCTGCTGACCGTGTTCTTCCCGCAAGGCACCCCGCAGGAATTGGTGGATGGACACAAGATCCATCTGGCCAGTGAATTCCTTGGGCTGGTCAAGGCGGCGGCAGGCGCACTTTAAGACGAAGATAGAAAGGACGATCATAATGGCTAAATTTACAGAAGATAGTACCTTTGCAGAAGTACTCGATACCGAAGAAGGACGCGAAATCGCCCGCAAGCATCTCGGCGATCTGGTCGATCGGCCGTCCGTTGGGATGATGAAGGGGAAGCCGCTCAAAGAGCTTCGCAACATGATTCCGCTGCCACCGATCAAGAAGAAGTTCGCAGCAATGATCGATGAATTGACACAGGGCTAACACAAAACCGGTCATGCGCACTTCATGCGCCGTGACCGGTTTTGTGTTAGCCTCGATGTTGCTGAGGACAAGCCCATATTCGGTGACTGGGTAGTTGATTGGGATGTGGGTCAGAAACCTGTGCCTGACGATTTCATTCGAGCGATCTGTTTCAACATCCAAGGTCGGTGCATCTCTTCGTCGGCGAACGGATAAGGAGAATGCTTGTCAGCCAGCACTTTGTAGCCAAGCAAGGCGACGATCACCGTGGCATTGAAAATTGCCAGTAGCGCGGCAAATAGCCAGTCCATGCCGCTGATCAAGTGGTGCTGTAAGCCGTAGTAGATGAAATAGCACCCGACCGGAGTATGGCCCAAGAAGACGGCCAGGTTCCCCGGCGCATAGATGTTGCGCAGCATTACCGCAACGCCGACGTGGACTGGCGTTTGCAGAAAGCCGATCAGCACCCCAGCCAGCCCGAACCAGATCTGATCCGGGAAGAATGCGGATAGAAGGTAGAACCCGTAAACGGTGATCAGGTTTCCCACCATCACCCCGTTTTGGTTCATTGGGTAGCGATCAGGGGTCTCGCTTTTGGCCTTGACTTGATTCAGCAGGATCGGCATCCCCCCTGGGAACCCAAACTCTTCAAACTCATGAACCGTCATGGCGATGAAGTTCATCAGCAAAAGGCGTTGGATCACCGAGATGTCTGACCAGATGAAAATCAGGACGAGTGCAGTGATCAAGCCCGCGACCAGGCCGATGTCGTACCAGCGACGTCTTAGAAATTTCATGCTTATCCCTCCATTTTCTATTCTTTAGCATGCGCGACGGCAAACTTGAGCATCTCGGAGAACTCAACGGCTAAGTGCCACTTGTGGCCGTTAATGATCTCTTGCGGCGTGGCACTTGGCAGGTATGCCGCTAAGATCGCATCAAACCCGGTGGCGGTTGGGCGGATCTGGTGGTACGCACGCCAACCATACCCGAGCTTGTCATCATCGCTTGCGAGCGCGACCCAGCCGTTCATCTGGATCGGGTAGGTCGGGTCGGGCGTAAGCGGCTTGAAGTCGCCGGTTTCCGGATAAAGGGTCATTTCGGTTGGCTCACCGAAGCAGCCGAAGGTCTCAATAATGTGCTGGCCGGTGATGGTGTTCCCCACCGAGTAGAAGTGCTCAGGGTTGATGATGGCGGCAAAATCGCTGCCCAGCTCACCGCCCATGACGGCTTGCAGCTGCGGCATCGAGACGCCTTCAACGTGCATAAACACCTGTCCCGCTTGAAGGTTTTGATTGCCGTTAGATTCGGCGGCAACGGCTTTCCAGAACTTGTCGGAGGCCGCGAGGGGTTCTTTGTACAACGCCTTCATGGTCTCAAGGTCCGCATACTTGGCCTTGGTGTCCAGGAGTAACTGCTTGGCGTCTTGGTAAGGTAACAGGTTGATCTCGATGGCGCTGGGCGAGATCGCCGCGCCAAGTGATTTCATCTCTTGCAGTACGTGCTTGATCCGCCATTCTTGGACCTTTGCTAGTTCGTCTTGGGTCACAGGGGTCCCATCGATCGTAATTTCGATTTTAAGTTCAGTCATAACCATTCTCCTCTCAGTGTTTAGCGCGAAATTTGTTTACGGTTAAAGCATATCAGGGCGCGCCAGAAGACAGAACGAAAATAATGCATCAGTTGTTGCTTTACCCCACAATATGTAGAATAAAATCAAAAGCAAAGGGGCATCAAAGATGACGGATTACCGATTTCAGCGCACGGAAGCTGATATTCAGCGCGCGTTTCTTGCGGCCTTGACCGAACAGGGCTTTGAACGACTAAGCGTTGCCGAGCTGGCCCGCCTCAGTCGAGTTGATCGAACGACCTTCTACGCCCACTACGACAGTCTCTATGCGTTAGCGGAGCAGGTGATCACGCAGGAGGTTGACTTGTTGCGCAAAGCGATTCAGGAAGGCATCCAGCGTGGCGCGGATGCAGGCGACCGTTATCAATTGTTTTCGTCCGCCTTAATTGATGAGCTAAGTGGGCAGGCCGAAACGATTCAGCGGCTTAGGACGATTTCGCTCGGCGCGCAGGGACTGGACGCACAGTGTCGGCAGCTATTTGCGGCAGTCTATCACCAGGTGCTCGGCGTTTCGCCAACGAGCTTTACCGGGTTTTTGCTCGTCAATAT
The DNA here is from genome assembly GCF_003946115.1 of Lacticaseibacillus daqingensis. GTDB lineage: Bacteria > Bacillota > Bacilli > Lactobacillales > Lactobacillaceae > Lacticaseibacillus > Lacticaseibacillus daqingensis. The sequence goes on along the minus strand of NZ_RHOH01000003.1, from coordinate 264,634 downwards.
GGCGATGAGCGATCTTGACTTTATTTTGATCAACCATCGGGCCCCTGCACGGGAGGAATTAGCGGCCAGCCTCAGTCAATTGGCTGAGATTGCCAAACGATTCAAGTGAGTGGTCACATCTGGCGACTCATGACCACAACGTCTAAGCAAGCCAGCCAAGCCAAATCAGCACGAGGCTGAGACATAATTAACGGCCCAAGAATGAATCACGACTATTCCAGAATAGTACGACCAAAATGCGACGCCCTGGCCGTATAAGCAGGCAGCCCTACAAAACCTAAGTTCGGGTTTTGCGGGGCTGCCTGCTTATACTCTGGGCTAAAGCCGCATTTTGGCTCAGCCTCGTGCTGATCGATTGGATGCGTTGATTAGCGTGTCGTCGCATCGCGGCTGGGGAAGCGGTCGAACGTTGCGATGAGCAAAAGATCGAAGGCAAAACTAATGCCGCCTGCGATCAGGACGAACACATCAACCTGCTCAATGAGACCGCCCAAAATGGTGGGCGCAAGGGTGCCAAGCCATTTCGCATAAAGCACCAGTTTGCTGAGGCCGCGGGTGCTATTGCGGGTGATGACCATGACTACAAACAGAATGGACATGATCGCGTTTTGAGTGAATGCCGAATAGATGCCGCCCCAGTGTGCGCCAAACTCCAGATAGAAGCCGAACTGAAAGCCTGCACTCGTGATGAGCGCGACCAGCATCACCCACACGTGGTGACGCTGCAAAATGGCGGGCAGTTCACGCCGACCGTATTTGAAGAACGTCACGAGGATCACTGAATCGAGGAGCGTCCAGACCAGGTTGACCCAGGTCTGAGGATCAGCTGGCGCGGTCAGGAATCCGTCCCCGGTGTATAGGAATTCCCAGCAAAAATTGAGCGCGATGGCAAACAGCGGCATGCCATAGGTTTTGTCGCGGAAGCCACCACGAATGAGTTCGACATACACAAGCGACCAACAAATTCCGCTAATGAGTTGCAAGGTAAGGGTCATATTCAATCACTCCTTTTTAAAATGCGGTTCAAGGCTGTATCATAAGGGGGAGTCTGACAGGTGTCAATGTTATGGCGGCAAGTCGAACAAATGGAAGGAAGTGTCAAACTTTGTATACTGGAAGCAATCCAACTGCGTTGAAGTCTCAAGCCATGCTGGTCGATGCGATGTTCACGTTGCTACAAACGGTGCCCTATTCTGAAATCACCGTCCGGAGGCTGACTGATACGGCCAGGGTGTCACGACAGACGTTTTATGCGTTATTTGCCACCCGGGAGGAAGTCATTCAGCGCCGCATTCAACAAGTGTTTGACGAGTACCGCGCGGCACTGGCCACCAGAGTCCTGACCATTCATTCCTTAGTGGCATTGTTTTTTGCGTTTTATTCGCGTAACCAAGCGATATTCAACCCATTATTGGCTAATGGGTTGACCAATATTCTGACTGAAAGCGCCCGTGAGTGTATCGCCACGCTTAAGCTGACAGATATGAACCATTCGTACTACGTCAATGGCTTCGTTGCGGCTGGGTTGACGCAGCTGTTGGTGGACTGGTCTCACCGCCAAGACATCACGGTGGATGACGCGATTCGTCTGACTGAACGATTGATCGATGCCAGTGTGCTCGTGACGCGCGATTCAGGGGCATGAGCCCGGCGAGGCGCGTGCGTTTGGAACGATCTCCCGAACGAGCCAACTTCAGCGCATGTGGGTCAAACGAATTGAAATGTGGACGTCCAACTGGTATTTGCGGCTGTCGCGCCATCTCCCGTGATCGCGTGCCCCGACACATTCAAAAAAAATGTTGGTTCATATAATCAACTTATGCAAATTATAATTGTAGGTAGGAACGTCGCTGCCAAAGACTGAGGGGGAAGCATATGACACGTGTGAACGAGACCTGGTTTGAAGCCGAGCCACAAGCCATTGCAACGCATTTTGACAGTAGCCCGACCGAGGGCCTGCAAGCCGGTCAGGTGGGCCGCAACCGCGCGCACTTTGGGGAGAACCGCCTGGTCGAGGCGCCGCGGCAGAGCCTCATTCACCGGACGGTGCAGCATCTCAGTGATGTCACCTCGCTGATCCTGTTGTTTGCGGTGGCGCTGTCCGTGTATCTGGCACTGACCGCTGACAGCGGGTGGGTGAAGCCGATCGTGATCGGCGGCATCGTCTGCTTGAATGTGGGGCTTAGCCTCTATCAAGAAGGCCGGGCGGAAAAGGCCCTCGCCAGCCTGAAGGCGATGAACGAGCAGACCTCCATTGTGGTTCGCGATGGCGAGCGTCTGAGCTTACCATCAAGCGAACTCGTCCCAGGGGATCTGCTTCAGCTGAAGGCTGGTGACACTATTCCAGCCGATGCCCGGATCGTTCAGGCGACCGCGTTAACGGTTGAGGAGGCGATGCTGACCGGCGAAAGTGAACCAGTTGAAAAAAATCGTGCGGACCCGGCCCTTTACTCCGGCACCGCCATTTTGACTGCTACCGCCACGGCACTTGTGGTGGGGACGGGGATGCAGACTGAGATCGGCCAGATCGCCTCGATGCTGAACACCACCCAGGCCGTGAAGACGCCGCTGGCCGAGCGGCTGGACCACCTCGGCAGGCGGCTGTCCGCCGTTGCCGTCATCGGCGGGCTTGTGACGATCATGATCGCCGTGCTCCTGTATCAGGAGTCGGTGCCGGAGAGCCTGATGCTGGGAGTGGGCCTGGCGATCGCCGCCGTGCCAGAATCGCTGCCGGTCATCGTGACGCTGAGCATGACCGCCGGGGTCCAGAAGATGGCTAAGCAAAATGCCATCGTTCGGCGGATGACAGCGGTGGAAACCATCGGGAACGTGACCGTGATTGCCTCCGATAAGACCGGCACGCTGACGCAAAACCAGATGACCGCCACGCACTTGTGGCCGGGTCAAGGGCCGATACTGGATCTGCGCACCAGCGCGGCACCCGCATCGGACCACCTCGCCTTATGGGGGTTGGCGACCGGCGTCACAACAGGGGCGAACGGCGCGATCCTGGGCAGCCCCACCGGGGTGGCCGTGTACCGGTTCGCGGCCAAGACGCTGGACCTGCCTCGCGTGCAGGCCGAATATCCGCAGTTAGCGGAAGACCCCTTTGATTCGACCAAGAAGCGCATGGCGACCTTGCATCAGCATGACGGCCGGTGGTTAGTGGTGGTGAAGGGGGCGTATGACCGGCTCGATTTTGCCGGTGAACGCGCGGAAAGCCAGCGGCGACACGACGAAATGGCGGCTCAGGGGTTACGGATTTTGGCGGCCGGGGTCAAGTGGTTGGACCAGGCGCCGGGTGCGGATTGGATGAACCAGCTGGACCAGCTCACGTTGGTGGGGCTGATCGGCATCATGGACCCGCCGCGCGAAGCGGTGCCCCAAGCGATTCGCACTGCGCAGCAGGCCGGGATCCGCACGGTGATGATCACCGGCGATCACTTGCAGACAGCCAGCGCCATTGCGACCCAGATCGGCATCTTGCACCCTGGCGAACGCGCCATCACCGGCGATCAGCTGGCGGCCATGACGGATGCTGAGCTGACGGATCAGATCGGCCAGATCCGCGTGTTTGCCCGCACCACTCCCGCAGATAAGCTGCGGATCGTGAAGTGCTGGCAGGCGCAAGGGGAAGTGGTGGCGATGACGGGAGACGGGGTCAATGATGCCCCCGCTTTGCGTCAGGCCGATGTCGGCATCGCCATGGGCATCACCGGGACAGATGTGGCCAAGAACGCATCCGACATTGTCCTGACCGATGACAACTTCGCCACGATCGTGCGGGCGGTGCGCCAAGGCCGCACGGTGTACCAAAACATCACCAAGGCGGTGGAGTTCCTGGTGTCCGTCAACTTCGCCCAGATCTTTACAATGATCGCTGCGGTGCTGATGGGCTGGGGCGGCGTCTTGAGCGCCGAGCAAATGCTGATCGTCAATGTGTTGGCAGACGGGATCCCAGGATTCTTCATCAGCCGCGAACTGGCGGAACCCGGCGTGATGAAAATGGCACCGATCGACCGCCACACCAGCATCTGGCAGGCGGGGCTCGGCAAGCGGGTGGCGGTACGTACGGCCACCTATGTGATCCTGATCCTCGGCGTTTACGCCTTGGGCCGCTTCCAGTTGGGTGGCGGGCCGGTGCTGGGTATGACGATGCTGTTCTTTGTCCTGGCGATGGGCTCGGTGTTAGACCTGTTCCCGATCAAGTCGCGGCGCCGCATGAGCTGGGCTACCTTCCGTTGCAATTGGCCGCTGACCCTCAGCGTTGGCGCGATCCTGGTCGCGCTGGTCGGCATTGGCAGTCTCCCCGTGTTGAGTCACGCCCTAGGCCTCGTCTGCTTGACGGCGGGGCAGTGGGGCATTGTCCTCGGGGCCAGCCTGCTACCGATGCTGGTCGTTGAGGCCTATAAGCGCGTGCAGCACGCAGACGAATTGCAACACTGGGTGGTGCCTGACGCGTGACCTGAAACCGCGCAACCTGACACTTGGGTTGCGCGGTTTTGCTGTCATCGCATCAAAAAGCCCTGCAAAGGCAAAATGCCAAATGCAGGGCAGGGGTCAGTTAATGCGGTGGCGATCGATCAGTCGCGCACGGCGGTCAGGATGAAGGCGTCCAGCGCCTGTGTGTGGTCGACTTGCGTGTCAAGCGTGGCCAACAGCGCCGTCAGGTACGCGCGCTCAGTTGGTGTGAGCGTCGCGTCGGCCTCGATCATCGGGCCGTAGTCGTGACGGGTGAGTGCGATTTCCCATTCGCCGTCCTGCATGGCGCCAGTTGGGTGGGTCGTGGTGGTGCAGGCCCAGCCATTGGCCACAAGGGTGGCGGTGAGTTGCGCAGGTGTGATCAGGGTACGAATGTTTTCCGCGCGGTCGGGCCGCTTGGCCGCGTACGCCGCTTGAATCAAAACTGCCAGTAGGTGGCCGTTTTGCTGTGGGTCGCGCAGGGCCAGCGACCACTCCGCGATGCCGATGCGCTGAACCGCCGGGGCCAGCGCCAGCAGCAGCTGCGAGAACGCTGCGGCGGACGGGAAGTACCAGGCCGCGTGAGTGATGACGAGCAGGTCGAACTGCGCCGGGGCAAAGTTGGCCTGCAAGACATCGCTTTGTAGGTGCACGTCGATGCGGGCACCAAGCGGGCCGGCGGCGAGGTTGGCCTGCGCCTGGCCGATGGTGAGCGGTGCGCCGTAATCCGGCGCCGCGATGTCGTAGGCGGTGACGTGGCCAGTCGGGCCCACGGCCGCGGCCAGTGCCGCCGTCATGTCGCCTTGGCCACACCCGACTTCCAGCACGCGCATGCCGGGTTTGACGCCGAGCGCTTGGGTTATCTGGACATGGTACGTGGTTTGGATCAGTTGAATGGGGTCGCTTGCCGGCAGCCCCATCGCAGTCACAATTTCATTTGGATTCAATGTTTTATTCCTTTCGCAAACGCGTTAAGGAATCTGGTGCGCTAGGCGCGCGCAGCCTCCTTAACAGGGATGACCAATAAGTTAGGGAATACCATACCTTCCTCAGTCCTTTCAGATTAATTAAGCGCAATCATAGCATAAGTGGCGGGGCGTTGCGACCGGAAGTTTGCCACCAGTGACAAAGATGCGAACTGCGGCTCAGTTCTGCGGGCGTGGTATGAGGCGATATGGTGACAGAAGCCCAAATATAACAATAAAACGCGCGTCATCGGGCGATCAAAGGCCGATTGACGCGCGTTTTAGTTACGATAGTGGGGGATTAATTCTGCTTGGTCAGCACCCCATCCTGCATCTGGTACAACACATCGGCTGAGTCCACGAGGCGGCTGTCGTGGGTCACCACGACGACGGCCTTGTGGTGCCGAATCGCCAGGTCGCGCAGCAAGGCACCAACGACTTTGACCCGGCTACCGTCCAGCGCGGCGGTCGGTTCGTCGGCGAGGATGATGGCGGGGTCGGGGTACAAGGCGCGGGCGATGGCCACACGCTGCTGCTGACCACCGGACAGTTCGGCCGGGTACTTGTGTAGCAGATCCTGAATGCCCAGCGTCGCCAGCACATTTTGCAAGGCGGCCGGGGTCAGGTTGCCCTTGGGCTTGACCTTGTCGACCAGCTTGAACTGGTCGGCCACGGTCAGGTACGGCAGCAGGTGGTAGGCCTGCAGGATAAACCCGATCTCGCTCAGGCGCAAGGCGTCCTTCGCCTTTTTGGCGCGGTCGGTGTAGCGAACGCCGTTGACGGTCACGGTGCCGCTGGTGGGGGTCAAGAGGCCCCCGGCGATCGTCAGGAAGGTGCTTTTGCCCGAACCAGACGGGCCCATGATCAGGCTCAGGGTGCCGGGCTCGGCCTCGAAATTGACATCGTGCAGCACCTGAACGCGGGCGGTGCCGGTGCCGAAGACTTGATTGACATGTTGCACAGCGAATGAACTCATGGGTTAACCTCCAATCACGGACACCGGGTCGACTTTGAGCACCGAGCGGATCGGGATCAGTCCGCCGATCAGCGCCATGACCAGCAGGCCGAGGCCGACCGCGGCCAAGAGCGGCACGTCAAAGGCCATCGGGACGCTGGCGGGGATCATCACGGCGGTCAGTGCCGTCAGCGCGGTGGCGCCGACTAAACCGCTCAGCACCAGCAGTACGGACTGCGCGACGGTGGCTTCGACTAGCACGCGGCTGGGGATGCCTTGCACGCGCAGCACGGCGTAGTTGGGCAGTTTTTGCATCGTCAGGATGTACAAGAAGACGGCGATGATGATCAGGGAGATCACCATCAAAAAGGCGATCATCATGACAAAGGTCGTGGTCTGCGCGGTGTAGCCGGGCAGCTTGTCGATCAGCGTCTGCTTGGCGTAGGTCTTGGTCCCCGCGGTGGCCTTGCGAGTGCTCCCAGGCTTAGACACCACAGCACTGGCGATGGGACCGAAGTCGATGCCGCGCAGCGTCTGCCAGGTACTCAGCTCGCCGTAGACGATCGGGGCGACATTGATCTTGGCGTTATTGGTAAAGCCGACGATGGTGAAGGTGTGGTCATTGAGCGTGACCTTGCTGCCGAGCTTGTAGCCAGCCAGCTTCAAGGCGGTGTCGGCGACCAGCTCGCGCTTACCCGCCACGCGCCGGCCGCTTTCAAGACCCAGCTTTCGGGCGATGAAGTCCTGCTGGCGCAGCCCCATGAATACGGCGGACACCTGCTTGTGCTTAGCGGATTTGACCACTGTGGCGGTTTCGCCGATCAGCGCGTCTTTTGCGGTCAGCGTGCCGACCTGCGCCTTGGTCAAAAAGGACTGGCGCATGTCGACATTAGCGTTGTCGTTCAGGGTGATGCGGGTAATCCCCCACGAATTGATGGCGTCGGTGTTTTGGCGCGCCAAGCCAAGGGCCAGGCTCGTGAGGATGAAGATCAGGTAGCCGATCAGGACGATCATCGCGACGATGAGCCCCGAGCGGAGTTTTTCTTTTTTGATTTCTTTCAGTGCTAGAAACATACTAGACTCCTTTGGTCAAAACGGCTTGCAGTTGCGCCAGGCGGGCGGTCGCGGTGCTGGGGTCCAGCAGGATGTCACGCACGGTCTGGTGGTACAGCGTGGTCACCGCCCAGCGTGTGGCCGCGTCCGGGCCGGTGCCCAGCGCGCTGGGGGTGGCCCCCAGAAAGCCTTCGTTGTAGCGGTAGTGCATCGTGATCAGCGCTCGGTAGCCGGTGGCATCGGTTTGGGCCACGAAGGCCTGAATCGACGCGACAAAGGCGGCGGTGTTGGTCGCGCTGGGCTGCGCAGGCAGCCCCTGGTGAATGGTGGTGAGCGCCGCCTGAAAAACGAACTGGTAGGCGTCCGTCAGGTCATCGAAGTACTTATAAAACGCGCCACGCGCGATGCCCGCTTGATCAACGATGCGGGCGACCTGCGCGGTTTGAAGTGGGTGATGGCTGAACTCTGCCAGCAAGGCCGCCTGCACCCGGGCCTGTTTGGCGGCGGGCAGACGGGTGAACGTTGCGTGGACCATAGGATGGCTCCTTCCTTGGTGACACCGTGTCACCGACTGGGCCAGTATCGCACAAGGGTGACACGGTGTCAACATTCGGTCGGTTTTTTCGTGAATCGCGGTGGTGGATGGTTTTTTGCGCGCGCTGGGGTCAGCATGGTACGGTGAAGATGACCCGTTTGGCCCCTAAATGTGACTCAAAGCCAAACCACGGTACCGTTCACGCGGGCAACGCGTATAATGAAACACACAACTGCGCTTGCGGGCGCCAAGGGGGAAGTGCGATGCTCACATTCAAACAGGTGACCAAGGCGTATGGCGACCAGCGCGCGCTGGATGCGGTCAGCCTGACGATCGCCAGTCACGAGCTGTTCGTGCTGGTCGGCCCGAGCGGCAGCGGCAAGACCACACTGCTCAAGATGATCAACCGCTTGAACACACCGACCAGCGGCCAGATCCTGATCGACGATTCGGACGTGGCGGCGGTGACGGATGTCCGGGCGCTGCGCCGGCGCATCGGCTACGTGCTGCAGGGTGGCGCATTGTTTCCGAACATGACCGTCGCGCAAAACGTGGCGGTGCCGCTGGCCACGCTGGGGTGGTCGCAGGCCGCCCAAACTGCACGGGTGACAGAGCTTTTGACGCAGGTGGGGCTTTCGCCTGAGCGGTTTTTGACGCGCAAGCCCAGCGAGCTATCAGGCGGGGAGGCGCAGCGTGTTGGCATCATTCGCGCGCTGGCTGCCAAACCCGATATCATTCTGATGGACGAGCCGTTCTCCGCGCTTGACCCGCTGTCACGCACGCAACTGCAGGCACTGGTGCGCCAGTTGCACGCTGCGTTGAAGACAACGATCGTCTTTGTCACCCACGACATGGACGAGGCATTGGCGCTGGCGGACCGGCTGGCGGTGATGCACGCGGGCCAGCTGCAGCAGGTCGGCACCCCGGCCGAGCTGCTCGGCGCGCCGGCCAATGACTTTGTTGCCCAATTCTTCGCTGGCGCACGCGATGCGCAGCAGTATTTGCGCCAGGTGATCGCGGCGGGCTTCGGCCATCCCGGGACCGGTGAGCAGGCGCTCGCGCCCACTGCGACCCTTCAGGCGTGGGCACAGGTGCTGCGGCAGACGCCCACGCAGGCGGTGCAGGTGGGGCCGACGGTGCTTGAGCCAGCCGATTTGATTGCCTACCTCGCCAGCACAAAGGAGGTGCGCGCATGAGCCAAGCCATTTTGACTTATTGGCAGGAAAACGGCGCGGAGATCTGGCGCGCACTGGGGCAGCACCTTGCGCTGTCGCTGTTGGCGACGCTGATCACGATGGTTATCGCGATCCCGCTGGCAGTGGTGTTGATCGACCACCGGCGGGCCGGTGAAGCGGTGCTGCAGGTGGCGAGTGTGATCCAGACTATTCCAAGCCTTGCCATCCTCGGCCTGCTGATCCCGCTGGTCGGGATCGGTACGGTACCGGCCCTGATCGCGCTGGTGCTGTATGCCATCATGCCGGTGTTTTCCAACACCTACGCGGGGCTGACCAATATCGACCCGCGGTTGATCGAAGCCGCCGATGCGTTTGGCGTGTCGCGGCGGTTCAAGCTGTTTCGGGTGCAGCTGCCCCTGGCGATGCCGATGATCCTGACCGGTTTGCGCCTAGCTGCGGTGATGGTGATCGGCACCGCCACGCTGGCCGCTTTGATCGGTGGTGGAGGGCTGGGGACCTATATTCTGCTCGGCATTCAGACCAACAATAACGCGGCCCTGATCATCGGCGCCGGGCTGGCCGCCGCGCTTGCGCTGATCGCCAGCGCGATGATCAAGCTCTTGGCGCGCGGGAGCTGGCGGTGGCTCGCCGGAGGCACAGTCGCGCTGCTGGTGATCAGTGGCACCGCGTTGGGCGTCACCACCTGGCGGAACGCCAACCGGGAGACCATCACGATCGCCGGCAAAATGGGCGGGGAGCCTGAAGTCCTGATCCATATGTACAAGGACCTGATCCAGGCGGCGGACCCAAGCGTTCACGTGGCGGTCAAGCCGAATTTTGGCGGGACGGCCTTCCTGTTCAAGGGCCTGACCAGCGGCAAAATCGACATCTACCCCGAGTTCACAGGAACGGTGCTGCAGTCGCTGGTCAAAACCGATCAGGCGGTGCCGCACCAGCCGGCAAAGGCCTACCAGCAGGCCAAGCAGCTGCTGGCCCGGCAGTTTCAGCTGACGTACCTGCCACCGATGGCGTACCAGAACGGCTATATGATGACGGTTCGGCGCGCCGATGCCGAGCGGTACCAGCTCCAAACGATCGGCGACCTGCAACGCGTGCCGCAGTTTCAGGCGGCATACGATCCTGATTTTTACCAGCAGGCGGACGGCTGGCCCGGCTTGCAGCAGGCGTACGGGCTACAGTTCAGCAAGGTGCGCACGATGGAGCCGGCGCTGCGCTATGAGGCGCTGGCGGACAAGCATGTGGATGTGACCGATGGCTACACCACCGACCCGCAGATCAAGGAATACGACTTAGTGGTGCTTGAGGACGACCAGGCGTTCTTCCCGCCGTACCAAGGGGCACCGCTGATGAGCACGACGTTTGCCAAGGCGCACCCCAAGGTCGTTCAGGCGCTGAACCGGCTGGCTGGCAAGGTGACCACGGCGCAGATGCAGGCGCTCAACTACGCCGTCACCGTGAAGCACGAGAAGGCGGCAACGGTTGCGCGGCGGTTCTTGAAGGACCAGGGACTGATCGACTAGCCGTTTGCTTTAAATGCCGGACTCCGGTCCAGCCAGCGACACTTCCAGCTCCGGCGGGTGGCGGCGGAACGCGTGGGGCTCTCTGGAGCCAAAGTGCGGTTTCCAGACCCGCCCTTGCTGTAAGCCGGCAAAGATCGCCAGCTAACAGCAATTTCACGCTGGCTCGCCGTCCGCCTCCGCTTCCAGTGTCACTGGCTGAACCTCCGTCCTCCGATTATGAACAACTCAGACATTCGCTAAAAAGATTACGTTTGCGAACCAACAAGTATTGAAATACGTGTTACGCAGATATTTTAAAACACACCTAGCGCACCAAAAAACCTGACCGCAACCGCGGTCAGGTTTTTTGGTGCGCCGCTAGAACTGAAGATCGGCGACTTCCCCCGGTGCGGCCAGCCGTTGCACCAAGGCGGCGTCTGGGGTCACGGTCAGGCTGCGCGCCTTGCCGCTGAAGGTGACGAGGCCGGGCTTGGCCCCGCGCGGCTTTTGTAGCTGGCTGACCTTCAGCACGTCCACGGCAACGGGGCGGTCACCGCGGCCCTTGCTGAAGTAGGCGGCCAGGCTAGCGGCTTCCCGTAGCGCCTGGGGGCTGGGGGCGGCGGCATGCAGGACCACATGCGAGCCCGGCATCTCGCTGACGTGCATCCAGGTGTCCGCCTTGGGGGCGGTCAGCGTCAGGGTATCGTTTTGGCGCGCGTTTTTCCCCACCTCGACCAGCTGGTGGTCAGTGGTGTAAAAGCGGCGCGGGTGCGCCGGCGGTTCCGGCTTGCTTGAGTGCAGGATCTGCGTCTTGAGCGCGCCGCTTTGGCGCAACTGCGCACCCAGCGCCTGTACCTGCGCGGGATCGGCCGTGGCCAACTGCGCCAGCTGGGCTTGCAATTGGCGTAGCTTGGCCGCGGCGCTGGCTTGGCGCGCCTGCACGGTGGCCTGGCCGCGCTTGGCTTTGCGGTAGCGGCGGAAGTAGACCTCCGCGTTGGCCATGACGGACAGCGCGGGGTCGAGCGCGATGGTCACCGTGGCGTCGGGCTGGCGGTAATCCGGCAGGGTGACGTGGGTGGGGCGGCCGGTGATCTGGCTGACGTAGGTTTTGAGCAGCGTGCCCTTGAGCTGGAGCAAGGCGCTGTCGCCGGTCCGGCTTAGCGCCAGCGTTAAGGCGTTGAGGTCGTGCTGAGTGCGGCTGATCTGGTGGGCCAACGCGGCCCGGACGACTTCTTCGGTGAGTGTGAACATGAGAACCTTCCTTGGCGTTAATGCCCCTGTTTTAGCACGGGGACGTGGGCGGTGTCAAACCGTCGCAACACAAAAGCCCGCCGGGGCGGGCTTCACGGTTCATCTTAGTGTTCGGACGCGCCAGTGCTTGCGTCCGGGGCGGCCGGCGCAGCAGGCGCGACCGGTGGGACGAGCGGCGTGGCGGCCTTAGCTTCGGAGGCACCGGTGGTCGCATCCGGGGTTGCTGGCGTGGTTGGCGCAGTCAGCGGGGCCGGCGCGGCGCCAGCATCGGACGCGCCAGTGGTGGCGTCGGCCTTCGCATCTGGCGTAGCCACCAGTGTTTGACCAGTGCGCTTGAGGTAGTCGGCCACGATCGGCCAGGTGTCCAGTACCCATTCGTTCACGCCGCGGTAGTTGCCATCGGCGTCGTGCATGGCCTGGTAATAGTGCATGATCCACTTGGCGTTGACCTTGTTGCCCGGCACAGGCATTGAGAAGCGGTCGGTTTGGCCACTGCGCAGCATCCAAATGACCTGCTTGACGTGGTCGCGGGCGCGTTCAGGGTGGCAGTTGGCGGCCGGGTTGCCGACGTTTTTTGGATAGCGCGGCGCGAGCATGTCATCGTGGTCGAGGAAGTGGTTGTAGTAGATGAACTGGTTGTTGTCATCCATGAACGTGGCCTCCATCGGGAAGGTGTTCAAGAACCAGTTCAGCTGATCAACAGTGAGCAGGCCGCGGTCCAGCTTGACGTAATCATGGCCGCTGGCGGCGCTGGTTTTCTCGGCAGCTTGCTCCACCCAGTCATCGGCGCCCATCGCCACATCCTTGACGGTGGTGTCGGTGGGGTTGCCCGCATTCAGGTCTTCCTGCCGCCACGGTTCGGTGTGCGTTTTCTCCTGCATCGAGGCGAGCACGGTGACCCACTTGACGAACTTGGCCATCACGCTGCCAAGGAACTTGACGGTGCGTTCGTCCTTGAGGTTCCCGTGGTCGTCAAAGGCGGTGCGGACATCGGCGAGCAGGAATTCATCGCTAGGCATCACCAACGCGCCGACCCCCGGCGCTTCCAGCACCTGGCGTAAGGCGAGCTGGGCGCGCGAGGAGCCCTGGGTGTAGTAGGACGCTCCGACGATCAAAACGGGCTTGTTGGTGAACGGGTGCACGTTAAAGGACAGCCACTCGATCACGTTTTTGAGCACCGGCGCCAGCGTGTGGTTGTGCTCCGGGGTGGCGAGGATGACGCCGTCTGCGGCCTCGATCTTGTGCGTCAGGTACTGGATCGGGGCGCTGTCCGTTTGGTCGTCGTCTTGGCTGAACATCGGCACATCATTGATGCTCAGGATCTCGATGTCGGCCAGTTGGGCAAAGTGGCTGGCAATGTAGGTGACCAGCTTGCGGTTGTATGATTCATCGGCAATGGAGCCGGCGATTGCGACTAATTTCATGTTATGCCTCCGTCTCTGCGGTTTCGTGCCATTCCGGCTTGGCCGCCGCAAGTGAATTCGTCAGTTGTGCGTTCAGGTCAACGAAGATGCCAAAGTCGCGCATCAGGCCGTCTAGCTGCTTGGTGAGCGTCGAGTCTTCCAGGTTCCCCTGTTCATCGAACGCTTGCAGGGAGTGGCCGACCATGAACTCGGCGCTTGGCATGATGCGCGCGTCAAGCTCCGGGGATTCCAGGATCTGGCGCAGCTGGGCCTGCGCCCGCGAGGTGCCGAGCGCGCCGTAAGAGGCGCCGGTGATCAGCACCGGTTTACCCGCAAATGGGTGGATATGATAGGACAGCCAGGCCAACGCGGAGCTCAGCACGGCAGGCGTGGCGTGGTCGTATTCCGGGGTGGCGATGATCACGCCATCCGCGGCCTCGATCTTGGCCGCCAGCGCGGTGGCCTCCGCTGGCACACTGCGGTCAGTGGTTTTGTAAAACAGCGGCAGGTCGTCGAGTTCGACCAGCTCAACGGTGGCGAGGTCTTCGAAGTGTTGCCGGATGTACTGCAACAGCTGACGATTCGTGGAGTGACGCGAGTTGGTGCCTGCAATGCCAATGTAATGTTTCATGAGTTGCTCCCCTTTGCCAGAAATCTTTGCGCACGATGCGTACAAGTGAATTATTGCACAGATGCCGATGCCGTACAATCGCTTCCAGGCTATCTTAATCTATCCATTATTGCGGTGGCAGCTATCCTAATCAACGGGTACGAGCCAGCCGGCTGGGGCCGGGCGGTCACCGAATTGGATCCCGGTCAGCTCGGCGTACAGCTGTGTTGTGATGGGGCCGGTTGCGCCGTGGTTGAAGGTGTGGGTGTGCGTGCCGTTGGTGATGCTGGCAATCGGGGTGATGACCGCGGCCGTGCCACACGCGCCGGCCTCACTGAAGTCGCTCAGCGCATCGATCGGTACGCGCGTCTCCTGCGCTGCCAAACCGAGTCGGTCGTGCGCCAGCTGAAGCAGGGAATACTTGGTGATGCTGGGCAAAATCGACGGCGAGCTCGGTGTCACGAAGCGCTTCTGATCCTGGGTGATCGCAAAAAAGTTTGCGGAGCCGACCTCTTCGATGTAGCGGTGTTCCAGCGGATCGAGGTAGATCGCATCCCCGTAGCCCTGCGCGTGGGCCTGCTGCCCGGCCTGCAGGCTGGCCGCGTAGTTGCCACCGACCTTGCTTTGGCCGGTGCCGAAGTGCGCGGCGCGGTCGAAGTGGTCGGCCACCACGAAGCGCGTCGGCACCATGCCGCCCTTGAAGTAGGCGCCCACGGGCATGGCAAAAATGGTGAACAGGTATTCCTTGGCGGGGGCAACACCAATGTTGTCGCCGATGCCGATCAGCAGGGGGCGCAGGTACAGCGTCGCCCCGGTGCCGTACGGGGGCACGTAATCCTGGTTGGCGCGGACGACCTGCTGCACCGCCGCGATGAACTGATCTTCCGGCACGGCCGGCATCAGCAGGCGCGCAGCTGAGTTGGCCAGCCGCTTCGCGTTTTGATCCGGGCGAAAGAGCTGGATCGCGCCGCTCTTGGTGCGGTACGCCTTGAGGCCCTCGAACGCTTGCTGCCCGTAGTGCAAGGCGGGGCTGGCGACACTGATGGTGATAGTGTTGCCGCTCACCAGTTGGCCCGCGTCCCAGGCCCCGTTTTGCCAGTGGCTTTCGTAGCGATACGGCAGGTTCATGTAGTCGAAGCCGAGTTCGGCCCAGTTCAGATCAACGGTCATCGTGATTCCTCCAGTTCTTGAGATACTGCTAAGCGTAGCGGGGAATGCGCCACTTGGCAAGTTTTAAGGGGTTGCGTGCACGGGATGGCTGCGTGATACTAAAACGCAGAACGACCAACGGAGGGCGAGCGCGTGACACAATACATGATCGGCGTGGACATCGGGACAACAAGCACCAAGGTGGCCGCCTTTGACGCGGTCGGCCGCCTGGTCGCCAGCGCCAACGAGGCCTATCCGCTGATTCAAACCGCCCCGGGGATGGCCGAACAGGACCCGGCGCGCCTGGAAGCGGCGGTGGGCGCTGGAGTGCGGGCAGTGGTGGCCAGCCTGCCACCGAACGCTGTGGCGGGGCTGAGTTTTTCGGCCGCCATGCACAGTCTGTTGCTTCTTGACGCAAGCGGTCAACCGCTGACCCACGTGCTCACCTGGGCCGACAACCGCGCGCAAGCGGCGGCGGCGGCTTTGCAGGCGCACCCAGCGCGGGCGACGCTGTTTGAACGCCTGGGAGTCCCGCTTCAGGCGATGACGCCACTGGCGAAGCTGATGCACTTGCAGCAGGCGCAACCGGCACTGATGGCGCGCGCCGCCAAAGTGGTGGGCATCAAGGCGTATCTCATGGCCCGCTTGACCGGCCAGTTGGTGGTAGATGAGGCGCTGGCCAACGCCACCGGGCTGTTTGACCGGCATCAGCGGCGCTGGGATCCCCAGGCCCTGCGCCTGGCGGGGGTCACCGCGGCGCAGTTGCCGCGTTTGGTGGCGCCTACCACCACGCTTGCCTTGACGTTCCAAGGCGCGGCGGCCTTGGGGGTCGCCGCATCGGTGCCGCTGATCGTGGGCGCCTCGGATGGCCTGCTCAGCAATGTTGGCGTTGGCGCCGAGCCGGGGGACTTGGTGGTGACCATCGGCACCTCCGGGGCGGTGCGGCAAACCACCACGCGCCCGACCGCTGACCCGGCCGGGGCGCTATTTACCTACAACTTGGCCCCTGGGCTCTGGGTGACGGGGGGCCCGATCAATAATGGCGGCAATGTCTTGCGCTGGGTCCAGCAGACGCTGATGCCCGAAGCCAGTTACGACCAACTCACCGCACTGGCGGCCGGCGTGCCGGCGGGGGCGCGCGGCCTGCTGTTTTTGCCGTACCTGAATGGGGAGCGGGCCCCGCTGTGGTCAGGCGCAGCGCGTGGCAGCTTCATCGGGCTGACGCCACAACACGACCGCGCCGCCATGATCCGTGCGGCGCTGGAAGGGGTCGTTTTTGCACTGGTGGGCGTGAGCCAGCAAGTCACCGCGCTAGCCGGGCCGGCCCAACGCGTCTTAGCGGATGGCGGCTTTGCCAACAGTCCGCTGTGGTGTCAGGTGCTGGCGGATGCGCTGGGGCAGCCGGTGACGATCCCGGGTGGGCGCACCAGCACGGCGTGGGGCGCCGCCAAGCTCGGTTGGCAAACCCTCGGTGTGACCCCGCCACCGGCCCCAACGACCGGCCGCGTGTATGTGCCCCAGCCGGCCGCCAGCGCGACTTATCGGCGTCTGTTGCCGGTGTGGCAGCAGGCCACCGCGGCGCTGACGGCCACTAATGCGGCGCTCAGCGCGTTTCAACAAGAGAATGGCTGATCGCGAGGCCACGCACAACACGCCTCCCCACGAACCCGCATTCGGGTTTGCGAGGAGGCGTGTTAAGCTGTGGGAATAAAACTGCCCGTTTGGTTTAGACTTGGGCCGCCCAGTCGTCCAGCGCGGTGCGGATGACCTGGTCCATGTTGTAGTAGCGGTACGTGCCCAGCCGCCCGCCGAAGTGCACGTGGGGCAGCGCAAGCGCTAGGGCTTGGTACTGGGCCAGGCGCGCCGTGTTGGCGGCATCGTTGACGGGGTAGAAGGGTTCCTTGCCGCGCGTCCACGCTTCGGGATACTCGCGCGTGAGAACGCTTTGCGGCGTGATCACCCCGGTGAAATGCTTGTGCTCGATGACCCGGGTGTAGGGGACCTCGTGGCTAGTGTAGTTGATGACTGCGTTACCCTGAACGTTGGGGGCGTCGACCACCGTGGTTTCGAAACGCAGCGCGCGGTATTCAAGGGCGCCGAGCTGGTAGTCAAAAAACGCGTCGATCGGGCCGGTGTAGATCACCTGCTTGGCCAGCGCGGTCAGTGCGGCACGATCGGCGAGGAAGTCACAGTTCAGCTTCACCGTGATGCGCGCATCGGCCAGCATCGCGGCCACCAGCGCCGTGTAGCCGGCTTCGGGGATGCCCTGGTGACGGTCATTGAAGTAGTTGTTGTCGTAGGTCATCCGCAGCGGCAGGCGGCGGATGATGAAGGCCGGCAGAGCGCGGCAGTCGCGGCCCCACTGCTTCTCGGAGTACTCCTTGACCAGTGTCCGGTAGAGGTCGGTGCCGACCAGTGCAATGGCCTGCTCCTCCAAATTCGTCGGTGTACGGCCAGCCATCGTCTGGCGCTGAGCGTCGATCTTAGCCTGCGCGGCTGCCGGCGTCGTCACGCCCCACAGCGCGTGAAAGGTGTTCATGTTGAAGGGCAGGTGGAAGAGCTGGCCGTGAAAATTGGCCAGCGGCGCGTTGGTGAAGCGGTTGAAGCGCGCGAAGCGATTGACGTACTGCCAGACGGCGTCGTCATCGGTGTGAAAAATGTGTGCGCCGTAACGGTGCACGGCAATGCCTGCCACCGCTTCGGTGTAGGCATTGCCCGCGATGTGGGCGCGCCGGTCGATCACCAGCGCGGTTTTGCCCGCGGCCGCGGCCTGCTGGGCGAAGGTCGCGCCGTACAGGCCAGCGCCGACGATTAAGTAGTCGTATGTCATGGGGGACTCCTTTGCGGTCTTTACGAGTCATTTTACACGTTAATCGCTTGTTTATATTCAAAAGTTCTAATATTATTAGAAGAACCCCTAGACAAGTTGTGGCAGTAAGAAAGTGAGCAAAAACGTGAAACTTCTGAGTGTGTGCGTGCCGTGTTACAACTCTGCGGCGTATATGAACCGGTGCATCGATGCCCTGCTGGTGAGCGGTCCTGCGGTTGAAGTCGTCATCGTGGACGACGGCTCAAGCGATGGGACCGGCGCGATCGCGGACCAGTACGCCGCAGCCTATCCGGACCAAGTGCAGGCCGTGCACCAGGTCAACGGCGGCCATGGTCAGGCGATCAACGCCGGGTTGGCCGCCGCCACCGGCCGGTTTTTCAAGGTCGTGGATTCGGATGACTGGCTGGCACCGGATGCGCTGCACGCCCTGATGGCCAAGCTGACTGACTCGGCGTACACCGCGGGGCTGGACATGCTGATCTGCAATTTCATCTACGACAAGGTCAATGCGACGCACAAGAAAACCATGCAGTTTCGCCACCTGCTGCCCACGGATCGCGCCTTCACCTGGACCAGCGTGCACCTGCCGGCGGGGAAATACTTCTTGATGCACGCGGTCATCTACCGCACCGCGATGCTCAAGGCCGCGCACCTGCGGCTGCCCGCCCACACCTTCTACGAAGACAACCTGTACGTTTTTTACCCGCTGCCGCACGTCAAGCGGATGCGTTACCTCGACTTGGACCTCTACCATTACTACATCGGCCGTGCGGATCAGTCGGTCAACGAGGACGTGCTGATCGGCCGCATCGATCAGCAGCTGCGCGTCAACCGGGCGATGATCGATTTTTATCAGCAAACCGACTTCACCGACCCGGCGTTGGCGCGTTACATGCGCAGCTACCTGAGCATCATCACCGGCATCTCCTCGATCCTGCTATTGCGGGCCAAGACCCCGGCTGCCTTGGCGCAAAAACAGGCGCTGTGGCACTACATGCAGGCCACGGCCCCCGAGTTGCACACGCAACTGCGCCATGGCGTGGTCGGCTGGGGTGTCAACTTGCCGGGCCGCGTTGGCCGCGCCACCTCAGTGGGCGTGTACCAGGCGCTGCAGCACGTCTATCAGTTCAATTAATGTGAAGCGGCTGAGGCAAAACGCGCTTGCGCCCAGCGTATAAGACGGTCCCCATGACAAACCCGTACTTAGGTTTGATATGGGGACCGTCTTATATGGCAAGGGCGTTGCGTCTTGCGTCGTACTATGCTGGGATCGGTGTGATCAATCTTGAGCCGTTCATTAATCTTGGCATGGTTGCGTTCATCAGATGGTTTCGGTCAAAAACTGCACCGTGTCGGCAAACACCGCGTCAAGGTAGCCCTTGCCGTGCGCGCTACCTGGCATGGCTTGGAGGGTGAACGGCACGCTGGCCGCGGTGAGCGCCGTGGCCATTTGCAAGACGCCACTCATCGGCACGAATTCGGCCAGCGAGTTGGCCAGAAACATCGGGCCGGTGGTGGCGTTGACGCGTGGCGCCGGGGTGGCCGAGGCGTACAGTGTTGGGTCTGGCAGGTAGTTGGTGATGAACCACTTATAAAACCCGGGGTCCGTACCCGCCTGGTTGAGGGTGGCGCTGGCCCGGTGCGCGCTGCCTTCGGGATCGCGCGGCACCAGTACGACGTCGGGGTGCGCCTCAAGCCACGGCGCGATGTCGAGGATGCCGGATAGCGACACCACGGGCAGCCCATAGCGAATACCGAGCTCAACGGCCATGTTACCGCCGGCGCTAGCGCCCACCGCAGCGAGGTGCGCGCTGGGAAACGGCAGATCATGCGCACGGCACCAGGTCAAAAGGGTTGCCATATCATCCAGCGGGGCCGGGTAGGGGGCGGTTTTGGCCAAGCGATAGTTAGGCGCCAACACAAAGAAGCCCGCGGCTGCGAGCCGCTCGGCCCAGTCCGCGTCCTTGCGCTTGTCCCCTTGGAACCAGCCACCCCCGTGGATCAGGATCACGCCGCCCTTGGCCGGTTCGTTGGGTTGGTACAGGTCAACCGCCAAACCGTGCGGCTCGTCATAGAACACATCAGTTGCAATCAGTTGAGACATGGCGTCACCTCCACTAGCGTTGTCTTCACCATAAGCGTCTGAGGCGGGAAAGACAACTAATGCGCCTCGCACGAAAATGAGGCTGGGACGTCATTAACGGCCCAAGAATGAATTACGACTATTTCAGAATAGAACGACCCAAAATGCGCCGCCCTTGCTTTCGTCCGGCTATGCCGAACGCCGCAGCAAGGCGTCCTAACGTATGTCTGCGCGTAACTCACTGCGTTCCAACGAAGAGCAGGCCGTATAAGCAAGCAGCCCCACAAAACCTAAGTGCAGGTTTTGCGGGGCTGCTTGCTTATACACTGGGCTAAAATCGCATTTTGTCCCAGCCTTTCAACAGTTAGTTCGATTCAACGGCGCTACTTGCGGCCCGTTGCCGGTAGACGTGGACGCCCAGGCCCAACGCCAGGCCGACCACGGCGGGCACGACCCAGCCCATGCCGAGGCTGGCAAACGGCAAGTAGGCGTCACGGAAGTGGGTCAGCGCCAGCCCAAAGCCACTTTGACTCACCACGGCCGGGAAGGAGGCCACCATGTCGAACAAAGCAGGCAGTGTGGTGAAGCCGACAACGAAGCCGTAAACAACCGGATCGTGATGGAACAGGTTCCCGGTGACGGACAGCAGGATCAGCACCATCGCGAACGGGTAGAGGAACATCAGCATCGGCGTGGACCAGGCAATGATGGTTGCCAGGCCAAAGTTGGCGGTCAAGAAGCTGGCGAAGCTCATCAGCACCAGCCACTGGACATAGCTCAGCATCGGGAAGTGCTTATGAAAATCCTGAGCAAACGCGGCAACCAACCCCACGGCGGTCGTCAGGCAGGTGACGGTCAACAGCGTGGCCAGCAGTGCGTGGCCTGCGGTGCCGAAGTAGTAGGTCACGATCTGGTTGAACGCGGTGCCGCCTTCTGCGGAAACCTTAAAGTTCGCCAGCGACTTGGCGCCCAACACGATCAAGAACAGGTAAACCAACCCGATCATGCTGGTCGCCAGTACACCGGCCTTGGCTGTGACGGCGGAAACGGCGCTTTGCCGGTGCAGGCCCAGCCCCCGCACCGCTGTGACGACCGTGACCCCAAAGGCCAGCCCGGCCAAGGCATCCATCGTGTTATACCCCTGCAGAAAACCGTTGAAGAAGCCGGCCCCAACCGTGTGGTAGCCCGTCGTTGCGGCCTGACTGCCGGCGGCGCCCATCGAATGGGTGAATCCAAAGAAGAAGACGAAGAACAGCAGCACCAAGAACAGGGGATTCAGTGCCTTACCAACGGCGCTGGCGATATTTTGTTCCTTGTAAGACAGCAGGAATGCGGCGCCGAAGAACAAAGCAGAGAAGATCAGCAGGCCGACCGTCTGCAAGTTTTGCGGCAACATCGGGGCGATCCCGGTAGTGAAGGAGACCGTGGCCGTCCGCGGCGTCCCGAACAGCGGGCCGATGGTCAAGTGGATCAGGACCATAAACAGGACTGCGAACCATTTGCCCAGCGGTCGGCCGATGTCATAAACCCCTTCCGCGTGCATCGCCGACACGGCCAGCACGGACAACAGGGGCAAGACGACCGCGGTCACCAGAAAGCCCAAGGCCGCTGGCACCCAGTTGCCTCCGGCCAGCTGGCCGAGGTGCAACGGGAAAATCAGGTTACCGGCCCCGAAGAACAGGCCGAACAGCATCGATGCAACCACGACGTAATCTTTGGTGCTCAGTTTTTTATCAACAAGTTTGTCCATTAGGTTTCCTCCAGAAAATTGGCGTTGAGTGGCGGTTCATAATCGGGGCAATGTCACTTTCCATTTGGTCACCATCTCCTTTATTTGCAACAAAAAACACCCTTAGATCCATCTGGATCCAAGGGTGCCTGTGCACGTTACCACCTTGTCATCGCCAGCGCGTCACCGCGCCGGCCTCAATACGTACGGCCCGCAGGCGATACGCGTACACGATAATGGGTGTCCCCATGGCACGTTACTTAATTCGGTGCCCTGCTCGAAAGGGATATTCATCGCGCCACGCCTGCTTCCTCACACCTACCGAAGCTCGCTGAAAACGTTGGGACGACTACTGGTCTTTCTCGTTGCATTTTGGTTTGTTGATAATGAGTTTACCATGAGAAATTGAGGTGTCAAGGGATTTTTTAGCATATGCACAGTTACTGGGGTTAGATTACGTGGTGTCAGGGTTGATCTGAAGAGTCTGTCTTTATAAAGCGCTGTCGCTAAAAATAGTTAGAACCATAAGAAATGAAATTTCTAAATATGTAACATGTTACATTTGTTAAGGAATTACCGTTTCATATCGAGACGCCCAGTAGTTCCTATTTGGTCAAGACACGGACGGCAAGACACGTGAGTGAAAAGATATGTTGGGGCGGTATCAAACTCGAAATGTGCATGTAGTTAAGCATATGTTAGGGTTGTGACTCTGTCATTAACGCGTTGGAACTGATAAATGGCCATTTCAAAAGAAGGAAACGTAATTTCCTTAATTAAGTTATTTGTTTTTTAAAAGGAAAAATCATTGCATAGTAAAACGCTTCCGCCTACACTTGCCTTGTACTTCAAATTGTTCAAGGAGGATGTAAACATGGTCTCAGTTTTAATTATTGTTGTACTTAGCATTTATGTTTCCATTGCGGTGCTAGACCAGATTTCAATTCAAATCGGACCTTATTCACCATTGTTTGGTGGCGCAATCACCGGCTTGATTATGGGTGACCTTAAGACCGGACTTATCGTTGGCGCAACATTGCAATTGATGACGTTAGGGGTTGCGACTTATGGTGGCGCCACCGTGCCAGACTTTTTGACCGGCTCCATCATGGGGACGGCTTATGCCATCATTGCCGGTAAGGGCGCTGAATACGGGATCGGGTTGGCCGTGCCGATTGGCCTGCTGCTCACCCAGCTGGATATTTTGGCCCGAATGACGAACACGTTCTTCCAGCACCGCGCTGATCGCTTTGCCGAGCAAGGTGATGCCAACGGGGTTGAACGCCAGAACGTGTGGGGCACGATTCCGTGGATCCTGTCGCGTGTCATTCCAGTGGTAGTCGGACTGGTCTTTGGTCAGTCCGTGGTCAATGCGATCAACAGCTTCATCCCGCAGTGGTTCATGCTTGGCCTCAAGACGGCCGGGATGATCCTGCCAGCGATGGGGATCGCCATCTTGATGCGGTATCTGCCGCTCAAGAACTACTGGCCGTTCTTTATTGTCGGGTTTGTCTTCATGGCGTACTTCAGCAAGACCTTCTCCATTCTTGGGGTTGCGCTGATCGGGCTTGCGATGGCCGGCATCTACATGATGTTTGGCACGAAGCAGGCAGCGGCACCGGCAGCGGCTGGCACGACGACTGATACTTCTGATCAAGACGATGATGACGAGGTGGAAATCGATGACTAAGCTGGATAAAAAAGATATTAACAAGGTATACCTGCGCAACATCTTCGGCCTTCAATGGGGCTGGAACTACGAACGAATGCAGGGGCTGGGCTACTCTTGGGTCATGATGCCTGTTCTGAAGAAGCTGTACAAGAATGGCTCCGAGGACATGAAGAAAGCACTGCGGACGCACCTGGGCTATTTCAACACGAGTCAGCCGATGTCTCACCTGATCATTGGGGCGGATATCGGGATCGAAGAGAAGACTGGGATGCAGGATGAAAATGCCATCGTTGGTCTGAAGACCGGGCTAATGGGACCGTTCGCTGGAGTCGGGGACACCATTTTCTTGGCGATTTACCGGACGATCGTCTTCTCGATTTCCTCATACATGGCGCTCTCAGGTTCGCCAATTGGATTGCTTTTGCCAATTATTGGTGGCTTGCTGCTTCTGTGGGTGCGTTACTGGTTCACAAACATTGGTTATGAACAGGGGACCCGCTTGGCAACCGATTTTGCTGGGCAGATGAAGTCCTTGACCAATGCAGCTTCGATCTTAGGGCTGACAGTGGTCGGTGCATTGATTCCTTCGGTTGTCGCATTCACGTTAGACCTCAAGTACAAGATGGGGAAGGTAACACTCAACGTGCAGGATCAGCTGAATACGATTCTGCCAGCGCTGTTACCACTTGTGATCGTTCTTTTCTCCTACTGGCTGTTAGGCAAGAAGAAGATGAACTCGACCAAGTTGATTTTTGTGCTGATTGCACTTGGGATGTTCTTGGGTAACCTTCAACCGATCCTTGCTTGGTTTGGTGGCCTGATTTAAAGGATAGGGAACCTTTGAAAGTGGAGGAAGTATTTTGAAAAAAGCAATTAAGATTATTGCTGGTGTGGTCGTGGGCTTCTTCGTCCTCGTCTTCATGGGTAAAGGTCTGGATACGCCAAGCTCACAAACGAGCACGGCAAAAAAGACTAGCGATGATACAATCAACATTGCAACGTATAACATTGATAGTAAGGACAACCCAAATGGTGCCAAGATGGCGGCGCAATTTAAGAAGTACAACATCGATGTTGTTGGGATGCAAGAGGTTGACGTTAACAACGATCGTAACGACTTTGACATGATGTCCATCTTTAAGGGGAAGGATTATCCTTACCACGAATTTTCACGGGGCCGCGACTTTGCTAACGGTGAATTCGGGATTGGGACGATCTCTAATCGCCCATTTGAGCAAGGTAGTGCCGTGCCAATCGATAGTTCAGGTGTCTTTGCGACAAAGACCTTGGAACGTAACGTTGTGAAGGTTGGCAATAAGCGCGTTGCGATTTACAACACACACTTAAGCTTTGAGTCGACTAAGCTGCGCAAGCGTCAACTGTTCCAAATCATGGAACGGATCAACGCAGACAAAACTCCTTATAAGGTAATACTGGGTGACTTTAACGCGGATAGTAACGTTTATGAATTCGCGATGTTTAAGAACAATTACCAAGTTATTAATGGTCAGGATGCGTTCTACAACACGTTCCGGTTAGTAGATCCTGGGATGAAGGTTTGTACCGTCGACAACATTATCGTGACTAAGAACATGAAGGTGAAGAAGACCGAAGTTGTGAATAGCGACTTGTCTGATCACTACATGATGTACTCCTCGCTTCAACTGCTGGATAAGAAGCCGACCGGCGTGACGAATAACGTTGCATTAGGTCAGGATGTCACCGCGACCTCGTCTTACGAGAAAGCCAACCAACAAGTGATGCAGCCTGCAATGGCAGTTGATGGCAGCGTGGACACCGATTGGGAATCCGCGATCAATGCAAAGCCAGATACGAAGGAAGCTCTTACCATGCGGTTGGATCAACCATACGATCTGACAAACATGAAGCTGATCTGGGGTGCAAACAAAGCAACCAGTTATGACGTTCAAGTCTCAAAGGACGGCAACACTTATGATACGGTTGCTGCAAATCAGACGGGTGATACAGTCAACATCAATCGGGATGACGTGACCTACGTTCGCCTGCAACTTAATGGGCTTGATCAGACTGATGCACTGAAGCTCTATGGCTACTCCATCAAGGAATGGCAAATCTTCGGCAAAAAGGCCGGCGTTGCAAAGGCAGTTCTCTCTGACGCGAACATTCTGAGTGGACTTCCTGTCGAAGCGCAGTCCAATGGTAGCGTGCTGGTTCAAGCGAAGGGTCAGAACGTAGGCGTTCAGGATAACGGGACCGTAGACGAAACCGGCCATGCGATCATTAACAACATTCCGGTTAAGCCAAACGCTGACTATGAACTTTCATTTGACAACCAGACTAACTCTGACAACACAGCGCCGTTTACGTTTGACCTGTTCCCATCTGATGCTGACAAGAAAGTGGATATGAGCAATTACGCAAATGTCACAGATATTCTTCGTCAGGATACTAAGAAACACCACTACACATATGCGATTCACACGGCAGAAAACATTCACTATCTCAACATGGTGATGAATTTCGCAGGAAGTGAAAAGCAGGATGGTGGCAAGATCGAGATCAGCAACTTTAAGCTGATCGAGAAGACGCCAATTAACCACTTCGAAATCACTACTGCTGCAAAGCATAAGGTTGGCACCTCTGTTACCCCTAATGTTTCGATCAAGCCAGCTCAGGATGCAAGTGCAGTGACCTGGAAGAGCTCCGATGAGAGTGTCGTGGCGGTTAAGGATGGTAAGCTTGAATTTAAGGCAGCGGGGACGGCAACAATTACGGCCGCGCTGAAGAATGACACGCGGTACAAGGCACGGATTTTGATGACAGTAGAAAAGTAGCTAGGAATTAATGAGGTGATTGCATGACAGTAGTAAGCGCACGTGTAGATGAGCGATTGATCCACGGTCAAGTTGCGACCGTGTGGACCCGGATGGTCGGGGCGGATCGGATTATTGTGGCCAATGATGAGGCGGTCCACGATGAACTTCAGATCGGCGCGCTCAAGCTGGCCAAGCCAGTGGGCGTGAAGCTCTCGATCCTCGGGATCAACCGCGCGATCACGAACATTTCGAATGGGAAGTATGAGGGCGACCACGCTTTCTTGATCACCAAAAACATTGCGGATATGAAGGCGTTGATCGACGGCGGAATTGGGCTTAAGGCCTTTAACGTTGGGAACATTGCGCCTCATGGTGATGCGAAGCCGATCAAGAATTCGGTGTACCTGGATCAAAAAGATGTTGACGATATCAACGAACTGATTCAATCTGGTGTCAAGATAACCGCTCAAATGGTGCCTAACGAGAGTGATGCATCGATTACAACATTTATGAATTAGGTGATTATTATTCTATTCGATCGGATCAATCAACAATACCAAGCGTTAAGTAAGGGCCAAAAGAAAATTGCGGACGCCATGCTTAAAGACCCTAAGCAGTTCATTGAACTGTCCACCCATGACCTGGAGCAGCAGGTCGGGGCAAGCGCCGCCACCATCGTGCGTTTTGCCCGGGTGCTAGGGTATAGCGGCATGGAAGAAATGCGGGTGTACCTCGCGCAGCAGGTGGAATACAACTCCCACGCCGTTGACTTGGTCATCGGCCCGGACGATACGGCGGAGACGCTCGAAGATAAGGTCATTCAGTTATATCGCGAGTCCACGCAAGGCATTCGCGAAACCTTAAGTATTCAGGCCATTGATGAGGCCTGTCAGCTGTTGGCCAACGCGCAACGCGTTTACCTGCTCGGGGTCGGGACGTCTGGCCTGGTTGCGTACGACTTGTACCACCGGCTTAACCGATACGGTAAGACTACCTTTTACGAGACGGATACGCACATGAACCTAGAGTTCTCGATGCAAAGCACGCCCAAAGACGTAATTGTCTGCTTCTCGTACTCGGGCTTAACCAAAGAAGTGATCGTCGGTGCGGAGGCCGCTCGAAAACGGCACACACCGGTCATCAGTGTGTTGAGTGATCCGGATTCCCCGCTGGCGCGGGTGACGGACGTCGCCTTGTACATCCCCCATACAGAGCACCTGGTCCGTCTTGCCGCTTTGTCCTCGCGCGTGCACTCCATGCTGGTCGCAGATATCCTGTTTTCCGGGACGATGAAGGCCAAGATGCCAAAGTTGCAGAATCTGATCGTCGAATCGAATAAACTCACGTCGAAGTTAAAGGCGTAGAAAAGGGTAGAAAGTAGGAGACCGTTGTGACTCAGTTAACGACAGAATCAAGAAATCAGAATACGATGCATATCGATGAGTTAGACGGTGTGGGCATCGCACAATTGATCAATGCAGAGGACGCCAAGGTGGCGGCCGCTGTGGCGACGCAGACGGAAGCAATCGGTCAAGCCATCGAAGCCATCACGGGCCGGTTCAAGGATGGCGGCCGGATCATCTACATGGGCGCCGGGACGTCTGGACGCCTAGGTGCGCTTGATGCTATCGAGTTGACCCCAACGTACAGCGTTTCCCCAAAGCGTGCGTTTGGGCTACTCGCTGGCGGTCAAAAGGCGATGTACGAGGCCGTTGAAGGCGCTGAGGATTCCAAGGACTTGGCGATTGCCGACTTGACCCGTGTGGTCCTGACACCGAACGATACCGTGATTGCTATCGCGGCAAGCGGCCGAACGCCGTACGCGATCGGTGGGCTTGAGTACGCGAATCAGATCGGGGCACTGACGGTATCCGTCACGTGCACTGAAGGCAACCAGATGTCCGCCATTGCGCAGATCGCGATTGCCCCAGTGGTCGGGCCGGAATCCATTACCGGCTCGACACGGATGAAGGCCGGGACCGCGGAAAAAATGGTCCTAAACACCATTTCAACCGGGGTAATGGTGCGCATGGGCTACGTCTATGAGAATCTGATGATCAACGTTCAGCCAACCAATGAGAAGCTCGTTCACCGGGCCACGGGTATTTTGATGCAAGTTCTGGCGTTGGATGAACCGACGGCTACGGCACTACTGGCCGCCGCGCACCAGAACGTGGCGGCAGCCATCGTGATGAAGCGCAAAGCGTTGGCCTATGACGCGGCGGTTGAGCTGCTGGACGCCAACGATTATCAGGTCTCTAAGGTGCTTGACTAGCATTTAATTCAATTGAAGGCAGCCTCGTGAGCGGATTTGCTGACGAGGCTTTTTTGATAGAAAAGAGGAATAATGTGCTGATTGGAATTCTGTATTTTGCGGTGATTGTCGTGGCCAACTCATTGGGTGCCGTGTCGGGTATGGGCGGCGGTGTCCTCATTAAACCCGTGTTTGACGCGATCGGCGTGGATACCGTGGCGGCCATTTCGTTTTACTCGGCGGTGGCGGTGTTCACGATGTCTTTGGTGTCGACGATCAAGCAGGTGCAACACGGGGTGGCGCTCAATTTTCGCAAGGTGGCGGTGATCGCCCTCGGGGCGTTACTGGGCGGCTACGGTGGGAAGGAGGCGCTGACCGCCTTACTGGCCGCGACCTCTGACCACACGGCTTTGGCGGTTCAGATCGCGGTCACCATTCTGACGTTGATTTTTGCTTTAGCTTACACGCGGCTGCAGTGGTCGAGCTGGGGTTTGCGCCACGCCGGGTACTTCTTGTTGTGCGGCCTGTTGCTGGGCTTTTTCGCGAGTTTTCTCGGCATCGGTGGCGGCCCCATCAATGTCTCGCTGTTGATGCTGATGTTTGGGATGCCCATCAAGGACGCCACGGTGTACTCGATTTGCACGATTTTCTTTTCCCAGTTATCTAAGCTGGCGAGCCTGGTCTTGGGTGGGGACTTAATCGGAATCGACCTGAGCAGGCTGTGGTTTATCATTCCCGCGGCTATTATCGGCGGTTACGTTGGGTCGCTCCTTTCCCATCTCCTGTCGGGTGAAAAGGTGACGCTGGTGTTTCAGTTGATGCTACTCACGGTGATCGTGATCAACGCATATAACGGGGTGATGCTGCTGCTCGGGTGAGCGGTAATCGGCGGGGATCGTCAAAGGGCTGTGTGGCCTTTGACGATCCCCGTTTTTTGGTCGGGTTGTCATGATGCGTACGTATCTATCAGATTAGTACCCATGTAACAGGGAATTGTCACAAGTATCATGTTTTTAATTTTGGGCTGATGTTATAACTATTCCTGTAAGCGGAATCATTAAAGCATAAGCGCTTCCGAAGCCGCTTGCGTCGGGGCGCAAAATAGGGGGAAGAGTTAATGCAAGGGTTTATTGCATTCATGGAAAAGCACTTCTTACCGATCGCTGCTAAGATCGGTAACCAGCGGCACCTGGTCGCGATTCGTGACGCGTTCGCGGCAACGATGCCATTGATGATTCTCGGGGCGTTTGCCACGTTGATCAACAACCTGCCAATTCCAGGTTACCAAGATCTCATGAACAAGATCTTCAGTGAGAAGATCAAGGGTGGGGCCTTTATCTGGACGACCTTTGGGGGCAACCTCTGGAATGGGACGTTCGCGGTTCTGGGTGTCCTGATTGCCTTCATGGTGGCCTACAACCTGGCGAAGTCTTACGGGACAAGCGCTGCGGCTGCTGGTGTCACCAGCCTGGGTTCCTTTTTCGTTGTCGGCGGGGCCGCCGGCATGGATAGCTCAGGTCTGTTCATTGCTTTGTTAGTTGCCATTATTTCAACCGAAATGTTCCGGCGTCTCTATTCCAACCCCAAGTTGGTCATCAAGATGCCCGACAGTGTCCCACCTGCAGTTGCGACTTCCTTTGCCGCCCTGCTACCAAGCATGATCACGATGTCCGTTCTCGGGTTGATCACGACCTTCTTCCAGGCCGCGCACGTTGAAAACCTTGTGACGAGCTTCTACGCCGCCGTTCAACAGCCATTCATGGGCATGGCCAACACCTACCCAACTGCGCTGCTGCTGGCGTTCATCACCCCATTCCTGTGGTTCTTCGGGCTGCACGGGGCTAACATGATCGACCCATTCATGCAGACCATCAACGCCCCAGCGATCGCGGCCAACGCCGCTGCGCTGAAGGCAGGCGAAAAGATTCCTTACATCGTCAACAAGCCGCTGTTTGATTCCTTCGTCAACCAAGGTGGGACCGGCCTGACCATCGGTTTGATCATCGCCATCTTCCTGTTTGCCCGCAAGAACAAAGCCTACACGTCCATTGCCGGTTTGTCCTTTGCCCCAGGGCTGTTCAACATCAACGAGCCATTGACCTTTGGCCTGCCAATCGTCTTGAACCCGATCCTGTTGATCCCATACGTGCTGGTGCCAATGGTCTCCATCACCATCGCGTACTTCGCAACGGCGAGTGGCTTCATGCCGGCATGTACCGTCATGGCGCCTTGGGTAACGCCACCGATCATCGGGGGGATCATCTCCACGGCCAGCTGGCAGGGTGGTGTGATCGCAGCGGTCAACCTGCTGCTCTCGGTTGTCATCTACGCACCATTCGTTGTCATGGCAACGGTGGTTCAAAACAAGAAAGACGCAGAAGCTGCGGCTCAAAACGCCTAAGCTTGCGCTCGGCGGTTCCCTTAGCGGGAGCCGCCTTTTTGGTTTCAGCGCAGCGCGCGACGAAGGGCGGAAAGAAGTAAGCGCCGCAGCATAGACGTGATTGCTTGGCGCGTGCGCCAGGCGTCGCAATCGGTTGTGCAAACATGGGATAAGTATCTGGCCAGCGTCGTGCGATCACCTAATCGGCGCCCTGCTCACGCTTGTTTCACGAGGAACAAGCGGACCAATTTTGTGTGATTGGTGCGGGGACTGTCCGCCTGCATGGGTCTGCACCGGCGTTTGTGCGCAGTGGGTATGGACCATTGGGGACGAGTTCATTGGAGCTGTCACAGCCTGTTACATAAACGTGAAATGTGATATCGTTTCGGGTACAATGAAAGGGATATTGAATCCTTTGGAGGGGATAACCATGCTTTTTTCGAAGCAAACGCCGGAGCTGACGGAAACTGAGATGACCATTTACCGCGAGATCGTGCAGCACATGGACACGGTGGTCTTCATGCGTATTCGCGACCTGGCCGAGGCGACGTACTGCAGCACGGCCAGCATTCAGCGCTTTTGCCAGAAGTTCGGGTGCAGTGGGTGGGCGGAGTTCAAAACCAAGTTGCAGATCTACGCGGAGAGTCAGCACACGCCCAACCAGCTACCGCGCGACATTGACGCGGGGGAAATCGTGCGCTCCATCAACGCGACGGATGACGCGAAGTATCAAAGCGAGCTCGACCGCGCCGCAGCGCTGTTGAAGGGGCATGCGCAGGTGTTTTGGCTGGGCTGTGGCACGAGTCGGATCGTGGCGGAGTTCGGGGCCATCACCTACTCGAACTCGGTGAACATGTCGCTGGCCGTGTCCGACCCACTGAATCGCCCCTTGCTCGACTACCCGGAGGCCGTGTACCGCAACATGGCTTTCGTGGTGTGCTCGGTGTCGGGGGAGAACCGGGTGGTGATCGGCTACACCAACGAGCTTTTGCGCCATCATGTGCCCGTCATTTCCATCACGAACTCGAGCAATTCCACCATTGCGCGCCTGTCGACGGTCAATTTGCCTTATTACGTGACGCCGCAGGACATGGAGGGGTCGAACCTGACGAGTCAGGCGCCGGCGATCTATATCATCGAAAAACTCACACGCCGGGCGATGCTGCTGGCGCACCCCGAGGCCTCGACCGTGGCCGATGTGCTGGAACGTTAGGCGTCAGTCTGGCGCGCCGAGCGCTTGACACCGCTCTCAGCGGCCGGTACAGTCAACGTATAGAAACGGAGGACACCATGACGACACAAGATGAACTGAAACAACAAGCGGCGACCCAAGCCGCCGCAATGGTGCAGCCGAACACAGTGCTCGGCGTGGGCACCGGCTCGACTGTGGCTTTTTTCATTGATGCACTGGGGGCGCGCAACCGCGAGGAAGCGCTAAACCTGACGGCGATCGTGACCACCTCGAACCGCAGCAAGCAGCAGCTGGAAGCCAATGGGTTCACGGTCAGCGAATTGGCTGAGGTGGACCATGTGGATCTGTGCGTGGACGGCGCGGACCGCGTCGACCACCAGCTGGATGGCATCAAGGGCGGCGGCGGGGCGCTGACGCTGGAGAAAAACGTGGCGATCAACGCTCACCACAACGTGTGGATCGTGGACGAAAGTAAGGTCGTTGACCGCCTCGGCGATTTTCCGCTACCTGTTGAGGTGCTACCGGTCAGCGCGGCGCAGAACTTCCGCAAGTTTGCGGCGGCCGGCCTGCAGCCGGAATTTCGGCTGAGAGAAGACGGCACGCGCTACGTGACGCATTACGGCAACCTGATCATCGATCTGGCCGTGTCCCCGCTACCGATCCCGCAGGGGCTGGCCAGCTACCTGGACAGCACGGTCGGCGTCGTGGAGCACGGGTTGTTCCTCGGCATGACCGATGAGGTGCTGATCGCGCAGGCGAATGGCACGATCGCGCACTGGACGCGGCGGTAAGACGAACTTAGGTTAACCCTTGGCCCAAACAAAGGCGGCCGCTCACACGCATCGCAATTCGATGCGCGTGAGCGGCCGCCTTTTGGGTGGACCGTTAGGCGATGGTGCCTTCGATGGTTTCAATGTCGCCTTTGCCGTCCTGTGCCACGATGGCTTCAATGGCGGCAGTCAGGCCGCGCACCGCGTCATCGAGGGACAAGGCCGGCGTGTTTGGCCGTTCGGTCACTTGCTCCGGCAGGAACGGAATGTGAATGAAGCCGGCCTTGATGCCGGGGAACTGCTTGTCGCGCAGGTACTGGACCTGGTACATGATGTGGTTGCAGACATAGGTGCCGGCCGTGGTGGACACGGCCGCGGGCAGGCCGATGGCACGAATGGCACGGGTCATGGCCTTGACCGGCAGCTGAGTGAAATAGGCCGTTTCGCCGTCTTCGTGAATGGTGCGGTTCAGCGGCTGGAAGCCGGCGTTGTCCGGGATGCGCCCGTCGTCAAAATTGATGGCGACACGCTCCGGGGTCAGGCCGAAGCGGCCGCCCGCCTGGCCGACGTTTAGCACGTAATCCGGCTGTTCGTTGGTGATGGCTTCCTTGACTACCGCGGCGGAGACATCGAACTTGGTCGGGATCTCTAACTTGATGATGGTGGCACCAGCGATGGTGTCCGGCAGGCGCCGGACGGATTCGATGGCGGGGTTGATCTTGTCTGAGCCGAAGGGATCGAACCCGGTGACGAGAATTTTCATATTTAGAACGCTCCTTTTTTGACTAAAATGCGAGGAAGTACATCAGCGCGATCTGCACCAAAAGCATCAGCCCGGCGATCGGGGCCTGCTGCTTGATGACGCCCATCGGGTCATCCATTTCCAGCAAAGCGACTGGCAGAGTATTGAAGTTCGCGGCCATCGGGGTCAACAGCGTGCCGCAGTAACCGGCGGTCATGCCGATCGCGGCGACGATGGCGGGGTTGCCGCCTTGCGCGACGACGAACGGGATGCCGACCGCGGCGGTGATAACGGCGAACGCGGCAAAGGCATTCCCCATAATGGCGGTGAACAGGGCCATCGCCACGCAGTAGAGGATGACGCCGCCGAGGTGGCTCCCGGCCGGGAAGACGCCGGCGATCACCTTGGCGGTCAGCTCACCCACACCAGCCGCGGTGAAGACGGCGCCAAGCGTGGCGAGCAACTGTGGCAGGATCCCTGCCGCGCCAACCGAGCGGACCATGCGCTGGGTGTCGGTGTAAACGAGCTTCACCGGTGCCTTCGTCAGCGCGATGGCCATCAAAAGCGACACAAGGGCACCGATGCCGATGCCGACCTGGCCGCCGAGGCTGGTGAACTGTGCGATCGCGATGGAAACGGCGGCCAGCACCACGCTGGGCGCGAAGACCCAGCCGCCGAGACGCTGGGCGCCGGCCAGGGCGCGCTTCGGGTCCACCAGTGGCAGGGTGCCGAGGCGGATCTGTTTGAACAGGGCCAGCACACCGATCAAGACGATCATGCCCCCGACGACAGCGTAAGGGATCAGGGTGCCAAAGGCGAAGATGACGGCCAAAAATAGCCAGAACAGGCCGGTGCCGAAGCGGGCAGGGTTGGTGCGGTCGCGCAGGGATTCGATCCCGGCGATCGCCATGACAGCGCCGATCAGCGCGTACAGCGCGAGCAGTAAGGTGTCGATCATGCGCGGTCCTCCTTGGCGTTGAAGCGGCGGTCAAACCAGCTGTTGTAGACGACCACGATCACCAGCGTCACAACGGCGACGGGGATCGAGTTCAGGACGACTTCAGTGGGGGTGACCGGGTGTTTGAGCTGGTCCATGGTCTGCGCGATCAGCAGGACGCCACCGGAGGCCACGAACAGGTTTTGGGCGAAAAAGTTCCCGAAGTTGTCCACGGCAGCGGCCCGCCCCTTGATCAGGTCAATGTCCTTGGGGCTCAGCGCGCGCTTGGCTTCGGCGGCGGCGGTCACCATCGGGGTGATCAGCGGGCGCACGAACTGCACCTG
Source organism: Lacticaseibacillus daqingensis (assembly GCF_003946115.1). Taxonomy (GTDB): domain Bacteria; phylum Bacillota; class Bacilli; order Lactobacillales; family Lactobacillaceae; genus Lacticaseibacillus; species Lacticaseibacillus daqingensis. The sequence goes on along the minus strand of NZ_RHOH01000003.1, from coordinate 229,826 downwards.
ACCGGACAGTGAGATACCAAAGATCCCGCCGAGTTCGCGAATCCCGAGGTACAAGTTGAGGATGCGACTGGGGGTCAGCTTCTTGAGCTTTTGGATCGCGTTGACGGCGACCTCCTTGAGCCCGTGGCTTTCCACCAGCCCGATCATCGGTAACGTCAGGAAAAACAGCGAAACCGGGCGGTTGGTGACGAAGCTCTGACCAAGCGTAGTCAGAAGCTCGGGGATGCTCATGCCGGAACACAGCGCAGTCGCCACCGCGGCGATCACCACGACGGCGGTGGTGTCCCACTTCAGGGCAAAGCCGATCACGATGATGAGGATCCCGATCAGTTTGAGATATTCCATAATAGCCTTCTTTCTGAATTAAACCGAGGGTGTCCTGATTAGCGTACGGGAAGTGGCCACTTTTCGTCAAGTGCCGGGGCTATTTATAGAAGTAAGCCGTCACGGTTCAGACGGCGGCCCCTTGCGAAATATAAGCAATTCGCGTAATCTGGAAGAACGACAAGATTTTAGGGAGGAAACGATGAGGGTACTGATTCCATACATTCGCCGCTATAAGCTGGATGCCATTTTCGCGACGCTCGCCGTGGTGCTGCAGGTCTTTGCGACCCTGTGGCAGCCGCGGATGCTGCAGACCATCATGGAAGCCATCATGACACAGGATAAGCAGATCGTGTTCCACTACGGGGTGGGCCTGATCGGGCTGGCCTTTTTGGGCATCGCTGCGGGGATCGTGAACACGGTGTTTTCAGCGCGGCTTGCGCTGAATGTGGCAACGGACCTGCGCGCCGATCTGTACGACCATGTGCAGCGCTTTGCGTATGCGGACGTCGAGGAATTCTCGGCGTCTAACTTGGTGGTGCGGATGACCAACGACGTCAACCAGATCCAGCAGGTGGTGATGGCGACGTTCCAGCAGGTGACGCGCATTCCGCTGGTGTTTGCCGGGGCGCTGGCCCTGGCGCTGGTCACGATGCCGATGCAGTGGTGGGTGATCGCTTTGATGATGATCGTCATCGTCGGCACCGCGGTGGTCACGTTCAAGCTGATGAGCAAGTACTTTGCCCAGACGCAACAGGACATTGAGGACGTCAACACACTGGCCCGCGAGAACCTGATGGGAATTCGCGTGGTCAAGTCCTTCGTGCAGGAACAAAGCCAGATCGCCACGTTTGCCAAGACCTCCGACCGCCTGCGTGATGTGACGACCAAGATCGGCGAGCTGTTCGCGGTGTTGATGCCGATCTTCTTCCTGTCGGCCAACATCGCCGTGGCCGCGAGCGTCTACTTGGTCGGCCAAAACGTGACGGTGCATCCGACTTACTTGGCGGCCATCTCCAGCTTCACCAGCTACTTGACCCAGATCCTATTTGCGGTCATCAACGGGGCCTTCATGATGACCTTCGCTTCGCGCGCCTTCATCTCGATGGGCCGGCTGCACCAGGTGCTGGACCACCAGCCGAGCATGACCTTCGCAGCCGCGGGACCGACGCACGTGGCGGGGGACATCACCTTCGACCATGTGTCCTTCACTTACCCCGGTGATGCGACCGAGACGCTGCACGATGTGTCCTTCACCGCCAAGGCCGGTCAGATGATCGGGATCGTCGGGGCGACCGGCAGTGGCAAAACGACCCTGGCCCAGCTGATCGCGCGGCTGTATGACCCCGATGCCGGCCGCGTTTTGGTCGGCGGCGTGGATGTGCGCGACCTGCCAGAGGCGACGCTGCGCAACGCGGTGGCCTACGTGCTGCAACGCGCCACGTTGTTCTCTGGCACCATCGCCAGCAACCTGCAGCAGGTGCAGCCCGGCGCCACCCCAGCCGTGATGGCCCGGGCCGCGGAAATCGCGCAGGCCGCCGAGTTTATCGACCGCCTGCCCGAGGCCTACGATGCCCCGGTGGAGGAGCGCTCGGCCAACTTTTCCGGCGGTCAAAAGCAGCGCCTCGCCATCACGCGCGGCGTCATCGCCAACCCGGAGATCCTGATCCTGGATGATGCGACCAGCGCCTTGGACGCGCGCTCGGAAAAGCTGGTGCAGGAGGCGCTGGACCGTGAGCTGACGCAAACCACCACGGTGGTGATCGCCGAGAAGATCGCCTCGATCATTCGCGCCGACCAGATCCTGGTGCTGGACGGCGGCCGCGTGGTCGGCCACGGCACCCACCGCGAGCTGGCCGCAACGAATCAGGTGTACCAGGAAATTTACGCCACGCAGAAAGCCAAGGAAGGGGGGCAGGCCCGATGACGGATCTGAAAAATGCCGGCAAGTACTACTACCACTACCTGCACCGCTACTGGAAAGGCTTTTTGGCCACCGCGATCCTGATCGGCATCAGCACCTGGTGCATCGTGGTCGCGCCGACCTACCTGGGCCGCGCCATCACTGAGCTGACCGACTACCTGCAGGTGTGGGGCAACCCTGCCACCCGCGCGCAGGCGAGCCTGACGGCCTTTCACCAGACGCTGATCACCTACATTCTGCTGTACTGCGGGGACGCCAGCACGCTGTTCGTCGCCAGCTGGATCCTGGCGCGCATCACCGCGTACTCGACCGGCACGATGCGCATCGGCCTGTTTCGCAAGATGCAGCGGATGAAGGTGCAGTACTTTGACCAACACACCGATGGCGATGTGTTGGCGCGCTACACCAGCGACCTCGACAACATCTTCAACGCGCTCAATCAAGCACTGATCGACATCTTTTTGGCGATCGCCCAGCTGGTCGGGATCCTGTTGATGATGTTCAACCAAAACGCGCAGATGGCCTGGGTCACGATCGCAACGACCCCGCTGGCTCTGGGCGTGGCCGCATTCGTCATGCGCAAGGCGGGCAAGGCCGTCAACCAGCAGCAAACCGACATCGGGGCCCTGAACGGCTACATCAACGAGCAGGTGACCGGCCAGAAGGTGATCATCACCAACGGCCTGCAGGCGGACTCGCGCGCCGGTTTTCGGCCTTACAACGACAAGGTGCGCCACTCCGCAATGACCGGCCAGATCTGGTCCGGGGTGTTGATGCCGCTGATGGCGGGGATGTCGCTGTTGAATACTGCCATCGTCATCTTCTTTGGCTCATGGCTCGCGCTCAACGGCCAGATGAAAGTTGGCGCGGCGCTGGCGCTGGTGGTGGTGTTCGTCAACTACGCCGGCCAGTACTACCAGCCGCTGACCACGCTGACCAGCCTTTACGGGATGATCCAGCTGGCCATCACCGGTGCGCGGCGCGTGGATGAAGTGCGTAACCAACCCGACGAGGTGGCCGTGCCGGACGGTCAGGTGCTGACGGGCATCGACCGCGATGTGAAGATCGATAACGTGCGCTTCTCGTACCTACCGGGCAAGGAAATTCTACACGGCGTCACGATCGAGGTGGCCAAGGGCGAGATGGTCGCGCTGGTCGGCCCGACCGGAAGCGGCAAAACCACGGTGATGAACCTGCTCAACCGCTTCTATGACGTCGACTCCGGTGCCATCACCTTCGATGGCACCGACATTCGCCAGTTCACGCTGACCAGCCTCCGCGAAACGGTGGGGATCGTGCTGCAGGAGCCGCAACTGTTCTCCGGCACCATCGCCGACAACATTCGCTTCGGTGCGCCTGACGCGGACATGACCCGCGTGGTGGCGGCCGCCAAGCAGGCGAACATCCACGACTTTATCCAGGCCCTGCCGGCGGGCTACGACACGCGCGTGACCGATGAGCAAAGCGTTTTTTCTGCGGGGCAAAAGCAGCTGATGTCGATCGCCCGCACGATCCTGACCGACCCGCGGCTGCTGATCCTCGATGAGGCGACCAGCAACGTGGACACCGTCACCGAGGCCAAGATCCAGGCCGCGATGGACAACGTCATCATGGGCCGCACCAGCTTCGTCATTGCCCACCGGCTCAAAACTATCCTGAACGCCGACAAGATCGTCGTGCTCAAGGATGGACAGATCATCGAGCAGGGCACGCACGCGGCGCTGTTGGCCGCGGATGGTTTTTATGCGGAACTGTACCATAATCAGATGGTGTTTGACTGACACCGGATCGCCTCAGAGGCCGCGACACCTGCCGCGGCCTTTTTTGGTTTGGGTGAGATGACGGACGATCAGATTAAGCTTCGGCGAGAAAGGGTTTGAATTTCGAAGATTTACTAGCCTTGGATGGCTTTCGACGGGATAAGCCGAATAATAATCTGAGAAAGCGTGAAAAAAGGTAGCCAAGCCCGGGGTTTTTCGCTACGATAAGCCAATAGCGAAATGGTTTCAGAAAATGAGGAGGCGTTGACCATGTTTGCACGTTACCGAAACACCAGCTTGATCGCGCGCATTATCGTCGGATTACTGATTGGCACCCTGCTGGGCGTCCTGGTGCCAGGGTGGAGTTGGCTCGGGTTGTTCGGGGACCTTTTCATCGGCGCACTGAAGGGTATTGCGCCGCTGTTGGTCTTCTTTTTGATCATGACCGCCATCTCCAAGTACGAGGCCGTCGCGGAGACGCACTTTGGCGCCGTGATCGTGCTGTACCTCGGCGCGACACTGCTGTCGGCGGTGACCGCAGTGGTGGCCAGCTTCCTGATGCGGGTGCGCCTCGTGTTCCCTAAAACCGTTCAAACCGCGGCCAGCGCGCCCAAGGACCTCGGGACCGTGGTGCACGACTTACTGATCAACGCGGTGGCCAATCCGGTCCAAGCGGTGATCGACGGCAACTACCTCGCCATCCTGTTCTGGGCGCTGTTGATCGGGCTGGGGTTGCGCGCCGCCCAACCGGCCACCCGGCAGACGCTGAGCGATATCACCGATGCGATTCAAGGCGTGGCGCAGCTGATTATTGAGTTCGCGCCACTGGGAATCGTTGGCTTGTTGTTCACCACCGTCAGCGAAACCGGCTTCGGCGGCATTGCGCGCTACGGTCAGCTGGTCGGCTTGCTGGTGGGCACGATGGTGTTCGTCTACCTCGTGGTGTACCCGGCGATGGTCTGGGCGATGACGCATCAGAATCCGTTCCCACTGACGCTGTGGACGCTGAAGGTGTCCGGCATTCCAGCCTTTTTCACCCGCAGCGGCGCCGTGAACATTCCGATCAACCTGGCCGCGTGTGAAGCACTGGGGCTGAACGAAAAATCCTACGCGGTGTCGATCCCCTTAGGCGGTTCGGCCAACTCAGGGGGCGCGGCCATCACGATTTCGATCATGACGCTGGCCGCCTGCAACACGCTGGGCATTCACGTCTCCTTCCTGCTGGCGCTGTTGCTCTGCTTCCTGAGCGCGCTGGCCTCGACCGGTGTCTCGGGGATCGCCGGGGGGGCGCTGTTGATCATTCCGATGGCGGCCAGCCTGTTCGGTATTTCCAACGATATCGCGATGCAGGTGGTCGGCATCGGCTTCATCATCGGGGTGGTGCAGGACTCCGTCGAAACCGCGGTCAACTCGGCCTCGGACCTGCTGTTTACGGCCGCCGCAGAGTATCATGACTTGCGCCGCGTGGGGCACCCGGTTGCCATTAAAGCCGCGGTGCGCGCCGCCAAAACCAACTAACAGACCGCTAAAACGAGCGAACCGGCTCGTTTTTTGTTTGCTATTGAGAAACAGCTGTCGCCAAAAGAAAAAATTTTTGACGCTAAACGGTAGACAAGTGTCTCCGATTCGTGTACGATAAGTCCCATCATCTTATCTGGAGGAGGCGGCGCAATGTTTGCGAAGTATCGGCGTGTGTCATTGATCGTGCGAATTCTGATCGGTTTAGTCATCGGGTCACTGTTGGGGGTCCTCGTGCCCACCTGGACGGGAATCGGCTTGCTCGGCCAGCTGTTCGTGGGGGCGCTGAAGGGGATCGCACCAGTGATGGTGTTCTTCCTGATCATGGCGGCGGTGTCCGCGTACAAATCGGGGAGCCAGAACCACTTCGGCTCGGTGGTCGTGATGTACCTGGCGGCCACGTTGCTGTCCGCCTTTGCCGCGGTCGGGGCGTCTTGGCTGTTTCCGGTGCACCTGGTGCTGCCACAGGCCGCGAAGGTGGCCGGTGGCGCCCCACAGAGCTTAGCCAAAGTGATCTCGGATCTGCTGACCAACGCGGTGGGCAACCCGCTGGCCGCGATCGTGGACGCCAATTACCTGTCCATTCTGTTCTGGGCGCTGATGATCGGCTTTGCCCTGCGGCTCGCCTCCGCCCAAACACGGCAGGTGGTGAATGAAGTTTCCCACGCGGTGACCAGTGTGGCGCAGCTCATTATCGAGTTCGCCCCGTTCGGGATCACTGGGTTGATCTATACCACCATCAGCGAAACCGGGTTTGCGGGCGTGGCGAAGTACGGCCAGCTGGTGTTGGTGCTGGTGGGCACGATGGCGTTCGTCTACCTGGTCGTGTACCCGGCAATGGTGTGGGCCATGACGCGCCAAAACCCGTACCCGCTGACGTTTTGGACGCTGAAGGTGTCGGGCATTCCCGCCTTCTTCACCCGCAGCTCAGCCGTCAACATCCCGATCAACCTCAAGGCCAGCGCCGACTTGGGCCTGAATGAGGAGTCCTATTCCGTGTCGATCCCGCTGGGGGGCTCGGCCAACTCAGGCGGCGCGGCGATCACGGTGTCCGTCATGACCCTGGCCGCGTGTGCCACGCTGGGCATTCAGGTCTCGTTTCCCCTGGCGCTGATCCTCTGCGTGTTGACCGCCTTGGCGGCCACCGGTGCCTCGGGAATCGCCGGGGGGTCGCTTTTGATCATCCCGATGGCGGCCAGCCTGTTTGGGATCTCGAACGACATCGCGATGCAGGTGGTCGGCATCGGCTTCATCATCGGGGTCATTCAGGACTCTGTTGAAACCGCCGTGAACTCTGCGTCAGACCTGCTGTTCACCGCCACGGCGGAGTATCACGACGCCATGAAGAAGGGTCAACCGGTCGACATTAAGGCGGCGGTGGCACGCGCCAACGGCAAGGACAAGGTGGCGCCTGCCAAGGCCGCCTTAGAGCCAGCTGAATAAGCATGCGAAACGGTCGTGTTCGCCTGGGGTCACGCCAGGTGGGGACGGCCGTTTGCGTGCGCTGAACAATGAGGTTGACAAGTGGCCGGCTTAATGGAAAACTGTTATGAGTGTGATTTTTCACAACGTTTCCTAATGAATCCTAATTTTAACTTCTGGAGGACCCCGTTTTGTTGCGACAGCTATTCCAACGCATGACCCTAAAAGAGAGCCCCAGCGTCTATGAGGACAAGGATGCCCACCTGCCGCGAGTGCTGACCGTCAAGGATTTCCTGGCGCTCGGCGTCGGCACGATCGTGTCCACGACCATCTTCACCCTTCCGGGGGTGGTGGCAGCCAACCACGCCGGCCCGGCGGTGGCACTGTCGTGTTTGCTGGCGGCGATCGTGGCCGGCCTGGTCGCCTTTGCCTACGCGGAAATGGCGGCGGCCATGCCGTTTGCCGGCTCCGCCTACTCCTGGATCAACGTCGTGTTCGGTGAGGTGTTCGGTTGGATCGCCGGCTGGGCGCTTTTGGCGGAGTATTTCATCGCCGTGGCCTTCGTGGCCTCGGGGCTGTCCGCCAACTTCCGGGGCCTGCTGACAACGTTCGGCCTCAGCCTACCCAAGAGCCTAAGCAATCCGATGGGCACCGATGGTGGGGTCGTCGACCTTGTCGCCGTCGGGGTGATCGTGATCGTTGCGGTGATCCTGTCGCGTGGGGTGACCGAGGCGGCGCGGGTCGAAAATGTGTTGGTGGTGCTCAAGGTGATCGCGATCCTCGCCTTTGTGGGGATCGGGCTGACCAAGCTGCACTGGGCCAACTACGTCCCGTTCATTCCGAGCTTCCACCTGAACCCGAACGGCACCGCGTTTGGTGGGTGGCGCGGCATCTATGCCGGCGTGTCGATGATTTTCCTGGCGTACATCGGGTTCGACTCGATCGCCGCCAACTCCGCGGAAGCCAAGGACCCGGAAAAAACGATGCCACGCGGGATCATCGGCAGCCTCATCATCGCCGTGACGCTGTTCATGGCGGTGTCGCTGGTACTGGTGGGGATGTTCCACTACTCCCACTACGCGAACGTCGCCGACCCGGTCGGCTGGGCGCTGCGGCACGCCGGCTTCACAGGGGCGGCCACCGTCATCGAGGCCGTGGCTGTAGTGGGGATGTTCACCGCGCTGATCGGCATGATGATGGCGGGCAGTCGGCTGCTGTACAGCTTCGGCCGTGACGGCATGTTGCCGCGCTTTTTGGGCCGACTCACGGTGGACAAGGGCCTACCGAATCACGCGCTGGGCGTTTTGGCCGTGATCGGGGTGGTGATCGGGGCCTTCTTCCCGTTCCAGTTTTTGGCGCAGTTGATCTCGGCAGGGACGCTGATCGCGTTCATGTTCGTGAGCCTGGGCATCTACCGCCTGCGCCCCCGCGAAGGGCAGGACATTGCGGACCCGGCGTTCAAGATGCCGTTTTACCCGGTGATGCCAGCACTGGCCTTCATTGGGGCGCTGATCGTCTTCTTGGGCCTCGACATTCAGGCGAAGCTATACTCCGGCGGCTGGTTTCTGATCGGGCTGGTGGTGTACCTCGCGTATGGTATTCGCCATTCCACCCTCAGTGCCAAGGACTGATCGATGGCGTGATCAGCACGTCACCAAACGGCTCGGACCCCGCTTCATGGGCGGTCCGAGCTGTTTGGCGTTCTTCGGCTAAACCCGAACGATATTTTTTTCGTGTCGTTTGTGCGTCAAGGCGTCTTAGCGCTTTCTAATGTGGTAAACTAAACAGAAAATTAAGTGAGGACAGGTGAAATTATGACTCAGGCAACGGATTATCTCGCAACGATTCAGGCAACGGTGGCTAAGCGTGACCCGCATCAACCCGAATTTCAGGAGGCAGTCGGCAACTTCTTGAAGACGATCACCCCGGTGTTTGAGGCGCATCCCGAGTACATTAAGGCGAACATTCTCGGGCGTATCACCGAACCAGAGCGCGCGATTCAGTTTCAGGTCGCGTGGCAGGATGACGCGGGTAACATGCAAGTGAACCGCGGTTTTCGTGTGCAGTTCAACTCAGCCATCGGCCCGTACAAGGGCGGCCTGCGGTTCCATCCCAGCGTGAACCTGTCCATCGTCAAGTTCCTGGGCTTTGAGCAGATCTTTAAGAACGCGCTGACCGGTCTGCCCATCGGTGGTGGAAAAGGGGGCGCGGACTTTAATCCGAAGGGCAAATCCGATGCTGAGATCATGCGCTTTTGTCAGAGCTTCATGATCGAGCTGCAGCGCCACATCGGGCTGGACCTGGACGTGCCAGCCGGGGACATCGGGGTCGGTGGCCGCGAGGTCGGCTACCTGTATGGCATGTACAAGCGGTTGCGCGGGGCTGAGCGCGGCATTTTGACCGGCAAGGGGTTGAGCTATGGTGGCTCCCTGGCGCGGCCTGAGGCAACCGGCTACGGGCTGATCTATTACACCGAAGCCATGCTCAAGGAGAACGGCAAGCGCTTGGCGGGTAAAAAGATCGTCGTGTCCGGCGCCGGCAACGTAGCCACTTACGCGATCGAAAAGGCGCAAGCATACGGCGCCACCGTGATCACCGCCAGTGACTCCAACGGTTACGTCGTCGACCCAACCGGTATCGATGTGGCGCGCTTGCGGCGCATCAAGGAAGTGCAACGCGGGCGCATGAGCGACTACGCAGATGTCGTGCCAACTGCGACCTACTACGAGGGGAGCGTCTGGGATGCGGACCTGACGTATGACGTGGCGCTGCCGTGTGCAACGCAAAACGAAATTGATGCGACCCAAGCGAAGCGCCTGATCGATGCCGGGGTGATCGCCGTGGCGGAAGGGGCCAACATGCCGTCCACACCGGAAGCCATCGCGGCATACGCGCAGGCAGGCGTGTACTACGGTCCGGCCAAGGCCGCGAACGCAGGGGGCGTCGCCGTTTCCGCGCTTGAAATGAGCCAGGACTCGCGCCGCATGAGCGACAGCTTCGAAACCGTTGACGGGCAACTGAAGCAGATCATGGAAACCCTGTTTGCCCAGTCCGTGGCGGCGGCCGCGGAGTACGGCGTGCCTGGCGACTACATGGCCGGGGCCAACATCGCCGGGTTCACCAAAGTGGCCGATGCGATGTTTGCCCAGGGCTGGTAAGCGCGTCAACGGGCGGGCACTGGCGCACCGATCGAGGGGGCATTGGCCCGGCTGGCGAAGTGGTGCGCGCCCGGAAATTGCGGTGGGGACAAAAGATTAGGTGTTTCTCACGGAACGTGGTATACTAGTGTCACCGTGATAGATGAATTGAGAGCCAGAAGTGTATTGGCATTAATGGATTTCTTTCATTGATTACCGGCTGTTTGTCACAAATTTGGTTTAATATGAAGGAGATTCATACAATGCAACAAGGTACAGTTAAATGGTTCAACGCTGACAAAGGTTACGGCTTCATCACTGGTGAAGATGGCAAGGACGTTTTCGTTCACTTCTCCGCTATCCAAGGTGACGGCTACAAGACGCTCGACGAAGGCCAAGCCGTAAGCTTTGATGTAGAACAGTCCGACCGCGGCCCACAGGCGGCTAACGTCAACAAGCTGTAATACAAAGAAAACCGCCCTTGTGGCGGTTTTTTTTGTGCCTCTTTAGCCAGGCCGCTTTAGCGTGCGGTGGTGCCGTGAAGGTAAGTTTTGAAAGATGTGCGAAATATTTTGACGTGAATCTCGATGGGTATTGGCCAGTCAATGCGGCCATTCATGACAATACTTGGATGGTTCACAAATTGAGGACGGAGGTTCAGCCAGTGACACTGGAAGCGTAGGCGGGTGGCGAGCCAGCGTGAAATTGTTGTTAGTCGGCGTACTTTGCTGGCTTACAACAAGGGCGGTTCCCGAGACCGCACTTTGGCTCGGGGGAGCCCCACGCGTTCCGCCACCACCCACCGGAGCTGGAAGTGTCACTGGTTGGACCGGAGTCCGGGATCTTAAAACATACCTTAGATCAGGCGGTTCATGAAGTCGAGGTACTTGGTGAGGATCAGCTGGAAGTACTGGGTGGTGCCGTCGATGAAGTGGGTCTCATCGGTCATGAGCTTGGCCACGTTGCCGATGTAGGCCTCGGGTTGCTGGAGGGTCGGCATGTCGAGGAAGGTCAGGCTTTGGCGGAGGTGATGGTTAGCCCCAAACCCACCGATGGCCCCTGGGGACACGCTGACAACGAGGGCCGGCTTGCCGCCCCAGACGTTGTGCCCGTACGGCCGTGAGCCCACGTCCAGCGCATTTTTAAGGACGCCGGGCACGGAGCGGTTGTACTCCGGCGTGAAGAAAATGATGCCGTCAAGCGGGGCCACCGCGGTGCGGAGCGCCTGCCACTCGGCGGGTGGGGTGGCGGTGTCTAAGTCCTCGCTGTACCACGGCAGGTCGCCGATGGGCAGCCACACGGCCTCGTAGTCGGCCGGCAACAGCGCGGCGAAGGCCTTGGCCGCTTTGCGGTTGTATGAGCCTTCGCGCAGGCTCCCAACAATGAACCCAATTTTGGTCGTCATAAAAAACAGCTCCTTTCCCTTTTATTATAAGGGATTGGGGCAGCCGGCCGGGGCTGGGACGCTTGCGCTCAGCCCGGGGCCATGTTCCCGATCACAGTGGCGATCTGTTCCGGTGTCTCCCGCGCACCAGTGCGCAGCCAGGTGGTAATGACGTGAATGGCGCCGCTGAGGCAAAACTCGAAGTAGTAGTTCAGCATAACGGGATCGTCGGTGCCGAACCAGCGACTGTACTCGGCCATGGTGCGGTGACGCAGCGGGTCGAGAATGGTTTGCAAAAGCGTCGAGTCGGCGAGGTTGGCGAGGATCAGCTGGGTGGCCGCGTCCTCCTGCCGAATGACGGTGAGGACGGCGGGCAACCAGCCGGTCAGATCGCCTTCGGGACCGCCGATCAGGGGCCGAATGGTCGCCAACAGGTCGGCTTCGACGGCGTGAAATAAGGCGGTGGGGTCCGCGTAGTGGGCGTAAAAGGTGCCGCGGTTGACGTCCGCCGCGGCGCACAGTGCCGTGACGGTGATTTTCTCCAGCGGGGTGGTGGCCAGCAGATTGACCAGGGCCTTGCGCAGGCGCGCCTTGGTGTACTGGGTGCGCCGATTATTTTTCGTTCCGACCATGAGGGCTTCCTTTCAACATAATGGGGCATAAGTGTCTAATTGATAACAAAGCGCTGGGTAACTGCCGCTTGTCGCGTGGGGGTCAGGCAGGCATAATATGATTATACCAACACTGTGTGCAGTTAATGGAGGCTAATCGTGAGTTATATCGAAGTGCGCAACGAATTCAAGCGGTATCAAATGGGCGAAACGGAAATTGTCGCCAACAACGATCTCAGCTTTGCCTGTGAGGAAGGGCAACTGACCGTCATCCTCGGCCCCAGCGGCGCGGGCAAGTCGACCGTGCTGAACATTTTGGGCGGCATGGACACACCGACCAGCGGCCAGGTGATCATCGACGGCGTGGACATCGCCAAGTTCAACGACCGCCAGCTGACGGCTTACCGCCGCGAGCAAGTCGGCTTTGTGTTCCAATTTTACAACCTGATCCCCAACCTGACCACACTGGAAAACGTGGAGATGGCCAACTCGATCGTCTCAGACGCCCTAGACGCGGCCACGGTGCTGCGCGAGGTGGGGCTCGGTGAGCGGCTGAGCAACTTCCCGTCCCAGCTGTCCGGCGGCGAGCAGCAACGCGTGGCGATCGCTCGGGCGCTGGCGAAGAACCCGAAGCTTTTGCTGTGCGATGAACCGACCGGGGCGTTGGACTACGAAACCGGCAAGCAGGTGCTGGGGTTGCTGCAGACGGCGAGCCGACGCGACAACAAAACGGTCCTTATTATCACCCACAACGCGGCACTGGCCAAGATGGCCGACCGGGTCATCCGCATCAACGACGCTCGGGTGCGCTCGGTTGAGGACAACCCGACCCCCGTGCCGGTCGAAGAAATCGAGTGGTGAGCGCGATGAAACCCATGACCAAAAACATGTGGCGTGAAATCGGCGCCAACCTCGGGCGCTTCATCGCCATCATCCTGATCATTCTGCTGGGCACACTGATTTTCGTCGGCGTCAAGGCGGCGGGGCCGGGGCTCAACGACTCGATGCACACCACGGTGACCCAAAGCCACCTGAGCGATGTGCAGCTGCTGTCGACTACCGGGTTCACCCAGGCCGATGTGACCACGGCCGAAAAGGTCGCAGGCGCGAAGGCCGAAACCGTCAAGTTCAAGTTTGTCACCGGGGGCACCGATGATAACGTGGTGGCGCTGTACGGCTACACCAAAGGCGCGACGCAGAACCGGCTGACGCTGCGGGCCGGGCACCTGCCGACCAAGGCCGGCGAGATCGTGCTGGACGAGCGCGCCCGGCGGGACTTCGGCTACCACCTGGGGGACACCTACCGCTTCGATGCCAGTGCGCAACTCAAGCGCCGCAGCTACACGGTGGTCGGCTTCGCGGATTCACCGCTGTACATCGACTATGCGAGTCGTGGGGCCGCCAATGTGGGGGACGGTACCGTGCGGTATTTTGCCTACATCCCCGCCGCGCAGATGAACCTCTCTGTGGCCACGCTGCTGAACGTGCGCTTTGCTGACCTGCAAACTGTGAACACATACAGCGACGCCTACACCGACCGCGTCGAAACGCGCACCGAAGCGCTCAAGCGGGTGTTCAAACCTCGGGCCGCGGCACGCACCAAGGCGCTGTTAGCCACCGCGACCAAGCAGTTGGATGCCCAGCAGGCGCAGCTCGATGCGGGCCAGGCCCAACTTGAGGCCGCGCAGGCCCAGCTCGCCGCGCAGTCCGGCGGGGCCGTCACGAGCACGCCGGCGCTGGCCGCGCAACAGGCGCAGTTGGCCGCCAGCCAGAAGCAGCTGACCGCGGCGCGCCAGCGGGCCGAAGCGGCCGCTAAAACCACATACACCTGGCAGACGCGTGCGGACCTGTCCGGATTTACCGCCTACGGGGACTCATCGGAGCGCATTGCGGCCATCGCTAACGTGTTCCCGGTGTTCTTCTTCCTGATCGCGGCGCTGATCACTTTCACCACGATCACGCGCATGGTCGAGGAGGCGCGCGGCCAGATCGGCACCTTCAAGGCCCTCGGCTACACCAAGTGGGCGATCGCGCGCAACTACCTGACCTACGCGCTGATGGCCGGGGTGATCGGCGCCACGCTCGGCGGCGTCATCGGCAACCTGACCCTGCCGCGGCTGGTGATCTCGCTGTATCACCAGTGCATTCCAATGGTGGTGACGGTGCCGTTCATGTGGGGCATCTTTGCGCTTGCCATGACATTCGCACTGCTGGCCACGGTCGGCGCGGCCATCATCGTCGTGCGCCGGGAGCTGGCGGAAAAACCGGCGGCCTTGATGCGGCCCCGGGCCCCGAAGTCGGCCAAGCGCATCCTGCTGGAGCGGATCACGCCGCTGTGGCGCCGGCTCAGTTTTCACCAGAAGGTCAGCTACCGTAACCTGTTCCGGTATAAGAGCCGCATGGTGATGACCATCGTCGGCATTGCCGGGGGCACGGCGCTGCTGTTGACCGGCTTCGGGCTGCGCGACTCGATCAGCGCCACGGCCACCGCGCAGTACGGCGGCGTGTTCCACTACGATGCGCTGGTGGCGCTGAAGCAGGCCGGCCACGACCAAGCGGCGCGCACGGTGCTGGCCAAGGACGCGCGGTTCCAAAGCGCGGCCGCCATCGCCACCACCGTCGGCAAGGCGACCGCCAATGGCGCGCAGATCAATGAGGTCAACCTGTTCACCCCGCTGACCACCACGCATTTTGACCGCTATGTGACGCTGAGCGCCAAGCTTCCGGCGCGCGGCCTGATCATCAGCCGCAAAATCGCGGTGCGCCTGGGCGTCAAGGCAGGTGCGCACGTCACCTTCACGCCGACGAACGGGGCCCCAGTGCGCGTCCGGGTCGCCGCGGTCACGCCGAACTACATGGGCGTGTTCGCTTACATGAGCCCGGCGGCCTACCGCGCCGCGTTCGGCCAGCCCGCCAAAGTCTCGGGGCTGCTGGTGCGGTTGAAGGCCGCCACGGCCAAGCAGCAGGACCGGCTGGCCCATGCGCTGTTGGCCGACGGTGAGGCGCTGGGCACCAGCTTCACCAGCGATCAGCTGACCAGCATCGACACGATGGCGCAAACCATGACGCCGGTGGTGCTGATTTTCATCCTGCTGTCCGGGGTGCTGTCGTTCGTTGTCCTGTACAACCTGACGAACATCAACGTCTCCGAGCGCATTCGCGAGCTGTCGACCATCAAGGTGCTCGGCTTTTTCGACCGCGAGGTGACGATGTACATCGTGCGGGAAAACATCGTGATGACGCTGATCGGCATCGTGTTTGGCTACGGGGCCGGCTGGGCGCTGTTGGCCTTCATCCTCAAGCAGGCCGCTACACCGATGGTGATCTTCCCCGTGGTGATCCGCTGGCCCGGGATGGTGGCGGCCACGCTTTTGATGATCGCCTTCACCGCGATCGTGATGGGCGTGACGCACCGTAAGCTGCGCCGCGTCGACATGATCGAAGCGCTGAAGTCTAACGAATAGAAAAACTGGAACGGGCAAGGGAAACCTGCCGCGTTCCAGTTTTTTTGGACTGGTTGCCCCGCGCTGGCGTGGTATGCTAGCCCAAACAGGAGGCGATGCTTATGACAACGACACACACGGACTGGTTCCGCCACGCCGAGTACGGCATGATGATCCACTGGGGGCTGTACAGCCTGCTGGCCGGGGAGTACCGCGGGCAGCTCACCACTGGGTACGCCGAGTGGCTCCAGGCGGACCGGCAGATCCCCAACGCCGAGTACGGCAAGCTGGCGACGGCGTTTGATCCGCTGTACTTTGATGCGCCGGCGCTCGTCGCCTTGGCGCAGGCGGCGGGGATGCGGTACCTAGTCGTGACCGCCAAGCACCACGATGGCTTTGCGCTGTACGATAGCGCAGTGGATGACTACAATGTCGTGGCTGCCACGCCGTTTGGTCGGGATGTGATCGGCGAGCTCGCGGCCGCGTGTCGGGCCGCGGGGCTGCGCTTTGGCGTGTATTACTCACAGGATCTGGATTGGCACGAGCCGAACGGCGGCGGCTACACCGCGGACCCGAGCACGGCGGCTGGCGTCACCTGGGACAACCGCTGGGATTTTCCCGATGTGGCCGCCAAGGACTATGCGCAGTGCTTTGACGCCAAAATCGTGCCCCAGGTCCGCGAGCTGATGACGCACTACGGCGATATTGCGACCGCCTGGTTCGATGTGCCGGTGACGCTCAGCACGGCGCAAAGCCAGGCGCTGTACGCGGTGGTCAAGGCGGCGCAGCCGGACTGCCTGATCAACTCGCGGCTGGGGAATGGCACCTACGATTACGTCGAGTTGGGCGACAACGAGGTGCCTGACGCGCTGGTGGCCCCAGCCCAAGTAGATTACAACGCGCTCAATGGGGCCAAGCCGTCGCCGCACGGGCTGTACGAGTCCGCCGGCACCACCAACCACTCGTGGGGATATTCGGCGCATGACCAGGACTGGCTGACGCCGGCGGCCATTGCGGGCAAACGCCAGCACTTGAACGCGTTGGGGATCAATTATCTGCTCAATGTGGGGCTGGACCCACTGGGGCGCGTGCCGGCGCGCGCCCAGGCGGCGCTGTTGGAAGCGGCCAAGTTGATGTAGTAGAGAGATATTCCCCACAATGGGAATAAAAAAAGCTGATAACAGGGATATACGCCCCATTATCAGTCTTTTTTTGAGTTAAATCAGGGAATGATGCAACAAACTGCACCACTCGACGGCCGGTTACCCACAGGCTTTCCCACCGCTGGGGGATAAGTGACTCGCCGGTGTGCCGTTATCCCCAGTGGGGTCACTTATCCCCAGTCGGGGGCGTCAGCGTGACGATCTGGGTGGCGACCTTGTGGATAAAGGCGGCATCGTGCTCGACCACCAGCAGCGTTGGCTGGTGGGCCAGGACGCTGGCCGTGAGCTGTTCTTGGTTGGCCAGGTCCAGGTAGTTCAACGGCTCATCCCAGATCATCAGGCTGGCGGGCGTGCCCAGACAGCGCGCAAGCTCGACTTTTTTCTGCTGGCCGGCGCTCAGGTGCTCGATCGGGAGCGTGAACGCCTCGCGCGGCACCCCCAGCTTCTTGAGGTTGTTCAAAAACGTTTCGTGATCCAGGTGGTGGGCCGCAGCGAAGGCCTGAAGCGGCCCGCGGTTATCCCCATAGGTCTGCCGTTGCGCGCTGAGCGTGAGCGACTGAGGGATCCGAATGGTGCCATGCACGGTGCCGGTGAACTGGTGCAGCAACGCCGCGATCAGGCTGGACTTGCCGCTGCCATTGGGGCCGACGAGGGCCAGCCGGTCGCCGCGCCGCAGGGTGAAGCTGACCGGAGCGAACAGCGGCTGGCCGTCGTAGTCGAGCCACAGGTCTTGCACGTCAAGGTAAACCTCGTGGTGGTCGGGCACCGTGTTCAGCGTGAGCGCCGGCACGGTCTCGATGTTTTGCAGCAGCTGCGCCTTGGCGGTCAGCTCGCGGTCCAGACGGTGTTCCAGGTTCTTGCGCTTTTGCATCACCCGCGCCGCACGGGCGCCGATGAAGCCCTTGTTGGCCACCGCACCGGAGCCGGGCTGGTGGGGGTCGCCGTGCTTGTCGCCTTCGCGGCTGGTGGCCCACTGCGCTTTTTGGCGCGCGGTTTGCTTCAGCCGGGCGATGTCCTGGCGCAACTTCGCGTCGGTGGCCTGTTCGAAGGCGTCTTGGTTGGCCTTCGCGCTGGCATAGGCGGAATAGTTGCCTGCCGTCAGTGTCACGGTTTGCTTGTCCAGCGCCAGCGTGTGGTCGGTGACGGCATCCAAAAAGTCGCGGTCGTGGCTGATCACGATGAAGCCGCTTTGCCGCTTCAGGTATGCGGCGACCTGCGCCCGGCTGGCCGCATCCAGGTGGTTGGTGGGTTCGTCGATCAGCGCGAACTGGTCGGGCAGGGCGAACAGCAACGCCAGGCGCACCTTGGTCTGCTCGCCACCGGACAGATCGGCGTAAGGACGCCACAGGATCGCCGGGTCCACGTTGAGCTGGCGCAGTTCGCGCTCAAGCTGCCACTGCTCGGCGGTGCTGACGGCCTGCATGGCGTCCAGCGTCAGCTGGCTGGGGTCAAGGATCGGTTGGGGAAAATACGGCGCGGTGCGCGGCATCACCAGCGTGCCGCGGCCGGTGAGCTGGCCTTGCAGCAGGCGCAGCAGCGTTGTTTTGCCGCGGCCGTTGCGCCCGACGAGGCCGAGGTGCCAGCCGGTGTCCAGGTTCAGGCTGACGTCTTGAAACAGCGGTTGGGCTTGCGTGGCAAACCCAAAGGTGAAATGGGTGAGTTGAATCGTTGGCATGATTGGCCTCCAGTCGACAAAGTTGTCGGTGAGGACCCACAGCACGCAAAAAGGCCAGGTCGGGAACCCCGAGACTGACCCTTAGAGAGGACGTGCCCGTCTAAGGTAAGCCATTGTCGAAAAACCGCAGACTGCGCCGATGCGCTGTGGGTCAGGGTTACAATCAACAATGGGCTTACTTCAATGGGCGTCACTCCGTTCGTTTATAAGATAATTGATACTTTAGCACCCCCGCAGCCAGCCGTCAAGTCAGCGAATGGTCACCGGCACCCCGGTCGGCACGTTTTCGTTGAGCCACTTGGCGTCGGGAATGCTGAGGCGCACGCAACCGTGCGAGCCGGGTTCCTTGCCGAGCTTGGCGGCTTCGGCGGCAATGTAGTGGCCGCTGGGGTCGGTGGGCACGCTGTGAAACAGGTACGTGCCGTGATCGAGGAAGCTCGTGTAGTAGTGCGCCCCCATCTGCTCGCGAGGGTTGTAAAAGTAGTCGCCGCGCTCGCGCTGAATGGCGAATTGCCCGCGCGGGGTCGTGTTGTTGATCCCCGAGGAGGCGTACATGGTGTACAAGACGGTGGCGCCGTCCTTGAAGTACACGCGCTGATCGGCCAGCGACACCACGATACTGAGGTGCGGGTGATCGGCAACGGTCGGGTAAGGCTTGTTTTCGGATGGGGCCTGCCAGTCGATGACCGGGGCGCTGCTGACCGCGACCGCTTTTTGGCTTGACGCCTGGCTGGATGAGGCGGTGGTGCGCGGGTGGGAAGTGGCGGCGCGGCTTGCGTGCGGCGCCTTGGCGGCCGCCTGGGGTTGGGTCTGCAAGCGCCACAAAAGCGCGGCCCCTACGAGCAACACGGCCAGCGCCCCAAGGCCCCACAAGGTCTGCTTGACCCAGCGTTTGAGGTGATGCGTGGTCAGATAGGTCGCGGTCGCTGCCAGCGTTGCCCGACATTTTTGCCCAACAGTCATGACTGGCTCCTTTACCCTAAAATGCTTGGGCGATCGGAATCGACCCACCGGTGATCTTCAGCGTCTCGCGGTGCAGGTCGGCAACCAGGCTGGCCGCCAGCACTGTGGCGACGTCCGCGCGGCTGATCTCAGTGGCGTGGGCGGGGGCCAGACTGATGGTGCCGGCCGCAGGCGCATTGGTCAGCGTGGTCGGCTGCACGATCACGTAGTCCAGCGTGGTGCGATGTCGCAGCCACTCATCGGCGTAGTGCTTGGCGATGTAGTAGTTGGTCAGCGGCGCAGGCCACTGGGTCCGGTCGTCTGCGGCAAAGGCGCTCAGCAGGATGAAGCGGCTGATGCCGTTGGCCGCAGCCGCTTCCATGGTTTTGACCGCGCCATCCAGGTCAACGGCCAGCAGGTCCTTGCCCTGTGACCCGGCGGCAAAAATCACGGCTTCAGCGCCGGCCATCGCCTGCGCCAGCGTGGCCACCGGCGCCGTCAGGTCAAAGGCGACCGGCGTGAACTCGGCGGTTGACGGGCCGGCCTGCCGGCTTGGGTCGCGGTAGCCGCCGATCACCGTGTCATCATTGTCTAAAAGGCGTGCAACAAGGTGCTGGCCGACTTGGCCGTGGGCACCGGCGACGAATACTTTCATCTTCGAGGACCTCCTTGAGGGACTGGATCAGAGACATCAAATCATCGCCAGCGGCACCTTGTGCGTTGGCGCGGGAAACGCGTGGTCGAGAACGGCCAGCTCGGCCGGAGTCCAGGTGACCGCTAGCGCCGCGTGATTGGCCTGCATGTGTGCCAGGCTGGCGGCTTTGGGGATCGTGAGGACCTGGCCGGTACGCAGCGTCCATGCCAGCATCAGCTGCCACGGGGACAGGCCCTTGGCCTTGGCCAGCGCCTGCACGGGGCGCGGCAGGGCGATCTGCTGGCCGTTGCCTGAGCCAAACGGCGAGTAGCCGATGGTCGTCAGGTGGTGGGCGCGATGGTACGGCAGCAGGTCAACCTCGATGCCGCGCGCCGCCAGGTTGTACAGCACCTCATTGGCCACCAGTGCGCTGCCGCCGGGCAATCCGGCCGCTTCCTTGAGGTCCGCCACGTCAAAGTTGGACACCCCGTACGCGCGGATGAGGCCGGCCTGCTGCAACTCAGCCAGCCCGGCCAGGGTCTCACGCAGCGGGGTGGTGCCGCGCCAGTGCAGCAGGTAAACGTCCAGGTAGTCGGTGTGCAGGCGCTTGAGGCTGGCGGTTAAGGCGCTACGCATCTTGCGGGCCGTCGCGTGCCACGGGTAAAACTTGGAGATCAGCGTGAGCTGGTCGCGCGGGGTGCCCTGGATCGCCTGGCCAACTAGGGTTTCGGCGGCGCCGTCGCCGTACATCTCGGCGGTGTCGATCACGGTCAGCCCGTGGTCGAGCCCCCACTGCAGGCTGGCGCGCTCCTGTTGGCGTTGGGCAGCGCTGCCTTCCCCGAGCCCCCAGGTGCCCATGCCCAGCGCCGGGACGGTGCGGTCGGCAAGTGTGATGGTTTGCATGATTCGTTTCCTTTCTCCCCAACGTGCGGGGCATGTTCAGTATACCATTGTCGACGCAAAAGGCCGCACGCGGCGGCCTTGTGGGTGAATCAATTATTCGGCGTCGTACGCCTGCTGGAACAGCGCGATCAGGTCTTCCTTGGTGCCCTTGCGCGGGTTGGAAAAGGCGTTGCCGTCCTTCAAGGCGTTTTCGGCCATCAGCGGGAAGTCTTCCGGCTTGGCGCCCAAGGCCTTGATGGAGGCCGGAATGCCCACGTCTTTGGCCATCTGGCGCATCGCCTTGATGGCAAGCTCCGCGGCTTCGCGGGTGCTCAGCCCATCGGTGTTTTCGCCCATGGCGCGGGCCAGCTCCGCGAAGCGGTCCGGGCAGGCGATCAGGTTATATTCCTCGACGATCGGCAGCAGCAGCGCGCAGCAGACGCCGTGGGGCGCATCGTACTGGCCGCCCAGCTGATGCGCCATCGCGTGCACGTAGCCGAGGTCGGCGTTGTTGAACGCCATCCCCGCAAGCATCTCGGCCTCCACCATTTTGGTGCGGGCGTCCAGGTCGTGCCCGTTGGCGACGGCCTGGCGCAGCGACTGTTCGATCAGGCGGATCGCCTGCAGGCACTGCCCGTCCGTGATGGCGTTACGGTTGGTGGACACGTAAGGCTCGATCGCCTGCACGAAGGCGTCCATCCCGGTGGCGGCGGTCAGCTTGGCCGGCACGTCCAGCTGCAGGGCCGGGTCGTTGAAGGACACCAGTGGAATGTTGCGCCAGGACACGACAACGAACTTCAGGTGCGTCGCCTCGTTGGTGATCACGCAGTGGCGCGTCAGCTCGGAGCCGGTGCCGGCGGTGGTGTTGACCGCCATCAGCGGTGGCAGGGCGTTATCCAGCGTTTCGATCCCGGCCAGCGTGGTGATGTCGTCACCGTTGGTCAAAATGATGCCGGTGCCTTTGCCGGTGTCGTGCGCGGAGCCGCCGCCGACCGTGATGATGCTGTCGCAGTGCTCGGCCAGATACAGCGCCTTGGCCGCCTGGATGTTGCGGACCTTGGGGTTGGGCTCGACCTCATCGTAGATGGCGTAGGCCACGCCGGCTTCGTCCAGTGACGCCAGCGTTTGCGTGACGGGGCCGTTCGGCACGCTGGCCAGGAACTTATCCGTGACGATCAGGGGCCGGCGCATGTTCAGCATCTTGGCGCGGGCGCCGATCTTGGCAATGACGCCGGGGCCGAAGAAGTTGACGCTTGGCATTAAGAAATCAAAGTTAGTTTTCATCAGTTGCCTCCGAGTTTCAGTTGATACGGTCATGATACAAAAATCACAATCATCGCGACACGGACAGATGCGCCGATTTGTCCGTTGACGGTGGGCTACCCAAAACGCTTGGTAGCGCGTACACTAGAGGTAGACGTGAGTTCTTGAACGAAGTCGCAGCCCCCGTGTGCGTGGGGCATGAAGGAGGACACGATGCAGTACACACTGAAGGGCGAAAGCCCGTTTCCGGTGGCAGTGGTCCGGCTGGACGCGGGCCAAAGCGTGCAGATCGAATCCGGGGCAATGATCTACCACAACGGCCGCATTGCGCTGGCCGGCAAGATGAACAGCAACGGCAAAACGGGACTGGGGGGCCTGATGAGCGCCATCGGCCGCAGCATGACCTCGGGCGAATCGTTTTTCATCACCACCGCTACCAGCACCGCAGACGCCGGCGAGATCGCGATCGCCCCGAGCAACCCGGGGCCGATCACGGCGTTGCCCGTGGACGCGACGCACCAGTGGCGCCTGAACACCGGCGCCTTTTTGGCCGCCGATAGCACCGCCAGCTACCAGATGGTCAGCCAAAGCGCGGGCCGCGCCCTGTTCGGCGGCACCGGCGGGTTCTTCATCATGGAAAGCCAGGGTGAAGGGGAAATGCTGATCAGCGCGTACGGGGACCTGATCCCGCTGGACCTGGTCGACCAGCCTGGACTACCACATCGAGGTGGCCAGCGGGACGTTTGGGTTCACCACTGGCGAGGGTCTGGTCAACCGCTTCGCCGGCACCGGCCGCGTTTACCTGCAGACGCGCAACGTCGAGGCCCTGGCAGACATGATCAAGCCCTTCATTCCAACCAAAACGGACTGAGCGGCGGTTTTTAAGCGGTGCCACCCTGCGGAGGGGGCACGGTAAGGAAAGGACAGCACACGCATGACGACAATTCTTGGGACGCGCCTCCCTTTGATCCAAGGCGCATTGGCACAGCTTTCAACCGCCCCGTTGGTCAGCGCGGTCAGCGCCGCGGGCGGCCTCGGTGTTTTGACCACGGTGGACTTGACGCCCACCACGCTCGCCGCTGCCATCGCGGCGGTGCGCGCGGCCACGGACCAGCCCTTTGGGGTGAACCTGATGCTGCAGCAGCCGAACATGGCCGCGTTGATCCCGTATCTGATCGAACACCCGGTACCGGTCGTGACTACTAGCGCCGGCACCCCCAAGGCCTTTTGTGCGGCGCTGCAGGCGGTCGGCACCAAGGTGGTGGCGGTGATCCCAAGCGTCAAGGTCGCGCGCAAAATGGTGGCCTTGGGCGTGGACGCCTTGGTGGCCGAGGGGATGGAGTCCGGTGGCCACATCGGGACCAGCACGACGTTCAGCCTGGTGCAGCAGGTGACCGCCGCGGTCGACCTGCCGGTGTTTGCCGCCGGCGGCATCGCGGACAGTACCGGTGTGCGGGCAGCCGAAGCCCTGGGTGCGGTCGGGGTGCAAAGCGGCACGGCCTTTCTGCTGGCCCAGGAGACGCCCATCGCGCCGGCGTACCAGCAGGCGCTGATCGCGGCCGATGACACCGCCACGGTGGTCACGGGACGCGCGCTGGGGGATGCCGTGCGCTGCCTGGCCAACCCGCTGACCGCCGCGTACTTTGCGGCCGAGGCTGATGGGGCGGACGCCGCGGCGCTGCACGCGCTGCTGGACGGCAGCCTGGGCCGCGCGATCGCCGGGGACGTCGACCACGGGACGATGATGGCCGGCCAAATTGCGGGCAAGCTGACTCAGGTGGCCAGCGCCCAGGCGATCGTGCAGGCGATGTACGCCTAGCGATGTCAATCAAAAACGGTCACCGAGTGTGCGCACGTTGCGCGGCGTCGGTGACCGTTTTTGACTTAGGCAATTAGCGGTATAGCAGTGGGACTACGAGCAGGCCCGCACAGGTGACCGCAAGCACCAGGGCGGCGGCCAGCGGCCCCAGCAGCAGGCTGATCAGGATGGCGAGCCCACCGGCTACCATCACGTGACCTTCAAGCCGCGCGGCGCGGCGGCTGAGGGTGCGCCGCTTGGGCCAGTGCGCACCGTAGTCGGCCGGCACCGTGGGCAGGTAGTTGCCCATGGCCAGAAACATCGCGCCGATCAGCAGCGTGGCCACCCGCCAGACGTCAATGGCCGTGCCGAGCGCAATTTGAATCGTCACGAGGTACAGCACTACCGTCAGCACCGGCATCAACCAGTGGGTGACGCGCTCAAAGCGCGGCGCCTTGGCGGTATCGCGCGGCGCCAGCACCACGATCAGCTGAAACACGACCATGAGAAGCGGCAGGCCGAAGACGGCGCCTGGGCGCGGCAGCCAGCCATCGGGTTGATTGTTCAGGCCCCAGTGCACGGCGATGCGGGCCGGCAGTTGGGCGTACACGGCCACCCCGTACAGGGTGGGGGCGAGGATGACAGGAATGGTTTGCGCCAGCGTGCGGCGCGCAGATTTAGCGGTCATGGGGGCCACCTCCTAAGGCATAGATCCAGCCCAGCAGCTCCTCAAACACGGAGAGGTTCAGGCTGTAGTAGATGAAGTTCTTATCCTTGTTCAGCGTGATCAGGCCCGCCTCACGCAGCAGCTTGAGGTGGTAGGACACCGTGGCCGGGGCGAGGTCAAAATTCGCGGCGATCTCTCCGGCGGTCCAGTCGCTGGTTTTGAGCAGGTCAAGGATCGCCCGGCGAACCGGGTCATTGATGGCTTTGAGCGTCTCATTCAGGGCCATGACGCACCTCCTATTTCGAATTTCATCTAAATTGTAGCGGCAAGCGGTCGCCGGCGCAAGTGGTATTTCGAAAATTTTCGAATCAGGTCGGCGCAAAAACCGCCACCAGATTCGGTGGCGGTGAAGCGTTACAGCTGCGCAAGAATGGCGGTCGTGATCAGGTCCGGCGTCAACTGGTCACGCTGAAGCAGGGCTTGGGTGGTTTCCCGCGCATTGAACTGGCGCTTGGCGCCGAAGGGGAGCACGCGGGTCGCCGTTGGGCCGAACAGCGCGGCGACTTTTTGCCCGAAGCCACCATCGAGGCTGCCTTCCTCCAGGGTGACAATGAGCCGATGCGCTGTCCCCAGTGGTAGGAGGTCCGCGGCCTGCCAGGCGTTGGCGCTACGCGGGTCAACCAGCGTGGCGTCGATGCCGTGGGCCAGCAGTTGGGTGGCCACGGTTTGGGCGGTTGGCAGCATCGACCCCAGCGCGAGAAGCGCCACCGTTTGGCCTTGATGCAGGACATGCGGAGTGAGTGGCGCGAAGGCCGGGTCAAGCGGGGCGCTTTGGACGCCGTGCGCCGGCACCCGGATCGCCACTGGACCCGCGGTTTGGGTCAGCGCCCAGTCAAGCTGCGCGGTCAGCTCCTCTTGCGTGGTGGGCGTCAGGTAGGTCAGGTTGGGAATGTTGGCGAGCATCGGAATGTCGAAGGTGCCTTGGTGCGTCGGGTCGCCGCCAGACACGGCGCCGCCGGTCAGGATCAGCACCGCCGGCAAGCGGTTGATGCCCAGGTCGTGGCTGAGCTGGTCGTAGGCGCGCTGCAAAAACGTGCCGGAGTGGAAGACGACCGGCCGCAGCCCCTGCTGCGCCATGCCCGCAGCCAGCGTGATCGATTCCTGCTCGGCGATGCCGACGTCGATGTAGCGCTCGGGGTACTGCGCGGCAAAGTCCTTGAGCCCAAAGGAGCCAGGGATGGCGGCATTGATGGCGTAAATCGGCGCGTTGTGTGCGGCGATGCGCGCAGCCAGTTGCGCACGGATCAGGCCGAGGTAGCTGACGCCGGTGCGCGGACGCAGCGGCTGGGCTGTGGCCAGGTCAAATGGCACGTGCCAGTGCCACTGTTCCTTATCGGCAACGGCGGGCGCGTAGCCCAGCCCTTTTTCGGTGTGCACGTGCAAAACGACGGGGTGGTCGGTGTCCTTGACCGCGGTGAAGGCGGCCGTCATCGCCGCCACATCGTTGCCATTGGGTTCGTAGCGGTAATCCAGTCCCATCGCTTTGAAAAAGTTCAGCTCGGCTTGGCCATTGGTGTCGCGCAACAACTTCAGGTTGGCGTACAAGCCACCGTGGTTCTCGGCGATGCTCATGCCGTTGTCGTTGACCACGATGATCAGGTTGTGCGCCAACACCGCAGCGTTGTTCAGTGCCTCAAAGGCCAAGCCGCCGGACAGCGACCCGTCCCCGATGACCGCGACAATGTTGCCGGGTTCGTGGCGGTGATCGCGCGCCAGTGCCATGCCGGTCGCCAGCCCGATCGAGGTCGACGTGTGACCGATGGTGAAGAAATCGTGCGGGCTTTCCTCCGGTGCAGTGAAGCCGCTCACGTCTTCATAGTGGGCGGGGTCCAGCCACGCCTGCTTGCGACCGGTCAGGATCTTATGCGGGTAACTTTGGTGCGAGACGTCCCAGACGACCTTGTCGGTGGGGGAGTCGAACACGCGGTGAAACGCGATCGTCAGTTCCACCACGCCGAGGTTCGGGCCGACGTGGCCGCCGGTGACGCTCACCTTGTTCAGGAGCACCTGCCGAATCTCCTGTGCCAGCGCCGGGAGCTGGGCGGCGGGAAGCTGTTTTAAATCCTTGGGGGAATCAATCTGTTCGAGTAACACTGTGCCTCACCTCAATATCATAATACTTATATTTTGAAAGTGTTGCGCGGGGAAGTCAACCACCTGAACCAAAAAGCGGCCTGGACCCTGGCAAAGTGCCAGGGCCTAGGCCTGATGGTTGGCGCAAAATTGCCCCCTGGCTCAGCTTAGCGTTTCTGCCGGCCGAGCAAGGGCCGCTCGAACAACCCACCGACGATCAAGATGAAGATGGCGATGCGCCACTCCTGCACGAGAAACCCAAACAGGAAAAACAGCGTGGTCAGCACCGGCCAGTAAAAGGCGCGCAGGCCGCCGCGCGTGGTCTGCGGTGCCGGTCGCTCGGCCCGTTCAGGCCGCGTAGGCCGGTCGGCGTGTCTCGGTCGCTCGTGGCGGGCGGCCCGCGCCATGGCTTGGGCGCTTGGGGTGGTGGGGTCTTCCCCGGCGTCCGCGGCAAAGCTTTCCGTGCCGCGCAACAGGCGCTTGAAGCCACCGGCCACGATGCTGGTGTAAACAATGAAGTAAACGCCCACGGCCACGAACAGAAAGAAGCCCAGGGGCCCCACGCCTTGATGGTTGCCGGCGTTATCAACGATCGGGGGCACCACGGACAGGATGCACATCATGATCCCGCCGACCAGGCCGATCAGGTGCGGGCGGCTGTACGCTGCGGCCTCAACCGCGGCCAGGTCACGAATGTGTTGATCGGTCGCGTATGCGCGCACGTGGCGCACGATGTCGCGGTAGCCGAGGCTGGCCGCGATGATCAGCCCCACGCCAAGTGCCGTGCAGCCGAAGAAACTGAGCGCCGCGAGGGTGTCGCTTGTGCCGCTGAACCACGCGGTGACGCCGATCCCGGCCGGGATCAGCGCGATCCCCAGCGCCAGGTAGCGGGCGAAGCACTCCGTTCCCGCCCAAAAAGCGGTGGCCTCCTCATCGCTGAGCACCGGTTCGGCAGGGGCAGCGGGCGCGGTCTCATCCGGGGTGACCTCCAGCGTGGCCAGCAACTCGTCGATGTCGCCGAACTCGCTGATGACTAACCCGACCGCGGCCGCTTCGGATTGGCCCTTGGCCAGCTCCTCGTGGTAGTGGTCCATCATTAGGTCGAGCAGGTCCTGCTTGGCCTTTTGCGTGGCTGGGGTGTTCGGCACGCGGGCGAACAGCCCGTCTAGGTAGATCTCAAGGGTTTCCATCTCACTCATCCTCCGTCAAAAATTGGGTCACAACGCGCTGCACCTGGTGCCACTCCGCCTGCTTGGCCGTCAGGTACGCCTGACCGGCGGGGGTCAGGTGGTAGTAGGTCCGCGGCCGGCCGTAACTGATCTCCCCTGGGTAGGCGGTGATGTACCCCGCCTTGGTCAGTCGGGTAAACGCCGAGTACAGGGTGGTTTCACGAATCACGTACAGGTCTTGGGTGCGGCGGCGGATCTCGTGGGCGATCTGGTAGCCATACGAGTCTCCTGCCGCCAGCACCGCGAGGATGATCGCGTCATTGTATCCCCGGATGCCATCGCTTGAGATCATCTGCTCACCTCATTACTTTATCTGTCGGAGTAATCATAGCATGATTACTCCGACAGATAAAGTAGTCCTTTGGGCCGATTTTTCGTGCTGGGTGCGTTGCCGCGCGCTGAGGAAAAAGGGTACACTAGCGTTAATTCATTGGGGGTGAGCGGATGTTCATGTATCCGGTTGATGATGAGCTGGCGCTGGTGCTGCCGCGGCCGGCGATTGATGCGCCGCGCTTGTTTGCGCTGATCGACGCGGACCGGGCGGGGCTCGGCCGCTTTTTGCCGTGGGTCAGCGCGCTGGACTCGGTGGCGGCCGAGCAGGCGTTTTTGACCCTGACGCTGGCCCATTTTGGCCAAGGTCAGTCGGTCGACTTGGTGATGGTGACCGGCGGGGTGCCGGTGGGCATGATCAGCTTCAACCGCTTCACCGAAGAAGACCGTGGCACCGACATCGGTTACTGGCTGGGGGCGGCGTATCGCGGACGAGGCCTGGTGCATCGCGCGGTGGGCGCCATGTGCACGCTGGCATTCACGGAGTACGGGCGTTCGCGCGTCGTGATTCAGGCGGCGGCCGATAATGCGGCCAGTAACGCCGTGGCCAAGCGCGCCGGCTTTCACCTGGACGGGTGCCGCCGAGCTGGGATTCAGCTCGCGGACGGCGCGCATGATCTGAATGACTGGTCACTGTTGCGCGCAGAGTGGCAGGCGCGGCACTAAGGTCAAAGGGTGCAACGAAAAGGTCAGCACGGCCGCGTTCCTAGTGCGGGGCGCGGCCGTGCTGACCTTTGTTGTCATCGGTTAGTGGCGCAAAAAATCCAGGTAGTTGGCGACGCAGGTGTCCAAAAAGGCGCGGGTGGCCGGGTCAGTCAGGTTGCCTTGGGCATCGAACTGCTTGCCGGCCAGCCCCATGAGAAACTCGTTGCCGGGCAGGGTCAGGGCCCCGATGCCCGGGGAGTCGAGAATTTGGCGCAGGTGCGCCTGCGCGCGGACGGTGCCCATGGGGCCCAGCGAGGCCCCGACCACCATCACGCGCTTATCCTCCAACGGGTGTTCGATGCGTGAGCACCAGTCCAGCGCGTTTTTGAGTACCGCAGGGAGGCTGTGATTGTGTTCCGGCGTGGCGATGATCACGCCGTCTGCCGTGGCAATGGCGGCGCGGAAAGCGCGCACGGCCTGGCCGGGGGTTGTTTCATCGTCCTGGGAAAACAGCGGGAGCGGCTTGGTTTCCAGCAGGGTCAGCGTGAACTGATCGGCGTAACGTCGTTGCATGGCCTGCAACAGCGCGCGGTTCAGGGACCCACTGTAATTGTTTCCGACAATGCCAACAAGGTGGAACATATTGTGCCCTCTTTCTGAATAAGATGCTTTCATTGTGCCGCGCGAGCACGTATGACGCAAGCGTGAGGCTCGGTCTGCGATAATGGGGAAAAGGAGGCCTGATCATGCTTGAACGCACTTATTACGACCCGGCGCGGGCGCAGCGGCCCCTGACCACCGCCATTTGGTGGCCGGACACGGCTGCGTGGGCGCCGCCGCATCCGGTGATCCTGCTGTCACATGGGACCGGGGGGAGCCGCTTCAGTCTCACGTGGCTGGCCGAAGCGCTGGCGGCGGCCGGCTATGTGGTGGCGGCACCGGATCACTTTGGCAACAGCACCACCACGGCGCAGCCGGCCTACTTTGTCCGGTACTGGGAGCGCCCGCTTGACCTGCAAGTTCTGTTAGATCGCCTGCTTGCGGCGTACGGTCCCGTTTTGGATGCCACGCGGGTGGGGGCGGCCGGCTTTTCGTTTGGCGGGTACACGGTGCTCGCGTTGGCCGGCGCAACGGTCGACTGGCCGACGGTTCAACAGGCGGCCCAGACGCCCGCTGGCGCGCAGGCATTCGTCATTCCTGAGATGGGGGACTTGCGGCCGCTCATTCAGGGGCTCGTCCCCCCCAGCCCGCTGCCCGCTCTGCGCGAGCCTCGGGTGGCTGCGGTGCTGGCGCTAGCCCCGGCGTTGGGGCTGGGCTTCAAGCCGGCCGCGCAACCGCAGACGGCGCGGGCCGCGGTGCGGCTGGTGGCCGCAGCCGGAGACACGCTGGCGCCGGCGGCCACCAATGCGGCGCGCTACCGCCAGTGGGTGCCGGATGCCGAGTACGCGACCGTGGCCGGGGGACATTACGTATTTTTGCCGGATCAGGTGGGCCCGGCGCCGTACTTTGAGGCGACCACCGGCGGCGTGCGCACCCGGGTGCATGAGGCGCAAGCCGCGGCGGCGGTGCGCTTTTTTGACCGCGCCTTGAACCGGTGAGCAGGCGGCTGGCACCGCATTAACGGCGCAAGAATGACGCGCGCCGATTCCAGAATCGGCCGCACACCAAGCGCCGCCGCCTTCCATTCTGGGTGCAACCGCTTTTTGGTGCGGCCTGTTTCTTGCGGTCAGGTTTGCTATAATGGCTAAAACGAAACATGAAAGTTGGGGACGCTATGCAAGTGATTATTACCGTTATCGGCACTGATAAAGTCGGCATCATCGCCGCGGTCACCACGCGACTGGCCGAGTTGCAGGTCAACATCCTGGATGTGTCGCAAACCATCATGCAGGGGGCCTTCACGATGATGCTGTTGGCCCAGTTACCGGAAGGGGCGGACTTTGCCGCCACCAAGGCCGATTTACAGGGGCTGGGCGTTGAAATTGGGGTGGACGTCAAAATCGCGCGCCAAGAAATTTTTGACGCCATGCACAAGCTGTAAGCCGCGGAGGAACCCATGGAAACACAACAAATCAAAGAAACCATCCAGATGATCAGCGAGGAGAACCTCGATATCCGCACCATCACGATGGGGATCTCGCTGTTAGACTGCATCACCGGGGACATGGCAACCACGGCTCAGCACGTGTACGCCAAGATCGTCGCCAAGGCCAAGGACCTCGTGCCGGTGGCGGACGCCATCAGCAACGAGTACGGCATTCCGATCGTCAACAAGCGCATCGCGGTCACGCCGGTGGCGTTGCTCGCCGGGGCTGACCCGGCGCCCGATTTTCGGTTGCTGGCCCAAGCGCTGGATGATGCCGCCAAGGCGGTCGGGGTCGACCTGATCGGGGGTTACACCGCTACGGTGCAAAACGGCTGCACGCCAGCCGACCTGGCGCTGATGACCAGTCTGCCTGAGGCGCTGGCCACCACCGACCGGGTCTGTGCCTCGGTCAACGTGGGCAGCACTCGCAGCGGATTGAACATGGATGCCATCAAGCTGATGGGCCAGGTGGTCAAGGACGTGGCGGCGATCCAGCCGGAGAACGCGATGAAGCTGGTCATTTTTGCCAATGCGGTGGAGGATAACCCATTCATGGCCGGGGCCTTCTGGGGCGTGTCGGAAGGGGATGTCGCCATCAACACCGGCGTGTCCGGCCCCGGGGTCGTGCAGCGGGCGATCGCGGACCAGCCCGAGGCGACGTTTGAAACCATCTGCGAAACCATCAAGCAGACGGCCTTCAAGGTTTCCCGCATGGGCCAGTTCGTTGGCAAAGTGGCCGCAGAGCGCCTGCATGTGCCATTCAACATTGTGGACCTGTCGCTGGCGCCGACCCCGGCCCCAGGCGACTCAGTGGCCGAGATCCTAGAGACCCTGGGCCTGAGCCATGTGGGCACGCCAGGCACTACCGCGGCCTTGGCGCTGTTGAATGACGCGGTCAAAAAAGGCGGCGTCATGGCGGCTGAGCGGGTCGGTGGCCTATCCGGTGCGTTCATTCCGGTGTCCGAGGACGCGAACATGATCGCGGCGGCCAAGGCTGGTCACATCACGCTCGAAAAGCTGGAGGCGATGACTGCCGTTTGTTCCGTCGGCCTCGACATGGTGGCGGTGCCCGGAAGCACCCCGGCCAGCACGATCAGCGGTATGATCGCCGATGAGGCCGCGATCGGCATGATCAACAACAAGACCACCGCCGTGCGCGTCATTCCCGTGCCGGGCAAGGGCGTGGGCGATTCGATCGAGTTCGGCGGCCTGTTCGGCACCGCGCCGATCATGCCTGTCAATACCGGCGACGCCAGCGTCTTCATCAATCGCGGGGGACACATTCCGGCGCCGATCCACAGCTTCAAAAACTAAGTCGAGCTTTTCACCAAACCGTCACGACCTCGTGGCGGTTTTTTGGCGTAATCTCCAACGAGGAGGTGAGGCCATGTTCGTCGCGATGGCAGTCAGTGGGCGGCTGGTGACGCTGCGCAACCACGCACAGGCGCGCGCCTTGCGCGGCCCCTTTGTGTGCCCGGCCTGCCACCAGCCGGTCGGGGTGCGCAACGGGCGCGTGATGCCGGCGCATTTTTACCACCGCGGGCCGGCGTGTGCGGCTAGCGAACCGGAAAGCGCGGAGCACCTGAACGGGAAGCTGTGGCTGCTGGATTACGGCGCGCGCCACGGGTTCGCGGGGACGCTTGAGCAGTACTACCCGGCCATCAAGCAGCGCGCGGATGTGGTCTGGTGGCCGGCCGGCAAGCCGCTGGTGGTGGAGTTTCAGTGCAGCCCGCTTTCGCCCGAGCGGCTGGGGGCGCGCACGGCCGGCTACCACCAGTTGGGGTTGCCGGTGGTGTGGGTGATGGGCCAGCGCTACTTTGATCAGCTGCCCAGCGCCAAACAGGCGAAGTTTCTGGCGCACAGTCAAGCGCATGGCTGGCACCTGTGGTTTTTGGATGTCGTGGCGGGGCACTTGACGCTGTGGCAGTTTGCGCCGCTGGGGCTGGCGGTCACGCGGTTTTGGCCGGACCGCACGCGCCAGCAAGTCCGCGCCTTCCCACCGGCCTCGGCCCACACCGCGCTTGGGGTGCAGCGCGCGCTGATGCATCGCGACCGGCGCGTGATGGCCCTGCAACAGGCGAGTGCGGCGATCGGCCGCAACGTCGCCGGGGTGCCGTGGGTGGTTCATACGGCACAGACCCACCTGCTGGGACTGGCAGTGCCGGAGTGGCAGCTGCGCGCCTGGTGGCTGCTGACGTTTGACGCCCAGCCGGCGATCACCAAAAACGCCGAGACAACCTTTTGGCGTCAGTTCGAAACGCAACTGACGCCGTTGGTCGACTCGGCGCAGGTCGTGGCAGCGATCCGCCATCGGTGGCTCATGGTGTTGCAACAAAGCGGGGCGCTGCAGGCGACCGCCACGGGCTGGGCGTGGCAGGTGCAACCGGCGTGGTACCCAACGCTTGAAGCGAAGCTAGAGGCGCGTGCTCAGTGAGTGGAACGGCAGGTTCAGGCTTTCGGCCACGGCTTGTTCGGTCAGCTCGCCGGCGTAGGTGTTGACCCCGGTGAAGATCATCCGGTCGGCCTTGGCCGCATCTGTGACGCCGAGCTTGCCGATCTTGGCCGCGTACGGGATCGTCACAGCGGTCAGGGCATCGGTCGCGGTTTTGGGCACAGCGCCCGGAATGTTGGCCACGGCATAGTGGATCACCCCGTCCACCACGTACACCGGATCGGCAAAGGTGGTCGCGTGCGTGGTGGTTTCAAAGATCCCCCCTTGGTCGATCGGGATGTCGACCACCACGGACCCTGGCGCCATGTTGCGGATCATCGCGGCAGTCACGAGCTTTGGCGCCACGGCCCCGGGGATCAGGACGGCCCCGATCACCAGGTCGGCGGCGGCCACGGCCAGCGTCAGGTTTTGGTGGTCGGAGAACAGGGTCTGCACCTTGCCCTCGAACTCGTCGTCGATGCGCGCCAGGATCTTCGGATTGATGTCCAAAACGGTCACCTGAGCTCCCATCCCCAGCGCGATTTTGGCCGCGTTCAGGCCCACGACCCCACCGCCGATGATGACGACGTGACACTTGGCGACCCCTGGCACACTGCCGAGCAGCACACCCTTACCGCCGTATTGGGTCTGCAGGAACTGGCTCCCCAACTGAACCGCCATGCGGCCGGCCACCTGGCTCATCGGGGTCAAAAGCGGGAGGCTGCCGTCCGGCGCGATCATGGTTTCGTACCCGATGGCCGTCACGCGGCTGGCCAGCAACGCTTCCGTCAGGGGGCGGTTGGCCGCCAGGTGCAGATAGGTGTACAAGATCAGCCCCGGGCGAAAGTACTGGTACTCACTGGCCAGCGGCTCCTTGACCTTGATGACCATGTCCTGGCCCCAGGCGGTGGCGGCGTCCACGATGATGGCGCCGGCGTCGATGTAGTCTTGGTCACTGTAGCCTGCCACGACGCCGGCTCTGGTTTCAACGGCCACGCTTTGCCCGGCGTGCACCAAGTTGATGACGCCGGCAGGGGTGATCGCGACCCGGTTCTCGTTGTTCTTGATCTCCTTTGGAATACCGATTTGCATGGTTAACCATCTCCTTTTTCTTTATCATACGGGGATGGCGACGATCTGCGCAATCATTACGCTTGCCCGCCTCAAAAGGGGGATGAGGGCAGCTCAGCGACCGGCGCAGAGCGCCCTAAAAGGTGCCGCCAGTGCGTCTGTCCGGCGGCACGCGCAGCGCAGGGGACAAAAGAACACCGCCTCACAACCCCTCAGTTCGGGGTTGCAAGGCGGCTGACTGATGCGCTGAATGCTTATTTGGTCGGCACCCTTAGCGCACGCGTTGGCGCTGTTGGCGGCCGTATGCAGGATTAGTGAGCAGGCGCACGCACACGGTTTTGAACATCTGGTAGCTGCTGAGGTGCTCAAGGCGAACCGCGGGGGCATCGGGATGCGCGTTGTCGATCAGGACCGCCGATGGCACCGCGGTGACGCCCATTTCGTGGGCGATTCCTTGGTCGGAGGTGAGACAGCGGTGCATCGCTTCGCGGGCGCGGTCGGCGTTAAAGGCTTCGCGGTCCAGCCCCAGCGCCGTCAGGCAGCGCGCGGCGAATCCAGCATCGTAGTGATGGGGCGTCGTGTCGAGCATTTCCTGTTCCGCCATCAGCAGTGCGCGGGCTTTTTTATTGCCCTGAAACTGAGCGGCCTTGTAGTCTAGTGACAGCTGGTACGCGGTTTCGAACAGCTGGTTGCGCGTGGCCAGATTCTGATGGTCGAGCGCGGCATCTTGCATGTATTGGTCGATGACTTGAAAGTTAACCACGGGAATGAAGTGGACGGTGATCTTGCTTTGGAGCTCCGAAACAAGCCGATAGACGGCCGCTTCGGCCTGCCGACATCGCCGACTGATTGGGTTGACGAATAAAAATAGTTCTAGCATGGGGCTCCTCCTAAGCGCGGTTAAGCGTTATACGTTTTCGATACCTTAACTTTACCAGAATTTTACAAAGCGGCAATCAAAACGCTTGTGATTAATTCACGTTATGTACTGCTCGGGTGACCTTATTCTCCGGGGGCGCCGGTGTGATGGCGAAGCGCGTCAACAGCGCCGAGAAGAACGGGGCTGCTTGCGCAGGGTCAGAAAATTCAAATTCTAGTTCAAAGTCATGCGTTCCGTTAGCGTAGCACGTCGCGTCGAGCGTAAGCAATCCTTCTGCTTGAGGTGCGAGCTGGCGCGTGGTGGTGGCGTGCGCGAACGGGTGCACGCTTGCGAGCGGGATCGCGCGCTCAGCTAGCGCGGTCGCCACAACGCCTGGGTGGGCCAGCGTGCGCTGAGCAATGAGGGTGGCGGCCTGGGTGACGGTCAGCGGGTCTGTCAGCTCGGTCAGCGTTCGCGGGCCGCTTGTGGGCACCTTCAGGGTCTGCTCGGCATGTGTTGCAAACTGGCGGATGCGCAACCCAAGGCCCAGCTGGTGCAGCGCGCCGGTCGCTGTGTCATAGTAGGTGTTGGTCTGGTGAAACGGGGTGGCAAAGGCGTAGGCAGCCGCGATGGCGTGCGCCTGCGCAGGCGTCAGGAGCACTTTGTATTCCGACTCTTGTTGCTTCATCTACGCACCTCCCAATAAAATTGGTACCCACCTATAGTTATGCCTAAAAGGGCCATTTTGGTCAAGCCAGTTCACTCGTTTTAATCGCTTTGCCATCTTAGCGCAGCCCCCTTCGCTGAGGTGGATGCCATGAATGAGGTGATTATATGGTAAACTAGTAACGGATTATGAGACGGCGCCGCCAGTTGATGCGACGTCAAGGGAGGCCATCGCATGCAACGAGACTGGGACACTTTTTTGATGCCGTATCAGCAGGCTGTGAAGGAGCTGAAAATCAAATTCCGTGGGATGCGGATGCAGTTCCTGCAGGCCAGCACGCACTCACCGATCGAGATCGTGACCGGCCGGGTCAAACCGCTGGATTCCATCGTCGAGAAGCAGGCGCGGCGCTATATCACCGACAGTCTACTGGAGCAAGACATGCAAGACATTGCCGGACTGCGGGTCCAGTGCCAGTTCGTTGAGGATATCTACGAGGTGGTGCGCCTGGTGCACCAGCGCAAGGATATGAAGGTCGTGGAAGAACGCGACTACGTGACGAATGTGAAGCCCAGCGGTTACCGGAGTTACCACATGGTGATCGAGTACCCCGTGCAGATGGTGGATGGCGAGAAGCGGATCCTGGCCGAGATCCAGGTGCGCACAATGTCGATGAACTTCTGGGCCACGATCGAACACAGTCTGAACTACAAGTACCAGGGGGAGTTCCCCGCCGAGTTGAAGGAGCGCCTGAAGCGAGCTGCTGAGGCGTCCTTCATGCTGGACGAGGAGATGTCAGAGATCCGCGAGGAAATTCAAGAGGCACAACAACTTTTCTCTTATGGAAAAGGGCAAAACGTGCCGGCGTTGAACACCCCGGACCCAGAGGATGACGAACATGCGAATCGCGATCGTAGCTAATAACGGCGCTAAGTCTCGCGCCGCGGAGCAAAAATTAAGGCAGGCCCTCGCAGCGGCCCAGTTCCCCCTCGATGAGGTGCACCCGGACGTGGTGATCACCATCGGTGGGGATGGCACCCTGCTGTCGGCCTTTCACCGTTACG
Organism: Lacticaseibacillus daqingensis; assembly: GCF_003946115.1. Classification (GTDB taxonomy): domain Bacteria; phylum Bacillota; class Bacilli; order Lactobacillales; family Lactobacillaceae; genus Lacticaseibacillus; species Lacticaseibacillus daqingensis. Next base: position 192,764 of record NZ_RHOH01000003.1, on the reverse strand, counting down.
CGGCCCAGCTGAGCCACGTGCGGTTCATTGGGGTGCACACGGGCCACCTCGGGTTTTACACCGACTGGCGCGATTACGAAATTGACGGGCTGGTCGAGGCGTTGCGCAATGACTCGGGCGAAAGCGTGTCCTACCCGCTGTTGGACATTCTGGCGGACTACGAGGACGGCACGACGTCGCACTACCTGGCGCTCAATGAGGCGACGCTCAAGCGCACCAGTGGCACAATGCGCACGGATGTCTACATTAAGGAAAACTTCTTTGAGAGCTTTCGTGGGGATGGGCTGTGTGTGGCGACGCCGACCGGTTCGACAGCGTACTCCAAGAGTAACGGTGGGGCGGTGATCCACCCGCGGCTGGACGCGATGCAGGTGACCGAGATCGCCTCCATCAACAATCGCGTGTTCCGCACGCTAGCGGCGCCGATGATCATGGCACCGGACGAATGGGTGATCCTACGCCCAGAACCATTTCAGGATTACATCATGACCATCGACCAGTTCACCATCACGCCGCAGCTGGTCACGGCGATCCGCTTCCGCATCGCGGATGAGCGGATCCATTTTGCCCGCTACCGCCACATGCACTTCTGGGACCGGGTCGAGGACGCGTTCATCGGGGCCAAGCAGGAATGAGGTTCGAGTGGACGTACCACGGCACGCCGCTGAAGTTGCAAAACTTCTTGCAGCGCCAAGGCGTGTCGCGGGCGCAGCTCAAGCGCGTCAAGTTCCACGGCGGCGCGGTGTTCGTCAATCGCCGTCAGCGCAACACGGCCTTTCAGCTTCAGGATGGGGATGCGGTACTGCTCCAAATGGCGCCGGAAGTGCCAGTGGATACGGTGGTGCCGTACCGCGCACCGCTGACCGTGGTGTACGAGGACGATTACCTGCTGGTGGTGAATAAGCCGGCGGGTGTCGCCTCGATCCCGGATGCGGCCAAGGGCAATGACAGCATGGCGAATATCGTGAAGGCCTACCTGGCAGACACCCATGCGGAAAGCACCGCGATCCATGTGGTGACTCGGCTGGACCGCGACACCAGCGGGCTGATGCTGTTTGCCAAGCACGGCTTCGTGCACAGCTTGCTGGACCGCCAGCTGCACTCCGATGATCTGCAAAAGCAGTACCTGGCGCTGTGCACGAACCCGGCACCGCTACCACCGCACGGCTGGCTCTGCTTACGCATCGGGCGCACCGCCGAATTTTATATGAAGCGCGGCGTGACGCCGCAAGGTAAGGTGTCGGTGACGGAGTACCAGCTGGTGGCGCAGTCTTCGCAGGCGGCGCTGGTCCGGGTCACGCTGCATACTGGGCGGACGCACCAGATCCGCGTGCACTTTGCCGCCGTGGGGCACCCGTTGTTTGGGGATGACCTGTACGGTGGGCCGCTCACAGGGATCAAGCGGCAAGCGTTGCACTGCGCGGACTTGCAATTTTGGCACCCGCTGTTGCACCAGACGCTGCATCTGACGGCACCGCTACCGGCCGATATGGTATCCTTAGGCCACGCGGTCGGCGTGTGCGCCGACTAATTTTGAGGAGAAAGAAGTGGGAACGATGTACCAATTACTGACGGATTCTGCCTGTGACTTACCGCTGGCGACACTGAAGGAGAAGGATGTGGGCATCGTCTCCTTCCACTTCGAGGTCGAGGGCCAGCAGCTGACGGATGACATGGGTGCTAGCTACGACATTGAGCAATTTTACGCGCAGATCAAGCAGGGTGTGATGCCCAACACTGCGCAGATCAACATCGGGGAGTACGTCAACTTCTTCAAGCCGTACGTTGAAGCAGGCACGCCGATCGTCTACGTCGGCTTCTCCGGTGGCCTCAGCGGCTCGCTGTCCAGCGCAACGCAGGCTAAGGCGATCCTGCTGGAGGACCATCCGGCTGCTGTGATCGAGGTGATCGACACACTGGCCGCCAGTGCCGGTGAAGGCCGCCTGGTGCTTGAGGCGATCCGCCTGCGCGATGCCGGCACGCCGCTCGCCGAGTTGGTGGCCTGGCTGAACGCCAACAAGCTGCGCCTGCAACAATGGTTCACTGTGGATAGCCTGGACTACCTGTACCACGGCGGGCGCGTGTCGCGCACGGCGGCAACGCTTGGGACGCTTTTGAACATCAAGCCGCTGTTGGACGTCGATCCGGCCGGCAAGCTACGCATGGTCGGCAAGGTGCGCGCGCGCAAAAAGGCGCTTTCGGCGTTGGCTGAGAAACTGCTTGAAGCGCTGACCAGCGACCCGACTCAGCCGCTGCTGATCGCCACCAGTGGCGACTGGCCGGCGGCCGAAACAGTGCGCGACCTCGTGCTGGCCAAGGCGCCGGACGCCAACATTCAGATCGGCCCGATCGGCCTGACGATCGCCAGTCACACCGGCTTTGGGTGCGTGGCGGCGTTTGTCATGGGGGCGGCGGAGCGCCAGTAACCAGACGAAACGCCCATGTGTGGGCGTTTTTATTTGGCGCGCAAAAATAGTAATGCCATATACAATGTTTTCTGGTATGCTGAGGGCACGCCAATTTTTGGCGATTCCATCGCGCTTTGTTGCGCAGAGGAGGACCTCATGTATCAAATCCTGACAGATTCCGGCTGTGACTTGCCGCAGCAATTACTCGACGACCATCAGATCCAGACGGTACCGTTTCACTACACCGTTAACGGCACCCTGCACACGGACCGCCTAGGTGACCGCCAAAGCACCGATGACGTTTACGCCCAGCTGCACGCTGCCGCGGATGTTTCGACCACCCAGATCAACGTGGGGGAGTATGAGGCGTTCTTTCGCCCGTTTGTGGCGGCAGGCACCCCGATTTTGTACATCGGGTTTTGCGGCGCGCTGAGCGGGTCGCTGGCCAGCGCGCAACAGGCGCGCGAGTTGCTCAAAGAGGAGTATCCCGATGCCCAGATCGCGATCGTCGATTCACTGGCGGCCAGCGGCGGGGAAGGCTTGTTGGTGCTCAACGCCGCGCGCCAGCAAGCAGCCGGCGCCTCGCTTGAAGCGGTCGTGAACTGGCTGGAAGCCCACAAGCGCCAGATGAATCACTGGGTGACCGTGGACGACCTCGACCACCTGGCCCGCGGGGGGCGCCTGCCACGCGCGATTGCGGCGCTGGGCACGATGCTCAACATCAAGCCGTTGTTGAGCCTTGACGCCAGTGGGCAGATCCAGTTGGCCGGCAAGGTGCGCTCGCGCAAAAAGGCCCTGAGCACGCTCGCCGCCAAGGGCATTGCCGCCTTGGCGGACGATCCGACCCAGCCGCTGATCGTGGCCAGTGCCGGGGACTGGCCCGCCGCAGACGCGGTGGCCGCCCAGATCCAAGCCGCGGTGCCAGACGCTACGCTGATCCTGCGCCCGGTCAGCCTGACGATCGCCACCCACACCGGCTATGGCTGTGTTGCGGTGTTTGGCATGACGATGGCGGCCCGCAGCTAAACAATGCCCCTCACACGTTGGCAAAGCGCCAGCCGTGTGAGGGGCATTATTTCGTGGTGCAATGGCCACGTTAGTAAGCGAGCACCTTCGTGCCGTGGAACTCCTGAAGGCCCAAGTCTTCGGCCAGCGCGTCGACGTTCTCGGCGGTGATGCCGCCACCGGGCAGAATGGTCAGCTTGCCCGCGGCGAGTTGGGTCAGTTCCTTGAGGTGCGGCACCATGGCGGTGATGGGCGCACTTAGCGGCCCGCCGTGGGTGAGGATCCGTTCCACGCCGTGCGCGGCCAGCCAGTCGATGGCTTCGCCTTGGCGGGCCGCGGGAATTTCGTCGAAGGCCATGTGCATGACGACGGTCATCCCCCCCGCAGCCGCGATCAGGTTTTCCATGGCTTCGGTGTCCAGCCAGTTGGCGTCGGTCAGCGCGCCAAAGGTGACGGCGTCCACCCCGAGGGCCTGGGCCTCAAACAAATCGGCTTCCATGATCTTCAACTCGGTGTCAGTGTAGACGAAGTTGCCGCCGCGCGGGCGGATCATCGCGACCACGCTGGTGTCGTGTTCGTGGGCGTACTGGGTGGTTTCGGCCAGCACCCCGCGGGAGACGGTGGTACCGCCTGCGGTCAGGTTATCGTTGAGTTCGATGCGCTTGGCGCCAGCGGCGATGGCGGCGGGCACATTGGTGAAATTTTCGACACAAACTTCTTTAATCATGGCTTCCTCCTAGAAGAATAAGACGGCCAAAACGACAAGGCCCAGCGCGATACGGTACCATCCGAACGGCTTGAAGTCGTGGGTCTGAACGAACTTCAGCAGCCACTTGATGGCGATCCAGGCGACGATGAAGGACACCACGGTCCCAGTCAGCAGGATCTCCCACTGCAGGCCGGTGAAGCTGTTGCCGTTGAGCAGGAACTTGCCGACCTTGAGCAGTGAGACCCCGAACATCGTGGGGATCGCCAGGAAAAACGAGAACTCGGTGGCGACAAAGCGGCTGGCCCCGAACAGGATCGCGCCGAGGATCGTGGCCCCGGAGCGGCTGGTCCCTGGCACGATCGACAGGGCTTGGCACAGGCCGATCAGAAAGGCGGTGGAGAAGGTCAGGTCGGCCAGGCTGGCGATCTTCGGCTTTTTGCCGGCGAAGTGATTCTCGATGATGATGAACAGGACCCCGTAAAGGATCAGGGTGGTCGCGACCACCACTGGGGTGTGCAGGTGCGCGTCCATCCAGTCGTTCAGCGGCAGGCCGATGACGACCGAGGGGATGATCGCTACCAGCACCTTGAACCACAGCACCCAGATCGAGTCGCGCTCCGCTTTGGACTTGCGCCAGTCCAGCGGGTTGAGCTTGTTGAAGTAAAGTAAGATGACGGCGAGAATGGCCCCGAACTGGATGACGTACTCGAACATCGCCATAAAGTCCTTGCCCTGATCGATCGTAATGAGCTGGCTCACAAGGTCGATGTGGCCGGTCGAGCTGATGGGCAAAAACTCGGTCAGCCCTTCGACGATCCCGATGATGATGGCCTTTAGTATGTCTAGCATAGAATCCTCCTCAAAATATCCAATGCTTTTAGTATACAAGGAATGCGCGGCGGTGCCAGCGATCGGGGTTAAGTTTTCGGTAAATCAAACCCCCACCGCGTCAAACTGAGCGGTGGGGGTGAAGGGGCGCGCTATTCAGCCGGCAAGAAGACGACATTGACGGCTTCCGGGGTCACGATGTCCTTTTGCGTTTCGGTCAGCAACCCGGTTGCCGCGTCACGAGCGTACAGCGTGCCGTTATCGGTGTTCTGATTGACGGCCAGCACGTAGGACTCAGTCAGGTCCAGGTTGAAGTCGCGTGGGAACTCACCTTCTGTGGACAGCTGCTGGATCTGGGTCAGGTGCAACCCGTCTTCACTCACGGCGTAAGCGGTCAGGCTGTTGTGCCCGCGGTTGGACAGGTACAAGAAGCGGTCGTCTTGGGTGAGGCGCACCGCGGCCGCGCCGTTGTGGGCGGTCCAGTCGGCCGGAATGGTCGATTGGGTCTGTCCAGGTAAGAAGGTGCCCGTGGCCGCGTCGTAGGTCAAAACGGCTACCTGGCTGGACAGCTCACCGAGCAGGTAGGCGATCGGCCGCGTGTGGTGGAACACCAGGTGCCGGGGGCCAAAGCCCGGCGCCAGCTTGAGGATGACCGGGGTGCCGAGCTTGCCGGTGTCACTAAGCGGGTAAGTGTAGACCTCATCCGTGCCCAAGTCGATCACGGCCAGGCGTCCATCCGGCGTCAGGTCGGCGAAGTGGACGTGGCTGGCGTCTTGTTCCGGCCGCGGGCCGCTGCCGTGGTGCTGCGCGACATCCCTTGGGGTGAGCGTGTGGTCGGCATTGATCTTGTAGACGTTGACGCGCCCTTCGTGGTAGTTACTGGCGAACACGAGCTGCCGTGCCTCATCGATCGAGATGTGCGCGGGGCTTGAGCCCGGTTCGAGCACTGTGTTGAGGACGGTGGGGGTGGCACCGTTGAGGTCAACGGCTGCCACGCCGCCCACGCCATCCCCAGCGTCGACCGCGTAGGCCACGTTGGCCTTGGAGACGGCCATGTAGGTCGGGGAGCCGAGGCTTTCGATGTAGGGAACCGGGGTGGTGAGCTGGCCGGTGGCCGAGTCAAAGCTGGCGCGGGTGATGCCTTTGCCGGTTTTGCGGGTGTAGCCGCCGAGCAAAACGGTTTGTTTCATAATAAGTGTCCTCCTTGAATGCCGCTGACGGTTGCGCCGCTGGCGGTCTGCTGCCAGGCGGGCCAAGCACTGGGCCCGCCGGCTCACGCCTAGTATACCATGCCAGCGAAAGCGGATTCGGCGAAATCCAATTCGTGGTAGAATGGAGGCAGACCTTTAGAAAGTAGGCACACTATGGAAACCAAAGCGACAATTACCGCAATTGGGGCGGCCGCCCTGGCCCCCAACGACCCGCTGGTGATCCTGTTTGACGATTCGGCGACCCCGGCGCTGCGCGAGGTCACCCTGATCCAGCAGTTCGAAGACCTTGAGGCGCAGCGCGCGATGACGCTTGCTACGGGTGACACCCTGGTGATCGGGGCCACCCCGTTCACCATCACCGCGGTGGGCCAGCTGGCCAATCCGAGTTTGCAAAGCATCGGCCACGTGGCGCTGGTGTTTACCGCGCCGCCCGCCGAGGATCGACTGGAAAACGCGCTGTACTTGAAGCCGACCACGCGGCCGCACTTTGAGGTGGGCACCACGCTCACCTACCAGACGAACGCCTAGACCCAAAGAAGCCGGCTGGCCCTCCCAATAGGGAGCGCCAGCCGGCTTCTTTAGCGTCAGTATTGATCGCCGTTAAAAATCGAGTTCTTCACGATGACATAGTCGACCTTGGTCAACGCGCCCAGGTCGCGGCCACCGGCGTAGGATACGGCGGATTGCAGGTCCTCTTGCATTTCGGTCAACGTGTCTTTGATGGAGCCCTTGACCGGTAAGAGGATCTTCTTGCCTTCGACGTTGTGGTGGGCGCCTTTTTGATACTCAGAGGCCGACCCGAAGTATTCCTGGAACAGTTCGCCATCGCGCTCGACCTTCTTGCCCGGGGTCTCCTCGTGGCCGGCGAATAGGGAACCGATCATGCACATCGTGGCGCCAAAGCGCAGGGACTTGGCGATGTCCCCGTTGGTGCGGATCCCGCCGTCGGTGATGATCGGCTTGCGCGCCGCCTTGGCGCACCAGCGCAGGGCGGCCAGCTGCCAGCCGCCGGTCCCGAAGCCCGTTTTGACCTTCGTGATGCAGACCTTGCCGGGGCCGATCCCGACTTTGGTCGCATCGGCGCCGGCGTTTTCAAGCTCGCGCACACCTTCTGGGGTGCCGACGTTGCCGGCGATCACGAAGCTGTCAGGCAGGTATTTCTTGATGTGCTGGATCATGTCGATCACGACCTGGGAGTGCCCGTGCGCGATATCGATGGTGATGTATTCCGGCACCCGCTGGCGGCCGGCCAGCGTCTTGATGAAGGCGAACTCCTCGTCCTTGACGCCGACCGAAATCGAGGCGAACAACCCCTTAGCGTGCATCTCCTGAACGAAGTCGGCGCGCCGTTCGGGATTGAAGCGGTGCATGACGTAAAAATAGTCGTTGGCCGCCAGCCATTCGGCCAGCGGTTCGTCGATGATCGTTTGCATATTGGCGGGAACAACGGGCAGCTTGAATTGCCGCCCCCCAAATTCGACGGTGGTGTCGACTTCCTTGCGGGAGCGCACCACACACTTGTTAGGAATCAGTTGGATGTCTTCGTAATCAAAAATTTCCATTTGAATCGTCCTTTCTTAAATCCGAACAATCGAATTGGTTCGGGGCACGTTTTTCGCACCACGTCGAAATATACGGGGTTATTCGGGAAATGTCAACTTTTCAGCGGAAATTAATTCAATCGTTCGTATTTTAGCTATTTGCGCGTCGGGCGACCCGTCCCGTTAAGGCCGTGCTGCGCCGCTCTGGTTCGTCGAGCGCCGCAAAGCAACGCAGATACATCTAGCTACGCCAAGTCACTCGGGGCCAAGTGCGCCCCAAGCGCCTCGGCTTGCTCTGCCTGTTCGAACGCAGTGAGTTACAGGCAGACATACGTTAGGAAGGCTAGCTGATCTGCTAAGTGCGCTTTGCGCCGCTCTGGTTCGTCGAGCGCCGCAAAGCAACGCAGATACATCTAGCTACGCCAAGTCACTCGGGGCCAAGTGCGCCCCAAGCGCCTCGGCTTGCTCTGCCTGTTCGAACGCAGTGAGTTACAGGCAGACATACGTTAGGAAGGCTAGCTGATCTGCTAAGTGCGCTTTGCGCCGCTCTGGTTCGTCGAGCGCCGCAAAGCAACGCAGATACATCTAGCTACGCCAAGTCACTCGGGGCCAAGTGCGCCCCAAGCGCCTCGGCTAGGCTAGCTGATCTGCTAAGTGCGCTTTGCGCCGCTCTGGGCACAAAAAACGCCGGCACAGTGGCCGGCGAAACGAACGCTTAGAAGTACTTCTTGCGCCAAAACTGAAAGCCCAGCAGGATGGCGATGAGCAGCGAGATGATGATGGTCACGATCCAGGAGACGTGCATGTTGGCAAGCGGCAGCTCAACGTTCATGCCGTAAAACGAGAACACTAAGGTGGGGATCGTCAGGATAATGGAGTAGGAAGTCAGAAACTTCATGACCCCGTTCATGTTGTTGTTGATGATGGAGCTGTAGGTGTCCGCGGTTTCGTTGATGATGGAGTTGGAGATCTGCGCCATTTCGGTCCCTTGCTGGTTTTCGATCAGGATGTCATCCAACAGATCGGCGTTGTCCTCGTTTAGGTGAAGCGGGTTGCTGCGCTGCAGACCTTGCAGCACGTTACGGTCGGTTTTGAGGCTCATCATGAAATACACCAAGCCGCGCTGGATGCCCATCAACGCGTAGAGTTCCTCATTTTTCAGGTTGTTTTGCAGCTTGGTTTCCAGTGCCTCGCGCGCCTTGTTGATGTCCCGCAGGTAGGCGAGGTAGGCGACGGTCGCTTTGTACATCATCAAAAGCGCCGCCTTTTCCTTGAGCTTCGGGTTGAACCCGGGCACGTGGCCCTCGGCAAACAGCGCGAGCAGCGGTTGCTGCTTGGTGTCCAGCGTGATCAGCGCCGTGGTGGTGATGATGATGGCGAGCGGCTCGGTTTTGTAGACGATGCGCTTCTTGGCGTCTTGCTCGACAACGGGCATATCAAAAATGATCAGGTGTGCATCGACATCCTCGTCGTACTCGTAGCGTGCCCCTTCATCGGGGTCTAAGCCGTAAAGGAGGAAGGGTTCCGGCACCCGGGCCTTTTTCTGGAGCTTTTGGCGCTCCTCTGGGGTGGGATCGATGGCGTTGATCCAGACGCCCGCCTCGATTTTGTCTTGTGACTTGAGCTGCCCCACGGTATCATCGAATTTGTAAGTCGAGAGCATGGCTTCCTCCTGCAGACGTTTCCTCTAGTCTACTTGAAAACCTGCTCGGAATACAGAGGGGAGTGCCGGGATGCGAAAAATCATGGAAAAGGCGGCCTGGCTCACGACACAAGGTGACCTGTTCGCCTGTCCAGTGTGCAAGGGAGCACTGCACGGCGAGGGTCCCAGCTTGGTCTGTGGGAACGGTCACCGCTACGACCTCGCCAAAAAAGGCACGGTCAACTTTTTGGCTAAGCCGGTGCCCACCGAGTACACCGCACACATGCTGGCGGCGCGCCGCCGCATCTTGAGCGCGGGGTTCTTTGACCCGTTTTTGACGGCGATCCAGGCTGGTCTGCGGGCCAGCGACCGCCTGCTGGACATCGGGTGCGGCGAAGGGACGCCGACGGCCAAGCTGGCCCCACACGTGGCGAGCGCGGTCGGCTTCGACATCAGCGCCCCGGCCATCAACCTGGCGGGCGCTTTGATGTCGCCGGCGTTCTTTTGCGTCGCGGATCTGGCGCGGTTGCCGTTTTTACCCGCCACATTCGATGTGGTGGTCGATCTGTTCTCGCCGGGGGCGTATGCCGAGTTCGACCGGGTGTTGCGTTCAGGCGGCCGGCTGTTCAAGATCATCCCGACCGCCGGCTACTTGCGCGAGTTGCGCGCCGGCTTGTACGCCGGCACCCCGAAGGCCGAGTACTCGAACCGCGACGTGAAGGATCGGTTTCTTGTTCATTATCCTAAAACAACTGTTCAAACAATTGCGTATGATTTTCTACTCGATAAGGAACAGTTTGCCGACCTGATGACGATGACCCCGTTGGCGTGGCAGGCCCCGGCCGACCGCCGGCAGGCGATGCTGGAGCGCCCGCCGGCCAGCATGCACGTCGAGGTCGAATTGTTACAGGTTGATAATTGTCAAGAATAGGGTTGAAATCTCCCGATACGGGTGTTAAATTACTCTTAAGCATTTTTATTTCTGGCTTTTATCAGGGCTTGCTTTTGGGAAATTGATAAAAGTTAGCGATGGAAATCTTCACTAACGTATCGCCTCGCCGTGCTGGACACCGAGGTGATACGTTTTTTTGTGCCCAGAGCGAAGTGGTGCGGTTATGAGGGTTGGGCTAAGCCAGCCTGACGCTTGCGCCCGTACTTAGGCGCGAGTAGCAGGCCGGCTTAGACCGCCCCCTCATGCGCCACTTCGCTCGACGAGCAGACCAGAGCAGCACAAAGCGCACTTAGCGGAACGGGTAGCTTCGACTGAGCGCTTGGGGCGTTCTTGGTCCCGAGTGCTCAGTCGGGGCTGGACGCTTGCTTGTTGCTTTGCGGCGCTCGACGAAGGCCGGCAAGCAACAAGCAAGCACTGCACTGCTGCGGCGTGAGGCGAAGGCGAACGGAAGTAAGGCAGCAAGTTAGCGGCCAATGACTCACGATTCAAAGACCCCGAGAACGCTTTCGCCCAGACTGAGGCGTAAGCGTCGGCCAGACTTTGGTGTCCCCGCAACCTGCGGACAGCGCCGCGGTGGCGTGCTACACTGGACTAAGAATTTTAGGAGGCTATTATGGCGAATCATATTGTGTTGTTTGAACCACTGATCCCGGCCAACACGGGGAACATTGCGCGGACTGCCGCGGCAACGGACAGCTACCTGCACCTGATCAAGCCGCTGGGGTTTGAGACGGACGACAAGCACCTCAAGCGGGCAGGCTTGGACTACTGGGACAGTGTCAAGGTCGTTTACCACGACTCACTGGATGATTTCTTGGCGACCGTGCCAGATCAGCGTTACCTGTACCTGGTGTCCAAGTTTGCGGACCGGACTTACTCGGACTGTGCGCTGCAAGACCCAACAGTGGAGCACTACTTCTTGTTTGGGAAGGAAACCACGGGGTTGCCGGAGCCATTCATGCGCGCGAATCCCGAGAAGGCGGTACGCATTCCGATGACGGATCATGTGCGCGCGCTGAACCTGTCGAACTGTGCGGCATTGGTGGTATACGAGGCCCTGCGGCAGCAGGATTTTGCCGGGCTGGAGCGCCAGCACACCTACGCCCATGACAAACTGAAGTGAGGGCCTGATGAGACTTGTTTTAGCCGAAAAACCGAGCGTCGGTGCGGAGCTTGCCCGCGTCTTAGGCGCCACCACTAAGCACGAGGGCTACTTCGAAGGCCCGGACACCCTGGTCACGTGGTCGCTGGGCCACCTGCTGACGCTGAAAATGCCGGAGCAGTACCACCCAGAGTGGGCGGCGTGGACCTTCAACACGCTGCCGATGATCCCGGCGCAGCAGGAGATCACACCCCTGCCGAGCACGCGCAAGCAGCTGGCCGTGGTGAAGCGGCTGGCCAAGCGCGCCGACATTGACTACGGGGTGATCGCCACAGACGCCGGGCGGGAAGGCGAACTGGTGGCGCGCTACATTTTTGACTACCTGCAGGTGACCTTTCCACTCAAGCGGCTGTGGATCTCCTCGCAAACGGATGCGGCCATCAAGGAGGGGTTTGCGCACCTGCGCCCGGCGGCGGACTATGAGGCGTTGTATCAAGCGGCACTGGCGCGAGCGGAGGCGGACTGGCTGATCGGGTTGAACGTGTCGCGGGCGCTGACGGTAAAGTATCAGGATTCGTTGGCGGCCGGCCGCGTGCAGACGCCCACGCTGGCGTTCGTCGCGGCGCAGGAGCAGGCCATCAACGACTTTCGTCCGGAAACCTACTATCAACTGCGCGTGACGACTGCCGCCGGTGTGGCGCAGCTGGCGCCGCGGCTATCGCAGAGCCAAGCAACGGCGCTCAAGGCGCAGCTCGCCGGGGTGCCGCTGACGGTGACCGCGGTCAAGGTGAAGCACCAGGTGGAACAGCCCCCGCTGCCTTTTGACCTCAATGAGTTGCAACAGGTCGCCAACAGTCAATACGGGTTTTCACCGAAAAAAACGCTCAACATCCTGCAACAGCTCTACGAACGCGAAAAGCTCGTCACTTACCCACGGACGGACTCGCGCTACCTCACCACGGACTTGGCCGCTACGATGCCGCGGCGACTGCAGGCGATCGGCGGCTACAGCAAGGCTGCGGCCGCACTGGCGGCGCATGCGCAAGCGCCGGCCTATGCCTATAACGATGCCAAGGTGGGCGACCACTACGGCCTGATCCCAACGGATGAGCCGCTGCGCTTGACGCGCTTGGACGCCGATGAACTGAAGCTCTACCGGCTGATCGCCGACCGCTTCATCGACCTGTTCAAGCCGGCGTATGAGGCCGCGGTGCACACGTATACGCTGACCGCCGCAAGCGAAACGCTGACGCTGACCACGACGCAAGTGCTGGTTCCTGGCTTCAAGGGCGGGGCGCCGACCGAGGCCCCGACTTTGACGGTGGGGCAGCAGGTGACGGGAACGTGGCAGGTGCAGGCCAAGCAAAACAGCGCGCCGGCGCGCCTCACTGAGGCCGATCTGCTGGGGAAGATGGACCAGTACGGGCTGGGCACGCCGGCCACCCGAGCGGACATTATCGAAAAGCTGCAAAATAGCGGTTTGATGGCCAAAACAGGGCGGCACCTCAGCGTGACAGCGAAGGGACAACAGCTGTTGAAGCTGGTCAACCCGAGTTTGGTCAGTCCTGCGCTGACGGCCAAGTGGGAACAGGCGCTCAAGGCGATCGAGGCGGGCCAGTTGACCAAGGCCGCGTTCATGGCCGACATCACGGCGGAAACGCGGACCTTGGTGCTGGAGATCAAGCAAAGCACCACGGATTACCAAGACCTCACGCTCACCCAAAAGAAGTGTCCCGAGTGCGGGGCGCGGTTGCGCGAGAAGCAGACGCGCCAAGGCGTACGGCTGCTGTGCAGTAATCCCGAGTGTGCTTACAGCCGCTATCGGGACCCGAAAGTCTCAAACCACCGCTGCGCGCAGTGCCACAAGAAGATGGTGGTGCTCAGCGGCGCCAAGGGGGACTACTTCAAGTGTCAGAACTGTGGCAACACAGAGGCGATCCGTCAGGCCAAGGGCAAGGCCAAGCGGGTGAACAAGCGCGAGTCCGCCCGGCTGATGCAGCAGTACAGCCAGGCCAACGACACGCCGGGTGAGAGCCCGCTGGCTTTGGCGCTCAAGGCCGCGATGGCCGAACATGACGCGAAGTAGCTTGTGTTTGCCGCGCAATATTGCGATACTGTTAGACAGAATACGCAGGACTGGGCGGGATGCCCGGCCGTCAGGAGGATCAATCGATGGCATTCAAACAACTGAGTCTGACCGTCAAATCATTTCACTTCGACCTTGTGGCCAAAGCCGAAACCGCCTCACAAGGCATTCAGGTGGCGATGCGCCAGGTGACGCCCAACGATGAGGCCAAGAAGGCCGAGCTGGCCAACGGCAATATGTTTGAGGTGCTTGTGCCGTTTGACCTCCAGCCGCAGGGCTATGGCTTCAAAGTTTCGGGCGAGATCTCGCTGTACGTGCAGATGCTCGATTACTTCGGTGAGGCGCAGGAGCTGCCGCAAGAAGAGCTGGCACAGGTCTCTAAGCCTGCGATCGACAAGATCCAGGCACTGACCTACGAGCTGACCAAAGCGATCGGCGGCCAAGGCGTGCGCGTCGAATTCCAAGCGGCGAAGTAAGCCGATCAGTGAACGGGGCTGTGCCGAACCATGATGGCGGCACAGCCCTGTTTGAGTTTGTGTATAATGGTCAGGGGCCCTTCGGTTGAGCAGTGACCGGGGCAAGGAGGAACGGGCGATGGCAACGCGACGTAAAACAACCAAAAAACGACCCGCAACGAAGCGGAAGAAGGCAGGGGACCACACCATTAACTGGGTGGGCGTTGCCTTTCTTGGCGTGGCGGGGCTCGCCTTCTTCAAGCTGGGCATCATCGGCACCTTTTTGGCCAACTGCCTGCGACTTGGCATGGGCAATGCCTTTCAGGTGGGGGCCGCAGCGCTAGCGACGCTGGGCGCATGGTGCCTGCTCTCTGGGGCGCTTCCGCCGGTGACGCGGCGGCTCTGGGGCGGCGGGGCCTTGATTGCACTTGGAAGCCTGAACGTGCTGACCGCCACCACCATGCACGTGCTGGCCGTGCACAGCCACTTCTTGCTGACCACCTGGCGCCTGCTCAAAAGCGACTTCGCGCGCGGCACCGCTGCGTCGGATGTCGGCGGCGGGCTCATCGGTGGGGCGGTGTACAATGTGTTCGCCCCGCTGGTCAGCGAGGTGGGGGCAGTGGTGCTGGGCGTGTTGATGGGGCTGATCGGGTTCGGCCTGATCGTCGGCATCACGCCGGCCCAGGTCTTCGCCGCGTGCCGCTGGGTCGGCACCGGCGTGGGCAACGGGGTGACTTGGGCGCAAACGCGCCTCGCCGCGCTCAAGCAGGCGCACGCGCAAAAGGCGCCCACGTCGGCTAAGTCGAAGCCGGCCGCCGCGGACACTGAACCGCCGGCTCAGGCGGCCCCTGAGGACAAGCCGCTGCCGACACCGTTACCCCAAGACGAGTTTGAAATTCACGCGCCCGCTCAGCCGAGTGTTGCGCCCAAGCCGCTTGAGCCCACCGCTGACGCGACTGCGCCGGTGCCCTCAGTGGAACCGGTTGAGGATGCAACTGAGGCATTTGATGCCGACGCGACCGCAACGGACTACCAGCTGCCGAGCCTTGACTTGCTGAGTGCGGTGCCACCGGCCGATCAATCGCAGGAAGTCGAAAAAATCAAGCAGAACCGCGTGAAGCTGAAGCAGACACTCGAGAGCTTTGGCGTGAATGTTACGGTCAAATCTGCGACACTGGGACCTAGCATCACCCAGTACGAGATCCAGCCGGCCGTCGGGGTCAAGGTGGCCAAAATCGTCAACCTGGCCGATGACCTCGCGCTGGCGCTGGCGGCCAAGGATATCCGCATCGAGGCGCCGATCCCCGGCAAGCCGCTGATCGGGATCGAAGTGCCGAACGCGACCATTGCGACGGTGGGTTACCGGGAAGTGCTGGCGAACACGCCGGCGCACCCGGGCAAGCCGCTGGTGATCCCGCTGGGCAAGGACGTGAGCGGGCATGTGCTGACGTTTGACCTGACCAAGATGCCGCACCTGCTGATCGCCGGCGCGACCGGGAGCGGCAAGTCGGTGATGATCAACGTGATCATCACCAGCATTCTGATGACTGCCAAGCCGTCTGAGGTGCGCCTGATGCTGATCGACCCGAAGCGCGTGGAGCTGTCGGTGTACAACGGCGTGCCGCACCTGCTCACGCCGGTGGTGACGGAGGCCAAAAAGGCGCCGTCCGCCTTGAACAAGGTGCTGGCCGAGATGGACAAGCGCTACCAGGCCTTTTCCGATAACGGCGTGCGCAACATGACCGAGTTCAACCAAAAGGCGCAAACGGCTGACAATCTGACGCGGATGCCGTACATTGTCGTGATCGTTGACGAGCTGTCCGATCTGATGATGGTGGCCGGCAACGAGGTGGAAACCGCGATCGTGCGCCTGGCCCAGATGGCCCGGGCGGCCGGGATCCACATCATCATCGCGACCCAGCGGCCTTCGGTGGACGTCATCACCGGCCTGATCAAGGCTAACGTGCCGAGCCGCATCGCCTTTGCCGTGTCCAGTGGGGTGGATTCCCGCACGATCCTGGACACCAACGGCGCGGAAACGCTGCTGGGCCGAGGGGACATGCTGTATGACCCGATCGACGCCAGCAAGCCGGTCCGCATCCAAGGCGCCTTCATTCCGTCGGCCGACGTCGAGGCGGTGGTTGCGGCCATCACGGCGCAGGTGGATCCCGCTTACGAAGAAGACATGGCGCCAAGCGACACGGTGGAAGCGGACGCGAACGCGGACTCGGAAGACGAGCTGTATGAGGAGGCCCGCACCTTTGTGATCCAGCAAGGGAGCGCCTCGACTTCCATGCTGCAGCGGCGCTTTCGGATCGGCTACAACCGCGCGGCGCGGCTCATCGATGACCTGGAGGCCAACCAGGTGGTGGGGCCAAGCGACGGTTCCCGTCCGCGCAAGGTGTTCGCCCAACCTGACCCGGAGCAACCCTGATCGAGACTAACGGACTGACTTAAAAGGAGAGACACGTTTGCGAATCGAACTGACTTCAGGCGTTTACCTGAACGTTATTCCAACGACAAAATTCAAAACCACGCGCATTGCGGTGCATTTTTTGGCCCCCACTGACGCCATGACCTACGCGGCGCGGACGCTGTTGACCAGCGTGCTGGAAACCAGCAGCGCCGCGTACCCGACGCAGGCGGCCCTAGCGGCCGAACTGGAGCTGATGTACGGCGCCAACTTTGGCATCGGCGTGTCCAAGGACGGCCAGGTGCACCGCGTCACCGCGACGTTGGACCTGGTGGCCGATGCGCTGGCGGGTCAACCTCTGCTGGCCCGCGGCTGCCGCTTCCTCGCCGAAGTTCTCCTGCACCCCAAGCGGGTCGGGGACCACTTTGACCCGGCGGTGGTCACCCGCGAACGGCACAATCTGATGGATTACCTGAGCAGCTTGGCCGAGGACCGACAGTTGCAGGCGAGCCTGGCCGCGCAGGCGCTGTACTTTGCCGCCGATGCGGACCAGGCGACCCCGAGCTTTGGCACCGCTGAAGCCGTGGCCGCGGTGACCGAGACCGATCTGCAGGCCGCGTACCAGCAGCTGCTGACACTTGATCAGATCGAGCTGGTCGTGCTCGGCGACGTGCAGCCGGCGGCCGTAACGGAGCTGGTGGCGCAGATGGGCTTTGCCCCGCGCAATCCGCATCCGCTGAGCTTGATCACCGATCAGCCGGTGGCGGCCACGGTGCGCACGCAGACTCAGGTGGCGAGCGTGAACCAGGCTAAGATGAACCTGGCCTATCATACCCCGATCGACCTTTACGGCCCCAACTACTACCCGGCCTTGGTGGCCGCCGAGCTGTTCGGCGGCTCGCCGCTGTCCTTCTTGTTCACGAACGTGCGCGAAAAGGCCAGCCTGGCGTACTACGCCAGCAGTGTGCTGGACCCGTTCCGTCACTTGATGATGGTGCAAACCGGCATTGATGGCACCAATGCGGCCGTGGTGCAGGACCTGATCGCGGCCCAGCTCAAGAAGGTCGCGACTGGTGACTTTTCCGATGCGCTGCTCCAAAAAATCAAGGACGGACTCAAAAACGGCCGCCAGATCGCCTACGACTCGCCGCGCTTCTTGGCGCGGCAGGGCTTGTTGCACGCGCTGATCCCGGCGCACCGCATGGCGTACGCCGATTACGCGGCGCAGGTGGACGCCGTCACGCGGGCGCAGGTGCAGGCGGCGGCTGAGGCGATGACGCTGCAGGCCATTTACCTGCTCACGGACCAGGAGGCGATTTAATGCAGCAAGATTACCCAGAAGTTTCAGAGACGCTGATCACGCAGACGCTCCCCAATGGGCTGCGCGTGTTGATCGTGCCGAAACCCGACTACCACGAGACCTACGCGCAGTTTGCCGTCGATTACGGTGGCATCGACACCCGTTATGTGCCGGTCGGGGGTAGCGAGATGGTGCAAGACCCGGAAGGCATCGCGCACTTTTTGGAGCACAAGCTGTTTGAAAAGGCCGACCACGATGCCTTTGACCTGTTCGGGGCCACTGGCGCCTCGGCCAACGCCTTCACCGGGGCGACCAGCACGGCTTACCTGTTTTCAACCAGTCAGGCCGTGGCGGAGAACTTGACCACGCTGCTCGACTTTGTACAGGACCCGTACTTCACCGCGCAAACCGTGGCCAAGGAAAAGGGCATCATCGGCCAGGAAATTCAGATGTATCAGGATTCCCCGGGCTGGTTGCTGTACTACGGCATCCTCGGCAACCTTTACCCGGACCACCCGGTGGCGCACGATGTGACCGGATCGCTGGAGTCCATCGACCGGATCACCCCAGAAGCCCTGTATCAGGCCTATCAAACCTTCTATCAGCCGAGCAACATGACGCTGACCATTGTCGGCAACGTGGACCCGGCCGCGCTCTTGGCGCTGATCGAAGCCAATCAGGCGGCTAAGTCCTTCGCACCGGCCACGCCAATTACCCGCGGCGTGGCGTTTGACGGCGATGTGGCGACCATTTTGCCGTACCGCGCGCTGAACCTGCCGGTGGTGCGGCCCAAGAGTGCCGTGGGGCTCAAGGGGCAGCGCGACATCGGCGGGGACCAGGCGGGCACACGCTACCAGGTGGCCGTGCGACTGCTTTTGGAGATGCTGTTTGGCGATTCCTCCCCGCTGTATCAGGACTGGTACGACCGCGGGCTGATCGATGACTCGTTTGACTATGACTACCAGGTGGCGCGCACCTTCAACTACGTCACGTTTGCGGGGGACACTGAGGACCCGCAGGCGCTGTCCGATGCCATCGTCGCGGTGCTGGCGCAAGGGGCGGACCAGCCGAGCCTGACCGAAGCCCGCTTCGCCCGGCTCAAACAGGCGGGGCTTGGCAAGTACTACCAGTCGCTGAACTCGCTGGAACGCATTGCGGGGCAGCTGAGCGCTCAGAGTTTCACGGCCGTCAACGCCTTTGAACTCGCCGACGTCATGCGGGCGGTGACCCTAGACGAGCTCAAGACGATCGCCGGCGAGTTGTTTGACCTGGCGGCGGTGTCGGTTTGCCATGTGCTGCCGGAGGTGAGCGAATGAGGCGCTGGGCGCTGATCATGGGGGCCAGCGGCGACATCGGCACCAGTGTGGCGCGCCAGCTGGGGGCGCAGGGCTGGTCCCTGTACCTGCACTACCACCGCAATGCGACGCAGGCGACCGCCTTGGCCGCGGAACTCGCCGCCGCGTACCCCCAGCAGGACTTCCTGCCCTTGGCGTACGACCTGACGGATCCCGACCACCTCGACCAGGTCGTGGCCCAGCTTTTTGGCCTCGATGCCGTGGTGTTTGCCGCGGGGATGACGACCTATCACCTGTTCAAAGACAGCACCGTGCCCGAGCTGACGGATCTGATGCGCGTGCACCTGCTGACACCGATGGCCCTGCTGGCGCGTCTGCAGGACAAGCTGGCGCAAAGCGGCACCGGCCGGGTCGTGTTCATTGGCTCGGTCTACGGCGGTAGCGGTAGCGCCATGGAGGTGGCCTACAGTGCGGTAAAAGGGGGCCAGTCCGCCTTCGTGCACGCGTACGCCAAGGAGGTGGCAAGCCTCGGCATCACGGTCAACGTGGTGGCGCCTGGGGCTGTGGCGACCAAGATGAACGCGATGTTTGACGCGCCGGCGCTGGCCGCGGTGCGGGCCGAGATCCCGGCCGGCCGCTTTGCTGAGCCTGGCGATGTCGGGTACTACGTGCGCATGCTCCTGGCACCCGAAGCGGCATACTTGACCGGCCAGACGCTGTATGTCACCGGCGGCTGGCTGCAGTAGCGGGGCCTAACAATTTCTTAATTCATGCGACCTGTGATTCATGTTATACTGAAAATGAACATAAAAAGACGAGCGGGTGAAGAAAACTGATGGATGAAATTGGGCAAAAATTGCGGTCAGCCCGGATTGAAAAGGGGTATACGCTTGACGACCTTCAGCAGATCACGAAGATTCAGAAACGTTATCTGATCGCGATTGAAGAGGGCCGATTTGATGCGCTTCCCGGCGACTTTTACGTGCGGGCGTTCATCAAGCAGTACGCTGAGACCGTTGGGTTGGACAGCGACGCGCTCCTCACACAATTTCAACAAGACATTCCAGAGACTCAGCCGCAGGAATACGTTGAACAGTCGGTTGAAAACAAGACGCGGGTTACGCGCGCGGCTGAGAACAGCCCCGTCAACAAGCTGAAGAGCCACGCTTTTCAGATTGCCTTAGTCGGCTTGGCCATCTTGCTGGTCGGTGCCATTTACTTCGTGACGTGGAAGAACAGTCAAGGCCCTAAGCAGCCGATCTCGACGGACACCTCGTCAGTGGCGGTGTCTGAAACCAAGGACAGTAGCACGACTTCCAGTAAGTCCTCGTCAAGCAAAAAGGCGGCCAGCTCGAGCAAGAAGAAGGCAAGCAGCAGTACCAGTAAAAAGGCGGCCGCACTCGAGGTGACGGTTGCGACGTCCAACACGACCCTGCAGACGGCC
Organism: Lacticaseibacillus daqingensis; assembly: GCF_003946115.1. Classification (GTDB taxonomy): domain Bacteria; phylum Bacillota; class Bacilli; order Lactobacillales; family Lactobacillaceae; genus Lacticaseibacillus; species Lacticaseibacillus daqingensis. Next base: position 172,373 of record NZ_RHOH01000003.1, on the reverse strand, counting down.
ACGCTGAAGAACCTGCCCGCGAGTGGCAACAAGGTGACGCTGACGGCGGGGGACAGTGCGGCCTGGGTCGCAGTCATCCTCAACAACGCCACGGCCTGGCAGGGCACTCTGAGTGCCGGTGAGAGCCACACCTATGAGTTGCCAGACGGCGCCACGGCCTTTAGCGTGAAGTCCGGGAACATGCCGCAAACCGGCATCACCATCAACGACACGAAAGTCGATGCCACCAATGGCACCCGCATCGTGCGGACGATTCAATTCACGGCAGCAACCGATTCAGAAAGCACAGGTGACTAATCTTGAATTTACCCAACAAGCTGACCACGGTACGGATGTTTTTGATCCCCGTGTTCACGCTCCTGCTCGTCTTCGATTGGCCCAGCGGTCAGGTGACTATGGGCAGCACCACGATCGCCTGGAGCTGGGTCATCGGGACGATCATCTTCGTGGTCGCGTCCTTGACCGATTTTGCGGATGGTCAAATTGCGCGCCGCAATCATCTGGTCACCAACTACGGGAAGTTTGCGGATCCGCTGGCCGACAAGCTGCTGGTCATGACCGCCTTCATCTTCCTGACCGCCCAAGGCACGATCCCCGCATGGGGCACCGCGATCATCCTGTGGCGGGAGCTGGCCGTGACCGGTTTGCGCCTGCTTCTGGCGAACGGGGGCGAAGTGATGGCCGCTGCCTGGCCGGGTAAGATCAAGACGACCACGCAGATGTTTGCTATCATCTTCCTGATGATGAAGGACTTCGGGCTGACCCTGCCGATCGGCGTCACGCTGTTCTATGTCGCGGTTTTCTTCACCCTGTACTCGGGCATCGAATACTTCTACAAAAACCGAGGCGTCTTCGCCGACTCCTTCGGAAAATGACATTGAGCGGGCCGCGTGCCCGCTTTTTTTGTACACTAAAGCAGCCCCAAGCACACTTAGCGGGGGGGGGAAAACTACTGAACTCCGGTCCAGCCCGCGACACTTCCAGCTCCGGCGGGTGGCGGCGGAACGCGTGGGGCTCTCTGGAGCCAAAGTGCGGTCTCCAGACCCGCTCTTGCTGTAAGCTGGCAAAGACCGCCAGCTAACAGCAACGTCACGCTGGCTCGCCACCCGCCTCCGCTTCCAGTGTCACGGGCTGAACCTCCGTCCTCCGATTATGAACCACTCAGACATCCACTGAGCTGATCATGTTTGCGAACTAACAAGTATCGAAATGCGTGCGACACAGATATTTCAAAACATATGTTTGCTCAATTGCTTGCGCCCGCACTTAGCGCGAGTGTTTGAATGTAGCAAGGCACTACTGCGGAGTGAGGCAAAGCCGAACGTAAGCAAGATACTACTGCGGCCCAAGGCAAAGCAGAACGGAAACGAGTGGCCGCTGCGTTGCTTTGTGTCGCTTGACGAAAGCCAAAAAGCAATAAGCAAAGCAGCCGGTCCGGATTCCGGTTCAGCCAGTGATCGCCTCATTGGCAGCACGCCCCGCCTCGTGTTTTTGCCGTGCGTGGGTGGTAAACTGAGACGGTAGCGTAATCTAATCATGAGGTGAACACATGCGGGCAGAATTGATTGCAGTGGGAACGGAGTTGCTGTTGGGGCAGATCGTCAACACGAACGCCAGCTTCTTGGCGCAACGGTTGGCGGCGCTGGGCATCGACAGTGTCAATCAGCAAGTTGTCGGGGACAACGCGGCGCGGCTACGGGCCGCCATCGACTTGGCCGCCTCACGGGCTGAGTTAGTGGTGCTGATCGGTGGGCTCGGGCCGACCGCAGATGATTTATCCAAGCAGGTGCTCGCCGATTACTTGGGGGTGGCGCTGGCGGTCGATGAACCGGCCTTGGCTAAGCTGACGGCGTACGCCGAGCAGTGGCAGCGGCCGATGACGCCGAACAACCGGGTGCAGGCGATGTATCCGGCCGGGGCCACGGTGCTGCCCAACGCGGTGGGCCTGGCGGTCGGGGCGATCAGCCGCGCGGCCGGCAAGCAGTATGTGCTGCTGCCGGGGCCACCCAAAGAGTTCGAGCCGATGGTGGTGACGCAGCTCGTCCCACGGCTTGCGCACGCGCTGGCGGTGCATGAGGTGATGGCCAGCCGCGTACTGCGCTTCTTTGGCATTGGGGAATCGCAGTTGGTCACGGACCTGCAGGACCTGATCGACGGTCAGACCAACCCGACGCTTGCTACGTACATCAAAGACTACGAGGTGACGCTGCGGCTCACGGCCAAGGCGCCAACAGAGGCCGCCGCGATGGCGCTGATCGCACCGATCGAGGCGCAGGTGATGGCGCGGGTCGGGCAGTACTTCTATGGGACTGGTGATGACAACGATCTGCCGCAAACGGTCGTGGCGGCGCTGGCGGCGCATCATTGTCAGCTGACAGCGGCTGAGAGTCTGACCGCGGGGGCCTTGCAGGCCAGCCTTGGCAGTGTGGCCGGGGTGTCGGAATGGTTCAAGGGCGGCTTTGTCACTTACGCCAACGCGACCAAAGCCAGTATGCTGGGCCTCGACCTCGCGACCATCGACCGGGATGGGGCCGTCAGTGAGGCGACTGCTAAGGCGATGGCGCAAGGGGCATTGACGCAGGTCGGGGCTGATCTGGCCGTCAGCCTGACAGGCGTGGCCGGTCCCGGGCCCAATGACGGGCAGGTGGCCGGGACCGTCTGGATCGGGTTGGCCCAGCGCGGCCAGGCGCCGGTCGCGTCCGTGCACCATTTTCCGGGGGACCGGCAGGCCGTGCGGGGGCGCGCGGTCAAGGCGGGGCTGTTCACCGTGTTACAGGCACTGAACGCCATGACAGACGAATAGGAACGTTTGTTCGATTTTTGCTTGCACTTCCCGCGGCGCTCTTGTACACTAGTCGATAGACAAACCTGAATGGAGGGTTCTTTGTGGCAAAAGATGAACGACAAGCAGCGCTTGACGCTGCCTTAAAGAAGATCGAGAAGAACTTTGGGAAAGGGTCCATCATGCGCATGGGCGACAAGGTCGACACGCGCATCTCGACGATTTCCAGTGGTTCTTTGGCCCTTGATAACGCGCTTGGGGTCGGGGGCTTCCCGCGTGGCCGCATCGTGGAGATCTACGGACCTGAAAGTTCAGGGAAGACGACGATCGCGCTGCACGCGGTCGCAGAAGTGCAAAAGGCCGGCGGGACCGCCGCTTACATCGACGCCGAAAACGCGATGGATCCAAAGTACGCGTCGGCTTTGGGCGTCAACATCGACGAGCTTCTTTTGTCACAGCCGGACACTGGTGAGCAGGGCTTGGAAATCGCCGATGCCCTGGTGACCTCTGGCGCCGTTGACATCGTGGTCGTCGACTCGGTGGCGGCGCTGGTGCCGCGCGCCGAAATCGAAGGCGAGATGGGGGATGCCCATGTCGGCTTGCAGGCCCGGTTGATGAGCCAGGCGTTGCGGAAGCTGTCCGGTTCGATCAACAAGACCAAGACGATCGCGCTGTTCATCAACCAGATCCGCGAAAAAGTCGGCATCATGTTCGGGAACCCCGAAACGACCCCTGGTGGTCGCGCGCTGAAGTTCTACGCCACGGTGCGCCTTGAAGTGCGCCGGGCCGAGCAGATCAAAGACGGCACGAACGTGATCGGGAACCGCACCAAGATCAAGGTCGTCAAGAACAAGGTGGCGCCACCGTTCAAGGTCGCTGAAGTCGATATTATGTACGGGAAGGGGATCTCCCAAACCGGTGAGATCATCGACATGGGGGTCGAAAAAGACATCGTCGACAAGTCGGGCTCCTGGTACGGCTACGGCAAGGAGCGCATCGGCCAAGGGCGCGAGAACGCGAAGACCTACTTGGATGAGCACCCCGACATGAAGGCGGAGATCCGTCAGAAGGTTCGGGTGGCCTACGAGATGGACGAAGCCAACGAAGAGGCCGAAGAAGGGCTTGAGGCAGTCGCCGAGAAATCCGGCAAGAAGGCAGCAGAAACCGAGCTGTTCGACCAACCACAAAAATAATGCTGAAACGGGCGTGGCCGCTGAGCCGCGCCCGTTTGGCGTCAGTTGACACCTGTTCATTCAACCGCTACAATTGTTGAGTGTACGTTTTTAAAAATAAAAAACAGCATCAATGCATGTGATTGAATAACATCGCTTAGATGATGCGGAGGTGAAAAGATGAGCGCAGAAATGCTGGTCTCAATAATCCTCGCAGTCATCGCTTTAGCAGTCGGATTATTGCTCGGGCTCGTAATCCAAAAACGGATCCACCGTAATGCTCTTGATCAGGCCCAAGGCAGTGCCGAAGGGATCATTGAGACCGCCAAAAAAGAAGCTGCGACCCTCAAGAAAGAGAAATTGGTTGAGGCACGCGATGAAGCCCATCGCTATCGCAGTCAGGTCGAAGAAGAGCTCAAGGAGCGCCGCGCCGAGGTTCAACAATCGGAGCACCGCTTGTTGCAGCGGGAAGAAACACTGGATCGGCGGGACGACACGCTGGACCGCAAGGAACAAAGCTTGTCGGATCGGGAGACGAACTTGAGTCAACGGCAGCTAGACCTCGAGACACGAGAAAAGTCGATCGAGGCCACGATCACGGCGCAACACGCTGAACTTGAGCGGATTGCGGAACTGACCAAAGCCCAAGCCCAAGAACAAATTATTACTGAAACCAAGACTGAACTTGCGCATGAACGCGCAAAACTGATCAAAGAAAGCGAAGACGAGGCCAAGGAAACGGCGGACCGCGAGGCCAAGAAGCTGATCGCGGACGCCATTCAGCGTAGCGCCTCGGATATCGTCGCCGAAACCACGGTGACCGTCGTGAACTTGCCGAACGATGACATGAAGGGCCGCATTATTGGCCGCGAGGGCCGCAACATTCGCACTTTGGAAACGCTCACAGGGATCGATCTGATCATCGATGACACCCCTGAGGCGGTGGTGCTCTCGGGCTTTGACCCGATTCGCCGGGAAATTGCGCGGATGGCGTTGGAGAAGCTGATCCAAGATGGCCGGATCCACCCGGCGCGCATCGAGGAAATGGTCGATAAGGCCCGCAAAGAGATGGACGAACGCATTCGTGAAATCGGCGAACAGGCGATTTTTGATGTGGGCATTCATAACATGCACCCGGATTTGATCAAGAAGTTAGGTCGGCTCCACTTCAGAACGAGTTATGGGCAAAATGTCCTGGATCATTCAATCCAGGTCGCAAAGCTGGCGGGCGTCATGGCCGCCGAGCTGGGTGAGGACGTGACCTTAGCGAGACGCGCAGGGTTATTGCACGACATCGGCAAGGCCATCGACCGCGAAGTTGATGGCTCACACGTCGAAATCGGGGTCGAATTGGCCACGAAGTACAAGGAACCAAAAGTGGTGATCAACACCATTGCGTCACACCACGGCGATGTCGCGCCAACCAGCGTCATTGCGGTGCTGGTCGCGGCGGCCGATGCAATTTCGGCAGCGCGGCCTGGCGCACGGTCGGAGTCGCTGGAGAATTACCTGCACCGGTTGGAGAAGTTGGAGGCGATCGCGAACGCCTACAAGGGCGTGGACCACAGCTTTGCCATTCAGGCCGGGCGCGAGGTGCGCGTGATCGTGAAGCCGGAGGAACTCACCGATGAGGCCTCCGTTGTCTTGGCGCGCGATATTCGCAACCGAATCGAAAAAGAGCTGGAGTACCCGGGTCACATCAAGGTGACCGTCATCCGCGAAAAGCGGACGGTCGAGTACGCCAAGTAACGTGAGTCAACTGACGACCGCCTCAAGTCGGCCCCTGTGCGGGTCAACGTGAGGCGGTCGTTTGGCGTTCACCGGTTTTCGCCGCGGGGACCAAGGTGTTACACTGGCTGAAAGGGTTGACGCATAATTGTGAAGCGTCTATCATGACGTGTCGTGATAGGGCCAAACCCAAGGCGAAAAGGAGCAGAGGACATGACACCCAAGAAAAAGATTTCCCTGATGGGGCTTTTGATCACGTTGGGGATCGTATACGGCGACATCGGGACGTCCCCGCTGTATGTGATGAACGCGGTGATCGCCGACGCCGGACACGTCTCGGCTTTGTCGCCGGATTACATCATCGGGTCCATTTCCCTGATCTTTTGGACCTTGATGCTGCTGACGACGATCAAGTACGTGATCTTGGCGATGCGCGCCGATAACAACGGGGAAGGGGGGATCTTTGCCCTGTACGCGCTGGTGCGCAAGCGTGGGGCGTGGCTGGCGATCCCGGCCTTGATCGGGGGTGCCGCGCTGCTTGCCGATGGGACATTGACGCCGGCGGTCACCGTCACGAGCGCCGTGGAAGGGCTGAAGAATCAAACCTTCGGGCCGTTTCAGTTCAGTGGCTCGCAGATGGTGGTGCTGATCATCACCACCGTTGTCCTGCTGGCGCTGTTTTTGATTCAGCGCTTCGGGACGGCCAAGATCGGCAACGCCTTTGGCCCGGTGATGCTGATCTGGTTCACCTTCCTCGGGGTGGTGGGCCTGATGCACATCGGTGGCCACTGGGAGATCTTGAAGGCCTTGTCACCCAAGTACGCGGTTGAGATCTTGTTCAGCCCGGTCAACAAGGTGGGGATCTTCCTGCTCGGGAGCATTTTCCTGGCCACCACCGGGGCTGAGGCGCTGTACTCCGACATGGGGCATGTGGGCAAATATAACATCTACCTGACTTGGCCCTTCGTGTATGTGACGCTGATGCTGAACTACTTCGGCCAGGGCGCTTGGCTGATCACCCACTACCAGGACGCCGCATACGCCGGGGTGGAAACCATCAACCCGTTTTACGAAATGCTCGGCAGCGGCCTGCGTCCGGTGGCGATCGTGTTGGCGACCTTGGCAGCCATCATCGCCTCGCAGGCGCTGATCACCGGTTCGTACACGCTGGTGCATGAAGCGATCAGTCTGAAGTTTTTGCCGCGCATGGGGATCACGCACCCGTCCACGGCGCGCAGCCAGATCTACATCGCGGGCGTCAACTGGTTCTTGTGTCTGGTGACGCTCAGTGTCGTCTGGTTCTTCCGCACCTCTAAGGCGATGGAGGCGGCTTACGGGCTGGCCATCACGGTGACGATGCTGATGACGACACTGTTGCTGTTTGAGTTCCTGTCACTGCACGGCTCGCGCCTGCGCGCCGGGCTGATCGCTGGGTTCTTTGGGGGCATCGAAAGCATTTTTCTGCTGGCCAGCTTGGTCAAGTTCATGCACGGCGGATACATCACGCTGATCATAATGCTGTTGATCCTGGCGCTGATGATCGTCTGGTTTTTCGGCAACAAGATCCGCGAGCGTTACCAGGACCAAAGCGAGTACGTTCAGCTGAACGATTACGTCGACCAGCTGACGGCGCTGGCTAAGGACGACACGATCCCACTGTTCACGACCAACCTCGTGTACCTGACGAAGGTGAAGGCCAACTATCGCCTGAAGCGCACGGTGCTGTACTCGATCTTGGATAAGCAGCCCAAGCGCGCCAGCGTGTACTGGTTCGTCACGATGAACGAGACGGACAAGCCCTACGAGATGCGCTACACGGTCGACATGCTGCACACGCGCAACGTTATCAGCGTGCAGTTATACCTCGGTTTCCGCTGTTCGCAGCACGTCAACGTCTACATGCGCCAGATCGTCAACGACCTGATGGTGGCCCAAGCCATCTCCCCGCAAAAGCAGCGGTACACGACGGTCGATAAGCGCATCGTCGGCGACTTCCGCTTCGTGATCATGCGCGAGCGCGCGCAAGGCATGCCAACGGAGACGATCCCGGCCTGGCAGCGCCACCTGATCGGCGGGCGGCTGTGGCTCCAAAACGTGACGACCAGCCCCGCCAACTGGTATGGTTTGGCCTTCAGCGATGTGGTGGAAGAAACCGTACCGCTGTTCATTCACCAGCCGCGCGAGGTGTACTTCACCGACCACAAGATTTTTAATCCGCGGGCATAAAGACACTAAGCACACAAAGAGAGGCGCCCTAGCATGGGCGCCTCTCTTTGTGTGCTTAATGCGCCGCTGTGACCGGCACTTCCACGGGGCGCAAGCCACCCAGTGTGAGGGCCGCCTGGCCGTGCGTCAGGTCGATCAGCGCGGCTTGCGTGGCCGCCACCGCGGCAACCGGCACAAACAGCGTTAGGGTCACGGCCGCACCGTACTGGCTGGCCGCGATGGGTTGATCAGCCTGCGCAAGCCAGTGTTCAACGGCACCCAGCTGGGGATAGGCCAGTGTGACCGCAAGCTCACGCTGCTGCTCGCGCTGGACGATGCCAACAGCGTGCACGGCTTCCTGCACGCTGTTGGCGTAGGCGCGGATCAGGCCACCGGCGCCAAGCTTGATACCGCCGAAGTAGCGGGTGACCACGGCCACGACATCGTGTAGTTGCATCTGTTGGAGCACTTGCAGCATCGGGACACCAGCCGTACCGCTGGGTTCGCCGTCATCGTTGGCGCGCTGAATTTCGTCATGGTCCCCCAGCAGGTAGGCGGGGACGTTGTGGGTGGCCTTGTAGTGCGTCTTTTTGACCTGCGTGATGAAGGCCTGGGCTTCCGCCTCGGTTTTGACGCGCGCCAAGTGGCAAATGAAGCGCGATTTTTTGATCACCAGCTCGTGCTCGCCGGCTTGTTGAATGGTGCGGTACGGAACGTCTGACATGCGTAATCTCCTTGTGAGGTGATGCAGATGACAATATTGGGGATGCAACTGACGGCACACGAGTGCGCCACCGTTGCGGATAAAGCTAGTGTAGCACAGGCAACGGCGGTGGCGGCCGCGCGATTGGTCAGGGGGCGCTGGCAGTGTCAGCGGTGTGGCCAGCGCGCGTTTGCGCCGCTGCCAGCCGGCGGCGGCTACTGTACGGCCTGTGTGGGAATGAGTCGCGTCGAATTAGGGGCGAAGCTCTGGCGGTTTCCCAGCGGCCCGGCCCCGCTTGGTGGGCCGCTGACGTGGCATGGGACGCTGACGGCGGCGCAGGCGGCTGGCGCGCAGGCCGCCATCGAATCGTTTGCGGCCGGGCGGGACCATCTCTTTTGGGCGGTGACTGGCGCAGGCAAAACGGAGATGCTGTTTCCGCTGATCGCCGCCAGTTTGGCCCAACAGCAGCGGGTGGCAGTCGTCAGCCCGCGCATCGATGTGGTGCTGGAGTTGGCGCCACGGCTGCAGGCGGCCTTCATCGGCACGCCGGTGGCTGTGGCGTACGGGGGCGTGCCGTGGCCTGTCCGCGATGCGCCGCTGACGGTGGCGACCACGCATCAGATGCTGCGCTACTTTCAGCATTTTGACCTGATGATCATCGATGAGGTCGATGCCTTCCCGTTCAGTCAGACGCCGATGCTCGCCCACGCCTGCCAGCAGGCCGTGCGCGGGGTCACGGTGTATTTGAGCGCAACGCCACCGCGCGCCTTGCAGCGGGCCGCGGCGCGCGGCGCCATCGGGGTGAGCACCCTGGCGCGGCGGTTTCACGGTGCGCCACTGCCGGTGCCAGTGGTGTGGCGGGCGAAGCTGCCCCACCTTCCGCACGCGCTGCCGCCAATCGTGTGGCGCCTGCTGGCTCGGGTGCAGGCGAGCGGGCGGCGCTGTCTGCTGTTTGTGCCGGACACGCGCTGGGTGGCGCCGCTGGCGGCGCAGCTTCAGGCCAACGGGTGGACAGCCACTGGCGTGCATGCCAGCGACCCGGCGCGACTGGCCAAGGTGGCGGCTTTTCGCCAAGGGCAATACGACTGCCTGGTGACCACCACGATCCTTGAGCGCGGCGTGACCATCCCGCGCTGTGCGGTGCTGGTGCTGGCGGCCGACAACGCGCAGTTCAACTGGGCCGCGCTGGTGCAAATGGCGGGGCGGGCCGGACGGGCAGCCGCAAGTCCCGATGACCCGGTGTGGTTCATTGCACAGCACTGGTCGTGGGCGATGGTGGTGGCGCGCCATGAGATCCGGGTGATGAATGCGCAGCCGGTGACGGCATGAGGTGCGTCAACTGTCAGCGCCCCTTGACGCAGGATTTCACGTTGACCGCCTTACTCAGCGCCCAGCCGCTCCGGCTGCCCCGCCTTGGCGTGCGGTGTGAGGCGACGTTCACGCGCATTGACACGCACACGGCCTGCCCGGGTTGCGGGCGCGCCGAGTCGCCGCAGCTGTGTGCAGACTGCCGTCGTTGGCAGGCGCAAGGGTTGCCGCTGCTACATCACCGCGCGTTGTTTCGCTACGATGCGCCGATGCGGCTGTTCATCCAGCAGTACAAGGGGCAGGGCAACTACGCGTTGCATCAAGCCTTCTGGCATTTGCTACCGCAGCCTGCGCGCGGGATCGCGTGGGTGCCGGTGACCAGCGAGCCCCACCACTTGCAGCAGCGCGGCTTTGATCCGGTGCTAGGCCTGTTTGCGGGGCTCCCATTGCAGCTGTGGCTGACGAAGGCGGATACCCCGTTGCCGCAGGCGCAAAAAAAGCGTGAGGCGCGGCTGGCCACCCCACAGAGCTTCACGGCGACCCTGCCGCGGCATCCCGCCGCTACGGTGGTGCTCCTGGACGATTTGTACACCACGGGCCGGACCCTGTATCACGCCCAGACCGCGTTGCGGGCGGCTGGCTACCGTGGCACGATCCGCAGCTTCTCGTTGATCCGCTAATGCCGTCAGTCGGGGCTTTTGGCAACCGAGCCGGAATAATGTTTGTTTCATTCGGGGCACTTCGTTATAATATAGAGGAAGGGTGAAAGGGCTTAACACCTGATCACTCGGCACCTGCCGGCAACGGCAGTGTGATGAAAGGGGAGAAGTTTTATGCTAACATACAACGTTCGTGGCGAAAACATCGAGGTTACCGATGCCATTCGGAGTTACGTTGAAAAGCGCATCAGCAAGCTGAACAAGTTCTTCGAGAGCTCCGTTGAGGCAATCGCGCACGTTAACTTGAAAGTATACCCAGATAAAACTGCTAAGGTTGAGGTGACGATCCCGCTGTCCTACCTGACCCTGCGGGCGGAAGAGACGAGTCCGGACCTGTACGCCAGCATCGACCTTGTGACCGATAAGCTGGAGCGCCAGGTGCGCAAGTACAAGACGAAGATCAACCGCAAGTCCCGCGAAAAGGGGTTTGCGCCGATCGACGTTGCGACCCCAGCCACTGAGGCGCCTGAAGAGGACGAAAGCCTTCAGGTGGTCCGGACCAAGCGCGTGTCGCTGAAGCCGATGGACTCACAAGAAGCAATCTTACAGATGGATATGCTTGGGCATAACTTCTTTATCTTCGAGGATGCTGATACGAACGGCACCAGCATCGTTTACAAGCGCCGCGATGGCCGCTATGGTCTGATCGAGACCGACGAATAAGTGAATCGGGGGAACTGGGGTGACCGTTAAGCTGGCCCCAGTTCTTTTTATTTACGGTCAAATCAGTGGTGACGGTTTTCAGCGTCGACAATCAATGCTAAAATGACTAGGATACTGTCAGGTATTATGCGCATATCAACATGACAGAGAGGACATTATTCATGGCGAACGTTTTAAAACAGTGGGTCGAAAGCGACAAGCGTGAGGTCAACCGCCTCGGCAAGATCGCCGACAAGGTCCAGAGTTACGAAGATGAATACGCCGCGTTGAGCGACGAACAACTCCAGGCGAAGACGCCTGCGCTGAAGGATCGCGTTCAAAACGGTGAGACGCTGGATGACATTCTGCCTGAGGCCTTTGCGGTGGCCCGCGAAGGCGCCAAGCGCGTGTTGGGCCTGTTCCCATTCCGCGTGCAGATCATCGGGGGCATCACGCTTCACGAAGGCAATATTGCCGAAATGAAGACTGGGGAAGGGAAAACCCTGACCGCGACGATGCCGGTTTATTTGAACGCACTGGGCGGCCAAGGCGTCCATGTGGTCACCGTCAACGAGTACCTGAGTGGCCGTGACGCGACCGAAATGGGCGAGCTGTACAACTGGCTCGGGCTAACCGTGGGCTTGAACACCCACGACCTGAGCTCCGATGACAAGCGCGCCGCCTATGACGCGGACATCACGTACTCAACGAACAGTGAGCTCGGGTTCGATTACCTGCGTGACAACATGGTGGTTTACAAGCAGCAGATGGTCCAGCGCCCGCTGAACTTCGCCATTGTCGATGAAGTCGATTCCATTCTGGTCGATGAAGCCCGGACGCCGTTGATCATCTCCGGTGGGGCCGAAAAGAGTAACGGGCTCTACATTCGCGCCGACCGCTTCGTGAAGACGCTCAAGGAAGAGGACGACTACAAGATCGACTGGCCGACCAAGACCATTGCGTTGACCGAAAACGGGATCCGCAAGGCCGAAAAGATTTTTGGCCTGAAGAACCTGTACGACACGGAAAACACCGCCCTGACCCACCACATGGACCAGGCGCTGCGGGCCAACTTCATCATGCTCAAGGACATCGACTACATGGTGTCCGAAGGCGAAGTGCTGATCGTCGACCAGTTCACCGGGCGCGCCATGGAAGGCCGGCGCTTCTCCGATGGCCTGCACCAGGCGATCGAGGCCAAGGAAGGCGTCGAGATCCAAGATGAGAACCAGACCATGGCGACCATCACCTACCAGAACTTCTTCCGGATGTACAACAAGCTGTCCGGGATGACCGGGACGGCCAAAACCGAAGAGGAAGAGTTCCGCGAAATCTACAACATGAATGTCATCTCGATCCCGACCAACAAGCCGGTGATCCGGGTCGACGCGCCGGATATTCTGTACCCGACGCTCGATGCGAAGTTCAAGGCCGTGGCCGAGGACATCAAGGAACGCCACGCCAAGGGTCAGCCGATCCTGGTGGGGACTGTGGCGATCGAATCCAGTGAGCGGCTGTCCGCGATTTTGGATGCCGAGGGGATCCCGCACAGCGTCTTGAACGCGAAAAACCACGCGCGCGAGGCCGAGATCGTCATGAATGCGGGCCAACGCGGGGCCGTGACCATCGCGACCAACATGGCCGGGCGGGGGACCGATATCAAGCTCGGCCCTGGCGTCAAGGAAGTGGGCGGCCTGGCCGTCATTGGGACTGAACGCCACGAGTCTCGCCGAATCGACAACCAGCTGCGTGGCCGCTCCGGTCGCCAAGGGGACCCGGGTTCGACCCAGTTCTACCTGTCGCTTGAAGATGACCTGATGAAGCGCTTCGGGTCCGACCGCATCAAGGCGATGCTCGACCGCTTCAAGCTGGAAGACGAGGATCAGGTCATCCGCAGTCGGATGATCAGCCGTTCCGTTGAATCCGCGCAAAAGCGAGTCGAAGGGAACAACTACGACACCCGGAAAAACACCCTGCAGTACGATGACGTCATGCGTGAACAGCGTGAGGTCATCTACAAGCAGCGCCAGCAAGTCATCAACGAAGACGACACGCTGCGGCCTGTTTTGATGGCGATGATCAACCGCTGCATCACCCGCATTGTGCAGGCGCACACGCAAGGGGAGGCCAAGGATTGGCAGCTCGATAACATCTACGATTACGTCACCACGAACATGGTGGCTGAAGAGACTTTCGACCGCGCAAGCCTTGACGGGAAGACGCAAGACGAGCTGATCGCCATGCTGCAGGCACTCGCTGAGGCGAACTACGAAGAAAAACTCAAGCAACTGGGCGATACCGACCAGATGCTTGAATTCGAAAAGGTCGTCATCCTGCGGGTCGTTGACTCGCTGTGGACCGATCACATCGATGTGCTGGATCAGCTGCGCCAATCCGTCGGCCTGCGCGGCTACGGGCAGATGAACCCGCTGGTCGAGTACCAAGAAGAAGCGTACCGCATGTTTGAAGAAATGATCGCCAACATGGACGATGGCGTCACTCGCCTGTTCATGAAGGCCCAGATCCGCCAAAACATTCGCCGCTAATTCGCCCACAACAACCCTTAACAGCCGGGCGCGCATCCCGGCTGTTTTAATGGGGCGACCACTGCCCTGGCGCACCATGAAGCGGCGGCCTTTGCCATGAGGCCCGGCCCACATGGTCTGACGCCAACTACTCTTGAAAGGAAGTCCACTATGGAAATCGCTGAGATTCGTAACACCTTGGCCCAACTGCGGACCAAAATCAATCAATTTAGGGGGTCGCTTTGACCTCGATGCGCTGAACGAACGCATCGCCGAAAATGAGGGCCGCATGGCCGAGCCGGGCTTTTGGGACGACCGGCGCGCCGCGCAAACCGTCATCGACGCCAACAACCAACTGAAAGCTAAGCACGACAATTTTATCAAGCTGCAAGACCAGCTCGATGACCTCGACGTGGCCTTTGAACTGCTACAAGAGGAGCCGGACGCTGACCTGCAGGCGGAGGTCGAAGGCGACCTGCACACGCTTGAAGAGCAGATGACGCGCTACGAGATGACGTTGCTGTTAAGCCAGCCGTATGACGCCAACAACGCGATCCTCGAGATCCACCCCGGTGCGGGCGGCACGGAGTCGCAGGACTGGGGATCGATGCTTTTGCGGATGTATCAGCGCTGGGCCAGCCAAAGCGGCTTCAGCGTTGAGGTCGCCGACTACCTAGCCGGCGATGAGGCCGGCATCAAGAGCGTGACGCTGCTGATCAGCGGTGAGAACGCGTACGGCATGCTGCGAAGCGAAAAAGGCGTGCACCGGCTTGTCCGGATCTCGCCGTTTGACTCGGCCGGGCGCCGGCACACCAGTTTTGCCTCGGTGGATGTGATGCCGGAGCTCGATAACAGCATCGACATCGACATCCGCCCCGACGACATCAAGATGGAGGTCTTCCGCTCCAGTGGGGCCGGGGGCCAGCACATCAACAAGACGTCCAGTGCGGTGCGCTTGATCCACATTCCGACCGGCATCGTGGTGTCGAGCCAGGCGCAGCGGAGCCAGTTCCAGAACAAGGACACGGCGATGGGGATGCTGAAGGCCAAGCTGTATCAGCGCGAGCAGGCCAAAAAGGCGCAGGAGGCCGCCGCCATCAAGGGTGATCAGATGGAAGTGGCCTTTGGCTCCCAGATCCGCTCGTATGTCTTCCACCCTTACACAATGGTCAAGGATCACCGCACGAACTACGAAACGGGGAACGGGCAGGCCGTCATGGATGGCGCCCTGGATCCGTTCATCTACGCCTACTTACAATGGGAACTGGCAAAGAACAATCCGCAATAGGACCAGGCCGACCGGGCCAAACTGTAACCGTCCTGTTATCAGATTGACGTATTGGCATGCTATACTTTGCCTAGTTTTGAAAAAGGAGCGAGCGCATGATCCAAATTAAAAACGTGATGAAGCAGTACGACAACGGCGTGATCGCGATCAAAGATTTAAGCTTGTCGGTCAACCCCGGGGAATTCGTGTACGTCATCGGTTCCAGCGGCGCGGGTAAGTCGACATTCATCAAGATGCTGTACCACGAACTGACCCCGACCTCGGGCACGATCAGCGTGGGCAAGTACGATTTTGCCACGATGGCCAACAAGGATATCCCGCTGTTTCGGCGTGAGCTCGGCATCGTGTTCCAGGACTTCAAGCTGCTGCCGCGGCTGACCGTGTTTGAAAACGTGGCCTACGCGATGGAAGTGATCGAAAAAGACGAGGCTGAAATCAAGCCTCGGGTGCTGCACGTGCTGAAGCTCGTGGGCCTGGAGCAAAAACTGCGGCGATTCCCGAACGAGCTGTCCGGGGGCGAGCAGCAGCGCGTGGCGATCGCTCGTGCCATCGTCAACGCGCCGGATGTTGTGATCGCGGATGAGCCGACCGGGAACCTGGATCCGGACACCTCAGAAGACATCATGGACATTCTGGAGCGGGTCAACGCAGACGGCACGACGGTGATCATGGCGACGCATAATCGGGAGCTGGTCAACAGTCGACCGCACCGGTTGCTTGAGATCGCCGGGGGTCGCCTCGTGCGCGATGAGGAAGGAGGCGCTTACGGGAATGAAGTCTAACGTCATTAAGCGCCACATCAAGGATTCTCTGAAGAGCCTGCGCCGCAACGGGTGGATGTCCGTGGCCGCCGTTTCGGCCGTCACCGTGACGCTGCTGTTGGTCGGGATCTTCATGGCGCTGCTGTTGAACATCAACCACATCTCCACGCAGGTGGAAAACGATGTGCGCGTGCGCGTCTACATTGACAAGAACACGACGAAGGCGCAGCAGGCCAGCCTGAAGAAGGAACTCAAGGCGTTGCCAAGCGTCGATAAAATTACCTACCGCTCCTCCAACCAGGAGCTGGATTCGATCGTGGGGACGTACGGCTCGCAGTGGAAGATGTTCTCCGGCGACCAAAACCCGCTGAACAACGTGTTCCTGGTGGATACCACCAGCCCTAAGGCAACGGTGAACGTGGCCAAAAAGGCGGCCAAGCTCAAGTATGTGGCGGAGGCCTCATACGGGGGCAACACCGCCAAGAAGCTCTTCCAAACCGTTGATGCGATTCAGCGCGGCGGGCTGGCCTTCACCATC
This sequence comes from Lacticaseibacillus daqingensis, assembly GCF_003946115.1. GTDB lineage: Bacteria > Bacillota > Bacilli > Lactobacillales > Lactobacillaceae > Lacticaseibacillus > Lacticaseibacillus daqingensis. The sequence continues at coordinate 156,002 of NZ_RHOH01000003.1, read as the reverse complement.
CTACTGCTGTTCGTGGCGGTGTTCCTGATCAGCAACACCATTCGCATCACGATCCTGTCCCGCAAGGACGAGATCCGCGTGATGCGGCTGGTCGGGGCGACCAATGCGTACATTCGCTGGCCGTTCCTCTTGGAAGGGGCTTGGACCGGGTTGCTCGGGGCCTTGCTGCCGATCCTGGCCGTTGATATCGCGTATGGGCTCGTGTACCGTAGCGCCAACCTGTCGACTGCGGCCAACGGCTTCGCCTTATACGCCTCGATGCCGTTTCTCCTTTGGCTTGACCTGGCGATCGCCTTGATCGGGGTCATCATCGGGGCGCTCGGTGCGGTTGTTTCCATGCGGCGCTTCCTGCGCATTTAACTGAACAAGCGATGAACCGCGGCCGAGTTGCCGCGGTTTTTGTGTGTTTACAGGGATTGTATCGGCACCGATACCAGAAATTTACTTATTTTTTTCAGTAACGGGTTCCATGCTATACTAAACTAAAGAGGACGGGAGAGGGCGTAGCATGCGATTCTTATTGATTGGTGGGTTCGGCGTGCCCGTATTGGCGGGACTGGTCGCACTATTTTGGCGGTGGCGCCGCTTCGGCCGTGAACGTGCGATGTTTGGCATCGCAATCGACCGGCACTGGACCGGGTGGTGGGCGGGCCTCCTTGGCGGCTTAGCGACCGGCATACTGGTCAGCGGCATCGCCTGGGGGCTTGATCTTCGGCTTCCGCTGCCGGTGGCGTTGCTCCTGGAGGGGCTCGTCGCGGTGGGGCTTCTCACCAGCGGGCTGGGCTTTTCCCCTGCTTGGCTGGGCGTGAGCGGCGTGCTGGCCGTCACACTGGTGCCGCAGCTCACTGCTGTGCCACCAGTGGGGCAGTGGGGCTGGCACCTGGTGGCGCTGATCGCGCTGTTATGGGCCGCCCAGGCGGGGTTGTTGCGGTTTTTGAACCCGCCCATTGACGTGCCTCGGGTGCGCGATGGCGTGCGCGGGGCCCGTATCGCAACCTATACGCGCCGGCAGTTCTACTGCGTGCCCCTTGTCCTGCCGCTGAGCGGGGTGGCGTGGCCGTGGGCGCTGGTGCCCCTGGTGCTCGGCGTGGCTGTGACGACACGCAAACAGTTGCCGACCGCGGCCACCGATGCGTGGGCCAAACAGTCCGCCTGGGCGGCCGCGCTTGCGGTGGGGCTGGCCGGCCTGCTTTGGTGGCGCCCGACCACTGCGCTTGGGGGGCTGATCGCGCTGGCGCTGGTGAGTCTGGGGCTGGCTTGGATGCAGCACCGGGCAGCCGGTGCCGGGGCGACCTTCATCTCTCAGACCACGAGCGGCGTGCGGCTCGTGGCCATTCAGCCGGACACGCCAGCGAGCAAAATGGCGCTGCAGGCCGGGGACATTTTGCTGACGTGCAATCACCTGCCCGTGGCGTCAGAGGCGGACCTGTACGCGGCGATGCAGACGCAACCGACGTACTGTCGGCTCAAGGTGCAGCGCCTGGACGGAGCCATCAAGATGACCGAAACAGCGATATTTAACGGTGCCCCTCACGAGTTGGGCATGATTACATTTGCGGAGGATGACCATGAAGAAGATCTTAGTCGTTGATGATGAACCAGCGATCGTGACACTACTCCAGTACAACCTCGAAAAAGAGCACTACAAGGTGACCACCGCCGCGGATGGCGATGCTGCGCTGACGCTTGCGCTTCAGATGCCGTTTGACTTCATTATTTTGGACCTGATGCTCCCGGAGATGGACGGGTTTGAGGTCACGCGCCAGTTGCGCGCGGCCAACAACGCGACGCCCATCATGATCCTGACCGCTAAGGACAGTGAGACGGACAAGATCGTCGGCCTTGAGCTCGGGGCCGATGACTACGTGACCAAGCCGTTTTCCCCGCGTGAGATCGTCGCGCGGATCAAAGCCATCGAGCGACGGGTGCAGACTAAGCCTGTTACCCCGGTGGACCCTAAGGCGCCGCTGACGGTCGGCGACCTGATGATCGATGAGGAGAGCTTCCGCGCCACCAAGAACGGTGAGCCGCTGGCGCTGACCCCCAAGGAGTTCGAATTGCTGGCGTACTTCGCGCGCCGACTGGGCAAGATCCTGTCGCGCGATGCGCTGTTGAACGGCATCTGGGGCTTTGATTATCCCGCTGAGACACGGATGGTGGACATTCAAGTCAGCCACCTGCGCGAAAAAATTGAAACCGATCCGAAGCGGCCGGCCTACATCAAAACGGTGCGCGGTTTCGGCTATCAGATGGAGGTGCCGCATGACTAAGCTCATTCGGCGTTGGGCCTGGGCGTGCTTTTTTGCCGTTGCAGGCTTTTTCTTACTCTTGGTGGGCATCAATCACCTGCTGTACACGCAGCAAACCGCACACCTGACGGCGGTGTACAAGACCTTCCAAGACGTCGGTGAAACCGAGTCGATGGCCGTGAAACTGGCCGCGGATAATCACGTGACCATCACCGTTCTCAGCGGCACACCGACCACCGCCCGCGAGCAACTGTTGCAGGACCTGGTGGACCGGAAGCGGACCATCGTGCACCAAAGCACGGTGCTCTTGGTGCGCGGCCAGGCAGAGCAGGTTTATGTAGGCCGCCGCAGCAACACGGTGTTCATTGGCGTCTGGCAGAAGAAGGCCACGCTGTTCACCGTGGCGCCAGGCCTAGGCGCCGCGCTGGTCGCGGCCTATAGCCTGGCCTTTCTCGCGCTGATCGCGTGGGGGCTCCGGCGGCGGCACTACTGGGAGGGCCACCTCGCACAGATGAGCCAGAACCTCACCGCCATTCGCAAGGAACATGCGCTTGAGCCGCTGATCCTGACGCCGGGGTCCCCGTTTATGCCGATCGGGCATGAGGTGAACCAGTTGGCCGAAACGGTGCAGCATTTGCGGCAAAAAGTGGCGCTGCGCCAGGCCAGTTTTGATCGCTTGATCGACCACCTGCCGCAAGGGGTCATGCTGATCGACTCCGACCGTCAGGTGCTGATGGCCAATCAGGCAATGAGCCAGTTCGTGGGGCACCCGATCTCGCCACGCCAGCACAACTACCTGGACGATGTCAAAACGTACGCGCTGGCGCGAATGATCGAGCACACCTACCGCAACGGGCGCACGCACCACAAGGAGCTGACGCTGATGACCACGCAGCAGGCGGTGGACGCCAGCGTGGTGGCATTGACCGGCATCGACCGGCTGCAGGTCCTGGTGATCCTCTACGACATCTCGACCCTGCGGCGGGTCGAACAGATGCAGCTGGATTTTGTGGGCAATGTGTCGCATGAGCTCAAGACGCCGGTGACGGCCATCAGTGGCTTCACGGAAACGCTGCTGGCGGGCGCCAAGGACGACCCGGCGACCCTTGACCGCTTCCTCGGCATCATTCACACGGAAAGTCTGCGCCTGACGCAACTGATCACGGACATCCTGACCCTGTCACGGCCGGATGGTGGCCCGGTCGACACGCAGCCGGTGGGGGTGGCCGACCTCGTGGCTAAGGCGCTTCAGCCGCTTCAGCAGCCGATCGCGGCCAAGGCGCTGACGGTCACCACACACATCGCGCCGGACCTGACGATCCAAACGGTTCCCGCCAAGCTGTCCCAGGTCGTGCGGAACCTCTTGAACAACGCGGTGTTCTACAATCGGGCGGCCGGAACGGTGACCATCACCGCGACCACCGATGCCCAGAGCCTGAAGCTGACGGTGCAAGACACGGGCATCGGGCTGTCGGAAGCCGATCAGGCCCGGATTTTTGAACGGTTCTACCGGGTGGACAAGGCCCGCAGTCGCCACAATGGCGGCACCGGGTTGGGGCTGGCCATCGTGGCCGAAATGGTCACGCAACTCGGCGGTGAGGTGGCCGTGGCCAGTCAGCTCGGTGTCGGGTCCACGTTCACCGTGACCTTACCATTGAATTTACCTTCTTTTTACAATTAGTGCGCGGAACATTTACACGCGATTGATAGACTGGTGAAAGTGATGAAAAACGGAGGGTTCCTTGTGAAAAAAATTCTCGGCTTTCTGGCAGTCGCCGGTGTTGCGCTGCTTGCGGGATGTGGTCGTGGTGATAGCGGTCAGTCGATCACGGCAGTGGGGTCAAGCGCCTTGCAACCCCTGGTTGAGGCTGCCGCTGAGCAGTATCAGACAGACCACCTCGGCGTGTTTATCAACGTGCAGGGTGGGGGCACTGGCACCGGCCTGTCCCAAATCCAACAAAGGGCCGTGGAAATCGGCAACTCGGATCTTTTTGCCGAGGAAAAGCCGGGCATCAACGCCAAGAAGTTGGTCGATCACCGGGTGGCGGTGGTTGGGATCACGCCGATCGCCAACCCTGGCGTGGGTGTGCGCAATCTGAGCATCGTGCAACTGCGCCGGTTGTTCACGGGCGAAATCACCAACTGGAAGCAGGTGGGCGGCAAGGACCTACCGGTGGTCGTTGTGAACCGGGCCCAAGGGTCAGGCACGCGCACGACCTTTGAAAAGTGGGTCTTGCAGGACCGCCAACCGCTGGCGGCCCAGGAGCAGGACTCCACCGGGATGGTGCGTTCGATCGTGGCCAGCACGCCTGGTGCGGTGTCGTATGTCGCTTTCTCGTATGTGGATGACACCGTCAAGGCGCTGGCCCTCAATGGCGTGACGCCGACCGATCAGCACGTGACCACCAATGCGTGGCCGATCTGGTCGTACGAGCACATGTACACGCGCGGCCAACCGACAGGGCTGACTAAGGACTTTGTCACCTACATGATGGCGCCAAGCACCCAGAAGCGGCTGGTGGCCAAGATGGGCTACATTCCCGTCACCAGCATGAAAGTCGAGCGCGACGCCGCTGGCAACGTGGTCCAGAAGGCCGCGGAATAGGAGGAAGCAATGGATCCAATTCGTGACGCAATGCTACGCCCGTCGCGGTCGGCGAAGATCGAACGCCGTGGCCGGCTGATCAGCCTGTTTTGTATTAGCCTGATTGTCGCGGTGGTCGTGGCAATCTTCTATTTCGTTGCCTCGCGGGGGCTGGCGACCTTTTTTGAGAACAAGGTCAACCTCTGGTCCTTCCTGAGCAAAACCACCTGGTCGCCGGCCATCAAGGACGCGCATGGGGCCCCGGAAGTCGGTGCGCTACCAATGATCGTCGGTTCCTTTGGCGTGACCTTCCTGTCGGCGATCATCGCGACCCCGTTTGCGGTGGGGGCGGCGATCTTCATGACGGAGATTTCGCCGAACCTGGGGAAGAAGATCCTGCAACCGGTGATCGAGTTGCTGGTCGGGATCCCCAGTGTCGTGTACGGGTTCATCGGGCTGTCCGTGGTGGTGCCGTTCATTCGCAACTTGTTTGGTGGCACCGGGTTCGGGATCCTAGCCGGGACCTTTGTGCTGTTCGTCATGATCCTGCCGACAGTCACCTCGATGACCGTCGATGCGCTCAAGGCTGTGCCGCGGCACTACCGTGAGGCCAGCCTGGCGCTGGGCGCCACGCGTTGGCAAACCACGAGCCGCGTGGTGGTGCGCGCCGCAATGCCCGGGATCTTGACCGGGATCGTGTTCGGCATGGCGCGGGCCTTTGGGGAAGCGCTGGCCGTGCAGATGGTTATCGGGAACGCGGCGCTTTTGCCACACAACCTGATCAGCCCGGCGTCCACGCTGACCTCGGTGCTGACGTCGGGGATCGGCAACACCGTCATGGGTTCGCTGGAAAACAACGCCCTGTGGTCGCTGGCGCTGCTGCTCCTGCTGATGTCCTTGGCGTTTAACCTGCTGATTCGCTGGATCGGGAAGAAAGGGGAGATGAAGTGATGGCACCGAAAAAAGTCGATAAGCTTGCCACCGGTGTCCTGTACGTCATCGCCGGCGTGATCGTGGTCATCTTGGCCAGTCTGCTCGGTTACATTCTTTTTCAGGGCGTGCCCCACATTTCCTGGCACTTCCTGACCAGCCCAGCCAAGTCCTTCGAGGCGGGTGGGGGGATCGGCATTCAGCTGTTCAACTCGTTTTACCTGCTACTGCTTGCGATGGTCATCTCCGTCCCACTGGCGCTGGGCGCCGGGATCTATTTGGCCGAGTACGCCAAGAAGAACTGGCTGACCGACGTGATCCGCACCGCCATCGAGATCCTGAGCTCACTGCCGTCTGTTGTGGTTGGGCTGTTCGGCTTCCTGGTGTTCGTACTTCAGTTCAAGTTCGGCTTCTCGATCCTGTCCGGGGCGCTGGCGCTGACGATGTTCAACCTGCCGCTGTTGACCCGCAACGTGGAAGACTCCCTGCGCGCCGTCAGCTTCACCCAGCGTGAGGCCGGCTTGGCGCTGGGCCTGTCACGTTGGGAAACGGTGATCCACGTGATCATTCCCGAGGCGTTGCCCGGCATCATCACCGGGATGATCCTCGGCGCAGGCCGTGTGTTTGGGGAGGCGGCGGCCCTGATCTACACCGCGGGGCAAAGCGCCCCGGCGCTGGATTTTGGCAACTGGAACCCGCTGAACATTGCGAGTCCCCTGAACCCGTTCCGACCGGCGGAAACGTTGGCCGTGCACATCTGGAAGATCAACTCGGAAGGCATTCAGCCCGATGCGGCGGCGGTGTCTGCCGGGGCCAGTGCGGTGCTGATCATCGCGGTGCTTGCGTTCAACCTGCTGGCCCGCTATGTCGGCAACCGCATCTACAAGAAGATGACGGCGGCCTAACCGTCAAAGGAGAACTCGATGGATAATTACGCGTTAGACGACCGCTACATCAAAGACTTCGACCGCAGTGAACACGAGATCGCGATCGAGACCCAAGACCTGCGCGTCTTTTACGGGGCCAAGGAGGCCATTCACGGCACGAGCCTGCCGTTTGAACGCTTCAAGATCACGGCGCTGATCGGCGCCAGTGGCTCGGGCAAGTCCACCTTCCTGCGCTCTTTGAACCGGATGAACGACACCATCGAAGGCACTCGGGTGACCGGCCAGATCATGTACCGCGACATCGACATCAACTCGGCCAACGTGGACGTGTACGAGATGCGCAAGCACATCGGCATGGTGTTCCAGCGACCGAATCCGTTTGCCAAGTCGATTTACGACAACATCACCTTTGCGCCGCGCCGTTTCGGCGAAAAGCGCAAGGCGGTGCTGGACGAACTGGTCGAAACCAGCCTGCGTCAGGCCGCCCTGTGGGATCAGGTCAAAGACGACTTGCACCAAAGCGGCCTAGCGCTCTCCGGCGGGCAGCAACAGCGGCTGTGCATCGCCCGGGCGATTGCGATGAAACCAGACATCTTACTCTTGGATGAGCCGGCCTCGGCGCTGGATCCGATTTCGACGTCTACGGTGGAAGACACACTGATGGCTCTGAAGGATCAATACACCATCATCATCGTCACCCACAATATGCAGCAAGCGGCGCGCATCAGCGACTACACCGCCTTTTTCTACGCCGGTCAGGCACTGGAGTACGATGAGACGCGCAAGATCTTCACGCGCCCGAAGATCAAGGCCACCGACGATTACGTGTCGGGGCACTTCGGCTAGGAGGCAGTATGAAAAACAAGGTCATCACAAGCAAAGACGTGCACCTGTTCTACGACAAGTTCGAGGCGCTCAAGGGCATTGACCTCGACTTCAATGAACACGAAATCACGGCGCTGATCGGCCCCAGTGGGTGCGGCAAATCCACCTACCTGCGCACGCTGAACCGCATGAACGACCTGATCCCCACCGCGCACGTCAGCGGCGACATCCGCCTGCGCGGCCAGGACATCTACGCGGCCGACCAGGACGTTGTGCAGCTGCGCAAGGCGGTGGGAATGGTGTTCCAGCAACCCAACCCGTTCCCGTTTTCGATTTACGACAACGTGGTGTACGGATTGCGCCTGGCTGGGGTGAAGGACCGTGCGACGCTGGATGAGGCCGTTGAAACCAGCCTGAAGGCCGCGGCCATCTGGGATGAGGTCAAGGACAAGCTGCACGACAGCGCCTTATCGCTTTCCGGCGGCCAGCAGCAGCGGGTCTGTATCGCGCGCGTGCTCGCGGTGCGCCCAGACGTGATCCTGATGGATGAACCGACCTCGGCGCTGGACCCGATTTCCAGCACGCAGATCGAGAATATGCTCTTGGAATTGCGCGACCAATATACGATAATTTTAGTAACGCACAATATGCATCAGGCATCTCGGATCTCCGATCGCACCGCCTTTTTTCTGCAAGGGGAGCTGATCGAAGTTGATGAGACCAAGAAGATCTTCTTGACCCCGACCCAAAAAGAGACGGAAGACTACATCACGGGCCGCTTCGGCTAGGCCAGACTGGCGTGCGAATAAGGGAGGAAACAGCAATGCGGCGAGTATTTTCAGATGAACTCAACGAGTTACACGTCCGGTTCTCCGAAATGGGGATGATGGTCAACGAGGCGATTTTCAAGTCGGTCAAAGCCTTCGTCAACCATGACAAAACACTGGCGCGCGAAGTTATCACCAGCGACAAGCAGATCAACAAGCGTGAGGTGGACCTGGAGAAGCGCAGCTTTGAGATGATCGCCTTGCAGCAGCCGGTGACCACTGACCTGCGCATGATCGTGACCATCATGAAGGCCAGCTCCGACCTGGAGCGCATGGGGGACCACGCGGTGTCCATCGCCAAGTCGACGATTCGCATGAAGGGTGAGACCCGCGTGCCGGAAATCGAAAAGAAGATCGCGGCCATGGCCCAAGCCGTCAAGCAGATGGTCGATGAGGTCCTGGAAGCCTACGTCAAGGAAGACAGTGTCAAGGCGCGTGCGATTGCTGAGGAGGACCACGGCATCAACGCGTTCTCCAGCCAGATCTACGAGCTGTGTATCGACGAAATGACCCGCGACGCTGACACGATTGTCGGGTCGATGGACTACATGCTGGTGTCCTCCTACTTGGAGCGCATCGGGGATTACGTCACCAATATCTGCGAGTGGATCCTGTACCTCAAGACCGGCAAGTTGCTGGAGCTGAACTCCAACGCCAAAGAAGACACGCTGTAGCGCAAAGGTGGCCCAAAAGGGGGACCCGAGCGGACAAGAGAAGCAAGGCGCGCCGCCAAACCTGCACTCAGGTTTGGCGGCGCGCCTTGCTTGTTGTCTGGTCTATTCCGCTCGGCTGAACGCAAAACGTGACCCATCGCCAGCGCTGAGGCAGGCCGGTGTATTGGTTGCGTGGTTTGCCAGGATCGGCATCATTCGTTTTTGAACCGTGCGGCGCTTTAGTCCGACAGATTCAAGGCGCACAAAAGCCACCGTCGCTTGCGCTTCGGTGGCCGGTGCGTTCGGTTACGTCCTTGTGTGGCCAAGCCTACTTGCAGGTGGGCCGCGTTCGGTGCTGGTGGGCGGTGGGTTAAGGGCCGGTCCCTCATGCCGCCGCGCCCCGTTACCGGTGGCGGTTGTCCTGGTGTTGCAAGTGTGCCTGACCGTCCTCCGCTTATACCCTGATGTCCGACGATGGCGCTGTCGGGGCGAAAAGCATGTGCACGCGCCGGGGTGGCGTCGCCAAAGGAACTTGGCGCGGAAATCGCCTGACCAACCGAGGGAGCCCGTCGATGCCTCGACGTCTCGATGATCCGCTAAGTCTTAGAGCCAGAGCGTACCACCAAACCGATTTTTCGTCAAAAAAAACGCTAATTTTGGGATTAAAAAACAATCACAGCTCACTCGAACATTGTTAGTGGCCCAGACCTGCACTATTCGATAACGTCGCTCGGACCAAAAAAGTAATTCACTTGGTGTGGGCTGAGTTGTCCCGATCACGAGTGGTTGGCTTGCACTCTGGCGAAGAAGCCGGTAATCTGGAAGCAGATCGGAGGAGAAGCCATGAAACCAACAGAGAATGTGACACGCGCGCAAAAAGCCGAAGGGGCGGATCTCATCATGGAGCAGGGCTTTGTCACGGAGCGTGATGAGCCCGCCATGATGGACGCGACTTGGTGCGCCGAGTTTTTGCCGCAGGTGAATGATGAGTTGCGGCTCCGGACGCTGCCGAACCGCGCGGTGATGCGGCAATTTCACTACTACATGGGCACCGGTGTCATCTTGTTTGACCCGACACAGCTGAGTGAGGCACAGGCCAAAGACACGCTTCAGCATGCGTTGGGCTATCACAAGTGAACGGGACCGGTGAGCACGATCTTGCCGTGTTGGTGCCCGGCGTTCAGCTGGGTGAAGCCGGCCACGAGGTTGGCGGGCGAGATCGGGCTCAGCTCGGTGGCAACCCCCGGATCGACTAGGCCAGCCGCAACGAGCTTGACGAGTTGGCTCAAAATGTGTCCCTGGCTGGCCACGTCAACGTCGTAGTCGGACTTCGCGAACATGAACTCAAAGTCGAGGCTGGCGGCCTTGGGTTTGAGCGCGGTGACCGCCAGCGGGCCAGCAGGCGTGACCAAAGTCCCCACGTGACCAAACGGTGCGACTAGCCTGCAGGCAACACTCAGGTAGGGCTCTGGCGCATAAAGGATCGCCACACCGGTCACAAAGTGGTGGCCGGCTGCCGCAACGGCTGCCACCAGATCGGTGTGCCGGTCGATGGGGGTGGTCACGCCATGCGTGCGCAGCCAGTCAAAATGGCTGGGGCTGGCGGTGGCAAGAACGGTCACCCCGGCCCAGTCTGCCAGCTGGCTCATTACGGTGCCGACGCCGCCTGCACCGTTGATGATCAGCAGCGATTGGCCCCGGTTCGCCCCGGGAGCCGGGGTGAAGCCCATTTTTTCAAACAGCAGCTCCCAGGCGGTCAGGCCCACTAGCGGTAGCGCCGCCAAGGTGGCAGTGGCCAGCGTGCGTGGCGCGCGTGCACACAGCGCCGCGCGGACGGCCTGAACTTGCTGAAAACTGCCAGGACGCTTTTGCGTGCCTGCGTAGATGACGCGGTCACCGAGCGTGAAGTCCGGCACGAGGTCACCGACCGCGACAACGGTGCCGACCGCGTCAAAGCCTAGGACGCGTGGGGTGGCGTTGGCGGGCATACTGGCGCGGAGCTTGTCATCAACGGGGTTGAGTCCAACGCCTTCGACTTGAACCAGCAGATCGGTCGGTGCCGGCGTGGGCCAGGGCTGTGACTGGGCCTGAAAGCTATCCGCGGTCAGAGCGCCGCCGTGCGTGGCAACAAGGACAAGATTGGTGGGCATGAGGAAACCTCCTTGAGCTGTATTGAAATCGTAATCAGCTGACTATGTTTATTTTACTCGTTTTTTGGTACACTGAATCAAAATACTGGTTGTTCGGGAGAGACGAAGATGACGAAGAGACACTCTAATTCAAGCACAGGCTGGACTTGGGCCGTGCTGATACTCGCTGCGGCAGCTTTCACCGGGTTTGCCTGGTTCGTGACCCAACCGACCGATGCCCTGACCATGGTCAGCACCGGGAGCTTCGGGGTCGGCCTCGTTGCCTTGATCTGGTTGCTGGCTTATTTCGATGAGGCGCCGAGCGGGCGCTTCAGCCGGTTTCTGATCGATACCGTGTTCGGTTTGGCGATCGTGGCGCTGATCTATGTCTACATGATCGGGTTCATCGTGTACCCCGAGTTCATTGGCGGGGCCGCCGGCGTGGTGGTCGTCTTGGCGGGGCTATTCGCTATTCGTCGCCCAAACCGCCGTCAGTTGCGGCATAACCGCAACCGGTTGCCGATTGAAGCGGTCAAAGAGGCTGAAGAGTAAGGCTGACTCATTAGGTCATCGCAGGCGTTGAGCCGTTGCGGTGACTTTTTTGCTACAGGCAAGGGGGCAATGGGGTGTTCATCTATATTTGTTGTGCGGGCGGGGCCAGCTCCAGTCTGTTTTGTGCCCGCCTGGGTGAGGCGATCAATGCCAGTGCCGAGCCCCTGACCGCCTGTGTGACGGACTTGACGAATGCGCTGGCGACTCCGGCCACCTTTGGCGCGCAAGCGGACCTGGTGATCGTGTATGGCTCGGTTGACGCCGTTCGGCCGGCCACCGTGTTGGCGTTTGGCCGCTTATTTGATGTGATTCTGGTCGCCCCGCAAGTGCGTTACCGCACCGCCCGGCTCGCCACGCTGTTAGCCGGTTACCAGACCCAGGTGCGAGATCTGAATGCCCGGATTTTTGGGCGACTCGCAGGGGATGCCGGCTTAGTTGAACTGAGAGAAATGCTGATCGAGTTGGACCTCGCCCGCGGCGCCACGGATGGGGCTCGGTTTGTGACGGCGGCTGGAGACCGGGATCTGACGCTACTGGTGTACGGCGCGAGTCGCAGCGACCCCGCCATTCAGCAACTTACCCAGGACCTGCTGGCGCTGGATCTACACTGTGCGCAGACGCGCTTCAGTCTGGAAACGCTGTACGAGCCGCCGCGTGAAGCGCTCGTGGACCTACGGCTGGTGTTTGGCCCCCAGGTGACGCCGGCCAACGTTGCCCAGGTGGCGCGCCGAATCGATGGCGTGGTACGGTTCACCGATGCGCCGGCCAAGCCGCGTGCGGCGACCTGGCCGGCGGACTATAAGCTGCCTGAGGTCCGACTCCCGCGGCGCTTGCTGAATAAGGGGCAATCAAGTGCACTGCTCGATGCATGGCTGGCGGCATGTCAGACGGCCACGTGGGCGGCGGAGCAGACGCAGGCGCGGACCAACGCGGCGTACGAAACACCGCCGGCGCCGCGCCCCACCCGCACGATTTTGGGCCTGTTCACCGTGCGGACATGAAAAGAGGCTGTCAGATTTGGCTGACAGCCTCTTTTCATGTCCTTGATCGTGGCCGCGTTCACGCCGATCAGTTGCGCATCTTGGGGACGCGATCAAAAGCGCCATCACCACTTGTCGAGAGATGCGCAACGCGGGTGTCACTGGACTTTTTGAATCGTGATCGGGATGGAGTCCGGCACGCGTGGCCGTAGCGTGGTCATCAGGGTCTGTAGGTCGGTTTTGAACGTCAGACGAATCAACCCCCGAGGTGTGCGGCCGAACACGGCCACGACCAGTTCACGGCCGTTGGGCAACGCGAGTGGGGTGAGCGAGATGGCCGTCATTTTGGCGTAGGGCAACACGCGCCGCACCATGCCAACGGACACCACCGCGTTAGGGGTCAGGCCGGAGTTGCCGGACATCACGGTCAGGGTGATGAAGGCGGCAAAGAAAATAATCATCAACAGGTTGGCCGCGCCGGTGGCCATGAACCAGACGGCAAACATCGCCGCCATGATGACTTGAAAGCTGGCGTAGTTGCCGCGCACATCGATCTGGGCTTGCCAGTACAGGTTATACGCGCCCAACGTGAGCAGGGCGGTATCGAGCAGAATCAAAAACAGAGTCAAGGTTATCACGCTTTCTTATCGGGTTGCGCGGGTGCTGGAAGCGGTGCGCTGGGTTCAGGCTGCGGGTCTTCGTACAGGCCGGAAACCTGCTGGTACCATCTGAATAAGCGTACCACAACGATGCGCAGAACTGCAAAACCGGGAATTCCCAGAATGACGCCGACCAGCCCGAACATGTTCCCAGCCGTCAGCAGGACGACGACGATGGTGATCGGGTGCATCTCCAGCTTGCTACCCATCACGAACGGCGAAATCAGTTGGGTTTCAAGGAGCCATTCCACAAAGAACACCACGATCACCATGATGAACATCTTGGGGCTGGTCATCAGCCCGACGATCAGTGCGGGCACCATGGCTAAGGCGGAACCGAAGTACGGAATCAGGTTCAGCGGTGCTGCGATCAGCCCCAGCACCAGGGCGAACTTCAGCCCGATCAGGGAGTAGCCGACCATGAAAATGATCCCCACGGCGATCGCCACCGTGATTTGCCCCTGCACGTACGAGCCGACTTTTTCGTTCATTTCGTGAAGCATCTGGGTCATGCTGGCGCGTAGCTTGTTCGGCACCACTTGAAGGATCAGTGGGGTAAACTTGTCACCGTCTTTCAGCATGAAGAACAGGATGATCGGGGCGGTCCCCACCGTGACCACGACGTTGCCGACCATGCCGACCAGGTTTTGGATCTGCGCCACGGTCCCGGAGACGATGAGCCCCTCCTTGCCTGACAGCGCGGACATGATCTCACTGCCCAGCTGGTTCAGGTCCTTTTGGGCGATCAGGTCCTGGTTTGCGTTGAGGTCGGTCAGCCACTTGGAAAACGCGGCCCAGTAATCCGGCCAGTAGTTGATCAGGCTGGTGACCTGGCGTTCGATCGAGGGCACCAACTTGAGAATTGCTGCCGCCAGGACGCCCACCAGCCCGATGAACACGATGGCGATGGCGAGGTTGCGGTGCAGGCCGCGGCGTACCAGCCAGGTGACGATCGGGTTGAGCAGGTAAAACAGGACCCCCGCGAAGACGAACGGAGGCGCCACGATGCCCAAGAAGTTCGCAACGGGTTGGAACACCCAAGCGATCTTGGTGAAGACCCAGATGATCAGCAACGCCATGAGCACATTAAACCCGGCGATGGCAAACTTGTTATCGAGGAAATGGCGGTAGAACCAGGTGTGTTTATTAGTCATAAGCCCCTCCGTATCGTAGTACCTCAATGATACCGAATTATGGCGGCGATTGCGAATCCGGCGCAGGGCTGAACTTTGTTTACAAAGCAGCTAGTGAATCAGGGATAAAGCGTTGGAAATGCCGATAGACGGGCGCCAAATGTAAAAATGATGTAAATTTAACCTTTACAAAGCGGAATTTCGGCGTATACTAAGCGAAAAGATCAGGGGTGAAAGCCCTTAGTGGGGAGGAATGACAATGATGATTCTGAAGTGGTCGCTGCGCGTGCTGGTTGCGCTCACGCTTGTGCTACTTGTGGTCAACACGGTGCTCGGCATCGGCTTGATGGCCATCGACATCGTGGCCGGCGTCTTCTACGAGATGAAGCGCACCGCGTGTGATCGGCGTCAGATGAAACACATCCCCGTCGTGCACCGGATGTAAGCGAAAGAAACGCGCAGACGATGCGGGAGAGACGAAGCTTTGCCACTTTGGTGAAGCTTTTTTTTGCGCGAGGGCGCCACATATATCCGATGTATGTGGACACCGCCATTGCTTAAATTATACAAGGAGGCGGTTTACATGGCTGTCAAGAAGAAGGAACTAGGCGAATTCAAGGCGCGCAAGGTGGGCACGTCACTCGTCATCAAGATCCCAAGCGAGCTGGCGGTCACCGCTGGCGAGAAGTTCAAGTTGATTGTCGGCGGCAATGGTCAGACGTTGACCTATGAACGCGCAGAGTCAGATAATCCCTGAGATAACGGTATGTTTGCGAGCGTTGATTTCAAGAAGCAGATCGCTGACGTGGGTAGTTTTGACGATGGCGATTATGGGCAGGAGAACGTCGAATGGGAGAACTAGAGGTGCAAGCAGGCCAAGGCAATCTTGGACTAAGCAATCAGAATCAATCGGTGTAGACGCAAACGACCGGCAATCCAATTTGAGGGATTGCCGGTCGTTTGCGTCTCAGTGCAGTCGAAGAGTTTACGCGAACTAGCCTGTTTGCCTAGTAGGGTGCTGCACCTCATGCTAGCGGTCTAGAAATGATATTGCTTATTGTAGACGATTGATTTATGGTCCCGCTGCGTAATCTTGTACGCAGGATCGAGTTTGAATATACCATCCTCAAACGAGTATTTGATTTTGCTAGGGATCTCTTTTGTTAGCGACGTGCGGGTGCCAAAAGTGATCGTCCCTTTGGTCAGCTTAATGAATAGTGAGTTAGACGCTGACTTGGGCTGATTGGTCATGTGAGCTTGACTGTCTGAATCAAAGGTGATCGATTGGTTTGCATCGGCCACGGGGGTAATTGTGACGCCCTCAAGCGCAGATAGCAGTGCTTGGTCTTGACTTTTCGTACCGTATTCGGTGAGGGGGCGAGTGGTGATGTCGGCTTGTTTGTAGACTGATAAGCCTTCCGGAACATACAGCTTTGGGGCGTCATAGGCATTAGTAGTACCAAATAGGACTAGCATCATCGGTCCTTTTAAGGATGGGCCGACAGTCCCAGACTGGAGCGTTGAGAGTCCTTGCGAGGTATATTCGTTTTCGTAGAAGTTAATGTGTTGCGCATCACCGGTTTCAGGCATGGTGTAAGTTTCAGTCGTGTCGGCGGAGCCATCGAATCGCATAATGTTGACGCGATACTCTGTGTTGCTGAGCCGAGTCATTGAGATCAGCGCAACGTTATCGTCAGGCGTAATTGCTTCCGAGGTGTAATAGTGCGTGCCAACGAAGCTTGAGTAGTAAGCGATGATAGCGTGTTGTTTCTTGTCATAAGCCTTGTACTGTTGCGCTTTTGTTGGGGCTTTCTTGGCCGCTTCGGTCTTCTTTGTCGCTTGGGCCTTCTTGGCTACTGTCGCTATCTTTGAAGAGCTGTCCTTGGTCGACTTGGTTTGGCTGGAACAGCCGACCGCGACCGCACCCACAACCACAAGAGATAAAGTAGCAATGATCAGTTTGATCTTTTTCATTTTAATTCCTCCAAGTCTTTTGGCCGCACAAGCGTTGATCACGTAGCTCTGCCCATGATGAACGCCTCGCGTCAGAACTGTGACACTAGAATAACTTCTGATGTGGTCACAATAAGACCACATCGGAATTTTTTTCACGTGCGACCATCGGACAGTCGCGACCTTTGCGCGTTATTTGTCATAGTAGGCCAGCGCCCAGCGCATGCGCTCGATCACGTAGTCGCGCAACGATAAAGGGCTAATGATTTTCACCATGTGGGCCTGCTGCAAGAGCCACATTTTCGTGCCGTAGCCGTTATTAGCCTGAATGGTTATCCGGTGAACTTGCATCGCCCAGGACGGTTTATCGTCATCACTTTCGGCTACCACGGTATGCGGAAAGCGATCCACGATGTACTGCGGGTCGGAATAGTAGTCGATGACCAGCGTCACGGGATTGCCGAAGAACGGCAGCGTGGTTTTGTGGCGAAATTCGCCGGCCTCAAAATGCTTATCCTGAGAGGTGTCTGTCGAATACCCAACGACCTTGATCTGTTTCATCAGAGACAAGCGAAACTTACTCAGCTTGGCTACGTCCATGTCATCGTAGGCGCGGTCGTTATCTGTCACCATCCAAAAATACAGGTCGGAGAAGAATAACGCGGTCGGCCTGCGCCGTAAGGTGACCTGCTGAGTGTCTCTAAAGTACGTGAATTCCAGGATCTGCCGTTTCTGCATCGCGGTGGTGATCAGGGCGATTTTATCTAGCATGCTGGTCTGAGGAACGCCGTGGTAGGCCACGAGATCACTTTTGATTGGTGCCGTCACATGTTTAGAATCTATAGCCATCGATACTAGCTGAGCGATGAGCGCCGTCATTTCTGTATGCGTTAGCGCGCGACTCGCCAGCATGACTTGGCACATCGTCTGGATCTGTACATCGGTCAGGGTTGTGGGGTGCACCTGCTTAAGGGCGTAGGATCCTTTCGGCTGCTGCACGATCGCCATCTCGTCGGCCAGATTGGTTTCCGTGATGGCGCTGGTAATTTGCATCATGTCGCGTTGAATGGCCTTCGGCGACTTTTGAAACTCGTCGGCCAGCGCCTGCTTTGTCAATTTTTGCCCTGTGAATAGGCGAAGGAAGATCGTTACGATGCGTTCCTGGCTGTGAACACTTGGTGTGTCAGTCATTTTGCTACCCCCAAAGTTGTGATAGTTAATGCCTCAAGTGAGATTACTTCTCTTGTTTATACTGCTTAGCGTGTTCATAATATGCACACTTAGCGAAAATCATTGACTAAGCACAAAAAAGCAAGGATGAGAAATGGTTAACCCCCCCAATAATGATGACACCCCCCGAAGATGTTATGGGGAGAAAAGGTAACGTCTAGTGGTACAAGTAAGGCCCCCTACAAAAGTCTTGCAGGGGGCCTTGCTGATACTATGGTTAAAACACTTTTGTTTTAACCTCTTTTTTTAATTCAGAAAGCTCGTGTTCTTGGCCTTCCAGTTTTCAAGCTTGATACTGACCCAAAAGCCGTAAATGCCCAGTGTGATGATCGTGAAGAACAGCCACTTGAGCCAGTTGCCGAACAGGCCCACCGCAGACCCAGAAAAGTGCATGCGGTGGCCATCGATGACAGTGTGGTTGATTTTCCACCCGTACAGCAGGCAGAGTGCCCACGGGTAGCAGATGCCCAGCGTGAACGCCGTGATGAGTCCGCCGAGCAACACCCAGCCGATGTATGCCAGCAAGCCGCCATCGAAAAATGAGCTGCGCCCATATTTGTATTCCATTAATAAGTCCTCCCCTTTGTCACCGAGCGCCACAAAGCTGCGCAAGTCATGTGCCTAAGTGCCGGCGCAAGCGTCAGGCTGGATTTGATCAGGCTGTTCGAACGCAGAGAGTGACAGCCTGACATGCGTCGAAAGCCCAACCCTTATCACCGCGCCGCGTCGCTCTGGGTCGTCGAGCTCCGTGGCGCATAAGGGTGCGGGCTAAGTCATCCTGTCACTCGCGCCTAAGTGCGGGCGCAAGCGTCAGGCCGCCTTAGTCTAACCCTTATCACCGCGCCACGTCGCTCTGGTGCCGCTCTGGTATAGCGTTAGTGTACGGAAAAGTGGCGGAATAAGCGAGAAAAATTGCGAGATCGCGGGTTTTTTGCCGCAAAAGTTGCAAACAAACGTTCTCTTTGGTATGCTGAAAACAGAAAAATTGAAATGGCGGTGATCCCATGCCTTCGCAAGCGAGCCAGAAGCGGTGGAAGCAGATTTTAACAACGATTCATGAATCGATCGATACCCGCGGGTACCCGCCGACCGTCCGTGAAATCGGTAAGGCGGTGGGGCTCAGCTCCTCCAGTACCGTGGCGGCCTACCTGGATCGATTGCTGGAGGCGGGGCTGATCGCGAAGGACCCGTCCAAGCCGCGCACCCTTGAGATCACGAAGAGTGGGCGCGACTTCATCGGGGTGGGCGAAAGCGGGATCCCGATTGTCGGCACAGTGGCCGCCGGGGTGCCGATCACGGCCATCGAGAACATCGAGGACTACTTCCCGATCCCAGACGAGCTGGCGTACGATGCCGATGACTTGTTCATGTTGCGTGTCCAAGGGAACTCCATGATCAAAATTGGGATCCTGAACGGTGACCAGATCATCGTCAAGCAGCAAGAAACCGCCGAGAACGGGCAGATCGTCGTGGCGATGACGGAAGACGGGGAGGCGACCGTCAAGCGCTTCTTCAAGGAGCGTGACGGGGTGCGCCTGCACCCGGAAAATGACACGATGGCGGACATGTACTTTGATTCTGTTGTGATCCTCGGCGTGGTGATGAGCCTTTACCGTCCGGTCCTCGTCTAAACCGCACTAAAAAGGGGCACTGCATGTGAATGCAGTGGCCCCTTTTTTTGGTGCCGCATAGCGTTACTTGATGGTGCTGCGGTCATCGTTTTTGACGCGCGTGTAGGTCGGGCCGTCCGGCAGCTGACGCAACTTGGTGCTGCTGAGCTTCTGAAAGGTCAGCGTGCTGGCCTTGGCGTTCGGTTGGGCGGTGCCGGTGATGGTGTACTGGTCCCCGGCAGTGGTCAGCTTGGCGTTAAAGAGCCCTTCGGCGGCTGACGTGAAGTTGCCGCCAGTGACGCGGCGCTGAATGTCGAAGATGTAGCCAGAGGTGTCCGCCGTAAACTGCAAGACTTCATTGTGGTCCTGCGTGTTCACAAAGTAGTGGCCGGTGAGGTCGTCAACGTTCGCAGTGGTGTTGGGTTTGACTTTCTTTTTGACCGGTGCGGGTTTCGTCACTTTGACGACCTTGCTTTGGCTGGTGGGGGCCGCCGATTGTGAGTCGGCCGGGGCCAAGGCGTGGCACCCGGTCAGGAGGAGGGGCAAAAGTAGCAATAAGAACCGTTTTTTCATTCAGATCACCCGAGGTGTTGAACGGCGACCATGATCAGCGGGATGACGAGCATCGCGAGCAGGGTGGTCGCAGTGACAGTAATGGCAGCGTTGTTGGCGTCTGCCCCGTACAACTTGGCCACCACCGGGGCGTTGGTCATCACCGGCATGGCGGATTGCAGAATGAAGACCTGCTTCATCATCAGCGGCACCGGGGCCAGCGCGATCAATGCGGCCATCACCAACGGCGCGAGCACAAAGCGGCCGGCGCAGACGCCGAGCAACTCGCGGTCGACGTGAAGATGGGCTAGGCCCGCCTGGTGCATCGCAATGCCGATGAAAAACATCGAGCCGGGAATGGTCAGCGCGCCGATGTAGTTGAGGTCGGTCATGATGAAGGCCGGCAACCGTAGCCGCAGCAACACTAGCAGCACCCCGGCGATGAAGCCGAGCAGCGGTGGGGAGAAGATCTTGCCCAGGGTTTGGCGCCAGTTGAAGCGCGCGGCGTGCGGGCCATCGCGCTGAATCAGCGCCACGCCCAGCGTCCAGAAAATCGTGGTGTTGGCCATGTAGTAGACGAGCACGTAAGGCAGGCTCTTCGCGCCAAACAGGGCCAGGTTCACCGGCAGGCCGATGAACACGGTGTTGGAGTTGAAGAACATGGATTGAAACAGCCCCCGGTGGCGCGCAGGCACGCGCAACAGCCGCGTGGCCAGCAACGCGAGGCCGAACAAGACGGCCATCGACAAAACAGGGAACCGCAGCGCCGGCAGGAGCGCTCGGAGCTCACGGGCGGTGAAACGGCTACTGATGGTGACGATCATGTAGGCTGGTAGCGCCACTTGCGTCACCAGCTTGGCGATCACTTGACTGCTGCGGTCGGTGAACCATCCGGCGGCGGTCAACGCGTAGCCGATGGCGATCAAAATGAGAATTTCGCTCACGCCAGCAAGGCTGGCCAAAAAGACAGACAATGTGCAGAATCTCCTTCTAAAAAACCTGCGCCGATTTTGCGGCGCAGGGCGGCTCACAGGCGGTGAATGCCGGTTCGGGTAATCACCGTCTGAAGCAAGACATCGGTGGCTTCAATGGGCCAGGCCGCCGTGGACAGGGCCATCACCGGGGCCGCCAGCGTGACGGTCGCGCCGCGGTACTGCGCCAAGAAGCGGTCGTAGTAGCCGCCGCCAAAGCCGAGGCGCGCGTGGGTGTCCAGGGCGTACGCGATGCCGGGAACGATCACGAGGTCAACTTGATTGTTGACCTGCGCTTCGGCGTACGCAGGCTCGGGGATGCCGTATGGGCTGGTGATGCGGGCGGCAGGGCCGGGGTCGGGCAAAAACGCCATCTGCCGGTGCGGCATCGTTTTGGGCAGGAAGACCTGCTTGCCGGCGGCCAGGGCCGCTTGGATCAGCGGCGCGGTGGGCACCTCGATCGGACTGGCCACGGTGGTCGCGATCGTGCGGGCCTGCTGCCACTCCGGCAGGGTCATCAGGGTCGCCAGCAGGGCAGGCCCGGCCGCCTGGGTCTCAGGGGCCGCGGCCTTGAGCCGGGCGAGCTGGTGCTTGCGGTAGTCTGGTTTTGGCTGCATCACCCGAGCTTCTCCTTCAGGTAGTCTGCCAGCACGGTGGCGTTGTTGTGCGCCTCGTCCTTCGCGCCGAACAGCAAGAGGACCGGGCCTTCGGTGATCGCCTGGACTTGCTTCAAAAAGTCTGGGGTGGCGGGGTTGGCATCCAACTCAGCGACATAGCGGCTGACGAATTCTTCGGCCTTGGCCTCATCGTGGCCGAACCACTTGCGCAGCTCGGTGGATGGGGCGATGGCTTTGGCCCAGTCGTCCAACGCGGCGTTGACCTTACTGATGCCGCGCGGCCAAACGCGGTCGACCAGCATGCGGTAGCCCTGCGGTTGCTCATGCGCGTAAATCCGAACGGGAATGTATTCCATCATATCGCCTCCTACCCCGATTAAAGCAGGCTGGGTGCACCGCGTCAAGCCGTCCTGGTCACGACGGCGCTTTCATGGACGACGACTGGCGCGTTTGGCTACAATTAAAAGAGGAGGTGAGTGCGATGCATCAAACCTATGCAATCCCGACCGGTGGCGCGTGGCACAACTATGAAAGCGCTAAAGAAGCCGAGGTCCTGGCGCTGGCAGCGCAGGCCGCGATTCCCGACGACTACCTGTTGGCCGCGCTGGATCCCCATGAGGAGCCGCACGCTGAGGGGCTGACCGGAGACGCGGTCGCACCGCTGCTCATTGTGCTGCGCCAGCCGGTGGTCACGGTCAGCGCCAATGGGGACGCCGGCTTTGCCACACAGCCCTTGGCGCTAATCCTGGTGGACAAGGACCTGATCACCATCACCGCCGGCCCGCTGCGGCTCAAAAACGCGTTTTTGACCGCGTTAGACTCGGCGTCCTCGGCCAGCGGGTTGGCGCTGAACTTCATCTGGCAGGTGCTCCACCAGTTCGTCGCGGACACGGATGTGATCGCTGCGCGAACGCAGGAGATGGAAGCCAAGGTGGGGCGCTCGTCGCACAACACCCTGCTGTACGAGATCATGACGCTGGGCAAAAGCCTCGTGTTCTTCGGCGCGGCCCTGGCTGGCAGTCAAACGGTGATCGACGCCTTGATGGCCAGCGAACAGCACTTCACCCACGAGCAGGACCACTGGCGGCTGCGACGCGTGGCGATCGAAGTGCGCGAAGCGGTGACGCTGGCGCACAGCACTGAAGCCATCCTTGACCAGTACAACACGGCGATCTCGGCGGTGGTGGCCAACAACCTGAACCTGATCATGAAGGTGCTGACTTCCGTGTCGATCATCATGACTATCCCGACCATCGTCTCCGGCCTGTGGGGGCAAAACACTTGGCTGCCGTTTCAAGACCGCGCCTGGGGCTTTTGGGCCACCATCCTGATCGCCGGGGTGCTGTGCGGCCTGACCGCTTGGTGGCTGAAGCGCAAGGACTATTTCTAATGTTAAGAGAAGTACGCCCACGATCAAAAGGACGCTCAGCCAGCCCACGGAATGGGGGTTGGTCGAGCGTCCTTTTTGGCAGGTGCGATTCGGGGCGCTCGCCGGGTCAGGCGTTCGTCATCTTCAGTGGGTCGACCCACGCGGCGTACTGCGCAGCGGTCACGCGCCCAGATGCCAGTGCCGCTGCTTGCAGCGTCAGGCCCTGGGCTTGGGCGGCCTGGGCGATCTGCGCGCTGGCTTCGTAGCCGATGTGCGGTGCCAAGGCGGTGACCAGCATCAGCGACTGGTCGACCAGCTGGCGCATCCGGTCGGCGTTGGCGGTGAGTCCTTGCACCAGCAGGCGGTCGAACTGGGCCATGCCGCCGGTCAGCAGGGTGCAGCTGTCGAGAAAGCTCGCGATGATGACCGGCTTGTACACGTTGAGCTCGAAGTTGCCTTGGCTGGCCGCCACGGTCAGGGTGGTGTCGTTGCCCATCACGCGGGTGGCGATCATGGTCAGCGCCTCGGCCTGCGTCGGGTTGACCTTGCCGGGCATGATGGAGCTGCCGGGTTCGTTGGCCGGGATCGTTAGCTCGCCGTAGCCACCGCGGGGGCCGCTGGCGAGAAAGCGGATGTCGTTGGCGATTTTGAGCAAATCGGCCGCTAGCGTCCGCAGTGCGCCATGCACCGCCGCCAGCTCGCTGTGGCTGGCCAGCCCGTGGAACTTGTTGGGCATGCTGGTGAACGGCACCCCGGTGGCGGCCGCGATCGCCGCCACCATCGCCTGAGTCTGCGCCGGGGTGGTGTTCAGCCCGGTGCCCACGGCGGTCCCACCGAGTGCCAGCCCCAGCAGCTGCGGCTGCAGCACCTTGAGTGTGGCCAGGTCCTGATCCAGGGTGGCGACCCAGCCGGAGAGCTCCTGGCCGAACGTCAGCGGCGTGGCGTCCTGCAGGTGAGTGCGCCCGAGCTTGACGGTGTGCGTGTACGCGGTGGCTTTTTCGGCCAGGCTGTTGCGCAGATGCGTAGTGGCGGCGATGGTGGCGCTGACCGCCGGGTACGCCGCCAGGTGCATCGCGGTCGGGAAGGTATCGTTGCTGCTTTGGCCACAGTTGACGTGGTCATTGGGTCGCACGAGCTGCCCCAGCAAGGCGCTGGCACGGTGGGCGAGCACCTCGTTGACGTTCATGTTGGTTTGCGTGCCGCTGCCAGTTTGGTAGACGTGCAGGGGAAAATGCGCCATCAGCTGGTCGTCAGGGAGTGCCAAGAGAGCGGCGGCGGCCTGGTCGATGGCGGCGGCGACTGGCGCTTTCAGTGCGCCGGTTTGACCGTTGACGGTGGCCGCGGCCTGCTTGATTGTGATGAGGCCGCGGATCACCGCAACGGGCATCAGGGGGCCGACGGTGAAGTTGTGGCGGGAACGCTCTGTCTGCGGGCCCCACCAGACGTCATCAGGTAGTTCAACGGGGCCAAGGGAATCTTTTTCAATGCGCATGCGGGTCTCCTTCTTGAGGCGTGGTGAGGATCTGAATGAAATCACGAAGCGTGGGGCGAGGCACCAGTCGCGCGGCGGTCACGAGCTGCACCTCAAAGCGTGGCTGACCGGGGTCGTCGAGCGGAATCGCCACGAGGTCATCGGCGGGGCTGACCGCCACCGCGGCCAGCAGGGCCACGCCGACGTGGGCGTGCACGAGCTGCTTGAGGCTGCCCACGTCTGGGGTGGTGAACACCACGTTGGGCGGTGTGTTGCTGGTGCTGGCAAACCACGCCAGTGCCTTGCTGTGGACAAAACTCTCCGTCAGCGTGACAAACGGGAGTGCTTCGGTGTCAGCAAAGCTGAGGGCGGTGCGGTCCGCCAGCGGGTGATCCCGCGGTACCACCAAGGTGAAGGGCACGCTGGCCAGGTGCTCCCGGTGCAACCCCGGGGCCACCAATGGGCCGCTGGCGCCAAGCAGCGCGGCATCGAGGTGACCGGTGCGCAGTTGGGTCAGCAGGCGGGTGGAGCCGTGCTCGTGCACCACCAGCTGCGGCATCAGCCCCGCATCGCGCAAGGCTGGCGCAAACCGCGGAAAGTAGGTGCTCCCGATGATGGGCGGCAGGCCCAGCTGGATCTTTGGCGTGTCGGCGCGCGCCAGCTCCGCGGTCGCCAGGGCGAGCTCGCGGTTGATGACGCGGGCGCGGGCGGCCAGCTGCTGGCCGGCCGGCGTCACCACCAGTTGTGCGTGGCTCTTATCGCGCACCATCAGCTGCGTGCCAAACTGGGCTTCCAGCCGCTTCAGGGCCATCGTGATGGTCGGCTGGCTGACGCCGAAGTGCGCCGCCACTTGCGAGAAGTTGCCAAGGACGCACAGTTGTTCAAAATACGCGAGGTCGCGCGTGTTCATGGGGTCACCTCCTCATATCAACAAATCGTATCACAACCAGCGGATTTGACTATCTTTTTTTGCGTGCGGTAGGCTGGAGGCATCAACTGACTCGGAGGCCATCATGATTTATACCTTACAACAACTGCTGCACGATCCGTTTTTGAACAAGGGCACCGCATTCACCCAAGCGGAGCGCGATGCCTATGGGCTCAATGGCCTGCTACCGCCAAGCGTCCAGACGCTGGCGCAGCAGGTGGCCGCGGCCTATGCGCAATACAGCCAAAAGCCCACTGACCTGGCCAAGCGCCAGTTTCTGATGCAGCTGTTCAACGTCAATCACGTGCTGTTTTACCGGCTGTTTGCCGAGCACGTGGCGGAGTTCATGCCGGTGGTGTACGACCCGACGATCGCCGAGACGATCGAGCATTACAGCGCGTGGTTTGTCGAGCCGCAAAACGCGACGTACCTGAGCATCGACGATCAGGAGCACCTTGAAGCGGCGCTGCGCCACGCCGCCAACGGCCGGGATATCCGGCTGATCGTGGTGACCGACGCAGAAGGGATCTTGGGCATCGGTGACTGGGGGACGCAAGGGGTGGACATCGCGGTGGGCAAGCTGATGGTGTACACCGCGGCGGCCGGCATCGACCCCAGCCAGGTACTGCCGGTGGTGCTGGACGCGGGCACGAACAATCCGGCGCTTTTGGCTGATCCGCAGTACCTCGGCGTGCGCCACGCGCGCGTGGCGGGGCCGACTTACCGCGCGTTCGTCGACCGCTTCGTCAGCGCGGCCACAGGCTTGTTCCCCAAGCTGTACCTGCACTGGGAGGACTTTGGGCGCGCCAATGCGGCCGACATTCTGGCCCAGTACCAGGATCAGCTGACAACGTTTAACGACGACATTCAAGGCACCGGCATCATTGTGCTGGCCGGGCTACTGGGCGCTTTGAACATCTCGGGGCAAAAGCTGACGGATCAAGTGTACGTCTGCTTTGGCGCCGGCACCGCGGGGGCCGGCATCGTGGCGCGGGTCTGCGCGCAGATGCAGGCTGCCGGGCTCAGTGAAAAAGCAGCCCGGGCGCGCTTTTACCTGGTGGATAAGCAGGGCCTCCTGTTTGCCGACGACCCCACGCTGACGCCGGCGCAGCGACCGTTTGCCCGAGACCGCCGCGAGTTCACGGCGCCGGAGACGCTCACCGACTTGGCGCACGTGGTGGCCGCGGTGCACCCCACCGTTCTGGTCGGCACGTCGACGCAACCCGGCGCGTTCACCGAGCCCCTGATCCGTGACATGGCCGCCCACACGCCGCGCCCGGTCATCTTCCCGATTTCCAACCCGACTAAGTTGATGGAGGCCACCGCCGCGGACCTGATTCGCTGGACTGAGGGGCGGGCACTGGTCGCCACCGGCATTCCGTCGGCGCCGGTCACGGATAACGGCGTGACCTACACGATCGGGCAGGCCAACAACGCCTTGATCTACCCAGGGCTGGGCCTGGGCACGATCGCCGTGGCCAGCAGCCGGCTGAGCGATGGTATGATTGCCGCGGCGGCGCACAGCCTCAGCGGGCTGGTCGACCCGACCGCGCCCGGGGCGGCGGTACTGCCCCCGGTCAAGGATCTGGCCCACTTCTCGTGCCTGGTGGCCGAAGCGGTGGCCAAGGCGGCCGTTGCGGAAGGGTTGAACCAACAGTCCGTCACGGATGTCGCCGCCACCGTCGCCGCCGCACAGTGGCACCCGGACTACCAGCCGCTGCCGGAGACGGTCACCGTCAAGCTGGCCTGACCTGCCAAAAAAGCCCTATGCCCCCACACGCGCATTTGCGCGTTGCAGGGGCATGGGGCTTTTGACGATCGCTTAGGCGTGAGCCGTGTGTGCCTCGAGGTAGGCGAGGGCGGCATCGTAGTCCGGTTCCTCGGTTTGCTCAAGGATCAGCTCGCGGTAAACGATGTGGCCGGTCGGCGCAATGATCCAGACGCTGCGCGCGTCCGTGTGGTTGTCCGGCACGAACAGGCCCATTGCGCGACCGAAGTCGCCACTTTCGTCGGACACCAGCTGGATGTGGTGCACGTTTTCGGCGGCGCACCAGTTCTGCTGCTGGTCGCGGGTGTTCGTGGACACCGTGTAAAAGCGAATATCCGGGAAGGCATCCATGGCGACGTTGAAGTTTTTGGTTGAGACGCTGCAGACGCGCGTGTTGATGTCCGGCACAACGCTGATCAGGCTGTAGTGGCCAGTCAGGTCAGCGGTGGTCAGCGGCGTGGTGGCGGTTTGAAGCGTGAAGGCCGGCAGAGCGTGGCCGATCATCGGCGGCGTCCCATTGGTTTCTTGTGGGGTACCATGACGGGTGATTTGCATGAGGAACCTCCTTAGACTTGATCTGCCTCCAGTTTACCACATTGGCGGAACTATTTCGATTGTACGCAATTAAGTTTCAATTTGATGACAAATCTGCGGTGCAATTGAGCCGGCAAAGGCCGCTCTGTTACAATACAGAGGAGCAGTCTTGACACAGGTACCCACGAAGGAGGCGGGGAGATGGCAAAAATGGTGATTGTTTATACGTCTCAAACCGGCTTCACGCAGCAGTATGCGTTGCACATCGCGCGCGAGTTTCACTGTGAGGTCATCGACAGTAAGTTCATCACCGAAGCAGAACTGGCCGCAGCCAAAGTGGTGGTTTATGGCGGTCACCTCTGGGGGGACACGGTTGGCGGCTTTGCGCGGTTTTACCGCCGTTACGCCACGGTGTTGCCTGAGTATCTGCTGGTGTTTGGCACCGGCGTGATGGCGGAGGCTCAGGTCGATGCGGCCCGCGTCCGGGCGCGCAGCTTCCAAGCGTGCGCGCAGGCGCCGCAGTTCTTCTATTTTCGGGGGCGCGTCGACCCCAAAACACTACCGGTGCGGCTGCGCGTGATGTTTCACCTGACGCGCTCGGCGGATAACCCCACGGCCGCGCCGCCGCAGATCGAGGTGGTGAAGCCGCTACTGCGGGCCGCGCACAAGCTGGATGACCTCGGCCTACTGAATTGAGTCCAAGCAAAATGCGCGTTGCAACTGGCTGGGAGTCAGCCCTTGCAACGCGCATTTGAAGTCTTTCCGCTAATCTGTGAGACTGGCGCTGAGCGCTTCGATCTGACGCTCGGTGTCATCGAGAAAGGCGATCATGGCCTTCAGGGCCGAATCAGTGGTGATGTCCACCCCGGCCACGGCGGCGGCTTCGACCGGTGGCAGGCTGTCGCCCAGCGTCAGGAAGTGCTGCCAGTCGGTGATCGCCGGCTGGCCGTCTGCCTTCACCCGCAGGTACGCACCGGTGGAAACGACCATCGCGGCGGAGTAGGTGTAGGAGTACAGCCCCATGTAGTAGTGACTCTGGCGCATCCAGGTCAGCTCCGGTTGGCCGTCATCGAGGTCCACGGCGTCCCCCCAGAACTGCTGGAGGACGCCTTTTTTGATCTGGTTCAGGCGCGCGGCATCAAAGGATTCACCCGCGTCGATCAGGCGGTAGACCTCACGCTGGAATGCGGCCTCCAGCAGGTGGGTGACGCAGTTGTGGAAGTAGGTGTCCGACAGCAGGCGCGATAAGGCGAAGCGCTTCATGCGCGGTGAGTCGGCCTGCGCGATCAGGCTGTGCGTCAACAGCAGCTCGTGGAAGGTCGACGGACCTTCCACAATGTAGGTGGAGGGCTCGTGACCCAAGATGCTGTGGTGGGTATCGGCGAGGCTCATCTGACCGGTGTGTCCAAGTTCGTGGATCAGCGTGTAAATGGCCGGCAGGGTGTCGCTCCAGCTCATCAGGACATACGGGTGCACGCCGTACGGTTTGGTCGCAAACGCGCCGGACTCCTTGCCCACGTTGGCGGCAAAATCGACCCAGCGCTCTGGAAAGGCGCGGCCGATCAAGGCCTGGTAATCCGGCCCCATCGGCGCAAGCGCCGCCTGCACGTAATCGGGCGCATGGTCAAGCGTGACCTGCGGCGCAAAGGTCGGGTCAAGGTCGATCTGCAGGTCGGTGTAGCCAATGTGATCGAGCCCCCACAGTTGCTTGATGTGGGTGACGTAGCGCCGCATCACAGGCGCAAGCCCGGTCATGATGCCGTCGATCTGACGGTCAAACATCGCGCGCGTGACCTCCTGCGGGGCCAGCAGGTAGTCGATCACCGAGTCGTACCCACGCATGGTTGCCAGGGCCTTCTCCTTGGCGACCTGCGCGTAGTAACCAGCCGCCATACCGTTTTGATACTTGGCTAGGGTCGCGCAGAACTGGTGGTACGCCGCGCGCCGCACCGCGGTGTCGGGGTGCTTCTGGTAGATCTCCTCGTAGCTGACGAACGACAGCGGGTAATCCGTGCCGGCCACCGTGAAGTGACCGAAGTCCATGTCGGCAAACACGCTGTTGCCGCGAATGTTGCTCGGTGCATCCAAGGTTGGCCCGAGCTCGGCGAGCACTTTTTCCGCCGCCGGGGCCAAGGCGCTGGCTTGAGTCAGCTTGATGTGGCGAATGTAGGCCGCCATGTCTTCATCGTGAGCGGCCACGGCGTCCAGCACCGCGGCAGGCTGTTGCTGCAGCTCGGCGGTCAAAAACGTCAGCTGCCCGTTGATGCTGGCGGTCAGCGTGTTGATGCGATTGGCGCGGGCGTCTGCGGCCGCGTCGGTGGTGTCGGCGCTGGCCGGCAAAAAGGCGTAGTGGTTCAGGTGGTCGATGATGGTCGCGAGGTTCGCATAGTCTTCCAATGCGTCGATGATGACCGGCGCTTCGGTGAGGCGACCGGTGTACATCCTGGCAAAATCGTGCGTGAGTTCCTTGAGGCGGTTGATGTCGGCCTCGAATTCGGTGTCGGTGGCATAGATGGCCGTCAGGTCCCAAGTTTCCTTGGGGTCAACAGCGGCGCGGGTGAGTGGGGTTGTGGGCATGAGTAAACTCCTTTGTTAGTGGACACGGCAAGTGACGCGTGGTCGGAATGAGTGATGCGTAACAAACTGGCTTCATTATAACAGAATGAGCAAACGGTGAGTGGGCGCGCTAAGATATCGGTGAATCTGTCAGCGTGGCCAACTAGCGTCGCCAACCAGCGTCGCTCCTTGAGGGCAAAATGAGGCGAGATGGCGTCCAGCGCCGTAACAAACTGATCCAGTGCCGGTTGCTTTTCCGGTCGCTCCTGCGCCGCGAGGAAGAGCTGAATCAGGTGGACCTGAGCGCTGAGATAAAATGCGTTGGCGGGTAGCTGCTTGACCTCGATCAGTGCGATCAGTTGCCGGGCGGTGGTGAAGTCACGCGCGTTGAGCGAGGCAATCATCGTATTGAAAAGCGCTTGTACGAATAAAATCCGCGAGTGCGGCGTATTGTGTTTGGCAAAAAAGCCAGTCATCATCTTGCGTTGCAAGTCCGCTTGAACGGCCGGGGCTAAAAAGGCGATGGTATCAATATAAAGGGCGAACTCGAAGTCGTACCAGACTTCTGTGCGTACCAGATAGGTTTGCACGGCCAATGAGTCTGCCTCAGTTAGCCGGGCGCTTGAGTCATTGTGGATGTCGAGGATGAAGGCCTTGATGATAATGGTGCGGAGATGATCGATCAAGGTCCCCGATTGCGTTGCGCGGATTTGCCAGTCCTTGAGCATCTGCTGTGCCGCACGGTCACTTTCATCGAGGGTGACCCGGAACAACTGAAGCTTGAACTCATACTCGGTTCTCTGTGAGGTCGCATTGGGTTGCTGGGCGTGGTAGCGACTAAAGAACTCTTCGATGTCCATATTGACATTGCGTAACAGTGTCAGAAAGTTCTCCAGTGAAATGCCCACTTTGCCCTGCTCGAACCGAGAGACCGTTCCAAGCGTGATGTCTCCGCTGACCTCTTTCATGAGCAGGTGACGATCGGTCCGGATCTGGCGGAAAAATTCGCCATAGGTTTGCGGTGTTGATTGATTCAACTTTGGACTCATACGCTTTCGGTCCTTCTTGATCGGATTAAATTCAAATCTAATTTTGACCAACCAGTTGCAAATAGTCAACTCACCAACCTAAAAGGACGTTGTTATGATAATATTCTGTAAAGAAGATAAATTGTCAGCAAGCGAAACTGATCGGTGCGCGTGAGGGCAGGTCAACATCAAGCCAGCGTGATGCACGACCAATTCATTGAGCGGGCCATCGCGACGCATGGAATGAGGGCAGGGGTATGCTAACCATTGAGGATTTAAGTTTTAAATTTCACCGCCAAAGCGTGTTCGCACACGCGCAGATGCAATTACTGACACCTGGCGTCTTTGGGCTGGTGGCACCCAACGGTAGTGGGAAGTCGACACTGCTGAACCTGATCGCGGGACTGCTGCGGCCGCAATCGGGCACCATCACGATTGACGGACAGCCCAACACCACGCGCCAAGTGTTCAAACAGGTGGCCTACTTGCAGGATAATCGGGTGCTATATCCTTATCTGACCGGTCGGGCGCACCTGGATTTTGTTGCGGCGACCCATCATCTGGATCAGGCGCACGTCGCCGCTGTGGCCGAGCAACTGAAGGCCAGCGCGTTTTTGGACCGGCGTGTGCGCAAGTACTCGCTGGGGATGAAACAGCGACTGTTGATGGTGATGGCGTTGGTGACCGATGCGCCGCTGATTTTACTGGATGAGCCGCTGAATGGACTTGACCCGACCTGCTTGCGCCTTGTACACGAGGCCATTTTGGCGCAGGCAAGCCAAGGTAAAACGGTGTTGGTGTCATCGCACAACCTGCCCGAGCTAAGCCGGGTCACACAGGACATCTGGTTCTTGCACGATCAGCAGTTGCAGCATGAAGTTGTCAGTTCCGAGCAGGCGGCGGCAACGCGGTACGCCGAGCTGTACGAGGCAGTGGAATGACAGTCCTTAGGTTCGAGTGGCGCCGACTTTGGGCCAGCCGGCTGGCGTGGGGGCTCGCGCTGACGCTGGTGTTGCTGTGTGGCGCAGTGTTTGGGCTGACAACGGTGCGTCAGGCGCAGCTGCGCCACACGATGCAAGCGGCGCTGACGGCACGCCAAAAGGGGCTCGCGGTGCAGACTGCGATGTGGCGTGAGCTGCCACCGACCGTGCGTGATCCGGCCATGCAGGCCGCTGCGCAGTTGCAGACGCAATTGACCCGTCAGCAGCGGGCCTTGCGTCAGCGAAACAACCGCGCGTTTTTGCAGGCGCGCATTCGCCAGGCCGAGCTGGAGCTCAGTCCAGTGCCGGTGGCACTTCGTGAAGTTGTGGGGATCGGGAACCTGAAGGCCGTGGTCCCGGCCGCCACCCAGACGCAACTGCGCCAGGACCGTGCGTGCTTACAGCAGGGATTGGGCATTGAGCAATCTGGCAGTGCCACGCGCGCACCGAATTTTGTGGTCGATTGGCTGACGCTTCTGGCCACGCCGCTTGCGAGCACGATCGCGGTCCTGCTGGTGATCAGTGCGTGGGGATTCCCGCAATTAAGCCCGCAGCACGACTGGATGCAGTTGAACCTGCCGAACCGCTGGGGGTGGCCGGTGACACACTGGCTGGCCGTGATGGGACTGTGGCTGCTTTTGCTTGGCCTTTCACTGGGGGTGGCAATGGGATTAGCCCTTGGGCTGGGTCAGCCGTTGATCGGCGGCACGGCAGGTTGGCTGACCCACGCGCCGGGTGAAGTGGCCCCGCTGCTTCAGCTGGTGAGTGAACTCGGCCGGTCGCTTGTCACGTTTGGGTGTGGCGCCGCACTGATGATGGGGCTGGTGGCGTTCGGCGCACACTGGCGAAGGGGGTAGGTCATGGGGACTTGGATTCGCTTTGAGTGGCGGAAGCAACATGCCCGGTGGTGGCTTTGGCCGCTGGTGTTGGTGATCGTTGGGGTCGGCGTGTTTGGTGCCAGTCAGCAAAAAGCGGCCCAGCAACGCTTCTTAGTGCGCTATCGGCAGTCGGTCACCGAAATGGTCAAGCGCAATGAATGGTTCGTGCCGGAACAACAAGCGCTGGCCAGCTCTGCGCGCACCTATAACCGTTGGTATGTGACCACGCTCGGGATCACGTCGGGCAAGCGTGCGCAGACCCCAGATAACCTAGGCATCAGCCTGCGCAATGCGGCAGATCTCACCGGTGCGACCGGCTGGTATGGGTTTCAGTCGCAGATGCTACGGGCGTACGAGCGTGGCCGGCTGATCGAGGCGCGCGGCCTAACTGGCCCTTATCCGTTTAGCATGACCTTCACCGACCAAGAACTGGCCGCCATGCCGAAAATTGACCAGCAAACGGTGCGGCGGTGGTCGCCGCAATTTGCGGTGCAGGGGTTCGATTACCTGGTGTGGTTGATTCGGCAAAACGCACCGGCGTACCTGCTGTTGCTTGCCACGCTGTTGTTTGGCGGCAATTTTGCCAGTGAGCTGGGGCGCGGTCGGGCGCACAGTGATTGGTTGCGGCTACAAGGTCAGTCCACCGTCGCGCAGGTGTTGCTGCAAGGCGGCCTGCTGTTTTGCCGGCTCGTCGGCTTCACCCTGCTGCCGCTGGCACTCATCACAGGCGTTGTGGGGCTACGCGAAGGCTTTGGGGCGTTGCGGTTGCCGCTGGATGGCTATGTGTACAATGCACCGTTTGATCAGTTTGCGTCAGGGTTCATCGATGTGGGGCAGGTGATCGGTCGCGCAACGGTGCTGACCGTGGCCCTGGCGGCCGTCATTACTGCCGCAACACTGCTACTTGCGAGCCTGATCGCCAATGGATGGCTGACGGCCGTGGGGAGTGCGTTGCTGGTCGCCCTGTTTCTGATTACGCCACCGATCACGTGGTTGCCGCTGACCTACTTCAAGCAAGCCGGAATTGCGTTAGGAGAAACCGCGTTCTTGACCGATAACGTCGCACTGCAAACGCAAACCGGCGTGTTGACGTGTTTGGCTTGGACAGTCGGACTGGCACTGCTCATCGCCGGTGTTCAGTGGCGACAACGCAGAATGGTTGCATGAGGTTTCTGGCGCGCACCGTCATCGGACTTAATACCATAGAAAAAAGCGTCGTCCGAAAAATTGGACGACGCTTTTAGATTAAGCACCAGTAGGGCTCAGGTAACGGCTGGTCCGTTTCTCCAACCACGCTTGCACCCCGGTCAGCACCGTGGTCAAAAGCAGGTACAGCACGGCAACCAGCGTGTAAGACACGAGCGGGTTGTAGTACAGCGCGGCGAACTGTTGGCTCACCTGGAACATCTCGATGATGGTGATCCCGCTGGCCAGGCTGGTGTCTTTGATCAGGCTGATGAAGCTGTTGGACAGCGGTGGCAGCGCGATGCGCACGGCCTGAGGCAAGACGACCAGGCGCAGCACGAGTGACTTTTTCATCCCCAGTGCCTTAGCGGCCTCCCATTGGGTGGTGGGCACGGAGAGAATGGCGGCGCGAATGGTTTCACTGGCGTAGGCCCCGGTGTTGAGCGCGAAGGTCATGATCCCGGCAGTCCACGCGTTGAGTTCAAGCAGCGCGTGACCGTTGACCTTGAGGTACGGCAGGCCGAAGAACACGAGAAAGAGCTGCACGAGCAACGGCGTGCCCCGGAAGATCCACACGTAAAACCAGCTGAGGCCTTTGAGGGCCCGCATGCCGGGTTTGCGTGAGGGCGAGATGCGCACCAACGCGACCGCGAGCGCGAGGATGAGCCCCAGCACAAAGGAGATCAGCGTGATGGGGATGGTGTATTTGAGCATCGCAACGAGCAAGTCGGGCAGCGATTTGGTGACGATCTGCCAGGTGGACATGAAAATCTCCTTTCAAAGACCAGGACAAAGACCAGAGCGAAGTGGCGCGGGCTTAGCGGGACGGGTAGCCTAGCGCAAGTGCTTGGGCCCGAACTTAGGCCCGAGTGCTTGTGCGTAGCTAGCCGCTCCCGCGTGGCGTCACATAGCTCGACGAACCAGAGCGAAGTGGCGCGGGCTTAGCGGGCCAGCCTACTTGGTGATGTCGCCGCCGAAGTACTGCTTGGACAGCTTAGCGAGCTCACCGTTTGCCTTGAGCTTGTCGATAGCAGCGGTGACTTTCTTTTGCAGTGGGGCTTCATCCTTGCGCAGGAGCCCACGCGCCGGATTGGCCGTGATGGCGTTCCCGACTTCGATCAGGCGAATGTCGGCGTCTGGCTTTTGCTTCAGGTACGCGTAGAACGAGGCGGCCTCGTTGACGGTACCGTCAGCACGACCCTGCTCGATCAGGGCAACCGACTGGGCGAAGCCGTCAACCGGCACGATGGTGGCGCCGAGTTTCTTGACGTTTTGCGCGTTGTTGGAGGTCACACTCTGGGCCATCTGCTTGCCCTTGATGTCTTGAATGGATTGGATCGTCGTGTTGTCCTTCTTGACGGCCAGCTGCGACTTACCCGAGGTATAGGCGCTGGTGAAGCGGTACTTGGCCGCGCGCTCAGGAGTTTTGGCGACATTGTTCAAGATGAGATCATACTTGTTGACGTCAAGCCCGGCGATGAGGGAGTCCCACTTGGTCTCAACGAACTTGGGGGTGAGGTCGAGCTCGGCGGCGATCTTCTTGCCGAGGGCGACTTCAAAGCCGGTCAGCTTGCCGTCCTCGTGGTAGCTGTATGGCTGGTAGGTGCCTTCCAGGCCGATCGTTAAGGTTTTGGGGGTGACGAGTTTCACCGCAGTCGAATCCGTGGTGGACTTGTCACTGCCGCAGGCACTCAAGGCCCCGAGCAGTGCAACACTGGCCAATGCAAGCAACCATTTCTTCATCATATTACCTCCTAATATCTGAAAACTAGCAAACTTAATTATACACGACTTACTTTTTGTGTGCGAGGATTCTAATGAGTTTTTTACCCACGGGCAGTTTTTTCTTTCCATCTTCGCACAATCACGGTAAGCTTATACCGAATAAGGAGGCACGTTATGGAAATCGACAACAACCACTTAGTGACGCGCTACTATGACCTCCAGGCCAAGAACGGAAAGGTGTTCAAGGCGGTCGAAGCGTATGTGAACGGCCAAGTTGAGGCCGTGTTTGACCAACTGAAGACGCACTTCGTTGATACGGTCACGATCGACCTCGAAGAGGCGATGCAAGTGGCGAAGGACGCTGGCTTTAATATCGATCCTGCTGAGCTTGAGATCGCGGTGACCAACTTCATCCTCAAGGACCTCGACTCTATCGGGCTGTGGATCCTGCCATCGCAGCAAAGCGATCCGAACACGATCGTGGCCCGGTTGAATTTCTTCAACCACTCGCGGTATTACTAAAATCGCGCGCAGTCTGACTCAGTACAAAACGGCCGTCCGCCAATGAGGGGGCGGCCGTTTGCGTGACCGGTCTCGCTTTCGTGGCGCGCCCTCAATGTGTTACAACTAAAGTAGGTGGGCGACAATGGGCGCCCCGGAAAGGACGTGACAGCATGAACGAACGGATTTTGGTGGCATTAGACGGGTCGCAGGCGGCGGACACGGCGCTGGCCAAGGCGGTGGCGATCGCGCAGGACCGTGGCGTTGGCATCGATTTGCTGCACGTGATCGACACTCGGCAGTACCACATTGGGTTCAACCAAACCGTGGGGGTGGATGGCACGGTGCTTTACAATGCGGAGCAATCCGCGGAGGCAGAGTTGCGAGACATCGCCAAGCCGCTGTTGGCGCAAGGCATCGATGTCGCGATCCACCTGCGCTTCGGCAGCCCGCGCAGCGTGATCGCACGTGATGCGCCGCGGGACTACAAGACGGCCCTGATTATTTTGGGGCGCAGTAGCAAGAAACTGGTGTCGCGGATGTTTATCGGCTCCGTGGCCAGCTTTGTGGTGGAAAACGCTCCGTGTGACGTCCTAATTGTCGCCAACCCGGCGGCTGAGTAGTCTGAGGCATTGAAAAAAGCCGCGCGTCCTCAAGTGAGGGCACGCGGTTTTTGTCAGCGCCAATTGATCTTAGACAGGAAACGGCGGCCGAGAAACTCCTGCAGGAAGTAGTACACCGGCACGGTTGAGGCGAGTGCGGGTAGGTACACCAGCATCAGGTCCATGCGCCAGAGGTTGGCGAGTGAGAACAGCCCGTTGACCACGAAGAAGGTGACGAAAAAGGCAAGCGCGACTGCGATCAGCATGCCCAGCTTGTACCGGTTGAACGGGCGGGATACGAGGATCAACACGTGCGCCTCGATGACGCCGATCATGAAGACCACCAGCGTGGAGGTGGTGGTGAACGACCAGCCGAAGAAGGCCTCAAACCAAGTCATGACTAAGGTGTATCCGATGATGGCGAGCGCCGCCGGGGCCGCGATGGTCATGACTTTTTGCATGAACTGGCCGGTGACGCGGTCAAAGTTGGGTTCCAGGGTCAAAAAGAACGATGGGATCGCGACGGTGATCGCGGTGACCGGGGTGAGGTTGATCGGGGTGATCGGGTAGTCCAGCGGCAAAAAGACAAAGATCGCGGTCAGGATGACGGAGAAAATCGTTTTGACCAGGTACATCGAGGCGACTCGCTCGATGTTGTTGATGACACGGCGGCCTTCGTTCAAGACCCCGGTCATCGCGTCAAAGTTCGAGTCGAGAAGCACGAAGTCGGCGATCGACTTGGCGGCCTCGGCGCCGCTGGCCATGGCGATGCCGCAGTCGCTTTGGCGCAGGGCCAAGACATCGTTGACGCCATCGCCGGTCATGGCCACGGTGTGCCCGTCATCTTGCAGCGCCGCGATCAGCCGCTGCTTTTGCGTGGGGGTCACGCGTCCGAAGACGGTGTAGTCTCGCACCAGTGGGTGGTAGTCCGCGGTGTCCGCCACGGTGCTCATGTCCAAGGCGGCGGCCGCGCCCGGGAGCTGGGCCTGCTTGGCCACATTGGCCACCGTGATCGGGTTATCCCCTGAGATCACCTTGAGGGCTACGCCTTGGCTGGCAAAAAAGCGGAAGGTGGCTGGCGCGGTGTCGCGCACGGTGTCGGCGATGGTGAGCCAGCCGAGCAGGTCCAGACCGGTGAGGGGTGGGGTCAGGGCTGCTTCGGTGCGGGCCACCGCGATCACGCGGGCGCCTTGTTCAGTGGCGTGGGCGATGGCCGGCGCAGCGGTGGCCGGGATACCGGTCGGAAAGAGGAACTCCGGCGCCCCTATCACGAGACTGGCTTCGGGGAACGTCGCCCCGGACCACTTGCGGGCGGAGCTGAACGGTACGGTGGCGGTCGCGGTGGCCGTAGGGGCCGGATACGCCGCCTTGATCGCCAGCGCGGTTTCGTTGTCATCGTTCAAGGCGTAGGTGACGGCGGCGGCCGCGGTCGTCAGTTCGGCCGCGGTGTGGCCCGCGGTCGGATGAGCCCCCGTGACGTGCAAGGCGCCGCTGGTGATGGTGCCGGTTTTGTCCAGGCAGATCACATCAACGCGGGCCAGGGCTTCGATGGCGGGTAAGGCGCGCACCAACACACGCTTGACGGCCAGGTTGCGGGCGGAGACCGCCAGGGCGACGTTCGTCAGCAGCACCAGCCCCTCGGGGATCATGCCGATCATGGCAGCGCTGGTGGACAGAATGGCCCGGTTGTAGTTGCCGCGGCGAATCATGGAAACGGTGAACAGCGCCACGCCCAAGGGGATCAGGGTGTAGGTCAGCACGCGGATGATCCGGTTGATGGTGGCCAGCAGCTGACTTTGACTTTTCTTCTCGGCCTTGGCCTCAAGTGCCAGCTTGGCGGCAAAGGTTTCCGCCCCCACGGCCGTGATCTGCATGGTGGCCTGGCCGGCCACGATGAAGCTGCCGGACAACAAGGGGTCACCGACCTGCTTACTGATCGCGTGGGATTCCCCGGTCAGGGGGCTTTCGTCTGCCTCCAGTCCGGTGGTCGCCGTCACCTGCCCGTCAACGGGCACCTGCGCGCCGCGCCGGAGCTGAAGGAGGTCGCCGAGCACGAGGGCCGCTTGGGGGATGGCCTGCCACTGCCCATCACGCAGCACGGTGGCGGGGGTTTCCGCCAAAATGCTCATAGCGTCGATGCGGCGTTTGCTACGGATCTCCTGGATCGTGCCGATCGCGGTGTTCACGATGGCCACCCCGAGAAACAGCAGGTTCTTGTAGCTGCCGGTGGTGATGATCAAGGCGCCCAGCGCCAGGTTGACGAAGTTGAACAGCGTCAGCGTGTTTTGGCGGATGATCTGGCCGACGCTGCGAGTCAGCGGCTTCAGCGGTTGATTGTGTGCGCCGGCCTTGGTTTGCGCGGCGACTTGGGCGCGCGTCAGGCCGGTGGTGGCATTCGTCTGCGTGGTCAATGGGCCACCTCCTTTTCTACTACTTCCCTACTACTTCCATTGTAATCAAATTCGGCCTGGGGGCGGGCGGAGAACCCCTGAATTAAGCCAAACTTTACGGGCCGGCAAATTAGAAACCGGTTGCACGATAAAAAACGCTGGAAGCTGGTAGAATAGAGGGAGGAGGTGGTTTGCCCATGTTTAAAGACACGAAGGCGCTGGTCAAACAGCTCGCCGACACGGCACAGGAGCCGTTGCACACGTTTGATGAAGTGATCAAAGCTAAACCAGAGGTGCTGGTGGCTTTGGCCGCACTGCATGTGATCCCGATTGCCCTGGCAATCGTGGGGACCACGGAGATCATCACCACCCATCAGCAGTTGAAGATGGAAAAGGAGCGCACGAAGCAGGTGAAGTTGCGCGCCAACCTTGGGTGTGGCCATCATCGCCACCACCCGCACCACGGGCCAGACGGGCACCGCCCTCATGGGCCCCGGGCGCCGCGCTTATTAGCGGAAGCCGCGGAAGTTTAAGTCGATCAGATTCAGGGGATGTG
Source organism: Lacticaseibacillus daqingensis (assembly GCF_003946115.1). Taxonomy (GTDB): domain Bacteria; phylum Bacillota; class Bacilli; order Lactobacillales; family Lactobacillaceae; genus Lacticaseibacillus; species Lacticaseibacillus daqingensis. The sequence continues at coordinate 116,190 of NZ_RHOH01000003.1, read as the reverse complement.
GCCAGGCCGCATCCTCTTTTTGGTGGGGCCGTCGCGCCGGACGGTCGCGTCTTTGCGCCCTTGGCCAGGATTCGGTATGATAAGGGGACGTCGCCGCACGATTCTCATTGATTTTTAATTGTAACTGCGGCACAATGGGCTTTAAATCTTCTTGGAGGTGGCACAATGCCAGCAATCTATACCCGTCCCGGCACGCAAGCCGATGTGGCGGCAATCATGGGCATCATCGCGGACGCCCGAGCGTTCTTGAAGGCGCAGGGGATCAATCAGTGGCAGGGCACGTACCCAGATGTGGCGGCGGTGCAGGCCGACATTGCGGCGGGGACGAACCGGCTACTGCTGGTCGATGGTGTGGTTGCCGGAACGGCCAGTTTGCTGACAGGTCCCGATCCGTTTTACGCGCGCATCGACGGCGCCGGCTGGTGGCCGAGCGTGGGCTACATGATGATCCACCGCTTCGCCGTGTCGGCTACGATCCGGGGCCAGCACCTCAGCCGCTTTTTCATGAGCAACTTGTTGTCTGAGGCGCACGCGCGCGGGGCCCGGGACGTACGCATCGACACGCATGCGCAAAACAAGATCATGCAGGCGGTCATTACGGGCGACGGCTTCACGTACCGGGGGATCGTGTACCTGGATGAGCCGGTGCCGGAGCGCAATGCGTATCAACTGTTGATGGACTGAGAAAAGGGGGACCGGCATGGCTTACTTGGGGACACTGGCACTGATTCTCTTGACTACGATGCTGTTGAGCCACTTCAGCCTGCAGCTGGGCATTCCTGCCGTGATCGGGCAACTGCTGGCTGGCATTCTGCTGGGCCCGGCCCTTTTGGGGTGGGTGCACCCGACGAACATGGTGGCGGAGTTTGCCGAAATCGGGGTCATCATTCTGATGTTCATCGCCGGGCTTGAGTCCGACATGACGATGCTCAAACGCTACTTTCGCCCGGGCGTGCTAGTGGCGGTGATCGGCGTGATCGTGCCGGTCACCCTGATTTTTGCCTTCAGTGAACTGTGGGGCTTCTCGTTTGTTGCGGCCACATTTTTGGGCATCACCTTTGCCGCCACCTCGGTGTCCATCTCGGTGGAGGTGCTCAAGGAGCTCAAGGCGCTGGATTCCAAGGGCGGCGCCACGATCCTTGGCGCGGCGGTGGTCGATGACATCCTGACCGTCATCATTTTGAGTGTGGCGGTAGGGGTGTTTGGCACCGGCGAAAGCGTGACGAATGCACCGCTGTGGCTGACGCTGGTCGAGCAGGTGGCGTACTTTGGCGTCATCTACCTGGTGGTGCGCTGGCTCGCCCCGTACCTGATGCACCTGGCCGAGCGGTTGTTTCCAGATGCGGCGGTGACCATCATGTCGCTGTTGCTGTGCCTAGGGATGGCGTACCTTGCGGATGTGTTCGGCATGTCCGCGGTCATCGGCGCCTTCTTTGCCGGCGTGGCCGTGGCCCAAACGCCTTACCGCCACGAGGTGGATCGGGCGGTCGGGGCCATCGGCTACGCGGTGTTCATTCCCGTGTTCTTCGTGTCCATCGGGCTGAACATGCGCTTTGACGGCCTGTGGCGGGACCTCTGGTTCATCGTCATTCTAACGGTGCTGGCGCTTTTGACCAAGTGGTTGGGGTGTGGCGCCGGGGCGCTGATGGCGGGGATGAACCGGCAGGAAGCCAATATCGTTGGTGCAGGCATGGTGTCGCGCGGGGAGATGGCGCTGATCGTGGCGCAGATCGGCTTTGACGCCCAGCTGCTGCACCGCGATTTTTACTCCAGTGTGATCCTGGTGATCATTTTGACCACGCTGATCGCCCCGTTCATGATCAAAGGCGCGTTGCAACGCCAGAACGCGGCGTAAGCGGGGGTGGTCGGCGAGCCACAACACCGGTATAATAAAGGACTGTTGACTGCCGCAGACACCGCTCACAAGGAGTAGACACCGTGAAACACTTGTTTTTTGACTTTGATGGCACCATCGCCGACTCGGAAGAAGGTATCCTGAACGGGATCCGTTACATGCTCAAGGCCATGGACCTGCCGACCCTGGACGACGACACCTACCGCAAGTTCATCGGGCCGTCCCTGACGTCCAGCCTGCACCAGTACTACCCAACGCTGAGTGCGGCGGACGTCAAAAAGACGATCGCGCACTACCAGGAATTTTATTCCGCGGAGGGCATCTACCAGCTGACCCTGTATCCCGGAGTCTTGGACGCCTTGGCCGAGCTGCAGGAAGCGGGCTATCAGCTAAACATCGCCTCGGCTAAGCCTGAGGTGATGATCGATAAGATCGCTGCCCACTTTGACTTGGGCGAGTACTTCGCCGGCATGTACGGCGCCACGCTGGATGAAAGCATTCGCAGCACGAAAACCGCGGTGCTCGCCTACGCGCTGGAAAACGCTGAGGCCACCCCGAACGCCAGCCTGATGATCGGCGACCGGGACACGGACATGGCCGGCGGGCTCGCCAACGGCACCAAGACGCTGGGCGTCTTGTACGGCTTCGGTGACGCGGATGAGCTAGCCGGGGCAGGCGCCAACGCCATCATCGAGCGCCCTGACGAACTACCAGCCGGCATTCGCCGGACGCTGGGGTGATTCCCGGTTGCGATGATCCGACACGGGCTTAGCAGAATAACGCAAATTGGCCAGGCGCTTGGGCCCATTTTGGGGGCAGTGCTTGGCTTTTGTTTGATGCTGCCGGGTTGCGCTTTAAGGGCAAAAAAAAAGCGCGGTCCCCACACCACACTTGCGCGTTTAGGAGACGAAGAGCTTGCGGCTGGCTTCTTCCAGCATCCCAAGCATCGCCTCCAGTTTTTCTTGCCCGAGCACCATGACCCAGCGATCGAGCTCGGCTTGCGCGGCGGTTCGCGCGGCTTCTTCCGCGCGGCGCCCCGCTGGTGTGAGTGCCAGCACGTGGCGCCGGTGATCGTCCGCTGCAACCTTTTGGGTCACGTAACCGAGTGACCGCAACATCCCCAGCTGACGGGCAATCGCGGGTTTAGTGACATTGCGCCGCGCGACGATCTCCGTGAGACTCGTTACGTTTTGATTGGCAATGTCGTGCAGAATCTGATACTGCTCAAATGAGAGGCGAAACTCCGCCACCGGGCGTGAGATCAGTGACTCCACATGCTTGATTGACCCAAAGTATACATCGATAAAGCCTGTCAACAGGCTTTCTTTATCCATCCTATCGCCTCCTCCAATCACTTGTGTTCAGTCTAGCAGAAACCAAAACGGGGACCAAAAGATACGCCTTGAAATGGCAAAAAAGGTTATGGCATTGACGAATTTGAGCGTTTTGGTTACCATAGGGGCTTATCAGACAAAGGAGGTCGACTATGTTCCCGCGTTGGCTCAATCGATTGGGCATCACCCTCGGCATGCTGCTGGCAGCCGTGACGCTGGGGGTGTGCCTGTATTTTTATCAGTATGCGTTCGTTCCGGCGCACAAGACATTTCTCAGCAACCACACCAGTGCGGCCGAGCGCAGTGCGCAGGTCTGGCTGAAGCAAGTACCGCAGGAAAGCTGGCATGAACAAGCCGCCGGCGCCGCGCTGCGCTTGCACGCCATCTATGTCCCGGCCGCAGCCAAGACGACTCAAACGGTGGTCGTGGCGCACGGCTACATGGGTTCCGCCAAGGCCATGGCGATGAAGATCAAGCTGTTTCACGACGCCGGTTACAATGTGCTGGCCCCCGACGACCGCGGTCACGGTCAATCGCAGGGCGATTACGTCGGCTACGGCTGGATCGACCGCCTCGATTACCTCAAGTGGCTCGACCAGCTGATTCGGCGCACCGGCCCGACCAGTCAGATCGCGCTGTACGGCGAATCGATGGGTGGGGCCACGGTCATGTACCTCAGTGGGGAAAAATTGCCCAAGCAGGTGAAGACGATCATTGAGGACTGCGGCTACACCAGCATCATGGACGAGCTGAGCTACCAAGCCAACAGTCAGTTCGGGTTGCCGCGGTTGCCACTGGTGCCGCTGGTGGCCCTGACCGCCACGGTGAAGGCCGGCTACAACGTGTTCACGGCCTCCACGATCCCAGCGTTGCGGCGCGACCGCCTGCCGATCCTCTTCATTCACGGCACCAAGGACACCTTCGTTCCGACCAGCATGGCCAAGCGCAACTACGCGGCCACGACCGCAAAGAAGGCCTTGTGGCTGGTCCCTGGCGCCGGGCACGCCGAGAGTTTAGAGAAACACCCCAAGGCGTACCGGCAACGCGTGACGGCCTGGCTGACGCAGGCCTTCGCGAATTAAACCGGTGCGGGGGCGCGGCCCCAAAACGCGCGCGGTTCAGGTATAATGAGAGCCGGAGGGATCGCGATGCATGAAGCCAAGTACACCCCCATCAGCCGCGGCTGGCTGGGGTTTTGGAGTTTGATTTACAGTATTGTCCTGATCGTAGGGGCCGTCGGGTTGGGGTTTGCGCTGACGTTTGGGCGGCCCAGTGCCGTCTACCGCGTGCTGACCGATCGCCGCTCGTTGCCTGCCATTGAGGCGAAGGTCAACAGCGCGGTGCTCGCGGTGGCGCAGGGCCAGGGGCTTGAGCTCCCCGCAGATACGCCCGTGACACCAAAGCGTGAGCTGAAGTCTGCGCTCAAAACGGGATTGGCCATCAGCGCCAACTTTAACGAGGTGCCTGCGTCATCGATGGTCGTGGCTGGGTACGTGGCACGCGGCACAACTGCGGCCACGCCTCTGGACGTTACGCTTTTGACCAACGCCATCACCGCGCGCATTGCGATGTTTGCGCAGTCCGGTGACCTCGCGTACAGCGGTGAAATGCGGACTCAAACCGAGGCGCAGGTGCAGGACATGATGCAGACCAAGATCATCAAGGAGCTGATGCTGCAAGGGTGGGGACTGGTTTATCCCATGCTCATTCTGGTGGTCCAAACCGCCGCCATTGTGGGGGGGATTCTGGCCGTCATCGCGCTGCTGATCATGCTGTACTGCAGCCATAACTGGCAGCGCTGGTTCAAAGTTGCCGGTCGCGTGACCTATGTGACCGGGTTTCTTGGCGGCTTCGGAGCCATGGTCGTTGGGACCCGCACTTTCACCGATGTGTTCGGGGGCTCGGTCGGCGGGCTCGATCCGATCGTGTTTCACCAGCTACTGAGCACATTTGCCCCGACCTGGCAGCGTCTGGCCGGGATCGTGGTCCTGATCGGTCTGAGCCTCGCGCTAGTCGGGCAGGTGATGCGGCTGATGCAACGACGCAAGGCAACGGTAAAGGAGTGAGCCGATGATCGCGAGTTTGATTCTCGGAGCGGCACTGCTCACCGGACTCGGGTGGGGGGTGCTCTGGTGGCGCGCCCAGGCGACCGTGGTGGACGCGCAGCTTGAGACCCACAAGATGATGCTGCCGGCGCAGATCCGCCACGCGCGCCGCGTGTACGTGCGCGGCTTGGTGCGCACGCATCCCGGCCTGCGCCGGCTGGATGTGCTGGTCAAAACGCTTGGCGCGCTTGGCGGGCTGGGCTTGGTTGTCAGCCTGGCAGAAACCTTGCGCAATTCCGGCGCAATGACGCTTGCACGATTTGCCCGCACCCTGGCTTTCGGCGACACCAGCAAGCTGACGGGGCCGCTGGCGCTGATCGCCGGCGGGCTCGTGCTGGTGGCGCTGGGTCTGGCGGTGGTTGAAACCGAGCAGCTGGCCGCGTTGCGCGCCGAACAGGACGCGGCGCATGCCGATAGTGTGACCGACCTGTACTGGACGCCGCCGATCGCGCGTCGCCAAGAGACGCTTGCCAAGTACGGCATGCAAGGCGCGCTGGCCGTATTCACGGCGGTGCTGGCGTTGAGCCTGATGTTCGGCTGGCTGCCGCTGGTGGGCACCGAATCGGGGGCCGTGGCCCCGCGCACAATGCGCCAGCCAGCGGCCAGCAGTGCGACGTCGAACAGTCAATCGACCGCCTCGACCAGCAGCAGTACGACGAGCAGCAGTACCGCCAGTAGTGGCGCCACGAGTGCCTCAAGTGCCTCAAGCACGGACACCCAGGCGGCGAGCGGTGACTTCGTTTATCCGATCGACGCCCTGAACGCCGCCGCGTTGGCGCCGGTCAGTGCGCTGGTGGGACTCACGCAAGCGGATCAGGCGGCCCTGTTTTTCATGACGTATTGGACGCTGAACGGGCTGACGCAAGACCAGATCGCGGCGATGGTGACGGATAAAACCGTGCACTACCAGTACCACGTGGTCGCTACGGACTTGCTGGTCTTCTCCCAAACCGTTCGCATTAAGGGGCAAGATACGAATAGCGCCCTGTTTTATGCGTGGACAAGCGGTGAGCAAAGCGCCTTTTACAACATGGCGAACCACACCGAACCGCTCACGAGCCTCAGCCAAGAATATGGCATTGCCACGGTCAACGGCCAGCATCAGCCACAGAACCCAGCCATTCGCGACAGCACGCGCAACATGCGCCAGCTCGTGACGGCGTTTGCGACTACCGTAGCCTACCAGCAGGTGCAGGCCGGGCTCAAGCAAGGGGATGCGATCCCGTATTGAGGGTTTGTGGCGGCAATGGGGGCGTTGTATCATGCGCTTAATTAAACGGGTCGAAAAGAGGACGCACAATGTTTGGTTCAAGCACTCCGGGTGAGTCTAAGGGAATGAAGGTCTTCCGCTTGATCGTTGCGGCGGTATGCGTGATCGTTTTTCTGGTTTGGTCGCTCAATCGACATCACTATACCGGGACGATTGTGGCGGTGACGCGCGTTTCTAGCGGTCGCTTCCACAGCTCGCACGAGAACCGGGTGACGGTTCAGATTGGGACTAGGAAGATCGTGTTTGAAGATACTGCCAACCTCTTGATCGGCAAACTGAACTGCCTTAACCCACACGCTGACCCGAAGACAACGTACAAAATCACGACATCAGGGTTGCCAGGTCATCTTGGGTTCTTGCGGGAGAATATCGTCAAGCTGACGAAGGTGAACTGAGGCTCTAATCGGCAAAAAACGTGCGTCCTCAACTGTGGGACGCACGTTTTTCGTTGGTATTTCCCGGGCAATATTTCTCGTCTCACACCGGTCGGTTCAAGCGGCGCTCCCGCCACCATTGGGCGAGGGCCACGAGGCCAATCGCACCCAGGCAAAGCGGCGCCACTAAGGCGGTCATGGCGGACGTCAGTTGACCGTGTATCCACAGCGGCCGGCCGTACTGCCCCTGCCACTCCCACCAGAGGCGCTGGGCGAGCACGACGAGGTTCAGAAGACCCGCCAGGCCCAGCCAGAATAGGATCGTATGTTTACGGTTGGGTTTGAGGTAGGCGGCATGCCAGATCAGATCGCAATTGACCACCGTCGCTGGCAGCAGCACCAGCATGGCCCCAAGGTCGAACTGCCGCTGGAATAAGGAATGGCCGAGCACTAAGCCGGCCCCGAACACGACGACCAGCCCACCGATCAAAAGCCCTAGGCCAAGTCGAAACGCGCGATCGCGCAGTTGACGCTGTCGTTCATCGAACATGATGAAACCTCCTAGTGAAAGAGTTGCAGGTACGCCATCAGGCTGAACCAGCCCCAGGACAAGACAAGGGGCCACCGCTTGTGGGTTTGATCCAGCTGATGAAGCATCACCAGCGGCAGGATCATCAGCACGTAGTTCTCGACCGTTGTGCGGACCGGGGTGTGCACGGTCGCCACGTTGGCTCGCACCCACAGCGTGAGCACCAGCAGCCCGCCCCAGCCCGCCAGCATCAGCCAGTGCAGGCGCGTGATGCCGAGGCGGTGCCAGTAGTGTTCGCGCGTGCACTTGATCGCGAGCGTCAGTGTGAGCGCCAGCCAGACCAAGAGCACCGCCCAGTCCAGACTGCCTTGTTGCAGTTGTCCGTGCGCCCACACGGGGTCGCTGAACCCTTGGCGCCAGTCGCTGACCATCTCGTACCCGTGGTCGATCAGCGCGAGGCCGAAGAAGCCGGCCAGCATCGGCATGGTGCGCGTCAGCTGCGGGGTCAGGTACGCGTCCACGGCGGCGAAGTAGCTGATCAGCCCACCGATCACGAGCACGAGGGGGACGCCGACCAGCAGAGCCTGGGTCGCAAACAACGGGTGAAGTATGAACAGCTCCGCGTTGCTCGCCAGCAACAGGCTGGTGGCGAGGACGCCAAATGCGACTGTGTAGCCGCGGTGTTGCAGTTGTTGTTGACGCTCATCAAAAGTTTGGCGCATCGTCAATCCTCCCAGAATAAATCGTCTAAGGTCGTCCCCAGTGCCTTACAGATGCGCAGGCAGAGTTGAATGGTGGGGTTGTAATCGCCTTTCTCGATCGCACCGATGGTCTGGCGGGTCACGCCGATCCGCTCGGCCAGCGCCTCCTGCGTGAGGTCGGCGGCGGCACGGGCGGCGCGCATCTTTGTGTTTTTCATTTGCTCACCTCGGGCCTAGTGTATGACATAGCGGACGAAATGTAAAGTATATCCGTCATTTACAAGAAAAAAAACACCTGGCTACTCCAGGTGCTTGTGTCCCGCGGCGTCGTACACGCGGTGTGCGTTCGTGTCGACCTTGGCCGTGACCGCCGCCCCGAGGTCCAAGTCCTCGATTTCGGCGATGCCCAGCGCGAAGATCACCACATCCGCGAGCTCTTCGGCGAGGTTTGCCCGGTCGTGGTGCAGGTGTGCCTTGAAGGCCTCCCCGACTTCTTGATAAAGTTCCAGCAGCTCAAAGTTTACATCGGTAGTGTTCCAGCGGTGCTTGATTTTGTTGGCGAGGATCTGTTGTTGTAAGGCGCGCGTCTCCATATGGGGCCTCCTGAATTTTAATGGTTTTATCATAACACAGACAATCTCAATTCGCGTAAATCTCGGCGGAATTCACTTGCTGGGCTGACGGTCGGTGAGTCCTTCGGCATGACGGGGTGACTGAATTAATTAAAAAATGGTGTTGACACGATGAGAGCGAGCGGCTATGATTGCTAGCATACACAGATAAACGTGCTTCGCGGAGAAGAGTAGCTGGCGCGCGCTGGTCAAGAGAACCCGGATGGTGAGAAAGGGACGGCGCAACCTAGTGAAGATGAGCTCCAATCAGCAGCCTGAGGGTTCACGCCATCAGGCCGGGTGCAACCGTTACATTGCCAGGTATCAACAGGTACCGATGAGGTGGGCTTGGCCCACGAACACAGGGTGGTAACGCGAGCAGATCGTCCCTCGACTGATAGTCAGTCGGGGGCGATTTTTTTTGGCCGCAAGCCGATTCGAAGCACGGCCCACACACAAGGAGGAAAAAAGCATGACCAACACAACACACGCACCATTTCACGCCGATTTAGTGGGGAGCTTGCTACGCCCCGCCACCTTGAAGCAGGCGAACGCGGACTTGGCCGCCGGGCGGATCGACGCCGCGGCCGCGCTGGCGGTTCAGCATTCGGAGATCAAGCGCGTCGTTGATTCGCAGGTCGCGCTGGGCTTCAAGGCCGTGACGGACGGGGAGTTCTCTCGCCAGTACTGGCACCTTGATTTTCTCTGGGGGCTGACCGGGGTCGACCCCGTGCTTCACGCGACGTACGACAAGAACTTTGAAGGCGACATTGCGCCGGTGGATAACGCGCAGCTGACCGGGCCGGTGGGCTACAACCCCGACCACCCGTTCTTTGCCGCTTTCAGCTATCTCAACAGCATCGTGCCGGATGGCGTGCTGGCCAAGCAGACGATCCCAACGCCAAGCTTGCTGCTGCGTGACCATCGCAGCGACAACTGGGCCGATTTTTACCCGACGCCTGAGGCCTTCGAAGATGCCATCATTGCCGCGTACGTGCAAACGATCCAGCACTTCTATGATCTGGGTTGCCGCTACCTGCAGATCGACGACACGAACTGGGCTTATCTGATCCACAATCTGCGCCAGACGGAAAATGACCCGGCGGCCGCTCAGCCGTTCGTCACACTGGCTGAGCGCGCCCACCGCCTGCTGGCCGGCATCTTGGCGCAAGTACCTGCGGACTTGACCGTGACCTCGCACATCTGCCGTGGCAACTTCCAGTCCACCTACCTGTTCACCGGCGGATATGAGTACGTGGCCGAGTACCTGAAGGACCTGCCGTATGATGGGCTGTTCCTCGAATACGACAACCCGCGCTCCGGCAGTTTTGCCCCGCTCAAAACCATCTGGAACGGGGACGCCAACAAGACGCTGGTGCTGGGCGTCATCACCTCCAAGTTCCCCGACCTTGAGGCCCCGGCGCAGATCACGCACCGGCTCGATGAGGCCCAAGTGGACATTCCGCTGGCCAACCTGGCGCTATCCACGCAGTGCGGCTTCGCCTCGACGCAGGAAGGCAACAAGCTGACCGAGGCCCAGCAGTGGGCCAAGCTGCAGCTCGTGCAATCGATCGCGCAGTCCGTCTGGGGCTAAATTCATGGTATGCTTGAGGCACGATAGTTAATAGGAGGCACTCATGGCAAAAGTAGAAAGTTTTGAACTCGATCACACCAAGGTTTTGGCCCCGTATGTGCGCTTGATCGCGGTGGAAGAAGGGCCGCACGGCGACAAGCTCTCGAACTTCGACCTGCGCCTGGTTCAGCCGAACGCGGATGCGATCCCCACCGGCGGCCTGCACACGATCGAGCACCTGCTGGCGAGCCTGTTGCGCGACCGCATGAGCGGCGTGATCGACTGCTCCCCGTTTGGTTGCCGCACCGGGTTTCACCTGATCACTTGGGGGACGCCCACGACCACCGAAGTGGCCAAGGCGCTCAAGGGTAGCCTTGAGGCGATCGCCAACGACATTACCTGGGCGGACGTACCGGGAACAACGATCGAGTCCTGCGGCAACTACAAGGACCACAGTCTCTTTTCCGCCAAGGAGTGGAGCAAGCTGATCCTCAGCCAGGGCATCGCCGTTGACCCGTTCAACCGCAGCGTGCTGGCGTAATCCACATCAAAAAGCAGCCCCACAATCGTCATTGAAAAACGATTGTGGGGCTACTTTTTTGAATTAGGCCGCGGGGCTTGTCTGGCGGTCGATAAGGGCTTGGAGCTTGGTGGTCACCGCGACCACGGCCTTGCTAGCAGGGGTGAAGCGGTAGTTGTCTGGCCGGCTGGCCTGCCAGTCGGCGACGCCGTACTGCGGCGCCAGGGCCTGCACATCGCTGGGCCCAAAGTTGAGCTGGTCGGCGAGGCCCCACATGGTGGCCAAGGCCTGCTTGCGTAGCCGAGTCAGGCGATTGAGCAGGGTCTGGCTGACGATGAGCCAAACCAGTGTCAGCCCCACGGCGACAGCCCGGAAGCCGGTTTGGGAGACAAGCAGGTACACGGCGAGGACACCGAGCGCGGTGCCCGTGAGCCACACCCAGTTGAATGTGCGGATTTTCATGGCAGTCTCCTTTTTAGTGTTAGTGTACCCGGGCCGCGCGTGGAAGGCAAGTCGGCGGCGTTTCACGCATGGCTCGGGGAAGGGGTGGGCACTTGGGCTTGATTGGCGCGATCGCCTAAGTGACTACACCAAAAAGCCGAGACCGATTCGCGCGCGAATGAGTCCCGGCTTTTGGCGATCAGTCGTCGCTTGCGACGTACTGGGTGACGCTCCAGGTCTGGCCATTGGTCGCGGTGACGCCCACGGCCTCGACCTTCTGCTGAATTTCAGCGGCGGTCAGGTTGTAGCGCGGAAAACTCGGCAGGTCCGCGTAGGTCATGTGTTGCCACCCAGAGCCTTCAGTCGTGGTGGTGTCGCTGTCCTTGGCACCTGTAGCGTAGACCTGAGCGTAGCGGACGGCTTTGCCGGTCTGGTCGTTTTTGATTTCTAAGTAGCTGATCAGCTGCTGCTTGTTGTCGCCGGACCGGGCCGCCTTGGTTTTCTTGGCGGCGGCCACCGGGGCGCTCGCGGTGGTGCTCAGCGTCTGGGTGAGCGCCGCACCGCCGAGGACGCCGAGAATAAGCAGGGTCGTGATGGTTTTTTTCATGGCCAGCGGGCCTCCTTCGGGATTATGAGATTAATTATACCGCAGCTAGCCGAAAAAGTCGGTCAAAAAGTGGGCGACGCCATCGTGGTGAATGTCCAAGGTATGGTACTTCGTGGCGGCCTTGACGGTGTCATTGGCATTGCCCATTGCCACGCCGTAGTTGACGGTGGTCAGCATCTGCAAGTCGTTGTTCCCGTCGCCAAATGCCATCGTCCGGTCCATCGGGATCCCGAGTCGCTGGCAGACGGCCTGAATGGCGGTCGCCTTGTTGACGCCGTGCTTCGTGATCTCGATGTTGTTGGCGCTGGAGCTGCTGAGGTCAAGGTCAGTGTAGGCACCAAGGGCCGCGCGAACGGCGGCCAACTCTGTGAGGTCGTCATCAAAGCAGATGCCGTTGGTGATTGCGCCGGCAAATGACCGCAGCTCGGCGGCGGACTGCACCACCACGTTGAGCTCGGGGTGATCCCCGGCGACCCGGTTGTGCCCGTCTTGATCCAGCCGCTTGTGGGACAGGCCCACGGTGACGACCCGGTCTTGCGTGAACAGGTTGGCGTGAATGCCGAAGTGCGTGGCAACGTCATAGATGCCGGTCAAGGCGGCCTCACTGAGGTGGCAGTGGGTGACCTCACCGGCCAGGTCGGTGACGGAACCGTTGGACCCGATCAGATTCAGGCCAGGCGCGATGCGGTTGGCCATTTCGCGGGCAGAAAACAGGGGCCGGCCGCTGGCGATGAAAAAGTGGTGCCCCGCTGCCCGGAAGCGGGCGATGGCGTCTTTGGTGGCCTGGGTGGGAATCTGGGAGTGGTCGACAAGCGTGCCGTCGACGTCCATGAAGATGGCATATGGTGACATGAGTAACATCCTTTACTGTATATGATGTCCTCAGTCTAAGCGTTTTGAAGCGCTAACACAACCGGCCGTCAAAAAACCGCGGCATGCGGTCACGGCTTTGGGGTGGGCAGGGGGAAGAAAGTGCCGCCAGTGGTATTGCGATCGTGCCAGATACCGAAGGCCTGTGATCAGATCGTGACGGCCGCTTGCTTTGCGCGACCGAGCGGCGAGGCGCAAGCAAAAACCCGCCAGTTAGAGGCTGGCGGGTCGGAGGTCTAATCAGGGGGACTGATCAGAAATCAGGAGAAAGAAAATGAAAAAGTGGGTTGGGGTAGAAGTGAGGGGCAAGCTCATTTCTATGTTTCCTATACTACCGAGAAGCTGTGACGTTTTTGTGACGAAAAGTTAGTGAAAGTCGGGTGATTGCGTGGTCAAATCGTGGCTAATGTCGCGTGGTCGGGCGCACTGCGAAGGAAACGGCCAGCGCGATGACGGCGATCACCAGCACGAATTGGAAACCGTAGTGGGCGCCCAAGGTGTGGCCGGCAAGCCCCGCGCGTTGCCCCAGGCCAAGCGCCAGCATGCTGGTCGCGATCGCCGTGGCACAGGCCCCAACGATCTGTTGCAGCGTGTTCAAAATGGCGCTACCGTCCGCACTCATGGCGCCGCTCAGCGCGTTGAGACCGTAAGTCTGCGCCGGTGACATCGCCAGCGGTGCCCCGATCATCAGGATGACATGCCCGGCGATCACGGTGCCGATCGCGCTGTTGGCGTTGGTGTTCAGCAGCACCACGATCCCCAGGATGGCGATGACGAAGCCGCAGCGCGTCAGCCACTTGGCGCCGTATCGGTCGTACGAACGGCCGGCGATGGCCGAGACCAGCGCATTGACCACGCCGCCAGGCAGCATCACCAGCCCGGTCATGGCAACCGGCAGCTTCATCGTGGTCTGCAGGTAGGTCGGCAGCAGGTACATTGCGGCGAGGATCAACCCGAAGTCCAGCATCACCAAAAGTGTCCCGACGGTGAACGCTCGCGTGTTGAAGGCGCGCAGGTTCAGCATCGGCTGGGGAAGGCGCAACTGCCGGCGCGCGAACAGGCCCAAGGCGACGATACCGACCAGCAACGCGAGAAGCACCGGCCACGCTAGCCACCCGCGGTCGGAAGCAAAGGACACACCGATGACCAGGCCACCGAAGCCAAGGGTGGACAGCGTAATGCTGCCCCAGTCGATAGCGGTCGCGGTTTGCGGATACACGGTTTCCAGGGCCACCGCGCACAGCGCGAAGGCGATGGCAAGGAGTGGCACGAACAGCCAGAAAATAGCGTGCCAGGAGGCCTTGGCCAAAAGCAAGCCGGTCAGGGTCGGACCGATGGCCGGGGCGAACATGATCACCAAGGCGGCCATTCCCATGACCGTGCCGAGCTTGTGCGGTGGGAAGATCTGCAACGCGACCGAGAACATCAGCGGCAGCACTAACCCGGTGCCGATGCCCTGGATCATGCGGCCGATCAGCACCCCGGCAAAGGTTCCGGCCGTGGCGGAGACGATGGCGCCGATGATGAAGGCCCCCAGCGCCACCAGCACGATTTTCTTAGTGGCGAAGCGGTGTGCGAGCAGGCTGGAAAGGGGCATGCAGATGCCGATCACCAGCATGTAGCCGGTGACGAGCCACTGGATGGTGCCTTGGCCGACGTGCAGGGCGGCCATCAAGCTGGGCAGGGCGATGTTCAGCGCGGTTTCGGAGAACATCCCGACGAAGGCCCCGATCATCAAGCCGAGCATCGCGAGGACGGGGTGCGCAAGGCGCACGCGCGCCTGCGGGAGAGATTCTGAAGCTATCATTGTAAAAATACCATCCTTATTCGATATGATGCCACGGGTTCGTCGCTCTGTGGACGCAAAAACACCCCACCGGAGCATTGGCCGGTGGGGTGTGGCACTGCGGTGGTTGGCACGACGCAGCGCGATCTAGATTAATGGAACCCGAGGAAAAACAACGAGGGTCAGTATAGCACACGATTTTCTGCAAGTGCAATTGCTTTTTGGCGTGGCGGTGGCACGCACATTAGAATTGGCTGAGCATCAGGACCTTTGAGGGGGTGCGAACGGCTTCGGGAATCGGCATTTTGGTTAAGATAAACGGTTAATAAATTAATTTTTAATCAGATGAGATTTTGATAAGATTAAATGCTAAACTATTACCAATTCGACGGGGGAGGCGACGGCATGCGGTGGGCGTATTATGTCATGCAATTGAAGTTGATCTTACATAGGAAAAAGAACCTGGCCGCGCTGGGGCTGGCCGCGATCGCGCTGGCTGCGTTTGGCTGGCACTTCAACGCGACCAGTCTGCCACCGGAGGCACTGAATCAGACGGCCCTGATCAATGAGAACGAAAACTTGAAGGATTGGCTGGCCGTCAATAATGGCTTCGCGGGGAATTCGCGCACCGGTAGACAATCCATCCAGGTCTCAGAGTTAGTGAAAGGGATCAAGGCGGGCGACCGCGACGCCATTTTGCAAGGGTATCAGGCGCTGCTGAGCCATTACATGATGGGCGGGATCGCCTATTCCTACCCACTGCCGTACTACCAGCAACCCCAAAAATACGAGTACACGGATAAGGACGCGCGCTACTACATGGGCCAGACCCAACTGCGCGTGACCTACTACCAGGCGCACCCGAAGGTCACCGTGACGCCTGCCGTCATCAATCAGCAGACGTTTTTGCAAACGCTAGAGCGGCTCTCATACGCCTGGCTGCCGCTGGGGGTCGTGCTCCTGTGCCTCGCGCTGGCCAATGATGTGCTGACGGATGATTGGCGGCATGACACCTTGAACTGGGAGCTACCGCTGACCTGGCGCACCCGGTTGCGGCTCAAAACGCTGGCAGTGCTGACGGTGGTCGGAGCTGCGGTCCTTGTCACGGTGGCGGTCATTGCGGCGCTCACGTGGCCGCGCTACGGCCTGGGGGCTGGGGCGATGGTCGTGCAGCACACCGGGCGCTTCCTGGTGACGGGGCTGATTTCGCAGGCGCAGTACTTCACCGGCTTCTTCGCGTTGCTTCTCGTCATGAGCTGGGTGGTCGTGCGGCTGATGATGGCCGTTCAGCTCCTGTTGCCCAACGAGTATGTGGCGCTGGTGGCGGGGGGCCTGTTCGTCCTGTTACCGAAGCTGTATTACTCACGGGGCATCGGGTTCGTGCACCCATGGGTGGCGTGGTTGCTGCCCTCGTACCTGCGGCTTGGCGATGTCGTGCGCGGCGATACCGGGTACCGTTATGAGGCGGCGCTGATGTATCAACCGCACAACGCATGGGGCGTTCTTCTGGTTTGGGGGCTGGCCATTGAACTGGTCATCACACTCTGGATCATGCACAAGCGGAAACGGGGGCAACTGGCATGAAAGCATTGTTTCGATTAGATTCAGGCGCCGTTTGGCGGAGTCTCAAAAATCGGTTCCTGCTGGCGCTTGTGCTGGTGTTTGGCCTGAGCTTTTGCGTGATCGCGCAGACACTTGGCCTGGGCAACCTGAAGCAGACGCTGTCGCTGAACCATCAGCGCATTCAGGTCAACGCCGCGCAAATCGAAAGCGCGGTGGTGCCTTCTAAAGGGTCCAAACGCGCAACGGCGCTTCAGATCAACCGGCAAGCGCAAGCATTCGGCCGCGCGTACGGGGGTTATGTGCTCGGCAACGAGGACGGGATGCAAACCGGCATGATCGAGTTGGCTCAGTTGCAGGTGCAAGGCGCCCAAACGGGCTACCCCGGGCTGAAGCCGAGCACGCTGCCGACAATTAGCGCGGCCACGCAAATGCGCTTGGTGACGCAGCAGATCCACGCGCGGCATCAGCGCCTCAGCCGCCGGGTGAACTCGGCGGCTACGACGCTGAATCAGTTTTGGCCGGTGCTACTGGCGGTGTTACCAGCGCTGGCCGTGGCGGTGTGCTGTGATGCGTGGCTGATGATGACCGAGCACCGGTCCGTGACTGCCGCGATTCCGGTGGGCCTGGCGGGTCAGGCGGCGACCAAGGTGGTCACGCGCCTAGGGCTGGTTGGGTTGGCTGTTGGGGGCAGCGTCGTGGCCGCTGGGCTGGGGGGCTTAACGCAAGGCCGCCTAGGGGACTTCGCGTACCCCACGGCGATCGCGCTAGGCGACCGGCTGCGCGTGATGCCGTTGTGGGGGACGCTGCTGCTCGTGCTCCTGATGACCGGGCTTGTCACCGCCTTCGTGGCGACCCTGATGCTGTGCCTGAACCTCTGGACGCAAAACGTGTACCTGAGTGCACTGATCGGCGTCGGCTTGCTCAGCTTGCCGTGGCTGCTCCCTAGTCTGTGCCAGGCGCTTTGGTTCCTGCCGCTGGCGGGCCTCGCGCCGACGCAGGTGTTCAGCGGGGCGCTTCAGGCCGAAGCGGGCAACTGGGCGTTGGGCATTGGCGGCGTCAGCGTGATTTTACTCGGGTGGACCGGCGCATTCATCGCGCTGTTTCGTTGGACGGCCGCGCGGGCGGCTGGCTGAGGAGGGACTGCGATGTGGTGGCGATACTATCGGCAACAGGTGCGCCTTTTGCTGCGCCAGCCCAAGACGTGGCTGGCCGGCGGGTTGATGTTGCTGGCAACGCTGAGCTTTGGCGTCCGCTTCAACGCGGCCAGCTTGCCGCCGGAGCGGTTGCGCCCGAGCGCTTTGGCCACGGAAATCAAAACACTGCAGTCGGCGACCACGCTGGACGGCTTGGCGACCGCCGCGCTGCGACAAGACCAGGCCATTCAGCGCGGCCTACGTGGTTCGGTGGCAGCACGGCGGCAGGCGATGACGGTGTACTTGCAGCGGCTGGACCTGAATTTTTATGACGCCAACAACTACTCGTATCCCGCGGTGTACTACACCGACCGCAGCCTGAACGCCGATCCGGTGCGTGATGGGCACTTCGGCGTCAGCCGAATGCTGGCGCAGCTGGCGGGCATCGCGCGGGTGGCGCCAACGCTTCCGCAGGCCTGGCTTGACGAGCAAACGTTCAGCCAGACCCTGGTGCGCGTCAGCGCGGTGTGGCTACCGTGGGCGTGCCTGCTGGCGATCATGCTGATCGGCGGGGATGTGGTGGTGCGCGATTGGCGCCACGAAACGGTGACTTGGGCGCTACCGTTGTCCGTGCACGGGCAGCTCGCCGTCAAGGCGGCGGCCGTTTTAACGTTGGTCGCAGCCGGCGTGCTCGCGTTTGTCGGGCTGCTAGCCTTGTGGGTAATGCCGCAAAATGGGCTGGGACACGGCGCCATTATTGCGCATTACACCGGCCACAAGTTTGCTTTTGACCTACTCACGCCGGCGCAGTACGACGGCTGGTTGGCGGTGCTGCTGGGGCTGATGAGTTGGCTCGTGATCCGCTTGCTGATGCTCTTGCAGGTGCTGGTTCGGCGCACAGGCTTGGCGGTGGGACTGGCCGCCGTTTTGGGGCTCACGGCGCTTGTGACGCTGGTGCGCGACGGCGGCACGGTGCGCACTTGGCCGCTGTGGCTGCCGACCACGTATCTGCCGGTAGGGCGGGTGATCACCGGTGCACAGGGGTTTTGGTACAGCGCGGCCCGTTTGACGGCGGCGCAGGCGGCGCTGGTGTTTGGCCTTTGGATCGGTGGCGTTGAGCTCGGCTTGTGGCTGGCGGTGCGCCACGCCCAGCACCAGGGGGTGATGGCATGAAGGCGCTGTTTCGACTCAACTGGCAGCTGGTCACGCATACTCGGCGCAACCTCTGGGTGATCCTGGTGGTGGTGCTGGTAGCCGCCGGTTTCGTGCCTGCCGCGCAGGCGCAGGGCCTCGGCGACTTCACGCACAGCGCTTTGATGACCAAAGACACGATCAAAGCGGCTTACCAACAGGTCAACCGCTATGTCACGCCCGAACAGCCGCAAGTGCGTCAAACTGGCCAGGTGCTGGACCAGGCGTGGTCAGCCGCCAATGTGATGTACCTGGGTGGGGCGATGGACGATGCCTTCAACGTGCGTGACGGGATGACCCGCTTGGGCGCCGCGCTGGTGGCCGGTGACCGCAGCGGCTACCCCGGACTGGTGGAGCTTGCGCTGCCAAACCGCGCGGCCGGGCGGCGGCTGCAGCTGGTCAGCCAGTGGCTGATCGCGCAGGACCAACCGGTGCAGCGTCGGGTGGCAGACAGTGCCAGCGCGCTGGCGCAGTTCGTGCCCCTGGCGATGCTGTGCCTGCCGTTCTTGCTCGTTGTGGTGATGGCGGACGGCTGGCTGACCACTGCGCGGCATGCGTCCATTCAGGCGGCGGTGCCGGTCGGCCTGCCCGTCCAGGCCGCGGTGGCGCTGGCGGTCCGCAGTGGGCTGGCCGTGCTGGCTATCGCTGGGGCGATGGGCCTTGTGATCGGAGGCGGCGCACTGGTCGGCGGGCTGGGGGCGCTACGCTACCCCTTCACGCTCAGCCTCGGGGCGCGCCTGACTGCGGTGCCGATGTGGGTCAACCCGGTGGTGCTACTGACGCAAACGTTGCTGGTCAGTAGCTTTGTGGGCAGTTTGATGCTGCTACTCAACAGCTGGTGTCACAACGTGTGGCTCGGCCTGGTGCTGGGCTGGGGCGTGGTCAGTGTCCCGCTGGTGTTTCCGGCGATCGCGCACTGGGCGTGGCTGCCGCTGGCGGGCCTGACCCCACAGGCCATTATGACCGGCGCGGTTCAAAACGATGGCGGCAACTGGGCGCTGGGGCTGATCGGCGCCGATGGGATCATGCTGCTCTGGAGTGCCGGATTGCTCGGCTGGTTTGCTTGGCGCACCCAGCGCCTGGCGCGATAAGTCCAAAGGAGGACAATGATGCTAGAACTCAACCATATTCACCTGGATTTTCCCAATCACCCCAATGTGCTTGACGACATCACACTTCAGGCGGATGGCGGGGCACTGATCGGACTGGTTGCGCCCAACGGCATGGGGAAGACGACGCTGCTCAAAGTGATCCTGAACCGGCTGCACCCAAGTCAGGGGCAGGTCAAGCTGTTCGAGCAGGGGTACACCAGCCAGGCGCAGACGCGCAAGAACCACGCGCTGATCTGTGCGTTTCCGGAGCAAAACGACTTGTACGGAGACCTCAGTGGCCGCGCGCACCTGCAATTTTACGCTGACTGCTGGCAAAACCACACCAAATCCGTGGCCACGATCATCGCTGACTTAAACATGGGTCACTATGTTGACCAGCCGACGCGCACGTACTCGCTGGGGATGAAGCAGCGGCTGTGCTTTGCGATGGTGATGGCGGCCAACCCGCCGGTGATGCTCTTGGATGAAGTGATGAACGGGCTCGACCCGCTGAACGTGGCGTTGATTTCCGCGCAACTGCGGGCGCTGCGGGCGGAAGGCAAGCTGATCATTCTGGTTTCGCACTTGCTGAACAACCTGCAGACCTACGTGGATCGCACGATTTTCCTCAAGGATGGGCATTTCGTCCTCGACCTGGACGCCCACGCGACCCCGGCCCAGTACCTCAAGTTCACCGGGGCTGCGGACGTGGTGCCGGGCGCCACGGCGTACACGGACCAGCTGAACGTCGTGCCGCTGGCTGAAGTCGCCGGTGAGACGGTGGGCAGCTGGGCACAGGCGCTTTTCGCGGCCAACGTGCCATTCACCGTGGGACCGCTGTCTTTGGAGGAGCAGTTCAGCCACTTTTACGGGCAGACGGAAGAGCAAGCGTAAAATGTCGGACTCCGGTTCAGCCAGTGACACTTCCAGCTCCGGCGGATGGCGGCGTGTGTGCCGGCATGGCCCGCACGCTGCTGGCGGAAGCGCAGCGACCGGAAGCACCAGGCTCGCCATCCGCCTACGCCTCCAGTGCCGCTGACTGAACGGCCGTCCTCCGGAAGTCGATGGTGACTGGTTATGTCAGAGCCGCAACGACGATCGCCAAATCTGTCTAAGTGGCCAGCACGGTGGTTGCGGACGCTTAGCATTTGTTGCTTTTTTATCTTTGTATTATGATCTGGAGACAATCGTGGCTCAGTTTGACCCCAGTTTTCTGGGTGGGGTGTTATTAAGTAATAGGAGAGTAACCATGAAAATCAAGGGTAGATTTCCATTAGTGATTCCTGTTTCAATTATTCTGGCAGTTTGCTGGCTGCTGTTCGCATTGACGCAATTCAGTGCTCGCTTCGCCGATTTTTCGGAGGGTTACTTGGTCGGCGATGCAACCAAACTGACACTTCTGAATAGTTATCGGTATGTGACCAGCCTGTTCTTGAGTAACAACGGCTTCATCGAGTTGCTGTCAAACAGTCTGTTCCTGATTCTGCTGGCGATCCCGGTGGGTAAATTTTTGCGCCCAGGCAAGTTTGTGAGTTTATTTCTTGCCACCGGGATAATGGGCAACTTGTTCGGTGAACTGATCGTGCGATATGTCAGTGTGCATCAGGGGGATATCCCGATCTACTTCAGTGATCTGGGCGCTCACGGATTCTTTGTGGGCATGTCGACGGGGCTCACCGGCATTGCGTTTTTCTGCCTGCCGGGTTTCCTGTTTTTGCGCAACCCGTTCAAGCGGGCGAACATCGCCGCGTTTGTGATCATGCTCTTGTACGTCTTGCTGGAGCTGATCCCATACGCGTATCCGTTGATGTATTCTGACGCTTTTTATACGCTGGTCGACTACGGTCACTTTTCTGGCAGTGTCGCAGGACTTCTGATCGGGACGCTGTTTGTCCTTTATAACAACTTCGCCTCGCGCGGCAGCCATCTACTGTTGTCGCGCAGGCCAAGCCTTCCATTGTAGGGATAGCCCGGTCAACGGGCAAACAAACGGCCAGCAATCAACTTGCTGGCCGTTTGTTTGTGCGCTATCTCGGGCGGCGCGGCTTGCGGGTCGCGTTATGAATATTAGATGGGCGGTCCTGTTCCTGTGCGATCGACGTGAACAGGGTGGCGATGCTCTGGGTCAAAGCGTGCCAGATTTGCTTAAGCATCTTAATCCTCCTTGGCGGCGTGACGGCCGAGGAAGCGGCTCTGGGCGCTGCTGGTGACATTGCCAACGAGCTGGTCGGCAGCTGCGCGGGCGGCATATTCAGGGCGGTTGGCGGCTTGTGGCCGGTGGTAAAAACCGGTGATCCATTCCGTGATCACGACGACGAAGCTTGCCAGTAGGATCAGACCAAAGCCCCAGAGGATCGCGACCACATTGACCATCACGACGAGTAGCAGGTAAGCGATGGTGAGGGCCAGCTCCACGTAAAGCAGTACGAGGTCCCGATGACGGCGCCGCACCCAAGCGCGGTCGGCCGCACTCAGCCGGGTTTGCGTTGATAAGTGTGCGGTGAGCAACTGCGTGGTGGCGTCAACCGAGCGGCCGGGGTCGGGTTGGGTGTGCTGACGGCGCATGACGATCCCCTCTTTCTTGGGCGTATCATACCACAAAATGAGAGATCAATCATTCAATTCTCATCTCATCGTCGAAGCGACCCGCGCCACCACGTCATTTCTTCCGAATTCGGGCCGAGTTTACCCTCACAATTTTCACAGAATCGCCACGTTTGGTCCGTAACGTTAATCCTGTCGAACGACGCGTTATCCGAGATGGGAGGAATCTGTGTGAATTTTATCAAACGTGCGTGGTTGAACTTGCGCGCCAAAAAGGGCCGGACCGCTTTATTGATCCTTGTGACCAGTGCCATTATGTTATTCGTGATGGCCGGCCTGTTGCTGAAAAGCGCTGCCAACCAAGCCACTCAAAACGCTAAGGACAGCGTGGGGGCGACGTTGACGCTCAGCGCCAACCGCGAAAAGGCGTTCCAGAAGATGCGGGCCAGCCAGAGCTCAAGCTCAGACGGCCAGCCAGCGGCGCGGCCGAGCCTCAACATGGCCCCGGTGAAGCTGAGCACCGCGGCGAAGATCGCCAAGTTGCAAGGGTTGGAAAGCTACTCGGCCACCGTGTCGACCAGTGCGAACGCCAAGAATTTTGACGCCATCACCACCAGTACCGGGCAGATGACCGGGCCGATGCGCCAGGAAGAATCGACGGGCGATATCACGATCAGCGGGGTCACCGCCACGGCCAGCAGTGCCAACTTCAGCGACAAGACCTATACGCTGAAGTCTGGGCGCGGCTTGACGGTCAAGGACAAGAACACTAATAACGTGGTGATCAACTCCGAGCTGGCCACCCAGAACAGCCTGAAGGTCGGCTCAACCATCACGGTGCAAAACACCGGGAAGACGAAGACCTACAAGCTGACCGTGGTCGGCATCTACAAGGCGAAGTCCACGGCGTCCAGCAGCGGTGCGATGGGCGGCGGCATGATGGCCAGCGACCCGGCCAACACCATTTTTGCCAGCTACACCTTCGCCAACACGCTCAAGGGCAGCAAGTACAAGAACACCGCCGATTCCGTCACCTTCACCGTGTCCACGCCGGCCAAGGTGACCAGCGTGCAAAAGGCGGCCAAGAAGCTGATCTCCAGCGCGTATAGCATCAACGCCGACGATCAGTCGTACCAGATGGTCAAGGCCTCCATGGCATCGGTGACCAGTTTTGCGGATAAAATCGTCTGGCTGGTCGCGATCGCCGGCACCATCATCCTCGCGCTGATCGTTATCCTGATGATCCGCGAGCGCCGCTACGAAATCGGCATCCTGCTCTCCCTTGGGGAAAAGCGCGGCAAGGTGATCGCCCAGTTCTTCGTTGAGCTGTTCGTCATCCTGCTGATCGGGGTGGGCGTGGCCAGTGTCGGCGGTAAGTTCGTTGGCGATAAGTTGGCGACTCAAGTGATCGCCAGCGCCCAGACGACGACCACCAGCAACACGCAGGGCCAAGGTGGCCCTGGCGGCGGTGGTCAAGGGGGGCAAACCGGTCAAGGTGGGCCTGGCGGGGCCCCAGGCGGTCAGATGCCAGGCGGCACGAGCCGGGCGACAACGCAGCAAGCGCAAGCGAAGCAGGCGAAGCTGGCCACGCAGGTGAACTGGCAAGACGTGGCGCTGCTCTTTGGCCTCGGCCTACTGATCATCCTCGTGGCGATCCTGGCCGGGGCAGGTGGCATCTTGCGCCTGAACCCGAAGAAGATTCTGATCAATTAACGGAGGTAGCCTGATGTTACAAACCAAACAACTCGCGTACTGGTACACCGATAAGGACCAGTACCTGTTTCAAGACGTGAACTTGGCCTTTGCGGCCGGCCACTCCTACGCCATCGTGGGCCAGTCCGGTTCCGGCAAAACGACCATGGTGTCGCTCTTGGCGGGGCTTGACGCGCCCAAAGCCGGGCAGATCCTGATCGAAGGGACCGACATTAAGCAGCACGGCCTGACCAACTACCGGCGCGACAAGGTGGCGATCGTGTTTCAGGCGTACAACCTGTTCACCTATATGTCGGCCTTGGAAAACTTGATGACCGCCATGGCCATCACCAATGCAAGCCACAAAGGCGCCAAGGCCTACGCGGCCGGAATGCTGACGAAGCTCGGCCTGACTCAAGAGCAGATGACCAAAAACGTGCAGAAGCTTTCCGGCGGCCAGCAGCAGCGCGTGGCCATCGCCCGCACCATGGTGTGCGACGCGCCGCTGGTCGTGGCCGATGAGCCGACCGGTAACCTCGATGAGGCCAACACGGACGCTGTGATCGCGCTGCTCAACCAGATCGCCCACGAGCAGGGCAAGTGCGTCATCATCGTCACCCATGAGCCCAGCGTGGCCGCGCAGTGCGATGGTGTCTTGCGCCTTGAGCACCGCACCTTCACCTGGGAAAAGCAACCAGCGCCGGTGCCGGCTTAGCCGTTGATCGGTAAGGAAAGGGGCGCAAGATGATACGATTGATTTTGATTGAAGCAGTGATCGCCGTCGCAGTGATCGCGGCCAGCCTGTGGAGCATGGGGCGCAATGCCCGCGCGGAACTGCTGGCGCGCGACGCGGTGTTGTTCGTGGTCAGCGGTTTGTTGTTCGCGGTGCGGCCGGTGCTGAGCGCTAAGGGTCTGGGCCTACTGGGGCTCGGTGCGCTTGGGTTGGTCCTGTTCTTCAAGGACTGGCTCAGGCGCAACCAGCCGGTGCGCCGGCGGGTAACGCCGTGACTGGCCTTGAGCGGCTGCGGCCTGTCGCCGCGATAATGACGAACTGATGGTGCACCTGTTGAACGGCATGCTTCCGGGCGTTTTCCCGGGGGCGTGCCGTTTTTAATTTGGAAACGCAAGATTTCGGTTGCACACAATCTAAACGTGTGGTTTGATAGGATGAGCGTCTACCTAATTATCAGAGGAGGTGTGATCACGACATGAAAAAACCCCGTGTCATCCTGGTTCTAATCGCAGATTGCGGCCTTCTTGCCCTGATCGTTGCGCATTGGTTTGGGTCGCCCTTTTCGCCACTCAAGGCCGCGTTCATGGGCCTGTTACTCACCGGTCTCATCTGGCAGGGCGCTGTCCGAGCCAGACACCAAAGCGGGATCAGGAAAATTCAGCGGCGGTTTGAACTGATGGTTTTTGTTTTCGGCTGGGTGAGCGTTGTGGTGCGTGCGCTATGCTAGCGTGCACTGCCTAAATCTGAATCAACACAACAAAGCGGCAGCCACTGCGTGCCGCGCATCAGATTCGGGGGTTCCGAACGGTGCGCGCCGGTCAGTGACTGCCGCTTCACGGTGGCATGAGCGCCACGATTGTTATTTGATTTGCCACCCGCTTGGCACGGTGAACGTGACGGTGCGGTGCAAGCGCTGGCCGGCTTGGCCGCTCCAAGCGAAAAGGAAGGCGGCCCACTTGCCGTTGTAGGCGAGTACGCGGTCGGTAGTGGTCACGTGGGCTTGCGGGCCGCGGCGGATCTTGGTCGTGACCGTGGCACTGGGCGTGACCTGCTTGACGGTGGTGGTCAGCGGGTTGGTGCGGTAGCGCACGGCGACGGCGGTGCCCACTCGGTGGGTGGTCAGCGTGGTGGCGCTAGGGGTGCCGACCAGCGGCGTGGTGCGCGTTTGGGTGACGGTTTTGAAGCCAAAATGGGTCGCGTCGTTGGCGGCGATGCCCAGCGCGCACAGGATGAGCAGCGCCCCCAACAGGGTGACGCCGAGGCGGCGGCGCGGGCCGTGGGGCGTGAGCACCGCGACGAAGAAGTAGGCGATGGCGGCAAGCGCCATAATTACAAGAATCATGCGGGGTCACCTCCATCGATGCGGTCAGTTGGCAGCCGGAAGCTGAGGATGAAGCCCAGCGCGGCAAAAATCAGCGACACCACGAAGGCGGCGCGGTAGCCGGCCACGGTGGCGTTGGCCAGCTGGGCGGCAAACTTCAGCGGGGCCGTGGCGCGCAACGCGGCAGCTGGCGCATTGGCGCTGGTCACGGTGGCCAGCACCGACACGAGGATCGCGGTCCCGATCGAGGCGGCGACTTGGCGGACGGTGTTGTTGACCGCGGTGCCGTGGTTGATCAGGTCAGGCGGCAGGGCGTTCATGCCGGCAGTGGTGACGGGCATGGTGACCATGGTGATGCCGAACATGCGCACGGTGTAGATGACCGTGACGAACAGGATCGGCGTGTCGGCGGTCAGCGTGATTAGCGGGAAGGTGCCCACGAGTAGCAGGAACAGCCCGGTTTGCGCCAGGCGCTTGGCCCCGATGCGGTCGAAAATGTTCCCAGTGACTGGGCTCATGATGCCCATCATGATGGCACCGGGCAACAGGATCAGCCCGGAGTGAAAGGCCGACTCGCCGCGAATGGTCTGGATGTACATTGGCAGCACCATTTCAACCCCGACCATGGACATGAAGGCCACGGCGGTCAGGATGACGCTGAGGGTGAAGGCGCGGCTTTTAAAGACGCGCAGCTCCAGCAGCGGCACAGGCAGGTGCAGTTGGCGGTAAGCGAACAAGGCGATGAACGCCACGCCGAGGATCAGCGTGCCCAGCACCACCGGGTCCAGCCAGCCGCGGTCGCCGACGGTGGAAAAACCGTACAGGACCGCCCCGAACCCCAGCGTGGATTCCACCACGCTGGTGACGTCGATCTTAGGATCCGTGGTCGGCAGCACCTTGCGCATCGCATACAGCGCCAGCAGGAACACCAGCGCGGCGATCGGCAGGATGACGGAGAACAGGGCGCGCCAGCTGTGGTTGAGCAGCACCCAGCCAGACAGCGTGGGGCCCACCGCCGGGGCGAGGCCGATGACAATGCCGGCCAAGCCCATCGCGCTACCGCGTTTTTCAGGCGGAAAAATCGAGTACATCACGGTTTGGAAGGTCGGCGCGGACATCCCGACCCCGACCGCCTGGGTGAGGCGGCCGACCAGGAGTGCTTGAAAGGTGGGGGCGAAGCGCGAGATCAGCGTGCCCAGGAAGAAGATGCCGATAGCGGTCAGGTACAGGTGCTTGACGTTGAATTTGCTGAGCAGCCAAGCGGACACCGGGATCATGATGCCCATGACGAGCATGAAGCCGGTGGTGAGCCATTGCACAGCGCTGGCGTTGATATGGAAGTCGCGCATCAGCGTGGGAAAGGCCGTGGTCAGGATGGTCTGGGTCAAAAACGTCGTGAACGTCCCGATCAACAGCGTGGCCACCATCAATCCGCGATGGTACGGCTTACCGTTGATATCAGTCGGTTGAGTCACAAGGGTCATTCCTTTCATAAAAAAACTTTATGTTCTATAATAGCACGGCTAACAAATAATCAGTGATAAAACGCGTGAGGTGTCACATTTGGCCGCAAGGGCGCACCGGTGACTGGAGCGGCCAGCGTGGCCGATCTGTCAGGCCTTAGGCCGCACCCCCGACGACTTTTTGCGGAATTAAAATTTTCATTGACTGAGGCGACGCGATGAAACTTACAAGGCGATTGGGCCAGCGCCTCGTGAAGGGCTGGCTGTTACTGGGGCTACTGCTCGGCAGCACGCTGATGCCGCAGCGGCCGGCACTGTCAGCCGCGACCGTGCCGATCGTGTTCGTGCACGGTTACGGGGGCTCGGCGCGCTCGACCACACCGTTGATCGAGGGCCTTGAACGCGCCGGAGTCGGCCACTTCGCCTTGCGGGTCACCGTGGATCGCACCGGCGGGCTGCACCTTGCGCGTGAACACGGCGGGGCTGGCGCGCCGCTGGTGCAGGTGGTGTTTCAGGCCAACAAGGCGGGGGCGGCGGCGTTCACCCGGTGGCTGCTGGCGGTGTACGCGCGACTGAAGGCGCGGTACGGGGTGCGGGCCGTCAGCGCGGTGGGCCACAGCCTCGGGGCATACGCCGTGATCGCCGGGCCGTACAACGGCGTGTTGCGCCTGAACGACCCGCCACATCAGGTGCGCTTAGCGCCCAGCGGCCAGCCAAGCCAGCAGCGCCCCGGCTTTGCGCACCTGCTGGCACTGCGCCGGCAGTTTCAGGCGCAGCGGGTGCTGAACCTGTACGGTGACGTGAGGGATGGCTCGGCCTCGGACACGGCGGTGACTGTGCAGTCGGCGCGCAGCCTCCGCTGGGTGCTGCGCGACTGGCCGGTGGCGTACCAGGAGATGGCCGCACACGGCGCCGCGGCGCAACACAGCCGCCTGAACGAAGGCAATCCGGTGGTGGACCGCGCGCTGCGGGCGTTCTTCACCGCGCGGTGAGGCGTGGCGGGCGCCTGGCGGATTAGTCTAGGGGGTGTTTTAAACTCCCGGACTCCGGTCCAGCCAGTGCCACTTCCAGCTCCGGTGGGTGGCGGCGGAACGCGTGGGGCTCTCTGGAGCCAAAGTACGGTCTCCAGACCCGCCCTTGCTGTAAGCCGGCAAAGACCGCCAGCTAACAGCAATTACACGCCTCCGGTCGCGATGCTCCCTACGGTGGCTTGCGGCGTTGCCGGCAAGCGCGCTGGCTCGCCATCCGCCTCCGCTTCCAGTGGCACTGGCCGTACCTCCGGCCTCTGATTACGAATAACTCAGGCATCCGCTAAAATGGTTATGTTTACGACCTACAAATTTCAAGAGACGCGCGACGCAGATATTTTAAAACACACCCTAGGCCATACAAAGAAGCGCTCGGCTCATTTGGCCGGGCGCTTCTTTGGCGGGGTTACTTGTTTTTCTCGGCCTCGTCGTCATCCACCGGCGGGATAATGGCGGGGCCCACAGTGACCTCGAACCAGTTGGCGAAGCCGCGGGCGAACTCGGTGACGGTGAAGGTGTAGCGGTCAAGTGTTACGCTGTCGTGCAGCTTCAGGTCCGGGTGGTCCTCCATCAAGAAACCGGCGATGGTAACGATGTCGGATTCCTGGAAGGACTTGAGCTCGGTGCGGAAGTAGCGCTCGAAGTCATACAGCGTCGTTTTGCCGGAAACCTTGTAGACATCCGGCTGATCCGTCTTGATGATGTATTCGTCGGACACGTCATCGATTTCGTCCTTGACGGTCCCGAACAGCTCCTCGTAGATGTCCTTGTCGGTGACGATCCCGCTGGTGCCGCCATATTCATCGACGACCACCACGATCGGGGTCTGCTTTTGGATCATTTGCTGCAAAATGTTGTGGATCGGGGTCACTTCAGGCACGGTGACGATGGCGCGCAGCAGCTTGGACACGCGGATGTTCGGGTCGACTTGCGCCTGTTTGACCAGGTCATAGATGTAAACGTAGCCGAGCACCTTGTCCTTGTCGCCGTCTGCGACCACCGGGAAGCGCGAGTAGCCCTCGGTCAGGTAGTCGCGCAGGACTTCCTTGACCGTGGCGGTGATGTCGACGACTTCCAGGCTCGTGCGGTCGACCATGATGTCGTGCGCGGTTTTGTCGTTGAGGTCAAACGCGCGCTGCATGTAGGTGACATCGTTTTGGTCCATTTCGCCGGTGGTGACGGCGGCCTTGCTGAGGTTCAGGATCTCGGCCTGCGTGAAGGCCTCATTGCCTTCCTCGGCCGGCTTCATGCCCAGCAGGCGCACCAACCCGGTGGCGGACACGTTCAAGATCCACACGAACGGGTAGAACAGGATATGGAAGTAGTGCAGCGGGGTGACGACGAACATCAGCGCCTTGATGGGAAAATCGATCGCGACGTTCTTGGGCACGATTTCGGTCAGCACGACTTCAAAGTAGGTCAACAGCAGCACGCCAAACACGGCGCCGAACACGTGCAAACCGCCGCCGGGTAGCTGCACGTGCGTGATTTTGAGCAGGTCGACCAGCAGGAACTCAACGGTTGCTTCCCCGATCCACCCTAAGATGATGCCTGCAACGGACACGCCGACTTGCGTGGTGGACAGGTATTCGTTGAGGTTGTGAACCATGCGTAAGGCACGTTTGAGCTTCGCCCGGTTGCCCGTGCCGTTTTCAAGCATTTCCGCCAACGCGCTTGGCCGGCTTTGCACCAGCGCGAATTCACTCGCCACGAAGAACGCGGCGAACAGGAAGGTGATGACCATCACCAGTAGATTAGAGGCGACTTGGCCACTATCCATATTGTGTATTCCCCATTTCAACAGTGTATTTGTGACTATTCTAGCATTGTTGCCGGGGCAATGGGTGAAAACCGCGCAACTTGTCACGCCTGCGCCGCACTTTTTGGTCGCCTGGTCAGCGCCTGTCTGGGCCGGCGGGGTACAATGGCTACGGAGGTGATCAAAATGGATCAAGTCGCGATGTTACAGCACAGTTTGGCGGCGTATGAGGCGGACCCGGACCGCCCGCGCACGCACTGGCAGCGCACCCTGTTGCCCGAGACCCCGCCGGTGGGCGCTGACCCGGTCACCTGGCGGGTGGTGGCCGCCGATGTGGTGGCGGTGATGGCGCAGACGCCAGCACCCGCTGGGGTGATGAACTTTGCCAGTCCCATCACCCCGGGTGGTGGCGTCGAGTTCGGCATCGTCGCGCAGGAGCAGAGTATCGCCAAGTGTACGTACCTGTTGCCCGAGCTGCGGCAGTTTGCCGGCAGTTACTACGCGCAAAACCAGGCGGCGCGTGATTACAACGGGCTGACCGCGCAGCTGCTCTACACCGCCCACTGCCGGCAGGTGCTGAACGCGATGGGGGCGCCGCTTGTTGCCCACTACCTCGACGTCGTGACCATCGCCGACCCCAATCGCCGTCAGTTCATGAACCTGCCGGAAACGCAGGCGCTGGCAGCGATCGAGGCGCAGATCAACCAGACCCTGCGCGCGTTCAAGGCGCATGGCGTGCGTCACTTGATCCTCGGGGCGTACGGCACCGGCGCGTTTGGCAATCCGGTGGCACCGGTGGCCGAATGCTTTGCCCGCCAGCTGCGTCGCGCGGAGTTCAGGGGCGCGTTCGCCACGGTCGTGTTCGCGGTGACGGGCCGTTCCGCGGCCGCCTTCGCCCAGGCGATGCCGCGCGCTTAGGGGTTGACAAACCCTAGTGGCCGCGCGATACTTCGAGTAGATAGTAAAACTAACTAGGAGGAGCCCATGGCACAGACGCAATTACTAAAAGGGGTGCTGGAGGGCTGCGTGCTTGCCATCCTGGCGCGCCAGGAGAGCTACGGCTATGAGCTGATGCAGGCACTCCACGATTACGGGTTCACCAGCGTGGTCGGGGGCACTCTGTACCCGCTTTTGGCCAAGCTGGAGAAGCAAGGCGACCTGGTCGGCCGGCTGATCCCATCGGCCGATGGGCCCGCGCGGCGGTATTTTCATCTGACACCGCAGGGGCAGGGGACGCTGCGGGAGTTTGAGCAACAATGGGCGCAGTTAGGCAGTCAGGTCGCGGCGGTGCTGGCACCGCAGGAGGGGCAAGATGATGGGGCAAACGACTAAGGGGGAGCGGCAGCTGGACGCACTGATCCGCCAGCTGACCCCGGCGGACCGGCGGTGGTTCGAGCAGCTGCGCATGGCGATGTGGCTGCAAGGGTGGCTGCATGACCGCGCCGCGATGAACACGCAACTGATGGCGATGGGCACGGACCTGTTGGCCGCTGAACGAGACGGGCTGACTGCGGTGACCGTGTTCGGTCAGGCGCCGCGCGCGATGGCTAACGCGGTGCTGGCGCAGCTACCCGCCGTGGGCTACGGGCCACGTGGGACACTTGCCGGGTTGGTCGTGGTGACCGGCCTGCTGCTGGCGATGGTGGTGCAGGCACCGCTTGGGGCCGTCATGACGCTGAACGCCGAATTGATGTTGGGGGCCGTTGCGCTGACGGCGGCCGGGTGCTGGGGCGTGGTGCACGCCTTGCAGCAGCTGCCCTTTGGGACCCGCACCCAACGCTGGGGCAGTCGGTGCGCGCTGGTCGGCGTGCTTGCCTTGTGGGTGCTGGGGCTGGCGGCGCTGGTGCGGTGGCCACTGACAGTGGGGCAGTGGGCGCTACCGTGGCCGCAAGACGTCTGGCTCATGGGTGGGCTGACCGTAGTGGCGGCCATCGCCTGGTTCTGGCTGGCCTGGCGCACGCACGTGAAGTCGCTGAACACGGTGGCGGTGGCGCTTATGTGGGCCGGGTCCAGCGCGGTGTCGTGGCGCCGCAGTGCGGACGCGTTCGGGCCGTCGCACGGCGGCTTTTTGGTCACCATCTACGCACTGTTTGTGCTGTATCTGGTGATCTACCTGATCGTGACGATGGTGAAAATGGCTGAAGACAATGAGCTGTAACGCAAAATCCGAGCCAACGCTTGACGTTGACCCGGATTTTTAGGCTTAATGGCGCACGCGGCTCCCGAGGATGAAGTGCACCTGGGCGCTGGCGCTCAGGCGTGTGTCGGAAACCTGGTAAAGCTGTTCGATGGAGAGCCGACTGGTGAAAATATCTTTGATCTGCAGCCCAGTCGCATCGGCCTGCCCCGGTAGCGGGGTGGCCACCGCGGCAATCAGTTGGCCGCCCGGTCGCAGGAGTTTGCTCAGCTGGTGGGTCATGCGGCGCAAGTCATCGTGGCGCAGGTCGAAGGTGCCTAGGATCAGGTCGTAGGGCCCGGTCAACAGGTTCAAGCGGTCGTCCGGCATGATGCGGTAGCGTAGCCGATCGGAGCTTGCCAACTCGCGCGCGGCGCTGACGGCAGCCGCGTCATGATCGACGCCTAGGACCGCGATGGCGCCTTGATTAACGGCGTAGCGGCAGAACCAGCCATCACCGGCGTGCAGTGCAAGCACGCGCAGGCCGCTCAGCTTAGGGGCTTTGGCGGCCAGTGCCTGCCACAGCGGCTGGGTGCCTCCCGTGCTGGTCGGCAGCGGCGTTTTGCCTTCACGCATTTTGGGGTAAGTGTCCATGGTGTCACGCCCTTTCGGCAAACATTATAGCATTCTTGGTGGGGCAAGCGGTAGGGCGGGTGGTGCTTGGCGCGGCCCACGCACCTGTGGTAGACTGCCGAAGAACCGTTTGCGTTGCTGAGCGCCACGGCGTCACTTGGCGCAGGTCTCGGCTAACGCCGTAAGCGCGCCTCAAGCCTGACTATTGGCGCATGCACCACGTTGCTTTGGCTAAGAAAGGAGTCACCAATGACACGAACTTCGATCCTGACGCGCATGGCGTTGATGCTGGCGCTGTTGCTTCTGCTGGCGGCCATGCCGCCGCTGACGGTGGGCTTTTTACCAGTGCCGATCGTCTTGCAAAATTTTGCCGTGATGCTGGTCACTTTAGTCCTGCCGGTGCGCCCGGCGACGGCCACCATCGGCCTGCTGCTCGGCCTGGCCGCCGTGGGCCTGCCGGTGCTGTCCGGGGGCCGCGGTGGCGCAGCGCTTTTTCTCGGGCCAACCGCCGGCTTCATGTTCGGCTGGTTGCTGACCCCCTTAGCGGTGGCCGGGGTGCGGGCCGGATTGGCGCGTGGACCGCGCTGGCTTAGCCTGAGTGTGGCCATGGGGCTGGGCGCGGTGTTACTACCGAACGTGCTGGGGGCGCTGTGGCTGGCGGTGAGCACCCAGGTGCCGCTGGCGGCCAGTGCCCTAGGCGTGCTCGTGTACCTGCCGGGGGATGCGCTCAAGGCCGCCCTAGCGGTGGCGGTGGCGATGCCGGTGGTGCGTGCGACGCACCGCCAACGGGCCTGACGAACTGGATTCAAAGGGGCTGCGACATCATTAACGGCTCAAGAATGAACCACGACGATTCCAGGACAGTACGACACAAAAAGCGACGCCCGTTCTACCGCATGTCTGCTCGTAGCTCACTATGTTCGAACGAGCAGAGCAAGCCGTATAAGCGTGGCCTCCTGTAAAACCTAAGTGCAGGTTTTACAGGAGGCCATGCTTATACTCTGGGCTAAAACCGCTTTTTGTCTCAGTCTCAATCGGCCAGCAGCGTGACGGCCTCAAAGGCGCCGATCGTTCACTTAGTCCACAAACAACAGCTGGAACTCGTGCTTGGTCAGGTCGATGTTCACGGCGATGTGCCGGTTCAAGTCGGCGACTAAGCGGCGCGCAAAGGCCATTTTTTCCTCGAAGTCTTTGAGGACGTGGGTCTCTTCAATGCTGCTGAAGTCAAAATTTTCACCGATAAAGGCAGGGTCGGTGACGTACAAGAGATTGTTTTGATCGTGGCGACTGCCGGGTTGCAACACCGCGTCGATGTAGTGATAAAGCAGTGATGGGGTGAAGTTCAGCGGTTTCGTCAGTTCCGTCGTGATCTTGAAGTCGGGTGCGTCGTCTGCGAGCGCGTCATTGACGTGAACTTGCGTCAAGCCTTGGTATAGTTTCATGCGTATCCCTCCCTTTGTTTGCTAACTCAATTATACGCGCTTTCGCGCCGGGATGCTCATTCGAGGTACAGCTGGCGCAACTCGCGCGTTTGCGCGGCGGTCACGCCCAGCACATCGGTGAGGTACGCAGCCAGGCTGCCGTAGGTGTGGGTGATGGTAGTCAGCGCGGCGTCAAGGTACGCGGCGTCCACCGAGCCCAGAGCTTTGGTAGAGGCGAGCAAGGCGTCACTGCCGCCGGTGGCGCGGATTTTGGCTGCGGTTCGCTGACGCGGAACTGTCAGTAGCGCGTTTGAGGCCAAGTAATCGGCGCGAACGGTGGGGGCATCGACCCCGAGCGCCGTCAGCAGAAAAACGGCCCCCATACCGGTGCGATCCTTGCCGGCGGTGCAGTGAAACAGCAAGGCACCCGGGGTGGCGTTGGCTAGCAGCAGGTCAAAGAAGTGGCGGTAGGCTTGATGCGCGCTGGCCTGGACGACCAAGTTCGCGTACATGTTGACCATGTGCTGAAAACCGGCCGCCGGATCGGTGGCAAAATTTGCGCGCAGCTCAGTGGTTTTCTTGGACACCTGCGTTTCATCTGTTGGAAACACTGGCGCGAACTGGTAGTCGACGCCAGCCGGCAGGCGGTCAGGCGCCTCCGTCCGCTCTTGCGGCGAGCGAAAGTCGACATCGATCGCCAGGCCGTAGTCCGTGAGCGTCTGCAGATCGTGTTCGGACAGCTCGTTCAACCGGCCGGCCCGAATCAGGCGGCCCGGCTTGACGCGCTGCCCGGTCGTGGTGGCATAACCACCCAAGTCGCGAAAGTTGAAGCCGTGGTGAATATCTAATAAAATTGGGGTCACCGGGGGTCCTCCTTTAGGGGAAGCAAACAAAAAGCCGAGCGTTGGCCCGGCCTCTCATGATGGTGCAGACGGTTATTCCTCGGTTGAAGCGGTGCTTCCGATAATCAAACCGGCTGTGAATGAGGCGACCAGGTCCTTTTTGCTTTGGGCCAAGACGTCATTGTTGTAAGTCAACACGCACTTGTCGCTCAAAAGGTCCTCAACGCGGATGACGTTGCGGTCACTCAGGTCGACCTGTGCCTCTTTTTGGCTGGCGTACTTATCGGGATAAGCGAGTGCCAGGATGTTGATCGGGTCCGTGTTGTAGTACTCTGCCAGCTTGCGGATACTCCGCTCACTTGGGATGGTCTGGTCGTTCTCCCACTTAGTAAAGCTTGCCGGGGAAGTGTGGGTGGCCTTAGCGACTTCAACGATCGATTCGCCACGGCCCTTACGGATTTGCCGTAAGGCGCTGCCAACTGTTTCTGTCATAAAATTTTTCACCACGATTCTTTAGGATGCGAGCACGAATGATGATTCGGTTCACCTATTAATGTAGCGTTATCAGGAATGAAATGCAATGAATGGATTGGCATTTATTAGCATCATTATCTGAACTTCACAAAAAAATCATAATTAGCGTCACTTGAACCCCCTTTTTCAGGGTAAAAACAATCCTCGCCGGGGTTGCCGCTCAGGTCGGCCAATGCTTGCCTTTCTGTCCCCACGGCGGTACGCTTAAGGTATTCAGACAAGGATGTGATCATATGGACCAGGAATACAATACGCTACTGGTGCCAGTCGATGGTTCCGATGAGGCTGAGCTTGCCTTTCGCAAGGCGGTCAAAGTCGCGGAGGCGAATCACGCGCACCTCGATATCTTGAATGTCCTCGACACCAAGCAGTTCATCGGTGGCTACGGTGGCATGATTTCCGGCGATGCGATCTACCAGCTGACCCAGGACGCCGAGAAGTACCTGGACACTTTGGCCGAGCGGGCGAAAACCGCTGGGTTGACCGATGTCGCCATCCACGTGCGCTTCGGCAACCCGAAGACCGTTGTCGCCACCGATTTTCCGCATGACCACCACACCGATCTCATTATCATCGGGGCCACGGGCCTCAATGCGATGGAGCGCGTCTTGGTCGGCTCCGTGACCGAATACGTGAACCGGACCGCCCCGTGCGATGTGCTGATCGTCAAGACCGAAGCCTAAACGCATCAAGTGGTCTGCTCACGAAGCGGACCATTTTTGTGTTCCAGAGCGAAGCAAAGCGCACTTAGCGGCTCTAGGAAAAACTGGCCCTTTATCCTGACGGTGCCCAGCATTGTGCGGGTGTTTTACCGCTTTCGGCGTAATCTAAGGCTGAGGAGGCGATCAAATGGCAAAAGATGAGACGTGGTGGGGGAACAAAAGCCCCATTCTCAAAGCGTATCATGACCACGAGTGGGGCGTGCCCAAACATGATGACCGCGCGTTGTTTGAACTGCTGGCGCTGGAAAGCCTACAGATCGGCCTGAACTGGGAGCTGGTCTTGTTGAAGCGGGCCGCATTTAATGAAGCCTTTCACAATTTTGACCTCGATCAGGTGGCACGGATGACCCCGGCGGACCTGGAACCACTGATGCAAGACGCGCGGTTGATTCGCAATCGGCGCAAGCTGACGTCGATCGTCACGAATGCGCGCGCCATTCAGCAGATCCAAGCCGACTTCGGCAGCTTTGATGCGTATGTTTGGCAGTTCACGGCCGGCGCGCAGCTGGTCAACCGGCCCAAGTCGGCGGCGGCGATCCCGGCCCAAACCGAGCTGTCGGCCCGCGTGGCAAAGGATATGAAGCAACACGGCATCACGATGATCGGGCCGGTCAGCGCGTACAGCTTCCTGCAAGGCGCGGGGGTGATCGATGACCACCTTGCACACGACTGATGAACAACCAATAGGAGGCGTCATGCAACACAAACGGTGGCTGGGAATCGCGCTTGCGATCCTGGGGTCAAGTCTATGGGGGATCGCGGGGCCGGCCAGCGAAGTGATGTTTGCGCAAGGCGTGTCGGTATCGTGGCTGATCGGTTCCAAAATGGTCATCGCCGGGGTGGTGACCCTGGCGTATGCGGCGTTTCGGACGCCGCAAGCGCTGTGGGCGCCGTGGCGCAACCGCCGCGACGCGCTGCAACTCGTGGCGTTCATTTTGTTTGGCATGATCGCGATGCAGTACGTCTACTTCAAAGCAGTGGCAGTGGCCAATGCCCCGACGGCCACGATCTTGCAGTACCTATCACCGGTGGTGGTGTTGGTGATCCTGGCGGTGATGACGCGCACGCTGCCGCGGCGGCTAGATGTCGCCATTATCGCCTTGGCGATGTTTGGCACCCTGATGGTGGTGACCAAGGGGCACCTGACGCAGCTGGCCATCAGTCCACAGGCCCTGTTTTGGGGATTGCTGGCCGCACTGGCGGCTGCGCTGTACACGTTGTTGCCCGCAGACTTGTTGACGCGGTATTCGCCACTGGTCATCAGCGCCTGGGCCCAGCTGATCGGAGGCCTCTTAGTCAGCATCAAAGCACCGGTGTGGCAGGATTTTCCGCAAATGGATGCCACTGGGTGGGGCTGTTACGCCTTCGTGGTGATCGGTGGGACAATTGTGGCATACCTCGTGTACCTGGCCAGCCTGCAGTTCATCACGGCCACCGCGGCGAGTCTGCTGGACGCCTTTGAGCCGCTGGCGGCGACGCTGACGGCAGTGGTGTTCATGGGCTTTCACCTCAGTGGGGCGGAGCTGGTCGGTGGGGTGGTGATCATTGCGACGGTGGTGATCATGGCGATGACGGCC
Organism: Lacticaseibacillus daqingensis; assembly: GCF_003946115.1. GTDB lineage: Bacteria > Bacillota > Bacilli > Lactobacillales > Lactobacillaceae > Lacticaseibacillus > Lacticaseibacillus daqingensis. The sequence continues at coordinate 78,251 of NZ_RHOH01000003.1, read as the reverse complement.
CCCAAGGCCCCATAGCGCGATTGAAAAAAGTGAAGGGGCCGAGACATAATTAACGGCCCAAGAATGAATCACGACTATTACGGAATAGTACGAGTCAAAATGCGACGCCCTGGCCGTATAAGCAAGCAACCCCACAAAACCTAAGTTCGGGTTTCGCGGGGTTGCTTGCTTATACTCTGGGCTAAAACCGCATTTTGTCTCAGCCGCTGTGTGATTGACTTAGGGTTGGAGCGGATGATGCGCCGCGAGTAAGTTCGGGAGGCGCGTCTGGCGTTGATCCGGTTGTAAGCCGAGGATGTAGCCGTTTTTGACGCGCAACTTGTAGGTGACCTTGAGCTTCAGCTTGAGCGGCTGGCCCTGGCCGTCATAAAGCGGTAATGGTTGATGACGATTCGGCATGTGCTCCCCTCCTCTAGCTTCAGTATCGCATAGTTTTCCCCGGGCAATGATTGCAAAAGCGTTAAATCGCGCGTGGCGGCTTGGTTTCCCCCCGCGGACCAAAATGATACAATAAGTGCGATAGTCACAGAGAGGAAGGGCCACACATGGATCAATATGGTGTCAGTGAACTTGCCGATTGGCTGGAAGCCAAGACCCAAGCACTGCTTGAAAACAACGAACAACTCCCGCTGGAGCGGATCGCGGCCGCGGTCGACTACTTGAACGTGCTGGCGCAGCCGGCCGTCCATTACTTGGAGATGCACCAAGGGCAGTACGACAAGGAGGAGTCTGACCACAAGCTCAACCTGCTGGCAGACGACCTGCCGCTTCGTGAGCTGGAAGACCGGATCATGGTCAACCACGTCGATGGATCGATCGTTAACGACGAGATCAACTTCACCTATAATCACGAGCCGGTGTTTGAAGGCGGGTACCAGCCCAAAAAGGACTTGAACCTGATCAAGTACGGGTTGGAAGTGATCGGGGCGGTGGCCACAAGCGGGCACCTGGCGACCATCACGGCGGCGTTGTCCAAGGATGCGGTCGTGACGCTGATCGTGGCGGCCAATCGGTTCGCTTCACAGCAGTCGAAGTAAGGGCTACAGGGAAGCCGGCACCAGCCAGTCCGCATCAAACAATTGGTGCAGTTGCGTGGAAACCGGCACCCAGAGTTTCGCTTTGAGAATGGCGCTGATGGCCGCCCAGAATTGGGGGTCACGGCGCTGTTTTTCGTTGGTTTCGATCACCAGCACCGCACCGTCTTCGGTGTGCGCCGCGATGGTGGGGTACGTGATGCGGTCAAGCTGGGCGGTGTAGACGTTTGATTGAAGTTCCATGGGAGTCATCCTTTCCAAAGCGCTGGCTGATTTGATTAACTTCATCATAATCAGGACGTGTGGTCAAAAAGCGGGGCAAGGCGTAACGAAAGTGTGACCTTTCGGCTAAGAAAACCTTAAGCAGGCCTGGGAGTTTGCTATACTGAAGGTATCATCCCTAAAGGAGCTGAGCGATTTTGACTGAAGTACGCCGATTAGTTGCGGAAGACGAAGCCGCGTTTTACGCGCTGGCCCGCTACGCGTTTCATAAACCCCAAAGCGAGACCCGCGACCGGGCCTTTGCGAGCCTGTACGCGCACTCTGCCGCCTGGGCAGTGGGGACACCTTTGCAAAGTGGGCTGCTCGGCACCCACTTTGAGGTGGATCTGTCCGGCGTGACGTACAAGATGAGCGGGGTAGGCTATGTGTCCAGCTATCCGGAGGCCAGCGGGCACGGCGGCATCAGTGCCATCATGCAGCAGGCCTTTGCGGACATGCGGGCCAACGGTGAAACCCTGTCATACCTCGCGCCATTTTCCAGCACCTTTTACCGGCGTTTCGGCTACGAAGGCGCGTTCGACCAAGTGACCCACACCATCGCAGCGCGCGACTTACCGAAGGTGCCGCGGGTGTCGGCCGCTGTTACCGTGGCGCGGGTGCCGTTTCGCGCGGCGATCGAGGCGATGGCGGCCGTCTATGGTCGTAGCAAGGACGCCACCCGCGGCGGACTGCGCCGGGCAGACTGGTGGTGGAGCAACATGGCCGATCACTACCCGAACCGCGAGGTGGCCGTGGCGATGCTAGGCGAGCGGCCGACCGGTTACGTGATTTACGAGCGCGATGGCGACACCTTCCGGATCCTGGAGCAGTTTCACGATGACCTGGATGCGCTGCTCGCGCTGGCCCGCTTCATCACGGCGCACCGCACCGCGTTTGCGCAGTTCGTCTACACAACCGGCAACCCGGAGTCGCTGCATGACTTGCTGCCGGAGCCGGGGGCGCTGACCACTACCGTGCGCGCGTACATGATGGCGCGGATCGTGGATGTGCAGGACTTTATGCAGCGCTATCCGTACCAGGTCTCGGACCTCGCGCCAGTGGTGATCGCCATTCAAGATGACTTTCTTCCGGCCAACGCCGGGTTGTGGCAGCTGGCCATCAACGACGGCCAGGTCACCTTCGAGCGTGCCACCTCAACCGCAACGCCTGCGTTGCGCCTGAGCATTGAGCAGCTGGTCAAGGTCAGCTTTGGCGTGCGCACGCTGCGGGATGCCTCCAACCTCGGGCTGATCGATGGGGATGCGTTCACGATCGCCAGTGTTGGCGACGCCTTCCTGCAGCGGCAGACACAGCTGTACGATTACTTCTAATCCCTGTGCCACTTCTCTTGTGCGCCTGTGATGGGTAAAAGCCATCGCAGGCGCACTTTTTGATGTCGCGCCAGGTACGATCGCCATAAATGGGCAAATAAAAAGCGTTAAATGGCTAGTCGCTCATGACTTTCTTACGGAATTGTGGTGGCGAGTTCACCAAAAACGTGGGGTTGCACCGCTAAAATGGACACAGCATTATCATTTTTGAAGAAAGTCAGGTGGAAACATGGCAGACGCCAAAAAGCAACTGCGATGGTATAACGTCGCCCTGATCGCATTCGTCGCGGTTTGGGGACTGGGGAATGTCGTCAACAACTACGCCCAACAAGGCCTATCCGTGGTCACGAGCTGGGTGCTCATCATGGTCTTATACTTCGTGCCGTACGCGTTGATCGTGGGTCAACTCGGCTCGGCGTTCAAGGATGAAAACGGGGGCGTGGCCTCCTGGATCAGCCGCACCAGCACCAAGCGGCTCGCTTACTTTGCGGCCTGGACTTACTGGGTGGTGCATGTGCCGTACCTCGCCCAGAAGCCGCAGGGGATCCTGATCTCCCTGAGCTGGCTGTTCAAGGGGAACGGGAACTTCGTTAATGAGGTGAACGCCAAAGTGGTTTCGGCGCTGTGTCTGGTGCTGTTCCTCGCGTTCTTGTGGTTGGCCTCGCGCGGGTTGACCACGCTGAACCGCATCGGTTCCGTGGCCGGGACGGCGATGTTCATCATGTCCATCCTGTTTATTATCCTGGCGGTGTCTGCGCCGTTCATGACGCACGCGACGATCGCGACACCGCACATGGACAAGCTCAGCACCTACCTGCCGACGTTCAATGTCAACTACTTCACCACGATTTCAATGCTCGTATTTGCCGTCGGCGGCGCGGAAAAAATCTCTCCGTACGTCAACAACACGAAGCACGCCGCCAAGGAGTTTCCGCTGGGCATGCTGGTGTTGGCCGGCATGGTTGCGCTGTGCGCCATCCTCGGGTCCTTTGGGATGGGGATGCTGTTTGACGCCAACCACATTCCTGCGGACCTGATGGCCAACGGCGCCTACCTCGCGTTTGCCAAGCTCGGGGCGTACTATGGCGTCGGCAACATTTTCGTCATCCTCTACGCCTTGGCGCAAGCCATGGCGCAGATCTCCGCTTTGGCTTTTTCCATCGATGCCCCGCTGAAAATTCTGCTGGGTGACGCCGATGCCCACTTCATTCCGGCCAAGCTGAGCAAGCTCAACGCCAAAGGCACCCCGACCAACGGGTACCTGATGACCGGGGTGCTGGTCAGCCTGCTGATCGTGATCCCGTCCATCGGGATCGGCAACATGAACGAACTGTACAACTGGCTGTTGAACCTGAACGCCGTCGTGATGCCGATGCGTTACCTCTGGGTGTTCCTGGCCTACATCCTCTTGAACAAGCAGTACAAGAAGTTTAAGTCCGAATACGAGTTCGTCAAGAACCCGAAGGTCGGCATGGTGATTGGGGGCTGGTGCTTCTTCTTCACCGCCTTTGCCTGCGTGATGGGCATGCTGCCTAAGATCGATTACGCGGCTCGGCCGGGCACCTGGATGTTCCAGCTCACGCTGAACATTCTGACCCCGGTACTCTTGCTGGCCCTGGGGCTGATCCTGCCCGCCTTGGCCCGGCGGCAAAAGCCGATCGCTTAGGGCGTTCGGGCAAAATAGCCCGTTGCTGACCGCACCAAAAATTGGCCTCACCGCTGATGGTGGGGCCAGTTTTTGGGTGGTGCGGCTTACAGGTAAGGTGCGTACTCCACGGCCAGCCGCTCGGCTAACGCGGTGCGCGCCGCCGCCGGAATGAAGGCGGCGGCCGCTGCGTTTTGGTTGAAGGTCAGGAAGTCCTGTGCCGTGGTGCCGAAGCACTGCTGGAACAAGTCGTACTCGCGGGTCAGGGTGGTGCGGGAGACGGTGCGGTTGTCGGTGTTGATGGTGAGCTTGGCGCCGGCCGCCTTGAGCGCCTGATAGGGGAACTCGGCCAGGCTGGCGGCCGCCTTGGTCTGCAGGTTGGAAGTCAGGCACAGCTCCGCGGTCGCGCCACTGTCAACGAAGCGCTGAATCAGCGCGGGCTGGTCGAAGATGGCGGTGGCGTGGCCGATGCGGCGGATCCCCAGGGCGAGTGCGGCGGCGATGTTGTGCGCGCAGTGGCACTCGCCGGCGTGGAAGGTCAGTGGCAAGTGCAGCGACTGGGCGTAGGCGACGGTCTCAGCGACAACGGCTGGGGGAAAGTCGGCCTCGTTCCCGGCAAAATCGGCCCCGACCACCCCTTGACCGAGCAGCGGTGCGGCGGCCGCAAAAATCGGCTCGGTCACGCTGGCCGCCGACTGCCGCATGCCGCAGATCAGCGCGGTGGCCGTCAGGTCGAAGTCGGCGTTGGCCTGCGCCAACCCGGCGGTGACGGCCTTGATCGCCTGTGTGGCGGTGAGGCCTTCATCCATGGAGAACTCCGGGGCAAAGCGGATCTCGATGTAGCGCACGTTTTCCTCAGCGGCCTGGGCGGCCACATCGTAGGCGGCGAGGCGCAGTGCCGGTTCGGTTTGGAGCAGCGGGCGCACGAAGTCGAACGCCTTCAGGTAGTCCATCAGGTTCTCGGCGTCCGCCGGCGCGGACACCAGCGCCTGCAGGGCCGTGTCTGCGGCGGGCAGGCTAATGTTGGCCATGGCGGCCAGCTTGCGAATTGCGTGCAGCGACAGCGAGCCGTCCAGATGACAGTGGAGTTCAACTTTTCCCAATTTGTGCAGCGTTGGTTTGTCCATGATTGCCTCCCAATTTGTGACCGTAGTGCCGAACGTTTTAAGGAATAATAAGTTATTTTAAGTATAACACAGTGAAAGCGCTGTAAACGCCGCCTCAATACGGTATACTAAGAATATCATAGATAGAAAGCTGGGATAGTATGCGAATGGTCGACTTAATCGCCAAGAAGCGTGACGGGGGGACTTTGACCCAAGCGGAGATCGATTGGATGATCACCGAGTACGTAGCGGACAAAATTCCCGATTACCAGATGAGCGCCTTTTTGATGGCGACGTACTTCAAAGGGATGACCGATGCGGAGCAGGCCAACCTCGCCTTTGCGATGCTGAACTCGGGGGACCGCCTGAATCTGGATGAGATCCCAGGCGTCAAGGTCGACAAGCACTCCACCGGCGGTGTGGGCGACAAGATCTCGATCCCGCTGACGCCGCTGGTGGCCTGCCTGGGCGTGCCGATCCCGATGATCTCCGGCCGCGGCCTCGGCCACACCGGAGGAACCTTGGACAAACTGGAAAGCATCCCGGGCTTTAACGTGCATGAGACGGAGGCCGAGTTCAAGGCGCAGGTCCAGGACATCGGGCAGGCCATCATCTCAAGCTCCGGTGACATGGCCCCCGCTGACCGCCGCATCTACGCGTTGCGTGATGTGACGGCCACCGTTGAGTCGATCCCGCTGATCGCCAGCTCCATCATGTCCAAGAAAATCGCCAGCGGCACCAACGCACTGGTCTTCGATGTGAAGGTCGGCAACGGCGCGTTCATGAAGTCGCAGGCAGACGCCGAAAAGCTGGCGCGTGCGCTAGTTTCGATCGGCCACGCCGCCGGGGTCGACGGGGTCGCGCTTTTGACCGACATGGATCAGCCGCTTGGCGTCACCATTGGGAACAGCCTGGAAATCGCCGAATCCATCGCGATCTTGAAGAACCGCGGCCCCAAGGATGTGCGCGAGCTGACGCTGACGCTGGCCGCCCACATGCTGGTGCTGGGCAAGCGCGCGGAATCGCTGGAAATCGCGCTGGGGATGTGTGAGGACGCGCTGAAAGACGGCCGTGCGCTCAAGGCGTTCAAGCAGCTGATCGAACGCCAAGGCGGAGACAGTCGGGTCGTGGACGATCCAACGCTTTTGCCCCAGGCCAAGTACAAGGTGCCGGTCACCGCGGCCACAGATGGCTTCGTCACCGCCATCGACAGCAACGCCCTGGGCATCGCGGTGATGCAGCTGGGCGGCGGGCGCGCCACTAAAGACTCCGTGCTCGACCTCGCCGTTGGCCTGGTCCTGCACAAAAAAGTGGGCACCCCGGTCACGGCCGGGGACACCTTGGCCATGATCCACGCCGACAGCGACGATATCGACGCAGTGGCCCAAGCCATTCAGGCGGCTTTCACCATCGGCCCAGTGGCGCCGGTCAAGCAGCCACTGATCAAGCAGATCATTAAGTAAGCCAAGAACGGCCCCACCGATTGCGTTGTTGCGTGCGGTGGGGTCGTTTTTTGACCCCCGAGTCGGCCGTGTGATGCCGCCACCCGGCGATCAGCGCAACGTGGCGGCGACACACTGAGCGAGCCACTGGCAGCGCCTGACCATAGGGATTTGGTGAGGTAAGACGCAAAAAGCGAGCAAGCCGCCCAAAAACGTGTATGATAGGGACAATCAACGAAACGGAGGATTCGCCATGCGGTTACACCAAAATATTACGATTCGGCGCTCGGTGCGCGCTGACTTAACGCAGTTCGCCGACTGGGTGCGCCCCAAGATCACCGGCGCCAGCCTCAATCTGGCCGTGATCACTGACACGCACGACCGAACTCAGCTGTCGCGCACGTTTTACGGCCCCAACGGCTTCTGGCATGTGCAGGAGCAGCACTGGTTGGCTGGCGAGCTGCCGATCGACTGGCGCGTGCACCTCGGCGACTTGGTGGACGGCTCCGAGCCGAGTTTTTTGACCCTGTGGCGGCTCCGCAACATCGTGAACGATTACGCGGCAGGGGCACTGCCCTATGTGATCGCCAAAGGCAATCATGATGATAACGATAAGTATGCGGAACGTAATCGCCGCTTTGCCGGCAGTTTCCACCCGTGGGTCTTTAACGAGCACGTTTTCCGGCCAATGAAGGCACAAGTCGGCGGCCCGAGCGTCTCGCGTCACGGCCTGTCGGTGTTTGACTGGGCGAATATCCGTGTGATCACCCTGAATACCTCAGATGTTCCGGTGCGCTGGGTGGGCGGTCGGAAGAACTACGATGTCAAAAAGACCCTTGCGGTGACGGCAGCGCAAGTGCAGGAGCTGATCGATGCCCTGCAGACGGCTGGGACGCGTGACGTGCTGATCATGGGGCACGCCCCGGCGATGACCCGCTCAGGCAAGCCGGGGCTGCGCTTCAATGGGCGCCAGCTGCATGAGGTGTTGCGCGCGTTCAACGCCAAACTCAGCGGGCGAGTCGTGTTTGGCCAGCACCCGGATTTTGGAGGCACGGCGACCTTCGATTTTCGCGGCACCACCGGCACCATCATTGCGTATGTGGCGGGGCACTGGCACACGGAAGAGGATTTTCGCATCAACGGCATTCACTACAGCCTGCTGAATGTGAGCGCACTGATGGGACGCAATCATGGGCTGACCACCCGGTACAACCGCAAGTGGAACCGGCTGATCAACACGCCGACCGAGTATGCGGGGTATGTCTTGTCACTCGACACCCAGCGCCGCACCCTGGCGGAATACGGCTACGGCGCGGCGAGCGCGCAACGATTGTTTACCTACTAGACCAATTCTCGATGTGTGCGAAAAATTGGGCAAAAAAATAACGCGTAAGCGCTTGCATAAAAATGGGTCGCATGCTATACTTTAGTCAGAGTTAAGGAACAGTTCCTCGGTGAACCACAGTTAAACCACCAGCTCGAACTAGGTTAACGTTCAACACAAGCGTTCCACAATGAGAGCCTAGGTACAGCAGAAAACTGTGCCACCAGAAGAACCACAGTGTGAATGAAGCAACAGCCAAATTGGAGGTGCGAGTCTGACAAAGAGACTCTCCGAACCAAGCGTGACCACTGCGAGTTAAAGGTGCACATCGGGTGTTTCATAACACCAAACAACGCTAAGTAATTAGGCCGCACCACGCAATACCGCAGTCTAAACGTACAAGTGAATATAGTTAGTTAGTAAGAGGTGTCGCAGTATCGTTTTAACCAAGCAACCAACAGATTCTCTCGACTCCAAGTACACGAGTAACAAGAACAAGCGAAGCGCGTTTTGTGAAACAAGTGTAATCGGTCGAACCAACTCACAGCATCAAGAGAATCCGGGGAACACCTTAACTTAGGACGTCATCGCGCGAAGTAAGCACGGTGACGTCTGTTTTTGTGTACCCAGAGCGAAGCAAAGCGCACTTAGCAGACTGGCTAGCCTAGGACTGGTGCTTGGGCCCGTACTTAGGCCCGAGTGCCAGTCCGTAGCTAGACACGTCTGCGTTGCTTTGCGCAGCTCGACGAAGACCGGAAAGTAGTAAGCAAAGCAGAAAGTCCGTGAGCAAGTTTGTTCGGTGAGAAGATCCAACGAATGGCTTGCGCCCGCACTAAGGCGCGACTGGCAGGACGACTTAGCCCGCACCCTTATGTGCCACTGCGCGCGACGAAGACCGGCAAGCAGTAAGCGAGGCGGAAAGCCCGTAACCAAAGAAGTCCCCACTGACTGCTTGGGGTGCCCTTGGCCGCGAGTGCCCAGGCATGGTGCGCCACTTTAGCGTGCTTTGCCCAACATAATGCAGGCGAAGGGCGGCAGAGCGGATTGCGCCTTGACCGAAGCGCTGTACGGATGCTACACTGAAGCCAAAATCAAGCCTTGAAGAGTCACAGTAGAGGCGCGTCTGGGAGTCAGAGAGCCGGTGGAGGGTGCGAACCGGTCAGGGCGCGTGTCGAAGTACAACTCGTCGCAGTGGGCCCGGGTGATGTCGTTACGCATCAATGAGTGATGACGGTTGTCATAACCTGGGTGGTACCGCGGCCAATGCCGTCCCTGATCGATGGATCAGGGACGGCATTTTTGTTTGGGGCCCAACTATAGGAGGAACAGGATGACTGAGAATATTTTGGACGAACTCGCCTGGCGCGGGGCGTTGAACCAGCTGACGGATGAGGAAGGGTTGCGCAAGCTGACCACGGAGAAGCACGTGGGCATCTACGTGGGCACCGACCCGACCGGCGATTCCCTGCATGTGGGACACCTGATCCCGTTCATGATGCTCAAACGCTTCCAGCTGATGGGCCACAAGCCGGTGATCCTGATCGGTGGCGGGACCGGCTCCATCGGCGACCCGTCCGGCCGCAACTCCGAGCGCGTGTTGCAGACGATGGCCACCATCGAGCAGAACAAGCAGAAGCTGACCGCGCAGATGGAACGCCTTTTTGGCACGGATAACTTCCGGATCGTGGACAATTACAGCTGGCTGTCCAAGCTGTCGATGCTCGACTTCCTGCGTGATTACGGCAAGCTGTTCCCGGTCAACCAGATGCTGGCCAAGGAAGTGGTGGCCTCACGTCTGGAAAACGGGATCTCTTACACCGAATTCACCTACCAGATCCTTCAAAGCATCGACTTCCTGCACCTCTACAAGCATGAGGACGTGCAGGTGCAGCTCGGTGGGGCCGATCAGTGGGGGAACATCACGGCCGGCATCGATCTGATCCACAAGATTGAAGGCGCCGACGCCAAAGTGTACGGCCTGACCAACCCACTGATGCTCAAGAGCGATGGTACCAAGTTCGGCAAGTCGGCCGGCGGCGCGGTTTACCTTGACGCGGATAAGACCAGCCCGTACGAGTTCTACCAGTTCTGGTTCAACCAGGACGATGCCGATGTCGAGAAGTTCCTGAAGTTCTTCACCTTCCTGACCCAGGCCGAGATACAGGATCTGGTTGACGCGACCCACACCCACCCGGAAAAGCGGGAAGCGCAGCGCCGCCTGGCCCAAGAGGTGACGGCCTTCGTGCACGGCCAGGCTGCCGTTGCCCAGGCTGAGGCCATTTCCGCCGCCCTGTTCTCCGGGGACGTGCAGGACCTGACCGCCAGCGAGATCGAGCAGGGCTTCAAGCAGTTCCCGACCGTGACCGCGCCGGCGACGCCAGAAAATATTGTCACCTGGCTGGTGGACACGACCAAAATCGAGGCCAGCCGCCGTCAGGCCCGCGAGGACATCCAAAACGGGGCCATCACGATCAATGGGCTCAAGCAGCGTGACCTTGACTTCACCGTGGACCCGAGCACCCATTTTGACGGCCAGTTCGTCATCGTGCGCCGCGGCAAGAAGAAGTACTTCCTGGTGCGCATCGCGTAAGTTGAAAGATAACAGTCACGCGCACGGCTACCCGGTGCACGTGACTGTTTTTGATTCGAGGCAATTGTGACACGGGCGTCATTGGACGCAACCGGCGCAAACTGCCGGTAGGCCGCGGCCCGGGGAGATGTTATACTGACATTATCAAACGTGGGGGTGACCGGAATGCAATACAGTGTAATCGGGGCCAGTTATCAGCATCAGTCGCTTGCGGTTTTTTACGCGGGCACGGACCATCAGGCACTGCTCAGCTATGACGCGGCAGCCAAAAAGGCGCTGCACCTGCTTGTCGCGGAGCTGTCCGCGGTCGGCCTGGCGGATATTCACCAGCTGACTGATGAGGTGATCCAGTTCTTAGCGCAGCCGGTGCACCCGCTGGCGCGTCTGGAGGATGCGACCAACGATTGCCTGTCAGTCAGTTGGCTGTCGGATGATCATTTTCTGATCGCGGTGATGGATGCCACTGAAACCTACCAGCTCCACTTGGAAGTCGTTCCGGTTGTGACGGGGCCAAGTTCCGTCTGAGCGGGCGAGGGCAACGATAACGTGAATAAATAACGGGTCGAGACACTGTTTCGGCCCGTTTTTGAATTAAATGACAGATGTTACATTGTTGCATAATTGCGGTTAGGCGACTTACGAAGTTAACTTGCTTGTAATAATTGTGTAACGTTCGGTTGTTATACTGTGCAACAGTGATGATCGAATAGGAGTGAGTGAGTTCATGAAATTAGTCAAAACTTTAACCGTAATTGCCGCCGCAACCCTCATCGGGGCCGGGACATTCAGTACCGGGGCCAGCGTTTCCGCTGACAAAGTAAGCGACGCCAAGGCGGCCGTTTCGAGCAAAAAGAGCGAGGGCAGTTCGCTCTTGGCCCAACTGCAAAGTGCCCAGGACAACCTGGCCAAGATCAATGATCAGGTGTCCAACAAGATGTTAGACATTGAAGACGCCCAAAAGAAGATCGACGCCACTCAGGCAACGATCGAGAGCTACAACGGCAAGATCGCGAAGCAGACCGAAGAAATCGCGAACCGCAAGGACGCCCTGAAGAACCAGCTTGAATCCCTCCAAAAGGAATTGGGCGATTCCGTGACTGGGAATGTCTACCTCGAATTCCTGCTCAAGTCTGACAACCTGTCCGACCTGATCTCCCGTGGTGTGACCGTATCCAAGCTGAACCAGGCCAACAAGGACGCGCTGGATGCCGTGAACGAAGCGAAGAACAAGATGAACGACCTCAAGGCGGCGCAAGTCGCCAAGCAAAACGAGTTGACCGCGACCAAGAACCAGCTTGAAGCCGACAAGGTGAAGCTGGACAGCCTGAAGGAAAACGCAACGGCTGAGGCCGCGGCCCTGCAACAGAAGATCAGCGACAACCAAGCCGAAGTGGATGCCCTGCAGGCGCAGGCTGACAGCGCGGCGCAAGCTGCCGCAGCACAGGCCGCCGCAGCGGTGGCAGCCGCTAAGACGGTGACGGCACCTAAGACAACCCCGGCCGCCGGGAACAACACCCCTGCACCGGCCACCCCAGTTGGCGGTGGCGCAAGCGCCATGGTCGGGATCGCCATGCAGTATCAAGGCGTCCCTTATGTTTGGGCCGGTGCCTCACCTGCCGGTTTCGACTGCTCCGGCTTCACGATGTACGTTGCGGCTCAGGTCGGCATCAGCTTGCCACACCGGGCAGCCGAGCAAGGCATGATGGGCACTCAGATCCCGCTTTCCCAGGTTCGCGCCGGGGACCTGCTCTTCTGGGGCGGCCGGACAAGCGCCTACCACGTGGCACTGGCCATCAGCAACAGCCAATATATCCACGCACCAAACACGGGCGACGTCGTTAAAGTGGCCAACATCTCCGGTTGGGGCCCAAGCTTCGCCATTCGCCTGTAATCTAAGTCAAACTCACATCACTTCTGAAACGTCTGCCGCGGCAGGCGTTTTTTTGGTACAATGGGCGTTAAATAACCAGTTGGAGGATGAATCGTGACGGCACAAAAGTTGATCGTGATCACAGGCGCGACGGGGACGGGGAAGACGACGGTCAGTCGCTACCTGCGTGAGCATTACCACATTGAGCGGGTGATGACCCACACGACCCGGCCCAAGCGGCCCGGCGAGGTGGACGGGGTCGATTACTTCTTCGAGACGCCGACCAGTTTTGCGACCAAGCACTACATCGAGCATGTGACCTACGCCGGCTATCAGTACGGCAGCTCCTTTGAGTCGCTGGACGCGGCCTGGCAGCGGGCCAATTTTGTCAGCATCGTGCTCGACACGAAGGGTGCCATCACCTACGCGAATCAGCTGGGCAACAAAATTGCCGTGCTATACCTCACGATCGACGACCCCAGCGTGTTGCGCCAGCGCTTGCTCCACCGCGGCGATCAGCCAGAGATGGTAGAAGCGCGGCTGCAAAGCCCCGAATACAAGCGTGACCTGCAGCTGCCGCCTGCCTTGGCACCGTACGCGCACGTCATCGTCAACGACGACTGGGCGGCCGCACAGGCGCAGATCGACGCCTTCATGAAACAGCTCGCGGTGGCAGCCGTAGAGTTGTCGGAATGAGCCAAGCGTGGTAGACTGGGCTTAATCGTAATCAGACTGATTAAGGGGAGACGAGCCAATGACCAGTGCCACTATTGCCATCGAGAAGATCAAGGCCAGCGGAATGCGCCTGACCAAGCAGCGCCGCGACCTGCTGGCGTACCTGGCCGCGCACACGGACAGCTACGTGACCGTGACCGCGGTCGACAAGCACATGCGCAGCCGCTACCCCGGCTTGTCGCACGACACCATTTACCGCAACGTCAAGGCCTTTGAGCAGCTCGGCATCCTCGAAGCCGACGTGCAGGGGGAGCAGGCGACCGTCAAGTTGCAGTGTGACTTCCAGCACCCGCACCACCACCACTTCATTTGTCAAAATTGTCACCGCGTGCAGGAGCTGACTATGTGTCCGCTTGGCTATTTTGAAAACCAGCTGCCCGGCGCCACCATTGCGGGCCACAAGCTCGAACTCTACGGGCTGTGTGCCGACTGCGCCAAGGCGCAATAAGTTTGCCAAAAACCAGAAGTTTGTCGATTGGTGTTGAAGTTTAATTATTATCCCTTGAAGGTTTCTCAGAAATGAGGAGCCTTTTTGTTATTTCACTGAATTTTTTGACGTGGCTAAGAAAATCAGGGATGATTTTTTGGAGAGTAAGCCAGATAAGATTTATCAGTTTTGTCATTTAAATTTGCGTTTAAATTTAAGCCAAATAAAACACTATCAATCACGCGCTGCGCTAATTGATAGTGTTTTATTTGGCTCTGCCATCGCCTCAGTTATTTGCAGCGAACCGATACGTAAAGCGTTTAGGGTTGTAGTACGAGGCAAAACGACCCAGGCGCTGTCTCTGGCCTGCAGTTGTAATGGTATCGACGTTAGCTACTGTCTCAAGTATAAAATCATCGTCGAGATTGAGTAGTGACTGTTGCCGTGCCGTTGCCCTGCAGGCCTTAATCTCGACATAATTTTGGAGGATTGGAATTTTTAATCGCGCTAGATACGCATATAACGAATGGTTGAGCAACTCGGAGTCTAATGTCGTGATTAAGTTAGCCGCAAGATAATCCTCTGTGATTGCGATAGGGATATCGTCCCCAGTGCGTAGTCGCTCAATTCTATGAACTTTGTCGAGGTTGGCCAATTCAAGTTCATCGCGGCGCGCTGGATCGTCCGCTAAGTCTACCAGTGTATAGGTGAGTAACTGAGAGCCTGGCGTCATCCCCTTACTTCGAATGTACTCAGAGAACCCCACGGTATCCGTAACATTGCGTGTCATTGCTTTTGCTTTGACAAACGATCCTCTCCCTGAGACTCGTGTGATATAACCTTGCTGCTCTAACTGTTTCAGCGCCTTGTTGACCGTCATCCGGCTAAAGCCTGTTTCCTCAGTGATCAACGTTTCGGCCGGTAACTGTGCTCCGACCGTGAGCTTCCCGCTGTTGATTTCACGTATGAATCGTTCTTCGACCTGCTTATACTTTGGTATCACGTCGTGTCCCTCTTTGAGATATATACATTTATATTGATTTGTATGCTGCTTTATAGACCCAATCATTAAACGTCGTTGTAGTTCATAAAACACTATACCACCCAACGTTTTTTTTTGCACCTTGTTGACAAATGTATATACAGTGATATCATGATCTCGTATTACAATTTCATGAGAAAGGAGTCCTGTAGATGACCCAGTTTATCATTGCCACACACAGCACTTTAGCTTCAGGTTTTGTTCAAGCTGTTTGCTTCTTTGCCGGTGATATTTCCAACCTACATGCATTGACAGCTTACGTGGATGGCGACACGTCATTCGAGCCACGTCTACGCGCCCTACTTAAGAAGTTGTCACCCGCAGAGATTATTATTTTTACAGATCTTCCCGGCGGTAGTGTCAATCGCATTACTTGTGAGCAACTCACAGTCAGCCGCGTTCGTGTAATCAGTGGGATCAACCTATCATTGCTGTTAGAGCTCATCCTCCACCCGACACCAATCACTGACGATGGTATCCGTAAAGCGGTCGAGAATGCGCGCACACAAGTTGTGTATATGAATGATGTCCTTGCAGAGCAGGAAGGGGAAGAGGACCTATGATCGAACTAGTTCGTGCAGATGATCGGCTTGTTCATGGCTTGGTGGCGGTATCGTGGACCAATGCTTTGCAACCCAGCATTTTACTTGTCGCTAACGATGCAGCGGCCAGTAATCATCTACAACAGATGACGATGAAAATGGCTAAACCCGCGGGGGTTACGATGGCTATCAAGAATTTGGCTGACGCTGCGACTATCCTGAATAATTCGAAATATGCGACGCGTAGGATTTTCGTCGTTACCGCAAACATTGCGGATGCATTGACGCTCTCGCGGGTCGTCCCAGACATTAAGAAGGTAAACGTCGGAACAGCCGGCATTCACTACGCTACAGATCAAGCAGTCGCTATTACCGCGGGGGTCAAGATGACGATTGACGAGTTCACCGCCGCCAGCGCACTAAATGCTGCTGGCATCGAGGTGTTTGCTGAAACGGCTCCTTCGCAAGAACGCGTCGGATTTGCCGGCATCAAAAAGGCCTTTTCACATTAGGAGGGATTGAATATGGTACAAGGATTATTAGTCGCCCTTGTTGGCTCGTTAGTATACATGGAGAGTCGACTTGGTGGACAACACATGTTAGATCGCCCAATCATCATTGCGCCTCTGGTTGGGCTGGTCATGGGTGATTTCCGTACCGGATTGATTCTCGGCGGTCAACTTGAATTAGTTTGGATGGGTCTGGTTGGGATTGGCACCACGACGCCACCCGACGTTGTAGTGGGTTCTGCGTTGGCAACTGCACTAGCGATACATACCGGTGCCAGCTGGCAGACGACACTCACACTAGCCGTTCCAATCGCACTTATCGCGCAGATGATTGCGATTGCAGCGGGTAGTTTCAACGCTCTATTTGCCCATTATGTTGACCATCAAATCGACCAAGGTAATTGGAAGGCGCTGCCAATCGGGCAGTGGGCTGGCTCAACCATTATGTTTTTATCCAAATTTGTGCCAATTATTGTCGGATACGCGGTTGGTGCACCAGCAGTTAAAGCAATCGTCAAGGCGATTCCCAAGGTCATACAAGACGGCCTGACCCAATCTGGTAACCTTTTGCCCGCACTGGGGATTGCAATGCTGATGCTTCTGACATATGACAAGAAATACGCACCATTTCTATTTCTAGGGTTCTCACTGGTCGCATTCCTGAAGGTGCCAATGATCGGCGCTGCGATGCTAGGTGGCATCATCGCCTATATCTACTTCCAGTTCAAACCACAACAACGTGAGGAGGTGCTCTGATGGACACGAACGGTGAAAAGAAACTGACAAAAAAAGACCTGCGCAGTGTGATGTGGCGCCACTATCAACTGCTGGGGGCGTTCAACTACGAACGACAGATGTCGCTCGGGTATGCTTGGTCTATGACCCCAGTGCTCAAGCGGCTATACGGAGATGACCCCGAGGCCCTTAAGGCTGGCTACCAACGACACCTTGAATTCTTTAATTGTTCAACCTCCACTTCACCGCTGATTCTTGGAATCAGCTGTGCGATGGAGGAGCAAAACGCCAATACTCCTGACTTTGATGCCACCTCAATTAACGCCGTCAAGTCTGCCCTTATGGGGCCATTGGCCGGGATTGGTGATTCGATGTTCTGGGGGACGCTACGCGTAATTGGGGTAGGCGTCGGCGCGCCTCTGGCGGTCAAAGGAAGCCTGCTTGGGCCGTTGTTGTACGTCTTGATCAACGTGCTCCCGAGTGAACTGCTTCGCTGGTACGGATTTAAATTGACCTACCAAGGCGGTAACAAGTTTCTCACTCGTATCCAAGAGGATGGCACACTTGAAAAGCTGACTGAATCCGCTAAAATTCTAGGACTGATTGTGATTGGCGCGATGATTGCTTCCATGGTTGTAATCAAAGTCCCACTCGTTTTGCACCTTGGAGGAACGAAGGTCAGCATGCAAGACACGTTTGATTCGTTGATGCCTGACCTGCTCCCATTATTATTGACATTCGGGTGCTATGGATTGCTTAAGAAACAGGTTAACGGAACGGTCATTCTGATTGGCTTGATTGTCTTAGCCGTTCTTGCCGTAACGGTTGGTCTTTTATGATCCTTTGGAGGTAACGGAATGGCACTTTGGTTGGTCGTGTTGATTATGTTGGCAATCGTCTTGGTTGCCTGGTTGCAAGGGAGCGCTCGCGCTCACTTGCTACAAGAGTTGCTCGCCGCGCAGCAGCGTGGTAACCGTCAAGCATACACCGCATTGCTCGCTACACCGGTGGCCAAATTTTTCTTTAATCGCGTGACTCGCCTAATCATGAAAGTCAATTACGAACTGGTTTGGGAAGATACGAGCCGGTTGCAAACCTCAATTGCTCAACTGGTGGCACAGCCAGTGCGCAATCGAGATACCGTAATCTGCTTGATGAAGGCGTATGCGTTTGACTTGGAAAACGGTGAACAGGCTGCCGCTTTGGCGTTAGAGCCTGTATTGCAGTCAACGGCGAACCAATTTTCCGAAGTTCGAACGGAACTCGATGTTTTGCACAGAATCTACATTGTCCACGATCCTGAGCTTGAACCAATCTTGGCCCAACAGCTGGCAGAAGAGCAAACACCAGAAGCGAAAATGGTCCTTCTTTACCGGCTCACTAGGCTTACAGAATTACTAGATGAACCATTAATCGAAGCAACTTACATGAATCAACTGCGTCAATTGGCGCGTGGACAAGTTCAACCACTAAATTAATTGGAGGTTTTTACTAATGGCTAGATTAACGATGATGGATCACATTGAAGATACCGGACGGGTCCTACAACGAGCTTATGATGAACGGGCAGACTACGGTGCAGACTTTATCAACCTGTTGGCTAAAGGTGACTACAAGAAAATCTACTTTACTGGATCTGGGACGTCATATAACGCGATGCGTGTCGTCCGCAACACGTTCGTTAAGTTGCTCCAGATTGAAGGCGTTGCGGTTGAGCCGACCATCTTCACTTACTCTGAGAGCATAAACCCAAGTAGCGCTTTTCGCCCAGATCAGATTTTGGTGATTGGTTTGTCACAACACGGTGATTCTCTCTCCACTTGTGAAGCGTTGCAGCGCGCAGTGGATGAGGGATATACGACCGTTGGCGTATCTGAAGAGCTTGGTGCTCCAATCGAACGGATAACAAGTCACTACTTGCACTTGGTCTGCGAAGAAGAACAGATTGGACCTGAGACTCGTGGGTACACTGAAACGCTTTTCCAGTTCTACATTTTGGCACTCGAGGTGGCCAAGGCTAAGGGCTTGATTGGCAACGAAAAATACAAGTTGCTTGACGCCGATGCCCAGCAGGCAGTTAACGACTATACTACAGTCGTTGCTGAAAGTAAGAACTGGTACGAAGCCACTGCGAATGAGCTGGTTAAAATGCAGAAATCTTCGATTGCAGGCTACGGGTATAACTTCCCGACCGCTCAAGAAGCGCGCCTCAAGTTCTTTGAAACGTTTGGCCGGCCGAGTACTGCCTACGAGATGGAAGAGCAGCTTCATGGTCCATTACGCGCCTATAATTCGGATAACTACATCTTTCTTATTGGTGGCAACGCGGGGCCTGAGTTCGACCGGATGAAAGATATTGCGGCTTACTATCGTCGAGCGTGGACGGAACATGTTTTCGTTATCTCTGGCGAAGATTTCGATGCTACTAGCAAAGACCTTCAGTTTAGCGTTAAGACGACCGCGCTTTTGTCTCCTGTTTTCTACACGGTTCCGTTCCAAGTGCTCTCGGCTCAACTCTCGAAAGCCGTTGGGATTGACACCAGCGTCTCACCGGTTAAGGATAAGTCAATCTCCGGTCACATGAACAACTAACCTAGTGTGATTTCTATAGTTTCCCATTGGCGTGATTTGCTAGGACGTTTCAGTCGTTGAAAATCAATCTATGCCTATTCCCTACAGTGGATGCGTCAATAAGTCCTAGAGTGTATCTTTTGCCTTCTGCTGTTGGAGCTTTTGAATTCATTCACGCTGGCTCAACCGCAGTTATTGCACATCAACACAGCGCCGGTGCAAAGAATTCTGAAAACCGCGTTCCGCCCGCCTATTTGGCGATGCGAAACGCGGTTTTTGCGTGCGGAGCAGGCGCCAGTCTGTGATCGGCTGGTGGCGGTTAGTTGCGAGTCTCCATCTGCCGGCGGATGTCGGCGACGGCCTGTTTGTTGCCGGTGAAGATCAGGTGGTCGCCCAGGTGGATCTGGGTGTCACCGTGCGGGGCGATGAAGTGATTCTCGCGGAAGATCTGCGAGATCGTGATGGCGTCGATGAACGGCAGGTTTTTGACCTCCATGCCGGTGAAGCGGCGGTTGAGGACCGTGATCTCGAAGATCCCGGATTCGGTATCGTCGAGGATCTTCAGCGTCGATGGCGACTCGATCAGGCTGCGCAGCAGGGAGATATTGGCGTCAAAGGTGTTGAAGATCTCCACCCCCTGTGCGGCCAGCTCATCATACTGGCCGTCTGCCACGTTTTTGGCCTCGAAGCGCGCGATGATGCGCGGCACCTGGGCCCCGATGGCCCACTGCGCCAGCTGGTAGTTCTTGGCGTGGTCGAAGTAGGCGAGCATCAGAATATCGGTGTCAAACGCACCGGCCTCACGCAGCGCGCCTTCGGAGAACTGACGCAGCAGGCGGACGTTGGCCTCGGAGTTGTAGGTCGTGTACTTCTCCGGGTCGTCGGTGTACATCGTGATGTCGTACAGCCCGCGGGACAGCTGCTGGGCGATCGGTATCGTCAGCAGGTTGACGCCGATGAAGTGCACCCGCGTCTTCTTGAGCGGCTCCTTTTCGGCGACGTAAAAGCGGTTGAACAGGATCGGCGCGGTGACGCAGGTGATGATGGCGGCCAGCGTGAACGCGCCACTTTGCTGCACCGTGATGATACCCAGCGTTTTGCCGACCGTCAGTGTGGGAATGACCAGCGTGATGGTGGTGGCGATCAAAAACGTGCCAGCCAGCGCGTTATGCTGGCGAAACCGCAGGCGCAACAGCGGCACCAACCCGAGCTTGGCCACGAGAAAGCCCACCAACAGCACCGGGATCAGCGCCAGGCTCTGGCGGTCGGCCAACAGGGCGTGCAGGTCGATGTTGGCGCCGGTCATGATGAAGAAGATCGGGATGAAAAAGCCGTAGCCGAGGCTGGTCAGCTTGTCCTGCGTCTCCTCGCGCGGCCGTAGCAACTTCATCACCATCCCGGCGAGAAAGGCGCCGAGGATGTTCTCGGCCCCCACCGACTCGGCGATCGTGACCAGCGTGATGATCAGAAAGAACGCCAGGCGGATGTCCAACTGCGTGGTGCTCTTATCGATTTTGGCGAACCACTGGTACGGCTTGCGAAAGCGCAGCAAGAGGACGATGGCCGCCAGAAAAATCAGCAGCAGCCACCACACCGAGCGCGACGCCGAGCCCACCAGGCTGGCGTACACCGTCAGCGCGATCAGCGGCACGATTTCGCCCAGCGCCGCCAGCAGCAGCATCGTTTGGCCGAAGGGTTTGCTCAGCAGCTCCTTTTCCTTGAGCGCCGCGATCACCACCCCCAGCGCCACCGTCGAGAAGATGATGGTGGCAAAGCCAATGTGGTCGTACAGCCCCCACCAGGCGAGCAGCGCGCTGAAGCCGGCGCTCAACGCCACGATGCTGGCGTACCCGAGCAGCGCGAGCTTCGCCGGGCCGATGCGGTCGTCGTTTTTCGTCGGCTTGAACAGGGAAAAGTCGATTTCCATGCCGGACAGAAAAATCAGGACGATGACCCCGAGCTTGCGCAGCTGCGTCAGCACCGCGGTGGCGGTGACCCAGCCCAGCAGGCTTTTGCCCAGCAAGATGCCGACGACGATCTCCGCCACGGCGGTCGGGGTGCTGGTGATGCGTAGCTTGGCCATCGTCAGGGGGATGACCAGCGCCGCAAAGAGAACAATCAAAAGTGAAATACTTTCCATCACAATGCCTTTCCGGTACAATGGTTAGTCAAAGATACCGCAATTATACCTGATTATAAAGGAAGTGTTCCCATGAACCGCAAATCTGTCATCACCGGCACTGGCGCGCTCATCGGGCTGCTGATCGGCTGGCCGTTCCACAAGATCCTGCTCGGCGTCGCCATCGGCCTGGCCGTGGGCACCCTGATCGCCAGCTACACCCGCTGGTTCGGCGGGCGTGGGTAGGGCTAACTGACGATAGCGATGGCCCTTGGCGGCGAGTTGTGCACGATTACTGGTTAGGTCAGGCGCTGGCCTTTATCGAAGCCAAGACTGCAGCATTTGGGCAAGAAAGCCTCGGATGCTGTGTCGTCACAAATACGGCATCGCGTGGTTTCATTAGAGCACCACAGTAGGGCAGGACAACCGCAGCAGAATGGGCTCAGTGGTGTCGTTGTTCTTAGTCAACGATTTTTGTTGACTTAGAACAAGCCGCGACTTTGAGACTCGCTTTTTGAGGCTCAAAGCGCGGCCACCACGTTCCAGCCCAAATTCTGCGGAGGTTGTCCTGCCCGGCACCTGAAAGCAAGCCCCCACAGTGGCATCGCGGGCGACAAAGTGGTAAGATAATATATCCAATAATTTGATTGAGGAGGGACAGCTTCCATGGCAGAGCAAGAGCAAGCATTGGAACAGACCCATCTGGACGGCATCATGAAGCAGCTGACGGCGGCGGATGCGCGCCTGAGCGAAGAGATCGCGCGCACCAAGGCGGAGGAGCAGTCGCTGAACAAGAACTTCTTCAGCGATTTCTCCATTAACCTGAGCAACGACGCCGAGGCCATCGAAACGGCGGCCTCCATCCAGCAGCAGCAACAGATGCTCGACGAGCGGTCGAACTCCTGGCGGCAGTCCACTCAGCAGCTGGCCACCGTGCGCCGGCTGACGGTTAACCCGTTTTTCGCCCGCATCGACTTCCAAGAAGGCATCGCCAAGCCGGAGACGATCTACATCGGCCTCGGTTCCTTCACTGACACCAAGGGCAAGTTCCTGATCTACGACTGGCGTGCACCGATTTCTTCTATTTACTATGACGGCGGCCTCGGCGCGGTCACGTACCAGACGCCGGACGGCCCGCAGACCGTTAACGTCGACTTGAAGCGCCAGTTCGTGATCGCGGACGGCAAGATTCAGACGATGTTTGACACGACGGAAACCATCGGCGACCAGATGCTGCTCGAGGTGCTGGGCGAAAAGTCCGACACGCAGATGAAGAGCATCGTCACCACGATCCAGCGCGAGCAAGACCAGATCATCCGCGACACCACGGCGGATCTGCTGTTCGTGCAAGGCGCGGCGGGCTCTGGGAAAACCAGCGCCGTGCTGCAGCGCGTGGCCTACCTCCTGTATCGCTATCGCGGCAACCTGACCGCCAGCCAGGTGATCATGTTCTCGCCGAACCAGCTGTTCTCCGATTACATTGGCAACGTGCTGCCGGAGCTGGGCGAGCAGAACATGGTTCAGTTCACCTACTACCAGTACGTGACGCGCCGCGTGCCGAACATCGACGTGCAGAACCTCTTCGCGCAGTTCTCGGCGGTCAAAACGGACACGGACAAAAAGGTGGCGCGCCTCAAGGGTAGTCTGGCCTTTTTCAACGCGACCAAGCAGTACGCGCAGACGCTGGAAGCAAGCGGCATGCGCTTCCGCGACATTCGCTTCCATGATCAGGTTTTCTTCTCCAAGAAGAAGATCGCCGAGATCTTTTACAGTTACAACGAGAACTACCACCTCGGCAACCGCCTGACCGCCACCAAGGAGCGCCTGATCAACATGCTCAACCGGCGCGTCGACAGCGAAATGCGCGCCAACTGGGTGCAAGAAGCCGTCGAGAACCTGTCGGACGAGCGCATCCGCGCGCTTCAAAACGATGGCCCAAGCGAGTTCAAGGACTCCGACGCCGAGTACAAGTTCTTCGCGCGTAAAATCGTGCTGGACGCCTTCAAGGAAATTCAGACGGCGATCGTGCGCAACCACTTCCTGAACGTGCGCGGGCAGTACATGGCCTTCCTGCGCGCCGCCGGCCAGTTCGTGGCCCTCGCCGACTTCGGGCTGAGTGCGATCACTTGGGACGCCGACGTCGATGCCTTTTTGACCGACTTCCGCAGCCGCCAGCTGACCATGGCCGACGCCACGCCGTACCTGTACCTGTACGACCTGATGACCGGCCGTCACGGCGAGCGCAACATGCGCTACGTTTTCATCGACGAGATCCAGGATTACACGCCGTATCAGCTGGCGTACTTACGCACGAGTTTCCCGAAGGCCAAGTTCACGCTGCTGGGCGACCTGAACCAGGCCATTTTCACCAAGGGTGATTCGCACACGCTGATCCAGGACGTTGCGAAGCTGTTTGACCCGGAAAAAACACGCGTCGTGCAGCTGACCCAGTCGTACCGCTCGACCAAGCAGGTGACCGAGTTCACCAAGGCCATCCTGAAGTCCGGTCAGCAGATCGACGCCTTCAACCGCCAGGGCCCGCTGCCGGCCGTGTACCGGCGCGCTTCGGAAGACGAGCTGATGCAGGCGCTGATCAGCCAGATCGACACGGACAACGCCGCCAAACTGACCACCGCGGTCATCGCCAAGACGCTAGCCGACGCCGAGCGGGTGGCGGACGCGTTGAAGCAGGCCGGCATCGCGGTGACGCTGATCAAGAGTGAGAACCAGCGGCTGGCCGCCGGGGTCATCGTGGTTCCATCGTACCTGGCCAAGGGGCTGGAGTTCGACGCCGTGATGCTGTGGCAGGCCAACGCCGCGCATTTTCACGCGGAGGACGAGCGCGAGTTGCTGTACACCATTGCCAGCCGCGCGATGCACCGTCTGGTCCTGTTCGCGAGCCCCGAGTTGTCGCCGCTGCTGGCGCAAGTGCCAGCTGACCTTTACGAAGAGAAGTAGCGCATGAAAATGAGTCAAACCAAGGCCGTCACCACGCACCGCGTGTTCCCGGCCCAGATGAATGAGCACGATTCCCTGTACGGCGGCCAGATCCTGTACTGGCTAGATGAGGCCGCCAGCGTGTCTGCGCACCGCCTGGCCCGCAGCGAAATGGCGACCGGCGCCATCGACCAGATGACCTTCCTCGCGCCGACGCGGCTGGGGGATGCCATCGAGTACCACAGCATCGTCACCGGTGCCGGTGGCCGCTCAATGGAGGTCTTCACCAAGGCCATCACCGAGGACCTCGCCACCGGCCAGCGGACGCTGGTGGCCACCGCCTTTTCCACCTTCGTCGCCGTGCCTGGCATCACGCTGCCACCACTGGTCGCCGATGATCCGGAAGGCGCCGCCTTGGCCGCAGGCTACGCCGCGCGCAAGGCGACCAACACCGCGCGCCGCCAAGCTTTGGGCGCCGTGCCGCTGAGTTTGAACTGAATGTGACTTGAGGGACCGCTAACGCTGATCGCTGCGTTGGCGGTTTTCGTGTTGCGCTAGATGAGAAATGAATTGCAGTTTTCTCATCTGGCGCGTACAATCAAAGCCAAGAAGAACGAAAAGAGGGATCAGCCTCGTGCGCATCTAATGGCTCACAATGCAAACCGTCGGCGCAGGCCAGATTTTTGGCCGGCTTAGTTTGTGTGGGTTCGGTGCAAGCGAGCGCGATCAATTGAATCAGTGACTGGTTTGCCTTGCCGACACAGGGGAGAAGTCAATGTTAAAGTATCTCACGAAAAACAAAGGGGAGCTTGCCCTCACGCTCACGGTCAGCGTCATGGCTGTCTGTGGGTACGTGGGCTGGAGCTTTCTCTTACAGCTGGTGGTGGACATCGCCACCGGCAAGCGGGCGGGGGACCTGGTCACCCTCGGCGGCTTCTTTGTCTTGTACATGATCGTGATGGATTCGATCGGCGGGCTCGACCAGTTCCTGCGCCCGCGGCTGAAGTGGCGGGCGGCTAAGCGGGCGCGCACCGCGCTGATGGCGCACGCCTTCGCTGAGTCGCCGGCCGATTTTGCGCAGGTGGGCGTCGGCACCATGATCGGCAAGCTGACCAAGCAGCTGGACAACGTGACCCAGAGCTTCTTCGGCGAGGCGCTGTGGCTGTTTTACATCAGCGTGCAGATGCTGATCGCGACCGCGTCCACCCTGGCCATTAGTCCGCTGGTGACCGGCCTGATTTTCCTGCTCAGCATTCCGGCGCTGGTGTTTCCGTTTTTGCTCAAAAAAGTGCTGAGCCGCGCCTCGGATGAGCAGGTTGCCGCCATCGACGCGTACGCCGCCAAGGCCACCGACCTGCTCAGTGGCTTCGCGACGCTGAAGTACGCGCTGGCCGGGCCGGCCGCCAAGCACCAGCACGAGCAGCTGAATGCCGCGCTGTTCAACGCCCAGACGCGCAACACCCGCCTGGCCGCCACCAGCTTCGCGATTTCCGCCATGCTCAACGACATCACCTACATGGCCGCCTGGTTCCTCGGCGCCGTAATGGTGCAGCGCGGCCAGATGGACATGGGGCAGATGGTCGTCTTCAGCACCCTGACCGGCTACCTGACCTTCCCGATGATGTCGTTGACCCAGGACATTCCGACCCTGATCGGCGGCGCGCGGGCGGCCCAGAAGCTTGCCGCCTTCATCGACGCCCCGGTCGCGGCGGCGGCCGGCACCGCCCAGCCGCAGGTCACCACGCCGATCGCCGCGCTGCGCCAGGCCGGTTTCACCGCGGCAGGGCGCGACGTGCTGGCCGCCCTCGACTTGACCCTGACCCCGGGGCAAAAAGTGTTGCTGGTGGGCGCCAGCGGCAGTGGCAAAACGACCCTGGTACGGTTGCTCCTCGGTGAGTTGGCGCCAACCGAGGGCACCGCGACGCTGTTCGGTGTCCCGGCCACTGCGCTGGCGCGGGCGGCGGCGTATGCGCGCATCGGCTTCATGACCCAGGCCGGCCACGTGTTCACCGGCACCGTGCGCGAGAACCTCGGCCTGTTCAGTGACACCTACTCGGATGCCGCAATGAGCGCTGCCATGCAGCGCGCGGGGCTCGGCCCGTGGCTAGCGGCCCACAGCCTCGACACCACAGTCGGCGCGGCCGACCCGACCCTGTCCGGTGGCGAGCAGCAGCGCCTCGCCTTGGCGCGGCTCTTCCTGCGCGGCGCCGACTACTACGTTTTTGACGAGCTGACCACCGTCCTGGATCCCCACATCGCCGCCGGCCTGCTCCGTGACCTGTTCGCCATGCCGCAGGGGTTTTTGATGATCACCCACACCTACAACGAAGCCGCCTTCGCCCAAGCCGACACCATCCTGGTGCTGGACGCCGGCCGCATCGTGGCCCGCGGCCCCGTCACCACCCCGGCTGTGCGTACCGCATTGCAGGGGCTGGAGCTGGTGGCGGCGGACTAGCGAGGGGCGGCAACAGTGCCTACAACTAACGGGGCAGTACAGCTGGCTGGCCCGCGTCTGGTGGACAAACAAGAAAGTCGCGCACTTAACCCTGCGCGACTTTTTTGTGCCAAAACCCACACAGCCGGGAAAGAAAACGCTACAATAAGGGGAGTGATTTAGCACAGTCTTGCACAAAGGAGGGGACACCGTGACCCGTTTAGTTGACGTTGAACGCCCAAGCAGTTTCATCATTATGGCTGTGACCGGCCGGCCGGCTCTGGTGCGGCACCTGGCCGAAATGGGGCTGTTGGCCGGCAAGCGGCTGACCGTGATCCAAACCGCCCAGCAGACGGCGGGGATGCTGGTGTACTTCCAAGGCCAGCGGCTCGCCATCTCAGATGAGATCGCCACGCAGATCAACGTGCAGCCACTCACACAGTTTGAGGACGCTGTGCTCGAACCACTGGCCGCTTTACCCACCGGGGCGCGCGCCATTGTCGGCCGCATTGAGGGCGCCGGCCAGCTGCGCCAGCGCCTGCTGGACATGGGCCTGACCCGCGGCACCCTCGTGCACCTCGTCAAGGTGGCGCCGCTGGGCGATCCCTTGGAGCTGGCCGTACGCGGCTACAAGCTGAGCCTGCGCAAGGCAGACGCGGCGGCCGTGCAGGTCGAACGGGTGGCTGCCGATGCCTGAGTTGACTGTCGCCTTAGTGGGCAACCCCAATAGTGGTAAAACGACGCTGTTCAACGCCTTGACCGGCGCGCGCTTGGCCGTCGGCAACTGGCCCGGCGTCACCGTGGAGCGCAAGGCCGGTCGGCTCAAAACCGCGCGTGACGTCATCCTCCAAGACCTCCCCGGCACCTATTCGCTGTCGCCGTACTCCAGCGAGGAGCTCGTCACCCGCGATTTTTTGCTACAGGAACGGCCGGAAAAAGTGATCAACGTGGTTGACGCCACCAACCTGGAGCGCAACCTGTACCTGACGCTGCAGGTGATGGAGGCGGGGCGCCCGCTGGTCATCGCGCTGAACATGATGGACGTCTTGGCCAAGCAGCAAAACCGCCAGATCAACCTCAAGAAGCTGGGCTACGCGCTGCAGGTGCCGGTGATCGGCATCAGCGCGCTACGCAAAACCAACCTCGATACGCTGGTCGCCACTGCCCAGCAGCCCGGGGCCGGTCAGTACCCGTACCCTGAGTACGACCCGCGCGTGGAGTCGGCCATCAGCATGATCGCCGCGCAGCTGACCGCGTATCCTGAGGCGGATCGCCGCTGGTACGCCATCAAGCTGTTCGAGCGCGATACTCAGGTGCAGGCGCAGGTGACCCTGACGCCGCAGCAGCAGGCGGACATCGAGCAGACCATCACCACCGCCGAGCACCTTTTTGCCGACGCGTCCGACAGCATCATCGTCAACGCGCGCTACGACTTCATCGCCCGCGTCATCGCGATGAGCGTCATCGACCAGGGCGATTTCGTGGAATCCGTGTCCGACCGCATCGACCGGGTCGTCACCAACCGCTGGCTGGCGCTGCCGATTTTCGCCGCCGTCATGTGGGCCGTGTACTACGTGTCGATCCAAACCGTTGGCACGCTGGGCTCCGACTGGCTCAACGACACCGTGTTCGGGGCCTGGCTGCCGGACGCCGCCACGCATGTGCTCAACGCGTGGGCGGTGGCGCCGTGGCTGCAGAGTCTGATCGTCGACGGACTGATCGGCGGGATCGGCGCGATCCTCGGCTTTTTGCCCCAGATCATGATGCTGTTCCTGTGCCTCGGGGTGCTGGAGGACTGCGGCTACATGGCGCGCATCGCGTTCGTCATGGACCGACTCTTCCACCGCTTCAACCTGTCCGGCAAGGCCTTCATCCCGATGCTGATCGCGACGGGGTGCGGCGTGCCGGGCATCATGGCGACGCGCACCATCGAGTCCAGCCGTGACCGCCGCATGAGCATCATGCTGACGACCTTCATGCCGTGCTCGGCCAAGCTGACCGTCATCGCGCTGGTCGCTGGCACCTTCTTCCCGCACCAGTCGTGGGTCGCGCCGAGCGCCTACTTCATCAGCATCCTGGCCGTCGTGTGCTCCGGCATTTACCTGAAAAAAACGCGGCTCTTCGCCGGCCCCCCAGCGCCGTTCGTCATGGAGCTGCCGGCCTACCATCTGCCCAAAGCGGCCAACCTCGCGCGCAGCGTCTGGCAGCGCGCCGCGGCCTTCGTCCACAAGGCGGGCACCATCATCTTCCTGTCCTGCGTGGCGCTGTGGTTCCTCGCCAACTTCAACTGGCGCTTGCAGATGGTGCCGCAGAACCAGAGCCTCCTGCGCACGCTCGGCAGCCTGCTCGCCCCGCTGTTCATCCCGCTGGGCTTCGGCGACTGGCGCGCCACCGTCGCGACCGTGGCCGGCCTGATCGCCAAGGAAAACTGCGTGGGGACGATGCGCATCGCCTTTGGCCCCGGGAACTTCGGTGACGCCCTACGTGCCACCTACGCCCCGATGGCCGGCTACGCGTTTCTCGTGTTCAACCTGCTGTGCGCGCCGTGCTTCGCCTCGATCGGCACCATGTACAAGGAGTTCGGCGACGGCAAGTGGACCTGGTACGCCGTGGGCTACCAAACCGGCGTGGCCTACCTGCTGGCGGTCATCGTCTACCAGGCCAGCCAACTGATTGCCGGCACCCTGACCCTGTGGGGCGGCGGGTTCCTGCTTGTCGCGCTGGCACTCATCGGCTACGGTCTGCTGGTCAAGCGTGAGCGCCATGACGCCCCGGTTTTGGCCTAACATTCAAAGGAGAGATGATTATGATGGCAACTGTGATTCTCGCGATCGTCATCGCGGCGCTGGTTGGCGTCGTGGTGTACAATCAATTTTTCAACCAAGCCAAGAAGGGCGCTGGCTGTTCCAAGTGCTCGGACGTCGGCTGCCCGTTGTTCGACCAGGCCCAACGCATCCAACAAAACAACCAAAAACACGCCTAGAGGTAAGTGCTCACCATGGAATCCCTCATGAATTACTACCAGTTCAGCCGCGGCGAGTGGTCGACCTTTCACGCCCACAACTTCGCCTCCGTCTCGGACGCCGAGCTTGAAAGCCTGCGCTCCCTGAACGATACCATCAGCATGGACGACGTGAAGGCGATCTACTCGCCGCTGCGCCACCTGCTGCACATCCGCTACCGCGACTACCAGCGCGCCGAGTTCGACCTCAGCGAGTTCCTGGACGTGCCGCACCACACGCACCCGTTCATCATCGGCATCTGCGGCTCCGTGGCCGTGGGCAAAAGCACCACCGCGCGCCTGCTACAGCTACTGCTCGCCCGCGCCTACCCGGAAAAGCGCATTCAGCTAATCACCACCGATGGCTTCCTGTATCCCAACAAGGAGCTCGTGCGCCGCGGCATTTTGAACCGCAAGGGCTTCCCGGAAAGCTACGACATGAACCTCCTGATCCACTTTCTGAACAACGTCAAGAACAACTCCGGCACCGTGCGCGCGCCCAAGTACAGCCACCAGATCTACGACATCGTGCCCGATGAGGAAGAGGTGATCGACCACCCCGACATCCTCATCGTCGAAGGCATCAACGTCCTCCAGCTGCCGAGCCAAGAGCCGATCTACGTCTCCGATTACTTCGACTTCTCCGTCTACGTCGACGCCGACCCGCAGCTGATCGAGCAGTGGTACCTCGAGCGCTTCGGGATGCTTTTGGACACCGCCTTCACCGACCCGACCAACTACTACTACCAGTACGCGACCGGGGACCGCGAGGACGCCTTCAACATGGCGCGCCAAGTCTGGCACGACGTCAACCTTAAGAACCTGACCGAGTACATCCTCCCAACCAAAAACCGCGCTGACATCATCCTGCATAAAACCGAGAATCATGTCATCGACGCGGTGTCGCTGAGGAAGTTCTGAGGCCCAGAGCGCAGGACTCGCGGGCTTAGCGGGACGGATAGCCTAGCCACCGCCGTTGAGCCCCGAACTTGGGCTCGATGGTGGTGGCGTCGCTATACGCGCCCGCGTTGCGAGTCCGGAGCTCGACGATGTGACGTATCCCTGCTAGGGTCTGCTTGCCGGGCCAGACCGTGAGACTTCCGGCTCCGGCAGGGGGCGGCGGAACGCGTGGGGCTCCCCCGAGCCAAAGAGCGGTCTCGGGACCCGCCCGTGCTGTAGACCGGCAAAAACCGCCGGCCAACAGCACCATCACGCTGGCTCGCCCCCTGCCTCCGCCTCCAGCCTCACGGTCTGGCCCTCCGTTTTGTGGTCGCGGATGACATTGACTAGTCTCTTTTTTGAGAACAGCATGAATTGAGATTTTGGCCAAGATACAGAGTTGGCTAGAAATGTCTCAGCGGTGAGTGATGAGGCTTCGTGCAATAGGTGGGATGAGCGGAAAGTCTCACGACAATTGTGAGACCTCAGTCAGTCCTTGTGTCTTCATTTATGTGGGCTCAAAACTGGTGAGTTCTGATCCTAGCGCATGTTTTAAAATATCTGCGTAGCGCGTCTTTCGAGATTTGTGGGTCGCAAACATAACCATTTTAGTGGATGCCTGGGTTGTTCATAATCGGAGTCCGGGAATTTAAAACACACCCTAGCCACGACACCCAAAACGCCCCCCCGCCTTGTATGCCCCCTCAGAAGTGGGGCGCGCAAGGCGGGGTTTCTCTCAACATCCAGTTACAAATACCAGCAAAAATGGGGCCACGGCCAAGGCGATGGCCAGTCCCACTGCGACTCGGCGCGCGCGGCGTCGGTCGAACGCGAACAGGGCGAGGATCACGACCCAACAAAACGCAAAATATCCCAACATCGGCTAGCCCTCCTGTCATTTAACAGTATAATAGAGAAGGCATTGGTGCGCGTCATTCGGTTTTGGCTTTAATGGAAGCTTAGAATGAGGCGCTTCTCAGACTGAATTGACCAATGGCGCAGTTTTCAGTATCATAGGAATATTAAAATTAAGGAGCGTGGCAAAACGTGGCTAAGACGACCCAAGACTATGACAAGATCATCGTCCTCGATTACGGCAGTCAATACAACCAACTGATCACGCGGCGCATTCGTGAGTTCGGCATCTACTCCGAGCTCAAGCCGCACACCATCACCGCAGCAGAAGTGAAGGCAATCGCGCCTAAGGGGATCATTTTCTCCGGCGGCCCGAACTCCGTGTATGACGAAGGTGCCCTGGGCGTGGACGACGAGATCTTCAACTTGGGCATCCCGATCCTCGGCGTGTGCTACGGCATGCAGCTGATGGCCCAGCGCCTCGGCGGCCGCGTGGAGCCCGCCACCAACCGCGAGTACGGCAAGGTCGACATCACCGTCACCGACCCGACCGCAGCCGTGTTCAAGGACCTGCCGGCGAAGCAAACCGTCTGGATGAGCCACGGCGACCTCGTGCGTGAAGCCCCAGCCGGCTTCCGCGTCACCGCCACCTCCGACAACTGCCCGATCTCCGCCATGGACGACGATGCGCGCAAGTTCTACGGCATCCAGTTCCACGCCGAAGTCCAGCACACCCAGTACGGCCACGAGATCCTGCACCATTTTGCCTTCGACGTCTGCGGCGCTGAGGCCAACTGGAACATGGGCGACTTCATCGAACAGCAGATCGACGCCATCCGCGCCGAAGTTGGCGATAAAAAAGTCCTGCTCGGCCTCTCAGGCGGGGTGGACTCCTCCGTCGTGGCCGCCTTGCTCAACAAGGCCATCGGCAGCCAGCTGACCGCCGTCTTCGTCGACCACGGCCTGCTGCGCAAGAACGAAGCCGACCAAGTCATGGATTCCCTCGGCAAAGGCCTCGGCGTCAACATCATCAAAGTCGACGCTGCTGACCGCTTCCTCGGTGACCTCAAGGGCGTCACCGACCCCGAGCAAAAGCGCAAGATCATCGGCCGCGATTTCATCGAAGTCTTCAACGCCGAAGCGCGTAAGCTGGACGGCATCGAGTACCTCGCCCAAGGCACGCTTTACACCGACGTCGTGGAATCCGGCACCGACACCGCCCAGACCATCAAGTCCCACCACAACGTCGGCGGCCTGCCAGAAGACCTGAAGTTCAAGCTGATCGAACCGCTCAACAAGCTGTTCAAAGACGAAGCCCGCGAGCTCGGCGAGAACTTGGGCATCCCGCACGAACTCGTGTGGCGCCAGCCGTTCCCAGGCCCAGGCCTCGGCATCCGCGTCCTCGGTGAAGTCACCGAAGACAAGCTTGAGATCGTCCGCGAATCCGACGCCGTCCTCCGCGATGAAATCAAGAAGGCCGGTCTGGACGAAAGCATCTGGCAGTACTTCACCGTCCTCCCAGGTTTCCGCTCCGTCGGTGTCATGGGTGACGGCCGCACCTACGACTACACCATCGCTATTCGTGCTATTACCTCGATTGATGGGATGACCGCCGACTTTGCCCGGATCGACTGGGAAGTGCTGCAGAAGATCTCGGCCCGGATTGTTAACGAGGTGGGGCACATTAACCGCGTCGTTTACGACATCACGTCCAAGCCACCTGCTACCGTGGAATGGGAATGAGCCGGCCCTAAATAGATAACACGCTAGACCCCGCACCACGCCTGCATTGGCGCGTTGCGGGGCCTTTTTTGCTGCTTTTCCGAGTTCCATCAAATCCAATTAAAAACAGTTAAAAACAAAGTGATTCGTGGGAGATTCCGTGGGAGATTTTGAATTTCGAAAGTTCCCACATGATATAACCTGAAAGTTATTATTTGGTTAATGAACTGATGAACCCATCAATGCCTGAATAGACGTTCAGGCTGGCCTCTTTGCTGGCCCGGGTGTAGTCTGCGGTCATCTGCAAATTCTTGTGCCCAAGGTAGTGCATGACGTCAATTTGCGGCTTCTCACCGGCGATGGTCGTGGTGGCAAAGTAGTGGCGCAATAGGTGAGGGTAAACCTTGATGTCGCATTCATCGCTGACGGCGCGCTCAAGGCGGCCAATGTAATCAGGGTAGAAGGGGTTACCATTTTCGCCCAGCCACAACCAGTGCTTGTCAGACTGAATATGATTGCGCTGGCGCAGGTTGTCCGCTGTCAGCATAGCGAACTTGAGCCGCTCGACTAGTGAACCGAATACCCAAATCGTGCGATACGATGACTTGGTCTTAAGCGGCCCGCCCGTGAGCGTTGTGGGCGTGCGTTGCAAGTCAATCTTGATGGCTGCCTGATCGCGATTATTCACTTCGTCATGAGTGATGGTGATGGATTCGTTGCGGAGACCCATAACCTCACCGCGGCGCAGGCCGAGCGTATCGACAAGCACCATGGTCATCTCATACTCATCGAGCATCTCGGTGGCCTGTTTGAGCCATTTTTGAATCTGGTCATTGCTGAGCTCCTTGCTACGGGCTTCCTTGCCGCCGAGCTTCAAGCCGCGCAGCCGGTTCTTGTCGATCACGTCTTGATTCTCAGCGTCATTCATGATGTTCTTCATGATGCTGTCAATCGTCTTGATGGTTGACGCAGCCAAGCCCTTGATTGCCAATCCGTCCAAGTAGGCTTGGTACTCGCTACGTGTGATCGTGGTCAGCTTGCGATTACCGAATGCTGGCTTAACGTAGCCCTTGTAGTAGTTCATCTGAGCGCGCCGGGTTGATTCACGCCAGTCGCCGAGCTTGAGCTTTCGCTGGACAAGCTGCTGATGATACTGATCCACGGTGATGTTCTGGTTAGTGATGGGGCCGACCTTGCCATTGGCGAGATCAGATTCGAATTGCTTGAGATCACGATCAGCATCTCGCCAGAAGAGCTTGCCTGATGTTTGCCACTCGCGGCGCTTGCCCATTGCATCCGTGTATGTACGGCGCGCCCCGTAGCGTGTTCCTTTTTGAGTTTTGTATTCGTATAGGCCGGTGTGGCCCTTGATTGGTGTCCATTTTGGCATCAGGTAATCCTCCGATTGTCTAGTATATGGGTGGCAATAGACTTGCCATGGTGGGAACGTATGTTCTTTTTAGCTGTGAAAGAAAGGCCTCCGAAAGGGGGCCGGTAATGCACTAAACGCTGTTATGCGGCATTTGTCAGAATTGATGGGTCTTTCTTGACATCTGTGAAACTGTGAATATCGAAGGGATAATCTGAATCTTCCACCATTGCATCAAGGACAGGCTTGTTTGTCAGAGCCTTCTTTATGTCATTCAAGATGACGATGTACTTAGCTTTCCGTGTACGACTAGCGAGGTTTATATCGTAGTTTGCAATTTTCATATTGTTGAGATTGTTCGGATATGAAATTGTGCGGAGTAATTTCTGATTTCCATCTGGAACTGGAATAGAGAAATCAAAATGAACTGCCAACCCCTGTGAACTAGGGATTAAAATGCTTGGCGTGTAGAGAATTCTGTTTTCGTCAAGCAAGTCCCTGACGTCATCGACGAAAGAAGCCTTAACGTTGGCTGGTGCTAGGAAGGCCAGATCATTCGCTCGCATAATTGCTAGTAGAAGGCGATGCTTAGCCTCCGGAAAATCGTTAAGCGTTGTGTGGATGGAAATTTCCTTGGTTTCAAAGCTGATGTCAACGCCGAAGCTAACCGATATTTCATCGAGCAGTCGACGCCGTGTCGTTGCACGCTTGGAAAATGAAATACCCATTGATTCAAGATTGTCAATCGTCCAGCCATCATCAGTAATAACGATTTTTCCCGACTTCAAAGACTGAGCGTAGAGCACGATGTCGTCGAACTCAGAGTCGAGAAATGGCGTCTCGATCTTCACCACGTCACTGCTTAGGTCTGAAAAAGTATACTTGTCACGCAACCATGAAAAATAGGTCTTTTCGAGTTCAGATGCTGTCAGTGCCATTTCGCCGCCTCCTTTTTACGTTAGTATAGTCGAGAAATGCATCGAGGGCATCGGCTAGATTATTAAGATTTGGAAAGTCGCTCTTCTCTAATGGTGTAGCAAAAAACTTTGCATGCTTTTCAGAGCTGACATAAATGTGAATATGATCGCCGGATATGTGTGTTCCATCTGGGTTACTGTGACCAGTGCCAACATCCAGACGAAGCAGATGCATGTTGTTCTCTATAAAGCGTAGGTGAATGCTGTAACGGTTTTCAAATTTGCCGACTCGGATGTGAAGGATATATCGAATCTTATCAACGTCGCCAATAACTCTCTGGTTGTCATAGTTTGTTTGACCCAGAAAAAGTGAGGAAGAAACATCTTGGTACCACTGGTCAAACGATTTAATCGTTGAGGGATGTTTAAGAGAGTGCATGACTTCCTCAATTTCAGTGTCACTCAAATTGTCTAAATCATATTTTGCCAAGTGTTTTCGTCCTTTCCGCACTCTTTTTGTGGGACGATGTTCCGAGACCGGGCCGTCTTACTCAGTAGTGTGAGATGAACCTATTACCAACCTTGAGGCTGGTAGGGAGCTTGCTGGTCAGTTCTTGTTCAGAAGCTTTGTCAAGTTCTGCTAGTGTCGCTAGCGCCAGCTTACCCGAGTGTTCCGCCAGTGCTTTTTGATCATCTTTAGGTAGCGACATTGCCGCTGTCTTGGCCTGTGCGGTTACTAGGTGATCAGCATCGATTGTGATGCTATCGATGTATGTTGCCCAAGTGAAGGCCTCATTTGGGGTGCCGTTCTTGGTCGGATTACCGTTTTCGTCGAGCGTGCCGTCTGCGAAGCCTTGATCTTCCTTAAGCCTGGTGGCAATCGTCTCGTTGATGGTTTTCAGTTCTGCCTGGACCTTCGGATCCACGGAACCCTTGGCTTTAATGGTGACTTTCTTCTTTGTGGTCTTGTGCCCACTCAACTTGGCAGTGATAGTGACTTTCTTATCCTTTGCCTTTGCCTTGACCTTGAGCTTGAACGTACCAGACTTGCCGACTTTTACGTAGCCGAGTAAGCCAGCCTTGACCTTAGCTTTTGGGGTGGTTTTGCCTGTGACGTATGCTTTGTTTGATGAATCCGGATAGAAGACCGTTGAGGTAAGCTTAACCTTCACCTTCTTCTTCGCGGCCATGACCACTTGTGGCTGTGATGTGTCAGTGGTAGCTACTGTCGCGATTACCGCACCCACGGCAATCACCGCAATAGCGGCAAGGCGAAATAGTTTATTGATTCGCATGTTTTTTCCTCCTAGTAAATGATGAATCGCTCATACTCCTGTGGTACTCCAAAATAATCGAGAATATCTGTGCGAGACATTCGTAGTAGCGTCTCGTGATCCAACTGCTTGAGCAGATACCGAAAGGCAAACTCGTTTGCCTCACGTTCGATAGTGGGGATGAATCCACCGTGCATGCTGCGCCGCATGAATGGGGTGCTCTCGGTAGGGTGCATCACGCAGTGTCCCAGCTCGTGCGATAGAACATACTGGCGAAATGGATCATCGATGGCGTCGGCCAAGAAGATGGTAGCGCATCGGTTACTCATGATGGACTGCCCGTACATACCATCGGGCAGTTCGTGGGGTACTACATCAATATCGAGCGCACGGCAAGCGTCGGCTGGCTCAGCTGATTCCCAAATACGGGAACGCTGAACGCGGCGATAGGTTGCATCGGCGCGGTCAGTTGCGTAAGACATCTACTCACTATCCTTGTCCTCGGTATTCCGGTACTTCTTCGGCGTGAACTTTTTCTTGGCCTTTTCTTTGTTGATCCGCAGGCCCATTTCTAGGATGTCGCGCATCGATTGTTTTTGCTCATCGGTGGCGGGTTCGCCATAGAAGTTGACACCGGTGTCGGAATCAAGGCCGTCGATGATCCGCTGAGCTTGCTCGGCAATATCGAGCTTCTCTTTCCCAGATAACGAGTAGTAATTGGCTTTTTCAATATTTCCGAGCAAGTAGTCAGTTGAGACGTTGAAAAGCTGGGACAGCCGAACCAGGTCGTCGCCCTTTACGCCACGGCGATCATTTTCCCAGCTGGTGATCGTACTTGCGCTAACGTTCATTTTCTCAGCCAACATGGGTTGGCTCATTGAGTGCTTTTGCCTGAGTTCAGCAATTCGTTGTCCAGTAGTCATAAGGACACCTCCACGATTAGTATTATATGTTGTACTCATAGTAAGGGAAATGAAATTTTGACGATTTGTACATAATCAACTTTACTTGTACTAAATGTGGGTGTACTATATGTACATAGACAACCGCAAGGAGGTGAGCAGATGAAATTGCAAGAGGCCCGAATCGCTGCAGGCTTGACGCAAGAAGAACTCGCAGCACGATCGCATCGATCAGTATCAATGGTGCAGTCGATTGAAAATGGACGCCGTGACGGATCAACTAAAACACTAATGGCCTTTGCAGAGGCGCTCGGTACGACGCCGAATGTTCTTTTGTATGGAGTTGACCACACGAATCGTACAAGTGGAAAGGAGGTTACACGATGAACGAAAAGTCAGAACGTTCTATTCAAATCGAGATTCTAAACAAGGCTAACGCAGAACTTGATCACGCTTTTGAAACTAAAAACTCCGCAATGGTTGCAGCCATCGCGGAGCTGGTGAAATCAGTCAAAGACTAATCTTTCTTAAAAAATTTGCCGTCGCGGTAATCAACCGGCGACAAATTACGGACTGTGTAAACGCCGTGTGAGACGTTTACTTCGGTGAAAATCTGGCGGTAAGCATTCGTCACGCTTTCGGGTGTTGACAGCTTGCCAGCAGTAATCAATCCAAGTACCAAGTCGCGAGCTACTTCATCAGCTCTTGCCATCGCTTATCCCTCCTTTTACTAGGATGGCCTAAGTATAGCAGCGAATTGGTGAAGATAGTCAATTTTGAAAGAACGAAAGATGAATAAGCATGCAAGCAACTGAGGAGGTATCACGATGACAAAGAACGAAGCGGCAGATCAAGTCGAAGTCCTTGAGGTTGCCGGTGAAGTCGTCGGCCAAGTGATTCAGAAAGATACAAAAACACTGCTTATCCGTCGGGGCTTTATCATCTGGCAGGAAGAGTGCCAGGAGTTAGTCCTAACTTCGGAAGCAGTGTTTGTGTCACGCGAGCTCGTAGAGAGTTGCTATTGGGTAAAGTTAAAGCCAACCACGCTGATTACGGAAGCCGTCGATATCGATGACGGCAGACAATTGATTTGCAAACTCTTGGACGTGCACGGTCGCATCGCTCGATCCGACAAATAGTTCAACCCGATGCACCAGGTAATACGGTAACTTAGGGTCAGCATTGGCTATCACATCTCCACGTGCAGGAATGGCTGGTAACGCAACCGTTTCTAAGCGCCGACCATTAGAAACCAGATGGCACTGCATCATATAATCACCTCCTTCCAAAGGCGATTATCTCACATGTCAAAGAGCGAATGATTTGCTTGAAAGGAGAACGACCATGAAAACGAAAGACCTGATCACCAAGTACGAAGAGATTCACGATCATCTGCAAGACGACTATGCCACAGCGATGGCGCACGGCTTCATGATTGAGGCTGCGGGATTGCGAGCACGGACGGACCTGCTTCGCATGATGATTCAGGATCTACAAAATGAGTTCCGCGGCAGCATCAACAACTAGCCTCAACTATGAGGCGCTGGGGCGTCCTGCGGGGATGCTCTGGTAGACGAAAGGAGTGAATCATGTGGTAGA
This sequence comes from Lacticaseibacillus daqingensis, assembly GCF_003946115.1. GTDB lineage: Bacteria > Bacillota > Bacilli > Lactobacillales > Lactobacillaceae > Lacticaseibacillus > Lacticaseibacillus daqingensis. The sequence continues at coordinate 39,019 of NZ_RHOH01000003.1, read as the reverse complement.
CAAAAAATACTCGCAGCAGCTGGCGCTGGCGATTGATGGCTCGACGCTTAACCGAAAGCAGTTGGCCAAGCGCACGTATATGGCTGAAAGCACCGTTGGCAAGCATGCGCTGGGCCAGCGCGCAACTGATCACGAGAAGAAGCGAGCCTTTGCCGCTGTGCTCAAGTCAGCGTGGCTGGCGCTCTCATCGGCGCGATCCGACTTCGGCACCCTCAGCTTCGCGGACAATCCGCGCATCAAGCATGACGCCTTTGCGGCAACGCGCGAGGCGGAGAAGGAAGAGCACGAGCGCCAGCAGATCTGGCCGCAGTTCAGTGATGCGGCTATCGTGCCCAGGCGAAGTCGCACTCGGCCAGAATCGGAGCTGGTCGATCGGGGTCTCAAGGAATACGCCGAGGAAATCGGGGCGGAATTGACGGCCTTTATCACGATGGCCGAGTACGCCGAGGTGGATCCGCAGAAATACATTGATGACTTCAACAAGCGGTTAGGAGGATAGCCCATGCAGGAAGCAACTAAGATGCGCCGCTCGACTGGCGAGCTGATCACGCAGACCGAAGCCGCAGATATGATTGGCGGCGTCACGGTGTTCTCACCTAATTGGTACGACTTGATCTCAGACCCATCATTCCCACGCCAGCACCACCTGACACCGACATCGCGCCGCGGTTACTACAAGCGCAGTGAGATTCAGACCTATATCGACAACATCTAAGGAGGCATACCATGATCACAGCATTCAATAACTGGATTGACCGCACGATCGCAAACCATCCCAAGCTAGCCGACTTCTTCCTGTACTTTGACGATGAAGCCGTAGATCCAGACCACGACCCGGCGGAGACCCGCGAGTTTTGGCAGGACGACAAAAAAGCCCCAGCGGCGGCCACCGCGGGAGATCAGAACCTTAATTCAAATATTTACTCTCTCAGTGTAGCACGCGCCGCTAAGAAGCGAAAGGCCGCGATGTGGCAAGACGTCAACGCGCAGGCCGCCAAAGGGAGGGACGCACGATGAAGGTAGTCGTTGCGCAGCGTGCGCAGATCAAGGTGCCTATCCTGCTGATGGGTGCCAGTGGCTCAGGCAAGACGCTCAGCGCTTTGCTGATCGCCAAGGGGATGCTAGAGAAGATGCAGCCAGACGATGATGACGCGAAGCACTGGGGCGCGATCGGTTTGATTGACACCGAGCACCAGCGGTCGAGCCTGTACGTCAACACCGAACATGACGGCGTGACGATCGGGAGCTTCACCAAAGTGGACTTGGAGCCGCCGTTCACCGCCGACCGTTATCAGGAAGCGTTCACCCTACTCAAGCAGGCGGGGTGCCGGGTGGTCATCATCGACTCGACCTCAAGTGCTTGGAGCGGCGTGGGCGGTATCTTGGCCAAGGTCGACGAGTATGGCGGCCAGCTGGGCGACTGGAAGAAGGTCGGCCCTGATCAGCAGAAGCTCCTGCAACTGCTGACTGGCAGTGACGTGCACGTGATCGCCACCGCCCGGAGCAAGCAGGGCATCGAAGTCACGCGCACCGAGACTGGCAAGGTACAGGTCGAGAAGGTGGGCTTGAAGCCCGAGATGAAGGACGGCACTGAGTATGAGTTCGCCATCACGTGGCAAATCTATCAAGACCACATTGCACAGGCCATGAAGGATAACAGCAGCCTGTTCAAAACGCCGCAGGTACTCAATCGCGAGGTCGGACACAAAATCATCGCTTGGGCTGAGCTCGGCGTTGACCTAGCCGCGCAGGAGCATGAGCGTCGCGTGAAGGCCAATGAGGCAATCGTGAAGCTGACGCTGGGCAACCAGCCGCTGCTGGACGCGCTGGCTCAGATTCAGATGCAATACGGCCAACAGCTGTCTGCCTGGACGCTTGACCAACTGACGTACACATACAAGTACCTGCGCGCGATCCAGAAGGCGGCGCAGGCAAACAACCCACAGGAGGCGTAACTATGAGTTTTACATTTGATGCAAGCAACACGGGGATCAAGCCCCTCGAAGACGGCGAGTACGAAGTTTACCCAAGTGCCTGGGCACTTGAAGAAGCCAAGACGACCGGCAACCGCATGATCCAGATGAACTACACGGTGCGCGGGGATGTCCAACAGGCGGGGCAGGGTGCCGAGGTTCGCTACGACAACTTCGTTCTGGTGGATTCGTCTATGTGGCGGGCCAACGCGCTGACGGCAGCCGTTGGGGGCTTCTCTGACCGCTATGACTTTGGCTCCGCCGAGAACTGGGCCGAGATGATGTTGGGCCGCCCCGTGCGCGTCCGCGTTGAACAGACCGTGCAGAACAATGGTAAGACCTACCCCGAGGTCAAATTCTTCATGCCGAGCAACTTCCCACAATTGCAGGAACAGCCACGCGTGAAGCACCACCAAGCTGGTGGCCAGCAGCCGGTCGCCGCGGCGCCGCGCCCGACCTACGCAGAGATTCAGGCGGCTAACCAGCGGCGCGCGGCTGCTCCGGCCGGGGCACAGATGCCACCAATGCCGCCAATGCCACCGATGGCCCCGAACCCGCCGGCACCGGCAGCGCCGTTTGTCGCAGGAGCCTCTGTTGACATCAGCGATGACGATCTGCCGTTCTGATGGGGGATGCTGCATGACACAAATACGAGATAGCGGGTAAGGGGGTGGAAGCCGTATGGATCTATTCAAGCTGCTTCGAGAGTTCTACGTTCGACAAAGCGTCAATCCGCTAAGCACAGGACAGATAGCGTTATGGCATGGGCTGGTGCATCAAAGCAACCAGCTAGGCTGGCCAAGCGAATTCAATATGCCGAACAGAACACTCGAAATGTTGACTGGTTTAAGCCGTCAGGGCATCGTCAAAGCCCGGAACGCGCTAAAGCAGTCAGGGCTGATCGACTTCCAAACCAACGGCGTCAAGGCAACCACGTACCGGCTGGTCGACATCGCCAGTACGTCAGATAGTAGGCAACAAAGTAGGCAAGATAGTGTACAATCTGAAACCAGTATGGCAAATAGTGGGCAACCTAGTAGGCAACACAGTAGGCAACCTAGTTTACAAGGTAGTAGGCAACACAGTAGGCAACCTAGTAGCACATACACTAAACAAGACAAGACTAAACCAGACGAGACTAAACGAGACCTAAAGGCGTTGTTGTTGTATATGCATACCACGCCCGCGAACGAAGTCGACCTCACGGAGGCAGAGCGCGGCGAGTGGAATACGCACCTGCAACCGGCACTGGATTACTACGCTGCCAACATCGGCACCCTGACTGTGTCGGTCAAGGCCAACATCGACAGCTGGGTGCGCCAGCTTGATCGCGACTGTGTTGCCAAGGCCATGCAGATCACTGCGGCCCATGGCAAGGAGTGGGCGTACACTGACGCAATTCTCAAGAACTGGCTGGCGGACGGGGTGCGCAGTTATGCTGACCTCACCGCCCAACAGGTAGGCTTATCGGCTAACGGCGACTAGCCAGCCAACAATGCACGCAAGGAGGCGCAGGATGAGCGCAAAAGAACTGCATGTGGGAGATACATGTACCGTGACCGGGTGGAACCCGGGACTTGGGAGTGATGCGAAGCCGTGGCCATCGTTTACTGCTGTTATTGTCAAAACCGCATACGAGCGCACGCTACTGGTTGACGTCAGCCGAGCACCGGAGCTCAGCCGAGAACTCAAGCGGCTGACGCTAACGGGCCGGGTGATCGTGCCGCGCAAATGCGTGAGCGAGCGTGCCGAGGTGGCCCCACCCGCCAAAGCATTTGCACGCCAAGGGCAGGCTCGTGGCAGGTCGCGCGATGGCGTCAAGTGGACGTCCGAGTCAGCCCGGGCAAGGCGGAAGGCTTTGTCTGAGCAGATGCTGGTGTTGTATCGCCAAGGCATGTCGCAAGGGCAAGCTGCCAAGCGATTGGGCAAGCGACCGGAGACTATTTGGCGCGCTAGTCGAGAGTTCGGAATCGGACAGCCTGTGCGCTATGCCGCAAGGGCCATCAAGCTCAATGGCGAGACCACGTATTACGAGCACAAGAAGGCAGCCTGTGAGGCTTATGGCTTGTCCCTGAGCCGAACCCTGCCAGGCACTAGCTTTGAGGTGCCTGGGGCACTGGTCGAGTTCGGCAGCTGGATTGAGTTCGAGGGTCAGTACCGCACGTTTAGCCAGGACAAGGACAATGACTAAGCTCATCGTGCCGGGTGACCCGGTGCCGCAAGGGCGGCCGCGCGTTTATCATACGCGATACGGCGTTCGTGGGGTCGACCCGGCGAAGTCACGCAGCTATAAGCAACTGGTTCAGCACTATGCGCGTCAGCAATGGCATAGAGACCCGTTGTCTGCCGCTTTGCGGGTAAGCCTGACCGTTTACCGGCCTATCCAGCGAAGTGGCGCACGCGCTCAGAAAATAGCAAAGAAGAACGGCACCATCCGTCCGACCGTGAAGCCGGACGTGGACAATTACTACAAGGCGGTATCGGACGCACTGACAGGGATAGTCTGGTGCGATGACAATCAGATCGTGGAGATCGCCGTGGCCAAGTTTTATGACGATGGCGATGGCCCCAGGGTCGAAATTGAAGTGGAGGAACTGTAATGACATATATCAAAATCAGCACGAGCACGGCTAATATCGAATTTCGCTATAAGACAGACACACCAGCGCACGAGAAGGCGTTGCTGAAAATCGTTGCGATGCTGGGGGATGACGCATCCCCTGCATCACCACTCGACGGGGGAATCCTGGCACCGTTGCTGGCACCGGCGGATGCATCCCCGGCCGATGAGGCCGAGGTGGTGGACGACATCCCCTACCAGCCGCTCAGCCGGCCAACCATGACGCCAGACCAGGTGATGGACGCAGTCACGTCCTTGCGGAAAGGGCTCGCCCGCGGCCTGGCCCCGGCGCCGGAGATCAGTCACAAGCCGATTCACGTTGATCGCGTGAAGACAGACCTAGAGTGCGACCAATGCGGTTTCACCACGATCACCAAGGCGTCATACGGCTGGCGGTTCATCCGCTGCCCGCAGTGTGGCAATCGGTTGCGCCTGAGCGCCGCCAGTGATCTTGGCTTTGGCCATCCAGACGATCAGGGCAATTACTACAAGGCGCACTACCACCTGCGAGATGACGATGACGCAGCCTTTGAGCGTGAGCTAGAAGCACGTGAGGCACAGGCAGAGGAGGCAGAGGCATGAGCACACGACGCGAGTACCTGCTGATGACCACCAAGCACACCGGAGACAACCGCCACCCTGAGTTCTGGGGCACCCGCACCGGGGATGGCCAGCCGCGCAGCTGGTCCGGCTACATGACTGACCCGATGTTTGCGGAGCTATACACCATCGCAGAGATCAAGATGCACTTTGATCCAGCTGGACTGTACCCGTTGATGCCGTTCGACACACCCTTCGGTCAGGTTGAGCTATACACCCCGGAAGGCTGGGATGAGCACACTGACCCTGATCAGATTTTCGTCATCAGTGTGCACGACCTCAAGGGGGTGCTCTGATGGGCATCAAGATCAGCATCGACAAGTATCAGATCATCCAGACCAGCCCGTACCAGTACACTGTTGGTCAGCCATATACGGACAAGACCGGTACCGTGGTTGTGCAGCAGGCCCACTATTTTCCGAAGATGAGCATGGCGCTCGACTACGTGCGGCAGAAGCTGGTACTGGCCGAGGACATCAAGACACTGGACGACTTCAACGCTGCCAACAACAAGGCGCTTGAGGCGATGATCTTCTGGGTCGGCACCACACCACTCAAAGACATGGAGGTGCCGCGATGACATACAGACAAGTGATCACCGGACTGCTGGTGGTATTCCTGCTGATCGCCACGCTCACCTTCATAGCGTTCATGATGGGGATGATCTGGGACGCCATCTGGGGCGCGCTGATGTGCAACCTGATGGGGATGCTGTTCGCGAACACTGGCATCTGCTGGATCGCAGAAGAGATGGAGGCCAGGGGATGATATGAAAACCAAGGCAAACAATGAGCTTTTGTCGCTGGCTGCTGACAAGTTGGAGAGACGAGCCAAGGAGTTCTCCAAGCTCGGTTGGGAAATTATCGAGGACGATGACAACTGGGACCCCTGGATGACGGATGACGACCAAATCAAGCTCGATGACATCTTAGCTGACTACCGTGTTCTGTTGGGGCAGGTAATCAAGTCTAACGGTGAGCTGCTTGCCATGATTCAAACATTGGAGGCAAAGCATGACTGAGCTGACTGAGGAAGAGAAGCGTTACAACGAGCAGTGGATGGCATGCTTCGACGCCGACAACTACAAAACCATCCGGTTGCTTTATCGGGACGAAGTGATTCAGAAGTATGGCACGGCCAACTCAAGGTACACCGATGAGGAAGACGCAGAGAGCGCATTCTTTGTAGCTGCGGTTAAGGGCATCACCGTTACGAGCGTGGTGGTTGGGTCAAAGCGATACAAGCGGATAAATGGCAAGATTCGGCGCATTGCCGACTGGAGGAAAGATGATTAGCTTAGCGGAACGATTCAAGGCGGGGTTCACCCTTGGCCACGGAATTGAAACTGACGAGATCCTGCTCGATGAAAAGCGGACTCAGGGGCATGTTCTAGCGTTTCTTTGCTACGACGCCAACATGTACCCGGCGCCAGACATCAGTACCTGGTCTGCATTAGCCCGAAGCAAAGTGCTGGACTCAGTGCGCCGACACACCAACGCAGTAAATGCCGAGGTGTGGGTGGACAGTGTGAAGGTGAAGGACTACATCGAAGGGGGAAATAGCGGTGACACTGATTAAGTTAGACAGCGGCGTGATCGTGAATACTAGCTTCGTTACGGCGCTTGACGGTGAACCCGAGCACGGGTATCACGTCTGCCTTGATGGGCATGACGGGTTCAGTATCACCCCTGCTGACCGCGGCCGCATCATTGAGGCAATGGGCGAGGAGTACACCGAGAACAAGAAACGGGCTAGTGAGGTACTGGGTGAAATGGCAAAAATGGATAGGTGGTATTGACGATGACAGAGACAAAGCAAGACGTGTTCGAGGCCGTTGTTGAACAGCGAATGAACACAGCAAGGGTGGTGCGTATGCCAAATTCAAAAATTGACGAACTGCGGAATTCCATGCTTGCCCGTTATGCCGCAGCCGCAGACGCACCGCGCCCTGACTACGACATCCACACCGACTTGGATGGCGACCAGTACCAGTTACTTACTGGCCGTGAGTTAATCGCTGGGTTGGCCGATGACGCGATGCAAGACGAACAGCTGGGCAACTCTTACCGCAATGTGCTGGCCATCGTGCCGAACCGGAAATACAAAGCCTACCTTGACAGCAACGCTGGTTCGCTCAACGGCGAGTGGGAGGAAGTATGACTGACCGCATGCGCAGCATCATAACTCGCCTCGCATGGCTGATAGTCACCGCAATGGTGATCTACGCCACGTGGCTGCTACTCAAGCGCTTTGCACCGGTGCCGGTCGCGTGGTTCGAGCTATTATTCCATCTGATGTTCCACTGATACAAAAAAATAGCGCGCCCCGTAAGGCCCGCTATGATCACTTCTGACAAATCTGATTATAGCATACGGGGTGGCGAGGTTGATGGGACTTGTACCAGACATTCAAGAGCAGGCAAGCCGCGACAATGCGCGGGCAGTGCTCAAACAGTATCGTAGATATTCGCGCATTGTAGGACGGCCACTTGTTGACATTAAGTCGCCATCGTTAGACGGTATGCCCCGCACGGCTTCGTTTGAGAACCGTACTGAGGCGAGGCTGGTGGAGGGGTTTAACGCCCGCGATGAACTGACCGAGATTCAGCGTGCAATGGGGTGGCTTTCGTTTCAGGAATACTGGGTGCTTTATTACTCATACTGTACGCCTGAACCATTATTAACAAATGAGATTGCCTCACGTGTCGGATTGGCAAGTGACGATTCAGTTGACTACATTAAGCGCAAGGCGCTGATGACGTTTGCCGAGTCGTACCGACATGGTGCGGCGTTAAAATTCACTTAATTGTCCGGACAGAGTGCCCGTTTGTTCCGGTATAAGTACCCCAAAAGCTCAAGAATCGGCATTAAACTGGTAATGTGCCAAAGTGAGAGCTGCGGCGCTCGGTTTATCCAGCCGAACCCCTTGTAGGTGTGATCATAGCTTAGCGGCAGAGCGGCGCGCAGAATTGCGCGAACACGGCCCCGGTTCGACTCCGGGTGATCACCTAGTGCTTCGGCACGAGAGTTTTGTTCTAGCGACGGCCGGCGGAAAACGGCAACGTCCCAGCATATACGCGGCACCGAGCCTGTTGGCGGCGGTGCTTTTTGTATGCTGTCGTGCTGGAAACGAAGAAGCGATAAGGCAGCGAACTCCGGGAGGTGTGGTGATATGTAATGGCGCAGGAAAAGCAAGAGCAAGCTCGAATGGATTATGAGTCAGGCATGAAGTACAAGGATATTGCTGCGAAGTACAATGTCTCACTCAACACGGTCAAGAGTTGGCGTGCACGAAATGGCTGGGCAAGGGGTGCACCCGAAGCAAAAAAGGGTGCACCCGAAAAGCAGAAAAGGGTGCACCCGAAAACGGTGCCTAAAGCCGTGACCGAAAGCGACGCCACAGACAAGCAGAAGCTATTCGCAATGCTGTATCTCCAGCGATTCAACGGAACCTGGGCGTATATGAAAGCCTACGGTGTTGATGCCGAGACGGCCAGAGCCAGCGCGCCCAGATTGTTAGCAAATGTTAGCGTCAAGCGAATCATTGATGAGCTCAAAGCCGAGCAGGCCGCCGAGCTGCATATGACGCAGATGGACGTGCTGCAAGACTTAGCGAAGCAGGCACGAGCAGACATAGGTGACTATGTCGAGTTTGGGTCAGATGCTGTGGTGGAAATCAAGGATGGGGAACCTACCGGGATCACCTATCAGGTCGACCGGGTTCATCTGAAAGCCCAGTCAGACGTGGACACGTCGTTGATCAAGTCCGTGGCGATCGATAAGGGTTTCGTGAAGCTGGAGCTTTACGACAAGCAGAAGGCCATGGACATGCTGCTTAAAAACCTGCCGAATGCGGCTGTGACTCGCCGCGCCAAGGCTGAAGCTGACCTGGCCGAGTACAAGCGTGACCTGATGACGGGCGACGGAGACACCACAGAGGGGACGGTAATCATCGATGACATCGGATCAGGCGACCAAGCGGAAGACGACCATCAAGATTAAGCTGTCTGACATGGTGCAGCCGCACTTCTATCCGTTTTGGCGATCGCGCGCGCCGTACTCGATCCTGAACGGCGGCCGTGGTAGCTTCAAGTCTTCTACCGTGTCACTAAAGATCGTGACCAAGGTCAAGCGGCTGACGCAGGCAGGTCATAAGGCCAACGTGATCTGCATCCGCGAGAACAGCAAGTACCTGCGCGATTCGATTTACAAGCAGATCGTCTGGGCGCTAGATATGCTGCACATGACAGATGAGTTCGAGTTCCGGGTCTCACCGATGGAGATCATCCATCGGCGCACCGGCAGCACGTTTTACTTCTACGGCGCTCAAGACCCGAACAAGCTCAAGTCCAACACCGTGCGTGACGTTGTGGCCGTCTGGTATGAAGAAGCGGCGAACTTCACCGGGCCGGAAGTCTTTGACCAGGCGAACCCGACGTTCATCCGCCAGCGCTCGCCATGGGTCGATCACGTGGCCGTGTATTACACGTACAACCCGCCCAAGAGCCCGTATGAGTGGATCAATGAGTGGATCGACAGCCTGCGCGGGGATGATGACTACTTCATCGACACTAGCACTTACCTCGATGATGAGCTTGGGATCACCGATGAGCAGACACTCAAGCTGATCCAGAAGTACAAGGACAACGACTTTGACTACTATCGCTGGTTGTATCTCGGCGAGGTTGTCGGCCTCGGAACAAACGTCTACAACATGAACCTGTTTCACTTGATACAGGCGGTGCCAGATGACGATGAAATCATGGCCTTGGCGTTCTCGGTCGATACCGGGCACATGCAGTCGGCGACAGCCGTATCAGGCTATGGTTTCAGCGCCAAGGGCAACGTCTACGTCTTGGACACCTATTACTACTCACCGGCGCGCCAAGTCAACAAGAAGCCGCCGAGCGAGCTTGTGAAGGATATGCACGCCTTCCTGCTGAAAATCAGTGCCGCCTATCCGGACGCGCCGATCATCAACAAGACGATCGATTCGGCTGAGGGTGCGATCCGCAACCAGTACAGTCACGACTATCACGATGACTGGCACCCGGTGGCCAAGGCCAAGGAGGCTGACATGATCGACGTGGCGCAGGACCTGCTGGCCCAAGGCCGCGTCTATGTCATCGATACCTCGGGCAACGGGATCTTTATGGATGAGCACCGGCAGTATCAGTGGGATGAGAAGACCATGGAGTCAAGCGACCCGAAGGTTATCAAAGAGAATGACCACACGTGCGACGAGTTCAAATACATGTGCTTGGACAACCGCCGCCGGTTAGGTCTCAAACGCTAAGGAGGTGGCGCCTGTGGGCCTCATCGACAAGATTCGCAATCTATTTCGGAAAGGGGGTGTGGCTATGGGCATGGGACAAAACCTGAGCAAGATCACCGATCACCCTAAGATTAATGTGGATGCGCATGAGTATGACCGCATCGACCGGGACAAGCTGTATTTCAAGGGTGCGTTCCCGGATGTCAAGTATTCCAACACCTATGGCGACCAGGTCAAGCGCCCATACGTCAGCCTCAACATGATGCAGGTTGTCTGCCGGCGCCTGGCTAGTCTGCTGTACAACGAGCAGAGCAAGGTGTCGGTTGACACTCGGCAGGTGACTGAGGGAGACGGCGCGCCGGCCACCCCGGTACATGACGCTGCCAACGACTTCGTGCAGTCGGTGTTGCAGGCCAACGACTTCGGCAAGAACTTCGAGCGCTATCTGGAGAGCTGTCTGGCCATGGGTGGCCTGGCTATTCGGCCGTATGTGGACACGGAGACTGGCAGTATCAAGCTGGCCTGGATCCAGGCGCCCAACTTCTTCCCGCTGCGGAGCAACACCAATGACGTCAGCGCCGCGGCGATCGCTACCCCGACCACTGTGACGGAGGCGGGCCGCACCATCTACTATACGCTGCTGGAGTTCCACGAATGGCACCCGGCGGGATACACCATCACGAACGAGCTGTATCGGTCTGAGGTCAAGACGGAGATCGGTAAGCAGGTTCCGCTGGGTACCCTGTACCCGGAGCTGGCCGACACAGCCAGCTTGCCCGGTTTCAGCCGCCCACTGTTCGTCTACCTCAAGCCCGCCGGCTTCAACAACAAGAACCTCGACAGCCCGCTTGGCATTGGCGTGTGTGACAACGCGCTGACCACGCTCAAGCAGCTCAACGACGCGTACGACCAGTTTAACTGGGAGGTGCGCATGGGTCAGCGGCGCGTGGCGGTGCCCGAGAATATGACGGACGTGACGTTCATCAAGGGCGGGACTGAATCACCCAAGCAGGTCTTCGACCCGGACCAGAATATGTTCGTGCAGGTGCCCGGCAATCCTGATCACATGCAGGTGACTGACCTGACAACGCCAATCCGCGCGACCGATTACGTGACCAGCCTGAACCAGTTCCTCAAGACGCTCGAGATGCAGGTAGGGCTGTCGGCCGGGACCTTCTCTTTTGACGGCCAGGCGGTCAAGACGGCCACCGAAGTGATCAGCGAAAACAGCATGACCTACCAGACGCGCAACAGCCATTTGACGATGGTCGAGCGGGCAATCAAGGAGCTGGTGGTGTCGATCTGCGAACTGGCCGAGGCGACCACGATCGATGGTTCGAGCCTGTACACCGGCCCGATACCAACCGCCGACCAGGTAGCTGTGGACTTTGACGATGGCATCTTCACCGACAAGGGCGCCACGGCTGATTACTGGATCAAGCTGCAGGCGGCGGGCCTATGCACCGACTGGCAGGCAATCATGCATATCCAAGGCGTGCCCGAAGATCAAGCCAAGAAGATTGCGGCCGAAATTGCTGGGATCACTGCCGCCAAGCAGCCGGACACCAACGAAGGCATGTTTGGGGACGGTGATGCCTAATGCCCAAGGTGACGCAGCACCAGCTGGAAACGCAGCAGGCGCTCATCGGCGACATATACGCGCATCTGGAACAGGCTATCTTTCAGGCCTTCGTCAAGCGGCTGAGTGCTCACGGGATTGCGGACTACGATGAAACCAACATCCTGCAATGGCAGATGATGGTGCTCAATGACCTGAATTTGGTCAACGATGATGTGGTTGCCGAGCTGGTCAAAGCCACCGGCCTCGCCAAGGAGCAGATCACAGACCTGTTCCAGACGGGCGGTTATTCGATCGTCTCGCAGCAGTATGGGGCACTCGCCAAGGCGACCGGCCGGAAAATTAAGCCGAACCTCATCAAGCAGGTGCTTGACGGCTATCAGAGCCAGACGTTCCTCGACTTGGACAACAACATCAACCAGACGCTCTTATCCACTAACGCGGCCCAGAATCCGGCGGTAGAAACGTTTCAACAGATTGCCAAGGAAACTACCGCAGAAGTGATAACCGGGCTTAAAACGCCAACCAAGGCCTTATCTGATACCATCTACAAATGGCGCGATAAGGGTATCAGTCGTGGGCTGGTAGACAAGGGCGGCCACACTTGGTCGCTTGAGAGCTATGCGCGCATGGTGATCAACACGACCAGCAACCGCGCCTTTCAAGCGGTGCGCGACCAGGCCGCCGCCGATTATGGCGTTGACATCTTCCTGATGAGCAGCCACGCTGCCAGCCGGGAAGCCTGCGCACCGATTCAAGGCAAGCTGGTGACCACTAGGACCACCGGGTTCGTCACGTCCGACGGTGATGTTGTCTATCCGCTTGATTCTTACGGCTATGGCGAACCCGGCGGCACGTTTGGTATTAATTGCATGCACATTAAGTGGCCATTCATTCCTGGCGTCAATACGAATCACCAAGAGCAGTTTGACCCCAAGGAAGCAGCAGAGCGCGGCCACGTGCAGCAGAAGCAGCGTGCCCTTGAACGACGGGTGCGCGGCTACAAGAATCAACTTGAGCTGGCTGAGCGGCTAGACGATGACAAGGGCAAGCAGAAGTACAAGCTCCTGATACGCAAGAATCAGGCAGCCCTGCGTCAGCTAGTGAAGGACAATGACTTTCTGGCCCGTGACTACTCACGCGAGAAACGGTACCCGATTCCGACTGCCGATTCGAAGACTGTGTATGCCAAGCAGTGGCATGCAGAGGTTCAGAAGTCCCTTGGCAAGGCAGGGGTGCCAGACGAAGCCGCATTTGTCAGTGCGGTGCGCAAGGGTGGCCGTGAGGGCCGACTATTGCGTCGGTACATCACGGCAAGGCGCGAGCGTTTGATTGAGCCTGTGGCTGGCTTTGACTTGTATAAGGAGCTTGACCAGGCGATGGCCAGTCAGTTACATGGGGTTACCGCCGCTAATGGTATGACCGTCACAGGCCATAGCCTTCACTCGATTGAGCGAGTGATTGGGACCAAGTATTATCATGACCAAAACGGTAAGGTGCAGCATCGTGATGGGGTGACCATTAACGCTATCCGAGACTCCCTGGAGGGTGGTAAGATACAGGTGGATAGCAAGCGTCATTCTACGCGATTTGAGACAAATCAGTGCGTAGTTGTTCTTAACCAGGACGGCGAAATTATAACGGTCTATCCAAGGTGAGGTGCTCATATGGTAACTCTTACGAAGAAAGACTTTCGCTATTTGATGTCTCGCGCTGATGACGAATTTCGAAACGTAATCAGCTCACAAATCTCAGGTGATTCGGTCATCATCATGCCCGCTCCAGGCAAGAGCTTTGATGATGTCGCTTTGACCTTTGGCGGGTTAATTGAGGATACCTTGGATGAAGATTATGAGGCGACCCCAGAGACCTACAAGATTGAAGCGATTTGGGATAGGTACTTCGTTGGACATGGAGACGATTATCATGGCATCGAATGATTATTATGTGATCGTCTATCGCGTGCTAACGTACCTGTACAATCAGCTGAAAGCCGGCGAAGAAGTCGACACAGACAAGCTCAGTGCCAAATGGATTGGCATTCCGGAATCGTATTGGCGCTACATCATGGAGACGCTGGGCGATGAGGGGCTGGTTCGTAATGCGGCATTTGAGGAGGATATGGAAGGATGGCATCTGGCTGATGACATCAGCATATCCCCAGCAGGTATTTCATTCCTGCATGAGAACAGCACCATTAGCAAAGTGAAGAACGCATTTAAGGGGATCACCGATATTGTCGGTAATATTCCAGGACTCTAAACGCTCGCCAACCGGTGGGCGTTTTCTTGTGCACTGTGACCTGAGTAAGTCGATAAACTGCTTATTTTTTGTACCCAAATCCACGCGGGAGCAGACCCGCTCAACAACTGCTTAGGAGATCGGTATGAATCCAGAAGCATTGAAAGCATTAGGGCTGAACGATGAGCAAGTCAAGGGTGCTATGGCACTGTACGGCAAGGACCTGAACCCACTCAAGGAGCAGGTGACCAGCCTGACGACTGAGCGTGACGCGGCCAAGGCACAGGTGACCACGGTCACTGGGCAACTCGACCAGCTGCAGAAGGACCACAAGAGCGATAGCGAACTCAAGGCTGAGATCGACAAGCTCAAGGAAGCCAACACGCAGGCGGAGAAGGACGCGGCGGCACAGCTGAACCAGGTGAAGCTCGACAGCGCGACCAACCTCGCCCTGCTGCAGTCTGGCGCACTCAACGCCAAGGCGGTTACCGCGCTTCTGAACAAGGACGCGTTGAAGCTGGATGACAAGGGCAACCTGACCGGGCTGGATGACCAGCTCAAGGCGCTCAAGGAAGCTGACGACAGCAAGTTCCTGTTCAAGGCGGCGGATCCAGCAGACAAGAAGCCAAACAGCCCACAGATCACCACACAGGGCAACCCTAATGCAGACCCAGCCAACGGTACGAGCATGGTCGACAAAATCGCCGCTCGCCTCGCTGGCAAGACAATCTAAAGGAGGGCATAACTATGCCAGTTGTATTAGACAGTAAGGACCTTGCCACCATTGACCAGGAGTTCAAGGCCGATTCCCAAGTTTGGGACGTGCTGACCCAGGGCGCTAAGTCCATCACGGCAGCCGACTTTGTGGGGACGCATGAAGTGCGCATCAACAAGATGTCCGGCTTCGTGGACGCCACCGCGTACAAGCGTAACGGCACCAATGCACGTAACCAAATCAGCATCGAAAAGGAAACTATCAAGCTGACCCACGAAGACTGGTTCGGCTATGATGTCGATCGTCTGGATCAGTCCGAGGCATCGGCCCTGACAATCAACAACATCGTCACCGAACACAAGCGCCTGATCACTGTGCCACACCGCGACAAGGTGGCGGTTCAGGTCCTGTTCGACAATGCCGGCAAGAAGGATGCCACTGTGGCATCCAAGGACAACATCCTTGACCTGTATGATGCGGCCGAAGAGTACATGACCGACCATGAGGTGCCGGGTGGCTACGTGATGTTCGTGAGCGCCGCGGTGTACCGCCTGCTCAAGAATGCCAGTGGCGTCACCAAGTCCTTCACCACGAACCAACAGTCCATCAATGGTATCAACCGGACCGTGGCCCAGATCGATGGCGGCGTGCCGATCCTCAAGGTCACCAAGGACCGTTTGGCGGGTATCAGCATCGAAGACACCATCCAGTTCATTATTGTGCCGCTGACGGCGGTCGCTCCGATCATCAAGTATGGGACCGTGGACACCGTGTCCGCAGATTCCGACCGTGATGGGTACCGCGACACCATCAAGGGCCTGGACTACTACGATGCTATCGTCTTCGACAATGCCAAGGACGCGATCTACGTCAGTGCAGTCCCAAAAGCGTAGCGCCGGCCCCTAAGCCAGTTACTGGTCTGACGATGAGCCAGGCTACAGCTAGCATGAAGGTCGGCGACACCAAGACGGTCACCGCCACCGCTGATCCGGCAGACGCGGACGACGCAGATGCGGTCAACGGCGCGATCACCTACGCTTCGAGTGATGAGGCGGTCGCCACAGTAGCAGCAGACGGCGCCATCACGGCGGTCGCTGAAGGCACTGCGACCATCACGGCCACGAGCGGTAGCTTCACAGCCGCTGTCAAGGTCACTGTCGCTGCAGCAGCTTAGGCGGTGATCAACGATGACGAAGCTGTATGTTGAGGCGCCAGAGTATGTGGAGGCAATGCATGTCACCGAGGCACCATCTGACTATGAAGAGCTGGCGGCATTAGCGGGGCAGTACCTGGACGAGATCACCAATTACTACTACCAGCAGCACGCCATCATCGATGACAAGTTTGAAATGCGGGTCATGCGTTTTAAGCGGGCCGTGATGATGCAGGTTCGGTACATGGCTGAGACTGGCATCAAGTCCAGCATCGATTACAAGGCCAGTCAGGCGCAGTCGGTTAGCCAGTCAATTGGTGACACGTCAGTCTCCAAGACCCTGGGCGACACCGCCGCAAACGTCTCCGGCACGATTGTCTGCGATGACGCGCTGCGGGCGCTATCCGGCACTGGCCTGCTTTACCGGGGGGTGATGCACCTATGAGCGCATTGCAACCTGATCAGACATGGCTACGCGACACGGTGACGGTTGAACTATATCTGGACGAAGGCGACTACAACGTCCCGAGTTATGCCAAGCCGGTGACACTGGAGAAGGTACG
Organism: Lacticaseibacillus daqingensis; assembly: GCF_003946115.1. Lineage (GTDB taxonomy): Bacteria > Bacillota > Bacilli > Lactobacillales > Lactobacillaceae > Lacticaseibacillus > Lacticaseibacillus daqingensis. The sequence goes on along the minus strand of NZ_RHOH01000003.1, from coordinate 22,301 downwards.
CGTTGATTTGACCAAGGACTTTGTTGGCACCGGGTCCGACCGCACTATCACGGCCAACGCCACCGTGTTCCTGATTGCCAAGTACACCACCAACTACCCAGCCATTGACGATAGCTGGCTACAAGCCCGTCTGACGTACAACGGTCACGAGTACAAAGTGGTGAATTGGTCAGCGTATCAGGAGCCAGACACCGGGACGCCGTTCAGCATTGAGTTGAAGGTGATCTGATGGGCGGGGTCAAGATTAAGGTACAAACCAATATCATCAAGATACACAAGAAACTGAGCAAATCAGCGTTCCAGCGGGGCCGTAGAGCGCTGGCTAATCAAGTAGGTGCGGACTCTAACCGCTTTGTACCAGCGGGGCCGCCACAAAAGTACAACATGCGTAAAAAGCAGTTGATTGCCGCGGACTCGTCTTCGGTTACTTGGCTTGTGCCGTACGCTCATCGGCAGTACTACGCGCCGGCCGGCTGGACATATACAACACCAGGTACCGGTCCCAAATGGGTCGAAGTCGCAAAGACTAAGTACATGGGAAAGTGGGTCAACGCATTCAAGAAGGAGGCTGGATTGTAATGGATTTTTCGTTTTGTTTGCGCGATGCGATTGAAGAGGCGGTGCACCCTTCAATCCCCACAACGGTTGGTGTATTAACTGTCAAAGAATCGGCGGCGATTACATCAATGCCCGGTGGTCAAGTGATTCATGCGTTTTTCGACGGAGAACAGGACAAACGACTACTCTATCAATACGCTATCAAGTGCAAAGCTGATCGAATTGAAGTCGCTACTGCCCAGTTGTGGGCAGTGACTCAGTTCTTGGAAGAACTCGAAGCACTGGACAGTCGTGATGGCAGCTTTCAATTCGACACGATTAGCATCACCAGTCAACCGGCTCAATCTAATGCGGATGAAGCCGGTTTTTACTATCACACGGTTGACTTTTCAGCTGATGTGACGACTTTCCCACGGGTTAAGAAGGAGGACTAACATGCGTAAAAAGAACGCAAAACGCAAGCACTTTATTGCGCCATATACAGACGACACTGCACCCGAAGAGGATGCATGGTTGCCATTGGCAAAAGACGTTGAAACCATCGAAGACGATTCCGATGAAGACACTGATGATTATGGCGACTACGCCGGAGACGGCACTGCACAGACCATTCTAAATGGCCGCAAGGAAGTGTGGAACTTCTCGGGGTACTACAACGCAGATGACAAGGCCCAAGTATTACTGGCAGGCATGCGGCGCGAAACCAATGACGAGAAGCGTAAGGTCTGGCACAAAATCGTGGAGACTGATGGATCAACAGTCATTGGAGTGGCTAAGGCGATGGAGATCAAAGCCGGTGGCGGTGACGCCACTAGCTATGAAGACTTTGAAGGACACCTCGATTACGTGGCCACGCCAACCGTAACCGTACCAGATGCAACAGCCCCGGTCGATGATGGTACAGGGAGCGAGCAAACTGGTCAGTAGTCACTTGACGGTGGAGGGGGCGGCAATGGCCAGCTCACTCCACCGTTTTTATTTTTAGGAGGTTTGTAATGCTGGAAAAATTGTTTCTTGAGTCTTCAACCATTCAGATTCCGGTGGGCATTCAGGACAAAGATGACCCAGATAAAATCACCGACTTTGTTTTGAGTTTCGATGCATCTGATGATGTTGTGCTGCATGCAGCCGAGATTGTCGATAAGGCACAGGGTGAGTTGGATAAAATTCAAGTTCGCTATACTGAGCTGATTAATAAAGGTGATCAACTCGATGACGAAGACCTGCCTGAAGCTATTGCTGCTATTAATGATGTGCTGCGGGTTCAGTTCGATACGAACTTTGGTCTGGGTATGTATGACAAGTTGCAGGCTGCGGCTGGTAAGAACAGCTTCTTGAATATGATGATTCTTTATCGGCAAGCGATGAACTACATCGAGCAGGTACTCAGTAATGTAGCGGCCAAAGCGCAGCGCCAATCGGCTAAGCGTAAGGCTAAGTACATTAAGAAGCATCGACGTTAAGGGGGGTGGGCTGATGTTCAAACTTTACGAGCAGCCGCCTGAGACGGTGACCATCGGGGAGAAGAACTACCAGCTGGACATGACCTTTGATCGCGTTTTGATTGCAATGGATGCCTTAGAAGACAGCCAAATGCTAGATGCAGACAAACTCGAAGTATTTTTGCAGTTACTGATTCGGGACAAACTGCCACCCGTGAATGAATGGTCGGAGGCGTTTTACCGTGTACAGGAAGTGCTGGATGGCGCTACTGCGAAGGTCATGCACTACGACCTTAATGGTGACGTGATTGAGCGACACAGTAAAGAGGTCCCGGACTTTAGCTTTTCGTTTGATGCTGGATATATCTATGCAGCCTTTCGCCAGACGTACGGTATAGACCTGCTTGCGGAAAGAGGCAAGCTTCACTGGTTTGAGTTTATCTCATTGTTCAATGGGCTTCCCGATGAGACGCGGTTCAACCGGATACGGGCAATTCGCAGTGTTGATCTTAGCAAGGTGAAGGACAGAGACCAGAAGGCCGAACTACGGGAACAGAAGCGGAAACTGGCACTGCCCGATGCGCCTGACGAAGAAGGTGATAGCTATGGGCGGTGATGGATCGGTAAAGATTCTTATCCAGGCAGACGGTGGAGATGCAATTGATGCCGCCACAAAGGTGGAAAAGGCGCTTGGCGGTATCGGCGAAACTGGTCAAAAGACTGGATCTATGCTCAAGAGCTTCTTGGGCGCCAGCCTGATTAGCAACGCAATCACCTCTGGACTTGGGCTGCTTAAGCAGTCTCTTGGCGGCCTGCTTGGTGACCTCAATGAGGCCTCAAAGGCCTGGCAGACGTTCGATGGCAATATGAAGAACCTCAACATGCCTGATGCGCAAATCAAGGCTACCAAGAAAGAACTGCAAGAGTATGCTCAGGAGACCATATATTCAGCTTCCGACATGGCATCAACGTACGCGCAGCTTGCTGCGGTAGGGACTAAGAATACCGATCAGCTGGTGAAGGGGTTTGGTGGACTTGCAGCGGCCTCAGAGGATCCAACACAAGCCATGAAGACCTTGAGTCAGCAGGCCACTCAAATGGCAGCTAAGCCAAAGGTGGCATGGGAAGACTTCAAGCTGATGTTGGAACAGTCGCCAGCCGGTATGGCGGCGGTGGCTAAGTCGATGCACAAGTCTACTGGTCAACTGATCAAAGACATACAGGCTGGCAACGTCTCGACCCAGGCGTTCTTTGACGCTGTGGCCAAGACGGGGACCAACGCAAACTTTACGAAGATGGCGACACAGTACAAGACGGTTGACCAGGCGGTAGATGGTTTGAAGGAGACATTGACCAATAGTCTTCAGCCTGCCTTCGATCGGATGTCACAGGTCGGTATTTCAGCCGTCTCCAAGTTGACCGATGTAATCGGCAAGATTGATTTCGGGGGTATTATCGATGGCATCTTGGGCACAGTCAGTGGTGTTGGAAAGGCGTTTGGCACATTGGACACCAGCGGTGCCAGAATGGCAATCCAGAATTTGGTACCGCAGGCCAAGGCGGCGGCTAGTGGTATTTTGGCAGCCTTTAAACCAGTAGGGTCCGGTATTGGGGAAGCCCTCGGGAATCTCAACAATGCTCTTCAGCCGCTCTTTGCCTCTTTTGCGACTTTTGATTTCACTAGTTTCTTGGCACCGCTGGAGTCGGTTGGTAAGACAATCGGCGCGACGCTTAAGAGCCTCAATTTCTCGGGTATTGCGGCACTGGGGGAGAACATTCTGCCGGCACTTCAAGCTGGCTTTGCCACCTTTATGAGCGTGGCTGGACCGGCAATCAATGGTGTGGTTAAGGCCTTTGGCAATCTCTGGAATGCGGCCCAGCCAATTGTATCTATGTTGGCATCCATTCTTGTACCGGCCTTTCAAATTTTAGGCGCATATCTAGGTGGGGTATTCTCTAGTGTTCTGTCGGGCATCTCGACTGCCTTTAACTTTGTGGCTGGCGCACTCAAATTCTTGCAACCGCTGATTGGGTTACTGGTGGAGGCCTTCCAACAGGTTGCACCGGTACTGACCACGGTCGCCGAATGGGTCGGTAAGCTGGCCGGAATGTTTGGTGGTTTGGGTGGAGTAGCGAAGGGACTTAAGTCAGTTTTCTCCAATGCTTGGAATGGTATTCGTTCCGCAGTCCAGACAGCTGGCGATGGGATCTCGGCGATTGTCAGTATCATTAAGGGGGTATTTAGTTCTCTCGGTTCTGCTGGTTCGGGCTTGAAGGCGACCTTGAAGGGTGCCTGGGATGGCATCGTTGGTGCGGTACGCGTTGCGAAAACCACAATCTCAGGGGTGGTTGGGGCTATCAAGAGTATTTTTGAAGGTCTTGGTCACATCAGCTTGCGTGGCGCTGGTGAGGCAATCATGAACGGTTTCGTAGGCGGCTTGAAAGCGGTCTGGGAGGCCGGCAAGAAATTCGTTGGCAGTATTGGTGATTGGATCAAGAAGCATAAGGGCCCAATTAGTTATGATGCCAAGCTGCTGATACCAGCAGGCCGCGCTATCATGGGTGGATTTAATTCCACGTTAGTTAGCCGTTTTGCCGATGTGAAGAAGAATGTGTCTGGAATGGCCGGGGAAATTGCATCTGCGGCTTCTTTGAGCATTCCCAACATTTCTGCATTTGGGGGAGCTGAAAGATTGGCTGGAGCTACCTATGGCCATGTGCCGAGCGCCCAGACCATCAACAACTACACCAACAACACAAACAACGGTGGCACGTCGGCAAAGGCCCTGGAGCTACTCCAGACTATTGCCGACAAGTCGCCAGTCATCAACGGCTCAAGCGTTGCGCCGGCGCTGGCACCATTTGCTAGCGCGGCACAGCGCATGCGCCAACAAATTTCGGACCGGGGAGGGACGGCAAATGCAAGGTATTAAGTATGGCATCACATACAATGGGTTGCACTCCTACCGCGACTTCGGCCTGACTGTGACGGCTAAAACGGTCGGCTTCCCTGAGAGGACGCCGGTGCTGTTGCGGCCGCCGTATAGCAATAAACCTATTGACTTGAGTAACCTTTATGGCCATACCGTTTTCGGTGATCGGGCCTTGAAAGTTGAGTTCCTCATTCGGGATTTTAAGACTATGACCAAACAGGGACTGTCTGACAAGTTAACCCTAGTTGCAAACTGGCTTGAGAGTAGCATGGGACGCACGCCGCTATACGATGATGTGGCCCCCGCGTATTACTACCTGGGTGAGCCTGTGACTGCCCTCGACTGGGCTGAAATGCGAGCACACGGTCGTCTGACTGTTGAATGGACGTGCAATCCATATCGAGTGGCGAAAGAGGCCGAGGGTAATCAACGCTGGAATGATCTCAACGCTGACCTTGACGTGGCACAGGACACACAGTTCACAGTGGCGGGTCCATCGACCCTGATGCTAATCAACGCAAGTTCCGAACTTGCGCAGCCAAGCATTACCACGACGGGCACGGTGACGATAAACATTAATGGCACAGATATTGAGCTTGTCGAAGGGACTACTGTTCCGATCAATCAGGCTTATCCACTGACACTGCAAGCCGGTGTTAACTTTGTGACTGTGGGCGGTACAGGGACTATTTCGTTTACCTGGTACAAGGAGGTGCTTTAATGTATCGAATCCTTATGCGCCAGGGCTGGGATGGTTCGGAACAAGTAATCCATTCAGAAGTCGGTGACGGGCCAAGACTGATGGCTGCGACTTTGGGGAAAGCAGTCGATACCTATGACACGCTGACCGTCAGCGCAGATCCAACCAACCCGTTATATGGGACAGTGCAGCCATTGCAGACCTTTTTGCGTGTGGTGCGACCAGATAAACACCGACAGCTCTTCGAGGGCCGAGTGTGGACGTATCAGCCAGGCGACATGGCTACGGATGGCACGCTTACCAACGTGGTAGTGGCTATGGGACTGGAGGATGTGTTGCATGACAGCATCCAGCCATTTGCCGAGTATCACGACATCAGCCCACGGGATTTTTTGGCCGCGCTGATTAGCGCACACAATGCGCAAGTAGAAAGCTGGAAGCAGGTCCAGTTGGGCGTGGTGAACGTCACCAACACCACAGACAACGTGTATCGCTATACCGATGACGGCACCGATACGTATGACACGATACAAGACAAGCTGGTTAGTCGGTTGGGCGGGGAGATTCGCATTAGGCACGAAGAGGACGGCTTGTATCTGGATTACATGACGGAAATCGCTGAGCAATCTAACCAAGTCATCCGGCTTGCATCAAATATGCTGTCGCTCACCCAAAAGCTTGACCCCACAGCTATCTTCACGGTGCTCAAACCATTAGGAAAGGCCGCCGATCGCACGACCACGGATGACGATGGCAATAGCAGCACTGAAACCTCAACGCCGCGTCTTACCATCGAGAGTGTGAACAGTGGGTCGCCTTTTCTGCGCGATGAAGCATTGATCGCTGAGTTCGGCATCATAACTGTTGCGCAGCAATGGGATGACGTGACTGACGCAACTAACCTGTTATCCAAAGGGAAAGCGATGCTTGCGATGCAAAAGCCCGTCAAGGATCAGGTACAGATTACGGCGGCCGATTTATCCATGGTGAATGGCGCGGTCGATGACTTTGTATGCGGCAATTACAACCGTATCGTCAACCCGCTGGTAAGCTATGACGCTAATCGTCGCATCGTGACGCAGGACCTTGACCTGTGTGACCCCTCGCAGTCGACCATGGCCGCCGGCGACGTAATGCTGACACATGAGCAGTATACGCGTCAGATCACTTTGGCTGCCAAGACGGCGGAGGCGCGGCTTGCATCGACTGCCAGTCAGATTTCGAGCCTGAACAACAAGGTGACAGATCTAACCGGCCAAGCGGGTACGCTTGCCGAGTCCGAGAAGGCGCTCAAGGCGCTGCGGGCCCAGCCGACTGTCGTCTTGTCGGCTGAGGCCGGCGTGCTCCAAATCGAGTACACCATCGTGGCCGGTGCAGTTCCAGCCGACACCTACACGCCGGAGATCTCGATGGACCAGAACGACTGGACGCCTGGCGACACCATCAGCGGCAAAACCGGCAAGTTCTACCCGTCAATGGCGGGCACCTACTACGTGCGCGTCAAGGCAACGCTGGACGGCTACGACAGCCCTTACAGCCCGGCTGCGCGTGTCGTTGTAACGGAATAGAGGTGAGAAAATGGCAGACAATAACGATTTAGACTGGACCAAAGAGAAACAGAACATCTCGGTCACCGTTGACTTTGAGGACCCCACACCCACGCCGCCACTGACGGTGACGCCGGACGAAGACGGGCTCACCAAGGCGGCGGAGGCCAACGCCCAACAACTGGCGAGCAAGACATGGTTGAAGGACATGCGCGCATCGATCGCACAGTGGATCCTGCTGTGCGGCTACATCCTCAGCAAGGTCATCGAGACGACGCGAAAGCTGGCTACCGACATCGCCACCTTTAAGGCTACGATTAAGACGAGACAGGATGATGTAGAGAAGCGCATGACCACGCAGGAGACGACCTATCGCGATCTAATCAAGGAGTTGACTGAGGCTGACACCGGCGACGGCGCAGCGGAGGTGATCACCGCTCGCAACAGCGATCTGTATGGCGACTTTGCCACGCTTGACGCGCGGTTTGAATCACTGGAGGCCGCGATTGCGCCATATGTCGCAAACACGAGTACCACGGCAACCATTCCGGTCAATCTCGGCCGCCAGGTGCCGATTAGCGTGTCGTACTACGAGTATGCACTGGGCACAGAACCTGATGGCTTGGGCACGGGTCCTTATGGACTGGGTGGTAGTGAGCCGCAGGACGTGCCGTACATCGCGATTAGCTGGTCTGATGCCAACACGGCAAAAGTGGCGCTGCCCGTCGTATACAAGGACGTGGTAGCTGACGGCACACTGAAAGCAATGGCCGACGGCAGCTGGACGCTGACCGCTGGCTACAAGACACTGCGCTTCGTAGCAGACGCGTAGCTTGAAAGGATGATTTAGATGGTAGAACTAGCACTAACAAAAATCGAGCAAGGTATGGCCAAAGGCGGCACCGCAATCGGGGCCAACTTCGATAAGGTCAAGGTCGCGGTCGACAGCAACACCGCTGACCGTACCCACGAAAGCACCTACACGCTCACCGGCAGCTCACTTACCGAGGGCGGCGGTGGCATAACCCTGACCCGTAAGGCGGCAGGTGTGCGAATGAGTGGGCTTTTCCACTTGATCGCGGCGCTCGCAAACAACCAGCAAATCATGGCTATCCCAGGCGGCTACACGCCGATTGGGCAGGTCCAGGTGACACTCAATGCCGCAGAGGGCGGCAAGACTGTGATGGCACGGATTGATGCTGGCGGGTCAAAGCTGTACTCGACAGGCGCCGTGGCAGCCGATGGCTGGTACTGGATTGAGACAAGCTACACAACAGATGACGACACCCCGGAATAGGAGGAAATAACAGTGCAAAAATCACAGATTAGTTTGACCTCCGAAATTTTCGGGGGGGGGGGCGGAATGCCTAAATACCGGGCTTTATAGCCTAAAAAATAACACGTGCGGCGATCCGCTGGCCTGAATCTGACTGCCATCTAGTCAGGCCTCCGGCGCGCAGCGCAAGGAGGAAACTAGCATGACGGATATGATTAAAGCAGAGATCGGTATGGCCGGAAATGAGACGATCAAGATGCTCAATGGCAACTTCAATGGCCTAAGTGATGCGGTGACTGCCGCAACACAGCGGACTGAACCGAAAACATTTACGATCGTGACGGGCACCGCCAATGACCGGCCGCCGGTCTACTGGCGCGTAGGGGGCCGTGTGTACATCAATGGCGGCATTAGCGGTGAGCTTGGTGCGCAAGGCGCGAAGCTGTTTGACATTCCGGTTGGGTTCCGGCCGAAGCGAACGCAGTTGATCGGGATTGTGCGTCAAGAAAACCCGATGAGCGTGTTGCTGGTCCAGTTCAACACGGACGGCCGTGCGCTTGTCGTTTGGAGTCCATCGAAAGGCGTTACCTGGTTCGACGGACTGTCGTGGGAGACTGACGACGACTTCCCAACCGCATAAAAATGGAGGTAAAACATGACACTAGTAAAAATCAATCTGGGCGATGATGGATCCGCAGTGACCCTGATCGCCTGGGCTAATCCTGACCTGCACAAGGCTGGGGACACAGACGGCGCCTGGTCTTACATCGACGTCGACATGACGCAGGAAGAGATCGACGCTACCAAGGTGCCGGCAGCCGCCGGGGCGGTGACCCTGACCGACAAGCAGACGGGCACCAAGACCGTGATCGATGAGCCCGCCGTCAAAGAGGTGCTCTCTGCCGACGGCAAGGTGCTTCAGGCGGTCAAAGATGCGGTGACCCATGAGGAGCCAATCATCTTGGCCGGCAAGCTTGTGGTAGCTGCTGACTACACGCCGGAACCTGAGCCGACCTTTGAGCCGGCCGGGCCAAGCCAGCAAGACCAGATCAACGCGATGCTGACCAAGCAACTTGCAGCTGTTACCCAAAAGGCAGACACTGCGCAGACCGCGGTTGTCGCACTAACCAAGCAGCTTGCTGCGAGCCAAGCACAGCCAGAAGCAGAGGAGGCAAAATAATGGATTACGTTTTGGACTACTACAAGATGGGGCTTTTCGTTGACGCCGATATGGCGCTGTATGTGAGCTTGGGCTGGATTACCCAAGCTCAATTTGATGAGGTCAAGGTGGCCGCCTAGTGTGACTACACCACTAGGAGGGAAGTGAAGTTAATGCCACATGGGATTTTCGGGCTGTCTTGGGGGGAACTCGTCGCTGTCGGCACACTGATCGGGCTAATCTACACCGGCCTGTATCGCCTGTTGAAAAGTTTCGGCGACAAGATTGCGGCCCCGCTGTCGCAGCAGCTCAGTCTGCTCAGCAAGGCGATTGACGACCTGAGCAAAAACTCGCTGACAGAGCACCACAACATCGACAAACGGCTCGATAAGCACGATGTGCGGCTGGGGCAGCATGATGTCGAGATTGGCACACTGTACAGCACGGTGGGGCTCACACGTAGGAAAAAGGAGGAACGAAATTGAACTGGAAAGTACGAATTAAAAATCGCTCGTTTTGGCTGGCCCTAGTGCCAGCTTTTCTTATCCTTGCGCAGGCGGTGGCTGCGCCTTTTGGGTATAACTGGGACTTTGCTGGCCTCGGCGCACAGCTGACCGGAATCATCAATGCAGCGTTTGCCGTGCTAAGCATCCTTGGAGTCGTAGTCGACCCGACCACAGCCGGCGTTGCAGACAGCACGCAGGCACTGACCTATGACGCACCAAAACAGAAGGAGGAAGCAAAATGACTTTTTCAAAACTGACCACGTATGTGGATACTCGGCCGATGAACGGCTCGCCGGCGAATAGCGCGACGTATCCGCGTCACAAAATCGATCGTATCGTAATCCACCACAACTCCGGCACCAACTACAAAGGAGCACTCGACACCTGGCTAGTGGGTGGCCCAGCCAACACCTCGGCGCACTACGAGATCACCCCAACCATGATCATCGGCTGCGTGGAAGAGGAACGCTCCGCCTGGCACGCGGGCAACAAGCTGATGAACCAGCGCTCAATTGGCTTGGAGCACGTTAACTCCGCCGGGGCGCCGGGCTGGCCCGTCGCCGAGGAGACTCTCAAGAACTCCGCCAAGCTATGTGCCGATCTCTGCGATCGATACGATATCCCGATTGATGCAACGCATATCGTGCCTCATAACTCTGTCGTGCCGACAGATTGCCCCGGCGGAATCAACATGAGCCACTACATTGACCTGGTGCGGCAGGCTGCGGGTCAGCCTGCTACGACCCCAACGCCGACCCCGGCTCCGAGCGGTAAGACCATCACTCAGCTCGCCGCTGAGGTGATCGCGGGCAAGTACGGTTCAGGGGATGCACGCAAGGCGGCCCTGGGCAGCCAATACGCCGCAGTGCAGGCCGAAGTCAATCGGCAACTTGGTGGAACCGCCTCCGCTCCGAAGCCAGCGCCTGCGCCAAGCAACTGGCACGCGCAAACTGGTAGCTTTACGATTACGACCTCGCCCGGTATCAAACTCCGCAGCGGCTCGGCATCTACGAGTGCTTCTTTGCTGGCGGTGCTACCAAAAGGTTCGGTCGTTAAGTATGACGCTTACGGCTACTTTGACGGTTACGTTTGGATCCGGCAGCCACGATCCGGCGGCTATGGCTATCTGCCTACCGGTACCGCCAGCGGCACCAAGCGGACTAGCTATTGGGGCAGCTTTAAGTAAGGTCGAATAACACAAAGTGGCTCACTCTACCAATATGGTGGGGTGAGCCATTTTGTGTTATTCTGATTACGCAGCGATGCCGGGGACGGCGAGTGTCAGTGCCACTTGTTCATCGATTGTGAGCTTGCGGCCGATTACCCGTGGCAGGTCGTCAAGCAACTTGGCAGTGTCCAGTAGGCCAACCGTCTCGCCATTATGCTGCAGTTTGACCATACCACGCCCTGCGCCTTTGCGCGTGACCGTATAATGATCAATCTGGATAGGTAGTTTCATGCTATCACCTCGCCTACCATTATACGAACATATGTTCCGATAATCAACGGAGGCTCCTGTGAAAGCGAAGTTTTCAGGGCTTCGTGGGAGCAATATGGTAGCGGGATCCTGAAAGACCGAGAAGCTGGGGCAAGCTATGGTTGAATGGGAATAAAAGGTATATGTAAATTGAACCCGGAATGTTGATTTAACGGCGTTTTCGGAAGATACAAAGGATACGATTGGCGGGGAAATTGTTACGTTCCCCGCCAGAATCCCCGCCAAGTTTGGGCCGAATGAGGGCTGAGTTGGCGGGGATTTTTAAATAGTGAGCAGACAAGAGATCGATTACAGAGTAGAATTTAAGGAAACGGTGTCTAGTTCTGGGGGAATATAAATGAAACCAAAAGTTATTAGCTTCATTAATATGAAGGGTGGAGTTGGCAAGACCACGCTTAGCATTGGAATTGCTGATTACCTTAGTAATGATTTAGGCAAAAAGACTCTCTTCATTGATATGGATCCGCAATTTAACGGTACACAAGCAATGTTTGATTTTTTTAAGCAAGATGAAACCGCTAAGATTATACAAAGCTATACAACGAATAACCAAGGGCAGAAGATCACACTTGCGGAGGCTAAGAAGTCAATATTTGACTCTGAACATAACTTTTACAATGACAAAGTTAAGGCTGAACGTAAAACCATATATCGCCTGTTTACTCCCCAAGTAGAATTAGGACAGTCGTATACGAGCCCTGATAATGAAGGTCTGATCACAAAACTTACAGATAATCTGGATATCATAGCAGGCGATTTGAATCTTGTTCTTGTTAACAGAAGCAGTGATTATACCCTAGTTAAAAGACTAAGTAATTTTTTGCTTGATAATGAGCAATCACTCGATTACGAATATATAATTATAGACTGTCCTCCTACCTTGACAACATATACTGATGGAGCGTTATTGGCATCTGACTTTTATGTTATTCCCAACAGAATTGATAGATATTCGATTAACGGAATTGATTCTCTACAGGACGCAATTGGAAATCTGGTGAGACAAGAAAGGGTTAACCTTAAAAACTTGGGGATTATTTATACCATGGTTCAAACAGATCTCCCAAAAAGATATGAAGCAATCAAGCGAAATTTCGAGTCTAAAAAGGTTGTTAATAGCATGGATATTTTCGATGCAGTGATGCATTACTATAGTGACATTCAAGTTGGAAAGACAGGGGGAACCTTGCCAACACGGTATCAGCGTTCTAAGGAAGATATTGAGGCAATTACAGTCGAACTGTTGGAGCGAATTGCCACATCAGAGGTGTAAAATAATGAACGATAAAATTATAATAATTAGAAATGATCTGAAGAATAAAATAATATCCGATTATAAAATATCTGGAATCATTGTTGTGATTCTTTTGTCTAAGGAGATTTTTCCTCATAATGCTGATTTGGTTCCAGCACTGTATTCTATTTTCTCTTTGGAGTTCAAAGATTATGTGTTGAAATCCCGGACATTAACTATGGCACGAACGCTTCGCTTCTTCGAAGTGATGAGCACCGAACAAAAGTTTACACTTAAAAATAATTTGTATCTATTTTGTTCGGATGTAATTGATAGTCACTTTCAAAATAGTGAATCATACTGGAAACAAGCTAAGTATGTTCGAATTTGAGGGGGTTAGTTTGCTGAGACGCGAGCTCACAGGTTTTCGTGACTTTTTTTGCGATGTCTGTTCTTTCTCGTATACCCAGTACGATGTTGAATTTATCTCGTTTTTAGGGAAAAGGATATTGTTTTTTAAAATCCTATCATCCAGAAACTTTGCAAGACACGAGGTAACTAATGCATTTTCAGAGTTACTGGCTTGTTCAAAGTATATTGCGCTCCAAGATTACCGAGGACTTTTACTAAATGAAAGATCGTTTCTAGAATCGTGTTTACAAATCATCAACTTGCCTGAGCGTGGATTGACAACAGCGAAAATGTTTGAGCACGCTAGCTTAGAAAGTGTAAATTCTGCAAGACTCAAACAACTCTATCATGGAACAAGTGAACTTGTACATCATGACAGAACGGAGATATCAACAACTTTACAAGTATTATTTTCCCCTAGTCCAGAGTTGAATGAAGAAAAACGAAAAACAACTGAATCTGATTTGATGTGGCTGATTGAAATCTTAGTTGACATTATTCTCGGTCAGTATACGGATGACATTTCCAGCGCCTTTTTTGTGAGAAAACCAGAACTTGAGTTTGTGATTGGAAAAAAGCGCTATAAAACCTTTTTGAGTAAGTTGGAGGGTAACTAATGAGTAGCAACTTTGATTTCTTGCAAGGCAACGAGGACAGTATGGGCTACTTCCGCGCTGCGGACTTCCTTGAACAGGAATACGCAATGGGAAACTATGCGTCCGAGCTGACCTCTGCGCGCAAGATTGCAGAGAATGTCGTCAAATTTGTCCTAGATCAGAACTACATCGACAATGATGCGACGTTCGCGCAGAATCTCAAGACAGTGAAGTATCACCATCTGTTGAATCAGCAGCTGGTAGATTTGCTGTACGCAATCAAGCAGCCGGGCAATGAAGCGTCACACACACTTGAACAATATAACAAGCAAGACGGTGTCGCAGCACTGCAACAGGTGATTCAGCTAATGTACTGGTTCGCCAAAACATATTGTGACTATGAAGGTGAGGTCCAGCCATTTGTTGAACCGGCCCAGCGTAGTTTATATTCAACTTCTGAACGTCATATGATCTACTCACTTTCAGGGGATAATTCAGACGGTAACTGGCCACGTTATACCGGCCTTGAGAAGGTAGGCGAAACCACAGCCAGCCAGGATCTGGAGAAAGATTGGTCACCGAACAGCGATTACCTTCGCAGTGAAGCACATCATCGAATTAGCCAATACATGAAGACTTCTGGTGTACCATACAATCTTGATTGGGTCGAACTAGCGCACCGCAAAGTATCGGATACCTGGTTTGATGATCATGATGTTCACCGGGTCCTGTTAAAGTCGGGCTTTAAGCGTGACGCGGCGTTTGAGAAGCAAGGGGCAAAAGAGTGGTTTCAGGTTAGTGCCGATCAAGTGAAGCAGGCGATTGCCGCCGTCAAGAATGGTCGCGAGTCAATTGATGGGCCGGTTCAGGCAACGGGTAAGATTGAGCTACGTCCAGAACAGCAGGATGCAGTTGATAAAACGGCGAATACCTTCAAGACCAAGTATAAGATGCTTTGGAACGCGAAGATGCGGTTTGGCAAGACCCTGTCTGCACTGAAACTGATCAAAAAGGAGAACTATGCCAAAGTCCTGATTATGACGCACCGCCCTGTGGTAGCAGAGGGCTGGTTTGACGACTTCGAAAAAATCGGCATGCCTGAATCAGGATACAAGTATGGTTCTAAACGTGACCAAGATTTATCTCTGGAGGCACTACAACGTGAAGCGGAGAAATACGTCTACTTCGCAAGTATCCAGGATCTTCGTGGCTCCAAGGCTTTTGGCGGCACGGTTGCAGACAAGAACCAACTAGTGAAAGATACTCAATGGGACCTTGTCATCATCGACGAAGCCCATGAAGGAACACAGACAGATCTTGCCCAACAGGTAATCGATGGTGTTGTCACGCCGAAGTATACGCGGGTGCTGGAACTATCCGGGACACCGTTCAACTTACTCGATCAGTATGATGCGGATGAAGTCTATACATGGGACTATGTAATGGAGCAGCAGGCCAAGTATTCCTGGGACAGTGAGCATCCTAATGGTGAGCGCAATCCTTATGTCGGGTTACCGTCTGTTTCGATGTACACTTTCGAAATCAAGAATCGGTTCAAGAGTCCGGAATTTCTTGATGACGATAAGTCCTTCAACTTCCGTGAGTTCTTTAAGGTTGACGATGAGACCGGTAAGTTTGTCTATGCTGATAAGGTGAACAGATTTCTAGATAATATCTCAAGCCGTGATGAACGTTCCAACTATCCGTTCTCAACTTTGGAGTTCCGGAATAATTTACGCCACACCCTGTGGCTGATGCCGTCTGTGAAGTCGGCCAAGGCGATGAAGACGGCGCTAGAAAACCATCCAGTGTTTGGTTTCTATAAAATCGTGAATATCGTTGACAAGGATACAAGCGACAACGTGGTTACGGCTACCGATTCGGATTTGAAGCGGGTAAATGATGCCATTACGGATCACCCGGCCCGTACGCACACCATTACGTTGACTGTGCGCAAGATGACCACTGGTGTCACGATTAAGCCGTGGACAGGGGTACTATTCCTTTCGAATACCAATAGTGCCATGCAGTACTTGCAGGCTGCCTTTCGTGCGCAGACACCTTATGAAGATGAAGAGTTCGGTCGTAAGACGAACTGCTATATTTTTGACTTTGCACCGGACCGTGCTTTGAAAGTGATGGCAGCGTCTCGGCAGATGAGTACCGGTGTCGGGAAACTGCAAACCTCTGATCAGCGGGCAAAACTCGGTGAGCTGCTGAACTTCCTCCCAATTATCGGTGAAGAAGGTCAGGGTATGCAGGCGTATCAAATTGATACGCTGTTGACGCAATTGAAGAAGGTCTATGCTGAAAAAGCGGTTCAGTCCGGCTTTGATGACGATTCTCTGTACAATGATGAGCTGTTGAAGCTAACCAATTCTGACCTGGAAATGTTCAACGATATCAAGGCGATTGTCGGCCAGAGTAAGGCTGAAAAGAAGCCGGATACGATTGACGTGAATCATCAGGGCTTAGATGATGAACAGTACGAAAAGGCTATTCGGGCAGAAAAAAAGCCGAAGAAGGAGCGTTCTGAAGAGGAACAGGCGGATATTGACCGTAAGAATGCGCTCAAGAAACAACGTAAATCGATGATTTCAGTCCTGCGTGGTATCTCAATTCGTATTCCGATGATGATTTACGGGATGGATATTGATATCGACCAGAACGTTGACATCAATAAGTTTGTGGATTTGGTTGATGCTCAATCTTGGTCGGAATTCATGCCGCAAGGGATTACCAAAGACAAGTTCCGTCAGATTTCCAAGTACTATGACCCCGAAGTGTTCATTGAAGCAGGACGCATAATTCGCCATCGCGTAAAGGAACTAGATCAGCTGGACCCGATTGAGCGAACTTTGCAGATTGCCGATGTTTTCAGTACCTTCAAGAACCCAGACAAGGAAACTGTGCTCACGCCGTGGCGAGTGGTTAATATGCAACTCGGTAAGACGATTGGTGGCTACTCCTTCTTTGATGATGCCTATCAGAACTCAACTAAGGATGGCAAACAGATTGCCGAATGGCGCACAACGGATCTCACTAATCAGATCTTCAGTAATGATGCTCATATTCTCGAAATAAACTCAAAGACTGGGCTGTACCCACTGTATGTGGCGACTTCACTGTATTACCAGGAATTTCAGAAGCTGAATGAAGTTACCGCGGGTAAGTTCTCTGCGCAAGACTTGGAAGATTTATGGGCCGATATTCTTGATCGGAATGTCTTTGCGGTAGCTAAAACGCCAATGGCAAAGACGATTGCTGAGCGCACGTTAACCGGTTATAAACACTACCAAACGCACATTGTGTATGTAGATGAAATTGTTGAAACAGCACGGCAAAGTATCGATGCTGGCGTGAAGAAGATTAAGGAGGCGTTCAAGTATATGAAGTTTGATGTAGTGATTGGGAACCCTCCATATCAAGAGCAGGCTGGAGGGACAAGCTCAAGTGACAAGCCGATTTACCACTTGTTCATGGATATGTCATATGAGCTTGCACCGAAGACAGTTCTTATCACACCAGCCAGATTCTTGTTTGGTGCAGGTGCCACGCCTAAAGATTGGAATGAGAAGATGCTTAGTGATAAGCATCTGAAAGTGATTTTGTACGAGCAAGACAGTAGCGCTGTTTTTCCGAGGACTGATATCAAAGGTGGAGTGGTGATTACTCTTCGAGATGAATCTCAGGATTTTGGAGCAATTGAAACGTTCACTGCTTATCCGGAGTTGCAGTCGATTCTTAAAAAAGTTAGTGGAAACGTTGATGTCACTGGCGATATTCGACAGATTATATACTCTCAAAACAAGCTTAATTTGGATGTGTTGTACAAAGAGTATCCTGATTCGAAGCAAGAAATTAGTAGCGGCGGGAGAGATCGGCGCTTGGAAAGTAATATCTTCTCAAAACTTCCGATTTTTCATGATTCCAAAAAAACGGATACCGATCTGAGCATTTTAGGCTTAATCTCAAATAAACGGTTATACAAGTACGTAGATCGAAAATACATTGATCAGGATAGTGAAAATCTATACAAATTTAAGGTGATGTTGCCTAAATCAAATGGGAGTGGATTCTTGGGAGAAGCCCTAAGCAGCCCGCTAATTGGAGGCCCAAATGTCGGTTATACTCGATCCTTCATTGGTATCGGCGCATTTGATAGCTTAGAAGAGGCGAAGAACGCACTTAAGTATGTGAAGACAAAATTTGTTCGAATCTTACTGGGAGTTCTTAAGATCACCCAGGATAATAATCCTGATAAGTGGGCAAAAGTCCCAATTCAAGATTTTTCAAATAACTCCGATATCGATTGGTCTGTTTCTGTGTCAAGTATCGACGAACAATTATTTAACAAGTATCAGTTTGAAGCTAATGAAATAGACTTTATTCAAAAAAGAGCTCAGGAGATGGACTAATGGTGCACGAACGACTAATTAAGTCTAGCCAGCGGGTAAAAGCTCATGGAGAAGTTTTCACGCCACATCGTATTGTAAATGAAATGTTAAATCAGCCGGAAATACAACCAGCTTTGCATTCACTCTCAGCCACATTTCTTGAACCTGCGGCAGGGGAAGGAGCGTTCTTAACCGAGATTCTCTCACGGAAACTGGAACTGGCAAGCCAGATGAGTAGCCATATAAAAGAGTTTGAGCAGAATGCATTGATAGCTTTGACTTCGCTGTATGGTATCGAATTGTTGGTGGATAATACTGAGCTCTTGGTTACGCATATGTATCGAGTGTTTTACCAAGAATACTTGCGGCAACTGAGAAAGTATAATGCGCCTGAGAATAAGAAGGCTGTAAAAAGTGCCTTGACGATTGTTAAGGCAAACATGGCCCAGGGAAACGCCCTGACTGGTAAGAACAAGAATGGTGATGATATTATCTTTAGCGAGTGGAATATGCTCCCTATGAAGCGAGGTATTCAAAAGGTTGAACGAATCGAGTATACGCTTGATGCAATAAAGACGGATGGGCCATCACTAGATGGACAGTATCAGAATCATGGCTCTGAGGAAATCTCTTTGTTTGAAATAGATGAAGACAAAGGTGTAAGTGTTAGCTACAGTTATTCGGTGGTGCCAATATTTGATGTATATCAAGAGTCAAAGATAATGATAGCGGATTGATTGGAGGGCAAATGAAAATAGTGGAGGATTGAAGTGTGAAAGATCTTCGAGAAATAGACAATCTATTGGGAGTTATCTTTGATTCGTCATCACTGGGGACGGTAGCAGGAATTTTTGTAGCTGTATTATTGCCAACAGTGATTCTACTACTTGAGACGGTACAATCGGATAGTTGGGATCGCGCAGTACTGATAAATAAGGTGATCAACTTGCGCCAAGTATTTATTAGCGTGTGTCTAATGGCTGTTCCAACCTTACTTTGGTCTGTGCCGTATCTAAAGTTGCTGCTACTGATATGCTATTTGTCCGGATTGGGAACAATGACGCGATTACTATGGATTTCCATAAGATGGCTGATGGACTGGACAGAGTCATCGCAGAATGGAATAAAGTATCGTCTTCGGCGACAAATGCTGACGGATAACAAGACTGACTCGCGAGAACGGATTAGAGTGTGGCAAAGATTCTTAGCTTCCATGAGTTTGCCTGCTGACAAACAAGTTAAAGGCTTTTCTGATGGGGCGCTCTTTTACGAAGTGTTTTTGAAAAACTACTTTGACATGCCATCTTACCGTGAGGAAATCCTCCAAATTACAACACGTTATCTTGAGACTGTTTTTTGCATGCCGAGAAGTAATGAACAGGAATTTGTAAATTTTGCATTTACAGAGTTCTTTCGTTGTGTTGATTCTGAATCAGAAGCGGCACTCTATTTTTACTGGATGGCCATCTTGGATAGCGAATTTATCCATGCACAGGAAGATGAGAGACGAGTGTCCTTTTTATTTCATGCCATTCGGAAGCAGACACCAAGAATCATTGATTCAAAATCTGAATTTAAACTTGAGCTTCTTTCATCCCGACTGTTTAATCTTCTGTTGAAACGAAATCGTGGAATTTTGGATGATCATTGGTTACAGCAAACACCTTGGAAGATAGATTCTCGTCAGGTTTTGGAAAAGAATGTCGCGGGGCGCGCACAATCGCATTTGTTGAAACAGTTTTGGGAATACGTGACAAAAATAGACGAGTCTGATAGCTCTGGATCAGAGCTGAGAAATAATGGCATGAGACTAGATAATCTTATCGAAGTTATTTTTCGGCATGCTAATCCAATCGTAATCCGCCAGATTTATAGTTTATTTCGAATTCAAAATTTCCGTGAATTAGACCAGGACTGGAGTCAAGCAATTCTTGATAGCATTAATAGAGCACCAATATTTGGTTATTTCTCCAGCAGTCCTGCGATTTGGAGTGATAGCTATTCAATTTCATCAGAAGAATTTTTTCGCCGGGAGGAAGAAGATACTAGAGCCGAAAGTATTCGTATTTCAATCCTGTCATTGAGATCGTTACGGGCATCTGACACCGGATGGGTAATCCGAAAGGTGCGAGATTCGCTGTCAACGCTATCAATAAAATTTAACTCGATTACGAACAATTCAATAATCACCGCCAAGAGTATCCAAGGCTATGTTCGATTGCTGCAAATGGTTACGTACGAGGTATATAAAGAGCGTCAGTATGGGTAGAGTAGGCTATGACGTTAAACACATTTAATCAGTTTTATATTGAATCAACTTCAAAGATCTTCCTTGATTGTAAGGGAGATCTTTTATTGATTTGTGAGTTGTTACCGACTAATCATTGTTAAGAATGTGTAACAAAAAACGTTTCTGTTTCAAATCGCGTCCTACAAACCGTCTGTATATGGTGAGAGCGAAAGTTCTCACAGACCTTCCGGAAGGGTCTTGCAACGTATGCCGCCGTGCGCGGCGTGCAGCGCGAAAGCCGCTAGCGCGAGCGGCAGCGGTCGGCGTTAGCCGGCCGCCACAAGCCCCCGGTCTCTAATAGGGGGGCAAATATTAAAGACAAAATACACGTAAGTAGGACGAAAGCGCCGGTGGCAAGCCACTTTGCGTAGGCAGATAGGTGGCTTTGTTGTCAGGTCGCTTCGAAAGGAGCTAACATGCTGAAAGATTTGAACTTAGTCGGCGGGATGACGAATACCGACTGGCTAAACCAGTTTCATGATGAGATGCGTACGCATAAGATTACTCAGGGACAATTAGCGACGACGGCTGATTACAGTCGGTCGCATTTGAACCAGTTGCTGACAGGGAAGAGCCCGATTAACAAGCAAGCGCGATTGCGGTTGACGTTGGCGCTGCGGTCGCTGACCGGGCAGAACAACATTGACGTCTGTATTGATTACTTGGGCGTTACCTTCAAGTCGCATGACTATGAAGAACTGGTGACCGAACTGTTCCAGATTAACCTCAATCACTTCAATCTCAAGGAAGGCGCACGCTATGGTTACAGTGCGACCTTCAAGTGCGGTGAAATCGATGTGTTGTTGTCGCCGTATCAAGATGTGACTGCAGACGGTTATGATCCAAGTGAAGACAGTGGCACAATGATTGAGCTGAAGGGCCAAGGCTGCCGCTATGTTGAATCTTATTTGCGCCAGCAGAACCGGACTTGGTATGACTTCTTGGAGACGTGCATTGCGCTTGACGGTCACTTCACGCGGGTTGACCTCGCCATCAATGATCGTAATGGTTTACTCGATGTGCCGACCTTGATTGAGAAGTGTGACCGCGATGAATTCACCTCGCGTTTTCACGGCTTCCGAGATAATCGCACGAAGCAGTGGGAGGTATCCGGCAGAACTTTGTATCTGGGGTCACCGCAAAGTGAGGTGTACTTCTGTATTTACGACAAGGCCTTTGAGCAACACCAGAAGCACCCTGAGATTGCGATTGAAGATCAGCCGATACGGACACGCTTTGAAGTCCGATTACGTCGCAAACGCGCCGCTGCGGCAATTAAGAATCTGTTGGCAGAGCATGATCCAGAGAAAGTTGTGTTCGGCATCATCAACCGTTACCTGCGCTTCTTGACGCCGAGCCACAAAGCCAAAAGTCAGTGGGCGACAGATCCGCGTTGGGATGCTTTCATCGGCAATTATCGCGACAAGCTGAGGCTCTCAACCAATCCTGAACCATTGAGTTACGAGCACATTACCCGCTGGCTGAAGAAACAAGTTGCGCCGTCGCTGAAGATGCTGCAGCTGATTGATCAATATAACGGCACCACTGAGCTGAAAGCGATTATTGACGGCGGCAAGCTGACGCAACGGCACTGGGACTTGATTCATCACTATCAGCACCACTGTAATGGCGTTTTGACGGATTCAGAACCAAGTGAGACATCAAAAGAGAGCGACTTGAAGACGGCATATAGCTTTACCAAGTAATGCGAAGTTTTTGACACCACTCGGCGAAGAAATTGCCCAAGGTCGGCG
>NZ_RHOH01000029.1 GCF_003946115.1 Lacticaseibacillus daqingensis | reverse complement strand
CGCCGAGTGGTGTCAATTTTAGCACCGAATGGGGTAAAAAAGATCGCCGAGTTGGGCAATTCGCTTCGCCGCCTTCAGATAGACATCGTCGGTCGTGTAGTCCCTTGTCCAAGTATATCAATTATAAATTAGGAACTCAATGAACTGCCCAACATAGACTGCACAAAAATAGACTGCCTCCAGATAGATACATGTATCGCTTTTTTCGTAGATTTGAGTTAAACAAAAAAATCCCCGCCAACTCAGCCCTCAATCGGCCCAAACTTGGCGGGGATTTTGGCGGGGAACGTAACAATTCCCCCGCCAATCATATCCTTTGCATCTCCCGAAAGCGCCGTTAAATCAACATTCCGGGTTCAATTTACATGTACCTTTTATTCCCATTCATTAAAACAAAGTTAGCACCAGCCCGTTTCAAGTCGTTAATTGCTGCTGCTAAATACCTAACTACCTCGTCCATGTTGCCTTGATCTAGTAAAGCAAACATATGATACATGTTGATGCTGTTAATCACGACTTCTGGTAGCTCTTGTTGCGTTCCAATCCTATTCTGATAATCTTTAATGATGGCCATATAGTAATCCGTTGTTGCCTCCGGTCCGATACCACCGATAATTCCCGGTTTTTTCATATTTACTCCTTTAAGCCATGCTAATAATCAAATTTTCGACTAGGATTTAGTTGTTTTTATAATACTTTTAAAAACGTTCTAACAATGAACCCCTCGATAACGCGTGATTTGAATTCTTTATAGCCTAGATTAACCACTTCAAAAATAAAAAGCCCGATGCAATAAGTGGAATTTGCAGGGCGGGCTAGAGTCACTTATTCACTTGCTGAACCAGCTTCAAGGCGGTCTGCACGAAACAGCCTGCTATCAGCAAGTTTACTTTTCTATTCAAATTATAGCATGACTATGACTGACTTTCGACAATTTTAAATCAGATTTATAGCGTTTTAAGGGAACTCATGTTTGCTTTTGTGCTAAAATATGGTTAAAAACTAACGGAAGTGATGGAATTGTTTACTGATCCTGGATTATTCTTAAACACGACAAAATACAGCGCAACCTCATGACTGGCATGAAGTTGCGCTGCTTTGTGTTTTTCACCCACTGGGTGCGGTCTTGTGATATTGTAGAGTCGCTGAAAACCAACAATATGAAGGCCATAACACAATGCTTAGACTACG
>NZ_RHOH01000028.1 GCF_003946115.1 Lacticaseibacillus daqingensis | reverse complement strand
TGAAGACGGCATATAGCTTTACCAAGTAATGCGAAGTTTTTGACACCACTCGGCGAAGAAATTGCCCAAGGTCGGCGAAGAAATTGTCCAACAATAAAGGAACCTCCTGTATACTACGGGTAGCACGTATGTAAGCGCGTGCAAACCATATATACAGGAGGTTTTTGTAATGGCTATTCATTACCGTCAGATTCTTGAGCTTCACGCTCAAGAGCTGGTACAGCGAGACATTGCGGCAATCACTGGGAATTCACGTCCCAAGATTTCTGAAGTTATCAAGCAAGCTGAGCTACATCAGATTAGTCCACCATTTACTGATGATGTGGATGATATTTGGTTGGAAAGCTTGTTGTTTCCTCAGAAGCAACCGATGGCAAAAGGTCGGCAAATGCCGGATTTTGACAAGATACACGAAGAATTGGCTAAGCCCAACGTCACCTTATCACTGGTTCATTATGAATATGAACAAGAGTGCCGACAAAATGGCACAATTCCGTATGCGTATCGAACCTTTTGCCAATATTATCGTGCTTATGCGCAGAAGTATAAGGCAACTATGCGGATCCGGCGCAAGCCAGGTGAAGTGATGGAGGTCGATTGGGTTGGCTCACCTTTGCATATCGTTGATCGCGAAACCGGAGAAATCGTTAAGGCGTATCTGTTCATCGCTTCATTGCCGTGTAGTGCGTACAGCTACTGTGAGGCATTCATGACTGAACAGCAGAAGGCATGGCTTACTGGACACATTCATGCGTATGAATTCTTTGGTGGTGTGACGCAATATCTGATTTCCGACAATCTCAAAACGGGCGTGACTTCTCACAAACATAGCGAAGTCATCTTGAATGAAATGTATCGAGATCTAGCCTTGCACTACGGCACAATTGTGATGCCAGCACGAGTCCGGAAGCCAAAGGATAAGCCGACTGTCGAAGGTGTTGTGGGTACGGTATCAACATGGATTATAGCAGCGCTACGGAATGAAACATTCTTTGACATCGAGGAATTAAATAAGGCCGTTCGCATCAAACTCAAGGAGTTCAACGAACGACCGTTCACAAAGAAATATAAACAAGGCAGTCGCCTTTCGGCGTTTCATGACGAAGAAAGCTTGCCTTGCGACCATTGCCTGTTCAAGCTTATACGATGGCCAGTTGGCGGACTGCCATCGTGCAATTAGACTACCACATCAACGTGGAAAGTCAGTTTTACTCTGTTCCTTACGAGTATATCTCATCTAAAGTGGATATCAAGGTGACGAAAGATATCGTAGAAGTTTTCTACAAAGGTAATCGGATTGCCTCCCATAAACGACTAACCGGTAAATTCGGACAATTTTCAACCAATCACGACCATTTACCAGCAGAACATAAACTGTTCGTCGATCATACGCCTGAGAACGCGTTAGCTTGGGCGGAAAAGGTTGGCATCAATACGCTTGCCGTAATGCGATATCTGCTTAAATCGTCGGCAAGTGAAAAGCAAGGTCTAAGTGCAGCCTTTCGATTCAAAGGCTTAGCTAGAAAATACGCAGCTATTGAAATCGAAGCCGCATGTACGACCGTGATGAAAATTGCGACCGCACCGACGGTGTCCGTAGTTGAACGGGTTATGAAGAGTCAAAAGGTTCCAGCACCAAAGACGAATAACGAACCCGACTACGGTTTTACTCGTGGCGCAGCATACTTTGGAGGAAACGACTAATGGTAAATGACGAAACTCAACGGAAGTTACGACAGATGAAGCTTACCTCTATGGCAAATGCCTTGGAAGCACAGGAAAGCAACGCAGAATATCGCTCAATGAGCTTTGATGATCGGTTCAAGTTACTCGTTGATGCGGCATATGCCAGTCTTCAGTCAAATAAACTAAATCGATTGATCAAGAGTGCAAATTTTCGGACGAATGAGCCATGTATAGCTGATATCAATTACTTGCCGGATCGTAAATTAGATCGAAACTTGATTCAACGGCTTGCGACCGGCACGTATATTCAAGAGCACCATAACGTCATCTTAATGGGTGCTTCAGGTAACGGGAAAACATGGTTGGCGACCGCCTTAGGAATTGAGGCTTGCCATCAGTTTCATAAAGTAAAATATGTGCGTCTTCCCGAACTGATTGATGATTTGATTGTAGCGAAGCATGAGGCAAACGGTGACTTTCATAAGATTATTGAACGGTACAAGAAAGTCGAGCTCTTAATCATCGATGAATGGCTTTTGACACCAATCAACGATGAACAAGCTCAGACTATTCTTGAGTTAATCGAGTATCGAAGCCAGCGTGGGTCAACAATCTTTTGTACTCAGTTTGCGCCGGAAGGCTGGCATAGCAAGCTGGGAAATCCACAGATTGCCGATGCGATTCTTGACCGGATTGTTCATGATTCCTACAAGCTCCTGATTCAAGGTGATAAATCAATGCGGGAACGATATGGGATTGAAGGCGAATTTGCATGATTTCAGTTGAACTAGAACAACGATTGGCGCTGTTCTATGCACATACAGACGCAATGGAAGACTGGGAGAATGTGCTTGGCGATGCGCTGGTGGATATTATCTGGGAAAATGACGATAAATTGACCGATGACGAGCTTTTCGAATATGGAAAAGAAGTCATCGTGAAATACCTGGGCAAGTGCCGAGGAGACAAACTCCCGTAAAGCTGAAAGTGGCATCGCTGAAAACGCTCAGCGATGCCACTTTTGAAATTCTTGGTCAATTCTTTCGCCGAGTGGTGTCAATTTTAGCACCGAATGGGGTAAAAAAGATCGCCGAGTTGGGCAATTCGCTTCGCCGCCTTCA
>NZ_RHOH01000027.1 GCF_003946115.1 Lacticaseibacillus daqingensis | reverse complement strand
GCGTTAGCCGGCCGCCACAAGCCCCCGGTCTCTAATAGGGGGGCAAATATTAGAGACAAAATACACGTAAGTAGGACGAAAGCGCCGATGGCAAGCCACTTTGCGTAAGCAGAAAGGCGGCTTTGCTGTCAGGTCGCTTCGAAAGGAGCTAACATGCTGAAAGATTTGAACTTAGTCGGCGGGATGACGAATACCGACTGGCTAAACCAGTTTCATGATGAGATGCGCACGCACAAGATCACTCAGGGCCAATTAGCGAAGACGGCTGATTACAGTCGATCGCATTTGAACCAGCTGCTGACGGGAAACAAGCCGATTAACCAACAAGCGCGGTTGCGATTGACGTTGGCACTGCGGTCGTTGACCGGCCAGAACAACGTTGACGTCTGTATTGATTACTTGGGCGTTACCTTCAAGTCGCACGACTATGAAGAACTGGTGACCGAACTGTTCCAGATTAACCTGAATCACTTTAATCTCAAAGAAGGGGCGCGATACGGGTACGCGGCGACCTTCAAATGTGGTGAAATCGATGTGTTGCTGTCGCCGTATCAAGATGTGAATGCAGACGGTTATGATCCAAGCGAAGACAGTGGCACAATGATTGAACTGAAGGGCCAAGGCTGCCGCTATGTTGAATCGTATTTGCGCCAGCAGAATCGCACCTGGTACGACTTCCTAGAGACGTGCATTGCGCTTGACGGTCATTTCACCCGAGTTGACCTCGCCATCAATGATCGCAATGGCTTGCTTGACGTACCAACCTTGATTGAGAAGTGTGACCGTGATGAATTCACCTCACGTTTTCATGGTTTCCGAGATAATCGCACCAAGCAGTGGAAGGTATCGGGCAGAACCTTGTATCTGGGGTCGCCGCAAAGTGAAGTGTACTTCTGTATTTACGACAAGGCTTTTGAGCAACACCAGAAGCACCCTGAGATTGCGATTGAAGATCAGCCGATACGGACACGCTTTGAAGTCCGGTTACGTCGCAAACGCGCCGCTGCGGCAATTAAGAATTTGTTGGCAGAGCATGATCCAGAGAAAGTTGTGTTCGGCATCATCAATCGCTACCTGCGTTTTTTGACGCCGAGTCACAAAGCGAAGAGTCAGTGGGCGACAGATCCGCGTTGGGATGCTTTCATCGGCAATTATCGCGACAAGCTGCGACTGTCAACCAATCCTGAACCATTGAGTTACGCGCATATTACCCGTTGGCTCAAGAAGCAGGTCGCGCCATCGCTGAAGATGTTGCAGCTGATTGATCAGTACAATGGCACTACTGAGCTGAAGGCGATTATTGACGGCGGCAAGTTGACGCAACGCCACTGGGACTTGATTCACCACTATCAGCATCACCGCAACGGCGTTTTGACGGATTCAGAACCGAGTGAGACATCAAAAAAGAGCGACTATGCCGACCAAAGCAAGTAGTCACCCTTCACAGATAAGATTTGGGTCCTATCTGGTTTGATTATCTCACTTCAATCAATGAGAAGGAAGTGACGTAATTGGATAAGAGTTTTGTCTGCTATCAAGATCTGATGGCATTAGGTTTTAAGCAGCACACCGCGCGCAATATTATTAGACAAGCGAAGCAAAGGATGGTACAAAAGGGTTATCCCTTGTATCTCAACCGAAACTTAGGGCGCGTGCCGCGTTCTGTCGTTGAGTCCATTCTCGGGTCACCGATGAATGGAGCTGTTGAGAATGAGTAAAACCAAATATCCAGGCGTATTCATAGACGCCAAAGGTAACTTCTACTATGAAACCGAGTTGGGCACCGATAAGATGAGTGGCAAGCGCGTCCGCAAGAAAGGGCGGAAGGACAGTCAAGGAATGCCATTCAACACTGCGTTTGCGGCGAACAAGGAACTTACGCGGGTGAAGCGTGAATATCATGAGGCGCATGGGTTTACGAACTTTCGCATGACCTACCGCCAGTTCATGAAAGACGCGTATATCCCAGCGTACAAAACCGACGTGGAGGAAAGCACCTTCGCTGTCCGTAATCGCAGCTTTGATATCTGTATCGCCCGCTTTGGCGACCAGCTGTTGCGCGATATCGATATCACCGACGTGCAGAACTTCCGCACGTGGCTGCTCACGGATGAGAAAGACGGTGGTGCGGGCTACTCGCAAGGCTATGCTGGCTTGGTGTTCGGCTGTTTTCGCAAGTCCCTTGATCACGCGGTGCAAATGCAGTACCTGTCCAACAATGTGTCAAAGCGAGTTAAGGCGATTCCTAAGGCCAAGAGCAGTGTGCCGTTTTGGACGAAAGCTGAGTTTGAACAAGTTATCGCGCAAATCTGCATTGATGATGTATACGGGCACCTGAACTTCGTGATGTTGTGGCTGTACTTCCTGACTGGCGTGCGGGTCAATGAAGGAACTGCGCTGTGGTGGCGGGATGTTGATCTCACCAAGAAGCAGCTACACGTTGACCACATGCTGGTGATGAAGAACCGGCATGACTGGGAGCGCCACGACTACACGAAGACAGACAGCGGCAAGCGGATCTTGACGCTTGATGATGACACCGTGGCAATTCTACGGCGCTGGCGTGAGGTGCAGAAGAGTTTCGGTTTGGGTGGGGTTGATGACTTCATCATGACCTATGACGGGCTGCCGATGACCAAGTCCACAATCTCGCGGATTATCCACCGTTACGCCAAGTTGGCGCAGGTGCACCCAGTCGAAGGCAAAGGGCTGCGCCACAGTCACGCATCGTATCTCATCAATGAGTTCAACGTCTCAGTGCTGGTGTTGTCTAAGCGCTTAGGCCACTCGTCACCAGAGATTACGCTGAAGCACTACTCGCACTTGTGGGGCGGGCTGGATGC
>NZ_RHOH01000026.1 GCF_003946115.1 Lacticaseibacillus daqingensis | reverse complement strand
TGTTTGGCTTCTCCTGCGGCTTGACCGGTGCGGTAGCAATCACGAGATCCTTGGCTTTCATGTACCACGAAGTTTCAACTCGGTTGAAGTTCGCGTTTGCCACGGTGTCGATCACTGGGTCAACCAAAGTAACAATCTGGTTGTACTTGAAGTCTTTGATTCCAGCTTCGGCCGGAATGGAAACCTGAATCATCATTCCCTGTTTCATGGACTTCAAGTCATAGGTGCGTTCCTTCACGTCGTCGGTACGGTTGCCGTCTTCGTCTTGCACGAAACGTTCACGGCGCTGGCCGGAGAATTTCAAGACGCCAAAGGTTTCTTCTAGGTCGATAACGATGCCTTCTGCTAATCGCATGTGAGTTCCTCTTTTCTTTTATTTGACTGGGACAATATCGTCGGCATTGCAGATGTAGCGCACAAAAGCTTGTTCACCGATCCGGTAGCCAACGGTCGCAATGCGGGGCTTGATGATGGTGACTGGCGCATCAACTTCAATGCTTTCGGCCTTGTCACCTTTCTTCGCTGGAATGGTGATCTCGATGTTGTCGGTACGCTGCAAGTCGGAGAACAACTCGTAAGTGCGGGAGACAACCTTGCGATTGTCGCGATCACCTTCTGACAGTTCGCGCTTGAGCGAACCAAAGTACAGGTGGCCGAACGTCTTTTCAATATTTGGTGCAACAAATTTGAGTTCCATGTTGTAGCCTTCCTTTCGTATTCAAAAAGCCGGGTAGGTGGGCTACTCGGCTGTGGCTTGGTGATAGTATTCGGTTAATTGTTGAAGTAGATAATCGTAAAACGACTTGGAGATTGGGTGAACTGTGCGGCCATCAGCGTATCGTGGAAACTGGATATACCAGCGATACTGCCCTTCTATGAGCTTCACATTTTTCAAGATGAGTACATGATCTAGTACGATGTCGCCTTGGAGTAGCACGTCGCCGCCGGGATCGGGGTACATATTGATAGAAGAAATGCGCATGTTACTTGCCGTCTTTCTTCTTGGCGCCACCGATCACAACCATTGCGGCGAGGACGCCGAGCAGCAGTATTACACCGATGACGATGAGCCAGCCAGACGTCACGTTGCCGGTTTGTGGGAGACCAGGTTTAGGCGTCTGCTTGTCGGTCATGATGGCCTTCACGATTTCACCATCTGTAGTGATCTCGAATGGTACGAGAGCTTCGTTAATTTCGTAGCCCTTTGGTGCATCGTATTCTTGGAAGCTGTACTTGCCAGCAGGCAGATTGCCAAAGGAGAAGACACCATTCTTGTCAGTGCGACCAGATACAACCGTCTTGCCGTTTTCGTCCAGAATTCGGATGCCGGTATTTGGCAGCCGCTTCCAAGTAGAAACGTCGGTCTTGGTCAGTTCGCCTGTGCCCTTGATCAAGTCATTGGTCAGTTCAAAGGCAATCGCGGTTTCCTTGGCGTCAGCTTTAGTCTCGCCAATCTGCTTGTCCTTGCTATCAAAGACCGTCACGCCGTCCTTGGTGGACACGAGCTTAAGGGTTTCCTTGGAAAGTACCAGATTGGTAGCAGAGGTTTTGGATTCACGGAGATAGAAGGTACCCACAGGCAGGGGCTTGATTGAACCGGTGGAATCCTTACCGACCGTGATGGTCTGAATGACCTTTTTATCAGCGTCGAGCAGTTCAAAAACCGCACCAGCAGCGTTACCGGTCATCGCGTAGGAGTAGCCTTTACCCGAAACCAGTGTGGCAACTTCATTGGTCTTCTTGAATGACAGTTCGTTTTCATGGAGCCTGTTGTTGATCACTTTGCCGTCATTGAGGTCGATGTGTTTGATTTTCTCATTGTCGGTGGTGTGGAAGTGGAAGCCGTACGTCGTGGTGTTCAAGTCGTGCTTCTCACCAGCATCAAGTTCCTTCACGAAGTAGTAGCCTTCGGGAAGCTGGATCGCGCCAAGTTCAGCCTTACCGTCTTTGACCGTCACGGTGGCGACGAGTGATTCAGATGGGATCACAGTGTCGCCAATCGTGGTTTCGCCTTGAGTGAACAAGCCAAAGACCTGACCGTTGGCGGCGACGTTCTTGATAACCGGGAGATTGTCCTTCCAGCTGGTGATACATTCTTCTTGCTTGTTGAGCGTAATGTTGAGTTGCTGGAAGTCGTTTTTGGCTTCAAGTGAGGTGGAGGTCACTGTCACTTCTTGCCCGGCGTACTTGATTTCAAAAGTGATTGGATCAGGGTTCATGATGAAACCATTTGGCGCAGACAATTCAGTGGCGGTGTACTTGCCGAGGTAGAGTTCTGGGGTTTGAATCTGGCCTTGAGCGTCAGTGGTGCCAGTGGCAACCACGTCACCCTTGTGGGCACGAACGGTACCGTCAGCCGTTGTAATGTCTTCGGTTGCCTTGAACTCAAACTTCGCACCAGCTAAGGCGGTATAGTCGTAC
Organism: Lacticaseibacillus daqingensis; assembly: GCF_003946115.1. Classification (GTDB taxonomy): domain Bacteria; phylum Bacillota; class Bacilli; order Lactobacillales; family Lactobacillaceae; genus Lacticaseibacillus; species Lacticaseibacillus daqingensis. The sequence continues at coordinate 2,171 of NZ_RHOH01000026.1, read as the reverse complement.
TTAAACTTGTACTGATCGCCGTATTCAGTTTCAACCTTTTCGACGGCGACTGGGGTAGCTCCGGTCTTGGTCAAGGTGGCGACACCCTTTTGGGAGAGGTCAGCGAACTTGATGACTACGATACCGTCCTTATGGCTGCCGTCGATGGTGAACTTGGCTGGTTCCTTAGCCAGTACATAGCCTTCTGGAGCTTGAACTTCTTCGAGTTGGTACTTGCCGTAGCCGAGCGCTTCGGCTGTGATCAACTCGCCGAAATTGTCGGTAGCAAACTTGTCAGTTGTACCAGTCTTGTCGGCAGTTGGCTGGACTTCGTACTTGTTGGTTTGCAAGTTCTTGATCCGGAAGATCGCGCCAGCGCGCAGCACGGTCTTCCCGGTTTCGGTATCAACCTTGGCTACCCGCAGCTTTTCTTCGATAACCTTGTTTTCGATGCTGTAATGTTGGGACTTCTGGGTGCCGTCAACAAGAACTGTGAACGGCTTGATCCCGTTGTAGCCTGTTGGGGTCTTAGTTTCGGCTACGGTGTAAGTGTCGTAAGGTAGATCTGTGAACTTCACGTAGCCTTGGGCATCGGTGAGGCCGGTACGAACGACCTTGCCAGTGGTCTTGCTGGTTACAGTGAACTGGGTGTCCTTGAGCATGACCGGCTTAGTGCCTTTGCCTTGGGCTGACCAGTCGTAGTTACCGTACTTGAGCAAGTCGAGATCACCAGTGATGACTTGTTCCTTGACCGTCGTAGTAGCAGTTGCAGTGGTGACGTTCTGACCAGCGTAAGCCAACTTGAAGGCGTGCTTTTGCGGATCAAGCACGTAGCCAGTCGGCGCCTTGACCTCTTGCCAGTAGTAATCGTCCAGCTCCAAGCCAGAAACGGACGCGGTATTGTTGGCAATCGTCACTGACTTCACGAGCTTGTCATCAGCTGCACGGTGGAGTTCGTAGACAGCACCGTTAAGGCTGGCAGCACCTTGTGGATGCTTACCAGTAACGGTATCTTCCTTGATGATAGTGGCAGTACCGCGCTGTTCTTGATCAGTCGTATCGACGTGAGCAGTGGTGACCGCGACAGTTTGACCAGCATACTTCAATTCAAACGGCAGCTTGGTCGTGTTCAGAACATAGCCAGCAGGGGCTTTTTCTTCCAGTGCGTAGTAGCTACCGAGCTTGAGGTTCTGCAAGGTGCCTTTGCCATTGCCGTCAGTGGTGATCGCGCCAACCCGTGTGCCGGTGCTGGTGTAAATGCCGTAGACAGCACCATTAAGCGAGTAGTAGGAATTGAACATGTCGCTACCGAACTCACGCCCAATCTTGGCGAGGGTCACGTTACCGAGCTGTTCCTTGTTACTGAGGACAACTTCAACGGTCTTGCCGGGTTCGATGGTGACTTCTTTGAGTTCACCCTTGTTGACGTAGCCGTTAGGAGCAGTGACTTCCGAGACGGTGACCTTGGTGCCAGCCTTCAAGTCATTCAAGGCAGCATACCCGTCAGTACCAGTCGTGACTTCTTTGGAAGTACCATTGTATGCGAACTTGAGCTTCGCCCCGGGCAATGCTTTGTTGGTGTCGGCGTCAACCTTCTTGGCTTTCAGGTTCCCGTTCAGGTTGACCTTGATCGGTAGGCTGAATTCGTCGTTGCTGGAAAGCTTGAAATTGACCAGCTTTTGTTGGGAGCCCTTTGTATAAACGAAAGAGGTACCAACGTCAGCGGACTTGGCGATTGCATAAGCGACCTTGCCGGAAGCTTTCGACTGGGCGGTAGCCGTCAGCATGAGCTTGTTGCCAGACTTGGTGATCTTGAGGTTCGCGGTGTTCGCTGTTTGCTGGGCGAAAGCAGCGAGCCGTCCGTCGGTATCAGTTAGGGTGATTGAATCACCAACTGCAAGCGTGATTTGCTTACCGTTGAAAGATGGCTTGCGATCATGCGCAGCGACCTTATCAAGAATCGCTTTCTTTTCAGATTGATAGGTCTTGTTCGGTGTCGTGAGCAACGAATCGCCGAGCGTTTCCCAAATAATCATCTGGGTCACGGCGTAGTTGCGGTTGGTTGGGTTTTGGTAGTAGCCGTAGTAAGCAATCTTGGCTAATTGATCCTTCTTAGCGTCGGAGTAGGTGCTGGGGTTGTAGCCAGAGCCGCTCATATCGAGATCGACGCCGTGCTCCACACAGAAGGCAAC
>NZ_RHOH01000025.1 GCF_003946115.1 Lacticaseibacillus daqingensis | reverse complement strand
GTATTGATTCGGCATGGCGAAGTTAGTGTCGCTATTGAGCCTATGGTTGTATTTCACAAACCTATGAATGAATCAGGCTGATGATGAACCACATGGGGTGTTCTTTCTAATCAACAACAAAAGACTCTATGCCAGTTGTGAAGACCTAGCTCAGGGGACTGAGCTCTTAAAAGTACCGTTAGTTGTCCTTAGAGCCTGTTTAAGGTCTTTTGAGCATGAAGCGAGGAAGGACTAAAGTGACCATCATCGCGCAGGTGTGAAGCTTGCGTTCACAGTTTTTCCAGAGGCGGCGGCACTTTTCTAGCCAGCCAAAGCTTCGCTCAATCACCCAACATTGTGGGGTTACGTGGCCATGCTTTAAATGGTTCTGGTGCAAACAATCTGAAAGATAGTCAACTAACCAGCGATTGATACTGGGCTGATGATTACCCTGCTATCAATGCTTTTAATTCGTCCACGAACGAGAACCCGATGAGAATTAACGCCTATCGGGTTGTTTTGCGTATTGTGTGAACAATTTCTACACCGCTTAGCGTTGCACTAGCGGTTCTAATACTATGAAAGCTGGCGGATCAAACACGATGTCGTTTAATGAATCGATGATCCTGTTCAATCAGATTGTTTCGATATTTAGAGCACTGGTGTGCTGATTGGCTCAAATAGTCTTGCTTTATCAGGTGCTTCACCGCTTTTATCGTTGCTTGATATTGATCCGTGACTAATCGTTCAGGGCGACCGTTGGTCTTCAAGAGACGCTTCAGAAAGTGATAAGCGGCAACATAATCATGGCGTTTCCGCAGCTCAAAATCCAAGGTTAAACCGTTACTGTCAATAGCGCGATACAAATAGGCCCAACGACCATTAACACGAATATAAGTCTCATCAATTCGCCCCCTTTTAGGATGATCAGTTTAAGGCGCTGTGGTGTGATGAAAGGTGATTCCTCGATCTCGAAGCAACTCGAAGATAGCTGAGACTGAATCTAAAATAGTAGCCAACGACTGCTAAGATGATGTCTCTTTAAAAGTGACGTCCTTTGAAGTGATTCATGCGCACAATCCCCCGTTTCTTGCACCAAATATACTAAAGTGAAGTCAGAGAAGAAAGTTTGCACCAGAACCAGACAAACTAGTGCTGGTGGGCGTGTTGTTGACTTGACTGGGGCCGATAAGCGGCAACTAACCCGGTCACAGCGTCCAAAGTCATAATCAGACCCATTAACCACATTGCTGCCATATTGTGCATAGTACCAATTAGAATCAGCAGCACCACATTTAACGCCAGCATGAGCCAGCCCATTGTTTTCGACATTTGTTGCATGAAAATCCTCCTCAAGTGTATGGATAAGACCTATACCATTTTTTGCTACTAATTTAAATTAATTCTAAATTATGTTTATGTCAACCCTAAAAAGTGTTAAAATTCTTGTCAGAGGGGGAAATCACGATGAAAAACTATACGGACTATCTCTTTGATGAGCGAGCGTTTGATCTCCACGATGGCGGGTACGTGCCGCTTGAGGTCAGTGATGCGCCTGAGAAGCCCTTAAATGTGCCGCCGTTGCTGAAACCGGATAAAGAGACAGCGACCGACGTTTATTACACGGTGACAGCAGAGGCTGGGGAAACACAACTGTTGCCAGGGGCGAAGACCAAGACGTGGGGCTATAATGCCAGTCTGTTAGGTCAGACGATTGTGTATCGCCGTGGTCAGCATACGCATGTGACACTGAAAAACACCCTGCCTGAGTTAACCACTTTTCATTGGCATGGGGCTAATGTCAGTGGTCCTTATGTTGATGGCGGATGCCATGCGCCGGTTTATCCGGGTGAAAGTAAGCATATCGACTTCACATTGGACCAACCGGCGACGACTTTGTGGCTGCACGCGCATCCGTGCCCATCCACAGCCGAGCAGGTTTGGCATGGTTTGGCTGCCATGGTGATTGTCAAAGACGACCATGAAGACAGCCTGCCATTGCCAAGGAATTATGGCGTTGACGATATTCCGGTTATTTTGCAAGACCGGCGTTTTCACGAGAACAACCAGTGGGACTACCGGGCTGATTATGATCCTGACGGTGTTGCTGGGCCAACCGCAATGATTAACGGTACAATCAATCCCTATTTTGATGTCACCACGCAAAAGGTCCGGTTGCGTTTTCTGGATGGTGCTAATCGCCGTGAATGGCGGTTGCATTTTTCCGATGACCTGCCATTTACGCAAATTGGCGGGGATGGCTCGCTGTTACCGGAGCCGGTCAAATTTACCCATTTGATGCTGACTTGTGCTGAGCGTGCCGAAGTGATTGTTGATTTTGGCCAATACCATGAAGGCGACGAGGTCACCTTATATACGGATGATGTGCCATTGCTAAAGTTCCGCATTCATGCGTTCAAACCGGATCAGACAACTTTGCCTGATAAGTTGTTCGACGTGAAGGCGCCTGTGGTTGATACGGCTTTGCCAGTTCGCCATGTTGTGATGCAGGGGATGGACGAAGGTGTTGCAATTGACGGTAAAAAGTTCGCCATGCAGCGGATTGATGCCACGCAGCCAATTGGCAAAGCCCAGTACTGGGATGTTACCAATAGCAATGATGCGCCTGGAATGGTTCATCCATTCCATGTGCATGGAACCCAATTCTTAGTCTTGTCTCGGAATGGGCATGCGCCGTATCCAAATGAGCATGGTTTCAAAGACACCGTTGGCGTGAATCCTGGGGAAACAGTTCGGCTGCTGGTTCGCTTTGATCTGCCAGGGGTTTATATGTATCACTGTCATATCATTGAGCACGAAGATGGCGGCATGATGGCACAGATTGAAACTTTCGATCCAGCCAAGCCAAATCAAGAGTATAAATTGATGGATATGGATACGTTAATGATGGCCTTGGCTAAAGAACGTGGCGTCAAACCATCTGAGATTTGGATGGGCGGTATGCAGTCTTATGAAAAAATGGGAATGAAAATGTAAACGTCCCACAATACTAATATAGAAAAAGATGATTTTAATATGCACTCTCCAACGATCAAACATCGCGGGGCTTTTGTCGCCACGTTACTGGCAGGTACCTTTTCGATGTCAATTTCGCAGTCTTCTTTAAGCACCGCTTATCCTGCTTTTATGAAAGCTTTTGGTTTAGGAGCGGATACAGTTGCTTGGCTGACAACCGGCTTTATGTTGGTGATGACCTTGATGATTCCGGTTAGTCCATGGCTGTTGCATAATGTTCCTTTCCAACGGCTTTTCCAGGCGATTGAACTCATTTTTGCCATTGGGACAGGCTTATGTATCTGGGCACCGAGTTTTACCTTGCTCATGGCTCATGATTGGCCGGTTGCTTGAAGCGATTGCGGTCGGGATTATTTTCCCGAGTTTCCAGACCGTGTTGCTGACGATTACGCCGCATAGTGAGCGTGGTCGGGTGATGGGCACGGCGGGATTGGTCATGGGCTCAGCCTTGGCAGTCGGTCCGATTATTTCCGGTGTTTTACTGACATGGTTCCCTTGGCAGGCTTTATTCTTGTTCTTATTGGTCGTTTCGCTGCTTGTGCTGGCCGTTTCAACGGTGACCATTGCGTCTGTCATTCCATTGCAACCGACGCAACTGGACTGGGTCTCCTTCCTTTTATCCGCAATCCGCAAGTTTTCCAATTCTACTTTATGCCTTGGGTGCTTTGTCGAAAAAAGGCTTAACTTTTGGCGTGGTTGGTTTGTTGATTTTAGGCGTTCTGGCAGTTGGTATTTTCGTTGTTCGGCAATTGAATCGCCAACCACCAATGTTGCAAATGCGAGTTTTTGCCACTGGTATGTTTACTAAAGCGGTGTTTCTGACCGGAATTTCATACGTCGGTTTGATTGTCACCACTATCCTGATGCCGCTTTACTTTCAAACGCTACTTGGTTTGTCACCGTTGATTTCTGGCTTGTCCTTAGTGCCAGCTGCGGTGTTGCTGAGTATTTTGAATCCAATTAGCGGGCGCCTACTGGATCGCTTTGGACCGCGTGTCGTGGCCATGATTGGCATGTTGTTGATTACTGGCGGCTTTGGTCTGTTAGCAGTCTTTGCCCATCGTTTACTGCTGATTGGGGCAATTATGTTGGCGATGGCGACTGAAGCTGGCAATGCCTTTGTGATGATGCCCTCAGTGACGGCTGGCGCGAATGCCTTGCCGAATGAGCTTGTGGCAGACGGCACTGCGGTCACAACGACGGCTCGTCAGTTATTTGGGTCTGCCGGTGTCATGTTCGCCACAGTGTTGTTGGATGGCATGCAAACCACGCTGCGAAGTCATGCTGGCGGTTTTGCTGTTACCTTCGCTGTGTTTGCTGGTGTGGGCCTGATTGGCTTTCTGCTGGCATTGACGTTACCAAAAGAATTCGTGAAGAAAGTGGCGTAGTAGCAAATTCGTGCTTCGCATCTACCAAAATGACCGCCTACCAAAAAGTAGACGGTCATTTTGGGACTCTATGTCAAACATCCTAAAGTTTAAAGTATAGAGATAAGTGACACAACTTAATAATTGTGGCCTTTTTTTTTAATCGCACCTATACCGATGATGAAAGATCATAAAACTAACAAACCAAATAAGAATAAGCATTTTAAGTCAGGAGATAGAAAACCAAAAACAAAACGACTACTCAACATACATAGCGTGATGGGAAGTCGTTTTGTTTTTGGGGTCTAAAATTTTTGGTGTTGAAGGATACTTCAACGCCGTGAAGGCGGCGAAGCGAATTGCCCAACTCGGCGATCTTTTTTACCCCATTCGGTGCTAAAATTGACACCACTCGGCG
>NZ_RHOH01000024.1 GCF_003946115.1 Lacticaseibacillus daqingensis | reverse complement strand
AAGCGCGGCAGCTTCCTACCCTCGCAGGCAGTCACCCACCAACTACTCTCGGCGTAGAGAAGCTTAACTTCTGTGTTCGGCATGGGAACAGGTGTATCCTTCTCGCTATCGCCACCGCACTTCTATTCAACTGAGAGCTTTGCACCCTCAAAACTGGACATCATTGTTTTCTTTGCCTTGAACGCGTATCTGTTTCGCTTTTAGGTCAAGTCCTCGACCGATTAGTACTGGTCCGCTCCATACATCGCTGCACTTCCACTTCCAGCCTATCTACCTGATCATCTCTCAGGGGTCTTACTTCCATATAGGAATGGGAAATCTCATCTCGAGGGGGGCTTCACACTTAGATGCTTTCAGCGTTTATCCCTTCCGTTCATAGCTACCCAGCGATGCGCCTGGCGGCACAACTGGTACACCAGCGGAACGTCCATCCCGGTCCTCTCGTACTAAGGACAGCTCCTCTCAAATTTCCTGCGCCCGCGACGGATAGGGACCGAACTGTCTCACGACGTTCTGAACCCAGCTCGCGTACCGCTTTAATGGGCGAACAGCCCAACCCTTGGGACCGACTACAGCCCCAGGATGCGATGAGCCGACATCGAGGTGCCAAACCTCCCCGTCGATGTGGACTCTTGGGGGAGATAAGCCTGTTATCCCCAGGGTAGCTTTTATCCGTTGAGCGATGGCCCTTCCATACGGAACCACCGGATCACTAAGTCCGACTTTCGTCCCTGCTCGACTTGTCAGTCTCGCAGTCAAGCGCGCTTATACCTTTACACTCTGCGAATGATTTCCAACCATTCTGAGCGCACCTTTGAGCGCCTCCGTTACATTTTAGGAGGCGACCGCCCCAGTCAAACTGCCCACCTGACACTGTCTCCCGCCACGCTTAGTGGCGCGGGTTAGAGTGTTCATACAGCAAGGGTAGTATCCCACCAATGCCTCCTCCGAAACTAGCGTTCCGGGCTCTACGGCTCCTACCTATCCTGTACAAGCGGTACAAACACTCAATATCAAGCTACAGTAAAGCTCCATGGGGTCTTTCCGTCCTGTCGCGGGTAACCCGCATCTTCACGGGTACTATAATTTCACCGAGTCTCTCGTTGAGACAGTGCCCAAATCATTACACCTTTCGTGCGGGTCGGAACTTACCCGACAAGGAATTTCGCTACCTTAGGACCGTTATAGTTACGGCCGCCGTTTACTGGGGCTTCAATTCTGGGCTTCGCTTGCGCTAACTCATCCTCTTAACCTTCCAGCACCGGGCAGGTGTCAGCCCCTATACGTCATCTTACGATTTAGCAGAGACCTGTGTTTTTGATAAACAGTTGTTTGGGCCTATTCACTGCGGCTGACCTTGCGGTCAGCACCCCTTCTTCCGAAGTTACGGGGTCATTTTGCCGAGTTCCTTAACGAGAGTTCGCTCGCTCACCTGAGGCTACTCGCCTCGACTACCTGTGTCGGTTTGCGGTACGGGTAGATCATTTCTCACTAGACGCTTTTCTCGGCAGTGTGACATCAGACACTTCGCTACTTAAATTTCGCTCCCCATCACAGCTTAGCCTTAGAGAAGTAAGCATTTCACTCGCTTCAAGCCTAACTGCTTAGACACCCTTTTCCAGCTGGGTGCTTGTCTTAGCCTACTGCGTCCCGCCATCGTTCAAACAAAATAATCTAGTACAGGAATCTCAACCTGTTTGCCATCGACTACGCCTCTCGGCCTCGCCTTAGGTCCCGACTAACCCTGGGAGGACGAGCCTTCCCCAGGAAACCTTAGTCATACGGTGGACAGGATTCTCACCTGTCTTTCGCTACTCATGCCGGCATTCTCACTTCTAAGCGCTCCAGTGGTCCTCACGATCCACCTTCAACGCCCTTAGAACGCTCTCCTACCGCGCATCCTTGCGGATGCACCCACAGTTTCGGTACTATGCTTAGCCCCGGTATATTTTCGGCGCAGGGTCACTCGACTAGTGAGCTATTACGCACTCTTTAAATGGTGGCTGCTTCTGAGCCAACATCCTAGTTGTCTGTGCAACGCCACATCCTTTTCCACTTAGCATAGATTTAGGGACCTTAACTGGTGATCTGGGCTGTTCCCCTTTCGACAATGGACCTTATCGCTCACTGTCTGACTCCCGGAGTAAGATAATTGGTATTCGGAGTTTATCTGAATTCAGTAACCCTTGACGGGCCCCTAGTCCAAACAGTGCTCTACCTCCAATATCCATCCTCCGAGGCTAGCCCTAAAGCTATTTCGGAGAGAACCAGCTATCTCCAAGTTCGTTTGGAATTTCACCGCTACCCACAACTCATCCCAGCATTTTTCAACATACACGGGTTCGGTCCTCCAGTGTGTTTTACCACACCTTCAACCTGGTCATGGGTAGGTCACTTGGTTTCGGGTCTACACCAACATACTTATTCGCCCTATTCAGACTCGCTTTCGCTGCGGCTCCGGCTTTTCACCTTAACCTCGCATGTTAGCGTAACTCGCCGGTTCATTCTACAAAAGGCACGCCGTCACCCATTAACGGGCTTCGACTAATTGTAGGCACACGGTTTCAGGAACTATTTCACTCCCCTCCCGGGGTGCTTTTCACCTTTCCCTCACGGTACTGGTTCACTATCGGTCACTAGGGAGTATTTAGCCTTGGGTGATGGTCCACCCGGATTCCGACGGAATTTCACGTGTTCCGCCGTACTCAGGATCCTGAACGGAGGGTCATTGGTTTCGACTACAGGGCTTTCACCTTGTTTCGCGCAGCTTTCCAGCTGACTTCATCTACCAACGACCTTGGTAACTCCAATGTTCAGTCCTACAACCCCAAGGAGCAAGCTCCTTGGTTTGGGCTGTTCCCACTTCGCTCGCCGCTACTATGGGAATCGCGTTTGCTTTCTCTTCCTGTGGGTACTTAGATGTTTCAGTTCCCCACGTCTGCCTCTGATGTGCTATGTATTCACACAAAAGTAGTTATCTGATGATAACTGGGTTCCCCCATTCGGAAATCTCCGGATCAAAGCTTACGTACAGCTCCCCGAAGCATATCGGTGTTAGTCCCGTCCTTCATCGGCTCCTAGTGCCAAGGCATCCACCGTGCGCCCTTTGTAACTTGACCTTGATCTATAAAGATCGGTCAGCGATCGAATTTCTTTCGAAACTCTAACAAATACGCTTGTGTTCTCGGCATTTCTTAAAAACAATGATATCCAGTTTTCAAAGAACAAA
>NZ_RHOH01000023.1 GCF_003946115.1 Lacticaseibacillus daqingensis | reverse complement strand
TGAGAGTAATCCTCTCAAAACTAAACAAAGTTTCATGCGATAGGTTTCCGTGGGCCAAAGGCCCTATCCTTAGAAAGGAGGTGATCCAGCCGCAGGTTCTCCTACGGCTACCTTGTTACGACTTCACCCTAATCATCTGTCCCACCTTAGACGGCTAGCTCCCTTACGGGTTACCCCACCGGCTTCGGGTGTTACAAACTCTCATGGTGTGACGGGCGGTGTGTACAAGGCCCGGGAACGTATTCACCGCGGCATGCTGATCCGCGATTACTAGCGATTCCGACTTCGTGTAGGCGAGTTGCAGCCTACAGTCCGAACTGAGACCGGCTTTAAGAGATTAGCGTACCCTCGCGGGTTAGCAACTCGTTGTACCGGCCATTGTAGCACGTGTGTAGCCCAGGTCATAAGGGGCATGATGATTTGACGTCGTCCCCACCTTCCTCCGGTTTGTCACCGGCAGTCTTACTAGAGTGCCCAACTGAATGCTGGCAACTAGTCATAAGGGTTGCGCTCGTTGCGGGACTTAACCCAACATCTCACGACACGAGCTGACGACAACCATGCACCACCTGTCATTTTGTCCCCGAAGGGAAAATCTGATCTCTCAGATGGTCAAAAGATGTCAAGACCTGGTAAGGTTCTTCGCGTTGCTTCGAATTAAACCACATGCTCCACCGCTTGTGCGGGCCCCCGTCAATTCCTTTGAGTTTCAACCTTGCGGTCGTACTCCCCAGGCGGAATGCTTAATGCGTTAGCTGCGGCACTGAAGGGCGGAAACCCTCCAACACCTAGCATTCATCGTTTACGGCATGGACTACCAGGGTATCTAATCCTGTTCGCTACCCATGCTTTCGAGCCTCAGCGTCAGTTACAGACCAGACAGCCGCCTTCGCCACTGGTGTTCTTCCATATATCTACGCATTTCACCGCTACACATGGAGTTCCACTGTCCTCTTCTGCACTCAAGTTTCCCAGTTTCCGATGCACTTCTTCGGTTAAGCCGAAGGCTTTCACATCAGACTTAAGAAACCGCCTGCGCTCGCTTTACGCCCAATAAATCCGGATAACGCTTGCCACCTACGTATTACCGCGGCTGCTGGCACGTAGTTAGCCGTGGCTTTCTGGTTGGATACCGTCACTGCATGAACAGTTACTCTCACACACGTTCTTCTCCAACAACAGAGTTTTACGATCCGAAAACCTTCTTCACTCACGCGGCGTTGCTCCATCAGACTTTCGTCCATTGTGGAAGATTCCCTACTGCTGCCTCCCGTAGGAGTTTGGGCCGTGTCTCAGTCCCAATGTGGCCGATCACCCTCTCAGGTCGGCTACGCATCACTGCCTTGGTGGGCCTTTACCTCACCAACTAGCTAATGCGCCGCGGGTCCATCCTCAAGTGACAGCTCGAAAGCCGCCTTTCAACCAGAGACCATGCGGTCTCTGGGATTATACGGTATTAGCATCTGTTTCCAAATGTTATCCCCTGCTTGAGGGCAGGTTACCCACGTGTTACTCACCCGTCCGCCACTCGGTTCAAAAGAAATTATTCCGAAGAACTCAATCCATTAAACCTCGTTCGACTTGCATGTATTAGGCACGCCGCCAGCGTTCATCCTGAGCCAGGATCAAACTCTCATATAAGATGAGCTGTTTGAATAGCTCGATTTGTTGTTACTAGCGAATTGACTTCGCAATGTTTTAATTCTCTTCGATTCAAGATCGAAGACCCTATCACATTTACGAAACTTTGTTCAGTTTTCAAAGGAC
>NZ_RHOH01000022.1 GCF_003946115.1 Lacticaseibacillus daqingensis | reverse complement strand
GTCCTACTTACGTGTATTTTGTCTCTAATATTTGCCCCCCTATTAGAGACCGGGGGCTTGTGGCGGCCGGCTAACGCCGACCGCCGCCGCTCGCGCTAGCGGCTTTCGCGCTGCACGCCGCGCACGGCGGCGTACGTTGCAAGACCCCTCCGGAAGGTCTGCGAGAACTTTCGCTCTCAACATATACAGACAGTTTGTGGAACACGTTTTGAAACAAAAGCTGGTACTGTAACAAACTCTTAATGTTATCGGCTTTACGCGCCGATATAGCGCATATCAATATGACCATCCGCAATATAGATCGCGAGATTTATGAATAATAATTCTATTCCGACGCTCTCTGAAAAGGAAATACCCACACCATTGACTGCGGTCATAATATCGGTTTGGAAACCAAAAAAGGCCGACACAGTAATAGATGTCGACCATTGTAACTCTCCAATCAATCTACTCACTGCTGTTACTATTCGGTAGCCTCCCTGTTGTGGATTACAGATACATCGTGACGGCATGCAAGAGTATCAGCATCACAGCGCTACAGCACTCATTAAGATTCATCGCACCTCGATAGGCGGCGTTGAAATCAACTAAATAGTAGCAATTCAAAACTGAGTATTTTATCTCAGGGTGTGAATAGTAAAAACTCGAATGTCACATCTTCGATAGTTTCATCTCAACGGATTTAACGAAGTAATCGCATACCACACCGTCTACCGAATTTTCCAAAGATAGTGGCACATCCAGAGCTTGGTTTGCTACATCAATAAATTTAAGCAGATAGTCAACGTCGGCGTCATCATCACCATGTTTTTTATTAAATTCATGTGCAATATTGGCAAACAGTTTTTGCCCTTCTAAATAGTGGCTGTTCAACTAGGCTGCCATATTCTTGATGCTAGTAGTAAATTTGTACCAGAAACGATAGGTTTGCCCTTCGTTCGTGGTTGAAATCAAAATTGGTATAGCAAACACCCGCAAGAACGTCAGGGCATTGCTTAATACCATTGCCTGATCGATCTTGACGGCCAATGACTCAGCTGTTCGGGTATTAACTAAGTCCAGGCCTACTGACCCTTTGAGAAAGGCAAATCGGCGTTCAATGGCACCACGACGGTTCTCTGCATCCGTATCCTGTCGGCGTTTCTTGGCACCGACATGCTTTGGCTTTGCGCCCAGTTTAGGTCCGCAAAGGGTGATGCCTAGATCCGTACACAATTTTCGATTGTCGCGGTTGCGATAAAGCGTATCTGCCAGCACCTCATCTGGGTAATGGCCATGCAAATCGAAGTAATGATCCAAGGTCGCTTCAAAGTCCTTACTTTCATTGAAGGCGCTAAATTCAAAGCGCTCAATATCAACGATACCTTCACTCAATGAAGCGTCAATCTTAGCTCCGAACTCAACTTTAGCTTTCGCCTTACCACGCTGAATCGGTCGAATGTATGGTTGTTGGAGACTAACAATCCGGTCTGCGACATGGTGGATCTTGTGTGCAAACATGTACCACTGTTGGTCAAACAAGATCCGGATGACACCCAAGCGTATTGCTTGTTTGGCGGTTAGGATCGCCCCTGCATCGATGAATTCGTTGATGTAGCGCAGATCACGGCGGACGTATTGAAGTTGGGCCTTGACTTGCTTGTGAACAGATTGCTTTTGGCTCTTTGGATGCCTTGAAAAGGCCGTCCAAACTTGTTTGACCTCACGCTTGTACATGCGTGGGTTAGGAACATTCAGTTGATGCGCCATGTCAATGGCCATGTCTTCAAGATTCTGGCGGGCTTGATTGAGCAGCGATGTATCTTGGGGATAACGGATCTTCACCGGAATCGCTGTGGCATCCGTGATCATGACGTCAACTTTGAATGGCACCACCGCTTCGATCTTGGCGCGAAGCCAATCGCTGATAATGTTTCTGACCAGTTCAGAGATGTCTGCGATCCGCTTGCGGAAGGTACACAAGCTGGTGTAAGCGAAAGGTTTCTCAGCACGATACTCTGAAAGTCCGATGAAATACTGATAAGCCGGCGTGTCTCGAATGGCGTCAACGACACCGCGATCAGTTAGTCTCATTCGATTTTGAATCAGGCCAGCCCCATAAAGCATCCGAAATGGCTTCGCCGCTCGCCCGGTACTTTTCTTGGAAAACTCCAATTGGTATGCCTCATCCAGTTCTTTCCACGGGAAAATATCAGCCAAGCGCACCCACTCGTTGTCTGGACTGAGTGGTGTGCTCAGACCGCAACCAAAGGATTCAAAAGAGAGTTGGTGGGGACTTTGACGATAAAACATGGATAAAACCTCCAAGTCAATTTCGTAAATGCACGGGAAATGTCTGAAAACCAGGATTCCGTATGCATTTATTATATGACAGTAATGTCCCAAAATCACTAGTATCAAACGCTACACGTTTTTGAACAGCCACTAAATATGACTTTTGAGCATAATCTGGCGTGTAATCTTGAAATGCGTCACGTATATCAAGACTTGGGAGATTTTCATCGGAAATAATGCAATCATTATATGCATTATAAAACTCATTGAGCCTTGCTCCAATAACGTGCTTCACTTCAGCACGAATTCTCTGTGGACAATTTAACGATTGACAAACGTGTTGCCAAAGCCTTTTTAATCCGAAGCCAGGCCAGTATTGCTCCCCGTCTTCCTTGAAGTATCCCCCTCGCCGACGATTTCGAATTAACTGCTCCAGTTTGTCAAAATCAAGGTTAGTCACTATCTGATTACGTAAGGCTTCAGGCAAATGTTTCCCCTTGTGAAATTGCGGTTTTTAGGGATTATAGCTAAACACGGCAAAATCATTTTCGCAAATTGCAAGAACAAGTTAGCCACTCCGTGGCACGACACCGTGAGGCGAACTGTTACCTTTGATGAGTTGAGTTAGCTGGCTACGGCTGACTTGGCAGCTCGTCGCTGAGCTCGAGCGCGCTCAGCGATGAAGACTTCCTCGGTCGTGCGATATTTGAGTTGGCGACGAGGGAGGCGGTTGAGCCGATCTTGAGTCTCGGCGACAGCTAGTGGGCTGACAGCGTCTAAGGACTCACCTTTGGGGAAGTCTCGCCGAACCATCTTATTGTGGACCTCGTTGGTGCCGCGCTCACTGGAACGGTATGGGTGCGCATAGTACACAGTGGTCACGCCATCGAGCACCGAGTCTAGGTCGGCGAACTCAGAGCCATTGTCGGCAGTAACCGTTTTAATGACGTCGCCGTACTCCGCAACGATACCGCGCATGGCGTAGTTTACCGAATCGGCGTCGCGGCCGTCAATCAGACGCATGAACTGGAAACGGGACTTGCGTTCGATGAACGTCATAATGACACTCTCTTGACCATCACGCTTACCCACCACTGTGTCTAGCTCGAAGTGGCCGAACTCACGGCGACTATCCACACGTTTCGGGCGCTCATCGATACTACGTCCAGTAAGCAGTCGTTTGTGCTGAGTGTTGGCCTTATGCTTGATGCGGTGGCTGGTCTTCTCCAGCAGATCAATATTCTTGATCTCCAGGAGCTGAGCATCAATGTAGTTGTACAGCGTCGTCGTACAAACCATCTCCTCAGGTCGATAGAGCTTCTTCTTCTTGGCGCGACCAACCACTGCGTCTGGGGACCAGCCGTCTTGTTTGAAGTGTTCTGTGAAGTGGGCGATGAAGTCAGCGGCTTGGACGAGCTGGAGGGGTCTGTGGCATCGCCGCCGGTTCTCTTTATAGCGAAGGTGGGCTGCCTCAGCGCTGTATTCAGTGCGATACACACGCTTGCCATTGACCTTCTGGACCTGATCGATCTGGCCTCGGTTTAGCTTGTTGGCGACGGTTTGCCGGCAGATACCAAGTATGCGTGCAATTTCTCGATTTGACTTCTCCTCTCCATGAAGTGCAGCGATTTTTCCACGTTCGAAAGCAGTCAGATGGTGACCTTTGGTGTGAGACATGATATTCTGTTCTTGCATCAAGACGATACCTCTTTCATTAATTGTGTAGGAACTTTAATGATAACAGGTCGTATCGACTTGGTGTTTTTTATTTTGTCTGAGTGCTAACGATAGTTGCTAACTTGATTGTAAAACGCGGGGCAAAATCATTTTGCCGTAGGAACGAGATGAGGTTGTAACAGTAGTGGCCAGTATCTTCTAGCCCTACTTAAACAGTGTCGCCAGTTGCTCGCATGAGATTGTGCAGCGTCTGCTTTAGACACTGGAAGCCTTCGCTGTTGTTGGTGATCTCAAGGTGTCTGACAAAGATGGTTCCTTCAGGGTCAATAACTGCGACGTCATGTTTTTTCTTGGCGACATCAATTCCTACGTATAACATCTCACTCGCTCCTCAAATATGTAGATGCACTGTGCTCCACAAGCTTTTTGCCGATGTAACCTTGCGTCAAATTAAACATCGAAGCGCAGTGCACCACGTGTTATCTAACTCATTAACAATATGACAAAAAGCTGTGGTTAGAGCCTTCTCGAACCAGTACCTTAACAAGGTCTGTCGGAGATCAAACTAATCCGCAGCGCTCGTTATCAGTGTAGTCCATTTGTGGTGCTAACTGATAAATCTAATATACAAGGAGATCCACTCGCGGTTTTTGCGAGTTAGCTCCGACGAGCGACATTGCGTTCCATGACCAGCCCGCCGGAGTACTTTTTGTCTGAGCTCACAGCTTTTCGTGCCGCTAGGTAATTGGTATAGCTCGTTGATTGGTATAGCTCGTTGAAAGAGTAAAAAAACTCGGCATGCCAATTGACATGCCGAGCTGGGGTTAATTTCGATGCATCTTAAGCCACGATACCCTTTGCCGTGTGTAGCATCAGGCCTTCTCGTACCTCAACCGTACCGTATCCTGCTGAAAGTTACGCTTTCAGCAGGATTTTGCGAGCGTGTGTCTATCACAGACGGCCCGTACATCATTAGTCATGAATCGAATCCTGCAATTTATCCCCAGCCTTATCTATTTCCTTGGCTGCCAAAATTGTACCAGCTACCAGAGCTCCTCCAACCAGCAAAGTGCTGGCTACCATAAATGTAAAAATTGATTTTAAAGCATCCATGCATATGACCTCCAATCAATCTTTAGATCTACCAACAAAGAATGATACAACCGCTACGACAATCACTGCACCAACTATCGATGGAATTATTGCCATACCAGCAAGTTTAGGACCCCAATGGCCGAGTAGTGCTTCACCAATAGATGATCCGATGAGCCCAGCAATAATATTTGCAATCCAACCCATCGATTTTCCTTTGCTTGTAATAGCGCCAGCAATAGCACCGATTATTGCGCCAACAATTAGTGACCAAATGAAGTGCATGTAAATCCCTCCCATTAAATATATTCTTTGTTACTAATTATAAGTATACAGGAGTTAAGGCCAAAAAGAAAGCCGAAGGTATCTATTCCCTCTTATACTTATGATAGCTCATTTTGAATTGCGCAGTAAATCGCGAATCTGTGTAAGTAAGAGTTCTTCCTTCGAAACAACAGGAGCATCAGGTTTCTTAGACGGCATAATACGATTAACCGTCTTGACAATAAGAAAGACTACAAAAGCAGTGATCAAGAAGTTAATGACGTCGTTAAGAAAGCTGCCATACGCAAATTTTGCGTTCAAAATTGTAAAATATAGCTTACTTAAATCAGCCTTACCTACAAACATAGAAATAATTGGGTTGATCAAGTTTTTGGTCAGGGAAGTTACAACAGCGGTGAACGCACCGCCAATAATGACACCTACTGCAAGATCTAGAACGTTGCCACGCATAATGAAGTCTCTAAATTCTTTAATCATTTTGAATGCCTCCAAATTTTATGTTACGAATAGAATTATAGCAGAGTGTGGACGTTCTGAAAATTAAAAATAGCGCCTCATAATGAATTGGCTGGCGTCTGCCTAGCTATTTAGATAATCACCTAGGTTTGAAAATCAGTGCAAATCAGTGACAAGACAAAAAACTAGAAATGCTTTTATACCGATATTTTGAGCACCCGTGGCACTCAATAATAACTCATTCTAGAGGCGAGGCCCATATAACTTGCACGTCATGAAAGACCACAGAGTAGTCACGTGTACCAACCATGTGCATACCAATTAGTACACCCTAGTCCCTATATGGGGCTTATTTTTTTGCAATCAAAAAGCCCACCGGATGGCAGGCCAATAATACTTTCAATAGCTTATCCTCATCAGAATTAACTGGCATATCTAACGATTCTTACCGTTTCTTTAGGAGCCAAAGTTTATCTTACTATGAGGAGCACATCAGTGTACAAATATAAGCAGAAAAAGCGCTACGATTGCGGGACTACCCTGTGTAAATATGATTTTCTTGTTAGCTGTCAGTGATCCAAAAGCGGCAGCAAGCACGACAAAACCCACGAATAAAATCTGAACGTGGTAGGAGGCACCACCACTGAGCCCATATCGAGCATATAACAAGCCTACACCGATGAATCCATTATATAGTCCTTGGTTTGCCATCGATGATTTGGCTTCTTTGGTGGCAAGATATCCTTTTGACAAGTCAAAAGCCTTACGGGCCATTTTTGTTTGGGTGCCAAACATCTCGAGAAGCATTATCAGCAATGCCTCAACGGCGACTAGTAGCACAAACATATCCTTTACAAATAGCATTACCTATTCCCCCTAAAGAAATTCATTAAAATTGAAATTTATACGATAAAGCATAGTATAACAGACTTCGGAGCGGGAGAACATTTAGCCTGGATTATTCTTAAACACGAAAAAATACAGCGCAACCTCATGACTGGCATGAAGTGGCGCTGCTTTGTGTTTTTCACCTGGGTGCGGTCTTGTGATATTGTAGAGTCGCTGAAAACCAACAATATGAAGGCCATAACACAATGCTTAGACTACG
>NZ_RHOH01000021.1 GCF_003946115.1 Lacticaseibacillus daqingensis | reverse complement strand
CCAAGCGCAGTGTTAAATTTATTGTCCGGCTGAAGAAGAATAACCGCATTAACGAACTCACCACAACGGCAACTCAATCCCCTGAGATGACGACTGATTTTCAAAGTGAAGACCACGAACTGGACTATCAAGTTAAAACTTTGGCGGATAATTATCGCGTGATCGTGCATTCTGAAAGTAAGGCTGAGTCTTTTCTTTGGGACGATCATACTTGGTTGGTCACTAATGATACGAAGATTCCGTGTGAAACATTGATCACCCGCTATCGTCAATGCGGAAGAGTCGAAGATCTGATCAAAGAATTGAAAGCCGGTTTTGCTTTCGACAAGACTGACAGTCACTCGTTTACGATGAACGCTGCTAGGGCCTTGATCAGTGCTGTTTCTTACAACATCGTTCAACTATTCAAACTCATTTTGATACCTTTTGACGCACGAAAGACAATCGCAACCTTGCGCTTTGAATTGCTCCATGTTACGGGTAAGATCACGAATCACGCGCACCGAATCGTCCTACATTTAGCTTCAAGCCAAGTTTTTAGTGGCTTTATAGGCAATGTGTTGAACGATATTTTGCAAATGTGACCAAAGCAACTAAATGGTCGGGCCTGGCCGAAATGTTGAAATACGTTCGGTCTATTTGGCGACGCCGACTCTGAATAAGTTGGCCAAAATCAAGGTGTATTGATTCGGCATGGCGAAGTTAGTGTCGCTATTGAGCCTATGGTTGTATTTCACAAACCTATGAATGAATCAGGATTATTATAGCGCCGATGTTGGAGTGTCGAGTGCTCATTTTCAAAAACATGAAAGCTTACATTATTGGAACGTTCTCACATAAAGTTCCAATAATCGAGGCGATAATATGGCGATTTACATGCTTTATCGCATTATTTGACGCATTATTTTACACTAAAAATGCATCATATTGTTAACCATGATATCTCGGTCAAACATTCGTACGTTTGGGAACAGCGTAAGCTACTAACCTTCGTGGAACGAGTAACAAAGCAGAGTGAGAGTCGAAACATCCCATCTGTCGAATATGAAGATATTCAAGCAGGTGTGGGATCACTCAATAAAGATGTGGCACAGAAGACGGTGCACAAGCGAGGTGTCGAATTTCAGAAAGATGACATTCTCTTTGGAAAGCTTCGGCCATATCTGGACAAACGACTTCATGCCAGCTTTTCAGGTATCGCTGTGGGAGACTTCTGGATCTTGCGGTCAACTAAGTCTGCGTCAAATTACACATACGCATTGATACAGGCAGATCATTTTCGGACATTAGCAAATCAAACTTCTGGGACAAAAATGCCACGTTCTGACTGGTCTAATGTTTCAAACGAGGAGTATCGAATCCCAAAGAGTATGCGTGAACAATCAGAAATCGGCAAGTTGTTCGACACGCTCGACGAAACTATCGCTCTTCATCAACGTAAGTATTTTTCCCTTCCACCTCCGAAATTACATTATTTCATTACCTATCGATTTTGAATTACAGTATGAGCGATGAACGGATTTCATCAATTAAATATTTCGGAGGCTATACAATGGAAACTACCATCACAAAGAGTTCACTCTTCTATCGCTATTTCAAAGAATGGTACGAACTTTACAAAGTTGGTGCGGTTCGCACTGTCACTTTGCAGAAATACGACATGACCTATCATCATCTAATTGCACTCGCACCGACACTTACGCTCAATCAGATCGACCGTAAAACCTACCAACAATTACTTAACCTTTTTGCCGACAACCATGAACGCCAGACCGTACTCGCCTTTCATCACCACCTGCGAAGTGCACTGTTAGATGCGTTCGATGAGGGCCTAATCAAAACCGATCCAACCCGCAAAATCGTCGTTAAAGGAATGGCCCCTGTGCCGAAAAAGGCAAAATACCTCAATCAGTTTGAACTACATGCAGTACTTTCAGATCTGGACCTTAGCGATACACCGAACTGGGACTGGTTCCTCCTTCTAGTTGCCAAAACTGGACTGCGCTTTGCTGAAGCGTTAGCCGTGACCCCAAAAGACTTTGACTTCACGCACCAATCACTGAATATCAAGCAAACTTGGAACTATAAATCAGCTAACGGTGGCTTTCAGCCAACTAAGAACTTCAGCTCAAAGCGCCGAATCCAAATCGACTGGCAGACAATTACCCAGTTCTCCCAGCTTGTCAAAGATCTGCCAGAGGATGAACCAATATTTGTTAATGGCAGAGTCTTCAACTCCACGGTCAACAACCAACTTCGCAAACACTGTGAGAATGTTGGCGTACCAGTAATCTCCATTCATGGGCTTCGCCATACCCATGCATCTCTACTCCTATTCGCTGGCGTAACGATTGCGAGTGTGGCCCGCAGACTCGGCCATTCCAACATGACGACGACTCAGCAAACCTATCTCCATATCATTCAAGAATTAGAAAGCCAAGATACCGACAAGGCAATGCGGTTCCTATCTGGGCTGGTCTAGCCTGTCGATCATGTGCATCGTTAGTCTAAAATGAATCATTTTCGTCAAATAAATCCCCGATTGTTACCACTGCTACATGCAGGATAACGGTCGGGGATTTCGATAAAGCGCTGTATGTTTTGCAAGGATAACTTCAGCAAGAAAAAGGCCTTTCCGACGTTTTCTAGACTGATTCTCACTTCAATTCGGAAAAGAACGCCAATAACCCGTCTTCGAAGTCAGCGGTTTCAAAGAATCCTAAGTTCTCTGACTCTTCAATCTTGTCAATACGATCCTTCAGCTTCGGGTTGTCATTTAGGCCAACGCCTGGCAAATAGCAATCATATGCTTCCATGATTGCGTTTCCGTTGTAATCATTGTCAGCAGACCAGCGTCTGATCTTCAATTCCTTCTTCTCCGTGCGGATGGTGCGGCGCGCGTGCTGAAGGGAATCTGTATCAAAGTGTTCAGTATAATCACCGCTTTCGATCCCATCTAGGATATCTTCGATCTCCGACCGGTTATCATCATCCATCGGTGTGATATGATCTTCAACCGCATCACGGTTAGTCGGAATCGTATCGTCGATATAGGTGTTCAACAGCTCAACCAGCTTGTCGTAGTCGATAATCTCGTGGTTGTACAGATCAATTGCGACTTTGATATTGGTCAGGTCGATTTTCTTATCATCAGGGAGTAGTTCGTTGACATCGTTGAGCCGCGCCTGGAGCGCACTGAAGCGATCCTTGTCTTGAATAGCCAACCTGACTTTCTCACCAGTTGGTTTGCCTTTCTCATCGAAGTCATCGACTGCCGAGCCAAAAGCGTAGCCTTGCTGGACCAATCGCTGGACCTTCTGATTCACTTCGGCAGCGATGACAGCAAATTCAAGTTGTTCCTTCTCAGAACGCGGCGTCTGGCTGAAGTCATCCCCTGCGATTGCTTTCAAACGCGCGATTTTCGGTGCCAAGTCGTTGATCTGTGTTGCCATCTTAGGCGCCAGAATATCATCATCGAATAAGTCTTGTTGCTCAGAATCATCAGGCTGATTCTTGGCGTCTTCGATCGTGTCGTTGCCACCTTTGGTATAGATAATCAATGCGTTGCGGACATTCTCCTCCATCAACTCGCCTTTACGGAAGAAGCGCACCTTCCCGTGCGGCTTCGCGTTCTTGTCGATGGTGCGGTTGGTCCGTGACATTGCCTGAATCAGCATACCTTCCTTCAGTAGTTTGTCTAAGTAGATCACGTTCACATACTTGGCATCAAACCCCGTCAAGAGTTGATCAGAAACGATCACCAGGTCCAGGCGTTGCGGCATCGTAGCCTCTTCGGCGGCGGTCAGCCGATGATTGTAGGGCTTCTTGTGGGCCAACCGCTTCGTGATATCGTTCAGGTAGTCGCGTTCCGGATTGGGGCTGTTGAGAAAATCTTGTGTGCCAAAGAAGGCAGTATAGTCTGTCATCGCTTGCTTCAAGGCGGCCTGCAAATCTGAACTACCGACACCATTCGCCTCATCACGCGAATAGGTCATCGCCACCCGCAGCTCTGGTGCCATCTCTCGAAACAGATTGTAGTAGGCCACAACTGCCTGTTTGCCAGAAGCCGCAAAGATCCCATGGAACTGATTGGGCTGGCGAACCCCCATCTCAATCGGACCAGAATGGTCGTCGGCCCACTGATTGAGAATATCTTGAACCACTTCCTGCCGATAAGGAAGCGACGTGTAGACCTCTCGCTCAAGTTCCTCTTCCGTCCATTCATTGTTGGCGTCAGCTTCCACATCCACCGTACTATAGGTCACATCGAAGCCCAACACGTTGCCATCGCCGATCGCGTCCTTGATGGTATATCGGTGTAGGCGTTTGCCGAAAACGTCATAAGTAGAAATTGCTCGCGACGTGGTCACATCATTGACTTCATCGCTATAGAAATTCGGCGTGCCTGTAAAGCCAAACCATGTGGTCTTAGGGAAAGCCGCCTTGATTCGCTTCACGGTATCGCCGCTGGCCGAACGATGCGCCTCATCCATCAGAATGACATTGCGCTCATCGGAGGTCAGGCCTGCTTTTACCGCTTTATCCAAACCTTGTACCGTGATCAGGAAAATGTGTGAGGCTGCATTTCTATGTTTGAGTGCCTTCTTGAGTTCATATCCCTTCACCACCTGAATCCGATCTTCAAACGTCTTATAAGCATACGACTTGAAGTTCTCGAAGGTCTGGTTAATCAGATCGACGCGATCGACAATGAACAAGACGTTGCGCACACGCGGCATCGCTGCCAATAACTGCGCAACTTTGAAAGAAGTGACCGTTTTACCGGAGCCAGTGGTATGCCACACATACCCGCCTTCTTTTTCAATCAAGCCGTTGGCATCCATTGTACGCATCCGATCCAGGATCGCGCGCGTTGCTTGAATCTGATAAGAGCGCATGACCATCAAGTTGTCATTAGATGCATCAGGGATCATGTTGACGGTGACCAGCCGATGTAGCGCTGGAATCCCCATTACCTGGTGAATGAAGGTCATGGTATCCGTAACGTCCTTGCCGTTGTCGTCGCGCCAACCAAAGCAAAAGTCCTTATTATAATCCTCAGTGCTTCGTGGTCGTGCCAAGTAGTGAGCTGAATGTTGTGACAAGATGAACTGCACCTGCACAAATGAGAACAGGCCAGTGTACATCCCGTCGCCATCATACTTCTGCAGCTGTTCGAAGGCGTTCCACTGATTCTGAAGGGATTCGTCCTTCTCCTCAATGTGTGCCACAGGCAACCCATTGATCAGTAGCATCACGTCGATGCGGCGTTTCTTGCTGAGGGTATATGGCAAGTCAGTGAAGGTGATCTGGTTAACGATCTCATAACGTGAGCGGCCACCGGCCACTTCATCTCCGTAGAAGATTTCAATTTCTAACTTGGTGCCATCTTCACGTAACAACGGCACCGTACCGACTCCGCCGGAACCGGCTAACATCAACTGCGCGTCATACGGTGTCTTGTTCTTGGCAACTTCCTGCTTAATCAGTGCAAATTCGCCGTCTGTGAGTTCCTTGCCATCCAGTTTTCTTGCATTATTCTGATTTAGAATCTCTCGCCAATGGTCATACAGGTGCGGCGCCGTCACACCGGAAAGGTCTTTGCGATAAGTCCACCCCTCATTCTTTAGCTTCTCGATCACTGCATCTTCAAATTTATTTTCTGCCATACATGCTCCCCCTCCTGTTTCGTTGAGATGTGTTCGCCGTACTGAAAAAGTCGAACTATACAAACAGTTTCTGCAGAAGGACTTTCTTTAGTTGTTTGAGGTCTTCGAGCTTACGTTGATGAAGAGCGATAGTATCGTTGATAACTGCAATAAATGCCCCAATTTGTTCCTGTTCAATCGTGGATGGGCTCAACACTGGAGCAGTTTTTACATCCTTAGAATTTACGGATTCGAAAGTTGAACCACTGCTGTACCGCGTCCAGTATCCTTCTAACTTTAACTTTTCAAGCAAGAAGAAAACGAACTGATTTGCTTTGAATCCTGCCACACCGCGGCCAAGAACGACCGGGAAGTCAGTCATTCCTACATCACCTACCGGGGCACGGACAGAGAATATTAGATCCCCAGGTAATGCTGACTTAGTTACTTGTTTCGTCCAGACTCGCGGTACAACGTGACCGTCTTTTATGTCTGCATTGCCTTGAACCAAAATATGATCATTAGGATTATCAGTATAATTCTTGCCATCTGGAGATTGCCCAAAAGTGATAACTGCAATATCTCCAAGCTTACGCTGTTCCCACTCGAGCGTATCTTCAGCGGCGGTAACCCTCGTCATCAATGGCTTTCTATGCCTCAACTGCCGTTTTGGCGGGGAGTTTGGCGGGGCTTAATTGATCGTACTTTACCGCCTGATTCCCCACGAACCGCACCTGATTCTGACCCGCCGTCTTGATCGTGATGTTACCCGCAATCTGCTCGGCGATGTCAGCATCTAGCCCGCCCCACAAGTGTGAGTAGTGCTTCAGCGTAATCTCAGGTGACGAGTGGCCTAAGCGCTTTGACAACACCAGCACCGAGACGTTGAACTCATTGATGAGATACGACGCGTGACTGTGGCGCAGCCCTTTGCCTTCGACCGGGTGCACATGCGCCAACTTGGCGTAGCGGTGGATAATCCGCGAAATCGTGGACTTGGTCATCGGCAAGCCGTCATAGGTCATGATGAAATCATCAACCCCACCCAGACCGAAACTCTTCTGCACCTCACGCCAGCGCCGTAGAATTGCCACGGTGTCATCATCGAGCGTCAAGATGCGCTTGCCGCTGTCTGTCTTCGTGTAGTTGTGGCGTTCCCAGTCATGCCGGTTCTTCATCACCAGCATGTGGTCAACGTGTAGCTGCTTCTTGGCGAGATCAACATCCCGCCACCACAGCGCTGTACCTTCGTTGACCCGCACACCAGTCAGGAAGTACAGCCACAACATCACGAAGTTCAGGTGCCCGTAGATATCATCAATGCAGATTTGCGCGATAACTTGTTCAAACTCGGCTTTCGTCCAAAATGGTACGCTGCTTTTGGCCTTGGGGATCGCCTTAACGCGCTTCGACACATTGCTGGACAGATACTGCATCTGCACCGCGTGGTCAAGGGACTTGCGGAAACAGCCGAACACCAATCCAGCATAGCCTTGCGAGTAGCCCGCACCGCCGTCTTTCTCATCTGTGAGCAACCACGTGCGGAAGTTCTGCACGTCGGTGATATCGATGTCACGCAGCAGCAAGTCGCCAAACCGCGCGATACAGATATCAAAGCTGCGATTACGGACGGCGAAGGTGCTTTCCTCCACGTCGGTTTTGTACGCTGGGATATACGAGTCTTTCATGAATTGGCGGTAAGTCATGCGGAAGTTCGTAAACCCATGCGCCTCATGATATTCGCGTTTCACCCGCGTGAGTTCCTTGTTCGCCGCAAACGCGGTGCTGAATGGCATTCCTTGACTGTCCTTCCGCCCTTTCTTGCGGACGCGCTTACCACTCATCTTATCGGTGCCTAACTCGGTTTCATAGTAGAAGTTACCTTTGGCGTCTATGAACACGCCTGGATATTTGGTTTTACTCATTCTCAACAGCTCCATTCATCGGTGATCCGAGAATGGACTCAACGACAGAACGCGGCACGCGCCCTAAGTTTCGGTTGAGATACAAGGGATAACCCTTTTGTACCATCCTTTGTTTCGCTTGTCTAATGATATCGCGCGCAGTATGCTGCTTAAATCCTAATGCCATCAGATCTTGATAGCAGACAAAGCTCTTATCCAATTACGTCACTTCCTTCTCGTTGATTGAAGTGAGATAATCAAACCAGATAGAACCCATATCTTATCTGTGAAGGGTGACTACTTGCTTTGGTCGGCGTAGTCTGAAGGCGGCGAAGCGAATTGCCCAACTCGGCGATCTTTTTTACCCCATTCGGTGCTAAAATTGACACCACTCGGCG
>NZ_RHOH01000020.1 GCF_003946115.1 Lacticaseibacillus daqingensis | reverse complement strand
TATGCTGCGACGTGACCGCCGCGTTGACAACAACAAGTATCTTACCAGCCTTTTGGCCGCATCGTCAACAGGAAATTGCAAGTTTCGCCGCAAAAAAATAAATCCGAACACAGTATATTTATTAGCTATACCTTGTTCGGATTTAATCCGGTTATCGTGTGATCAAAGCCTAATTATTCGCGTTTGCGAGCTTGGCTTGACAGGTCGGGCACAGGCCATAAACCTCTAGGTGATGGCCACTGACCTGAAAGCCTGTTTTACCAGCAGCGACCTGTTCCACATCGTTAAGCCCGGGATACACAAAGTCGACAATGCGGCCACAGTTTGTGCAGACCGCATGGTAATGGGGCACTAACGCAAAGTCGTAGTGGGTCGCAACATCCCCCACATTCATCTCCTCGATGAGCCCCAGATCGCTGAGCATCTTCAGGTTGTTGTACACGGTCGCCACGCTCATCCGCGGAAACTGTGGAGCCAAAGCCGCGTAAATCATCTCGGCCGTCGGGTGCGCCGTGCTGTCGATCATGAACTGAATGATCGCCTCACGCTGGGGCGTCACGCGAAGCCCGTGGGCCTTAAGGCGTGCAATCGTTTGGTGATACACCGTTTCTTGCATCTTGACCACCTAATCTCAGAATTGACTTACTATTTATCATCAGCTTACAGCTAATTGCTTGTCCTTGCAATATCGGCTCGCGGGTTAAAAATAGCCGGACCCGTTTGGATCCGGCATCCGCCTAGTTGGCGGCACTACTGCTGCTGTCACTGGTACTTGACGCATCATCCGGCATCAGCTCAGGGGCATCCGTGATGTACTGGTCAAGTAACGACTGGCCCCCGTTTTGGCTCAAAACGCTGGTGCCTGACTTTTGCGCTGCCTTCAGCTGCTTGGTGGCCTTCTTCTTGTTGTAGTTATACTTAGACTTATCCACCTTGGTAAACCCACTTGGGGTATAGAACCGCAGCAGGTCGCTGTTGAGCACCCGATCCGACAGTGACAGCGTCGTCGTCACTCGGTTGGTCGCCTGATCCACCGCCTGCTTCTGCGCGGCGCTCAGTTGACCAAGTCGCTCGCCGGAGGCTGTATCGTAGTATTCGCTACCGACCTTGGTGTACGCCGGGGTCACAAAGTCCCCATTGCGGAATGCGACGGTTTGATTGCGGTCCGTGCTGAGCAAGTCGGTCCCGAACTGAACAAAGTTGCTGGCCTGGATGCCCAGCAGGTTCTCCAGCGTCGGCAGAGCATCGATTTCCCCACCATAGGTATGGTTGACGCCGCCCTTGAGCCCTGGCATGTGGATCATGAACGGCACCCGCTGAAACTGGGCGTTGTCAAAGTCGTTGAAGGTCTCACGGCCGAGCAACTTGGCGATCGCCTTTTTGTGGTTACCGGAGATGCCGTAGTGATCCCCGTACAACACGAGCATGCTGTTCTTGTCCAGCCCGGACTTTTGCAACCAGTCCAGGAACTCACCAATGGACTGATCCAGATACCGCGCCGTCTGCACATAACCATCCACGGTTTTGTCACCGGTCGTGGTTTTGTCGATCGTCTGGTTCTTCTTGTCGAGGGTGTACGGGTAGTGGTTGGTGACGGTGATCAGCTTGGCGTAAAACGGTTGCGGCAGCTGCTCGATGTACTGCATCGAGTACTTCATGAAGATCTTATCCTTCAAGCCATAACCAACCTCATAGTTCTTACCGGTCGGATAGTAGCTCTTGGAAATGAAGTAATCGTACCCCCAAGACTTGTAGGTGTTGTCGCGGTTCCAGAAACTCGGCACATCTCCGTGGAAGGCCGCCGAGGTGTAGCCATTTTGGCCCAAGATCGCCGGCGCGGCCTGGAAGGTGTTACTGGTCCCGTCCGCCACCATTGCAGACCCTTCAGCGATCCCAAACAGCGAATTCTCCAGCATCATTTCCGCGTCGGCGGTTTTCCCCTGACCGACCTGGTTGAAGAAGTTGTCAAAGCTGAGGGTGTCATTGGCGTGGTAGAGCTTATTCAGGTTGGGCATCACCTCTTGCCCCTGCCACTTGAAATCGATCATGAACTGCTGGAGGCTCTCCAAGTGAATCACAAACACGTTCTTGCCCTTCGCCACCCCGGTGTATTCGACGTTCGGTGTGGCCGGATTCTGCTTGAGGTACTTGAACACAGAATCCAAGTCGCTCGCCTTAGCGTTGGCCTTGGCCGCACTGGTCTTCGCGGTTTTGACCCCGTCCACCACGGTGTAGGCGTTCAGGCCGAGGTACTTCACAATATAGTTGTTGTCAAACGTCCGCGTCAGCAGGCCGGAGCGGTCAGCGTAGGCCATGCTCAGGTTGGCCCCGAACAGACACAGCGCCAGCACCGAAATGCCAAGCGCGAACCGCTTTTTGATCGGGCGGATGGTCATCCGAATGGCGTGCGTGGCCAAAAGCACAATCAGAATGGCTACGTCCAAGAAGACGAACCAGTCGCTCGGCTCCATGATGCCCAGAACCCCGGTGCTCAGGTTATTTGACACGGCACCGGAGCCCTTGATCAAGGCGAAGGTCAAAAAATCCGAGAACTCGCGATAATACAGAATGTTGGCGAACAGCCACATTGAGGTCAGCGCATCGATGACGAGCATCGTCACGTAAGACTTGCGCCCACTCATGTATAAGGCGATGCCAAACAACAACAGTGTCGTCGGCAGCGGGTTAATCGCCAGCAGCAGCTCCTGCATGCTCCCTTTGACCCCTAAATTGAATTTGGTCTGGTATGCCCAGTAGGTCTTGACCCAAAACAAGGCGATGGCCAGCACGAAAAATCCAAAGCGCGTGTTAAAGTATCCGCGTATTCGACTGCCGATTTGCTTCATCGTGATCCCCCACTACTTATTATCTGTAACACAGGTAAGTTTACACAAGCGGTGCGTCAAAGGCAATTTTGCCCCGCCCGAAAGCTTTCGACTTAACTTCATCTTAAAGCCCCCATCGCACCGGTAACAAAAAAAGCCCTCGAACGGGCCCCTTTTGTGCTGCGTTAATTTTCCGAATCGTCGAGCAGGTCAAAGATTTCAATTGCAACCAGGTCGATGTCATCAAAATCAAACTTTTGATGCTGATCCATCTCTTCAAGTGTGAATGTCTCTGACTTTGGGTCGTATGAGACCAGCCCTTTTTCAACGCCGTCCTTTTCGAACCGCCGCGTTTGCACCTCGCCATCGGTTGCTTCCTGCATGGCTTCAAGGCGTTTAATGATCGCAACTAACTGTGAGCTTTTCATGAAACGGCCCCTTTCCTGTACTTCTGTGATAGCGTACCATAAAAACGCTTTTTGTGCCCATGAAAATGGCTGAAAGCCAAAGTTTTTTCACTTGTCCGGCCGGGCCTTGTGCTCGATTCGTCGCGGTGACACGCCCAGCGCCACCGCGCCCAGGGCCATCCCCAGATAATAGGTGAGCAAGCGCCACAAGAGCATCGCCAGCACCAGCTGCGACGCCAGCGGCACGTACGCGGCAAACAGCGTCTTAAAGCTGTACTCTGCCCCGCCGGTTCCTCCTGGGATCGGGAATAGCGACACGATCATCACGATCATGATGTGCAGAATCAGTACCTCAACGAAACTGACATCTGCGATCCCAAAGCAGCGTAACACGAAGTAGGGCACCGAGTAGTACAGAAACAACTGCACGAGCGTCAGCAGCGCGGCCTTGAGCACCTTGCGCTTCTCGCGCTTCAGGTGCAGGCTTTCCGCGTAAAAGGTATCGATTTTGGCATCAAGCTTCAACTGCAGGGCGGCCTTGCGCGCCGGCTTGGCAAACCACCCGAAGACGTTCACACCCCAGCCGACCAAGCGCTTCGTGAAGCGGTAGTGGTACATCACCAGCAGCAGGCCGATGATCACCGTCACATGGATCACGAAACCAAAGACGATCAATAGCGCCAAGGCCCCGAACTGTGCGACGATCTGGTGAAACCCCAGCGCGATCGTCAAGATGAAGTTGAGGAGCACCATGAATTGATACACGATGAACTTCATCAAGAGGATGGAGCTGGCGCGACCGCCTTCGACGCCCGCTTGCATCAGTGCCACCAGTTGCGCAGGTTGGCCACCCGAGGCGAATGGCGTGATGTTGTTGAAGAGCTGCTCAACCAGCGGGACCCGCAACGCGGCGGAAAACGGCAAGCGGTCGCCATCGTGCTGCACGAAAATCTGCACGACCACGGTTTCCACCAACCACGACAGGCACATCACGGCCACCGCCACTGCCAGCCAGCCCAGCTCGAGGTGCTGCAGCGTGTGCGCGACCTGCGCCAGGTTTTGGTGCCGCATCTCAAACGCAAAGATCCCTGCGCCGATCAGCACCATCAGCAGCGCGGCCCACTTATTGCGCCGACTCATGACCGGGCTCCGGCCATAGCGGCCTGAGTCGTATAAAAGTGTTCCCACACCCGGGCCAGGCGCGCCTCAGAATACGTGGCCGCCGCCTGCTGGCTCAACGCAGCATAGTGTGCTTGCGCCGCCGGATCAGTCCGCAGCGCAAGCAGCTTTTGATTCATCGCATCCGCGTCCTTGGCCATCATGGCAAACGGTTCGATGATCTCATCGTATAACGCGAGGTCGCGCACCATCACCGGGGTCTCTGTGCTGAACGCCTCAAGCACCGCCATCGGGAATAGCTCCTCAAACGAGGGGAGCAAGAACACATCCGCAATGTTGTAGTAATCCACCATATCCTCACGTGGCACAATGCCCGTAAAGGTCAGATTGTCCGGTGCGTTGGCCACCGCCGACTTCAGGTGGTCGTAGCCATTCGTGATCATCCCAAAGGAGAAGCCGCCGGCCCAGATAAAGCGCATGTCCGGGTTCCGCTTGGCTAAGGCGATGAAGTCATCCACTCCTTTGCGATCCTGCACCTGCCCGGCGCCAAACACCACGAAGTCGTCCGGGGCGATGCCGTACTGTTGCCGCAACTGAACCTTTTCATCCGGCTTGGCCGGGTAGAAGGTTTCACGGGAAACAAAATTCGGGATGTACGTCACTTTCTTCGGGTCGATGCCGTAAGCCGCCAGACGCGGAATAAAGTTCGGATTCACCACCACCAGCGTGTCCATCCGCTTGTAAAACGCGATGACGTACTTGTCGAGGCTCCAGCGCGCCACCCCCGGTAACCGCAGGCTTTGATCCAGCGTATCCGGCAAAAAGTGCACATAACCGATTTTGCGGCCCCGTCGCTTGCTGAAGGTCGAGGCAAAAAACGCCGGATCGATCGTGTGGTAGTGGCTGATCACGCTTGGACTGTACTTGTTGATGCGAATGCGGAACTCCCCAGGAAAGTACTTGTCCAGCAAGTCCAACAGCTCCGTGTAAACCGCGCCAACGCCCTGACCGGCCACCTTATCTGCGGATGAAAACATGTGAATATCGATCATGATTGCCCCTTCGTTGACGGTTCATCGGCATCCGCCGTCACCGTCTCCTCCTTGTCCGCCAGCTCACGACTGAAGTGTGTCATGGCAGCCGAATAGACGGCCAGCACCCGGTCCCCAAATAAGTCGGCGGAAATTGCGGTCAACTTGGCCTCGCGCGGGGCCGGGTCATCGAAGACCTGCGGGTGCACGAGGTAGTTGACGACCTGATGCACCATTTCGTCATCGGTTTCAAACGTGGTCCCGATGGCGGGGTCATCCAGCAGCATTTGCGTGTAATCCCCTGCTAAGGCCACCACCTTGCGGCCAGCCGCCAACGCTTCAATGTATGTCAGCCCCTGCGACTCCGAGTCGGATGCCGACACAAAAATGTCCGCGGCGCGGTAATAATCCGCCACCGCGTTGTGGTCGACCTCCCCGACGAACCGGACGTGCTCGCCCAGCCCCAGCTCAGCCGCCTGCGCCTCGAGGTCCTCTCGCGCCGGGCCGTCCCCGACGATCAGGAGCACCGCTTGCGGGACCTGCGCCAAAATCGCCGGCATTGCCGCGACGACCTTGTCGATCCGCTTCTCGTACGCCACCCGTGACAGCGACAGCAGCACGGGTACGTCCGCCAGCCCCAGCTGTGCACGCAACTGCGGGTCGCGTGCGACCCTGAACTGGGTCAAGTCGACCCCGGTCGGCACGATCGCAATGGGGACCTTGACGCCATAGCGATGCAGCGTGGCCTCAACACGCTCAGAAGGCGCCACAACACCCGAGACGTGATACAGAAACGCCCGCGTCATCTGCTTAACGTGGTACGGCCGCAACAGGTGCCCATTCATCACGTAATGCAGATAGTCTTCATACATGGTGTGATAGGTGTGCACGGTTGGGATCTTGAGCTGGCGCGCCACGAACTTGCCAATGTAGCCCATGGAGAACTCGGTTTGCGTATGTACGATGTCGAGCTTCAGTTCCTTCGCCACAGCGTACGCATGAAACATCCCGCGCACCGCGATCCGACGATCCGTGAACGAAACGAACGGCACGCTTGTGAAGCGAAAAATGTTGGGCTCAATGGCCCCATCTGGGACATGGGGATCCGTTGTGGTGAAGATGTAGACCGCGTGCCCCTTGCGTTCCAGGTCGTCCTTCAACGTTTTGATCGAGGTCGCGACACCACTGACCTGCGGAAAATATGAATCCGTAAAAATGCCAATATTCATCAGACTTCCTCCAAACGTCGACAAAAAGGTTTAGTTACAGTATAAGGACTCTCTACCCGTGATTCAATTTTCAGTGCCCTACTCCCATGATTTTAACAGAATCATTACTGAAAGCCCTGGCACCTAAGACTGAAATTTGCAGGAAATCTCGGCCCGACCGCGCCGTTCAAGGCAAAAAAAAAGACCCGTTGAGGGGTCATTGATACCGGTGATCGGGGTCGAACCGATACTCCATTGCTGGAACTGGATTTTGAGTCCAGCGCGTCTGCCTATTCCGCCACACCGGCATATTCTGTTAACTCTTGGTGGTTACCCAAGAAAGGCGGTGATCGGATTTGAACCGACGCATAGAGGTTTTGCAGACCTTTGCCTTACCACTTGGCTACACCGCCAGAAGTGCTCTTAGAGCAATTGGGGTAGCTGGATTCGAACCAGCGCATGACGGAGTCAAAGTCCGTTGCCTTACCACTTGGCTATACCCCAATCAAGGGCGGTATGTGGGAATCGAACCCACGTATGCTGGATCCACAAACCAGTGTGTTAACCACTTCACCAATACCGCCATAACATTACAAGCAGGGATAGTAGGAATTGAACCCACACTGACGGTTTTGGAGACCGTAGTTCTACCTTTAAACTATATCCCTATAAATGGAGGATCTAGGATTCGAACCTAGGAACCCGAAGGAACGGATTTACAGTCCGTCGCGTTTAGCCTCTTCGCTAATCCTCCAAAAATGGCGCGGGACGGAATCGAACCGCCGACACATGGAGCTTCAATCCATTGCTCTACCAACTGAGCTACCGAGCCATTAACGGTTCCAACGGGACTCGAACCCGTGATCTCCTGCGTGACAGGCAGGCGTCCTAACCAACTAGACCATGGAACCAACAATATTGAGTTGTAATTGCGGGAGCTGGATTTGAACCAACGACCTTCGGGTTATGAGCCCGACGAGCTACCAGACTGCTCCATCCCGCGATAATGTTAATGGAGAATGAGGGATTCGAACCCCCGCGTGGGTTGCCCCACCTGACGGTTTTCAAGACCGTTCCCTTCAGCCAGACTTGGGTAATTCTCCATAGTATATTGGCATGACCCGTACGGGATTTGAACCCATGTTACCGCCGTGAAAGGGCGGTGTCTTAACCACTTGACCAACGGGCCATAAAAACGGAGAAGGAGGGATTTGAACCCTCGCGCCAGTTTCCCGACCTACACCCTTAGCAGGGGCGCCTCTTCAGCCACTTGAGTACTTCTCCATGATTAATTGTTGGTACACTGGGCCTAAATGGACTTGAACCATCGACCTCACGCTTATCAGGCGTGCGCTCTAACCAGCTGAGCTATAGGCCCAAAAACTCGATCCAGCGGGTGACGAGAATCGAACTCGCGACAACAGCTTGGAAGGCTGTGGTTTTACCACTAAACTACACCCGCATGATGCTGCGGATACTGGCGCGGGACAGAATCGAACTGCCGACACATGGAGCTTCAATCCATTGCTCTACCAACTGAGCTACCGAGCCGACACCGGTTCCAACGAGACTCGAACTCGTGATCTCCTGCGTGACAGGCAGGCGTCCTAACCAACTAGACCATGGAACCAATTGCGGGAGCTGGATTTGAACCAACGACCTTCGGGTTATGAGCCCGACGAGCTACCAGACTGCTCCATCCCGCGATAATAAATAAAGTATAACGAACGAGGTCCGGTCTGTAAAGGAACGGATGGACCTTGTAGGGCTCGAACCTACGACCGGACGGTTATGAGCCGTCTGCTCTAACCAACTGAGCTAAAGGTCCAAGCTCGATCGCGGCGGGGGGGATCGAACCCTCGACCTCCCGGGTATGAACCGGACGCTCTAGCCAGCTGAGCTACACCGCGAAAAACTTCAATTAAAAAGAACGAACGTGTCGTTCTTATCGGGAAAACAGGATTCGAACCTGCGACCCCCTGGTCCCAAACCAGGTGCTCTACCAAGCTGAGCTATTTCCCGAACAATGCACCCAGTAGGAGTCGAACCTACAACCTTCTGATTCGTAGTCAGACACTCTATCCAGTTGCGCTATGGGTGCATATTCAATTCAATCTTTGCCGATGACCGGCAAAGCGGAAGACGAGATTCGAACTCGCGACCCCCACCATGGCAAGGTGATGTTCTACCACTGAACTACTTCCGCATGCTACTACGATCCTTTCGGATCAATGGAGGATACAGGGCTCGAACCTGTGACCCTCTGCTTGTAAGGCAGACGCTCTCCCAACTGAGCTAATCCTCCATAAA